>NZ_JNZP01000002.1 GCF_000725545.1 Streptomyces exfoliatus | reverse complement strand
TACTGCAGGGGGGACCCTGTGGGAGAGTAGGACGCCGCCGAACAATTTTTAGCCTCAACCCCCGGACTCTGTCCGGGGGTTGAGGCATTTTTGCGTTCTGGAGCGGGTGGCGGCCCCCTGTGTGCCGGGGGGGTCGTGGCTGCGGGTAAGGTCAGGGGGCATCGTCCGTACGTTCCCAGCAGGAGGCCCCGGGTGGAGGTCCAGGAGACTCGCGTTCAGACCGACCGGGTCCTCACCATCCCCAACATTCTCAGCATGGCGCGCCTCCTCGGCGTGCCGCTGTTTCTGTGGCTGATTCTCCGGCCGGAGTTCGGCGGGCCCAAGAGTGATGGCTGGGCGCTTCTCGTCCTGATGCTCAGCGGCGTCAGCGACTATCTCGACGGCAAGCTGGCCAGGCGCTGGAACCAGATCAGCAACCTCGGCCGGCTGCTCGACCCGGCCGCTGACCGGTTGTACATCCTGTCCACCCTGGTCGGGCTCACATGGCGGGAGATCCTGCCCTGGTGGGTGGCTGCCGCTCTGCTGGCGCGCGAGGCCATGCTCCTCGTGATGGTCGGAATCCTTCGCCGGCACGGCTACCCGCCGCCGCAAGTGAACTTCCTCGGCAAAGCTGCGACATTCAACTTGATGTACGCGTTCCCGTTGCTGCTTCTCAGTGACGGAACGGGTTGGCTTTCGTCACTCGCTGAAGTTTTCGGATGGGCTTTCGCCGGATGGGGTACAACTCTGTATTGGTGGGCAGGGATCCTCTACGTGGTCCAGGTCCGTCGACTCGTGAAGGCGGATACCTCGGCCGATTGAGCCCGTCCGTCCTGTGCCGAGCAGCGTCGCCGGCAACAACGAGGACCTCTGAGGGCCGCTGAGCGGACAGGTGAAGTCGGCAGGACCGTCGTCTCTTCAAGGAGGACGCTTCCGACATGAAGGCCGTCGTGATGGCCGGTGGCGAAGGAACTCGACTTCGCCCCATGACCTCGAGCATGCCCAAGCCTCTACTGCCGGTGGTGAACCGGCCGATCATGGAGCACGTCCTACGACTGCTCAAGAGGCACGGTCTCAACGAGACCGTCGTCACCGTGCAGTTTCTCGCCTCTCTCGTCAGGAACTACTTCGGCGACGGCGAGGAGCTCGGGATGGAGCTCACGTATGCCAACGAGGAGAAGCCGCTCGGTACAGCGGGCAGTGTGAAGAACGCCGAGGAAGCGTTGAAGGACGACGCCTTTCTCGTCATTTCGGGGGACGCGCTCACCGATTTCGATCTCACCGATCTCATCGCCTTCCACAAGGAGAAGGGCGCCCTCGTCACGGTCTGCCTCGCCCGGGTGCCGAATCCACTGGAATTCGGCATCACGATCGTCGACGAAGAGGGGAAGGTGGAGCGCTTCCTGGAGAAGCCCACGTGGGGCCAGGTCTTCTCTGACACCGTGAACACGGGCATCTACGTGATGGAGCCCGAGGTCTTCGACTACGTCGAGGCGGATGTTCCGGTCGACTGGTCGGGTGATGTGTTCCCGCAGCTCATGAAGGAAGGCAAGCCGATCTACGGCTATGTCGCCGAGGGCTACTGGGAGGACGTGGGCACCCACGAGAGCTATGTGAAGGCCCAGGCGGACGTCCTGGAGGGCAAGGTCCAGGTCGACATCGACGGCTTCGAGATCTCGCCCGGCGTGTGGGTCGCCGAAGGGGCCGAGGTGCACCACGACGCCGTGCTCCGCGGGCCGCTCTACATCGGCGACTACGCCAAGGTCGAAGCCGGTGCCGAGATCCGTGAGCACACCGTCGTCGGCTCCAACGTGGTCGTCAAGAGCGGCGCCTTCCTGCACAAGGCCGTCGTCCACGACAACGTCTACATCGGTCCGCAGAGCAATCTGCGCGGCTGCGTGATCGGCAAGAACACCGACATCATGCGGGCCGCCCGGATCGAGGACGGAGCCGTCATCGGGGACGAGTGCCTGGTCGGTGAGGAATCGATCGTGCAGGGCAACGTGCGGGTCTACCCGTTCAAGACGATCGAGGCCGGCGCCTTCGTCAACACCTCGGTCATCTGGGAGTCCCGTGGTCAGGCCCATCTCTTCGGGGCCCGGGGCGTCTCCGGCATCCTCAACGTGGAGATCACCCCTGAGCTGGCCGTACGCCTCGCCGGGGCGTACGCCACGACCCTGAAGAAGGGCTCGACCGTCACCACGGCCCGCGACCACTCCCGCGGTGCGCGGGCTCTGAAGCGGGCGGTGATCTCGGCGCTGCAGGCCAGTGCCATCGACGTACGAGACCTGGAGAACGTACCGCTGCCTGTGGCGCGGCAGCAGACCGCCCGGGGAAGTGCCGGCGGCATCATGGTGCGGACCTCGCCCGGGGTGCCCGACTCCGTGGACATCATGTTCTTCGACGAACGCGGGGCGGACCTCTCCCAGGGCGGGCAGCGGAAACTCGACCGGGTGTTCGCACGGCAGGAGTACCGGCGGGCCTTCCCCGGGGAGATCGGTGACCTCTCCTTCCCGGCGAGCGTCTTCGACTCGTACACCGGCTCGTTGCTGCGGAACGTCGACACCACCGGGATCGCCGAAGCAGGGCTCAAGGTCGTCGTCGACGCCTCCAACGGAAGTGCCGGGCTCGTGCTGCCCAGCCTGCTGGGACGGCTCCAGGTCGACTCGCTGACGATCAACCCCGGTCTCGACGAGTCGCGGCCCACCGAGTCGGTGGAGAGCCGGCGGGCCGGCCTGGTGAGACTGGGGGAGATCGTGGCCTCGGCACGGGCGGCGTTCGGGGTGCGGTTCGACCCCGTCGGCGAACGGCTCTCGCTCGTGGACGAGCGCGGGCGGATCATCGAGGACGACCGGGCGCTCCTGGTCCTCCTCGACCTGGTGGCGGCCGAGCGGCGCTCCGGACGGGTCGCGCTGCCGGTGACCACGACCCGGATCGCCGAACAGGTCGCCGCCTACCACGGCACCCAGGTGGAGTGGACGACCACCTCGCCCGACGACCTCACACGGGTCGGACGCGAGGAGTCGACGATCTTCGGCGGGGACGGGCGCGGCGGGTTCATCGTGCCCGAGTTCAGCAGCGTCTTCGACGGTGCCGCCGCCTTCGTGCGGCTCATCGGGCTCGTCGCGCGGACCCAGCTCACGCTGAGCCAGATCGACGCGCGGATTCCGCGGGCGCACGTCCTCAAGAGGGACATCGCGACCCCGTGGGCCGTCAAGGGTCTCGTGATGCGCCGAGTGGTCGAGGCGGCGGGCAGCCGCTCCGTGGACACCACCGACGGCGTGCGCGTGGTCGAGGCCGACGGGCGGTGGGTGATGGTGCTGCCCGACCCCGCGGAGGCCGTCACCCATCTGTGGGCGGAGGGGCCCGACGACGCCTCCGCACAGGCCCTGCTCGACGAGTGGGCCGCGGTGGTCGACAGCGCGGGCAACTGACGCGACAACCGTCCGGCGGGGGGGGGCCCCAGGGGGCCTCCCCGCCAGTCGGAGGGGCCATTCGGCGGTAGGTCGTGCGACGTGCGACGATGTGCGGCATGTCGCAGCAGCCCCCCGTTCGGAGCACCGGATCACCGCCGCCACGCCCGGACGCGTCCATGTCGCTGCTGAACAACGTGATCGACCACGCGCTCGACGACGGCTACGCGGAGGCGACCGCGCGGCGCGCTGCCGACGGTGGCGGGCTGCCCCGGAGCCTGCGGACCAAGCTCGGCGTGGCCGGGGGTCTGCTGCTCGCCGCCGCCGTGGTGACCGTGGGCGCGGCCGAGGCGCGGATCTCCGCGCCGGTCGTCGCCAAGGAGCGGCAGGAGCTCATCGACCGGATCGAGGCGGAGACGTCGGCGGCCGATCAGCTGGAGCGCGACGTCGAACGCATCAGTACCGAGGTCGGGGAGCGTCAGCGGCAGGCCCTGCAACAGCACGGCGGTGATCAGGGCGAGCTCGTGGGGCTGCTCTCGGGCGCGACGCCGGTGCACGGGCCCGGGGTGAAGCTCGTCGTCGACGACGCCAAGGACACCGACACCGGTGGCGGCGGGCCGCGTGAGAGCAGTGGCTTCTCCGACACGGGCCGGGTGCGCGACCGGGACATGCAGCGAGTGGTCAACGGGCTCTGGGAGTCCGGCGCCGAGGCGGTCGCCATCAACGGCCAGCGGTTGACATCGCTGTCCGCGATCCGGGCCGCGGGTGACGCCATACTGGTCGACAACAAGCCGCTGGTGCCGCCGTACACCGTCCTCGCTATCGGGGACGGGCAGCGGTTGAGCACCGCGTTCCAGGACAGCGCCGACGGGCAGTACCTGCACGCGCTGGTGGAGAACTTCGGGATCAGGAGCGGTATCTCGGCCGAGGGCGACGTACGCCTGCCGGCCGCGCCGAGCCTGACCGTACGTACCGCAGAGCCGAGGGGGGCCGGGGCGGCGACGCCCTCCGGTCGGGCCACGGCCGACACAGGGAAGGGCACATCGTGATCGCCGTACTGGGCCTGATCGTCGGAGTCGTGGTCGGACTGTTGGTCCGCCCCGAAGTTCCGGCGGTGGTCGAGCCCTATCTTCCGATCGCCGTGGTCGCCGCCCTCGACGCGGTCTTCGGCGGCCTGCGGGCCATGCTCGACGGCATCTTCGTCGACAAGGTCTTCGTGGTGTCGTTCCTCTCGAACGTGGTCGTGGCCGCGTTGATCGTCTTCCTGGGTGACAAGCTGGGCGTGGGCGCGCAGCTGTCGACCGGTGTGGTCGTCGTGCTCGGCATCCGGATCTTCTCCAACGCGGCCGCCATCCGGCGCCATGTCTTCCGGGCGTGAGGCCGATGAGCGAGAACCCTGAGAACGCCGCGAACTCCGAGAACCCCGAGAACCCCGAGAACCCCGAGAACCCCGAGAACCCCCCGAACCCCGACTCCCGGAAGCCCGAGAGTTCCGAGAGCGCCGAGGGTTCCAAGAGCTCCGAAGGTGCCGCCAAGGCCGCGCCCACGACGTCCGGGACGCGGCGCGAGGACGCGCCCGCGCCCGCGGCCGAGCCGAGTGGGCGCCGGAGGCTGGTCTCCGCGCTGTGGCCGCTTCGGGTGACCCGGGCGCAACTCATCGTGGCCCTGCTGCTGTTCGTGCTCGGTCTGGGCCTGGCCATCCAGGTCTCCTCGACCAGCGACAACAGCGCGCTGCGCGGGGCGCGCCAGGAGGACCTGGTGCGGATCCTCGACGAGCTCGACGACCGTACGCAGCGCCTGGAGGACGAGAAGGCGCGGCTGGAGAAGCAGCGCACCGAGCTGGAGTCCAGCTCCGACCAGGCCGAGGAGGCCCGGAAGCAGACCCAGGAGAAGGAGCAGCAGCTCGGCATCCTGGCCGGCACCGTGGCCGCCGAGGGTCCGGGCATCACCCTGACCGTCGGCGATCCCACCGGGGCCGTCGAGTCGGACATGCTGCTGGACGCCATCCAGGAGCTGCGTGCCGCGGGCGCCGAGGCGATCCAGGTCAACGGTGTGCGGGTGGTCGCGGACAGTTATTTCACCGGTAGCGGCAATGACATGCGGATCGATGGAACGAAGGTGGCCGCTCCGTACGTCTTCAAGGTCATCGGCAAGCCGGAGGACCTCGAGCCCGCGCTCAACATCCCCGGCGGTGTCGTGCAGACCCTGGAGAAGGAGCAGGCCACGGCCACGGTGGAGCGGTCGGCGAAGATCGTCGTCGACGCCTTGCGACCCGCGAAGCGGCCTGACTACGCTCAGTCGTCCTCCCAGTGAGAGGGGGACGAGGGGGGTCCCGCGACAAGGGCATGGCGTTGCGGGGGGTCGGCGCACCACAACGGTGGTGCGTGGTGGAAACTGTCCGGAGGATACGGACGTTGTGAAGGTGTCCGGGTCGGCAGGTGTGATGGATCTCGGTTCGTCCTGCCCCACGGGCGGGTCTGTTTCGGTCAAGGGGAATCGCCCGTGAAGTTGTTTGCGAAGTTGTTCGGCAAGAGCGCACGCGAGGACGGCGGCAACGCCAGGCACCGCGCGCCGCGCCATGCCCAGAGTGAGGAGCAGGGCGGCGAGCGCCCGCTCTTCCGCGACGAGGTCGAGGGTCAGGGCGGTGACATTCCGGGCACTCCGGGCGCGTCGTCTGTTGACCCCGCCGGGGCCGCCCGCATAGGTTTCGGAGAACCATCAACCTCAGGTATGGGTGGAGGGTTTACCTCTGATCCGTACGCGACACAGACCTCGGCGGGGCAGCCGCGGCAGGAGGATGCGTCCATGCCGGTGTGTACGAGGTGCGGTCACCGCAACACGGCGGACAGCCGCTTCTGCTCCCACTGCGGCACGCCGCTGCGGGGCGGGGCCGCCGCCGAGCGTCCGTCGGAGACGACGTCCACGATCTCCATCTCGGGCCTCGAGGCCTACGACGCGGAGGTCACCGGCCAGACCCAGCTGCCCGCGCTCTCTCCCGAGGCGCTGGCGGCCGTCGAGGCCCTGCCGTTGGGTTCCGCGCTCCTCGTGGTGCGCCGTGGGCCGAACTCGGGCAGCCGGTTCCTGCTCGACAGCGAGCTGACGACGGCCGGCCGTCACCCCCAGAGCGACATCTTCCTGGACGACTTCACGGTCTCCCGGCGGCATGTCGAGTTCCGGCGGGGCCAGGACGGCAGCTTCACCGTTTCCGATGTCGGCAGCCTCAACGGCACGTACGTCAACCGTGAGCCGATCGACTCGGTCGTTCTGTCCAACGGCGACGAGGTGCAGATCGGCAAGTACCGGCTGGTCTTCCACTCGAGCCGGCGGGGCGTCTGACGCCTCGGAGAAGCCTTCAGGGAAGGTCCATGCTGCGAACACCGACGGGCGGCGCCGGAACCGGCGCCGCCGCGGGCGACAGGCTGGTCAGCATCGGCACGGTGCTGAACCAGTTGCGCGACGAATTTCCCGAAGTGACCATCTCCAAGATCCGGTTCCTGGAGGCCGAGGGGCTCGTGGAGCCCCGGCGTACGGCCTCCGGGTACCGGAAGTTCAGCCCGCAGGACGTGGAGCGGCTCGCCCAGATCCTGCGGATGCAGCGGGACCACTACCTTCCGCTGAAGGTCATCCGCGAACACCTCGACGCCCTCGCCAGGGGAGAGCAGATCAAGCTCCCGGCCCCGGGGCGCCGGTCCAACCTGCTCGAGGGTGCCTGGGAGCAGGACGCGGAGCCGCCCACCGCCGCCCGGATCGGGCGCGCCGAGCTGCTGGCCGCGGCCGAGGTCACCGAGACCGAGCTGGCGGAGTGGGAGTCGTACGGGCTGATCTCCGAGGCGGACAGCGGCGGCTACGACCCCGAGAGCGTGACCGTCGCGCGGCTTGTCGCGGATCTGGGGAGATTCGGTCTCGAACCCCGGCACCTGCGGGCCGTCAAGGCGGCCGCGGACCGGGAGGCCGGACTGATCGAACAGGTCGTCGCGCCGCTCCGCCGGCACCGTAATCCGCAGACCAGAGCGCATGCGGAGGCCACCGCCCAGGAGCTGGCCGCGCAGTCGGTGAGGCTGCACGCGGCCCTCGTACAGACCGCTCTGGGCATCCGTCTCCAGTGACGTCCAGGGCGGCCTTGGAGGGGCCCGACTATCCAAACCGGTCGGGCACGTCCTAGGGTTGCTGTGTGAACGAGCTCGACGTTGTGGGTGTCCGGGTGGAAATGCCCTCCAACCAGCCGATCGTGCTCCTGCGTGAAGTGGGAGGCGATCGGTACCTCCCCATCTGGATCGGACCGGGGGAGGCGACCGCGATCGCCTTCGCCCAGCAGGGGATGGCCCCGCCGCGGCCGCTGACGCACGACCTGTTCAAGGACGTGCTGGAGGCTGTGGGACAGGAACTCACCGAAGTCCGCATCACGGATCTGCGTGACGGGGTCTTCTACGCCGAACTGGTCTTCGCCAGCGGCGTCGAGGTGAGTGCGCGGCCGTCGGACGCGATAGCGCTCGCCCTTCGGACCGGAACGCCGATCTTCGGCAGTGACGGTGTGCTGGACGACGCCGGTATCGCGATTCCGGACGAGCAGGAGGACGAGGTGGAGAAGTTCCGCGAGTTCCTCGACCAGATCTCACCGGAGGATTTCGGGACCAACAGTCAGTGACGCGGAGCGACGCGGCCGCGCGCCGTTCGCGGGGTGCCGTCAGAGCATTCGAGTAGCCTTTCCCCGGCGAGAGATACGGGAAACCACTCTCAGGGTGATTATCACTCGGCGTGCCGAGTGTGGCGATCGTTGACGCACCCCGAGTGACTGCCTACCTTCGTGTGGGCAGGTCAAGGACGGAGGGTCGGCGTGATGAGCAGCGCGGACGGTACGGCAGGGAGCTCGCTCGGACGCGCGTCCGGAGAGAGCGGCCCGTATCCGCTTCACGGCAGTGTGGGCGACTTCGGTACGGGCACCGGTGCGGGCACCGGACTGAGCGGCACAGAACCGGGCGAGGGCCCGGGCGCGGCGGGCGAGGTGGTCGGCTACCGGGGCCCGACGGCCTGCGCCGCGGCCGGGATCACCTATCGCCAGTTGGACTACTGGGCGCGTACGGGGCTCGTGGAGCCGAGCGTGCGGCCCGCCTACGGGTCGGGGACACAGCGGCTCTACAGCTTCCGCGACGTCGTCGTGCTGAAGATCGTCAAGCGCTTCCTCGACACCGGCGTGGCCCTGCAGAACATCCGGGCCGCCGTGCAGCATCTGCGCGCGCGGGGCTTCCGCGATCTGGAGCGGATGACGCTCATGAGCGACGGGGCCACGGTGTACGAGTGCTCCTCGCCGGACGAGGTCGTCGACCTGCTCCAGGGTGGCCAGGGCGTCTTCGGCATCGCCGTCGGCGTGGTCTGGCGGGATGTCGAGGCGGCGCTCTCGCAGCTGCACGGGGAGCGGGTCGACACGGGCGAGACGCTCGTGGGGCACAACCCCGGGGACGAGCTGGCCAGGCGGCGGCGGGACAAGGCGGTCTGAGGAGCCTCTCGCTCCTCGATGCGTCCCGTGCGGCGTTGTCAGTGGCGTAAGGCAGCATCGGATACGTGAGAGCCGCGCCGACGATCCTGCATCTCGACATGGATGCGTTCTTCGCCGCCGCCGAGCAGGCGGCGAAGCCCAGCCTGCGCGGAAAACCCGTGATCGTCGGCGGTCTCGGTCCGAGGGGCGTGGTGGCCACCGCGTCGTACGAGGCGCGCAGGTTCGGAGTGCACTCGGCCATGCCGATGGGGCAGGCGCGGCGGCTCGCACCCAACGCGGCCTTCCTCGTCCCGCGCTTCTCCTTCTACCGGTCGATCAGCGAGCAGGTCATGGAGCTGCTCGGACGGCTCTCCCCGCTCGTGGAGCCGCTCAGCCTCGACGAGGCGTTCGTGGACCTGGAGGCGGGTGAGGTGGCCGACGACAGCCTGAGCGCCCGGGCCGCCGGGGAGCGGCTGCGCGTCGAGATCCTCGCGGCGACCGGTCTGACCGGGTCCGTGGGGCTCGCCGGGTCCAAGATGATCGCGAAGATCGCCTCAGAGGAGGCCAAACCCGACGGGCTCGTCCTGATCGAACCCGGCACCGAGCGGGAGCTCCTCGGGCCGCGGTCGGTGCGGATCCTGCCGGGTGTCGGCCCGGCGACCGGGGAGCACCTGCGGCGGGCCGGCATGACCACCGTCGCCGACCTCGCCGAAGCGGGCGAGGACGAGCTCGTACGGCTCCTCGGACGGTCGCACGGGGCCTCCCTGTACCGGATGGCCCAGGGGTACGACGATCGGCCCGTGGTGGCCGAGCGGGACGCCAAGTCGGTGTCCGTCGAGGACACCTTCGACGTGGACCTGCACGACCGCGTGCGGATCAGGACCGAGGTGGATCGGCTCGCGGAGCGGTGCGTGGGCCGGCTGCGGGCCTCGGGGCACTCGGGGCGGACCATCGTCCTGAAGGTGCGGCGGTACGACTTCTCGACCCTGACACGGTCCGAGACGCTGCGGGGCCCGACGGACGACGTGGTCGTGGTGCGCGAGGCGGCGGGACGGCTCCTGGAGGCGGTGGACACGACGGGTGGCGTGCGGTTGCTCGGGGTCGGGGTGAGCGGGCTCGCGGACTACACGCAGGAGGACCTGTTCGCGCAGGCGGAGGCCAGGGCGGAGGCGGAGGCCAGGGCGGAGGCGGAGGGCCAGGCCGGCGATGCGGGGGAGGTCGCCGTGGCCGCGGCCGAGACCTCCGTCGTGCCCGAGCCCGCGGTCGAGCCCGAGGCCGAGGGGGCGGTGGAGCGGCACTGGGCGCCGGGGAACGACGTACGGCACGCCGTGTACGGGGCGGGGTGGGTGCAGGGCAGCGGGGTCGGGAGGGTCACCGTGCGGTTCGAGGAGCCGACGTGGTCGGAGCCGGGGCGGGTGCGGACGTTCGCGGTGGACGATCCGGAGCTGGTGCCGGGGGAGGCGTTGCCGCTGGTGGACAGGGGGGTCGACGCCGGGGGCGTCGGGGTGGCCGGAACGGGGTGAGCCCGGCCCCTGGGGGCCGGGCTCGTGGTGGCACGGGTCCTACTGGCCCGCCAGGCGGCCGAAGTCCGTGTCCGGGGTGTCCGTGGGAGGTGGGGGCAGGGTCAGGCTGTAGTGCCGGTAGAGCTGGAGTTCCTGCTCGGGGGAGAGGTGGCGGCCCACGCCGAAGTCGGGGGCGTCCTTGATGAGCGCCCGTTCGTACGGGATGTGGAGTCCGTCGGCGAGCAGCTCGCTCGGGTCCAGGGGGACGAAGGCGTCCCGGCTGAAGAGGCCGGTGCGGACCGCCGCCCACTCCGGGATGCCGGTCGCGTCGTCCAGGTACACCTCGTCCACGGTTCCGATCTTGTGTCCGTTACGGTCGAACGCCTTGCGGCCGATCAGGCTGCGCGGATCGATATCGGTCTGCACGGTCCCTCCAACTGGTCGCAACTGCTCTACACCCCTACGAAAGTGCACATCTGGGATGTCGGCCACTTGAGCGATGGGAGCCGCAACCTCGCTGGTAGGCTGGCTGTGGCTGTCGACCCTGTGCGGGAGAGTCCCCGGAGAAACCTTCCGGTGGACGCCGAAGGAGCAAATCCTCCCCGGAATCTCTCAGGCCCCTGTACCGCACGGACGAGGTCACTCTGGAAAGCAGAGCGGTGTCCGACGGCATGCGCTCTCACCGACGGTGAAAGCCGGCGTGCCGCGAGGCGTGCCGGTGAAACTCTCAGGTTGAGATGACAGAGGGGGAGGCCGTCCGGGTACCCGCGCCGTGGTGCCCCTCGCAGGTCGTGACGACCAGGAGGCCTCCGTACATGACCGCCAACCGTATTCCGCTCTCCGAGCTCGAACAGGGCATCCCGTTCGAGCAGCGGCACATCGGGCCCGACGCCGAGGCGCGCGCCAAGATGCTCGCCCAGGTCGGCTACGGCTCGCTCGACGAGCTCACGGCCGCCGCGGTGCCGGACGTCATCAAGAACACCGAGGCGCTGGACCTGCCGGCCGCGCGCACGGAGGCCGAGGTCCTCGCCGAGCTGCGTACGCTCGCCGACCGCAACCAGGTCCTCGCGCCGATGATCGGCCTCGGCTACTACGGGACGTTCACCCCGCCCGTCATTCTCCGGAACGTCATGGAGAACCCGGCCTGGTACACCGCGTACACGCCGTACCAGCCGGAGATCTCCCAGGGCCGCCTCGAGGCCCTGCTGAACTTCCAGACGGTCGTCGCCGACCTCACCGGGCTGCCGACCTCCGGCGCCTCCCTGCTCGACGAGGGCACCGCCGCCGCCGAGGCCATGGCGCTGTCCCGCCGTGTCGGCAAGGTCAAGAACGGTGTCTTCCTCGTCGACGCCGACGCCCTGCCGCAGACGATCGCCGTCATCGAGACGCGCGCAGAGCCGACCGGTGTCGAGGTCGTCGTCGCCGATCTGAGCGAGGGCATCCCCGCCGAGGTCGCCGAGCGCGGTGTCTTCGGCGTGCTCGTCCAGTACCCGGGCGCCTCCGGCGCCGTCCGCGACATCAAGCCGCTGGTCGACGCCGCCCACGAGCTCGGCGCCATCGTCACCGTCGCCGCCGACCTGCTCGCGCTCACCCTGCTCACCTCGCCCGGCGAGCTGGGCGCGGACATCGCCGTCGGCACCACCCAGCGCTTCGGCGTCCCGATGGGCTTCGGCGGTCCCCACGCCGGCTACATGGCCGTCCAGGACAAGCACGCCCGCTCCCTGCCCGGCCGACTGGTGGGCGTCTCCGTCGACGCCGACGGCAACCGCGCGTACCGCCTCGCCCTCCAGACCCGCGAGCAGCACATCCGCCGCGAGAAGGCCACCAGCAACATCTGTACGGCGCAGGTGCTGCTCGCCGTCATGGCCGGCATGTACGCCGTCTACCACGGCCCCGAGGGCCTCAAGGGCATCGCGCGCCGCACCCACCGGTACGCCGCGATCCTCGCCGCGGGTCTGACGGCCGGAGGCGTGGAGCTCACCCAGGGCGCCTTCTTCGACACCCTCACCGCCCGCGTGCCCGGCAAGGCCGACGCCGTCGTGGCCGCGGCCCGTGAGGCCGGTGTCAACCTCTACCGCGTCGACGCCGACCACGTGTCCATGTCGTGCGACGAGACCACCGGGCGAGCCCAGCTCGCCGCCGTGTGGGGAGCCTTCGGCGTCACCGCCGACGTGGAGGCGCTCGACGCCGCCACCGAGGACGGGCTGCCCGCCGGTCTGCTGCGCTCCGACGCGTACATGACCCACCCGGTCTTCCACGCGCACCGCTCCGAGACCTCGATGCTGCGCTACCTGCGCAAGCTCGCCGACCGCGACTACGCGCTCGACCGCGGCATGATCCCGCTCGGCTCCTGCACGATGAAGCTGAACGCGACGACGGAGATGGAGGCGGTGACCTGGCCCGAGTTCGGTCAGATGCACCCCTTCGCCCCGGTCGACCAGGCGCAGGGCTACCTCACGCTCATCACCGAGCTGGAGGAGCGCCTCTCCGAGGTCACCGGCTACGACAAGGTGTCGATCCAGCCCAACGCCGGTTCGCAGGGTGAGCTGGCCGGTCTGCTCGCCGTCCGCGCCTACCACCGCGCCAACGGCGACCTCCAGCGCACGGTCTGCCTCATCCCGTCCTCAGCGCACGGCACCAACGCCGCCTCCGCGGTGATGGCCGGCATGAAGGTCGTCGTCGTCAAGACCGCCGACGACGGCGAGGTCGACGTGGCCGACCTGCGCGCCAAGATCGAGCAGTACCGCGACGAGCTGTCCGTGCTGATGATCACCTACCCGTCGACGCACGGCGTCTTCGAGGAGCACGTCGCCGACATCTGCGCCGAGGTGCACGACGCCGGTGGCCAGGTGTACGTCGACGGCGCCAACCTCAACGCGCTCGTCGGTCTGGCCAAGCCGGGCCACTTCGGCGGCGACGTCTCGCACCTGAACCTGCACAAGACCTTCTGCATCCCGCACGGCGGCGGCGGTCCCGGCGTCGGCCCGGTCGGCGTCCGCGCCCACCTCGCCCCGTACCTCCCGAACCACCCGCTCCAGCCCACCGCGGGCCCGGAGACCGGTGTCGGCCCGATCTCGGCCGCCCCGTGGGGCAGCGCCGGCATCCTGCCGATCTCGTGGTCCTACGTGCGTCTGATGGGCGGCGAGGGCCTCAAGCGCGCCACCCAGGTCGCCGTGCTCGCGGCGAACTACATCGCCAAGCGCCTGGAGCCGCACTTCCCGGTGCTCTACACCGGCCCGGCCGGTCTCGTCGCGCACGAGTGCATCGTGGACCTGCGTCCGCTGTCCAAGGCGACGGGCGTCACGGTCGACGACATCGCGAAGCGCCTCATCGACTACGGCTTCCACGCGCCGACGATGTCGTTCCCGGTGGCCGGCACGCTGATGATCGAGCCGACCGAGTCCGAGGACCTGACCGAGCTGGACCGTTTCTGCGACACGATGATCGCGATCCGGGCCGAGATCGAGAAGGTCGCCTCCGGCCAGTGGCCCGCCGACGACAACCCGCTGCACAACGCCCCGCACACCGCGGCCGCGCTGGGCGGCGAGTGGAACCACGCGTACACCCGCGACGAGGCGGTCTTCCCGGCCGGGGTCTCGGCCGCCGACAAGTACTGGCCGCCGGTGCGCCGGATCGACGGTGCCTTCGGTGACCGGAACCTCGTCTGCTCCTGCCCGCCGATGGACGAGTACGACAACTGAGCATGACGGTGGCCCCGGGTCGCCTTCAGGCATGAGGTGAGGGCCGGTCCGGAGATCTTCTCCGGGCCGGCCCTCGGCGTCTCTCGGGTGTCCCTCGGATGTCTCGCGCTGTCCCTCGTACGGTGACTGCCCCGTGCCCTCAGGCGGCGGTCGCCACCTGCCCCGCCGTCAGCGGCCGGTGCGGGGCGATGATCTGCCCGTCCGGCAGCAGTTCACCGGTGTCCTCGAAGAGCAGGACGCCGTTGCACAGCAGGCTCCAGCCCTGCTCCGGGTGGTGTGCCGTCAGTCGGGCCGCCTCACGGTCGGCGGAGTCGGCGGTGGGACAGGCGGGCTGGTGCTGGCACATGGGTGGGTTCTCTCGCTGCGTCGTAGTGGATGTCCTGCGGCTCTTCGCGCTCATCGCCGCCCCCGTAGGTCGGTTCGGTCCGGTCCCAGTCTTGCCCCATGGACGGCCTTCCGCAGGTATTTCGCGGCAGCTCGTCCTTTCCTGGGAAGACGCATCACCCGCAGGGGCGGTTCAGGTCAACTGCACCGTCCCTTCGGGTGGTTCGGGGTGGTCCCAGCGGGCTAGTCCGTCCGGGAGGAGTGTTCGGGCGAGGCGTTCGACAGGGTGTGCTCGGACAGCAGTGCACCCCGTGACCCGGACGGGTCACGGGGCGGTGGTGCGCGGGGGGTGGATCAGGCGGGCGCCGCCGAGCCCAGGAGGGGCGGCGGCGCGAGACGCATCCGGAGGACGGGCAGGAGATCGGCGGCCTGGTACGCGTGGTGGGCCGCGATCCCCGGCGGCGCGGGGGCGAGCGGCACCATCAGGTCGGCCGCGCCCGGGGTGGTCGTGGCGCCGTGGTCCCCGGGCTCGGCGTGCAGCCAGAGGGTCTGCATGTACAGCTCGGGCACCGAGAGCAGCCGCGGCTGGTAAGCGGTGGGCAGCCCCTCCGCCTGGAGCAGCGCCCGCTCGGTGGCGACGACGTAGGGCCCCTCGAAGAAGTGCGAGAAGGACCAGCCGTCGGGGGTGAGCATGGTGTCCGCGGCGGCGATGGCTCGGCCCCCGCTCCTGATCAGGAAACGCCAGCCGATGAGCCGGGTGCCGGGCGTGTGCCCCGGTGCCGCGGCGACGCCCAGGACGTGGACGGGCAGGGGGAGTTCGGGGCTCAGTGGTCCCTGCGCTGCCCGCAGGGCGGGGGTTCGCGCCTCGCGGACGGCGGTCGGCGAGCCGAGGGCCGCGAGGACACTACGGAGGGCCGGCGCGGGGGCCGGGGAGTTTCGGAGCATGGTGGGTCGCCTCTCGCTCAGGAGACACGGTGACGCGTGGGCAGGTACGACGGCGCTGTCGGCGGCGGGGCCGGAGGTGGGGCCGTAAGGGGCCGTGGCCGGGCGCCAACACTCTGCCTCGTCCGCGGAGTTTATACGACACGTGTTCACACAGTGTTTCCGCTAGACGTCGCCCATATTCCTGGCAAGGCGTCATCGAGCCGTAAAACATGGGGCGTAGAAGCGGAATCGTACGGGTCGCACCGTCCTCACCTGCGTATTCCTCGCGCAGTCGGACGGCTGAATTGCGACCCGGGTTTCCCGGACAATAGGACATTGGTATATGTCGTTTGTCCTTGCCTTCGGGGTGTGCCGGTGGGGTACCGCATCAAGCCTATCCTCCGACAGCCTTCTTCCGCAGGCGTTGTGGATCAGCGGGGTGGGCATCATCGTCCGTGACGCGCGGCCGTCATGGCGGCTGCCCACTCGCGGAGGGACGCTTCGATGGGGGACAAGGTCGCGGCCGACGGGTTCGGCCCGTCCGACCGGCAGCAGTACCGGAGAAAGCTCCAGCAGTGTCTGGCGGGGCTCGCGAGACTCCTGGCGGAGAAGCGGTTCGACCGTCCGCGCAATCTCATGGGCGTGGAGATCGAACTCAATCTCGCCGGTGCCGACGGGCTGCCGCGCATGCTCAACGCGCCGGTGCTCGAAAAGATCGCGAGCCCCGATTTCCAGACGGAACTCGGAATGTTCAATCTCGAAGTGAACATCGCTCCCCACCAGCTCGACGGGCGTGTATTCGACCGGCTCGCCGAGGAGATCGGAACCGGAATCGGATATGCCGACCGCAAGGCCGCGGAACTCGACGCGGGGGTCGTCATGATCGGCATACTCCCCACGCTCACCCAGGACGACCTGGTCTTCGAGAACCTGTCGGCCGCCGACCGCTACACGCTGCTCAACGACCAGATCCTCGCGGCGCGCGGCGAGGACTTCACGCTCGACATCCACGGTGTCGAACGCCTCCTGTGCACATCGGAGTCGATCGTGCCCGAGGCGGCCTGCACCTCGGTCCAGCTCCACCTCCAGGTCACGCCCGCCCGCTTCGCCGCCGTGTGGAACGCCTCGCAGGCGGTGGCCGGCGTCCAGATCGCGCTCGGCGCCAACGCGCCCTTCGTCTTCGGCCGCGAACTGTGGCGGGAGTCGAGGCCGCCGCTCTTCCAGCAGGCCACCGACACCCGCCCGCCCGAGCTGCAGTCCCAGGGCGTCCGGCCGCGCACCTGGTTCGGGGAGCGGTGGGTCGACTCGGTGTACGACCTCTTCGAGGAGAACCTCCGCTACTTCCCCGCGCTGCTGCCGATCTGCGACGAGGAGGACCCGCTGCTCGTCCTCGACGAGGGCGGGGTGCCGCGCCTCCAGGAACTCGTCCTGCACAACGGCACCGTCTACCGCTGGAACCGGCCCGTGTACGGCTGGGTCGACGGCGTCCCGCACCTCCGCGTCGAGAACCGGGTGCTGCCGGCCGGGCCGACCGTCACCGACGTCATCGCCAACGCGGCCTTCTACTACGGGCTCGTGCGTTCGCTCGCCGACGACCCCAGGCCGATCTGGAAGCGGATGGCCTTCGAGGACGCCGAGGCCAACTTCGACACCGCATGCCGGCACGGCATCGAGGCGGAGCTGCGCTGGCCCCGCTCGGGCCGCACGGGCGGCATCGCGACCGTCCCCGCGGTCCGGCTGGTCCTCGACGAGCTGCTGCCGATGGCCGCGGCCGGGCTCGACGGCTGGCACATCGAGCCCGCCGACCGGGACTTCTACCTCGGGGTGATCGAGCAGCGCTGTCTGCGGCGGGTGAACGGTGCCTCCTGGCAGGCCGACACCTTCCACCTGGCGCTGGATTCGGGCCTCGACCGCGCGGCGGCGCTCGCGGCGACCACCCGCCGCTACCGGACCCTCATGCACGCGGGCGAACCGGTCCACACCTGGCCGGTGGGGATCGACTGATCTCGCTTCCCGGCGGCGTGGGCGGGGCGGCGGCCGATCATGACACAGTGGTCGGGCCGCAGCGGCGGCGTCCGTCCGCGACCGGGAAGTGGAGACAGGTGTGGTGTCGGAGCAACGAGTGAGTGATGCCGCCCTGCCCCCCGACGGTCTGCCGCGCCGGGTGTTGCGCTCCGAGATGCTGATCGTCCTGGCGCTCTCGCTCGGCGCGAGCGCGGTGTCGTCGCTCATCAGCTTCACCGGCTCGATCACCAGGTCCGGGCCGCTGAAGGAGCAGGCGGCGTCGCTCAACGGCTCGTACGCGCTGGGTCGGCCGTGGCTCGACCTGTCCTGGCAGCTCTTCGGCATCGCCTCGGCCCTCGTGCCGGTCGTCCTGGTCGCCCATCTGCTGCTGCGCGAGGGTTCGGGGCTGCGGGCCATCGGTTTCGACCGGAGCCGGCCGTGGCCGGACCTCGGGCGCGGGACGGTGGTCGCGGCGGTCATCGGGAGCGCCGGACTCGCCTTCTACCTGGCGGCGCAGGCGACCGGGTTCAACCTGACCGTGGTCCCCGAGTCGCTGCCCGACGTGTGGTGGAAGTACCCGGTGCTGATCCTGTCGGCGATCCAGAACTCCGTCCTGGAGGAGGTCATCGTCGTCGGTTATCTGCTTCGCCGCCTTGGGCAGTTGGGGTGGACGCCGATGGCCGCCCTGATGGCGAGCGCGGTGCTGCGCGGCTCGTACCACCTGTACCAGGGGATCGGCGGCTTCGTGGGCAACGTGGTGATGGGCGTGGTCTTCGTCCTGTTGTACCGGCGCTGGGGCCGGGTCGGGCCGCTGGTCGTGGCGCACTCCCTCCTCGACATCGTGGCCTTCGTCGGTTACGGGTTGCTCGCGGGCAGGGTGGGCTGGCTGCCGACGGTGTGACGCGGCATGGGTGAGGGGCCGTACGGCGATTGCCGTACGGCCCCTTCGTGTGTGTGCCGGCGGTCGGGGCCGGTCAGGCGTGCAGCTCGCCCTCGATGACCGTCACCGCGTGGCCGTTCAGCAGGGTGCGCTCGCCGCGCAGGCGCGTACGGACGAGACCCGTACGGGCGCCGCCCTGGAATCCGACGAGGTCGTCGCGGCCGAGCCGGGCCGACCAGTAGGGGGCGAGCGCGGTGTGGGCGCTGCCCGTCACCGGGTCCTCGTCGATGCCGACGGCGGGGAAGAAACCGCGGGAGACGAAGTCGTAGCCCAGCTCGGGGCGTTCGGCGGCGGCGGTCACGATGACGCCGCGCGAGGAGAGGCCCTTCAGGGCGGCGAAGTCCGGGGCGAGCGCACGCACGGTGTACTCGTCGTGCAGCTCGACGACGAGGTCGCCGATGTGGGCGGCCGTGTCGTGGACGGCGAGGACATCGGCGCCGAGCGCCTTCTCCAGGCCTTCGGGGACGGCGACCGGGGCGAGGGACGAGGTCGGGAAGTCCATCGTGATCGTGCCGTCGGTCTCGGCGGTGGCGGTGAGGACGCCGCAGCGGGCGGAGAAGCGGACGGTGCCGCTCGCCGTGCCCGTGGAGTGCAGGACGTGTGCCGTGGCGAGGGTGGCGTGTCCGCACATGTCGACCTCGGTGGTCGGGGTGAGCCAGCGCAGCGCCCAGTCCGCCTCGCCGCCGGCCGGCAGGGGGTGGGCGAAGGCGGTCTCGGAGAGGTTGACCTCCGCGGCGACCTTCTGGAGCCACGCGTCGTCCGGGAAGGAGTCGAGGAGCACGACTCCGGCCGGGTTTCCGGAGAAGGGCTGGTCGGTGAAGGCGTCGACGATTCGGATGCGCATGGCGCCGTACGTTACCGGGCGCGGACTTCGGCGGAACAAGGCCAATCGGGGGGCACTGGACCGGGCCGATGCCCCGTGGCCCCCCGTTCCGGTAGGTCGGCATGCTTGCTCGGTGAACAGTTCCGATATATCGTTGAGGCATCGCGACCGTTCAACGATGTAATCCCGATGGAAGGAGCGTTGCGATGCGTTCACACGGACACGAGTACGGAAACGGACACGGAGCCGGCCGTGGAGGCTGCGGCCCCGGCCCCCGTGGTGACTTCGAGGGGCGGCGTGCCGCGTTCGGTCCTTTCGGCCCGGGTTTCGGCGGCGGGCCCCTCGGTGGCGGACCCTTCGGGGGGCGTGGCCACGGCGGGGGCCGGGGAAGGGCGCGGCGCGGTGACGTGCGCGCCTCGATCCTGGCGCTCCTGAAGGACCGCCCGATGCACGGCTACGAGATGATCCGCGAGATCGGCGAGCGGAGCGACGGGGCCTGGAAGCCCAGCCCCGGCTCGGTCTACCCGACCCTCCAAATGCTGGAGGACGAGGGGCTGATCACCAGCGCGAGCGAGGGCGGCAAGAAGCTCTTCACGCTCACCGACACCGGACGCGCCGAGGCCGAGGGCGGGCCCGACGCCCCCTGGGAGGAGGCCGGGCGCGGGGTCGACTGGGAGGCGCTGAACGAGGTGCGTCAGGCCGGTTTCGGTCTGATGGAGGCCTTCGGGCAGGTCTGGAAGAGCGGCACTCCCGAGCAGCGTCAGAAGGCGGTCGCCGTGATCGGCGAGGCCCGCAAGAAGCTGTATCTGATCCTGGCCGACGAGGACTGATCCTGGCCGACGAGGACTGAGCCGTGTCGGCGGCGACCGAGCCGTGTCGGCCGGTACCTGGTGTGCGGATGAGGGCCCCGTGGTCGCCGCGGGGCCCTCATCCGCGCCCGCGTCAGGTGACCAGGTCCGAGAGCTTGCGCAGGGACTCCGTCAGCGCCGCCGTCGCCGAGTCCTTCAGCTTGCCCGCCATCAGGGAGACGGCCGCCCCGGTGAACCCGCCGTCGATCCGTACGGTCGTCGCCTCCCCGTCCGGCGTCAGCGAGTAGCGCGTCGTGACGACGACGCCCATCGGGCCCTTGCCCTTGATGGCGAGGGCCCGCTCGGACTCCAGCTCCTCGACGGTCCAGAGCACCTCGGCGGGGAAGCCCATCAGCTTCATGTTCTCGGTGAAGGTGGCGCCCGCCTCCAGGGCCTCCGGGCCGCCGTTCGGGAAGCTGGTGTGGGTGGCGTTCCACTCGCCGTACGAGGGGAAGTCCGTGAGGCGCGCCCAGACCTTCCCGGTCGGCGCCTCGATCCGTGCCTCCGCGCTGACTTCGGCCATGAGACCACCCCTTCACGCGTGCCCACTGGTTCCGGTGTCGCGGAACGTAGCCGGGCGGCCGTGAACATTCAATACTGATGAACCGTCAGTTCTGCGGTGGTCGGTCCCGCGCCGTCCCCGATCCACCAGATCTCGGCCGCGTCGAAGCTGTCGGAGGCCCGGGGCGCCCCGTCCTCCTCGTGGCAGTGGAACGCGGCCCAGAACAGATCGGCCGGCAGTGCCTCCCGGGGTGCGTACACCCGGTAGACGTACTGCCGCCCGTCGAGCGCGAGCAGAGCCACCATCCAGAACACGACCGGAGGACGTACGGGGAAGGGGCTTCGGTTGCGTGAGGGGCGCAAAGCAAGGCGGCGCGCGCCCCACGGGCGCAACGCGCGTGATCTCATCCGTAAGGAGGAGGAACCGCGCGC
The DNA here is from genome assembly GCF_000725545.1 of Streptomyces exfoliatus. Lineage (GTDB taxonomy): Bacteria > Actinomycetota > Actinomycetes > Streptomycetales > Streptomycetaceae > Streptomyces > Streptomyces exfoliatus. The sequence continues at coordinate 370,097 of NZ_JNZP01000002.1, read as the reverse complement.
GCGTGCCCAACTCCGGTGGGATGCGGACATGCTTCTCCCCGGCGATGCTCCGGACGCCAGGGCCTGATGAGGTGGGAGGGTGCACCATCCCGTCCCGATTCCCCAGCCGTACCGGCAGCCCGTCGCCCCGCGCGCGGAGCTCGCGCACCTCCTCACACCGTCCCTCATGACGGTGCTGGCGGGCGCGCGCCGCAGAGCCCTCCGGGACGGGGACCGTCAGATCGACACCGCCCACCTCCTCCACTCGCTCATCGAGTCCGACCCCGAGGCCGGCGCCGCCTTCGAAGGCGGACACCAGCTCGCCCGCGTCCTCGGCTACCTCGCCCAGCGGTCCATCGGCTACGGCCTGCGCTGGCAGCGCTCGGTCGAGGAATCGGGTGCCGGGCGCCCGCTGCCGGCCGTGCACGGGGCGCCGCCGCGGGACGCCAAGGGCTCCGGCTGGTCACCGGCCGCCTCCGCCGCCCTGGAGGAGGCCTTCCGGCGGGCCGCGGAGCGCGGCGACGCCCAGGTCCGCGGCGTCGACCTGCTGGCCGTCATCACCGCCGCCCCCGAGAGCCGGGCCGTCGAGGTGCTGCGCCGCGCGGGGGTCGATCCGGCCGCCCTGGCCGACCGCATCGCCACGATGCCGGAAGGGGTGATTCCGGAGGTCTGCGGCGAGCCGTCTCAACAGGTGTAACGGGGGTTACGCGCCTGACCGCTCCCTGCCATCATGGCCCGATGCACGCGACTCAGGGGAGAAGCGCCGGCCTGGGGATCGCCCTGGTCTCGGCCTGCGCATTCGGTGGTTCAGGAGTGGCGGCCAAGCCACTCATCGAAGCGGGACTCGACCCGCTGCACGTGGTGTGGCTCCGGGTCGCCGGCGCCGCGCTCGTCATGCTCCCGGTGGCCTGGCGCCACCGGGACCTCGTGCGCCGCAAACCCGCCCTCCTCGCGGGCTTCGGACTGCTCGCCGTCGCCGGAGTCCAGGCCTTCTACTTCGCCTCGATCTCCCGCATCCCCGTCGGCGTCGCCCTGCTCATCGAATACCTCGCCCCCGCCCTCGTCCTCGGCTGGGTCCGCTTCGTCCAGCGCCGTCCCGTCACCCGCGCGGCGGCCCTCGGCGTCGTCCTGGCCGCGGGCGGTCTCGCCTGTGTCGTCCAGGTCTGGTCCGGGCTCACCTTCGACCTCGTCGGTCTGCTCCTGGCACTGGCCGCCGCCTGCTGCCAGGTCGGCTACTTCGTCCTCTCCGACCAGGGCGCGGGCGAGGACGGGCAGGCCGACCCGCTCGGAGTCATCGCGTACGGCCTGCTCGTCGGCGCACTCGTCCTCACCGTCGTCGCCCGCCCGTGGGGCATGGACTGGGCGCTCCTCGGCGGCAGCGCCGACATGGACGGCACCGCCGTGCCCGCGTGGCTGCTGCTCGGCTGGATCGTGCTGATCGCCACCGTGCTCGCCTACGTCACCGGCGTCGTCTCGGTGCGCCGGCTCTCCCCGCAGGTGGCCGGTGTCGTGGCCTGTCTGGAGGCCGTCATCGCGACCGTCCTCGCCTGGGTCCTGCTCGGAGAGCACCTGGCCGCTCCGCAGATCATCGGCGGCGCGGTGGTGCTGGTCGGCGCCTTCATCGCCCAGTCCTCGACGCCGAAGGCTCCCGCTGCCGGACCCGTGGCGGGGTCCGCCGCGGAGGGGGACCCGGAGGCCCGGGACACCGAGTTGTCCTCCGGACGGACCGCCCCGTAGGGTGCCGATCATGCATTCGACCGTCCTTCCGCCGCCCGCCGCCTAGCGCGCGCGGCGACTCTCCTCGACGAAGACCGGGCTCGGCCGGGCGACTCCTCGCCCCCGAGCGGTTCGTCGCTGCCCGCGCGCGGAGCCGAGCGACCACCTTTCCCTCCTGTCTTCCACGGAGAAGTCACGTGTCGAACTCTTCGGAATCCGCCCTGTCCGTCGGGCGGAGCCTGCTCTATCTGATCGTCGCCGGGATCGCCTGGGGCACGGCCGGCGCCGCCGCCTCGCTGATCTTCCGCGTCAGCGACATGGGCCCGCTGGCCCTCTCCTTCTGGCGCTGCGTCGGCGGCCTCGTCCTGCTGCTCGCAGCACTGGCCCTGAGGCCCCGGCGCGGTGCCGCCCCGGTGGCCAGGGAGCCGCGCCGTCGGAGGACGCTCCGCGTCCTCGGTACGGGGATCGGGCTCACCCTCTTCCAGAGCGCCTACTTCGCCGCCGTCCAGGCCACCGGCCTCGCCGTCGCCACCGTCATCACCCTCGGTGCCGGGCCCGTGCTCATCGCGGTCGGCGCCCGGCTCGCCATGGGCGAGCGCCTCGGTCGCGGCGGCATCGCCGCCGTCACGGGGGCACTCGCCGGACTCTTCGTCCTCGTCCTTGGCGGCGGGGCCGCGGAGGTACGCCCGCTGGGCGTCGTCCTCGCGGTCGTCTCTGCGGCCGGATACGCGGCCATCACCGTGCTCACCCGTTGGCTCGGCAGGGACGGCGGCCGTACGGACGCCCTCTCCACCACCACCTGGGCCTTCGCCATCGGGGCGGTCGGACTGCTGCCCGCCGCGCTCGCGGAGGGCCTCGTACCGCACACGGACGCGCCGGTGACCGTGCTTCTGCTGCTCGTGTACGTGGCGGCCGTGCCGACCGCCCTCGCGTACGCGCTGTACTTCGCGGGTGCCGCGGTCGTCCGGGCCGCCACGGTCTCCGTGATCATGCTCCTGGAGCCGGTGAGCGCGGCGGTGATCGCCGTCTCGCTGCTCGGCGAGCAGCTCACCGCCGCCGTCGTGCTCGGCACGCTGCTGCTGCTCACCGCCGTCACGGGCCTGGCCTACACCGAGGCGCGTACGGCGGCGGAGCGCAGGCGGGAGGCGGTCGCCGCGGTGTAGGGGGACGTGGCGGTGGAGTGGGCCGGGCGGCCGGGCGATGTCCTCGCCCGGCCACCCGGGTCGTCCTCCGTACGTCTCAGAGCGCGGTCAGGTAGTCCGGCACGGCGACGGCCGGGTCGAGGTCGTCCGCCGGGACCGGCGTTCCGTAGCCGCCGCGCACCGGGACCACGCCGGACCAGTGGGGGAGCGACCGGTCCTCGGGGTCGTCGTTGGGGCCGCCGGCGCGGACCTTCGCCGAGACCTCGTCCAGGTCCAGCCGGATGACGGCCGTGGCGGCCAGCTCCTTGGTGTTCGCGGGGCGCGAGTCGGCGGAGCGGCCGGGGACGACCTGGTCGACGAGCGCGTCGAGTGCCGTGCGCAGTTCCTCGGGGTCGGTCACCTGGTGCGCCGTGCCGTGGGCCACGACCGAGCGGTAGTTGAGGGAGTGGTGGAAGGCGGAGCGGGCGAGCACCAGGCCGTCGACGTGGGTCACGGTCAGGCAGACGGGCAGGCCGGGGGACGCGACGCCGTCGCCGGTGGCGCGCAGGGGCCGGGAGCCGGTGGAGCCGTGCACGTAGAGGCGGTCGCCGACACGGGCGAAGAGCGTCGGGAGGACGACGGGCGCGCCGTCGCGGACGAAGCCGAGGTGGCAGATGTAGGCCTCGTCGAGTATCGAGTGGACCAGTGCCTTGTCGTACGAGGCGCGCTCGCGGGAGCGCGTGGGCACGGTCCGGTCGGTCGGCGTGTACGTGTCGGCGGCGGTGGTCATTGCGTACTCCATTGCACTAGTGCATACTCGTGTTTGTGCTAGGAGAGTATCGGATCGAAGGTCGTCGCGCATCGGACATCGCCGCGAGCGTGGAGCGAGGGGTCGGCACCGGGGCCTTGCAGCCCGGCCAACTTCTGCCGCCCATGCGGGAGTTGGCGGTGATGCTCGGCGTGAACCCCAATACCGTCGCCGCGGCGTACCGCACCCTGCGCGAGCGCGGGGTCATCGAGACCGACGGGCGGCGCGGCAGCCGGGTGCGGCCGCGCCCCGCCACGACCGCGCGCGGCTCGATCAGGGTGGAGGCCCCGGAGGGGGTCCGCGACGTGAGCAACGGCAGCCCCGACCCCGCCCTGCTGCCGCCCCTCGGCGAGGCCTTCGCCGAGGTGGCGCGGCGGTACGCCGAGAAGCCCGGCATGTACGGGGAGGCCCCGCTCGACGAGGAGTTCGGACGGCTCGCGCGCGCCGCGTTCGACGCGGACGGCGTCCCCGACGGGCCCATCGGCGTCGCATCGGGCTCCCTCGACGCCGTCGAGCGCGTGCTCGCCGTCCACCTCCGGCCGGGCGACGCCGTGGCCGTCGAGGACCCCGGCTGGGGCAGCCTCCTCGACCTGGTGCCCGCGCTCGGGCTGCGCCCCGTACCCCTCGCCGTCGACGACGAGGGACCGCTGCCGGCGGAGGTCGAGCGCGCGATCCGGCAGGACGGGGCACGGGCCGTCATCGTCACCGACCGGGCGCAGAACCCGACGGGCGCCTGTGTGACCGACGCCAGGGCACGGGAGCTGCGCCAGGTCCTCGACAGGCATCCCGGCGTCCTGCTCATCGAGGACGACCACGGGCACGGCATCGTCGCGCAGCCGCTGCACCCGCTGGCCGGAGGAACCGACCACTGGGTGCTGGTCCGTTCGGTCGCCAAGGCCTACGGGCCCGATCTGCGCATCGCGGCCTTCACCGGTGACGCCGAGACCGTGGACCGGGTCCTGGGGAGGCAGCGGCTCGGCCCCGGCTGGGTCAGCCGCCTGCTCCAGCAGACGGTCGCGCACCTCTGGGCCGCGGAGGCGGTGGACCCCGCCGTCGTCGCGCGTTCGTACGGGAAGCGGCGCGACGGACTCGTGCGGGCCCTGGCCCGGCGGGGCGTCGAGGCCCACGGGCGGGGCGGCATGAACGTATGGGTCCCCGTCCCCGACGAGACGGGCGCGGTGGCCCGGCTCCTCGCCTCGGGCTGGGCGGTGGCGCCGGGCGCCCGCTTCCGGATGAACGCCGGGCAGGCCGTGCGGCTCACCGTCTCCGGACTCGCCGTCGCGGACGTGGAGCCGCTGGCCGACGCGGTCGCGCGGGCGGTGGGGCCGGTGGTGGCGCGGAGTTATGGGTAGGGGTGGTGCCGGTCCGGTGGTCGGGCCGGCCCGTCCCCGCAGTCAGGCCTTGGCCCCGGACCGTTCCCGTGATGCCGTGGCGGGGGCGGCGGCCGGTTCCCTCGGCGGCGGGTTCGTGGTGGCGCGGCGGGAGGTGCGGGTCTGGGTGAGGGCGGCGCCCGCGAGGACCACGACGGCGCCGAGCGGGGTGTTCCAGGTGATCTGCTCGTCGAGGAGGGCGACGCCCGCAGCCGTGGCGATGACGGGAACGAAGTACGTGACCATGGAGGCCGTCGTCGGGCCGACCTCCGCGACCACGCCGTACTGGAGCAGCATCGCGTACCCCGTACCGAGTGCTCCGAGCGCGATCACGGCCAGGAGCGGCATCAGCTCCACGGACTCGGGGGCCGAGGTGAACAGGGGTGTCACCACGGCCAGTTGCAGGGCCGCGAGCCCTACCTGGGAACCGGCGAGCGAGAGGTTCGAAGCTCCGGTGCCGGTCAGCGTCCTACGGACGTAGATCCAGCCGACCGCGTAACTGAAGGAGGCGAGCAGAGCCAGCGCGGTGCCCGTCACGTCGAGTCCGGAGAACCCCTGCCACGCGCCGAGGACGGTCAGCACCCCCATGAAGCCGATGCCCAGGCCGGCGGCGCGGACCCGGGTCGGGCGGTCCTCGGACAGGGCGACGAGGGAGAGCAGCATGCCCCACAGCGGGGTCGTCGCGTTGCAGATTCCCGCCAGGGTCGACGAGATCGTCAGCTCCGCGTACGCGAAGAGGGAGAAGGGCAGCGCGTTCAGGAGGAAGGCCGCGACCGCCAGATGACCCCAGACGCGAGCGCCGCGCGGCAGCCGGTCGCGCTTCACCACCAGGGCGACCGCGAGCACCGCCGTACCGAAGAAGAGCCGGCCGAAGGCGACCTGGAGCGGCGCGAAGCCCTCCGTACCCACCTTGATCAGGAGAAAGCTGAAGCCCCAGATGAGGGCCAGTACGCCGAAGCGGACGCGCCAGTCGAGCAGACGTGAGGTGAGGGCGGTGGGCGAAGCGGAGGGCGAGGGCGGCGATGCGGGGCTCATGCACTCAGGGTGACGGTCCCGATCTCGTAGAACAAGCGAGAATTCCTCGACCCTTCCCCTTAGTATCGCTTACATGTTGAACCTCGAGCGCCTGCGCACCCTCGATGCCGTCGCCCGGCACGGCTCGGTCAGCGGCGCGGCCGACGGACTCCACGTCACCACCTCGGCCGTCTCCCAGCAGCTCTCCAAGCTGGAGCGCGAGGTGGGGCAGCAGCTGCTCTCCAAGCACGGCCGGGGCGTGCGGCTCACCGACGCGGGGACGCTGCTCGCCGAGCACGCCGCCCGGATCCTCTCCCAGGTCCAGCTGGCCCAGGCCGACATCGAGGCCCAGCGCGGCCAGGTGGTGGGCGAGGTACGGGCGGCGGCCTTCCCGACGGCGGCCCGCGGCCTCTTCCCGGCCGCGCTCACCACCCTGCGCGCGGGGCATCCCGACCTCCGGGTCCGCACGGCGGAACTGGAGCCCGAGCAGGGCGTACGCGCGGTACTGCGCGGCGACGCGGACCTCGCGATCGTCCTGGACTGGAGCAACAAGCGCGCGCCGGTCCCCGGCGGGCTCGAACGGGCCCATCTCCTCGACGACTTCGCCGACGTCGCCCTGCCCGCCGGGCATCGGCTGGCCGGGCGGGAGGCGGTGGACCTGGTGGACTTCGCCGACGAGGAGTGGGTGTCCTGGCCCGAGGGCGAGTTCTGTCACGACTGGCTGATGTTCACGCTGCGCTCGCAGGGCATCGAACCGCGCATCGGGCACCTGGCGGGGGAGCACCACACCCAGCTGGCGCTCGTCGCCGCCGGACTCGGGGTCTGCGTGACGCCCCGGCTCGGCCGTCCGGTGCCCGACGGGGTCGTCTTCGTTCCCGTACGGCAGCAGATGCGGCGCCACATCCACGCCACCTGGCGCGCAGACGCGGGACGCCGCCCCTCGGTGCGCGCGGTCGTCGCGGCGCTCCGGGCGGCGGCCGGGTCGCTGGCGGGCTGAGGAGGGGGCGGGTTCGGTCGGGGCGGCTCGGTGGTGCCGGGGCCGGTGGCGTCGGGGTGGCGCCCGTCAGAGTCCGGCGAGCTTGCGGAAGTCCCAGGAGGCGACGGCGTCCGGGGTGAGCCGCATCCAGGCGTGCCGGCCGTCGTGGGGCATCGTGTCCAGGCCGAAGTTCTTGGCCGCGAAGAGCTGCTCGGGCGCGTCGAGTTCGGGGCACGGCTCTCCGGTGCGCGGGGCCTCGCCGACGAAGGTGACCGTGCCCGACAGCTCGACGCCGCGCAGCTCGCCGTACTCCTCGCCGTCGTCGACCACGATCGCGACCCTCGGGTCGGCGCGCAGCTCCGCCCAGCGGCGGCTGCGTGTCAGCGAGTACAGCCACAGCGAGGAGCCGTCCCAGGCGAACCAGAGCGCGCTCACGTGCGGGCGTCCGTCGGCCGACACGGTCGCGACCCGGCAGGTGCGCTGTTCGGTGAGGAAGGAGTCGAGCTCGGCCGGGGTCATCATGATCCGGCGTCCATGGCGCTGTGCGACGGTCATCGTCCGCACCCTTCTGGATTTCTGATGAGACGTCAGAAAGCATGGGGGGCCATGCGCGTGCGTGCAAGGGGAGGGACGGTCATGGGGCAAGGGCGAGAGTCGGCGTCGGGTTCGGGTTCTGGATCGGGTTCGGGTGCGAGGTGGAGCTCCAAGGAGCGCATCGGGGAGCTGATCCGGCCGGACGGCGGTGTGGTGCTCCTCACCGTCGAGTGTCAGCAGGGCGTCGTCGGTCCCGACAGCGCGCTGCCCGAACTGGCCGCCGTCGCCCGCGCGTCGGGAGCCCTGCGGAACGTCGCCCGGCTCGTGGCCGCCGCGCACGGGGCGGACGTCCAGGTGATGCACGCCGTCGCCGAGCGGCGCCCCGACGGACGGGGCGCCAACAGCAACGCCCGGCTCTTCCGGGCCGCCGCCCGGCTGCCCGTACAGCAGCACAGCGGGAGCACGGCGGTACGGATCGCCGAGCCGATCCAGGTCGCCGACGAGGACCTCGTCGTGCGGCGACTGCACGGCCTCTCGCCGCTCGCCGGCACCGACGTCGACCCGCTGCTCCGCAACCTCGGCTGCCGGACGCTGATCGTCACCGGCGTCTCCGCCAACGTGGCCGTGCCCAACGCGGTCTTCGACGCGGTGAACCTCGGCTACCGGGTGGTCGTGCCCGGGGACGCCATCGCGGGGGTGCCGGCCGACTACACGCCCGCGATGATCCGCCACACCCTCGCCCTCGTCGCCACGATCACCACCACCGACGAGATCCTGGGCTGCTGGAAGTTCCCCAGGCGTTCCGGCGCCACCGGTGCGGCAGGGGGTGCCGTCAGCCGAGGCTGATCTCCTCGCCCACCACCTGGATCGGCTCCGGCGGCAGCGGGGCGGGCGCCGGTCCCGACTTGACGCTGCCGTCCGCGATGTCGAAGTGGCTCTGGTGGCACGGGCAGACGATGACGCCGTCCTTGACGCTGCTCACGGCGCAGCCCGCGTGGGTGCACTTCGAGGAGAAGGCCAGGAACTCGCCGGCCTTCGGCTGGGTGATCACCAGGCCCTTGTCGGCGAGGACCTTTCCGCCGCCCACCGGGATGTCACCGGTCCGCGCGAGCGTGCCGCCCCCCTCCGGCGCCGGGCCCTCGTCGTCGGTGCCGCCGCCCCCGCACGCGGTGAGCGCCGCCGCGAGGCCCGCCCCGCCCGCCGCCGCGACCACCGTCCGGCGTGCCACTCCGCTCATGTGCTGCCCCTCTTTCCTCGGTGCGCCCGATGCGCGCGGTGTGCTCGACCGAGGCACTGGGCGTGCCCGATGTGGCCGCGTGCTCGGCGCGTGGGTGTGTGGCATCCGACGGTACGGCTGTGACCTGTGTCCCGTTCACAGGATCGGGTCTTCGGTCGCCTTACAGTTCCCAGTAGAGTGTCGGAACTTGGACAACCTTCGATGAAAGTGTCCAGCTCCGGTGAACCCGGGGCGCGATGCTGCCGGAACGGAGGCGACGCGCATGCCGGCACGGTCCGTCAGTGCCCATCACGTACGGGCCGTGCTGCTGGGCGCCGAGCGCCACGGGCTCGCCACCGGCCCCCTCCTCGCCCGCGCCGGCCTCGACCCCGAGCTCGTCGGGGCGACCCATGCCCGCGTCCCCGCCGAGCAGTTCGGCGAACTCGTCAGGATGCTGTGGGCCGCCCTCGACGACGAGCTCATCGGCTTCGGAGGTGCGCCCAGCAAGGTCGGGACGTTCGCGATGATGGCCCATGTCGTGGTCCACGGGAGCCGGGACCTGCGCGAGGCCCTCCGGCGCGCCCAGACGTTCTACTCCCTCTTCCCGGCCGGGCCGCGCTTCCGACTGCTGGAACCCGTCCCCGGTGTGACCGGGGGTGACGGCGCCGACGAGGCCCGGATGGAGTTCGACGTCTCCGGATACGACGACCCCCTCCACTTCGGGGCCGAGTCCACCGTCCTCGTGGCCCACCGCTTCGCGGGCTGGCTCATCCGGCGCCGTATCGGCCTGCGCCGGGTCGAGTTCGTCCACCCCGAGCCCCGGCACGCCCGCGAGTACGCCCTCCTGTTCGGGGCGCCCTGCGTCTTCGGCGCCGCGCGTACGGCGGCCGTCTTCGACCGGACCGACCTCGACGAACCCGTGCTGCGGGACGCGGCGGCGCTCAAGGCCTTCCTCCGCCACGCCCCCGTCGACGTGCTCCTTCGTGACGACCACGGCAGTACGGTGACCGGTCGCGTACGGCACCTGATGGCGCGCGCCCTGCCTCCCGGGCCGGTGCCGACGCCCGGGGAACTCGCCGAACGGCTCTCCGTCAGCCCGCAGACGCTGCGCCGGCAACTGGCCGCCGAGGGGGCGACGTACCAGCGCCTGCGTGACCAGGTGCGGCGCGACCACGCCATCGCCGAGCTGGCCGGCGGACGGGTCTCCATCGAACTGCTCTCCCGGCGGCTCGGCTTCTCCGAACCGAGCGCCTTCCACCGGGCCTTCCGGCGCTGGACCGGCGAGACGCCCCGGGCGTACCAGGCCCGCGGCCGATGGTCGTGAACGCCCCCGCCGGCCGCGGCCCGTGGCCGTTCCCCGCTCGCGGTCCTGGTCGCCCGCGGTCAACAACCCCGAGCGGTACGGTCACAGCGGCCGTCCGCCGCCCGTCCTACCGTCCCGCCATGACCGAAAGCGATCGGTCCGGAGCCGCGCGGCCGCCGGACCCCACCCGACGCCGATGACCATGCGCCGGGCGGCCGGTGCCGCCCTCGCCACCGGGTTCCTGCTCTGCCTCGTCGCGGCCGTGGCCGTGACGGCCCTCGGCGTCCGGATCGACGGAACCAGCATGGCGCCCACCCTCCACCAGGGCGACCGGATCCTCGTCGCGCCGGGCTCCGCCGGCCAGGTGGGCCGGTTCGACGTGGTGCTGCTGCGAGCCACCGGGAAGGAGACCCTCCTGGTCAAGAGGGTGATCGGCCTGCCGGGCGACCGGGTCGCCATCGTCTCCACCCCCGAGGAACCCTTCCTGGTCCTGCTCCAGAAGGGCGGTGAGGGCCCCGTCTACCGGGTGGTCGCAGGCCAGTGGGAGGACCGGGCCCGCCGTACGGGCGCGTGCTGCGGGCCGGACGGCACCCGGTCGGCACGGTCCGGACTGCGGGCCGTGCCGGAGGGCTCCTTCTTCTACCTGGGCGACAACCCCGACCTCTCGGACGACTCGCGGACGTACGGCTGGGGCGACATCGCGCGGGTCGAGGGCCGGGTCGGTGTCCGCGCCTTCCCGGTCTCCGCGTCACCGGACATCGGCAACCGGCCCGTACTGGAGGAGTACCGGGGTCCCGGCCCTCAGGATCTCCGGTTCCCTGATCCCGGTGGCGGCGGGAGCTTCTCGCGGCCGGTGCTCAGTGCGACCCGGACCACGGTGTCCGCGATGCGGCGGGCCGACTCCCCGGGGGACGAGGCGGACTGGACGATGTGACTCGCGGTCAGCCGGACCGCCGCGTCCACGGCCAGTTCGCGCGCCACGGGATCGACGGTGGGCCAGGCCTCCGTGACGTACGCGTCCGCCATCGCCGTCGCCGTGTCGAACGCCGCCGCGGAGCGGGTCGTGAGGTACGAGAGGAGTCCGTCCTCGCCGGTGCTGGTCAGCATCGCCCTGATCAGCGGGTTCCGGGCGGCCAGGGTGAGGGTGAAGCCGACGGCCGCCTCGACGGCGGCGCCCAGGTCGTCCCGGTGGGCGTCCAGGCCCTGCTGGATGCCGACGAGACAGCGCTCCAACTCGCGCTGGAAGAGGGCCTCGCCGATCGCCTCCTTGGAGGGGAACTCCGTGTACACGGTCTGGCGGCTGACCCCGACCGCGCCGGCCAGGTGCGCCATGCGCAGCTTGTCGAAGCCGCGGTCGGCGACCGCCTCGTACGCGGCGTCCAGGAGGCGCTCGCGCAGCAGTGTCCGGACCGTCTCCCTGAAGCGTGGCATCGGCCAAGCCTAGTCCAGCCGGAATTCGACCCAGGATTGTCAGAAGTGTTGACACTTATGATGAGAGTGTCCAATTCTCGAACATGAAGCCGCAAAGTGTCATTCGGCCGGTGCGGCACGACGGTTGGAGATCACATGCAGGAAGAGACCAGAGGGGTCACCCGCTGGCGCAGATCGGCGTTCCTCGCCGTGCCCGCCACGGCGGCCGTCGCCGCCATGGCCACGGCCATGGTGCAGGGCGCGCTCGCCGCGAACCTCTCGCTGACCAGCGTCCCCTTCACCCTCAGCTCGAAGACCGTGGCGGCCCCGCAGGGCATCGGCGCGGTCATGCACACCATCGACGCCGGCGGGGCCAAGGGGGCCGCCGAGGTCGGCATCGCCAAGGCCGGCCTCGACGGCATCTGCGTCCACGCCGTCCAGTCCGTCAACCTCCCGGTGATCGGCAGCCTCGGCACCTGGTCACTGAACATCTCCTCGCCCGCCGCGGCGACCCCGCTCACCAGCGACCAGCTCGTCGCGGGCGCGGGACTCCAGGCCAACAAGCTGGTCCTGGACGCCCAGTCGCTCAAGGCCGCCACGGCCACGCTCAACGCGAGCGACGCCACTCCGAACGTCATCGGCGCCGCCGCCGACGGCGCCGGCATCAAGGGCACCGGCATCACCGACGGCACGCCCGGCCAGTTCGGCCTGGACGCCACCGGCGGCCGGACCGACATCAAGAACCTCAACGCCGACGCCAACGGCGCCACGATCTCCGGCGCGATCACCCTGCCGGACCTCGCCATCGCCATCGCCCACGGCGACAAGGCCTGCTGAGCCGGGCGGCAGCAGCACCGCACGCACCGACGGTGCCACCAGGGACCGGCGGCCCGTGCCGGGGGGAGCGCCCCTCCGCGCGGGCCCCGGTCCCACCCGCAGGAACCCTTCCTCTCCGACTCCCGCTGTGAGGCCCCTCATGACCACCGATCCGCCGCCCGAGCCGAACGCCGTGTCCGACCCGGCCGACCCGCCCGGCCGCCCCGGCGGCGCGCGGGCCGCCTTCCGCCGCTGGCGCCGTACCCGGCCGTTCTGGGCGACCGTCTGGACCGGGCTCGGCGGCTTCGTCATCTTCTTCCTGCCGATGGCGCCGCTCGGCAAGATCCTCCAGGTCGGCGTCGGCGGGATCGCGGGCATGGCCGGCGGTGTCGTCCTGATGGCGATGGCCCTGCTCATGCTGCTGTTGCCCGGTCAGCGCCACTCCGCCGGCGTCATCGCGGTGATCGCGGGCGTCGCGTCCTTCCCGCTGTCCAACCTCGGCGGCCTCTTCGTGGGCATGGTCCTCTCGGTCCTCGGCGGGTCCATGGCCTTCGCCTGGCTCCCCGAGAAGCCCGCCAAGCGGCGCGGCCGCCGCATGCGCCGTGCCGGGACGGCCGCCGAGGCGCCCTCCGCACCCGCCGCGTCCCTGGGGAGCGGATCCGTATGACGATGCGTACGACCGGCATGCGTGCCGCTGCCGACTGGAACGCCCGGATGATCGCCGAGGCGGCCGACGGCACCCGCCGTGGCACCCGCTGGGGGCGCGGCGCGTTCACCCTGGTGCCCGCCGCCCTCGCCGTCGGCGCCCTCGCCACCGCGATGACGCAGGGCGCGCTCGCCGCCAACTTCAGCGTCACCGGACAGCCCTTCACGCTGACTTCCAACGGGGTCGCCGGCAGCGGCTTCGGCGCCATCGTCAACACCCCGGCCGTCGGCCGCCCGGACGGCACCACGACCACGACCACGGCCATGGCGCGCGTCGGTTTCGCCAGCGCCGGGCTCGCCGGGCTCTGCGGAATCGTCCACCAGACGATCGCGGGAGTCCCGTACTCGCTGCTCCTGACGGGCGGCCAGAAGGTGACGGCCACCCCGCCCGCCGCCTTCACCACCGACATCGACGCCTCGAACCTGTACATCCAGGCGACCGAGCTCCAGGCGTACGGGCCCACCACCCTGCAGAACGCCGTACTCGGCCAGTCCGCCGACCAGGTCACCGTGGCGGGCAAGCCGCTCACGGGCGCGCTGCCCGGCGGGTTCGGGCTCGGTTCCGCGGGCGGCGAGGGCGGCAGCTCCATCAGACTGCACGGACTGAACGCCACCGCCTACGACGCGGAGATGGCCGGGGCGCTCGTCCTGCCCGACCTGAAGATCAGGGTCGTCGCGGGAACGGCCACCGCATGCTGAGCCGGCTGAGGTCCGCGTACGGATGGTTCCGGGCCTTCCGCCGCACCCGCCCCTTCTGGGGCGGGGTGTGGCTGGTCGCCGGCGGCTGGACCGTCCTCAAGTTCTCCCTCAGCTCCCTGCAGTTGATCGTGAGCACCGGCTTCGGGGGAGTGGCCGGCTACCTCGTCGGCGGCGGGATGATCCTCTGCGGGCTCGTCCCGCTGGCGCTGCCCGCCCAGCGGTACACCTTCGGACTCATCGGCACGGTCCTCGCGGTCGTCTCGCTCGTCGTCTCCAACCTCGGCGGATTCCTGCTCGGCATGACGCTCGGAGTCCTCGGCGGATCCATGATGGTGGGCTGGGGCGCCAAGCGGCCACGCCGCCGGGCGGCGGTGGAGGTGGAAGGGTGACGCCGGGCGTCGTCCGTACGCGGCCGACCAGGGCGCTCGCCGTGACCGTGGCCCTCGCCCTCGCCGTCGTCACCGCCGTCTGGTCCGGGCAGCCGAGCCGCGCCGCGGGGACGACCGCGGCGGTGGAACCGCTGGGCGTGCCCTTCCTGCCCTCCCCGGACCCCTTGCACGTCACCATCGCCAGCATGGTCGCCGTCTCCATGACCGTCCAGAAGAACGTCACCATCCGGCTCTCCGACGGCACGACGCGCGTCACCAACCAGTACACCTTCACCAAGCTCAAGATCCGCTCGCACATGAACGTGAGCCAGCGGGCCGCCGGGCACACCGTCACCATCGACGTGCCCGGCGAAGGCTCCCTCGGCGGCTACGACAGCGCGGGGAAGCCCGAGACGACCACGATGTGGGGCACCATCTCCAACGTCTGCGTCCGCGTCCTCGTCAAGATCTGCGGGGTGCAGGGCCTGCTCGACTTCTTCGGCTCCCTCATCCCGCTCACGGCGGGCGCCGAGGACTTCGCCGGCGACATCTACGCGATCCGGACGGTCGACGACCACGCGGCCCTCGACTCCACCGACAACCCCGTCCACCTGCCGGGAACCATCACGGTGACCACCCCATGAGCCACGAACGCCGCCCCCCGGAGGGGCGCACCCACTGGCGCCGCTCCCTCGCCGTCGCCCTTCCCGCGCTCCTGGCGGCCGGCGGACTCGGCTCCGCCATGGCGAGCGGCGCACTGGCCGTCGGGCTCCGGATCCAGGACCGGCCCGTCGACTTCACCACCAGCAGCCTGTACGGGACGCAGTACGGCGCCGCCGTCGTCGACCAGGCCGTCGTACGGCCCGACGGCTCCGCGGGAACCGTCCGCGTGCTGCGCATGGGATTCGCGGACGGGGTGCTCAACGGCCTCTGCCTGAGCCAGCGGCAGCAGATCGCGGGAGCCACGTACACGCTGCTGCTCACCCTCGGCGACGACAATCCGGGCTCCTGGGAGATCCGGACCCAGAACACCGTCCTCGACCTGCGGAACGCCACCGGCGTCCTCGACATGGACGGCGTCGTCGACCTCAACACCAACGGAGCCGACGTGAAGACCGTCAAGGACGCGAGCGGCGCGTACGTCCTCAACCCGCTCGGCAGCCCGCAGCACCGGTTCGGCATCCAGGCGCGCTACGCCAAGTTCGACCGGATCGTCGGCACCGCCCAGGACTTCCAGATCCCGGGCCTGCTGACCACTCCCAGGCTCACGCTCTCCGTACGGCCGGGCACGGTCGCCTGCCCGGCTCCGGCCGCGCCCGTGGGGACGCCGGGGACGCCGTAGAGCCGTGGCCGGGGCAGGGGACGTGAGGGGGTGTCTTGTCGATCAGGCCTTCGGCATGGCCATGGTGGCGATCGGCGCCGACGTCGGACGGGGGGAGCCGCCCTCCGGTTCCACGGTGATGCCGATGCCGCTCGACCGGTTCGCGGGCCCCTCCAGAAGGGTGGTCGAGGACGTCGTACCCGAGGCCATCAGGCCGGCCGAGCGCATCGTCCCGGAATCGTCGTACCAGAGCTGGTAGACCTTTCCGGCCGGTGGTGCGGGCATCCCGGCCGCGGCGAACACCGCCCGGTCCAGGGACGGGGCGTGGACGAGCGTGCCCACCACGCCGTCCGCCAGGCGCGCGGTGGAGACCCGGGCGTCGGGCGCCGCGAGCACCACCGCGACGGCCTCGGCGCTCGCCTCGGCCCGGACCGCCCGGTCTCGGGCCTCCTCGGCGCGCTGGTACTGCAGGCCCGCGAGACCCGCGAGCGTCACCGCCCCGGCGAGCGAGGCGGCCAGCGCCCAGCGAGGCAGCCGGCGCGGCCCGCGGCCCGTGCCGAACGCCCGGCCTGCCCCCACGGTCACCGGCGGCAGCTGGCGGACGTCCGCGATCCGGCGCAGCACCTCGGCGCGCAGCTCCTGGCCGACCGGCTCGGCGACGGCGAGACCGAGGCGCGCGGCCGTCTCCGAGAGCTCCCGGACCTCATGGGCGCACGCGGCGCAGTGGGCGAGGTGCCGCTCGACGGCCTCCCGCTCCTCGTCCGTGTCCAGCGCGTCCAGCACGTAGGCGCCGGTCAGCGTGTGCAGCTCACCGCTGGTCATGCCGTCACCCCCAGGCAGTCGCGGAGCCGGATGAGCCCGTCGCGCATCCGGGTCTTCACCGTGCCCAGCGGCAGGGAGAGCAGCTCGGCGACCTCACGGTAGGTCAGGCCCCGGTAGTAGGCGAGGGTGACGGACTGGCGCTGGCGCTCGGTGAGGCCCCGCAGACAGCGCCGTACCCGCTCGCGGTCGAGACGGTTCTCGACCTCCTCCGTCACCTCGTCGTACGCGGGAGTGTGATCGAGGAGGGCGACGCGCCGGGCCCGGTCCGAGGACGCCTGCTCCGAGCGCACCCGGTCCACCGCGCGGCGGTGGGCGAGGGTGAGCGCCCAGTTCAGGACGGAGCCGCGGTCCGGGCGGTAACGCGCCGCGGAGCGCCAGAGGTCGACCATCACCTCCTGGGTGACCTCCTCGGACTGCGCGGGATCACGCACCACCGAGCGGACGACTCCGAGGACGGGTCCCGAGACCTGGTCGAAGACGGCCGAGAAGGCGTCGCGGTCCCCGCGGGCGACCTGGAGCATCAGCGCGGTCAGACCGTCGCCGTCCAGGTCGTCCGGGGGCGAACCCTCGTCGACGCGTGCGCGCTCTCTCACCGGATGTGTCCTCCTGGTCGTCCGCGCCCGTGCGTGCGCCGCTGCCTGTGCCTGCGTGTCCTCGCTTACGCCCCTACTTCGGAGCACCGGCCTCCACGGATTGGTCCGCGCGGCCCCGATCCGCGGGAAGACGGCTCAGGGCTCCCGGCCACCACGCCACCGGGCCGAGGTCCCGGACGAGCGCCGGAACGAGGAGCGAGCGGACGACCAGGGTGTCGAGCAGCACGCCGAACGCGACGATGAAGGCGATCTGCACGAGGAACGCCAGCGGAATGACGCCCAGCGCGGCGAAGGTCGCGGCGAGCACCACGCCGGCCGAGGTGATCACACCGCCGGTGGCGGTCAGCCCGATGCGGACGCCCTCCCGCACGCCGTGGCGCGCCGTCTCCTCGCGGACCCGGGACATCAGGAAGATGTTGTAGTCGACCCCGAGTGCGACGAGGAAGACGAAGCCGTACAGCGGTACCGACGCGTCCGTACCGGTGAAGCCGAGGACGTGCTCGAACACCAGACTCGAAACGCCCAGAGTGGCGGCGAAGTTGAGGGCCACCGTCGCGACGAGGATCAGCGGCAGCACGAGGGAGCGCAGCAGCGCCACCAGGATCAGCAGGATGATCGCCAGCACGACCGGGACGATGAGCGTCCGGTCCCGGGCCGCCGTGCGCTGGGTGTCGTACTGCTGGGCGGTCGAGCCGCCGACCAGGGCGTCCGCCCCGGGCACCGCGTGGACGGCGGTACGGAGCCTGGCGATCGTGTCGCGCGCCGCGTCGCTGTCGGCGGCGGCGGACAGGGTGGCGTCGACGCGGACCCTGCCGTCGACCACGAGCGGCTCGCCGGGGGCGGGGCGGCCCGTGGCGCCGACCGGGAAGGCCGAGTCGACGCCGGGGACGGCCTCGGCGGCCGCGACCACCCGCGTGACCGCTCCGGCGTCCGCGATGATCACCGCGGGGTTGCCCGCGCCGCCGGGGAAGTGGCGGCCGAGGGTCTCCTGGGCGGCGACGGAGGGCGCGTCGTTCACGAAGATCTCGTCGAAGGGCACGCCGCGGGAGTTCAGGGCCGGTGCGAAGGCGGCGCAGGCCAGGAGGGCGGCGAGGGTGACCGCCCACACCTTGCGGGGTGCGCGGTCGACCAGGGCGGCGATCCGGTGCCAGACGGCCGGGCCGCCGGCCGTGGTGGCGGTGGTTGTGGGCTGGGTTGTGGTGGCGGTGGTTGTGGGTTCGGCTGTGGTCGTGCCGGTGTCAGCGGGCGTTCCCGTGCCTTCGGGAAGGGCCTTCGGCCGGGCCGGCCAGTACGCGGCGCGCCCCGTGAGGACGAGGGCGGCCGGCAGGAAGGTCAGGGCGCTGAGGACCGCGCACACGATGCCGATGGCGCCGACGGGCCCGAGCGCCCGGTTGTTGGCCAGGTCGCTGACGAGCAGGGCGAGCAGGCCGAGGGCGACGGTCGCGGCACTGGCGACGATCGGCTCGAAGGAGCGGCGCAGGGCGCGGTTCATCGCGGCGAAGCGGTCCGCGCCGGGCGCGGTGAGCTCCTCGCGGTAGCGGGCGGCGAGCAGCAGGGCGTAGTCCGTCGCGGCACCGATCACCAGGATGGACAGGATGCCCTGCACCTGGCCGTCGACCCTGAGCACCCCGGCGTCGGCGAGCACGTACACGACGGCGCAGGCGAGGCCGAGGGCGAAGACCGCCCCCAGGATGATCATGAGGGGCAGCAGGACGCTCCGGTAGACGACCAGCAGGATGAGCAGCACGGCGATCAGGGCGACCCCGAGCAGCAGCCCGTCGATCCCCGAGAAGGCGCCGGAGAGATCGGCCTGGGTGGCGGCCGGACCGGCGAGATGGACGGTCGTTCCCGGAACCGTGGCAGCCGCCTTCCGGATCGTGTCGAGCGTCGTCGGCAGCTCCTCGCCCAGGTCCGGCTCCAGGGCGACGACGGCGCGCAGCGCCTCGCCGTCCTCGGAGGGCAGCGCGGGGGAGGGCGGGCCTACGATCCCCTCGCGCCCGGTGAGCGAGGTGAGTGCGCGGGTCGCCTCGGCCGTCGAACCGGCGGCCACCGGTCCGCCGTCCCGTGCGGTCCACACCACGATCGCGGGCACGGTCTCGGAGCCGCGGAACGCCTTCTGCTCCTCGATGACACGGGTGGACTCGGCACTGCGCGGGAGGAAGGCCGCCTGGTCGTTGGCCGCGACCTCGCCGAGGCGTCCGGCGAAGGGGCCCAGACCGCCGCCCACGGCGAGCCAGGCGACGAGGAGGACCAGGGGTAGCAGAAGGCGGGTCCTGCGGGCGGCGCTGGGCGGCATCGGGGCTCCGAACTATATCTCAGGCATTGACTATCTCAATGAATGAGAGATTTTCTATCATGCGGGTACCACGGCTCTCCACACCCCTTCGGTTTCAGCCTGCCGGACGGATGCGCCGCTTCAGCGGCGCGGCACGCGCAGGGCTCCGAGCTCGTCGTTCAGCGTGTTCAGGAAGCGCAGCGCGGCCGAGAGCTCGGCCGGGCCGAACTGCTCCCTGGCCCGGTCCGCCGCCTCCGCGAGCGGCATGAAGTACCGCCGGGCCGCGGCCCTCGCCCCGTCCTCGTAACGGATGTGCACGACACGGCGGTCCGCGCTCTCCCGGGTCCTGCGGATGTGTCCCGCCTTCTCCAGGCGGTCGAGGCAGGCCGTGACCGCGCCGGACGTGAGCCCGAGATGCTCCCGCAGCCGCCCCGGCGTCAGCGGTTCCGGGCTGTCCAGGACGACGGCCAGCGCCTGGACGTCCGTGGGGTGCAGGCCCTGCGCCTGCGCGAAACCGTGCACCAGCCGATTGAGCTCGCCCTGGGTCCGGCGCAGCGCGACGGCGAAGCTCTGCAGGTCACCCACGGTGTCCTCGGGGGCGGCGGTGGCGTCTCGGTCTTCATGGCGGGGCACGCGTTCAGCCTATAGACATCGCTCCCGAGCATCCGCCCGGACCGCGCACGGGGAAGCATGACGGGAGAGCCCCGCTCGCTCACTCGCGAGAGCCCCTGCGCGCTCGTGACAGATCCAGGGCGCTCGCGCCAGACCCCCGTACGGAACGGAGCACCCCATGGCGACGCACGACCCCGTGGAGACGCACCCCCGGCCCGCGTCCGACCGTCCGCTCTGCCTCGTGACCGGCGCCGGCGGGTACATCGGCGGCCGGCTCGTCCCCGAGTTGCTCGACGCCGGATTCCGCGTGCGCTGCCTCGCCCGCACCCCCGCCAACCTGCGCGACCACCCCTGGGCGGACCGGGTCGAGGTGGTCCGTGGGGACGTCACCGACGCCGCCACCCTGCGCCCCGCCTTCCGCGACGTGCGGGTGGCCTACTACCTGGTGCACTCCCTGAGCTCCGGGCACGGCTTCGAGGAGACCGACCGGAAGGCGGCCCGGACCTTCGCCGAGGAGGCCCGCGCCGCCGGGGTGCGCCGCATCGTCTACCTCGGCGGCCTCGAACCCGCGGACGTCCCCGAGCGGGAACTCTCCCCGCACCTGCGGTCCCGGGCCGAGGTCGGCCGGATCCTGCTGGCATCCGGTGTCCCCACCACCGTGCTGCGGGCCGCCGTCGTCATCGGCTCGGGCTCCGCCTCCTTCGAGATGCTCCGCCATCTGACCGAACGGCTCCCCGTGATGGTGACGCCGCGCTGGGTCGGCACCCGCGTCCAGCCCATCGCCGTACGCGACGTGCTCCGCTATCTCGTCGGCAGCGCGCGGATGCCGGAGGACGTCAACCGCGCGTTCGACATCGGCGGCCCGGACGTCCTCACCTACCACGACATGATGGTCCGTTACGCGCAGGTCGCAGGACTGCGCCGACGGCTCATCCTGCCCGTCCCCATGCTCACCCCGCGCCTGTCCGGCCTCTGGGTCGGACTCGTCACGCCCGTCCCCGCCTCCCTGGCCCGCCCGCTCGCCGAGTCGTTGCGGTACGAGGTGGTGTGCGCCGACCACGACATCGCCGACCACGTCCCCGACCCGCCCGGCACCCCCATCTCCTTCGACGAGGCCCTCCGGCTCGCCCTGCAGCGGGTCCAGGAGGCCCGGGTCGCCACCCGGTGGAGTTCCGCCTCGTTCCCAGGGGCCCCCAGCGATCCCCTGCCCACCGACCCCGACTGGGCGGGCGGCAGCCTCTACACCGACGAACGCGAGCGGATCGTCGACGCGGGGCAGCGGGAGCTCTGGCAGGTCGTCGAGGGGATCGGCGGCGCGAACGGCTGGTACTCCTTCCCGCTGGCCTGGGCTGTACGGGGCTGGCTCGACCGGCTCATCGGCGGGGTGGGCCTTCGCCGGGGCCGGCGCGACGCCCAGCGGCTCAGGGCGGGCGACGCGCTCGACTTCTGGCGGGTCGAGGAGATCGAGCCCGGCACCCTGCTGCGGCTGCGCGCCGAGATGCGGCTGCCGGGGCTCGCCTGGCTGGAGATGCGGGTCGAGCGGGACGACCTGGGGCGGACCCGATACCGCCAGCGCGCCCTGTTCCACCCGCGCGGGCTCGCGGGGCAGGCGTACTGGTGGAGCGTGTCGCCGTTCCACGCCGTCGTCTTCGGCGGGATGGCGCGGAACATCGCGCGGGCGGCGGAGCGGGCGGCGCACCGCCCGCCCACGGGCACGGCGGACCCCGCCGGGAAGCCCGAGCCCGTCGGCGCTTCCCGCCCGTCAGGGACCGGTCCCACCGGGGACCCGGGACCGCCCCGGGCGTGAGCGGGGCGCCGCAGCCATGATCCGGGCCGTCGGCCACGCGCCGTGGCCGGAGCCCAAGGCCGGGCGGTCCGCGTCCACGGCCGGGCGGCCGGAGTCCACGGGGTGGCGGCCGGCGTTCATGGGCGGGCGGATGCCGTCCACGGACGGGCGGTCGCCGTCCACGCGTCGGCGGCCGCCGACGCATCCGCGGGCCGGTCGCACGCCGAAGGGGACACGGGGCCGCAGCACACGTCTCCCCGCAGCCGCCGGGCGCCCGGCCCCGCACGGCCCGCCCCTGACCCACCCTCCCGAGGAAGCGCGCCATGACCGTCTCCGTCGTCCTCTTCACCTCCGACCTCCGCCTGCACGACCATCCCCCGCTCCACGCGGCCGCGGAGGCGGCGCACGAGGTGGTGCCGCTGTTCGTCCGCGACCCCGCCGTGGACCGGGCGGGGTTCGCGGCGCCCAACCGGCTCGCCTTCCTCGCCGACTGCCTGGCCGACCTCGACGCCGGGCTGCGGGAGCGCGGCGGGCGCCTCGTCGTGCGCGACGGCGACACCGTCGCCGAGGTGTGCCGGGTGGTGCGGCAGGCCGACGCCGATGAGGTCCACATGGCCGCGGGGCACTCCGCCTTCGCCCGAGCCCGGGAGGCACGGCTGCGCGACGCCCTGGAGTCCGACGGGCGCCGTCTGTACGTGCACGACGCCGTGACCACCGTCGTACCGCCCGGCGACGTCACCCCGCAGGGCTCCGACCACTTCGCGGTGTTCACCCCGTACTTCAGGCGCTGGACCTCCGAGCCGCTGCGCACGCCCCTCGCGGCCCCCCGGTCGGTGCCGGTGCCGCAGGACCTCCGCTCCGAGCGCCCGCCGGCCCGCGCGTCCGTCGCGGACGTGTCGCCGGGCCTCGCCACGGGAGGCGAGAGCGAGGGGCGCCGGAGGCTCGGCGCCTGGCTGTCCCGCCACGCCGACGCCTACGAAACCGGCCACGACGACCTCGCGGGCGACGTGACCTCGCGCCTCTCGCCGTACCTGCACTTCGGCGCGGTCTCGGCGACCGAGGCCGTGCACCGGGCACGGGCCCGGGGCGGCGCGGGGGCCGAGGCCTTCGTACGGCAGCTGTGCTGGCGGGACTTCCACCAGCAGGTGCTCGCCGCGCGGCCGGACACGGCGGCCGAGGACTACCGGCCCCGCCACGACCGCTGGCGGCGGGGCGAGGAGGCCGAGGAGGACCTGAGGGCCTGGCGGGAGGGCAGGACCGGCTACCCCGTGGTGGACGCGGCCCTGCGCCAACTCGCGCACGAGGGCTGGATGCACAACCGGGGCCGGCTGCTCACCGCGTCCTTCCTCACCAAGACGCTCTACCTCGACTGGCGCGAGGGGGCCCGGCACTTCCTCTCCCTGCTCGTGGACGGCGACATCGCGAACAACCAGCTGAACTGGCAGTGGGTGGCGGGGACGGGCACCGACTCCCGGCCGAACCGTGTCCTCAACCCCGTACTCCAGGGGAAGCGCTACGACCCCGACGGTGCCTACGTCCGGAACTGGGTCCCGGAACTCGCGGCTCTGCCCGGTCCCTCGGTCCACGAACCCTGGCGTCTGAAGGGGCTGGACCGGGCCGAGTACGACTACCCCGACCCGATCGTCGACCTCGCCGACGGCCTCAGCCGCTTCCGGCACGCCCGGGGGCGCGACTGACCCCCGGTCGGGGTCCGCCAAACCGATACGACGCACGATCGACGCGTGTTGAAGCGACTCCTCCGGACGCCGGACGCTGGGGACCTGGGAGCACCGGCCCCGGAGCAGGAGGACCCGTCATGACCGTGACCAGCACCGCCGTCCGGCCCGACCCCGGCACGCTGTCCGACCCGCGGTCCGACGCGCTGTCCGACACAGGGGCCGACACGCGGTCCGACGCGCTGAGCGACCCCCTGTCGGACGCGCTGTCGGACGAGGAGATCGGCCGGGGTCTCGTTCGGGGCGACGAACACTGTCTCGCCGTCGCCCACCGCCGCTGGGCCCGCCTCGTGCACACCCTCGCGGTCCGCTCGCTGGGCGACCCGCGCGAGGCGGAGGACGTCACCCAGCAGGTCTTCCTCGCCGCCTGGCGCGGCCGGGCGGGCTACCGCCCCGAGCGTGGCTCGGTACCCGCCTGGCTCGTCGGCATCACGCGACGGAAGACCGCGGACGCGCTCACCGCCAGGACGCGCCGGCTCGACCTCGCCGCCGCCGCTGCCCTGATGCCGGCCACCGTCACGGACGAGGGCCCCGAGCACGTCCTCGACCGGATCGTGGTCACCCGTGAACTGGCCCGCCTGCCGCGGGACCAGCGGGACGTGCTCACCCTCGCGTACTTCGCGGACCTGACCCAGGCGCAGATCGCCGACCGGACCGGCCTCCCCCTCGGCACCGTCAAGAGCCACGCCCGCCGGGGCCTCCAGCGGATGCGCCGCAGCCTGGCCACCACGCCGACGGCCCCCGACCGGGCGCGCGCCGGCGGCGAGATTCCGGACTGAACACCCGGGCCGCGATCCCACCCCTCGTACCGGTGGTCCATGGATGACGGGGCTCCGTACCCGGCGGACACGTCGACCTGGCAGACTGCGGCCCTCACGGTCACCTCCCCTCGGCATGAGCGTCCCGCTCGCCCGGGGAAGCGGGCCCGCGACGACTCCTGGAGGCCACACATGCCGCAGCGGCCCGGTTACGCGGCCCACCCGGCCCGCACCCGCGGGTTCCGTCGGCCGGCGCGCCGGCACACGAACCCGGCGGCCGCGCGATGACCTGCCGCACCCGGCGCGCCGCCCGCCCGGACACCCCTGGCGCCCTCGTCGTCCGCAGCGCTCCTCCCGTGCCGACCGCGGCCGTGCTGCTGCTCCACGGCGGTCGCGCCGACGGGCCGGAGCCGCCGCCGGCCCTCAACCTCCCGGCGCTGCGCATGCGCCCCTTCGCCACGGCCGTGACCCGGGCCGTACGGGGCAGGAACGTGCTGGTCGCCGACGTGCGGTACCGCCACCGCGGCTGGAACGGCCCGCGCGCCGACGCCGCCAGGGACGCGGAAGCCGCCCTCGCGAGCCTCCGGGAACAGGCCGGGCCCGTGCCCGTCGTGCTCCTGGGCCACTCCATGGGAGGCCGCGCGGCCCTCCGCGCCGCCGGCGACCCGCACGTCCGCGGTGTCGTGGCGCTCGCACCCTGGTGTCCCGCCGGCGAGCCCGTGGAGCACCTCGGCGGCCGGCGGCTCTACCTGCTCCACGACGAGACCGACCGCGTCACGGCCGCCCGCGACTCCTGGGACTTCGTCCGCAGGGCACGGGCGGCGGGCGCCGACGCGGCGGGCATCCCGATGCCGACCGGAGGTCACGCCATGCTCCGTGGCGCGGACCTGTGGCACCGCCGCGCGGCAGAACTCACGGCGGCACTGCTCTCGCACGGCTGAGGCGGAGGGAAGCCGTCGGGCGGCGCGACCGGCCGGCCTTCCCGCCGGAATCGGGGAACGGTACGGCCCCGCCCTCCGGTGTCATCCGACGGTCGGATGCGGTTCCCCGTAGAGCCGGGTGAGGCTGTCGAGCGCTTCGCGCAGACCGCCGGGGCGCAGCATCCCCGGCTGTACGGACCGGCCGGCCCAGCCCGGTCCCGCGAGCATCACCAAGGGGTGCGTCCTCGCCCCCCTGACGCCGAACGACCGCGCGGCGACGTGCTGGGCCAGGGCGTGGTGCGCGGTCGAGCGTGCCTGCGACCAGAGCACGACCGCGACCGGACCCGTGCGCCGCACGGCGGCGTCGAGCGCCTCGGCGGGGACGGCCCCGCCGAACATCCGGGCGGGCAGGCCGCGTTCGGCGAGACCCGCGGCCAACGCCTCCAGCGGGAGCGTGTGCTGCTCGGCGGGCACGCACGCGAGGAGGACCGGCGGCAGGGAGGTCACGGCGACGGGCCCGGCGGGCGCGACCTGCCGGAGCGCGGTCGACACGTGCCAGGACAGCAGGTGCTCCACCTCGACGTAACGGTCCCCGGACGACTCCCACTTGCGCCCCACCGCGTGCAGGGTGGGCACCATCACCTCCTCCCAGGCGGTGACGAGACCGTGGTCCGCCACGACCTCGCGGAGCAGGACGTCGAGCGTGGGCCCGTCGAGCCGCACGGCGGCGCGCGCCAGCCCACGACACTCCAGGCGTACGTCACCGAGCGGGAGACCGCTGCCCGATCCCGGCCGGCGGGCGGCCGGGGCGCGGGGGAGGGGTGCCCGAGGAGCCGACCGCGCCGGGAGGGCCGCCCGCGTCGACAGGCCAGACCGCGCCGACAGGCCGGACCGCGCCGACAGGGCCGACCGGGCCGCTTCCGCGGGAGGCAGACCGGAGGCCGTGAGCCGGCACATCTCCTCCAGCATGGCGACGTCACCCGGGGCCCACCGCCGGTGCCGCCCCTCCGCCCGCGAGGCGGGCCCGATGCCGTACCGCTGGTCCCATGAGCGCAGCGTGGTCGGCGACACCCCGAGACGCCGGGCGACGGCGCCGGTCGTGAGGCCGTGCTCCGTATCGGAACCCGTCTCGTCACCCCTGTCGGAATCGGACATGCCCCCAGCGTACGACGCACAATCGATGCGAAGCCGACCGTCCCGGCCTCCACGACTCAGACGAGCAGCCCCTCGCAGGCCGCTCTCGTCGCCGCGTGCACCGCGCGGGCGAGCCGCGCACCCCAGAGCGAGCGCGGACCGGCGAACGGCTCGGCGGGCAGTCCTGCGGTCGGCCCGGTGGCGTGGCCGGTCGGGCAAGGCGCGGCCACGCACACGGCGTCCGTCGGCGTCCCCGAGGCGTCCGCCCCGAGTTCGACCAGGGCCTGGGTCTTCGCCTCGGTGGCGGTGGCCACCGCGTTCACGAGCGCGGCGTCGGTGAGGGCCACGGGCAGCGACACGATGATGTTGATGGTCCCCGGGCGCGGGGCCGCGACGGAACCGCGCCCCGGTGCGGCGGCCCAGCCCCGTACCCCGATCCCCGCGGTGACCACCGCCCGCACGCCGCCGTCGGCCGCGTGCCGCCGGTCCGCGACCGAGGCCGCCGTCATCAGGCCCACGCCGGGCCCCGAGAGCCCCGCACCGGAGGCCAGTTCGCGCAGGTGCGTCTCCGGGTCGCTCCGGTCGTAGCCGGGCGGGACCTGGGCGTTGAGCACCCACGCGCGCGTACCGATGCCTCCGCCGAGCACGGCGCTCGACACCATGCGCACGCCCGGTCCCGGGGCCCACACGAGGAGCGGCCACTCCCGGCCCTGCTCCATATGCGTGAGAAGGCCGGCGTCCGAGAGGGAAGCGCTGGTGAGGAGGGGGGTTCGCGGAAGCACCCCCCACCTTACCGCGCGGCTCTCCTCACTCGGACGGGTGAAAGACCCCTCCGGATCGGCTCCGGACCCATCCGGACGGCACGCCGCTCCGAAACACCTGTGACAGACAACAGGGCCGCGGCGGGGGAGACCCCGCCGGTGGTCCGGACGCGTCACCGCACTCCCGGCCGGGGTGGTCGTGCCGTTCGCTCTCCGTGCGCCTTCCACCGCGCACCCGATACAAGGGGTTCCTCCTCATGAACGCTCTTCGCCTCCGCCGCGCCGCCGTCGTCGTGGCAGCCGCGGCAGCGCTGCCCTTCTCCCTGGCCGCCTGTTCGGACTCCGGCTCGGACACCAGGTCCGAGGCCGGTGCAGAGGCCTCGGCGCCGGCGGCGCAGGAGAACACGCCCACGACCGGGACGGCCACGGCCACGGCCGCCGACGGTCCGTTCGGTCCGGGCTGCGCCTCGGTGCCGAAGGACGGCGCCGGCTCCTTCGACGGCATGGCCAAGGACCCCGTCGCCACCGCCGCCTCCAACAACCCGGCGCTGTCCACGCTGGTCGCCGCCGTCAAGCAGGCGGGGCTCGTCGACACCCTCAACAACGCCGAGAACATCACGGTGTTCGCGCCGACCGACGACGCCTTCGCGAAGATCCCGAAGGCCGACCTGGACAAGGTGCTGGCCGACAAGGACATGCTGACCAAGATCCTCACCTACCACGTCGTGGGCCAGAAGCTGACGCCGAAGCAGCTGGAGAACGGCTCCTTCGAGACCCTGCAGACGGGCACGCTCACCACGGAGGGCTCGGGCGAGGCGTACACCGTCAACGACTCCTCGAAGGTCGTCTGCGGCAACGTCCCCACGGCCAACGCCACCGTGTACATCGTCGACACCGTCCTGATGCCCAAGTAGCGGTCGGCGGAGGGGTAAGGCGCGGCCCTACCCGCCCGAGGACGCCGGCGAAGCCGGCACCGTCTCCTCGGGCGGGGGGGCCGTGCTGTTTCTGACGACCAGGCTGGTCGCGAGTTCCATGCGGGTCACGGACAGCTCCCCCGCCCGCAGCCGGAGCAGCATCTGCACGGCCTCCTCGCCCATCTGACGCAGCGGCTGGTGCACCGTCGTCAGGGCCGGGCTGGACCACCGCGCGATCATCACGTCGTCGTACCCCACGACGGACAGGTCCTCGGGCACGCGCAGCCCGCACACCCTGGCCGCCTCCATCACCCCGAGCGCCTGCAGGTCGCTTCCCGCGAAGATGGCGGTGGGCCGGTCCGGCAGCCGCAGCAGTTCCATCGCGTGCGCGTAGCCGCCTTCGACGTGGAAGTCGCCGAACCGGACGAGGGAGGCGTCGCCGGCCAGGCCCGCGATGTTCATCGCCGACCGGTAGCCGTCCAGCCGGGCGAGGGAGCAGAGCATGTCCTCGGGGCCGGTGACGATCCCGATGCGCCGGTGCCCCAGTTCGATGAGGTGCCGGGTCGCGGCGACCCCGCCGCTCCAGTTCGCCGAGCCCACGGACGGTACGTCCGGCTCCGGGTCGCCCGCCGGGTCGACGATGACGAACGGGATGGAGCGGGCGCCGAGTTGCTGCTTGACGGCGTCGGGCAGGGCCGAGAACACGAGGACCACGCCGATCGGCCGGCGCTGCAGCACCCCTTCGATCCAGTCGCTCGCCGGTGCGTGGCGGGTGCCGCTCTCGGTCAGCACCACGCTCGCCTGGTGGGCCTTGGCGAGGTTCTCCACGCCCCGGATCAGCTCCATCGACCACACGCTGTCCAGCTCGTGGAAGACGAGCTCGATGAGCGGGGCCTCCCGCGCCGCCCGGGTGGTCCGCCGGTAGGAGTGCGTCTCCAGCAGGCGTTCCACCTTGCCGCGGGTGACGGACGACACGTCCTGCCGCCCGTTGAGCACCTTCGAAACTGTCGAAAGCGAGACCCCGGCTTTCTCGGCCACCTCGGCCAGGGTGATCCGCCTGCTCTCCTCGTCATCTCGCATCTGAGCAGCATAAAGCGGCGGCGGACCGCAGCAGGGTCACGCTTTGGTAACTCGCCGCCAGTGGGTTGACCCGCCTGCTTCCGCAACCCTAGCGTCCCGACCCGTGAAGTTTCGGTAACTGGATCGCAACTCTTTCGAAAGGTGAGGCGATGAAGCGACCCGCACAGCTCCTGAGGACCGCTGTCGTCGGCGGAGTGACGCTGACCCTGTCCCTGTCCCTGGCGGCCTGCGGCAACTCCGGGGACTCCGCCGACGGGGGCTCGGACAAGATCCACATACTGGTGTACGGCGACGCGGCCAACAAGGTGGAGAAGCAGCTCGTCGAGACCTTCAACAAGACCTCGAAGGTGAAGGCCGTCCTCGACACCATCCCGGGCGCCGACTACCAGGCCAAGCTGCAGACGATCATCAGCGGCAAGCAGGCCCCCGACGTCTTCTTCAACTGGGGCGGCGGCAGCATCAAGCCCTACGTCGACGCGGGGCTCCTCATGCCGCTCGACGACTTCATCGCCAAGGACCCCGGCCTGCAGTCCAACTTCCTGCCGTCGGTCTTCAACACCGCCGTCGTGGACGGCAAGCCCTACGGCGTGCCCATGCGCGGCACCCAGCCCGTCCTGCTGTTCAGCAACAAGAAGGTCCTCGCGGACGCCGGCGTCGCCGCCCCCCGCACCTGGAGCGAACTGCTGACCGCCGTCAAGACCCTCAAGGCCAAGGGCGTCACCCCCATAGCCCTGGGCGGCGGCGACAAGTGGCCCACCCAGATGTGGTTCCAGTACATGTACGACCGGGTCGCGGGCCCCGACCTCTTCCAGAAGGCCGTCGGCGGGGACAAGAGCGCCTGGGCGAGCCCCGACAGCAAGAAGGCGCTCGTCATGCTCAAGGAGCTGATCGACACCGGCGCCTTCGGCAGCAACTACGACTCGGTCAAGTTCACCGACGGGGGTTCGCCCGCCCTGCTCGCCACCGGCAAGGCCGCCTTCGAGCTCATGGGCTCCTGGGAGTACTCCACCCTGCAGGACGCCTACCCGGACTTCGTGAAGAAGGACCTCGGTTACGGCAGCTTCCCGACCGTCGAGGGAGGCAAGGGGGACCCGAACAACCTCGCGGGCAATACGAACAACTACTACTCGGTCCTGAAGAACACCGAGCACCCCGAGGCGGTGGCCGAGTTCCTGAAGCTCATGTACTCGGACGAGTTCGTGAAGGCGCAGCTCGGCATCGGCAACCTGCCCACCACCACCAACACCCCGAAGTTCCTGGACGGCTCGGCGAACCCGGCCTACTCCACGTACCAGTACGAACTCGTCAAGAAGGCCCCGGCGTTCCAGCTCTCCTGGGACCAGGCGTACCCGCCGGCCGCCACCACCACCATCCACCAGGCCGTCCAGCAGTTCTTCAACGGACAGATGGGGGCCGACGCCTTCATCGCCGCCATGCAGACCCTGCCCGCGGCCTGACCTCCGGGACGTCCGACATGACCACCGCCACAGCCCCCGCCGTGGACAGCGAGAAGACGCGACGCCGGGCGACACGGCCCGGCCGCGCCGCCGGAACCGGTGTGAGCCGCCCCGGCTTCGTCTGGGCGGCTCCCGCCGCCGTCTTCTTCGGCCTGTTCGCCATCGTGCCGCTCCTCCTCGTCGTCGTGCTCTCCTTCACGAGCTGGAACGGCCTCGGCTCACCCGAGTTCGCCGGCCTGGACAACTGGAGCAAGCTCCTCGACGACCCCGTCATGCTCAAGAGCCTCTGGCTGAGCCTGCTGCTCACCGTGCTCGGCGTCGTCGTCCAGACCCCGATCAGCATCCTGCTCGGTGTCTGGGCCGCCGGCCACCAGCGCAACCGGGCCGTCCTCTCCGCCATCTACTTCGTCCCGCTCCTGCTGTCCATCACCGCCGTCTCCGTGCTCTGGCGCGCCGTGCTCGACCCGAACTTCGGCGTGCCCTCGCAGGCCAGATGGCTGTTCGGCGACGGCAACCTCTTCGGCGTGCAGGCCGGTGCCATCGGCGTCCTCGTCTTCGTGAGCACCTGGCAGTTCACCCCGCTGCACACCCTCATCTACCAGGGCGCCGCGCGGGCCATCCCCCAGGTGCTCTACCAGGCCGCCCAGATCGACGGCGCCGGAAGGTTCCGGCAGTTCTTCCACATCACGCTGCCGCAGCTGCGGAACAGCATCGTGACCTCGATGGTCCTCATGGTGGTGGGCGGCCTCACGACCTTCGACACGGTGCTGATCCTCACCCAGGGCGGTCCGGGCACCGACACCACGAACAGTGCGTACTACATGTACCAGAAGGCCTTCAAGAGCTTCGAGTTCGGAACGGCGTCCGCGATCGCGCTGCTGCTCGTCCTCGTCGCCAGTTTCGTGTCGCTCGTCATGGTCCGTCTGACGGGCTACGACAAGATGCGCAGCACCATGGAGGGCGTGTGATGAGGCGCCGCCCCAACCACCTGGCCGGATTCGGCTCGCTGATCTGGCTGTTCGTGGTCGGCCTGCCGCTGTACGTCATGCTGGTCGCCACCTTCCAGAGCCGGGCGGACTACGCGGCGAACGGCCCGCTCGGCCTCCCCGAACGGTTCACCCTCGACAACTACGTCAACGACCTGAGCGACGGTTTCGCCCAGTACTTCCTCAACACGGTCATCGTCACGGTCTGCGTGGTGGGCATCGTCCTGCTGCTCGTACCACCGCTGGCGTACGCCATCGTCAGAAGCGACGGCAAGGCCACGGGCAGGGTCTTCCGGCTGTTCCTGCTCGGCCTGGCCATCCCCTCGCAGGCCGTCATCGTCCCGATGTTCTACCTGATCAACGAGGCCGGCCTCTACGACAACCTCATCGGCGTCATCCTGCCGACCGCCGCCTTCGCCATGCCGGTGTGCACCCTGATCCTCTCCGGCGTCATGCGGGACATCACGTCCGAGCTGTACGAGGCCATGACCGTCGACGGAGCCTCCTCCTGGCGCATCTTCCGCCAACTGGTGATGCCGCTGTCCAAGAGCGGCCTGTCGACCGTCATCGTGTTCTCCGCCCTCCAGGCCTGGAACGGCTTCCTCTTCCCGCTCGTGCTCACCCAGTCCTCCGAGAACAAGGTCATCACCATGGGTCTGTACGACTTCCAGACCGAACACGGCGTCGACATGCCGGGCCTCCTCGCGGCCGTCGTCCTGTCCATGCTCCCCATCCTGCTCGTCTACCTGTTCGCCCGTCGCGCCCTGGTCCAGGGCCTGATGGGAGTCGGAGGAAAGTGACCGACAACGTGGCCACCCAGCCCCAGACCCAGCACCCCGCCTGGCGCGACCCCGCGCTCAGCGCGCAGGCCCGGGCCGACGCCCTGATCCGCGAGATGACGCGCAAGGAGAAGATCGCCCAGCTCTTCGGCGTGTGGGTCGGAGCGTCCGCCGAAGGCGCCGAAGTCGCGCCGCACCAGCACGACATGGAAGAGCCGGTCCTCCTCGACGACCTGCTGCCCGACGGGCTCGGGCAGCTCACCCGCCCCTTCGGCACCGCCCCCGTCGACCCGGCGCTCGCCGCCCTCTCGCTCATGCGGACGCAAGGGCGCATAGCCGCCGCCAACCGCTTCGGCATCCCGGCCGTGGCACACGAGGAATGCCTCGCGGGCTTCGCCGCCTGGGGCGCCACCGCCTACCCCGTACCCCTGTCATGGGGAGCGACCTTCGACCCCGCCCTCGTACGGGAGATGGCGGCCGCCATCGGCCGCGACATGCGCGCGGTCGGCGTCCACCAGGGACTCGCACCCGTCCTCGACGTCGTACGCGACGCCCGCTGGGGACGCGTGGAGGAGACCATCGGCGAGGACCCGTACCTCGTGGGCACCATCGCCACCGCCTACGTCCAGGGCCTGGAATCCGCCGGCGTCGTCGCC
Source organism: Streptomyces exfoliatus (assembly GCF_000725545.1). GTDB lineage: Bacteria > Actinomycetota > Actinomycetes > Streptomycetales > Streptomycetaceae > Streptomyces > Streptomyces exfoliatus. The sequence continues at coordinate 337,472 of NZ_JNZP01000002.1, read as the reverse complement.
ACCCTCAAGCACTTCGCCGGCTACTCCGCCTCCCGCGCCGGCCGCAACCTCGCCCCCGTCGGCATGGGCGCGAGGGAGCTGGCCGACGTGATCCTGCCGCCGTTCGAGATGGCGGTCCGGGAGAGCGGCGTCCGGTCGGTGATGCACGCCTACACCGACACCGACGGCGTGCCCTCCGCCGCCGACGACGAACTGCTCACCGGACTGCTCAGGGACACCTGGGGCTTCACCGGCACCGTCGTCGCCGACTACTTCGGCATCGCGTTCCTCAAGACCCTGCACGGCGTCGTCGGCACCTTCGGCGAGGCTGCCGGGGCGGCCCTCGCCGCCGGGGTCGACGTGGAACTGCCCACCGTCAAGACCTTCGGCGAGCCCCTCCTCGACGCGATCGAGGCGGGCATCGTGCCCGAGGAACTCGTGGACCGCGCCGTACGGCGGGTCCTCGTCCAGAAGGCCGAGCTGGGCCTCCTCGACCACGACTGGACCCCCGTCCCGGCGGCCCTCGAAGGAGCCGACACCACAGCGGACCCCGCCGCCCTCCGCGGCACCATCGACCTCGACCCGGACGGCAACCGCGAGCTGGCGGGCCGCATCGCCCGGCAGGCCGTCGTCCTGCTCCGGAACGACGGCATCCTGCCGCTCGATCCGGGCGCCCCCCGCCGCATCGCCCTGATCGGCCCCAACGTCGAAGCCCCGACCGCGGTCCTCGGCTGCTACGCCTTCCCCGTCCACGTCGGAGGACAGCACCCCGACATCCCGCCGGGCATCGACCTGCCGACCCTCCGTGAGGCGCTCCAGGCGGAGTTCCCCACGGCCGAGATCGTCGTGGCGCGCGGTGCGGGCGTCGACGAGGCCGGCACCGAGGGCTTCGCCGAAGCCGTCGCACTCGCCCGGAGCGCGGACGTCGTGATCGCCGCCCTCGGCGACCGCGCCGGACTCTTCGGCCGCGGCACCAGCGGCGAGGGCTGCGACGCGGAGTCCCTCGCCCTGCCCGGCGTACAGCAGCAGCTCCTCGACGCCCTCCTCGACACCGGCACACCGGTCGTCACGACCCTGCTCGCCGGGCGGCCCTACGCGCTCGGCCGCGCGGCGGACGAGTCCGCCGCCGTCGTCCAGTCCTTCTTCCCCGGCGAGGCGGGAACGGCGGCCATCGCCGCCGTCCTGAGCGGACGGGTCAGCCCCAGCGGCCGCCTGCCCGTCAGCGTGCCCCGGCATCCCGGCGCCCAGCCCTCCACCTACCTGGCGGCCCGGCTCGGCCACGCCAGCGAGGTCTCCAGCATCGACCCGACACCCGCGTTCGGATTCGGACACGGCCTGACGTACACGACGTTCGAGTGGAGCGATCTCGTCGTCGAGACCGACAGCACCCCCACGGACGGCGCGTTCCGCCTCGCCCTCACCGTGCGGAACACCGGCGACCGCGCCGGCAGCGAACTCGTACAGCTCTATCTGCACGACCCCGTGGCGTCCGTGGTCCAGCCCCTCCAGAGGCTGATCGGCTACGTACGCCTCGACCTCGCCGCCGGACAGGAGGCCAGGATCGACGCGACCGTCCCCGCGGACCTCGCGTCCTTCACCGGACGCGACGGGACACGCGTCGTGGAACCCGGAGAGCTGGAACTGAGGTTCGGCGCGTCGAGCGCCGAGCCCCGGCTCACCGCCCGGGTCGTGCTCACCGGCTCCGCACGTCAGGTGGACCACCGTCGGCGCCTGCACGCCGACTTCGAGGTGCTCCCGCCCGCCGCCGACTGACGGGCGGGCGACTCGCGGGTACGTGCCCCCGCGGGCGTACGACACGGCCGAGCCCCGCCGCCCTGACGGGCAGCGGGGCCGGTGCCGTTCGGGGCGGCGGTGATCAGGACGGCCTGCACGTGACGGTCGGCCAGGTCCGGTTGCCGTTGTGCTGGATCGTCATGCCCCAGGTGCTGCCGCTCCCGTTCGGCCGGGCGACGAGGGTCTGGCCGTCCGGGTAGGAGGCGCTGACGTTCCAGGTGGCCAGGACCTTCGCGGGGGAGGGGACGTTCACCGTGACGGTCCAGGCCGTCGAGCCGCTGACCGCCACGCCGAGGTTGTACCGGTCGCTCCACGACTGGCCCGCCGTCAGGGTCGCCGCGCAGCTCTCCGTACCGCCGCTTCCGTCGGGGGCCACGGCGCGGCCCGTCGTCGGGGAGATCATCCCGGAGCACAGGCCCTTGGCCGCCAGTGTCCGCGCGATCCGCGGGATCGCGGCGAGGGTGTTGGCGGGCCAGTCGTGCATCAGGATGATCTGGCCGTCGGTGAGCCGGTTCGCGGCCTGGACGATCGCGTCCGTGCCGGCGTTGTTCCAGTCCTGCGAGTCGACGTCCCAGAGGACCTCCCGCAGACCGTGGGCGGCCTCGACCGCCTTCAGCGTCGCGTTCGTCTCGCCGTAGGGCGGCCGGAACAGTTTCGGCGTCCCGCCGCCGGCGGTGACGATGGCCTGCTGGGTGCGCGAGATCTCCGACTCCATCTGCGCCTGGCTCAGCTGGGTCATGTGCGGGTGGGTGTAGCTGTGGTTCGCGACCCACATGCCCGCGTCGACCTGGGCCTTGACCAGGGCGGGGTTGGCGGCGGCGTACTGCCCCTGGTTGAACATGGTGGCCCGCAGGCCGTTCTGCCGCAGGGAGTCGAGCAGGGCCCGGGTGGTGCCGGACGGGCCGTCGTCGAAGGCGAGTCCGACGTATCCGTTGGAACAGGCGGCGGCCTGCGCCGGAGCGGCGCCGGTGGTGAGGGTGGCCGCGGCAGCCAGGGCGACGGCGGCCTGGCCCACGAGCAGCGGCCGCAGGGCCGGGCGGATCTTTCGACGCATCGGGGTGGTCCTCCTCTTCGACGGGACTCGGGCGGTGCGGCGCCTCCTTGAGGTCCGCCACGGGCGAACAGTGGGCGGTTTGGTGCGCTCATGTCAATACTTTCGTCGGCCTGCGCGAAATGTTTGCGCTGCTGGATCCTCCGGGTCGGCGGCATCCTCCCTGGTGGGGCGCCCGTGGTTCGTTGGTCGCGGAGTCCAATGAGTGAACCGGTGACGCGATCGGGATGGCGCATCGCGAGTGAGGTTCGAAACTTTCGAAGGTGTGTCAATCCATGTCGTGGGGGTTGACGTGTCCTTGACGCCGATGGCTGTATGGGAGCGCTCCCACGCTCACCGGGCGGACCCCGCCCGGTTTCCGGCATGCACACCTTCTGGAGTCGAAGTGAGAACGAGAAGCACGGCACGCCCCCGCACGGCCGTCGCTCTGGTGACAGGGCTTGCGACCCTCCTCGGGCTCGCCCTCATGGGCGTCCTCGGTACGGCCACGGCGCACGCGCGGACGGCCGAGCCCCTGGCGACGGGCCTGCACGTCAGCGACGGGCGCCTGCTCGAAGCGAACGGCAACGACTTCGTGATGCGCGGCGTCAACCACGCCCACACCTGGTACCCGGGCGAGACGCAGTCACTGGCCGACGTCAAGGCACTGGGTGCCAACAGTGTCCGGGTCGTCCTCTCCGACGGTCACCGCTGGTCCGAGAACAGCCCCGCCGACGTCGCCGCCGTCGTCGCCGACTGCAAGACCCAGCGGCTGATCTGCGTCCTGGAGGTCCACGACACCACCGGCTACGGCGAGGACGCCGCCGCGGGCACCCTGGACCACGCCGCCGACTACTGGATCGGCCTCAAGGACGTAATCGCCGGGCAAGAGGACTACGTCATCGTCAACATCGGCAACGAGCCCTGGGGCAACACCGACCCCGCCGGCTGGACCGAGCCCACGACCGCCGCCGTCAAGAAGCTGAGGGCCGCCGGGTTCCAGCACACGATCATGGTCGACGCGCCCAACTGGGGCCAGGACTGGCAGGGCGTCATGAAGGCCAACGCCCGGTCCGTCTACGACGCCGACCCCACCGGCAACCTGATCTTCTCCATCCACATGTACAGCGTCTTCGACACCGCGCAGGAGATCACCGACTACCTGAACACCTTCGTCGCCGCCCGACTGCCCATCCTCATCGGCGAGTTCGGCGGCCCGGCCGACCAGTGGGGCGACCCCGACGAGGACACCATGATGGCCGCCGCCGAGCGGCTCGACCTCGGTTACCTCGCCTGGTCCTGGAGCGGCAACACCGACCCGATCCTCGACCTCGCCGTCGACTTCGACCCGAGCCGCCTCAGCGCCTGGGGCGAGCGCATCTTCCACGGCGCGAACGGAATCGCCCAGACGTCCCGGGAGGCCACGGTCTTCGGCGGCGCCCCGGGCGACACGGCACCGCCCACCGCCCCGGGCACGCCGACGGCCTCCGCGCTGACCTCCGACTCCGCGACCCTCACCTGGGCCGCCGCCACCGACGACGTCGGTGTCGCGGGATACGACGTCGTCCGCGTCAGCGGCGGCACCGACACGAAGGTCGCGTCCTCCACCACCACCCAGGTCACCGTGGCGGGGCTCGCCGCCGACACGGCGTACACCTTCGCCGTCTACGCCCGTGACGCGGCGGGCAACCGCTCGGCCCGTTCCGCGACGGTGGACGTCACCACCGAGGCGGGCGGCGGCACCCCCGGCGCCCGCTGCGCCGTCGGCTACCGCGTCGTCGGCGAATGGCCGGGCGGGTTCCAGGGCGAGATCATCATCCGCAACACCGGAACCGTTCCCGTCAACGGCTGGACGCTGGGCTTCTCCTACGGCGCGGGCCAGACCGTCGGCAGCATGTGGGGCGGCACCGCCGTCCAGACCGGCAGCACGGTCAGCGTCTCCGCCGTGCCCTACACCCACACGATCGCCCCGTCCGGCTCCGTCACGCTCGGCTTCATCGCCACCAAGGGCACGACGAACCCGGCCCCGGCATCCTTCACTCTCGACGGCGCGGCCTGCGCCACGGCCTGACCCCGCACGTGCCCGCCCTCTCCTCCGGTACGGCGTCGAGGCCCCACGCGCGACGTCGGTGCCGGCGGAGAGCGACCCGGGAGGTCATGCCTCCCGGGTCCCGGCAACGCCATCCTGGCCGGAACCGAGGGGCCGACCGAAGAGGACTCCGACCCGGCCGTGCGGCAGGTGCGCGAGCCGGCCGTACTGTCCCGCCCCGAGTTCGACTCGGCCGTACGTGACGCGCTGCGGGCCCTGCGTCGTCCCGACGCCCTCGCCGCGAGCCCGCTCAGCCGCAGCCGCCTCGTCCTGCAGAACGGCGGTGACCTCGAGGAAGTCCAGCACGAACTGAGCGGCACACCGCTTCCCGCGCGTGAGTCGACCGCGCTCTGAGCGGCACCAGGCACTCCTCGCGTGCCCCGTGCGGAGATGCCGGTCCCGTCAGTGCCTCGGGCCGTGCGTCCGGCCAGGAGGAAGTTCTTGTGAGCGGGGCTCACATCCCCCTGCCGTGCGGCGGACGGCATCTCCGCCCGCCCGCCGTCAGGAGCGGGTCAGCAGCTTCCGCAGCGCCCCGGCGATGTCCGCGGGGGCCTCCTCGGCCATGAAGTGGCCGGTGGAGACGGTGGAATGGTCCAGGTCCCGCGCCCAGGCGCCCCACAGGGCCGCGGCCTCGTAACCGAGGGCCGCCCCCCAGTCCTGCTGGAGCACCGAGACGGGCATGACGAGCTGGTGGCCCGCGGCGCGGTCGGCGCGGTCGTGGTCCACGTCGATGCCGGCGGACGCGCGGTAGTCGGCGACGATCGAGGGAACGGCGTCGCGGCACGCCGTGAGGTAGGCCTCCCGCACGTCGTCGGGCACCGCGTCCGGGTCTTCGGTCCAGACATCGAGGAAGTGGCCGAAGAACTCGTCCGAGCTCGCCCGGATCATCTTCTCGGGCAGGCCGGACGGCTGGGCCATGAGGTACAGGTGGAAGCCGACAGCCGCGGTGACGCCGTGCAGCGCCTCCCACGTGTCCAGGGTGGGCAGGACGTCCAGGCAGGCCAGGTGGCTGATGACGTCCGGGTGGTCGAGGCCGGCGCGGAAGGCGACCAGCGCGCCACGGTCGTGGCCCGCCAGGGCGAAGCTCTCGTGCCCGAGGTTCTTCGCGAGCGTGACGATGTCCCGGGCCATGGTCCGCTTGGAATAGGTGTCCGGGCCGTCCTCCAGCGGCTTGTCGCTGTCACCGTAGCCGCGGAGGTCGGGGACGATGACGGTGTGGTCGGCGGCGAGGTCGGCGGCGACGTGCCGCCACATGAGGTGGGTCTGCGGGAAACCGTGCAACAGGACGACCGGAGTGCCCGATCCGCCGACCGCCACGTGGAGGGACACGCCCTCGGCGACGGTGACGCGCCGGTACTCGAAGTCCGGAAGGGTGGGTGCCATGGTGCCGCTCGTTTCTGGGGGTCGTTTCTGATCCGTGGGGTGCGCGGCGGCCGCGGGCCGCTCGCGCCCCCGGTTCGAAGCCTGCGGGCGGCGAATGAGCAACCGATGAGCGCTGTACGTTTGAGCTGGTGGTTTCCCGGCAGAACGAACGGCGGCGATGGGGTTGAGACTGAGCGTCCTGGGACCTGTGTCCGCCTGGGACCCGCAGGGAGACCCGGTCGCGCTCAAGGGGCCCAGGCACCGCGCGGTGCTGGCCCGGCTCATCGTCGCTCGCCGCCGTGTCGTGCCCGTCGCACGGCTGGTGGAGGACCTCTGGGCGGAACCGCCCGCGGACGCGGTGAGCGCCGTACGCACCTTCGTCGCCGCACTGCGCCGCGCCCTCGAACCCGACCGGCCGCCCCGCGGCAGACCCCGGCTCCTCGTCACCGAGGGCCCTGGCTACGCCCTGAAGGCGGCGGAAGAGGACGTCGACGCCTGGCGCTTCGAGCACGCCGTCGCCTCCGCCGCCGAGCTGCCGCCCGCCGAGGCCGTCAGCCGGCTCACCCAGGCGCTCGGCTGGTGGCGGGGCCCCGCCTACGCCGGTCTCGACGAGGGCCCCTGGATCCGTACGGAGCGCTCCCGGCTGGTGGAGCTGAACTGCCAGGCCGTCGAACGCCGGGCCGCGGCACAACTGGCCCTGGGAGCCGCCGCGCAGGCGGTCCCCGACCTGGACGCGTACGTCACCGAGCACCCCTGGCGCGAGGACGCCTGGTACCTGCTGGTGCTGGCCCTCTACCGATCCGGGCGTCAGAGCGACGCGCTCTCCGTCGTACGGCGGGCCCGGCGCCTGCTCGGCGAGCAGATGGGCATCGACCCGGGACCGAGACTGCGCCGACTGGAGACCGACGTCCTGCGCCAGGCCGACCACCTCGATCCCGGCCCCGGCGGTACGGCCGCCCAGGTCTGGGCGGAGGCGACCGCGGCCTACGAGCGCGTGGTCCCCTCGTACGCGCGGGCCCGCCTGGAGTCCACTGCGGGGCTGATGCGCGACCTGGCGGTCACCGGCGGCGGAGGCCTTGAGGCGGCCCGCCGTCACCGGGTCGCCGCCGTCGCGGCCGCCGAGCAGCTCGGCGACGCGGAACTCACCGCCCGCGTCATCGGCACCTATGACGTGCCGGCGGTCTGGACCCGCTCCGACGACCCCGAGCAGGCGCGGTGGCTGGTCGACGCCGCCGAACGCACCCTGCGGCTGCTGCCCGCCGACGCCCACGACACGGCCAGGGCCCGGCTCCTCGCCACCATCGCCGTGGAGTCCCGCGGCGCGCTCCCCGTTGAACAGGCGGCCTCGGGGGAACGGGCCAGGGCCTACCAGGCGGCCCGGCAGGGCGAACAACTCGCACGCGGCCTCGGGGACGGACCGCTGCTGGCCTTCGCCCTGAACGGCGTGTTCATGCAGACCTTCCAGCGCGCGGGGCTGTCCCCCCGGCGGGACGCCATCGGCGCGGAGATCGTCTCCCTGGGGCAGCGCAACGACCTGGTGACGTACGAGGTCCTCGGGCACCTCGTCCGCCTCCAGTCGCGCTGCGCGGTGTCCGACCTCGCCGGGGCCGAGCAGCACGCGGTGGCCGCCGACCGGCTCTCCGAGCGGTACGGTCTGCCGCTCGTGGGCGTGTTCACCACGTGGTACCGCGCCCTGCGCACCGCCCTGACCCAGCCGCTCGCCGCGGCCGACGAGGCGTACCGGGAGGCCGACATCGCGCTGGAGGGCGCGGGAATGCCGGGACTGCGGCTCGGGCTGCTGCCCCTGGCCAGACTCGGGCTGCACCTCTCCCACGGCGTCGCGCCCGAGGAGGCCGAGGCCGACTGGGGACCCTACGAGAACTGGGTGCGCCCGTGGCTCCTGGTGGGCGCGGGGGACACGGAGGCCGCGCGCGCGGCGCTGAGGGACATCGCCCCGCCGCCGCGCGACCTCATGTTCGAGGCCTTGTGGTGCGTGGTGGGCAGGGCGGCCACGGCCGTCGGTGACCACGGCACGATGCGCCGGGCGCTCCGCGAACTCCAGCCGGCGGCCTCCGAGCTGGCCGGCGCGCAGAGCGGACTGATCACCTTCGGGCCGGTCTCGCGGTATCTGAGGGAGTTGTCCGACGGGCTCGGCGCCCACCCGTAGACCCTCCGCCCGACCCGGTCGGGGACATCGACGAGCGGGTGTCTCCGGCCGTTCCTCCGAGAGCCGGCGGCCCACGGGTTGTGGCCCACGACGCGGGGCGAAAGCGGGCTGCCGCAGGGGGGCGGCACGGGGGACTACGGCCGCGGGCGCGCCGGTCCGAGCCCCTGGGGAGGCGGAGCAGCCGCCGATACGGCTCCTCGGTCGTCGGCCGAGCGTGGACATGCGGCTTGCCGATCGGCTCCGCCGGTTCCGTCCGCATCACTCGTTCGGCGGACTCGCCGCGCGGGAGGCGGGCGGCACTCATAGCGTCGGGCCCGGATGGGATTCGCCGTGACACCTAGGAGAAGCTGATGACGGACGAGGCGATGGAGAAGCTGGCCACGGAGGCTTGGCTCTACGGGTATCCGCTGGTCACGGCGGCCCTGACGAAGGACTCCATGACGGCGGTCCCGGCCCGGGACGACGGGCGTCGGAAAGCCCCGGTCAACCAGTTCTGCTACTTGCGCGCCACTCCGGACGCCTCATTCACCGAGGTCGTCTCGCCGAACGCCGACACCCTGTACTCCAGTGCCTGGCTCGATCTGTCCGACCAACCTCTGGTGCTGGCCCTGCCCGACTTCGGTGACCGGTTCTGGATGGTCCCCATTCTGGACGCCTGGTCCGATGTCTGCGCGGTCGTCGGCCGGCGCGAGTACGGCCCGTCCGCCGGCCCGTTCCTGATCGTCGGGCCGTCCTGGTCAGGAGCGACCCCGCCCGGTCTGACCCTGTTGAAGTCGCCCACCGCCGTGAACTGGATCATCGCCCGTTACGCGACCAGCGGTCCGTCGGACTTCCCGGCCGTCAACAGGCTTCAGGACGCCACGCGGCTGATTCCGCTGTCGGAGTGGACCGGCAACCCGGACGACTACTCCCCTCCCACCGACGTCCCCGTCCCCGCCGGGGCCGACACCACGACGCCGCCGGTCGACCAGGCCCACGCGCTCAGCGGCCGCGACTACTTCACCCTCCTCAACCAGATGATGGTCGACAACCCTCCTGACCCCGCCGACGCACCGATCCTGGGCCGCCTCGCCAAACTCGGCATCGCACCCGGCGCGAGCCTGGACGACCTGGCCGCCGAGGAGCTCGCCGCCCTGGACGCGGGTGCACGGCGCGGCCCGGAGACCCTGCGCGATCTGCTCGCCCGGGCGGAGTCCGCGAATGCCGGTGGGTGGACCGTGCACCGAGGCTTGGGGGACTACGGCACCGACTACACCAAGCGCGCGGTCATCACCCGGTTCGGATACGGAGCCAACCTCGACGCCGACGCCCTGTACCCACACGCCACCACCGACGCCGACGGCCGGCCCCTCGACGGCGCCCACACCTACGTGCTGCACTTCGGCGCCGGTGAGACCCCGCCCGTCGACGGCTTCTGGTCCCTCACGATGATGAACGAGCGCCAGTTCTTCGCCGACAACCCGCTGAACCGGTACGCGATCGGCGACCGCAGCGGCATGCGGACCAACCCCGACGGCTCCCTGGACATCTACGTCCAGCACGACAGTCCCGGACCCGACCGCGAGAGCAACTGGCTCCCCGCACCCACGGGCAGCTTCAACGTCTTCCTGCGTCTGTACTGGCCCCAGCGGCCCGCACTCACCGGCGACTGGACCCCGCCGGCACTTCAACGCACCAGCTGAATCCCACACGCCCCGGTGCCTCCCCGAAGGGTTCCTCGTCGATCGGCGTCGAGTCGCACGAGCGCGGTGATCTCAGCGGGGGCCCGCCGTTTCAGGCGACCAACCCGTAGATGCTCGCGGCCGTCAGCCACAGGCCGGCGAGGAGGGAGAGCGTGACGATCAGCTGCTCCTGGTGCCGGCCCAGCCAGTCGCGCAGGGCGTTCAGTCGGGCTTCCGCGGCCGCAGGTGCCCAGACCGCGTACATCTCCATGACGATGAGGCTGAGGGTGGCCAGCAGGCAGTAGCCGGTCAGCGCGAGCCAGTCGTCGGCGGTGGAGAGGTTCGCCTCGAGGGCAGTCGCGGCCCCGGCGCCGACCAGTCCCCAGGGTTGCAGCAGCCACGCCAGACCGGCTGCCGTGACCCAGGAGGCGTTGTCGATCCGGGCGGCCCAGCGCGGTGGGCCGTGCGGGCGCGGCGGTCGGCGCCGCCGGTGCGCGCCGTACAGCACCAGCGCCAGACCGATGGCGAGCTTCGCAGCGAGCGCGGCGGTCGACGGCGCACTGTGCCGGGCCGGGGGCTGGCCGCCGGTCAGCAGCACCACGACGGCGATCACGGTGATCAGGTTGGCCAGCCACGACAACAGGAACGCCAGGCCCTGACGGACGCCGCGCCGCGAGGAGAGCAGCAGGATGAAGGCGCTGTTGTGCAAGGGCCCCAGGGTGATGGCCGTACCGATCACCACCAGGTCGAGGACCATCGGACCAGTCGCTCCTGGAGGTCGGTGCCGCCCGCCACCCATGGAACAGGGACAGGCCGGCAGAGGGACGCGGCGCTACCACGGTGCCGCATCCCGACTCTGCAGGCGGCGGCCTGGCCGGTCAAGCAAGCCACGCCCATGGAGCCCTGCCGGTCCGTTCGGGACATACATCGCCGGCTTACGCCTGCCCCGGCTTCGACGAGGCCCGACTACGCCGCGGTTTCGTGGTGCGTCACCCTGACGGGGTGGCCGCCCAGTGGGGCGGTGAGGCGGGCAACGCCCGGCACGGCCGACGCGACGTCGGCCAGCTCTCCGACCGGCCCCGCGGACCACGACGGCGTTCGGCCTCGCGGTGCTCGCCGTGTTCGGGGTGCCGTTCGGGGCGACGGTGCAGAGCGGCTACGAGAAGGTGTGTGATCTGCCCCGGCCCGCTGGGGGCCGGGTGGTGGCATCCCCGACGCACCGCGGGATCACACACGCCGGCACCTCAGACGGACCCTGTGGCCGGGGTCGGGCGCCGCGGGCGGTCGTACTGCCACGGCCCGCGGCGGCCGGGTCGTTCAGGAGCCGGGAACGGAGTCCTTGAAGGCCGTTCCGGATGCGCGGAAGCCGGTGACCTTCGCCGCCACTTGGGCGGGGGTGAGGACCTGGTCCTTCACGTGGAGCAGGTAGTCGATCCGCTCCTCGTAGGAGCGGGGGGTCGTGGAGGTCTGGCCGGCGAGGTCGATCAGCCACTGGTTGAAGTGGATCGACATGGGTCGCTCGGGCAGGTAGCGGGCGTCGTGCCGGGCGAACTGCTTGCCGTCGATGTAGTAGACGAGCGCCGTGTCGTCGATGGTCAGGACGAGGTCGTGCCAGCCGGCGTGGCTCGTGCGGGTCTCGGTGTGCTGGTTGACGGCCTCCCAGGGGTCGGGGCGGAAGGTCTCCCAGGAGGTGGTGTAGAGGACGTTCGCCGTCTCGCCCCAGCCGCCGTTGGGGAGGTACTCGAAGTCGTACTCGGCGTAGTCGTCCGCCATCGGCGCGGTGAGGTCGTTGATGGTGAAGAAGCTCTGGACGAGGTGGTCGCCGTCCGGGCCGCTGGTCGGGGTGTCCGCGAAGCGCACGCGGGCGGCGTAGGTGCCGTTCTTGAACTTCCGTGCCGCGGTGTGTATTTCGGTCTGCCGGGTCGACGTGCCGGTGCCCGCGGTCGACGTGCGCAGCGTCATGACGGAGTTCGTGCCCTCTTTGGCGAAGGTCACGTTCTCGGGGGCCCACGTCGCCGCGCCGACACCGGGGCCGCCTCCGCCGGAGCGGACGGTCCAGCCGTGCGCGGTGATCGCCGGATCGGTGTGGCCGGTGTAGTCGAAGTCGTCGAAGAGGACGCCCTGTTCGGCCGGGGGAGTGGTCGGAGGCGCGGGGGGCGGGTCGGTAGGTGTCGGGGTCGGCGTCGGGGTTGCCTCGTTGCCGGTGGGGGCGGTGCCCCAGACCGGGACTCCGGCGATGGTGGCGGTGACCTTGGTCCAGTTCCCGTACGTGGTCTGCGCGGGCCCGAAGGAGTAGTCGTCGGACTGGTCGAGCGGATGCCAGTCGGAGCGGTGGAAGCGCAGCTGTACGTCTCCGGTGTCGGCGCCCGGCGCCAAGGAGCCCGCCCCCGCCGTGAACCCGACCTCCAGGTACCGGTCCGCCGTGGCGGTGGGGCTGGCCGGCGTGCCGAACGTACCCGTCAGATGCGCGCAGCCCCTGACGGCCCAGTCGCACGCGTAGCTGTACGAGGCACCGGGGTCGGCCTTGAAGTAGTAGCGCAGCTTGACCTGGCTCAACAGGATGTTCGTCGTCCCGGTGTTGACCACGGTGAACCGGGGCGCCGCCTGGTCGCTGCCCGCGCCGCCCTGCCGGTAGCGGACGGCGACGCTCTCCTCCGCGGCGGCGGCAGGGACGGCGGTCAGCGTGGTGGCGCCGAGACCGATCACGGCGGTGGCGGCGGCGAGCGCGGTGCGCATGCCGCGCTTCCGGCGGCTGGTGCCGTTGCGCATGGGGTTCCTCTCGGGGAGGTGATGGGGGGAAGGCGGCATGGTGCCGAGGGTGAGGTTCGTTGCTTCAACACCCGTGTGGGGAACGGCTGATCATGCACCGAGGAGAAATTGGCATAGACCAATGCTGGCGTCAACCCCTCGCGCCGCGATCGGACACTCGCTGAGGGGGCGTCAGCTCCGCAGGGCGGTGCAGAGAGCGGCCCGGGCGGCTCTGCCCTCGGGGATCGGCAGGAGGGGGTAGACGTGCAGCATCTCCGGTGCCTCGTGGAAGTCCAGCTCGACGCCCGCGGCCGTGGCGCGGGCGGCCAGCCGTCGGGCGTCGGCGTTGACGATGTCCCGGGTTCCGCTGAACAGCGTGATCGGGTTCAGTCCGGTCAGGTCGGCGAGCAGAGGGCTGACGTGCGGGTGGTCGACGGGGAGCGTGCCGCGGTAGAGGTCCCCGGCGTAGCGCGCACCGGGGACGGCGAGCCAGGGGTCGCGGTCTTCGAGCAGGGCGATGCGCGGGTCGGTCAGGCTGATGTCGAGCCAGGGGGAGATGAGGATGGTGCGGGCGGGTGCGGGAAGTCCTCGGTCCCGCAGGTGGACGGCGACGGCGAGGGCCATTCCGCCGCCGGCGGAGTCCCCGATGAGGCTGAGGGTCGTGGTGGCCGCGTCGTCGAGCATCTCGGCGGCCAGGACGGTGACGGCCGGCACCACCTCGGACGCCGTCGCCAGGGGAGCGAGGGGGTAGATCGGCACCGTGACCCGGGTGCCGGTCTCGGCGGCCACGTGGGCGATCAGCTTCCAGTGCTGGGGTGCTATCTCGTTGATGTACGCGCCGCCGTGCAGATAGACCGCCCGCCGTCCGGCGTCGAGAGCACCGCGAGGGGTGACCGCGTAGACGGGCCATCCGGCCACCCGGCGTACGGCGAGGTCGACCGTGCGTTCCAGTCCGGCCGGTGGGGCGTATCCGGTCGGCCGCAGGGAACGGGCGAGGACCTGTTCCCGGACGGCCTCCGCCGAGCTGAACACCTTCTTGGCCCCACGGAGCCGCACCACGGTCGGCATCGCTCTGCTGGTCAGGCTCGGCACGGTACGGCTCCGTTCCCACAGTCCGTGTTCTTCGGCGTTCTCCGGTGTCACGTCAGGTCGGTGTTCTTCGTCTCCGGCATCCGGTGCACCACGGCCAGAGCGAGGAGCAGCAGGACCACCGTGTAGCCGAGGAAGAGGTCGCCGTTCCCGTTGCTGGTCAGCCATGTCTGAAGATACGGGGCGCTGCCACCACAGGCGGCCACGGCGATGGCGTAGGGAAAGCCCACCCCCGTCGTGCGCAGCCGGGTCGGGAACATCTCCGCGAACACCGCGGGGGTGATCGCCGCGCCGGCGGACATGAAGAGCATGGCCGTCGTCATGGACACGGCCAGCTGCCAGGCCTGGTCCTGGATGAACCAGTTCAGGGGGAAGGCCAGGACGGCTCCGCCGATGTAGGAGCCGTACAGGATGGGCTTGCGGCCCACGCGGTCGGAGAGGGCGCCGAACAGCGGCAGCGCCACGAGGAAGACCAGGTTGGCGAGGACTCCCGCCCACAGCGCGGAGGAGGCCTCGATGCCCTTGAGGGAGATGGCCTGGGCCGGGGCGGAGACGGCCCAGGTGTAGTAGACGACCGTGCCGCCCAGCGTGAGGCCGATCACGCGCAGGCACGCCGCCCGGTTCTCCCAGAAGCCGCGCCACACCGACGTGCCCGGTTCGGGGTCCGGGGTGTCGGCCTGCTTCTCGAACGCGTCGGTCTCCTCAAGGCGGAGCCGCATGATCAGCGCGTACAGGCCCAGAAGTCCACCGACGACGAACGGCACCCGCCAGCCCCACGCGTGGAGCTGGTCCTCGCTGAGGAAGGAGGAGAGGACCGCGGCGAGCACGGTGGCGACCATGATGCCGGAGGTGCCGGAGACGTAGATCAGGCTCGACCAGAGCCCTCGCCGTTCGCGGGGGGCCATCTCCGCCACGTACGTCTGGGCCGCGGGAAGCTCCCCGCCGTGGGCCAGGCCCTGGACGAGCCGTGCGAACACCAGCAGGGCCGAGGCGCCGACGCCGATCGTGGCGTAGGTCGGGGCGAGGCCGATCAGCAGGCTTCCGGCGGCGGCCAGCGCGATGGAGCCGACCATCGCCGCCCGCCGCCCCTTGCGGTCGCTGAGCCGCCCGAAGACCAGGCCGCCCAGGGGACGCATGAGGAAGCCCACGGCGAAGATCGCCAAGGTGCTCAGCAGGGCCGAGGTCGGATCGGCGGAGGGGAAGAACTGCGAGGCGAAGAACGGGGTGAAGATCGCGTAGACGTTCCAGTCGTACCACTCCAGGGCGTTGCCCACGCCGGTGCCGATGACGGTGCGCAGCCGGGACGGGGCGGGCGTGCCCTCCGGCGTGGCACTCGTGGCCGAGGCGTCGGGAGCGTCGGATCTGGTGGCCGGGGACGGGGATGCGTGGTCGGGCACGGGTTTCTCCTGGGGGACGGGACGCAGCCGGATGAACTGCGTCCGGCGGGGCTGCGGGCGGTGCGGTCAGGAGGCGGGGGCGGGTGTCGCCTTCGCCAGGCGGCGCAGGGCGAGTTCGGCGTAGAGCGCGGCTCCGTCACCGAGCACGCTGTCGTCGAAGACGGCCAAGGGCGAGTGGTTGTACGGGGCGCGCTGCACGTCCTGGTCCGGCGGGCAGGCACCCAGGACCACGAACGCGCCGGGGACCTCGTCCAGCACCCGGGAGAAGTCCTCCGATCCGGTGGCCGGCCGGGGCGCCCACGCGTAGCGCTCCTCTCCGTGCACCTCCGCCACCACGTCGGCGACGAACTCGGCCTCGGCCGGGTCGTTGACGGTGAGGGGGTACAGCTCGGCGAAGTCCACCTCGACGTCGAGACCATGGGCGGCCGCGATGCCCCGGCACACCTGCGCGGCGCCGTCCTTGATCCGGCCGTGCGACGAAGCGGAGAACGACCGCACGGTCGCCGTGAACCGGGCTTCGTCGGGAATGACGTTGCCCGCGGTGCCCGCGTGGAAGGCGCCCACGGTCAGCACCACGGGGTCGAAGGGATCGAACCTCCGGGTGATGAAGGTCTGCAGCGCGGTGACCATCTCGCACGCCGCCGGTACGGGGTCGTGGGCCAGGTGCGGCATCGAACCGTGGCCACCCGCACCGCGGACGGTCACGCGAAGGCTGTCGGAGGATGCCAGGACCGGGCCCCGGCGGGTCGCGAACATCCCGTTCGGATGTCCCGCCGACGTCACGTGCAGGGCGTACGCGGCCACCGGCCGTTCACCGGAGGCGTCCAGGACCCCTTCGGCGAGCATGTGGCCGGCGCCGTCCTGCCCCTCCTCGCCGGGCTGGAACATGAAGACCACATCGCCCGCGAGGTCGTCCCGGCGGGCGGAGAGGAGCTGTGCCGCGCCGGCGAGCATGGCCGTGTGCAGGTCGTGGCCGCAGGCGTGCATGATCCCGTCCGTGCGGGAGGCGTACGTGAGATCCGCGCGTTCGGTGACGGGCAGTGCGTCCATGTCGGCGCGCAGGAGCACCGTGGGGCCGGGACGAGCGCCCCGCAGGACCGCGGTGACCGAGGTCAGCCGGTTCCCCGTGGTGACCTCCAACGGCAGTCCGTCCAGGGCGGCCAGGACCTTGTCCCGCGTACGTGGCAACTCCAGGCCCAGTTCGGGCTCGGCATGCAGCGCCTGCCGCAGGCGGACCAGATCACCCTGCACGCTCCGTGCGTCCTCGCGCACCGACACCGGCATCCCCTTTCACTGACGTTCACCTCGCTGTCGCTCGGTTGCCAGTGATGATGGATACTCGGCACTCATGCCCACTGAAAACGCAGGATCTTTCTTCCATGCCTGATCGTTTGCAGGAATCTGCACACCTGGACGAGCTCGACCTCAGCCTGGTGAACACCCTGCAGATCGACCCCCGAGCCCCCTGGTCGCGCATCGGACGGGCACTCGACCTCGATCCCGTCACCGTGGCCAGGCGCTGGTCCCGGCTGACCGAAACGGGTGTCGCGTGGATCACGGCACAGCCCGGGCGCGCACAGATCTCCCAGGGCTGCCTGGCCTTCGTCGAAGTGGACTGCCAGGCCGGCCGTGCGTTCGACGTGGCCAACACCCTCGCGCAGTGGCCCCACGTCCTGACCGTGGATCACACCAGCGGCGGCCGGGACCTCCTGCTCACGGTGTCGATGCCCACGCTTCCCGCCCTCTCCGTATACGTGCTGGAACGTCTGGGAACGCTCCCCGGAATCAGCGCCACCCGCACCCAGCTCGGCACCCATGTCTTCACCCACGCCACCGACTGGCGCCTGCGCGCTCTCGACCCTCGCCAGCGGGCCCGCATCACCGCCGAGCGGCCGGTCAGGTCGCCGTCGACGCCCCAGACGCTCACCGCGAGAGACCGCCTCCTCGCCGTGCGCCTCGGGACCGAAGGACGTACCTCGCTCACGGACCTCGCGGAGGAGCTTGGCGTCGGGATCACCACCGTACGCAAGCGGCTCGCCCTCCTCATCGCCAACGAGGACCTGGAACTGCGCTGCGAGGTCGCCCAGCCTCTGTGCGGCTGGCCGATCTCCACCACGATCTGGGCCCAGGCCCAGATCGACGACCGCGACGCCCTGAACAGACTCCTGGCCGCCGTCCCCGAGATCCGGGCGTGCATCGGCCTCGCCGGAGGGAGGGCGAACCTCCTCATCAGCGTCTGGCTCCGCTCCCTTCCCGACATCCGCGGCCTCGAAGCCCGCCTCACCAGCGCACTGCCCCAGCTGAAGGTGCTCGACCAGGCGGTCTCCCTGCGCTTCGTGAAGCGCATGGGCCGCATCCTCGACCAGGCGGGCCGCAGCGTGAGCACCGTCCCCATGGACATCTGGTCCGAGCCCTCCTGAGGCGTCGGGTCAGGCGTGTGCGCGGCAGAACTCGCGGACGGCCCGGCTGAACCGCTCCGGCTGCTCCAGGTTGCTGACATGGCCTGTGCCGGGGAGCACGACGAGTGTGGCGTCCGGAATCGCCTCCTCGAAGGAGTGGGCGACGTACAGGGGTGACCGCGCGTCGAGCTCGCCCCAGACGAGCAAGGTGGGAACCGTGATCTCGGGCAGCAGGTCACGCTGGTCCGCCTCGGCCATGACGAAGAGCTGCGTCCCGAGGCTGTGCGGACGCACGTCGTCCGCCATCGCCGTGAGCAGCGGGACGAACTCGGCGGGCGGATCCCCGGCGAACAGCCCCGGCAGCGTCGGGTCGAAGTGCTCCGGGGGCGCCGCGAGCATCCGCCGTACGCCGTCGACGCGGGCCCGCACCTCCTCGGGCGGGAGCGAGCCCTTCCAACCGGCGTAGGTGTCGGTCAGGACCAGTGTCCTGACCAGCTCCGGACGGAGACGCCAGAGCTCAAGTACGACGGTCCCGCCCCAGGAGAGACCTGCGACGTGGGCGGGGCCGAGCCGCAGGTCGTCGATCACCGCCGCGAGGCACCGGGCGTAGTCCGCGAGGCCGAAACCGGAGGGCACGTCCGAGGAGCGGCCGGCGCCGGGCTCGTCCCAGGCGACCACCGTGAACTCGTCGGCCAGGCCCGCGAGCTGCGGCTGCCACATGCGACCGTCGAGACCCGCACCGTGCACGAACACCAGGGGCGGTCCCTGTCCCACCCGTTCGTAGGCGACCTCGACCCCGTTCACCCGCACCGTAGCCATACCACCACGCTAGCGCGGCCGTCGGACGTGTCGCGGCTCCCACTCCGGTCATCTCCGGAAGCGGCTCCCGCTCCGGAAGCGGACGGGAGCGTCCGCTCTGACCTGGGCTATTCGGCGAGAGCTGCCTGCCGTCGGCTCTCGAGTACCTGCTGGACGCGGGCCACATCGGTGGCGTAGGTGCGGTAGAGCAAGGTGAGGAAGGCGCCGTTGACGAGCACGAGTCCGACGAGAACCCACAGGAACACCGCGCGCAGTCCGAAGGCGTCGCCGAGGAAGCCGGCCCCGAGGCTGAACGCGGCGATGGCGACGGCCTCGAAGACGCTGAGGTAGATGGCGAAGGCCGCGCCGCGGAGTTCGGGAAGCGTCACGGCCATGATCATGGGCCGGTTGACCACCGGGTTGACGCCCTGGACGAGGCCCATGAGGGCGAAGAAGACAGCGAACACGCCGATCCCGCCCCAGTCGAGCTGGGTACCGAAGAAGGCCACGGTCGCGAAGGCGAACTGAGCGGTCTGGAGAATGACCACGAGGCCGTGGCGCGGGTTGCGGCGGACCGCCCAGTCGGCGAGGAAGCCGCCGAGCACGGTGCCGGTGAAGAAGCCGATGCCCATGGGGAAGAGGACGACGGAGGCGGCCTGGGTGCTGAATCCGTAGACGTCCACGAGGAAGATCACACCGAACATCGCGGCGAGAAGTTGCCCCGACAGGAGTCGGGAGACGAGCAGGACCACCAGGCTCGGGATCCGGAAGAGCACGGTCACCTGCTTCGCGGTGACCTTGGTGTGGGCCTCGCGGGTCCGTCGGTCGAGGCCGGCGAGCTGGTGCTCGGACGCGCCTCTGCCCGGGTCGCGCATCCAGATCAACAGGGCGACACCGCACAGGACGTTGACGGCGCCGATGCCCCACAGGCCCCAGCGCCAGCCGTCGTCGAACGCGGCGAGCTGTCCCTTGAGGGTGGCGAAGAGGGAGGCGGCGAGGTTGATGACGCCGTACAGCATGCCGACGGCGCGTCCTCGGGACTCGCTGTCGAAGAGGTCCCCCAGGATTTCCGTGGTGAGAGGTCCGGAGGCCGCGTACCCGGCGGCGAGGATGGTGATCAGGATCAGGAGCTGGGTGAAGTTCTGGGCGAAGCCGGCGGCTATGCCCCACACTCCCCAGAACCCGGTGGCCAGGACGAGGACGCCCTTGCGGGACCAGCGCTGGGCGACCCACACCCAGAACGGGCCGGCGAACACGCCGACGATCCGGCCCGCGGCGGTCAGGACGCCGAGCGCGCCGAGCGAGACTCCGAGCGAGTGGCGGATCACCGGGAACAGCCCGCTGATCAGACTCGCCTCGGTGTTCTCGACGAGCATGGTGCCGCCGAGCAGGGAAAGCTGGCGCCAGCGGCCCTTCACGGGGACGGCCCTTCTCTCCTTCGTCGTGCCGACGGGTGCCTCGGTAAGATCGGGCAAGACGCCACCTCTTCTTCGTCTCGTTCTTCGCTGGATGGGCGGGGGAGGAAAGGCGGGCCGGTGACGGGGTAGCCGCCCCGTCACCGGCGTTCATCTGTGGTCCGACGACCGGCTCTCAGAGTTTCGCGAGTTCCTCGGCGACCAGGCGCAGCCGGTGGGGCGGGATCATTCCGCCCGACATCGCGGCGATGTCGAGGAGCGGGGTCGGCCCCAGGAACTGCAGGAGTTCCGAGTCGGCGATCCCCGGCAGGTGCCGCTTGAGCACCTCCAGCGCCACCGGATCGCCGATCAGCGTCGCGACCGGCGTCCGCAGGGACAGCCGCCCCTCCGGGTAGTCCTCGGCGCGCGGCAACGGCACCGCGGCCCGCTGGGCCTGGTCGCGCTGGGCCCGTACGAGGAGGTGCGCGTCGGTCACCGGGCCCTCGGCGGGCAGGCCGAGACGTTCGTACTGACTGGGCGGAGCCTCCGTGTCCCGCATCAGATCCACCAGCAGCGTCGCGAGCCGCAGTTCCACCTCGTCGTCGACGAGCGGGTCCAGCTGCTCGGGATCGTTCTCCAGGTCGAAGAGCAGGCTGCCGTGGTGGTACGGATTGACGAAGGTGCGGCCCGGCATCCGAAGCGTGCGGACGCCTTTGGTGAAGCCGAACGGCTCGGCCAGCTCCACGTCGGCGAGTTCGGCGGGGGTGAAGCGGCCGCGCATGCGCGTCGGCATCAACGTGTGCTCGTGCAGGGGGCTGTTGCCTGGGGAGGCGGGCGCGCGCATGTAGACGTACCGGCCGTCGGTGATGTTCACGTGACCGCCGTGGATGCCGAAGAGGCCGGCCTCGCGTACGGGGTCGTCCGCGGCGGAGAGGGGCAGCGGTGCGCCCTGCATGTCGGCCGGGCGCTGGACGCCGAAGTACTCCAGGAGCGTGGGGGCGAGGTCGATGGTCTGCACGAGGGTGTCGCGCCGCTCGCCCGCGCCGCCGGAGCGCGGGTCCCAGACGAAGAGAGGCAGATGGACCAGCTCGTTGTACCAGGGCTGGACGCCCTTGCCCCACCAGCCCTTCTCGCCGAGCAGCAGACCGTGGTCGGTGTTGACGATCAGGAGCGTGTCGTCCCACAGCCCGTACTCGTCCATGGCGTCGAGGACCCGGCCCAGGGAGTGGTCGCACATGGAGAGCAGTGCGGCGTACTCGTAACCGGCGTGCGCGACCTGCTCGTCCGTCTCCACCACCTGCTTGTAGTCGGGCCAGTCGAAGTGCGGTCCGTCGTACGCGTGCGGGTAGAGGTCCTTGTAGCGCTGGTGGGAGAAGAACGGCTCGTGCGGGTCGAAGGTCTCGATCTGCACGAACCAGCGGTCCGCGTCCTTGTTGGTGCGGAGGAACTCCAGGCCGGCGTCGAAGGTGAGGGTCTGCGGATGCCGGTCCTCGGTCGCCATGTGCGGCCGGTTCACCCAGTCCTGCCGGTACGCGGCCGAGCGCATCCGCTTCAGGTCCTCGGGCATCTCCGGATCGGCCACCTGCCCCTTCCACGGATCTCCTTCCTGCCCGCGGAAGAACTCCCAGGAGTTGTAGCGGCCGTGGTAGGTGGCGCCGCCGTCCTCCCAGTAGTGCGGGTGGTCGCTGGCCAGATGGGCGTACACGCCGTTCTGCTTGAGCAGTTCGGGCATCGAGTCGTCGAAGGGCTCCAGCGGTCCCCAGCTGCGGTGCAGGAAGTTGTAGCGTCCCGTGTGCAGTTCGCGGCGGGCCGGCATGCACGGCATCGACCCCGCGTACGCCTTGTCGAAGGTCACCGTGCGCTCGGCGAGGCGCGCGAAGTTCGGGGCGTGCGCCCAGTCCCCTCCGTACGGCGGCAGCATGCGCCGGTTGAGACTGTCGAACATCACCATGATCGCCCTCATCGCACGGACTTCCCATCCGTCGTCTCTGCGGTCGCCTTCTTCGTGGCGCGTTCCTGGAAGATCTCCATCCACCGCCCGAAGAGCTCCGCGGAACGCGGTGGTGCCGGGGCGTGCCAGGGGACCGGCACCGAGGCGCGGGGTACGGCCAGACGCCGTTCCAGGTCCTCGGCCAGGTGGGACCGGCCGGTGTCGCGCAGATGCCTGGCATACCGGGTGGGGTCGGCGTAGTAGACGGGGCCGGCCTGGAGATTGCTCAGCATCGGGTCGGGCAGACAGCCGGGGCGGCCGGCGTGCTCGTGCCACCACTCGGCCAGGTGGGAGCGCATCGTCCCGGCGAGAGCGGGCTCCTCGTCCAGGAGGTCACGCGTCAGGTACGGATCGTCGGTGACGTCGTACAGCTGCTCCCAGGCCGTCCTGAAGCAGCCGGGGTGATAGGTGCGGATGTAGAGGTGGTCGCGCGTACGGACGGCCCGCTGGTAGGTGTGCGCGCCGTGGCCGAGGACCAGGTACGGGCGGGAGCCGGTCTCCTCGCCGCGTACCGCGCCCGCGAAGGAGGCGCCCTGCCAGCCCTCGGGCGCGTCGAGGCCGAGCAGGTCGCACAGGGTGGGCGCCAGGTCGATGTTGTACAGGAGATCGTCGTTGCGCCGGGCCTCGGCCGGAAGGCTGTCGGTGACCCCTGGCCAGTACACGACGAGGGGGATCCGCTGGACGGACTCCGTGGCCAGCCCGTGTTCCGCGTACATGCCGTGCTCGCCGAACGCCTCGCCGTGGTCGGCGCTGACGACGATCGCCGTCTCGTCCGCGATGCCCAGCTCCTCCAGCGTGGCCAGGAGTCGGCCGAAGTGGTGGTCCCAGTAGGCGATGGCCCCGTCGAAGCCGTTGATCAGGTGCTCGAAGTCGGCGCGGGAACGGATCGCGTCGGGCATGTTGTGCGGCACGGGCGAGGTGCCGCCGCCTCCGGTGAGCGAGTAGTGCAGGTCCAGGGCGCTGCGGGGGCCGTAGATCTCGGCGTGCTCCTGGATCGTCTGCTCGTCGGGCCAGGACTGTACGGGGGCGGAGGCCGCCATGCGTTCGGTCCACTCGGCGGGCTGGGTGTAGTCGGTGTGCGGGTCCCAGTAGGTGAGGTGGAGGTACCAGTCGTCGTCCTCGGCGTGCCTGCGGATCCAGTCGAGGGCGGCGCGGTTGACGTCGGCGGCGTCCTCGTCGCCCCAGTTGCCGGTGGCGCGGACGGACTCGCGGAAGTTGCCGTGGAACCAGTACGCGCGGTGACGTTCGGCGAAGACGGAGACGGCCGCGGTGTAGTAACCGTCGAGCTGGAGGCGTTGGCCGAGGAGCGGCCGGTCGGGCTCGGGGCCGTGGCCGGAGTCGAGCCGGAACTGGGCGTCGGCGCCGTAGTGGCCGATCACGCCGTTCGTGATCCCGAACTGTCCGCTGGTCAGGGCGGTCCGGGACGGCAGACAGGGCGAGTCGGAGCAGTAGTAGCGGTCGAAGACCACCGACTTGTCGGCGAGCTCCTGGAGGTGGGGCGTGGTGGGCCGGTGGTAGCCGTACGGCGTGGTGTGGTCGGCCCGCAGGGTGTCGACGTCCACATAGATGATGCGCAAGGGGAACTCCGGGGGACAGACGGGGCCGCAGGCGGGCGGCATTCGATGAGCGCTCAGGGCATATGTGCGTCAGCAGCTATGCGCCTCAGGTTTCAGGGCTGTTGCCGACGGTGTCAAGAGGTTGCGCATCAGTTCTCGGATTCGCAACACTCCTGCATTACTGCACTGATCGTGTCCCGTGAGGACGAGGGTGGCGACGCTCGATGATTGCCGGTCCAAGAGTTCTGGCGTACATATGAAGCCGTCTTGGAGTCACAACCGAGGAGCGAGGAGAAGTCCGCCGTGGACAGCTGTTGCACCCCGGGCCGCACGGCCGCTCGCGAGAACACGACGCTGCTGCCGGTGCCGTCCGTACCGGCCCCGCTCGCCGCGTCGCCGGATGGGCGGCCGGAGGGGCGGGACGAACCCGAGTTCGTGGACCTCCCCGGCGGCGAATTCCTGATGGGGGACCGATTCGGTGAGGGATACCCGTCGGACGGAGAGCAGCCGGTGCACCGGGTGGAACTGGCCCCCTTCGCCATCGCCACCACCACCGTCACCAACGCCCAGTTCGCCGCCTTCGCCGCCGCGACCGGCCACCGCACGGACGCCGAGCGCTACGGCTCGTCCGCCGTCTTCCACCTCGCCCTGCGCGCCCGCGCCCGGGACGTCAGAGGGCAAGCTCCCCGTACCCCCTGGTGGCTCGACGTCGCCGGCGCCGACTGGGCACACCCCGCCGGCTCCCTCTCCCACTGGGAGGAGGTTCCGGACCACCCTGTCGTGCACGTGTCCTGGGACGATGCCGTCGCCTACTGCCACTGGGCCGGCGCCCGCCTGCCCACCGAGGCCGAATGGGAGTACGCGGCCAGGGGCGGGCACCCCGGTCGCCGCTACCCCTGGGGCGACACCCTCACCCCCGACGGCGAGGACCGGTGCAACGTCTGGCACGGCACCTTCCCCACCCACAACACCCTGAGCGACGGCCATCTCACCACCGCGCCCGTACGCTCCTACCCGCCCAACGACCACGGCCTGTACGAGACCTCCGGCAACGTCTGGGAATGGTGCGCCGACTGGTTCTCCCCGGCGTACTACCGCCGCTCGCCCCGGAACAACCCGCTCGGCCCGCGCACCGGAACCGCCCGCGTCACCCGCGGAGGCTCCTACCTCTGCCACGACAGCTACTGCAACCGCTACCGGCTCGCCGCCCGCTCCGCCAACACCCCCGATTCCTCGGCCGGCAACTGCGGCTTCCGGATCGCCCGCGACCTCACCGAGGGCAAGCGGCTCGACCCGGCGGATGGACTACGGTGCCGCCCCCCGGCCGGCCCCTGAAACAATCCGTACCAACCCCGCTCTGTGAGGACCCGCCATGCGTCTGGAACACGTCATTCTCGGCCTGCTGGCCCTGCGCCCGCTCTCGGGCTACGACATGCGCAAATGGATGGACGGCCCGGGCAAGTACATCGGCTACGGCGTGCAGCTGCCCCAGATCTACCGGGTCCTGCCCCGCCTCGTCGCCAATGGCTGGGCGGAGTTCGCGGTCGATCCCCGAGACGGCAAACCCGACGCCAAGGTCTACCGGCTCACCGACGCGGGCCGCGACGAACTCCTGGCGTGGGCCCGTTCTCCGTACGAACCCTCTCCACGCCCCATGGACCCCGACTTCAGACTCCGGTTCCTCTTCGCCGGACAGCTCGGCCCCGAAGTCACCGTCCAGATCCTCCGCACCGAACTCGACTACCGAATCGCCCAACTCCACGAACCCGGCTGGATGGACTTCACCACCTTCGCGCTGGAGCCGGTCCCCGAGGTCGACCAGGCGTGGGCGCGCACCATCCAGCTCTCGGCCCACGAATTCGGCTACAGCAACACCGCCGCGTACATCGCCTGGCTCCAGCTCACCCTCGCCAAGGCAGAAGTCGCGGCAGGCCAGACCCTCGCTCACACCCCCTACCGGGGCCCCGGAACCACTGCCGACTAGGGTCACTCGGCCTGCGCGGACGACTTCGCGATCCGCTGTTCATGTGGCAGCGTGCGCGCGACCTGTCGCCGCACATGACGTCGGGCGACCACTGGTACCGGTACCACCGGGGCGCCTGAGGGCAGCTCCGCCGTGTCCCCTCCCCCTACGCTGTAGTCATCCGTCCGGGAGCAGGTGGTCCTGTGCTTGACGGCTGTGAGGCGTCGGTGAGATTGGCGCCGTGGGCGGCGTCGCGCTCGGAGTTGGCGACGCCGTGCCAGTCCAGGCACATGACGGTCGCGTCGTCGTCGAGGTGGCCGTGGCCGGCGTCGACGATCGCTTTGATGAGGGTGCGGGCGGTTTCGCGGGGGTGCAGGGCGCGGCTGCGGATGATCAGGTCCGACAGGTCGAGGTTCTCGGCGCTGCGCTCGAGCATGCCGTCGGTCAGCATGATCAGTCGGTCACCCGGGCGGAGGTCCAGCGTCTGCACGCGGTAGGTGTTGGCCCGCGATGTCTGGGTTCTGAGGCCGAAGGGGAGATCGACTTCCGGGACGATCTCCTGGACTTCTCCGTCGCGCATCCGCAGCGGCCAGGGATGCCCGGCGTTGACGAACTCCGTCTCGCCGTCGATCAGGCTGATGCGCAGCAGCTGGCCGGTGACGTAGCCAATGCGGCCGTGATCGCGCATGGCCCGGTCGGCCTGGCGGGCCTGTTCCGCGAGGTCGGCACCCGCCCGCCGCGCCCGACGTAGGGCGCCCACCACCAGGGTGGCCAGCAGCGCGGCGTCGACGTCGTGCCCCATGGCGTCGGTCACGGAGAGCTGGACCGTATCCCGGTCGATCACGTAGTCGAAGGTGTCGCCCCCCACGTGGTCGGCGGGTTCCAGAGCTCCGGCGACCGCGAACTGTGCCGCCTCGCACGCCAGCGACGCCGGGAGCAGCCGGTGCTGGATCTCCGCGGCCAGACTCAGCGGCTTGGTGCGCCGGCCCCACTGGTACACATCGGTGTGGGACCGGTTCGCGATGACGATGTACGCCAGGGCGTGCGCGGTCTCGCCGATCTCCCGCATCACCTGCGCGCTCGGTGCCCCGGGCAGGAACAGTTCGAGGAGCCCGACGGCATCCCCACGGTTGGTCACCGGGGCGACGACCCGCACCAGCTCTCTCCCGCCCCTGTCCTCCACCCTCGGCCGCTGGCTGCGGATCACGTCGTCGTACAGGGTGCCCCGCAGCGGAATGCGCTGGGCCGGCTCACCAGTCTCGACGCTGCCCGCAGCGCCCAGCCGCACGACCGAACTGCCGGAGAAGTCAGTGATCAGGAACGACACCGACGCGGCCCCGAGGCGCTCCCTGAGCATGCGCGCGACCACGTCGAGCGACTCCACAGGTGCCGCGGCCTCGGCCGCTTCCAACGCCCCCGCCAAAGTCATAGCCTCGCCCCGCTGACGTCCGCCCACGGGAGGACGAGAGGCTTGCCCGTCGTCCAGCTCTCCTGCGGTCATAGCGACCCCTTGCTGCTCGCTGCCGGCCGGGACTCCGTCCCGGACGCGAAGATCCGCGCCGACGCGGCACCGGACGAATCACATTGCACCACGCCCCCCCGGTGACTCCCAGCATGCACGGCAACAGCCCCCGGACAGGAGCCGGGTGCCGGTCAGCTGCTCGGCCGACCGCGGTGGACCCAGCCCGGTCGACCGAGCACGGCCGTGTCGGCCCGGCCGGCGTCCGGTCGCCGGGAGCGGGAGCGGGAGCGGAAAGGCGGATCGAGGCGTACGTCAATTCCGGGACTCCGGGTATGGGCAGTACTGGGAGTTCACCCACATGCCAAGTGAAGTCCGGATAGGGCATGCGTCATATCGTGCCGCCTGACGATTACGGAAAGCGACTTCTGATCATGAATTCCACGCAGACGGTGCGACCCCCTCCCGTACGGGCGAGTGCGGGCAGCGACTTCGCCCGGCTCTCCCGGAAGATCCAGGAGGCCGGGCTCATGGCCCGGCGCCCCGGATACTACGCACTGCGCATCGCGGCCGTGACGGCCCTGTACGCCGCCGGGTGGACGGCGTTCGTTTTGATCGGGGACAGCTGGTGGGCGCTGCTGTCAGCCGGTTTTCTGGCCTTCGTGTTCGGGCAGGTGGCGCTGCTCGCGCACGACCTGGCCCACCGGCAGGTCTTCCGGCTGCGCAAGGGCAGCGAGGTGTCGGGGCGCGTCGCCGGAAACCTTGGCATCGGCATGGGGTACGGCTGGTGGCAGGACAAGCACACCCGCCACCACGCCAATCCCAACCACGAGGACCTCGATCCCGACCTCGACCCGGACATCCTCGTCTGGACGCAGGACCAGGCCCGTGCGGCCAGGGGACTGCCGCGGCTGCTCGGCCGCTCGCAGGCGTTCCTCTTCTTCCCGCTGCTCACGTTGGAGGGGTTCAACCTGCACGTGTCCGGGGTGCGATCGCTGTTCGACCGCTCGCTCAAGCACCGCATGGGGGAAGGAGCCCTGCTACTTGCGCACCTCGCCGCCTACCTCGGCGCTCTGTTCCTGGTACTACCGCCCGGCAAGGCGGTCGTCTTCCTCCTCGTTCACCAGGGACTCTTCGGCGTCTACCTCGGCTCGATCTTCGCCCCGAACCACAAAGGCATGCCGATCCTGCGAGGCGCCGACCGTCCCGACTTCCTGAGGCGCCAGGTCCTGACTTCCCGCAACGTGCGCGGAGGCCGGTTGACCGACATCGTCCTCGGCGGTCTCAACTACCAGATCGAGCACCATCTCTTCCCGAGCATGCCCAGCCCGCACCTGCGCAGAGCCCGGACCATCGTCCGCGAGTACTGCCAGGAGATCGGGGTCGGCTACCTGGAGACCAGCCTTGTCGAGTCCTACCGGCAGACCCTCGCCAGTCTCCACACGGCGGGAGCCCCCCTGAGGAGGCCGAGCACCACCTGACGCCACGCCCGGCGGCCGCCACGCGGACGGTCCATCGGTACTCGGACACCGGCCCGCCTCATCGCGCCCGCAGGGGTGGTGGGCAGGCCGGGGGCGGTGTCAGCGGAACTGGAAGTGGGCGACGTGGTCGGTGCCGTCGCTCAGTTCCAGGTGGAAGGTGCGGCAGGTGCCGGCCCATGCCCTGTCGGTCTTCCAGACGTAGGTGTAGGTGTCGGTGGCCGCGTCGTAGGTCAGGCCGGAGGTGCTGACGGCGCCGGTGTCGACCGGGTCCGTGGCGGTGCCGTCACAGGCGGTCTGCCGGGACGACGGGGAGCCGTCTGCGAGGACGTCCAGGCCCTTGTCGCCGCCGAGGGAGAACTTGACGGGGATGCTGCGGCCGGCGTTGACCGAGTTGACGGCCGGTGCGTTGTGCACGGGCGCGTGGAAGCCGGTGAAGGGGAAGGCCGGGGTCGGGTTCTCGACCTGGGTGCTCACCTGGCGCGGGCTGTTCGCGCTGTTGGTAGTAGGGGGTTCGGGTGGTGGCGCCGGCGACCTGGTAGGCGCGGTCGGCGAGGACGAGGGTCTGTCGAGTGAGGCAGGCCTGGACGACGGCGGGGGACGCGGGCTGCTGTCAGGTCGTGGGTGCGGCCGGGTGTCGCGCGGGAGAACCACAGCGGTGTGCCTCGGGGCCGGCGATGACCTGCACGTCATGCCGTGCTTGCGGTGCTTCATCGAGTGGTACGGCTCGTCCGCACGGATCCCGTCGACGGGGATCAGGGCGCCGTCGACGATGACGTGGTCGCCTTCGCCGAGGTCAGCGAGAGCTTCGTGGGGACCGGGTGCCCGGCAGCGCCTCGCGCGCAACGCACATGCACGCGAGATCTGTGCGGTGGCCCAGTCGTCACGGGAGCGGCGCGACGCGTGGCCGATGGGTACGGCACTGCGGGTCCGCGATGATGCCATCAGAGAGCGGTGCGGTCTCCGTCAGGGTGAGGTGTTCGGGCTGAGTCCGGAGTGCATCGACTGTGAGCGCGGCACGCTTCACGTTCGGCGCCAAGTGCAGGCGCTTCACGGAAGGCTGTACTTCGCCCTGCCGAAGGGGAGGAAGGTCCGCACGGTGGATCTGCCCCCTCGGTAGCCGAGGGGCTGAAACGTCACATCGAAGCGTTCCCGCCGGTAGAGGTGGAGCCGCCGTGGGGGAAGCCGGAGGGGAGAGGAAGAAGTTCTCGCTGTTGCTCACCACGCGATTCGGCAACGCCCTCGCGGTGAACACATGGACACCTCCACCTGGGAAGCCGGCCTTGGCCAAGGCCGGCGTCATCCCGCCACGTGCCGAGGGGTCGAAAGCCCGGCAGTGGGCGGCGGCCCCGAAGGACGGTTTCCACGTGCTTCGGCACACCTACGCCTCGATCATGTCGGAAGCCGGAGAGGCTGTCGTGACCCTGGTTCGGTGGCTCGGACACTCCTCTCCGGCGATCACTCTCGGTTACTATGCTCACTTCATGCCGGAGGCTGGCAGCAAGGGGCGCGGCACCATCGACGGTCTGCTGGGGGAGCGCGGGGGATCGGCTGCCGGCCGACTCTCCCCGGATTCTCCCCAGCGCCGTCGACCGGTGATTCCCGCCCTCTACGCCCCGAAGGGGACCTCCGTTGATTGTAAGGCTGAAGAGATGGGTGGCCTGGGAAAGTGCTAAAAGAGGTTGTAGCGACCCGCTATGTCACGCCTCTGCGTGAGGGCGGCTCGCTCCCCGGGATCGTCGAGGCCGACGATCTCGGCACGTACGTCATGAAATTCACCGGCGCCGGCCAGGGCCGCAAGACCCTGGTCGCCGAGGTCATCTGCGGACAGCTCGCCCGCAGGCTCGGGCTGCGGGTGCCGGAACTCGTCTCCATCCAGCTCGACCCGGTCATCGGGCTCTCGGAACCCGACCAGGAGGTGCAGGAGCTGCTGAAGGCGAGCGGCGGGCTCAACCTGGGCATGGACTTCCTGCCGGGTTCCCTCGGCTTCGACCCATTGGCGTACGAGGTGGATCCGGCCGAGGCCGGGAAGGTCGTCTGGTTCGACGCGGTGATCAACAACGTCGACCGGTCCTGGCGCAACCCGAACATGCTGGTCTGGCACGGCGACCTGTGGCTCATCGACCACGGCGCCACCATGATCTGGCACCACAACTGGCCCGGCGCGCAGGCCTCCGCGGCCAAGCCGTACGACGCCTCCGACCACGCGCTCGCCCCCTTCGCGCCGGACGTCGCCGCCGCGGCCGCCGAGTTGGCGCCGCTCGTCACCCGTGAACTGCTCGACGAGGTCGCCGCCGACGTCCCCGACGAGTGGCTCGTCGACGAGCCCGGCTTCGACAGTACGGACGAGGTGCGCGCCGCGTACGTGGAGGCGCTCCTGCCGCGCGCCGCCACCATCCACGAGCGGATCACGCTCGGCCCGCGCAGCGAGAACCGGCCGCAGCAGCCGCCCGGCTGGCTGGCCGAACGTCTCGCACCCAGGCCGCACTCCACCGAGAAGGACAGCACCCCGTGACCGACCGCGATGTCTTCGAGTACGCGCTGCTGCGCGTGGTGCCGCGGGTCGAGCGCGGCGAGTGCTTCAACGCCGGGGTGGTCGTCTACTGCCGTGCCCGGTCCTTCGTGGCCGCCCGTACCCATCTGGACGAGGCGAAGCTGGCGGCGCTCGACCCGGCGGCGGACCTCGCCGGTGTCCGGGCGGCGCTGCGCGCGGTCGAGGGGGTCTGCCTCGGGGGTGACGCGGCGGGTCAGGCCGCGCGGGACGACGCCGGGCGGCGCTTCCGCTGGCTGATCGCGCCGCGCTCGACGGTCGTCCAGCCGGGGCCCGTGCACACGGGCCTCACGGCGGACCCCGAGGCCGAGGTGGGGCGGCTGCTCGACCTGCTCGTGCGCTGAGCGCGGCCAGCCGTGGACAGGGAGTGACCCGGCGCACCCGGTGGGCCGTTGACACCGGGTGCCAGGGCTTCTAGCGTCTCGTCTGCGGACGATACTAAGCGGTCGCTCATGTGCGGGACGCAGGAGCGCGCGACCGGTTCGGCCGCGACCATGGACGATCCAAGGGCGAGGAGAACCAAGCATGTCCACCACCGAGCAGCGCGTAGCCGTCGTCACGGGTGCCGCACGGGGCATCGGGGCCGCCACCGCGCTCCGCCTGGCGGCCGAGGGCCGCGCCGTCGCCGTACTCGACCTCGACGAGGCTGCCTGCAAGGACACCGTCGAGAAGATCACCGCCGCGGGCGGCACGGCCCTCGCGGTCGGCTGCGACGTCTCGGACAGCGCCCAGGTGGAGGCCGCCGTGGCGCGCGTCGCCGCCGAGCTCGGCCCGCCGACGATCCTCGTCAACAACGCGGGCGTGCTCCGCGACAACCTGCTCTTCAAGATGTCCGAGTCGGACTGGGACCTCGTCATGAACGTGCACCTCAAGGGTGCCTTCCTGATGGCGAAGGCCTGTCAGAAGCACATGGTGGACGCGGGCTTCGGCCGGATCGTCTCCCTCTCCTCCTCCTCGGCCCTCGGCAACCGCGGCCAGGCCAACTACGCGGCCGTGAAGGCCGGTCTGCAGGGCTTCACCAAGACCCTCGCCAAGGAGCTCGGCAAGTTCGGCATCACCGCGAACGCCGTCGCCCCCGGCTTCATCGTCACCGAGATGACCGCCCAGACCGCCGAGCGCGTCGGCATGGGCTTCGAGGACTTCCAGGCCGCCGCCGCGTCCATGATCCCGGTGCAGCGGGTCGGCCGCCCGGAGGACGTCGCCAACGCGATCGCGTTCTTCGCGGGTGACGACGCCGGCTTCGTCTCCGGCCAGGTCATGTACGTGGCCGGCGGCCCGCTCAACTGACGTCCGCAGCGAGAGGAGCGAGGCACACATGACCGCACAGGAACGGCCGGAGCTGTCCGGCAAGGTCGCCCTCGTCACCGGCGCGAGCCGGGGCATCGGGTACGGCGTCGCCGAGGCGCTCGTCGCCCGCGGCGACCGGGTCGTCATCACCGGACGCGGTGAGGAGGCCCTCAAGGAGGCCGTCGAGCGGCTCGGGGCCGACCGGGCCATCGGCGTCGCGGGCAAGGCCCACGACGAGGTCCACCAGGCCGCCGCCGTCGAGGCGGCGATGGACGGCTTCGGCCGGCTGGACTTTTTGATCAACAACGCAGGTACGAATCCTGTGTTCGGGCCGATCGCCGATCTTGACCTCGGGGTGGCCCGCAAGGTCTTCGAGACGAACGTGGTTTCCGCCCTCGGCTTCGCCCAGCGGAGCTGGCACGCCTGGCAGAAGGATCACGGCGGCGCGATCGTGAATATCGCGTCGGTCGCCGGAGTCTCCGCCTCGCCGTTTATCGGCGCGTACGGAATGAGCAAGGCGGCGATGATCAACCTGACCCTTCAGCTGGCGCATGAATTCGCGCCGCTCGTGCGGGTCAACGCCATCGCCCCTGCCGTCGTGAAGACGAAATTCGCGCAGGCGCTGTACGAGGGCCGGGAGGCGGAGGCGGCCGCCGCCTACCCGCTCGGCGTGCTCGGCGAGCCGGAGGACATCGGAGGAGCGGCAGCCTTCCTGACCTCGTCACAGTCCGAGTGGATCACTGGTCAGACGCTCGTCGTCGACGGCGGGATTTTTCTGAACGCCGGAGTCGGGTGACCGATATCCGGACACTTTCCGTAATCGGTGTCCGGATTGCGCCCGATTGTATGTCGAATGCCTCAAGTGCCCCGTCAGGCTCGAAGATTGACCTGACGGGGTGCTGCGGTATCGTCGGCCGACCCCTGGCTGAACGAGGAGCGTGCACGTGTTCAACCGGACCAGTCTGCAGGCGGCTGCAGCCCTTGTGTCCATATCCCTGGTATCCGGATGCAGTGTCTTCTCCGACAGTGAATCCCCCGGGGATCAGAGAATTGTCGTCGGTACGACGAGTTCTCCCACCACGCTTGATCCGGCCGCGGCCTGGGACAACTCCTGGGAGCTCTTCCGGAATGTATTCCAGACCCTGGTGAGTTTTCCGACGGGCAGCACGACGCCGAATTCCGATGCGGCCGACTGCAAGTTCACGGACACGTCCAGCCGGGTCTTCGAGTGCAAGCTCGTGGAGGGCCTCACGTTCTCCAACGGGCACAAGCTCGACGCGAAGGCCGTGCAGTACTCGATCGAGCGCATCCGCACGATCAACCACAAGGGCGGCCCCAACGGGATGCTCGGCTCGCTCGACAAGATCGAGACCGTCGGCGACCGGACCGTCGTCTTCCGGCTCAACAAGTCGGACGCCACCTTCCCGTTCGTCCTCGCCACCCCGGCGATGTCCCTCGTGGACCCGGCCGAGTACCCGGCCGACCAGCTTCGCAAGGACGGCAAGCTCGTCGGCTCGGGACCGTACGTCCTCGACTCGTACACCGAGCGCCAGACGGCGGAGCTGACCAAGAACCCCACCTACAAGGGCTTCGCCGACCGCAAGAACGGCGGCGTGACCATCCGGTACTTCGACCGGTCGGACGCGATGGTCGAGGCGCTCAAGAAGCACGAGATCGACGCCACCTACCGCGGCCTCACCGCCGAGGAGGTCGTCGCCTTCCAGGAGGACAAGCCCGAGAACCAGGGCCTCCAGCTCGTCGAGTCCACCGGCGCCGACATCCGCTACCTGGTCTTCAACACCCAGGACGCCTCGGTCGCCAAGCTCCCCGTCCGCAAGGCCATCGCCCAGCTCGTCGACCGCGACGAACTGGTCAACAGGGTCTACCAGGGCACCGCCGAGCCCCTGTACTCGATGGTTCCCAAGGGCATCGGGGCCCACACCACCAAGTTCTTCGACCGCTTCGGCACGCCGAGCGCCGCCAAGGCCAAGAAGATCCTCCGCGACGCCGGCATCACCGAGCCCGTCGGGCTGACCTTCTGGTACACGACGGACCGGTACGGCTCCTCCACGGCCGCCGAGTTCAACGAGCTCAAGCGGCAGCTGGAGAAGTCCGGCCTCTTCGAGGTCTCCGTCCAGGGCAAGCCCTGGAAGGAGTTCCAGGCGGGCTACCAGAAGGGCGAGTACCCGGTCTTCGGGCGCGGCTGGTTCCCCGACTTCCCGGACCCGGACAACTTCGTCGCGCCCTTCGTCGGTGAGGAGAACGTCCTCGGCACGCCCTACGTGAGCCCGAGGATCACCGGCGAGCTGCTCCCGAAGTCCCGCCGCGAGAGCGACCGCGCGACCGTCACGGCGGAGTTCGAGGAGGCCCAGGAGATCATGGTCCAGGACGTCCGGCTGCTCCCGCTGTGGCAGGGCAAGCTGTACATCGCGGCCCGTGAGGACATCGGCGGCGGCGAGGTCGCCCTCGACCCGCAGACGGTCATGCAGCTGTGGGAGCTGCACCGCCGGGCCAGCTGGTAGCAGAGCGCCGGAGGCCTGCGGGGGGCCACTGTCAGTGGCCCCCGGTAGGTTCGGGGACGTAGACAGGAACGTCCACCGGAGGTTGTAGACCGTGACCGACACCAGCATGCTGCCCGAGTCCTGGCGGGGTGTCCTCGGCGAGGAGCTGCGCAAGCCGTACTTCGCCCAGCTCACCGAGTTCGTCGAGGAGGAGCGCGCCAGGGGACCGGTCTTCCCGCCGAAGGACGAGGTCTTCGCCGCCCTCGACGCCACCCCGTACGACAAGGTGAAGGTCCTGATCCTCGGTCAGGACCCGTACCACGGCGAGGGGCAGGGCCACGGCCTCTGCTTCTCCGTCCGGCCCGGGGTGAAGACCCCGCCCTCCCTGCGGAACATCTACAAGGAGATGCAGGCCGAGCTCGGCCACCCGGTCCCGGACAACGGTTATCTGATGCCGTGGGCCGAGCAGGGCGTCCTCCTGCTCAACGCGGTCCTGACGGTCCGCTCCGGCGAGGCGAACTCGCACAAGGGCAAGGGCTGGGAGAAGTTCACGGACGCGGTGATCACCGCGGTCGCCTCGCGGCCCGACCCCGCCGTTTTCGTCCTCTGGGGCAACTACGCCCAGAAGAAGCTGCCGCTCATCGACGAGGAGAGGCACGTCGTGGTGAAGGGCGCCCACCCCTCGCCCCTCTCGGCGAAGAAGTTCTTCGGATCGCGGCCCTTCACCCAGATCGACGCGGCCGTCGCGGCCCAGGGACACGAGCCGATCGACTGGCGCATCCCCGACCTCGGCTGAGCCTCGGCCCGATCCGGGCCGGGTGCGGCTAGCGTCGGCTCTCCCAGTGGGTGAGCGGGTGGAGGTCGCGGTGACCGAGCAGCAGCAGGTGTCGGACGACGGGGTCATGACGAGGATCGGGCAGGCCATGATGCTGCTCCACGGCGGTGACCGCGAGGAGGCCCGCAATCGCTTCGGGGTGCTGTGGCAGCAGATCGGTCCCGACGGGGACCCCCTGCACCGCTGCACCCTGGCGCACTACATGGCGGACGCCCAGGACGACCCCGACACCGAGCTGGCCTGGGACCTCCGCGCGCTGAACGCGGCGGAGGGTCTCGCAGACGAGCGCCTCGCCGAGCACGGCTCCGCGGTGGCCCTCCGCGCGCTGTACCCCTCGCTCCACCTCAACCTGGCCGCGGACTACGTCAAGCTCCAGCAGCCCGACGCCGCGCGGGTCCATCTGGACCGGGCCCGCGCGGCGTCGGACCACCTCGACGACGACGGCTACGGGAACGGGGTGCGGGCCGCGATCGAGCGCCTGGAGGTACGGCTCCGCGCGGAGTGACCGACGCGGAGGGACGGAACCGGGGCGACGTGGGCGGCCGTGACCCGCGCCGGTCAGCGGCCCGACGCGCCGCGACAGATCCTGGACGGCTCGCTGCCGGGGGCCCAGCCGCCGTACCGCTCGCCCAGCTCGCACACGTCCGCCCGGGACACCGGAACCTTCGTCGGCACCCCGGTCGGTCTCGGCAGCTCCGGCATCTCGGGGAGCTCCCGCCGGGGCGCCGGGCGCGGTCGTTCACGCTGTTGCGGTACGGCCTCGGGGCGTCGTGTCTCCGGGCGGGGCGGGGTCACCGCCCGGCGGCGTACCTCGGACGACGGGGTGGTGCGGGGCTCGGCGGACGGCGGGGGAGCCGGCAGGGCCGCTTCGAGGGCCTCGCGGGCCGGGCCCTCGACGATCTGCGGGGCCACGTCCTGGCCGGGGCGTACGGTCTCCGCGACGGGCGCGGGCGCGGGGGCGGGCGCCGTCGGCGGGGTGTCCACCGAGACGCAGCCCGCGAGGGCGGCCACGGCCGCCCCGACCAGGATCTTCGCTGTGGTTCGGGTTCCATGCACCCGCGCAACTCTGCTGGTCCGGCGACGATCTTCGCGCCCCTACCCGTGGGGAATGCCCCGCACGGGTGAGCCGCTGCGGCGCCTGCCTTGACCCGGCTGAGTGCCCGGGACGCGCTCAGTCCCCGGTCGCGCCGTCGACGCGCTCCCGGAGGAGGTCCGCGTGGCCGTTGTGGCGGGCGTACTCCTCGATCATGTGGAGGTAGATCCAGCGGAGGTTGAAGGTCCGTCCGCTGCGGTGCTCGCCCACGCCGAGGTCGTCCAGTCCGCGCGTGGCGGCCAGGGTGCGGGCACGGGCGATCTCCGCCTGCCAGGTGGCGTGGGCCTCGTCGTAGGTGTCCTCGTCCGTGACGTGGATGTCCCCGTCGCGGTCCTCGTCGGTGCTGTAGATCCAGCCGACGTCCTCACCGGCGAGGACGCGGCGGAACCAGCCGCGCTCGACCTCGGCCATGTGCCGGACGAGACCCATCAGGTTGAGGTCGGACGGAGGGGCGGAGAGGGTGCGCAGCTGGGCGTCGTCCAGCCCCTCGCACTTCCTCGCGAGGGTCGCGCGGTGGAAGTCGAGCCACTGCTCCAGCGCCTCCCGCTCGCCCGAGGTGGTGGACGGGTCGACGCGGAGAGCGGCTTCAGTACGTTCGGTCGTCATGCGCGGCATCGTCCCCCATGATCATCGAGTGCGCCAGCGCTTTCACTCCCCGGGGGGAGGGTCGGCGAGCATGCCCCGCATCAACTCCTCGACTCCCGTGCGCAGTTCCGCGCGGCCGGGCACGGAGGCGTGGAAGGAACCGACGGCGCAGGAGAACAGCAGCCCCTCGCACCAGGCGACGAGGGAGAGCGCGTGACGCTCGGGCTCCGGTGAGCCGGCCGCCGCCATCGCCGCGATCAGCGGGCCGCGGAACACGGAGCCCGCGGCGTCGAAGAACGAGCGGAGCTCGGGGCGGCGGGTGGCCTCCAGGGCCAGTTCGTAGCGGGAGACGAGCAGCGCGCGGTGGTGGGTGAGGTAGCGGTGCACGGCGAGGGCGAGCATGTCGACGAGCTCGTCAGGGACGGCACCCGAGCCGCCGTCCCTGAGCGCGTGGGTGTCGACGGTCGAACCGCTTTCCCCGCCCGCGCCCGGCAGCTCGGCCGGGGTCAGGACCCGCGCCTCCAGCTCGACCTGCCGCCGCACGGCCGTCTCCAGGAGCGCCTGGCGTGTGCGCGCGTGGTTGGACGTCGATCCCTGCGGCAGCCCGGCCCGTTCGTCCACGGCGCGGTGCGTCAGGCCCCGCATGCCGCGCTCGACGAGAAGGTCGAGCGCCGCGTCCCCGATCCGCTCGGCGCGGGAGGCGCGGGCCTCCGGATCCGGGGCGGTGGCGGAGGCGGTGACGGGGTTCGATGCGGTCATGGGGACAACCTACTACCCGGCCGACTACACCTGTAGTACGGTGGCGGAACGGGAGGCACTACATCTGTAGTACCCGATCCGAGGAGCAGTCATGGAACAGCACCGGGCCATCGTCGTCGGAGGCGGAATCGGCGGACTCACCGCCGCCGTCGCCCTCCACCGCAACGGCTGGCAGGTCACCGTCCTGGAGCGGGCCGCGGACCTCGCCCCCGTCGGAGCGGGCATCGGCCTCGCCCCCAACGCCCAGCGCGCCCTCGACGTCCTCGGCCTCGGCGACCGCGTCCGCGAACTCGCCGCCTGGCAGGGCGACGGCGGCATGCGCGCACCCGACGGCCGCTGGCTCGCCCGCACGAACGCCGGTGCGGCCGCCGCCCGCTTCGGCGGGCCGCTCGTCCTCCTCCACCGGGCCACCCTCGTGGAGATCCTCACCTCCGCCCTCCCGGACGGAGCCGTCCGCACCGGCACGGCCGCCTCCCTCGCCGACCCCGGCGACGACCACCGCCCCGCCCGCCTCACCACCCCGCACGGCGAGACCGAGGCCGAACTCGTCGTGGCCGCCGACGGCATCCGCTCCGCGACGAGGCACGCGCTCTTCCCCGCGCACCCCGGCCTCCGGTACGCGGGCTGCACCACCTGGCGGGTCGTGATCCCCGCACCCGCGACGCCCTTCGCGCCCCACGAGACCTGGGGAGCCGGACGGCTCTGGGGCACCCAGCCCCTCAAGGACGGCCGGATCTACGCGTACGCCATGGCCACCGCTCCCGCCGGCGGCCGGGCGCCCGACGACGAGAAGGCCGAACTCCTGCGCCTCTTCGGCGGCTGGCACCACCCCGTCCCCGAGATCCTCGCCGCCGTCGACCCCGCCCAGGTCATGCGCCACGACGTCCACCACCTGTACGACCCGCTGCCCGCGTTCCACCAGGGCCGGGTCGCCCTCCTCGGCGACGCCGCGCACGCGATGATGCCGAGCCTCGGCCAGGGCGGGAACCAGGCCATCGAGGACGCCGTCGTCCTCGCCCACCACGCCCGCTCCGCGCCCGGCTTCCTCCCGGGCCGCGACCTGGCCGCGTACACCGCGGACCGCCTGCCGCGCACCACCGCCATCGTCCGCAAGGCCGCCCGTACCGGAGCGCTCACGATGCTCTCCGCCCGTCCCGCCGTCGCCCTGCGCTCCACGCTCGTCGGCGCCGTCTCCCGCTTCGGGCCCGGCCTCGTCCTGCGCGGCTTCGACGGCATCACCGACTGGCACCCCCCGGTGGCCCCGGCCCCGCCCGCGTAAGCTGACCCGCGCGAACGGCCCGGACGACCAGGGCGCGCGGACACGACAAGGGAGACCCCGTGAAGGTTGGCTGCATCGGACTCGGCGACATCGCGCAGAAGGCGTACCTCCCCGTCCTCGCCACCCTCCCCGGGGTCGAACTCCACCTCCAGACCCGCACCGCCGCCACCCTCGACCGGGTCGCCGACACCCTCCACCTGCCGGCCGCGCAGCGCCACCGCGACCTCGACTCGCTCCTCGCCGCCGGGCTCGACGCGGCCTTCGTCCACGCACCGACCTCCGTCCACGCCGAGATCGTCGGCCGTCTCCTCGAAGCGGGCGTCCCCACGTACGTCGACAAGCCCCTCGCGTACGAGTACGCCGACTCCGAGCGGCTCGTGGAACTCGCCGAGAAGCGTGCCGTCAGCCTCGCCGTCGGCTTCAACCGGCGGCTCGCGCCCTCCTACGCCCAGTGCGTCGAGCACCCGCGCGACCTGATCGTCCTGCAGAAGAACCGCGTGGGCCTGCCCGAGGACCCCCGCACGCTCGTCCTCGACGACTTCATCCACGTCGTGGACACCCTGCGGTTCCTGCTCCCCGGCGAGGTCGACCACGTCGACGTGAGGGCCAGGATCCGCGACGGCCTCATGCACCACGTCGTGCTCCAGCTCTCCGGCGACGGCTTCACCGCCATCGGCATGATGAACCGGATGAACGGTTCCACCGAGGAGATCCTCGAGGTGTCGGGGCAGGACACCAAGCGCCAGGTCCTCAACCTCTCCGACGTCGTCGACCACAAGGGCCAGCCGACCCTGCGCCGCCGCGGCGACTGGGTGCCGGTGGCCCGTCAGCGCGGGATCGAGCAGGCCGTGCTCGTCTTCCTCGACGCCGTACGCGACGGGCGGCTGCTCAGCGCCCGCGACGCCCTGCTCACCCACGAACTGTGCGAGCGCGTGGTCCGCGAGGCGCTGGCCCAGGCCTCCTGAGGGCTCCCGCGCCCTCGGCGGCGCACACCAGGCCCACCACGGCGAGCGCCGCGTACAGCGGCCAGTCGCCCCAGCGGACATAGGCCGTCGTCGTCGCGGAGAGCGGCAGCTCGCGGACGGCGACGGCGCTCGCGTCCGTGCCGAGGACGGGCCCGATCCGTCGCCCGTCGGGGCCGTACGCCGCACTGACCCCGGTGAGCGTCGCGTGCACGACAGGCCGGCCCGTCTCCGCCGCCCGCAGCGCGGCGAGGGACGCGTGCTGGGCCGGCGCCCAGCTCTCCTGGAAGGTGCTCGTCGCCGACTGCACCACCAGGAGCCCGGCACCGTCCCTGACGAGGCGCCGGCTCATGTCGGGGAAGGCGGACTCGAAGCAGATCAGCGGCCCGACCCGCGGCTCCCGGCCACCGTCCTGGCCGCTGTCGGGCAGCGTCATCACGACCGGCGCCGTACCCCGCCGCCGGTCCTCCTGGGCCGCCTTGCCGACGGACGTCACCCAGCCGAGCAGGTCGCGCGCGGGGATGTACTCGCCGAACGGCACGAGCCGCATCTTGTCGTAGCGGTCACCCGTGAGCCCGGCCGGACCGACGAGGACGGCGCTCTTGTAGATGCCGGGGCGGTCGGTCCGGCGCGCGTCCACGTTCACCAGGAGCGGCGCGTCGACCGCTCGGGCCAGAGCGGTGAGCCGGGCCGCGAGTTCGGGTCGGCCCGCAGGGTCGACGCCCACGCCGCTCTCGCCCCAGACCACCAGGTCGAGGTGCTGCCCGGCGAGCGAGCGGGTCAGCCGCTCGGCCGTGTCGAAGCGCCGCTGGGGCCCGTCGGGCCCACCGAACACCCCCGGCTGGACGAGCGCCACCCGCACGGTCCCGCGCTCGTCCGGTGCCCCGACGCCCCAGGCCGCCGTGCCCGCCACGAGGGCGCAGGCCGCGATCCCGGCGACACCGACGGTACGCAGTCCCGGCCCCGCCACCAGCAGGACGACGGCCGTGTTCGCCGCGACCACGAGCAGGGTCACCAGCCAGACCCCGCCGACCGAGGCGAGCCGCAGCGCCGCCGGAACCTCCCACTGGCTCGCCCCGAGCAGCCCCCACGGGCCGCCGAGCCCCTCCCAGGAGCGGACCGACTCGATGAGGAGCCAGCCGGAGGGGACGGCGAGGAGCGCCGCGCCGGCTCGGGCCGCTGACGGCGGCGCACCGCCGAGCAGCGACCGTACGAGCCACCCCCAGGGCAGCCACAGCAGGCCGAGCAGCGCGGCCACCGGCAGGAGGAACACATGCAGGCTGGGCAGCAGCCAGTGATGCACGGCGAGCACGAAACCGATGCCGCCCAGCCAGCCGTCCAGAGCGGCGCGGCGCGCCCCCGGAGCCGTACGGAGCAGGAGCAGCCAGGGGACGAGCGCCAGATACGCCCACCACCACAGGCCGGGTGCGGGGAAGGACAGCGCGGGCAGTGCCCCGCAGCAGACGGCGAGCAGCGAACGGACGGCACCGCGCCGCCGCGGCGCACCCCGGTCCTGGCCGGGGCCCCCGGCCTCGGCCCGGGGCCGCTCCCGTCTCGCGAACGCCCTCCGCATGGCATGCCTCCCGCCCTCGCCTTCAGTGTCGGGCGTGTCGGCTCCCGGCGCGGCCCGGCGGGCCGTCCGGGCCGGGGACCGTACGCCTTCTCACCGGTGCCGCCGCCACCGCTCGTCGACGACGACCGACCGCAGCCGCCAGCCCTCGGCGGTCCGTACGGCCGCGAACGCGTACCGGCCCCCGCAGACGAAGTCCTCGCCGGAGGCGAACCGCATCGGGTTGACGTAGTCGGCGCGTACGTCCGCCGTGTCGCCCGGTTCCGGATACCCCTCCCGCTCCCGGAAGAGGACCCGCCGGTTCACGATGAGGTGCTGGCGTACGGGGAAGAGCGTCATCGTCTCGGCGAGCCAGTCGGCCACTTCGGCCGCCGGGCCCTCGACGCCGCCCGCGCCCCGGTAGTCGGCCCGGCCCTCCGGCGCGAACAGGGCCAGGTAGGCGGCCCAGTCGGCGTCGTCCACGGCCGCCGCGTACCCGGTGATCAGGTCGTCGACGGCGAGTCGGTCCATCACGGTCGCGAGGTCCACGCGCTGCGTCATCGGATCAGTGTCGGGGCAGGCCAGGTCATGGGCCAAGGGGTGTGCGCGGGCGGAGTTCGGGGGCGCACCCGGGGAGTCGGCCGAGAGGCGTGCGCACGGAGAGTTCCGGCGAGGCGGTCATACTGTCCGGCATGCGCGTGAACATCGATCCCGAACTGAGCGACCGCACCTCCTTCTACCGGTTGCTCACCGCCACCGTCGTGCCCCGGCCGATCGCCTGGGTCTCCACGTCGTCGGCCGACGGGACGGACAACCTCGCCCCGCACTCCTTCTTCACCATCGCCTCGGTCTCGCCCCCGGTCGTGCAGTTCACGTCCGTCGGACGCAAGGACTCGCTGCGGAACGTCGAGGAGACGGGCGAGTTCGTGGTCAACCTCGCCCCCGAGGGCCTCTTCGAGCAGATCAACGCCACGGCGACCGACTTCCCGCGCGGGGTGAGCGAGTTCGAGGCCTGCGGCGTCGAGCGCGAGCCGAGCCTGCGGGTGAAGCCGCCGAGGGTGGCGCAGTCGCCGGTGGCGCTCGAGTGCGAGCTGCACAGCACGCTGCGGATCGGCGACTCGACGGTCGTCTTCGGCCGCGTCGTGCACGCCGCCGTCGACGAGTCCGTCATGGTCGAGGGCCACCCCGAGATGGCGCTGATGCGACCGCTGACCCGGCTCGGCAAGAACGAGTGGGGCACCCTGGGCGGCATCAAGGAGATCGCCCGCGTGCCCTACCAGGGCTGACCCGCACGACGAAGGGCGGGCCGGAGGTTCCGGCCCGCCCTTCGTCATGCGTCGTGCGCGGGCGTCAGTGCCCGGACTCGCCCGCGTGGGGGCTCAGTACGTCCGTGCCGACCAGGATGAACAGCAGGATGCCGAGCAGGATGCGGTAGATCACGAACGGCATGAACGACTTCGTGGTGATGAACTTCATGAACCAGGCGATCACCGCGTAGCCGACGATGAAGGCGATGATCGTGGCGAAGATCGTCGGACCCCAGGAGACGTGTCCCTCGCCCGCGTCCTTCAGCTCGTACGCGCCAGAGGCGAGCACGGCCGGGATGGCGAGGAGGAAGGAGTAGCGCGCGGCCGCCTCGCGGGTGTAGCCCATGAGCAGACCGCCGGAGATCGTCGCGCCCGAGCGGGAGACGCCCGGGATGAGGGCCATCGCCTGGCAGACGCCGAAGATCAGGCCGTCCTTCACGCCGAGGTCCTTGAGCGTCTTGCGGACGCGGACCGACCGGTGACGGCCGCCGATCTCGTCGCGGGCGGCCAGCCGGTCCGCGATGCCGAGGACGATGCCCATCACGATCAGGGTCGTGGCGATCAGCCGCAGGTCGCGGAACGGGCCCTCGATCTGGTCCTTGAGCGTGATGCCGAGGACACCGATCGGGATCGAGCCGACGATCACCAGCCAGCCCATCTGGGCGTCGTGGTCGGAGCGCATCGACTTGTCGGTGAGGGAACGGAACCACGCCGAGACGATCCGGGCGATGTCCTTGCGGAAGTAGATCAGGACCGCGGTCTCCGTGCCGATCTGGGTGATCGCGGTGAAGGCCGCACCCGGGTCTTCCCAGCCGGCGAACGCCGCCGTGAGACGGAGATGCGCGCTGGAGGAGATGGGAAGGAACTCCGTCAGCCCCTGGACGAGTCCGAGGATGAACGATTCAAACCAACTCATGGGGCTAGGGCCGTCCCGTATGTACGTGTGCGGTCAGAAGATCGTGCGCAGCGTACCGTCCCAAGATGACGGGCCCGTGCTCAGGCCTCCCACGGGACCTGCCCTAGGGGGTGCCCACCGGCTCCGGCTCCGGGGTGCTGTCCGGTGTGTTCTCCACGGCGGGAGCGGGGGCCCGCAGGCCGTGTCGTTTG
This sequence comes from Streptomyces exfoliatus, assembly GCF_000725545.1. Lineage (GTDB taxonomy): Bacteria > Actinomycetota > Actinomycetes > Streptomycetales > Streptomycetaceae > Streptomyces > Streptomyces exfoliatus. The sequence continues at coordinate 293,304 of NZ_JNZP01000002.1, read as the reverse complement.
CGCCAGGCCACCACCGCCGCGGCCAGGCCCGACAGGACGATGAACCCGGCCGAGAAGAGGAAGGCCGGCGAACCCGGCGAACCGGCCTGGGCGCCCGCCACGACGTACGCCGCCGTGTTGGGCACCGAGCCGAGCGCCGTCGCCAGGAGGAACGGCGCGTACCCCATCCGGGAGACCGCGGCGCAGTAGTTGGCCGCGGCGAACGGCACCCCGGGGAACAGCCGGATCGCCAGCATCGAACGGAACCCGTGCCGGCTCAGCTGCCCGTCCGCCGCCGTCAGCCAGCGCCCCCGCAGCAGCGGCCGCAGCGCGTCCTGCCCCAGGAACCGGCCGAGGGTGAAGGCGATCCCGGCTCCCAGGACCGTCCCCGCCACCGCCGCCGTCAGACCGGCGGCGGAACCGAACAGCGCGCCCGCCGCCAGATTGAGCACCGGCCGCGGTACGAACGCCGCCGTGCACACCCCGTACGCGAGACCGAAGAGCAGTACCGCCCCGGCGCCGCCCGTCTGCGGCGGCCAGCCGGACGAGAGCAGCCGCTGCGGCTCGTAGAGGAGTACGAGGGCCGCCGCCGTGGCCAGCAGGAGCGCGAGGAGCGAGAGCCGCGCGCGGGGCGCGAGCAGGGCCCGGGAGCAGCGGAAGGCGAGGGAGCCCGGCGGCCGGGGCGCGGGAGCGAGCATTCGGGGAGAGTAACGGACGCGTCCGTATGATCGCCGTAATGTGCGTCATGTCCGCCGGGGCCGGATCCAGGAGCCCCCCGCATCGGGAGGGCTCCTTGAACGACGTCGTACGGCCGGCCGGTGGCCCCGTTCAGGGCTCCCTCCCCGCCGGCGCCCTCGCCGACACCGTCCTCGACCGGCTCACCACGATCTACCCGGCCGCGGGGAACCCCTTCCGCGCCCAGGAGATGGTCGCGTACATGAAGGGCGTCGCCCCCTTCCTCGGCGTGCGCGCCCCGGAGCGCCGCGCCCTCTCCCGTACCGTCCTCGACGGCACGCCGCGCCCCACCGAGGCCGACTGCGTCGCCATCGCCCTGCGCTGCTTCGACCTGCCCGAGCGCGAGTACCACTACTTCGCCGTCGACTACCTCCGCCGCCATGTGAGGCGCTGCTCCTCCGGCTTCCTGCCCGTCGCCCGTCGGCTCGTCACCACCGTCCCGTGGTGGGACACCGTCGACCACCTCGCCGCCCATGTCGTCGGCGCCCTCGTCGCGGCCGATCCCTCCCTCGGCGACGAGATGGACCGGTGGATCGAGGACGAGGACCTGTGGGTGGCCCGCACCGCGCTCCTCCACCAGCTCCGCTTCAAGGAGGCCACGGACGCCGACCGGCTCTTCGCCCACTGCCTGCGCCGCGCTCCCGACACCGACTTCTTCCTCCGCAAGGCCATCGGCTGGGCCCTGCGCGAGTACGCCAGGACAGCTCCCGCCGAGGTACGGGCCTTCGTCGCCGCGAACTCCGGCCGCCTCTCGCCGCTCTCCGTCCGTGAGGCCCTCAAGCACCTCTGAGTCCGCTCCATGGCCCCGCCCCGGCACAATGAGCACGTGAACGAGCACATTCCCGTCCTCCGCGAGGTCGACCAGGGCACCGCGCGCCTCATGCCCGACGTGGACCGGGAGCGGGCCTGGCTCCTGACGGTCGACGGCGCGCCCCAGTCGTACGTCGACCTCGACGACCCGGCGTACCTGGAGTTCGAGTACGCGCGCCGGCTCGCCCACGTCGTCGACGGCGCGGCCGACGACGGCGAACCGCTGGACGTCCTGCACCTGGGCGGCGGCGCGCTCTCCCTGCCCCGGTACGTCGCCGTCACCCGGCCCGACTCGCGCCAGGACGTGGTCGAGGCGGACCGCGGGCTGCTCGCCCTGGTCACGGAGCACCTGCCGCTGCCCGACGACTCGGGGATCACCGTGCACGCCGCGGACGCCCGGCGGTGGCTGGAGGCGGCGCCCGACGCCTCGGCCGATCTCGTCGTCGGCGACGTCTTCGGCGGCTCGCGCGTGCCCGCCCACCTCACCTCCGTGGAGTACGCGCGCGAGGTCCGGCGCGTTCTGCGGCCCGACGGGATCTACGCCGCCAACCTGGCCGACGGGGCACCCTTCACCTTCCTCCGCTCCCAGCTCGCCACCCTCGCGACCGTCTTCCCCGAACTGGCGCTGATCGCCGAACCGCCCGTACTGCGCGGCCGCCGCTTCGGGAACGCCGTCCTGGTCGCCTCCGGCCGTGAGATCGACACCGCCCACCTCGCGCGACGGGCCGCGGCGGACGCCTTCCCCGCGCGCGTGGAGCACGGGGAGGCGCTCGACCGGTTCACCGGGAACGCGGAACCGGTCCTCGACGCCGGGGCCGTCCCCTCACCCGTTCCGCCGGACGGCGCCTTCGGCATCGGCTGAGGCCGGGCCGGCCGCGGTCGCCGGCGCCGGTACGGGCGCCGGGTCAGCGCCGCCCGCGATCTCCTTCGTGTGCGCACGCCGGGTCAGATTCCGTACGTCCGGCACCAGCAGGACGAGGGCGGTGACGAGCACCATGAGCGCCGCCGCGCCCCACAGCGCCTCGCTCCGGCCGAACGCGCTCTCCGTGGGGCCCGCGAGCGCCGTCGTCAGCGGCAGCAGGGCCGTCGAGCCGAACCAGTCGTAGGCCGAGACCCGGGACAGCTTCTCCTCCGGGATCTCCTGGTGCATGGCCGTCATCCAGGAGACGCCGAAGACCTCGATGGCCACGCCGCTCACGAACATCGCGGCCGTGAGCCCCACGGCGTCGAGGGGGACGGCGAGCGCGGCCGACGGCAGCGCGATCGGGAACACGAACAGGGTGCCGACGAACAGCATCCGGCGCGGTTTCCACCGGGTCATCAGGACGGCGCCCGCGAGCGTTCCCACGCCGTACGCGGCGAGCGCGATGCCCCAGGGGCGCGCGCCTCCCAGCTCGGCGCGGGCGACCAGCGGTCCGTACACCGACTCGACCGCGCCGATCAGGCCCACCACAACGGAGAACTGGGCGACGATCGACCACAGCCAGGGCCGGCCGACGAATTCGTGCCAGCCCTCCCGCAGATCGGCGAACAGGCCGCCGCCGGGGCCGCGTTCGGGGATACCGCTGACGTCGAGGAAGGCGCGCATCCCTCCCGCGACGGCGAAGGCGACCGCGTCGATCAGGAGCACCCAGCCCGGCCCGACGAAGGCCACCAGAGCGCCGCCGAGGGCGGCGCCGCCGATGGTCGCGCCGTGCATGGCCATCCGGTAGACGGCGAAGGCGCGGCTCGCCTGCTCGCCGCTGACGCTGGCCATCAGCATGCCCTCGGCCGCCGGGTTGAAGAAGGCCTGGCCGGTGCCGCAGAGCGCGGTGAGCACCATCATCTGCCAGATGCGGGGCTCTCCGGCGAGGACGAGGGCGGCGAACACGGCCTGCGAGACGCAGTTGAGCGTGTTGGCGGCGACCATCACCCGGTGCCGGGGCACCCGGTCGGCCAGGGCGCCGCCGATCAGCAGGAAGAGCACGAGCGGCAGGAAGCGCGCCATGGCCACGAGCCCGACGTCGCCCGCGTCGCCCCCGGCCTCGAACACGGCCCAGGTCGTGGCGATCAGGGCGCCGTGCGTGCCGAGGTTGGTCACGACCGTGGCGGCGGTGAGGAGGACGTAGTTGCGTCCGGCCCAGTCGGGGCGGCGGGAACCGAGCGGGGTGCGGAGGGCGGCGGCGGGTCTGGTCACCCCGGGACTATCCCTGTCGGCCCGCCCGGATGCCAAACCGATATCCGGACGGTCTGATCACGCGGCCGGAAGAGGCGGTGGCGGAGGGGGCGGGCCGAGACCGGCCCGTCCCCTCCGGGCCGTCAGGACTTCGGTACGAGGCGGACCGTGGAGAGGATCTGACGGATGGTGGCGTCCGGCAGCTCGTCGGCCACGCCGTCGGCCCCGTAGAGCACGAAGGTCGAGAAGTCGCCGGCGTTGTTCTTGAAGGTGAAGGCGATGGACTTGCCGTCCGACTCGCACTTGTTGCGCTTCTTCACGCCCGGCGCCGTGGCGGTCGCCATGCTCCCGGTGAGGCCGGACTTCGTCGTGTACGGCACGGGCTTGGAGATCTTGATGGTGCTCTGCGGCATGTGCTGCGCGTAGCCGCCCCACACCCAGGTACCCGCCTCGCCGCGCGCGGCGGACGCGGTGTCCTTGGCGCCCTGGCCGCCCTTGGTGCCGGCGGTGGCCAGGCCCCAGGTCTCCGCGGTGCCGTTCTTGTCGGTGTCGTAGGTGCACCACTCGCTCTTGAGGCGCGTCGGCCCCGACATCGTCACGAGGGCGCTGCCGTCGTTCTTCTTCTCGTCCTCGAAGAAGGTGATCGTGCCGGGCTTCAGCACCTGCCACTCCGGCGGTACGTCGAAGAGGGTGCCGTACTTCGGGTTGTGGACGACCTTCCAGCCGGGGATCGTCGGCTGCTGGGCCGCGCCGTCGCGCGGGTTGGCGAGCGACGGCGAGCTGCTGGGGTCCGTCGTCGGCGTCGCGGGTGCCGAGGCGGACCCCGTCGGCTTGCCGTCGGCGAGCGGCTTCTCGTCGTCGTCCCCGCCGAGCACCAGATAGCCGGTGACGCCCGCCGCGGCGACCACGGCGATCGCGGCGACGATCGCCACGAGGGTCGTCTGCTTCTTCTTGCCGCCGCCGGGGCCGCCGGGCTGCCCCGGGCCCGGCACCGCGTACTGCTGCGGCATGGTCGGCTGCTGGTACGGGTTCGGCTGGCCGTAACCGGGCTGCTGGGCGTACCCCTGCTGGGGGTATCCGGGCTGCGTGGGCGGCTGCTGCGGGTAGCCGGGCTGCGTCGGCGGCTGCGGGTACCCGGGCTGGGTCGGCGGCTGCTGATACGGGTTCGGCTGCTGGTACCCCGACTGCTGGTAGGGATTCTGACTCTGGTCCTGCGGGTTCTGCTCGCCCCCGGGCGGCTGCTGTCCTGGCCACATGGCCAGTAACCATAGAGGTGCGGAGGCGGCTCGACCACGCCCGCCCCCGGACCGCGGACGCGCGAGGGATGGCCAAGCTCGGCTACTCGTGGGTAACATCGCGGTCCATGAGCGCAGACCAGATGACCGTCGGCGAGATGCTCGCCGCCACGGTGCCCATGGCCGGAACCCTGAACCTGGAGTTCCTGGAGACCACCGCCGAGCGCGCCGTCGTGCGCCTGCCGGACCAGCCCGCCTACCACAACCACCTCGGCGGCCCCCACGCCGGAGCGATGTTCACGCTCGCCGAGTCCGCCAGCGGCGCCATCGTGCTCGCCGCCTTCGGCGACCAGCTGAGCCGCGCCGTACCGCTCGCCGTCAAGGCCGAGATCGGCTACAAGAAGCTCGCCATGGGCGTCGTCACGGCCACCGCCACGCTCGGCCGCCCGGCCGCCGAGATCGTCGCCGAACTCGACGCCGGGGAGCGGCCGGAGTTCCCGGTGCGGATCGACATCACCCGCGAGGACGGCGCCGTGACCGGCGAGATGACCGTCGTCTGGACCCTGCGTCCGAACAGCTGACCCTCGGACGCCACGGCCGCCCCCGCATCTCCTGGAGGACCTCCCGAAGGTGCGGGGGCGGCCGTGCTCCCGGGTGGCCGGCGGCGGGGCGCGTTCGCTGCGACCGGGTAGGCTGCCCCGGCGTGCCCGCCGCGGTGCGCGCCCGCGCCACGGCCCTCGACCAGGGGCCCGCGCGGCATCGCAGTCGAAACGGGAGGAAGCCGCGTTGCACGTCCAGGAGTGGCTGGAGACGATCCCGGCGGTCGCCGTCTACGTTCTCGTGGGAGTGGTGATCGGGCTGGAGAGCCTGGGCATCCCGCTCCCCGGCGAGATCGTGCTCGTGAGTTCGGCGCTGCTCGCCTCGCAGCACGGTGACATCAACCCGTGGGTGCTCGGTGGCTGCGCCACCGCCGGCGCGATCATCGGCGACTCGATCGGCTACGCGATCGGCCGCAAGGGCGGCCGGCCGCTGCTCGCCTGGCTGGGCAAGAAGTTCCCCAAGCACTTCAGCGAGGCGAACATCGGCCTCGCCGAGAGGTCCTTCGAGAAGTGGGGCATGTGGGCGGTCTTCTTCGGCCGTTTCATCGCCCTGCTCCGCATCTTCGCCGGGCCGCTCGCGGGCGTGCTGCACATGCCGTACTGGAAGTTCCTCATCGCCAACGTCTTCGGCGGCATCCTCTGGGCCGGCGGCACGACGGCCGTCATCTACTCGGTCGGCATCGTCGCCGAGGCATGGCTGAAGCGCTTCTCCTGGCTCGGCCTGGTCCTCGCCGTCCTGATCGGTCTCGCCTCCATGCTGATCATCAGGAACCGCGCCAAGAAGGCCGCGGCGGAGCGGGCCGACGCGCCCGAGCCGGAGCGGGAGCCGGTCGCGGTCGCGGACTGAGCCCCCTGCGTACGAGAAGAAGGGCGGCACCCTCCAGCGGGTGCCGCCCTTCTCCGTCCGCGTACGGGGCCGCTCGGTTCGCGTCCGGAGCCCGTCAGTCCGAGAAGGCCTCGGCGTGGCCCTTGGCGAGCAGCAGGTACATCTCGGCGTTGAGCTTGATGCCCGCCTGCTCCTCCTCGGTCAGCGGGCGGCGCACCTTCGCCGGGACGCCCGCCACGAGCGAGCCCGGCGGGATCTCCATCCCCTGCGGGACGAGCGCCTGCGCGGCGACGAGCGACCCGGCGCCGATCCGCGCCCCGTTGAGGACGGTCGCCCCCATGCCGACGAGGACGTCGTCCTCGATGACGCAGCCGTGCACGGTCGCGTTGTGACCGACGGTCACGCGGGCCCCGATCGAGACGGGGAAGCCCGGGTCGACGTGGACCGTGCTGTTGTCCTGGATGTTGGAGTCCTCGCCGATCGCGATGGGACCGCAGTCCGCGCGCAGCACCGTGTGGTACCAGACGCTGGCCCGGGCACCGAGCGTCACCTCGCCGAGGACCACGGAGGTCGGGGCGGTGAAGGCGGTCGGATCGATCCGCGGCTCCTTGCCGCCCACACCCTTGATCAACGCCTCTGTCATGGTTCGCTCCTGATCGTCAGCCGTCGTGTCGCGCCCGGGGGTTCCCCGGCGCACCCTATGCCGCGTCCATGACGGACATCACAGCGCACCGCACCGATCAGGCACGACGGCGCCGACTACGGTGTCCGGGTGCCCAGGAACAGAAACACGTTCTCATCCCTCGCCGCCTGGCGGCGCCGGGTCCTCGCCCGTGCCGTGCAGGGCGGCTGGCGCTGGGTGCAGGAGACCGGATCCGTCACCGCCGAGCACCCCGGCAGGCTGCGCTTCCGCCGTCTCGGCGCGGGCACCCGGCTGGCCTTCCCGCAGGGCACGGTCTTCGGCGAGCCGTGGATCGAGATCGGCGAGTGCTGCATCGTCGCCGAGCAGGTCACGCTGACGGCGGGGATGCTGCCGGGCCTCGACCTGGGACCGGACACCGTTCTGACGCTCGGTGACGGGGTCGTCCTCGGCCGGGGCAGCCACGTGATCGCCGACGCCAGGGTGACCATCGGCTCGGACACGTACTGCGGCCCGTACGTCTACATCACCTCGACCAATCACAGCTACGACGACCCGGACGAGCCGGTGGGCCGCCAGTGGCCCCGCTCGGAGCCGGTCACCATCGGCCCCGGCTGCTGGCTGGGCACCGGCGCCGTGATCCTTCCCGGTGCGAGGCTCGGCCGGAACGTGGTGGTCGCGGCGGGCGCGGTGGTACGCGGCGAGGTGCCGGACCACTCGGTCGTGGCGGGCGCCCCCGCGAAGGTCGTCCGCGGCTGGGACCCGGAGAAGGGCTGGCAGCCGCCGCTGCGGACCCCGGCCCCCGTCCCGATCCCGGAGCACGTCACCGCCGCGCAGCTCGCGGCCCTCGCGGCCTGGGAGGCCGGCCGCGCCGGCAGCTCCGAGGCCGTGCCTTCCTGATCGCCGCGACGGACTTCAGCCGGTGGCGAGCAGGACCGTGCCCACCAGGGCGAGGCCCGCGCCCGCGGCCTGGATCGCGCGGAGGCGTTCCTTGAGGAAGCCGCGGGCCGCGAGGGCCGTCACCACCGGGTAGAGGCTGGCCAGTACGGCGGCGACGGTGACCGGGCCCTGTTGGGCGGCGATCGCGTACGTGCCGTTGGCCGCGACGTCGGCGAGGCCGACGAAGGCCAGGGCCGGGAGCGCCGCGCGGATGACCTGGGGGCCGCCCTCGGGGAGGGCGCGGCCGCCGCGCCGCACCGAGGCGTACAGGGCTCCGCCGCCCACCAGGACGTTGGTGACGCGCTGGACGAAGAGGGCGAGGAACAGGCCGGTGATCGTGGTGGAGGCCTCGGCGATGAGCGCCATCACCGAGCCGAAGCCGAAGGCCGCGACGACGGTCAGGAGCACCGCCTGCCGCTGCACGGGTGCCCCGCGCAGCTCCGGTCCGCCGGCGAGGAGCACGCCGACGATCGCCACCGCGATCCCGGCGAACTGGAGCAGCCCCGGCCGGTCGCCCACGAGGAGGCCGACCGACACCGGGACGATGACACCGAGCGAGCCGAGCGGGGAGACGACGCCCATGGGGCCGAGGGCGAGCGCCTTGTAGAAGGCGAGCATGGCGGCCGGGCCGACGACGCCCGCCCCGACCGCGTACCAGAGCTCGGGTCCCGCCTCGGTCCACGCGCTGGTCGCGAGGACGACGGCGCCCAGGACGAGGACCGCGAGGATCTGCGAGACCACGACGACCGTGAGGGCCGGTATCCGGCGCGTGAGGAGCCCGCCGCCGAAGTCGGCGAAGCCCCACAGGACGCTGGTGGCCAGGGCGAACAGCACGGTCATGAGGCCTCGCAGTCAGGGACGGCAGTACAGTGCAGTGAACATTCGGGTGCACCTCACCGTAGTTCAGTACCTTGAACTCTGTCATGCAAAATATTGGACGGAATGTGTCGGACCTCGATCAGCTCACGCAGTCGCTCGCCCGGAACCTGAAGCGCTGGCGCAAGGAACGGGGCTTCACCCTGGACGCGCTCGCCGCACGGGCCGGAGTCAGCCGCGGCATGATCATCCAGATCGAGCAGGCCAGGACGAACCCCAGCGTCGGCACGACCGTGAAGCTGGCCGACGCCCTCGGCGTCTCCATCACGACCCTCCTCGACTACGAGCAGGGCCCCCAGGTCCGTCTCGTCCCGCCGGAGCAGGCCGTCCGCATGTGGTCCACCTCCACCGGCAGCCACACCACACTCCTCGTCGGCACCGAGGCCCGCGGTCCCCTGGAGCTCTGGGCGTGGACCCTCATGCCGGGCGACGGCAGCGCCTCGGACCCGCACCCGGAGGGCACGGTCGAGCTGCTCCACGTCACCTCGGGCGAGCTCACCCTCGTCGTGGACGGCGAGGAGCACCCGCTGCCCGCCGGCAGCTCCGCCGTCTTCGAGGCCCACAAGGCGCACGCGTACCGCAACGACGGAGCCGAGCCGGTCGAGATGACCATGGCGGTCTCCATCCCGCCCGTACGCTGAGACGAGCCGCCGGGCGCCGTACGGCGGTTGTTACCGTGCGGCCATGCGCGCACCCATCGGAGACTTCGACGACGCCACGCCCGCCCCCGACTGCCTCGACCTGCTGACCGGCCCCGTCGCCGCCGCCGTCCGCGCCTGGACCGGGCCCGTCCCGGCCGACCGGCTGCTGTACGTGGACACCGACCCGGCCATCGCCGACACCGCCGTCTTCGTGGAGCACTACGGGCCCGCGCTGCTGGACGAGTCCGCCAACTGCGTGGTCGTCGCGGGCAGGCGCGGCGAGACGACGACCCTGGCCGCGTGCGTGGTGAAGTCGGCGACCCGGGTCGACGTCAACGGCGTCGTACGCAAGCACCTCGGCGCCCGCAAGGCCTCGTTCGCGCCGATGGACACCGCGACCGGCGAGACCGGCATGGAGTACGGCGGCATCACCCCCGTCGGTCTGCCCGCCGCCTGGCCGCTCCTCGTGGACGCCGCCGTGGTGGACACCGAGTGGGTCCTGGTCGGCAGCGGCCGTCGCCGCGGCAAGCTGATCCTGCCGGGCAAGGCCTTCGCCCAGCTCCCGGGCGCGGTCGTGCTGGAAGGACTGGGCGTACCGCTCGGCTGAGCGCGGTGCGGTACGGCGTGAGCGGTACGCCGCACGCGGTGTGCAGGCGTCAGCCCAGCCGCGGGAACTCGATCGCGGGGCAGCGGTCCATGACCATGTCCAGGCCGGCCTCACGGGTACGGGCGAAGGCCGCCTCGTCGATCACGTCCAGCTGGAACCAGACCGCTTTGGCGCCGATGGCGACGGCCTCGTCGGCGATCCCGCCCGCCTGCTCGCTGTTGACGAACACGTCGACGACGTCGACGGGGAAGGGGATGTCGGCAAGGGAGGCGTAACCCCGCTCGCCGTGGACCGTCTCCGCCTTCGGGTGGACCGGGACGATCCGCTTGCCGTGGCGCTGGAGGACGGCAGCCACCGCGTACGCGGCCCGTGACCGGTTCGAGGAGAGCCCGACCACCGCCCAGGTGTCGCCCGTGGACGTCAGGATCCGCCGTACCGTCTCGGACGCGGAGTACCCGGTCGCTTCGGTGGTCGTGGTGTCGACGCTCATCTCGTCTGCTGCCTCTCCTCGGCGCGGTCCCGCTCCTTGTCCTCCGCGTCAACCAGCCGCCCCATGGCCTGATTCCCGTGCGGGAGGCCGTGCGCGAGGCCGCCCCGGAAGGTCAGCCGTCCCACGCCCGCCGTTCGGCCTCCCGCGGGGCCTCCACCACGGTGGGGGCGTCCGGGCCGAAGGTCATCACCGGGCGGGCCGGGTCCCACCGGCGCCAGCCCGGCTCGCCCGTCCTCGCGAAGGCCACCCAGGCCGCGTGCATCGCCGCCGCCAGGTCGCGGGGCGCGTCCGGGCCCGTCAGGGCACGGGTCTCCGGCAGGTCGAGCGTGTCGAAGACGAAGCCGAGTTCCAGCGCGTGACAGGCGCCGAGGCCGAGGACCGGCGAGCGCCAGCCGAACTCGTACAGATACGTTCCGCCCGGCGCGCCGGAGGCCAGACGGCTGTCCGCGAGCCTGTTCAGCGGGATCCGCAGCAGCTTGTCCGTGGCGAGCGCGCCCAGGACCTCGCCCGGCTTCTCCGACGGGCGGCCCGCCCGGTACACCCGGGCCGCCCGGGACGGCACCTTCGTCTTCCACAGCAGGATCCGCTGGAGCAGCGGGCCCACCCGGTCGACGACCCCGCCCGGCACGAACCACAGCCGGTACTCCTCCGTGGTGGTGCCCATCAGGAGGTCCACCCCGGCCGACGCCCCGTCCGCGAGCGCCTCCGCCGGATCGCGCGGCAGCACCTCACCGTCCACGACGATCTGGAACGCGTGCCCGCCGCTCAGGGGCGACCCCTTGCCGGTCACCTCCGTCTGCGCCGCGAGCAGCCGCTCCCGGTCCACGCGCGCGAACGCCTCCGCCGTGGCCGGCACCTTCAGCCGCGCGGCCACCGCCTCCGTGGTCGTCCGGGCCTCGGCGAGCGGCCGGGCGATCGGGGCGCCGCTCTGCACCACCGCCCGCCGGAACAGGCCCCGCGCGAGCGGCGAGGCGAGCAGCGCGGCGATCGAGATCGCGCCCGCCGACTCGCCGAACACCGTCACCCGGTCCGGGTCCCCGCCGAAGGCCGTGATGTTCTCCCGCACCCAGGTCAGCGCGGCGATCTGGTCGCGGAGGCCGAGGTTCGCGGGAGCGTCGGGGAAGACCCCGAAGCCCTCCACGCCGAGCCGGTAGTTGACCGAGACGAGGACCACCCCGTCCCGGGCGAAGGCGGTGCCGTCGTAGACCGGGACCGCCGAGGAGCCGTGGATCAGCGACCCGCCGTGGATCCAGACCATGACCGGGAGCCCACCCTCCGCAGGGTCCGGCGCGAGCGGCGCCGAACCCGCCCACGGCGCCCACACGTTCAGGTTCAGGCAGTCGTCACCCGCGATGTCCGGGTCCGGAAGGAGCGCGTCGAGCGGCGGGGCGTACGGGCGCTTCGGCGCCGTCGGGCCGAAGGCCCCGGCCTCCCGCACCCCGTGCCACGGTACGGCCGGTTCCGGCGCCCGGAACCTCAGCGGGCCCACCGGCGCCCCCGCGTAGGGCACTCCGAGGAAGGCGGCCACGCCGTCCTTCAGGACACCCCGCAGCGCCCCGGACCGGGTGCCGACCTCGGGAACCTGCTCAGCCATCGTTTCCGTCCCTCCCGCCGTCGTCGCTTCAGACCAGAGCCCGCTTCAGGACCTTGCCCGTCGGGCCCAGCGGCAGCTCCTCGACGAAGCGCACGAGCCGCGGGTACTTGTGGCGGCCGAGGCGCTCCCGTGACCAGTCCACGAGCTCCTCCGCGGAGAGGGGGGCCGCGCCCTCCCGGCGTACCACCACCGCGCACACCTCCTCGCCCTTCGCCTCGTCGGGGACGCCGATCACGGCGACCTCCGAGACCGAGGGGTGGCGCACCAGCACCTCCTCCACCTCGCGCGGGTAGATGTTGAAGCCGCCCCGGATGACCAGGTCCTTCTTCCGGTCGACGATCCGCAGGAAGCCGTCCTCGTCCCGTACGCCCAGGTCACCGGTACGGAACCAGCCGTCCACGACCGCCGCCGCCGTCGCCTCCGGGTCGTCGAGGTACCCGGCGAAGACGTTGTGCCCGCGCACCACGACCTCGCCGACCTCGCCGTCCGCGAGCAGCACGACCCGCCGGTCGACGGCCGCGTCGGCGACGCCCACCTCGACACCCCAGACCGGATGCCCGACCGTCCCCGGCCTGCGGCCCAGGTGCGGCTGGTTGAAGGTGGCGACCGGCGAGGTCTCCGTCAGGCCGTACCCCTCCAGGACCTGGGTGTCGAACGTCTCCTCGAAGCGCTCCAGGACCGCGACCGGCAGCGCCGCCCCGCCCGACACGGCGGCGCGCAGGGCCGCGGGACGCACCTCGGAGCCGGCCGCCGCCTCCACCAGGGCGTGGTACATCGTCGGCACCCCCATGAAGACGGTGACGCCCTCGTCGGCGAGCACCTGAAGGGCCGCGGGGCCGCTGAACCGGGGCATCAGGACCAGCGTCGCCCCCTTGCGGAGCGTCCCGTTCATCGCGCAGGTCTGGCCGTAGCTGTGGAAGAGCGGCAGACAGCCGAGGACCACGTCGCCCGTGCCGAGCCCGAGCAGGTCCTGCGCGGTCACGGAGGCGTTCATGACGATGTTGAGATGGGTGAGCAGGGCGCCCTTAGGACGGCCCGTCGTCCCGCTCGTGTAGAGGATCACCGCAGTGTCGGAGGGCTCGGCCGGCTCGGCCGCGGCCAGCGGCTCCCGCGCCGGGGGCGCCCCCTGGAACGCCCGCACGCCGGCCGCCCGGGCCGCCTCGTCGGCGACCGCCCACAGCGGTCCGCCGCTCACGATGCCCACCGCGCCGCTGTGCTCCAGGACGTACCGCACCTCGTCGGCGACGAGCAGGGCGTGAACGGGGACGACGGTCGCACCTGCCGCGAGCGCCCCGTAGTACACGCGCAGGAACTCGATCGTGTTCGGCAGCAGGACGGCCAGCCGGTCGCCCGGCTTCACCCCCGCCTCGCGCAGCCCCGCGGCGCAGCGCAGCGCCTCCGCCCACAGCTCCCCGTAGGTGAGCCGGGTGCCGCCCTCGACGACCGCGATCCGGTCGGGGAAGTGGCGGGCGGACTCGCCCAGCACGCCGGCGACGCTCAGTGACATGACACGCTCCAGGGACGCGGAGTCAACAGCTCTGTTGACGATCGGTGACACGGCACAGAATCCGTCGAGGCGCCGCCCGGATGCCATGTGCAGACGCCCACCATGTGGCCCGCCGAGGTGGGCAGCGGCCCCGCCCGCCCGTCCGTCCCGTGGCATTCGCCAAAATCCGGCGCTACGGTGCCAGCCATGACGCACAACCCGGGAGCCCGGCCATGACGCACCACCCGGCGGTGCCCGGTGGGCCCGCCGGGGCGCGCTCCGGCGCGAGCGGGAGGACCCGCACCCCCCTGGGCGGCGCAGGCGCCGGCGCGCTCCGCCGCTCCCTCGCCACGACGATGCTCGCCGACATCGACCGGCTCACCGACCGCGCCGTCGACGACATCCGCGCCCACTCCGGTACGTACGCCTCCGGCGCTCCCGTCACCCGCGACGACCTCTGGGAGATCTGCCGCGACAACCTGCTGCGCGCCCTGGAGGACTTCGGCGGCCTCGAAGCGACCGGCGGCGACTTCGAGTGGGCCGCCCGCGAGACCGGCCGCCGCCGTGCCGATCAGGGCGTGCCGCTCGACACCGTGCTGCAGGCCTACCGGCGCGGCGGCCGGGTGCTCTGGCAGGTCATGGCCGAGCACCTCCGGGTACGGGCGGGGCGGGAGTCGGACAGCCGGGACGTCGAACTGGACATGGCGAGCGGCGTCTGGGAGACCATCGACCGCTACTCGGTCGCGATGGCCGACGCGTACCGGATCGCCCAGCTGGAACTCCAGAGCCGCCAGGACACCCGGCGCGTCGCCCTCTTCGAGGCGCTGCTCGACGGCCGCGCCGACGACCCCGCCGTCGCCTCGGCAGCCGCCGCCGCGCTCGGCGTCCCCGCGGTCGACCGGTACGTCGTCGTGGTCGCCGCCCAGGACCCGGCCGCGCCGCCGCACCCCTCGCCCGTCCTGGAGGCCCAGGGCATGTGGTCGTTCTGGCGGCCCCGCTCGGGCCGGTACGCCGGCATCGTCCGGCTGCCCCGCCGCGACGCGCCCGCCGCCCCCGGCCGGGGAGACGACCCCGCCACGCGCGCGCTCCTCGCCGCCCTGCGCGAGCGGACCGGGGCCACCGCCGGGATCTCCCCGGAGTTCGAACGGCTCTCCCAGGCGGGGCGCGCCCTGCGGCTCGCCGAGCAGACCCTGCGTACCCTCCGCGCGGGCAGCGGCGAGGTCGCCGTCTTCGACGACCGGCTCGCGCAGGTGCTGCTCAGCGGGCGCACCGACATCGCCGAGCGGATCGTCACCGTCCACCTCGGGCCCGTGCTCGCGACCGGCGGCGAACGCGCCGCGCTCCTCACCACCCTCCGGGTCTGGCTGGATCACGGCTGCTCGGCCTCCCGGGCAGCCGAACAGCTCTACTGCCACCGCAACACCGTCCTCAACCGCATCGGCCGCATCGCCGAGCTCACCGGCCGCTCCAGCGAGTCGGGCGAGGCCCGCCTCGGCTGGGCCCTGGCCCTGCGCGCCCTCCCGTACGCCGGGCTCACGCACGCGGCGGAACCGGCCGCCGGGGAGCGCGAGGCGGCGGGAACGTAGGCTGGCCGGATGCAGGAGCAGTACCGAACGCCGGCCCGCGAGGGTGTGCACGAGACGGAGATCAACCGCTCGCGCTTCCTCTGCACGCTCGCGCCCGTCGCCGACGAGCGGGAGGCGCAGGAGTTCGTCGCGCGCGTCCGCCGGGAACACCCGACCGCCACCCACAACTGCTTCGCGTACGTCCTCGGCGCCGACGCCTCCGTCCAGCGGGCGAGCGACGACGGCGAACCCGGGGGCACGGCGGGCGCCCCGATGCTGCAGATGCTGCTGCGCCGCGAGATGCGGTACGTCGCCGCCGTCGTCACCCGCTACTACGGCGGTGTGAAGCTCGGCGCGGGCGGCCTCATCCGCGCGTACGGCGGTGTGGTCGGCGAGGCGCTCGACGCGCTCGGCACGGTGACCAGGCAGCGCTTCCGGCTCGCCACCCTGACCGTCGACCACCAGCGGGCGGGCAAGCTGGAGAACGACCTGCGGGCGACCGGCCGCGCCGTCCGTGACGTGCGGTACACCGACGCCGTCACGATCGAGATCGGCCTCCCGGACTCGGACGTCCCCGCCTTCCGCGCCTGGCTGGCCGACGCCACGGCGGGCACGGCCGCGTTCGAACTGGGCGGCGAGGCGTACGGCGACGCGTGAGGCGTGACACCCGACACCCCGCCCCGGCGCCCGACCGCCCGGCGCCCGAGGCCTGAACCCCCCGCGCCCGGACCGCATACCCGTACGGCCCCGACCACGCCCCCCGGCGGGATAGCGTGGAGGCCGCACACGACGGGAACCGGCGGCGAGGAGCGGCGCACATGCGGGGTGGGACGGCATCGTGAGGCTCCTGCACACCTCGGACTGGCATCTCGGCCGGTCCTTCCACCGCGTCGGCCTCCTCGACGCCCAGGCCGCCTTCCTCGAACACCTGGTGGCCACCGTCCACGAGCACCGCGTGGACGCCGTCCTCGTCGCAGGCGACGTCTACGACCGGGCCGTCCCCCCGCTGCCCGCCGTCGAACTCTTCGACACCGCGCTGCACCGCCTCGCCGACGCCGGCGTGCCCACCGTCATGATCTCCGGCAACCACGACTCGGCCCGCCGCCTCGGCGTCGGCGCCGGACTCATCGAGCGGGCCGGCATCCACCTCCGTACCGACCCCGCGGGCATCGGCACCCCCGTCGTCCTCACCGACGCCCACGGAGAGGTCGCCCTCTACGGCCTCCCCTACCTGGAACCCGCCCTCGTCCGGGACCAGCTCGGCGCCGCGAAGGCCGGCCACGAGGCCGTGCTCACTGCCGCCATGGACCGGGTGCGCGCCGACCTCGCCCGCCGGCCCGCCGGCACCCGGTCCGTCGTCCTCGCCCACGCCTTCGTCGCCGGCGGCGCGCCCAGCGACAGCGAGCGGGACATCACCGTCGGAGGTGTCGCCGCCGTCCCCACCGGGATCTTCGACGGCGTCGACTACGTCGCCCTCGGTCACCTGCACGGCAGCCAGACCCTCACCCCGCGCGTCCGCTACTCCGGATCACCCCTCGCGTACTCCTTCTCCGAGGCCGACCACCGCAAGACCATGTGGCTGATCGACCTGGGCCCCGACGGAGCCGTCGACACCGCCGAACGGCTCGACTGCCCCGTCCCGCGGCCCCTCGTCCGGATCAGGGGACGGCTCGACGACCTCCTCGACGACGCGGCGCTCACCCCCCACGAACAGTCCTGGGTCGAGGCCACGCTCACCGACCCGGTGCGCCCCGCCGAACCGATGGCCCGGCTCACCGCACGCTTCCCGCACGCCCTGAACCTGGTCTTCGACCCCGAGCGGACCGGCACCGACCCGGGCGCCTCCTACGCCCAGCGGCTCCGCAACCGCACCGACCAGCAGATCGCGGAGGACTTCGTGGCCCACGTACGCGGCGGAGCCACCCTCGACGGGCCCGAGCGGACGGTCCTGTACGGCGCCTTCGACGACGTACGCGTCGACACGGCCGAGCGGGAGGTGGGCCGGTGAGGCTGCACCGCCTGGAGATCACCGCCTTCGGCCCCTTCGGCGGCACGCAGACCGTCGACTTCGACGCCCTGTCCTCCGCCGGACTCTTCCTCCTCCACGGACCGACCGGCGCCGGCAAGACCTCCGTCCTCGACGCCGTCTGCTTCGCCCTGTACGGGAGCGTGCCCGGCGCCCGCCAGACCCCCGGCGCCTCCCTGCGCAGCGACCACGCCCCCGTCGGCACCACCACCGAGGTCGTCCTCGACCTGACCGTGGGGGAGCGGCGCCTGGAGATCACCCGGCGCCCCGCCCAGCAGCGCCCCAAGAAGCGCGGCGGCGGCTTCACCACCGAGAAGGCCCAGACCTGGCTGCGCGAGTACGACTCCGCCACCGGCACCTGGGCCGGCCTCAGCCGCTCCCACCAGGAGACGGGCGAGGAGATCACCCAGCTCGTCGGCATGAGCCGTGAGCAGTTCTGCCAGGTCGTCCTCCTCCCGCAGGGCGACTTCGCCCGCTTCCTGCGGGCCGACGCCGAGGCCCGGGGCAGGCTCCTCGGCCGCCTCTTCGACACCCGCCGCTTCGCCGCCGTCGAGGACCGCCTCGCCGAACTCCGGCGCACCGCACAGCAGCAGGTCGAGGAGGGGGACGAGCGGCTCCTCGCCCTCGCCCACCGGATGGGCCAGGCCGCCGGAGGCCTCGGCGTCGCCCGTACCTCCGTCGAGGGCAGGCCCGGCGATCCCGGGCTCGCCGAGGAGGTCCTGACCTGGGCCGCCATCGCCCGTACGGAGGCGCGAGAGGTCCTCGACATCGCGCGCGTACGGCTCGACGCCGCCGAGGCCCGACAGGGCGCCGCCCGCGCCGCCCTCGACGCAGAGAACGACCTCGCAGCCCGCCAGGCCCGGCACGCCGACGCGCTCCTGCGCCGCGAGCGGCTCGACGCCCGCGCCCCCGAGCGCGACCGGCTGCAGACCGCCCTCGACCGCAGCCTCAAGGCGGACCGGGTGGCGCCCGCGCTCGGGCTGCGCCAGGACGCCGAGCGCGAGCACGCCGCCGCGCGCACCGCCCGGGAACGCGCCCGCGCCCTGCTGCCGCCCGACCTCGCCGACGCCGGGGCCGAACAGCTCTCCGCCCGCGAGCACCGGTTCCGTGAGGAGCTCGGCGGCCTTGAGGCGGCCCGTCGCGCCGAGCATCGCGCCGTCGTGCTCACCGAGGAGCGTGCCGTCCTCGCGCGCGAGGCGCGCGCCGACGACGACGTCCTGCGCGACGCGGCCGACTGGCTCGCCGACTGGGAACCGCGCCGGGCCGCGCTCACCGAGCGCGTCGAAGCCGCCAGGGACGCCGCCGCCCGCGCCGAACACCTCGCGGGCCGCCTGGAGCCCGCCCGCCGTCGACTCGCGGCGGCCCGCCGCCGTGACGCCCTCGCCCAGGACACCGAGGCCGCCGAGGCGCGCCTCGCGGACGCCCGCGAGCGCCGGAACACCGCCCACGAGAGCTGGCTCGACGTCAAGTCCCGCCGCCTGGAGGGCATCGCCGCCGAACTGGCGGTCACCCTGAGCGCGGGCGACCCGTGCCAGGTCTGCGGCTCGACCGACCACCCGGCCCCCGCCCGTACCACCGCCGACCACGTCGACCGCGCCACCGAGGAAGCGGCCTACGCGGCCTACACCCGCGCGGAGGAGACCCGTACGGCCGCCGAACGCGAACTGGCCGTCACCCGCGAGTCCTGGTCCACGGCTCGCGCGGAGGTCCGCGCGGGCACGGCCGCGGAGGGCCCCACGGACGAGCCCTCCGTGCCGGCACTCACCCACGAAGTGGCGGAGTTGACCCGCCTTCACGCCGAGGCCCATGCCCTCGCCGGGCAGAACCACAGCGCGCGGGAGGCCCTCGCGCGGGCCGAGCGGGAGCACGAGGAGCGCGTCGGCGCCCAGCGCGAGGCCGAGCGGCGGGTCGCCGCGCGCACCTCCCGGCGCGAGGCCCTCGACCGGGAACAGGCCGCGCTCGACGAGGAGGTCGCCCGGGGCCGCGGCGCGTTCGCCAGCGTGGCCGAGCACGCCACCCGCCTGGAACGGCGGATCGCCCTCCTGGTCGACGCCCACGGCGCCGTACGCTCCGCCGAACTCGCCGCCCAGCGCCTCAAGGAGGCCGACGACCGGCTCGCCGACGCCGCCTACCGCGCCGGTTTCGCCACCCCGGCCGAGGCCGCCGCCGCGCTCCTCCGCGAGAGCGAACGCCGGGACCACCAGCACCGCGTGGACGCCTGGCAGGCCGAGTCCGCCGCCGTGGCCGACCGGCTCGCCGAGCCCGGAACCGCGGCCGCCGCCGCGCTCCCGCCCGCCGACCCCACCGCCGCCGCGGCCGCCCACACGGCGGCCGAACGCGCCCTCCGCGAGGCCGCCTCCGTCCTGGCCGCCGCCAGGGAACGCGTGACCGACCTCGCCGCGCTGTCCCGGCAGGCCGCGACCGAGGTGCGCCGCCTGGGTCCGCTCCGAGAGGAGTACGACCGGGTGGCCCGCCTCGCCGCCCTCACCGCCGGCACCTCCGCCGAGAACGAGCGCCGAATGCGCCTGGAGTCGTACGTCCTCGCGGCCCGCCTCGAACAGGTCGCCGCCGCCGCGACCGCCCGCCTCCAGCGGATGTCCTCCGGCCGCTACACCCTCGTCCACTCCGACGCGCGCGCCGGCGGCAAGCGGGCCGGGCTCGGTCTGCACGTCGTCGACGCCTGGACCGGCAGCGAGCGCGACACCGCCACCCTCTCCGGCGGCGAGACCTTCTTCGTCTCGCTCGCGCTCGCCCTCGGCCTCGCCGACGTCGTCACGGACGAGGCGGGCGGTGTACGGCTCGACACCCTGTTCATCGACGAGGGCTTCGGCAGCCTCGACGAGCAGACGCTCGACGAGGTCCTCGACGTCCTGGACTCGCTGCGCGAGCGCGACCGCAGCGTCGGCATCGTCAGCCACGTCGGCGACCTGCGCCGGCGCATCCCGGCCCAGCTGGAGGTCGTCAAGGCGCGGCACGGCTCGGCGGTGCGGCTGCGTACCGGCGCCGACGCGCTCAGCGGCTGACACCCACCGGCTCACTCCCACCGGCTGATCACCTGCGGCTGACTCCCGGCGGCTGACCTCAGCGGCCGAGCGAACGCCGGGGCAGCGGCGAGGAGTAGACGACGCTGGTGGTCACCGCGCCGAGCGTGGAGATCTTCCCGGTGATCTCCTCCAGGTGCCGCATGGAACGGGCGGCGACCTTCAGGACGAAGCAGTCGTCACCGGTGACGTGGTGCGCCTCCAGGACCTCCGGCGTCGTGTCGATCAGGTCGTGGAACGGCTTGTAGTTGCCGTGCGGGTAGCGCAGCCGTACGAAGGCGAGGATGGGCAGGCCCAGCCGGTCCTGGTCGACGATCGCCGTGTACCCGGTGATCACCCCGGCCTCCTCCAGGCGCCGCACCCGCTCGGTCACCGCGGACGGCGACATCGACACCGTACGGGCGAGCTCGGCGAAGCTGGCACGGCCCTCGGACTGGAGGGCCTCGATGATGCGCCAGTCGGTGGCGTCCGGGGTGTAGTCGGTGGTCATGGACGAGGAATAGCAGGGGATTCCCCGGTCGATCAAGTGATCGACCCGGGAATCCCGCCGAGGGTGCCCTGGGTCCCGTCTCAGAGGCGGGCGAGTTCCTCCACGAGGTCGTCGAGGCCCAGCGGGCCCTGCGAGAGGGCCGCCATGTGCCAGGCCTTCGCGTCGAAGGCGTCGCCGTGCGCCGCCCGCGCCTTGGTGCGGCCGAGCAGCCAGGCACGCTCGCCCAGCTTGTAGCCGATCGCCTGGCCCGGCATCGACAGGTAGCGGGTCATCTCGCTCTCCACGAAGGACGGCGGACGGCTGCTGTGCCGCTGGAAGAACTCCTGGGCGAGCTCCGGAGTCCACCGCTCGCCCGGGTGGAACGGCGATTCCGCCGGGATCTCCAGGCCCAGGTGCATGCCGATGTCCACGATCACCCGGCAGGCGCGCATCATCTGGCCGTCCAGGTAGCCGAGGCGCCGCTCGGCGTCGGGCAGGAAGCCGAGTTCGTCCATCAGGCGCTCCGCGTAGAGCGCCCAGCCCTCCATGTTGGCGCTGATCTTGCCGATGGTCGCCTGGTAGCGGGAGAGCCGGTCGGCGACGTGCACCCACTGGGCCATCTGGAGGTGATGCCCCGGAACACCCTCGTGGTACCAGGTCGACACCAGGTCGTACACCGGGAAACGGGTCGTGCCGTCCACCGGCAGCCAGGTCCGGCCGGGGCGCGCGAAGTCCTCGGACGGGCCGGTGTAGTACGGGGCCGCGGCGCCGCCCGGCGGGGCGATCCGGGATTCCACCCGACGTACCCGGCCGGCGAGTTCGAAGTGGGTGCCGTCGAGGGCCTCGATGGCCTCGTCCATCAGCTCCTGGAGCCAGACCCTGACCTCCTCGACGCCCTCGATGTGCGTGCCGTGCTCGTCGAGGTGGGCGAGCGCCTCCCAGGGGTCGGCGCCCGGCAGGATCCGCTCGGCCTCGGTCCGCATCTCGCCGAGCAGCCGGTGGTACTCGGTCCAGCCGTACGCGTACGCCTGGTCGAGGTCCAGATCGGTGCCGTTGAAGAAGCGGGTCCAGCGCTGGTAGCGCTCACGGCCGACCGTGTTCGGGGCGTCGGCGACGGCCGGGGCGTACACGTCCCGCATCCAGTCCCGCAGCGCCGTGACGGCTTCGGTGGCGTCCCGGCCCGCCTCCGCCAGTTCGACGCGCAGCTTCTCGGGCAGCGTGGCGGGCCCGGCGGCGGCGAACTCCTCGAACCAGCCCGGCCCTCCGCTCTCCGCGCCCGCCCACTCGGTGAGCTGGTCGACGAACGTGGCGGTGGGGCGCGGCCCGGCGAACAGCTTGCGCTCCAGGCCGAGGGTGAGCGACGCGCGGTAGCCCTCCAGGGCCGCCGGGACCGCCCGCAGCCGCGCGGCGACCGCCGTCCAGTCCTCCTCGGTCTCCGTCGGCATCACGGTGAAGACGATGCGGACGCTGTGCGCGGGCGACCGCATGTTGCTGACCGCGCACAGGCCCTCCTCCGCCTCGTGCACGGCGAGTTCCGCCGTCAGGCGCTCCCGCAACAGCCGGGCGCACCGCCGCTCCGCCTCGCTGTCCGCGCCCGGGGCGCGCTCCGCCACGTCGAGCCGGGCGAGCGTACGGCGGGCCAGGTCGGCCACGGCCCGCTGGCCGGCCGGCGAGAAGTCCGGCAGCAGTCCGGCACTCTCCTTGACTCCCAGATACGTACCGGTGATCGGGTCGAGGGCGATGAGTGCGTCGACGTGGTCGTCGGCGACCTGGCGGGGCAGCGGGCTGCTGGAAATCTCTGGCATGCGGGTCATCCTGGCGTCTCCGGAGGGGCCGCGTCACCCTCGTCAGGCCTCAGTCGGCTGACAAGGAAGGGCCCGCCGAGGGCGGCAGGAGAGGGCCGCACTCCCACTCCTGGAAGATCAGCCGGGTCTCGACGCGGGCCACCTCGCGGCGCGAGGTGAACTCGTCGAGGACGAGTCGCTGCAGGTCGGAGGGGTCCGCCACGGCCACGTGCACCAGGTAGTCGTCCGGTCCCGTCAGATGGAACAGTGCGCGGGACTCCGGCAGGGCGCGGATCCGGTCGACGAACGGACCGATCAGTTCACGCCGGTGCGGACGGACCTGGACGAGAAGGAGCGCTTCGAGACCACGGCCGAGTTTGGCCGGATCTAGTCGTAGCTGGTGTCCGAGGATCACACCGGTGCGGCGCAGTCGCGCCACCCGGTCGAGGCAGGTGGACGGCGCCACTCCGACCTCGGCGGCAAGCTCACGGTAGGTGGTCCGGGCGTCGTTCTGCAGGAGGCGAAGAATGTGCAGATCGACCGCGTCCAGTACGACAGAATCGGCCATCAGCCGAACGTAGCACGGCCGATTCCCCCTACTTCCCGGTATCCGTTCACAGTGCCGCCATGGACGCCATGGACTACGGCTCCTCGGTCACCCCGAGGGCCCTTGCCACCGAAGCCGTGCACGCCGGCCGCGAAGACCTCGCCTCGCTCGGGCTGCACGCCCCGCCGCTCGACCTGTCCACCACCTACCCCTCGTACGACGCGCGTGCCGAGGCCGCCCGGATCGACGAGTTCGCCACCACCGGCGCCCGGCTCGACGGGCCGCCCGTCTACGCCCGGCTCGACAACCCCACCGTCGCGCGCTTCGAGGAGGCCCTCGCCCGTCTGGAGGGCGCCGAGGCGGCCGTCGCCTTCGCCAGCGGCATGGCGGCCCTCACCGCCGTCCTCCTCGCCCGGGCGAGCCAGGGCCTGCGCCATGTGGTCGCGGTCCGCCCGCTGTACGGGTGCAGCGACCACCTGCTCGACGCGGGACTGCTCGGCACCGAGGTGACCTGGACCGATCCCGCGGGTGTCGCGGACGCGATCCGTCCCGACACCGGCCTGGTCATGGTGGAGTCACCCGCCAACCCGACCCTCGCAGAGGCGGACATCCGCGCCCTGGCGCACTCCTGCGGCTCCGTGCCGCTCCTGGTCGACAACACCTTCGCCACCCCGGTGCTCCAGCGGCCCGTGGCCCAGGGCGCCCGCATCGTGCTGCACAGCGCCACCAAGTACCTGGGCGGGCACGGGGACGTCATGGGCGGTGTCGTCGCGTGCGACGAGGAGTTCGCCCGTACGCTCCGCCAGGTGCGCTTCGCCACCGGCGGGGTGCTGCACCCGCTCGCCGGCTACCTGCTGCTGCGGGGTCTGTCCACCCTGCCGGTACGGGTGCGGGCGGCCTCCACGACCGCGGCCGAGCTGGTACGCCGACTGGCCACCGACCCCCGGATCGCGCGAGTCCACTATCCGCGGATCGGCGGCGCAATGATCGCCTTCGAGGTCTACGGCGAACCGCACGACGTCATCGCCGGCGTCCGGCTGATCACGCCGGCCGTCAGCCTCGGCAGCGTCGACACCCTCATCCAGCACCCGGCCTCCATCAGCCACCGCATCGTGGCCGAGGGAGACCGGCGCTCGTCGGGCGTCAGCGACCGGCTCCTTCGGATGTCGGTCGGCCTCGAGGACGTCGAGGACCTGTGGCGGGATCTGACCCAGGCGCTCAGCGCTCCGCCCGCCGCACCTCCTCGTGCCGCTGCTCCTGCGGGTGTCCCTGCTGCGGTCGGCCGGCCGGTCGCGGCGTCGAGGCCAAGCGGGCGGTGATCACCAGGGTGCCCTCCTCGATCTGGTAGTCGAGGGGCAGGTTCAGCGCCCGCATCGCGGCCACCATCCCGGTGTTGGACGACTGGGTCACGGCGTACACGCTCGCGCAGCCGGCCTCCTCGGCCATCGCCACCAGCCTGCCGAGGAGCTCGGAGCCGATGCCGCGCCGCTGCCAGTCGTCCTCCACCATCAGCGCGACCTCCGTCTCGTCGCCGTCCCAGAGCAGATGCCCGAGGGCGACCAGACGACCGGACGTCGTCTGCACGGCGAGGGTGCGCCCGAAGCGGGGGCTGAGCAGATGGTCGAGGTAGCGGTCGGCGTCGCCGACCGGGCCGTGGTAGCGCAGGCCCAGCGTGCGGGCCGAGCAGCGGTCGTGCATGGCGCGCGCGGCGGTCAGATCGCGCTGGTCGGCGCGGCGGACGGTGATCTCGTTGCCCTCGGGCAGGGTCAGGACGTCCTGGCTGCGCGGGACGCGCGGGCCGAGACGCGCGTCGAGCTCCACGAGGGCGCGGGCCCTGGCGAACTCGGTCGGGGTGAAGGGGAGGTAGGGCCGCTCCACGATGAGCGTGCCGCCGTCGGGGTCACGGAGCCGCATCACGGTCTCTTCCAGGACGCCTTCGACCGGGGCGTGTTCGCCGGTCGGACGGCCCGTGAGCGAGACGGCGGGCACGGTGTGGAGCGTGCAGCGGCCGAGGAGCTGGCGCAGCGCGAGCGGCAGTTCGGCCGCGTCGAGCGCGGTACGGGTGGCGAGGCCGAGGACCCGGGTGGGCGTGTCCACCAGGTCGTGGGCGTCGGCCCGCTCGGTCCAGGTGTCACGGCCGCCGGCGGCCGAGGTCTCACGGGCGAGCGCCTGGGCGGAGAGGTCGGCGGGCGCGCGCAGCAGGAACTCGTCGACCGTGCCGTCGGCGAGCGGATGCGTCTGGAGCGTGAGGATGTCCACGCCCAGGCGGGCCAGGACCGTGCACAGGGCGGCGAGGCTGCCCGGCGTGTCCGCGACCGTGGTCCGCATCCGCCACAGGGTGGTCTCGACGGGGACCCCGTTCTCCTCCTCGTGCTCCTGCCGCTCGCCCGTGGCGGCGGCCCCGGCCAGGGCCGCCGGGGCGGGGTGCCCGCCGGGATGGCCTGAGGGCGGGGCATGGCTCGCATGACTGTGCCTCCGTGCCCACCAGGTGTGGAAGGCGGCGGTGGCGACCAGCGCGATCGCCGAGAACACCAGCAGCGAGGGGCCCTCGGGTCCCTTGGCGATGGTCTTGGCGATCGTGTCGGCCACCACCACGGCGGTGAACAGGGCGGCGAGCTCGATCAGGTCGTGCCGCCAGTGGTGCGGACGGCGGGTGCTCTTCGAAGACGTCACATCGGTCATGACCTCACTGTGACCCAGTGGTGTTGCGTGATCACGAACGCTTTGTGACTGACGGGTTAAGCGCCCATCTAGCGGCTTAAAGAGCGATTCAGACCGTTTCTGTCATGCTCCGATCGGTCCCCTGACGCAGTGCGTTCAGCAGGCGTCCGGCCTGCACGACCAGCTGCGTGGACCCCCGCTTCGCGGCCAGTGGCGCGAGCCCGACGACGTCGCCGCCCGCCCCGCACCGCTCCACACAGTCGGCCGCGACCGCCAGCACCTCGCCGAGCCCCCGCACCGGCTTGGCGGCGGAGAGCAGGTCCGGCAGCATCGCCGACAGGACCGCCCACACCGTCCCGTACGCCCCGGTGAGCGCCGCCGTCCGGGCCGCGTCCGCCAGCCGGTTCGGCTTGACCGAGCCCTCCGCGACCAGCCAGGCCAGCTCGCTGCCGACCTGCCGGGCGT
This sequence comes from Streptomyces exfoliatus, assembly GCF_000725545.1. Classification (GTDB taxonomy): domain Bacteria; phylum Actinomycetota; class Actinomycetes; order Streptomycetales; family Streptomycetaceae; genus Streptomyces; species Streptomyces exfoliatus. Next base: position 267,134 of record NZ_JNZP01000002.1, on the reverse strand, counting down.
CCAACTCGCCCCGCGACGCCAGGACGAGCAGGGCGTCCACCGCGCGCAGCCGGTCGTCGGCGTCCGCGCAGCCGAGCCCGAACGCCAGGGTCAGCAGGACCGCCCGGCCCACCGGCCCCTGGGCCTCGGCCAGCGCCGTCAGAGGCTCGGTCGCCCCGCGTGAGTCCCCCTCGACGCAGTACGCCAGGGTCGGCAGGAGACAGGCCGCGAGGACCTCACGGTCGGTCGGCAGGACGGCGGCCCACTGCGCGCGGCCGTCCACCCAGTGGTAGCAGCGGCGTGGCGTCGCCTCCAGAGTGCCGCCCAACCAGTGGAAGGCGGGAGGGAACTCCTCCCGCACCGCCGGACGGTCGGCGACGTCGACCACGATCCGGTCGAACAGCCACCACCGCACCGTGGACCGGTCCTCGCCCCGCACGAGGAACCGCACGGACGCCGCCACGGCGTCCGCCTCCCGCAGCCACGCGGCGAGCCGGCGGCCGGGCGGCGTGCCGAGCGCCGCCGCCTCCTCGGCGGCCCGCCCCACCGACGGGTCGTCACGCAGCACCCGGAGCAGGGCCTGGGCGAGATCGGCCGGAGCGGGCTCCGCTCCCGCGTCCCGGTACTCCCGCAGCCGCGCCACCAGCACCAGCGGGTCGATCGCGCCGGTGTGCCAGGTCGGGGCGGCGAGGAGGAACGGAAGCGCGCCCGTGCCGACCAGGGCGGCCGCCTCCCACAGCCGGGCGTCGAGGATCCCCGAAAGCGCCTGGTGCAAACAGGAGTCCGAGCCGGTCTCCGTCGTCCGGCCGAGGTCGACCCGCGCCCGGTCGAGCAGACCGAGCAGCCCCGCGAGCACCACCTCGATCCCCTGGGTGTGGTGGGTGAAGTAGTGGGTCTCCCGCCATCCCGTCCGGGGGAACGCCTCCCGTACCGCCTCCACGACGGCCGCCCGGTCCCGGTGCGCGAGCCGCACGAGGCCGTCGAGCGCACGCTCGAACGCCACGGGCTCCTCCGAGAGCCCCTTCGTCACCAGCTCCGCCACCAGCGCCTCGACCGTCGACGCCGGAGGCGCGACGAGCAGCCGCTCGGGCACCGGCGGCAGGATCTCCTCGTACGGCGCCCCGGCCGGCTCCTCCAGCGCGCTGCCGAACAGCGCCTCGGCGGCCTGCCGGTGCATCGGGCTCAGCAGTCCGGCGGCCTCGGCCAGCTCATCCCGCACCCCCGGCCCGACCGCCGCCAGGTGACGGCCCACCAGCTTGAGAGCCCGCTCCTGGACGCTGGTGTCCTCGTTCCCGAAGGCCTCCGTCACGGCCGGCAGCAGCTCGCCCGCCGCGCCGGGCTCCCGCGCCAGCACCTTGCCGACCAGCGCCAACTGGGCCCGTACGAGCTTCTTCTCGGTCCGGAAGAGGACCCCGGCCGTCATCTCGGCGAGCGCTCCGACCGGCAGCGTCCCCGCCGACGCCAGCTCCGTCAGGACGTCCTGGGCGTATCCGGCGACGAGCGACGGCGCGTCGGCCGCGATTCCGACCCAGTCGGGGATCCGCTCCGCCAGCTCCTCCGTGTCCGGTTCGAGCAACCGCACCATCTCCAGCGGGAAACGCAGGTTCCGGATGGGGCCGCCGCGCAGCAGCCGGGAGACACACAGGTCCAGGACCTGGGCCCGGTCCAGGAGCCCCTCCGCGACGAGCGTCCGCAGCGCCGTGGGCCAGTGCCTCGGGGACCCGGGACGCAGCGTCGTCCGGGCGAACCGCTCGGGGGTCTCGGCCATCGCGAGCGCGTGGGCCACCAGGGTGGGCGTCTGGGGATCCTCACGGAGCCGCTCCAGGAGCCGGTCGTCGGTGATGTGCCAGACCCAGCCGTTGACGTAGCCGTCCGTCGGGGCGACCTTGTACCCGGAGCGGACCACGAGACCGTGCAGCAGCGGGTAGCTGTTCTCCGCCACGGCCTGCCGCTTGGCCAGCCGCCCCGCCAGGTCCGCCGCCCACTCCGGATCGCGCTCGCCGAGCGCGGCGAGAGCCATCGGGCCGTCCGTGTCCCACATCAGCAGATCGCGCGCGCCGAGCCAGCTCGCGGTCTCGGCGGCACCCGTCAGACACCCGGCGCCCGCCACGTACAGCGCGCTGCGGATGCGGTTCGCCAGGTACGGGGGCGACGCCCACTGCCCGGCGCGCACCTCGGCACGCAGCACCTTCAGCCGCGCGAGGGCCGCCTTGCGCTCGGCGGCGTCCAGCGGTTCCAGCAGCGCCGGCACGTCGGCGGTCACGCCCGCGCGTACCGCCGCGAGCAGCTTGTCGACCCCGGATTCGTCCCCGGATTCGCCCCTGGGTTCGTCCCCGGATTCGACCTCGGAGGCGTCCCCGACGCCGGCCCCCGTCACGCCCGCCTCGGCGGCACCCGTCCCACCGTCGCCCATTCCGCTCCCCACACCCTCACCCATCCCGGTCCCCACACCCTCACCCGTTCCGTTCTCCACGCCGGCCCCCATGGTGCCCGCCTCGTCCGGTCGCTCCGGCCGGGGTGTCGTCATCGCCCGGCCCCGACGGTGACCCCGGCGCCGCGCCGGACCATCCGCACCGCGAGCGCGTGCTTGCACGGGCCCCGGCGCCCCTGGTGGTCCGCCCACCACTGACAGGTGCAGCCGAGCACCCCGTCCGACCCCCGTACCCGGTAGCGCCGTTCGCCCGAGGCCACCGTCGCCAGATCCCCTTCGACCGTCACCGCCCCCTCCGCGACCAGCCGGCGGGCGCTCACCAGGCGCGGATTGTGCCGTTCGGCCCGGTCCGTGTCGTACGGCAGCTCCCGGTGGAAGTAACCCGCGTCCGCCACGTCGTACCCCACCCGGCCCGCCGTGCCGAGCCGGGTCAGTGCCGCCCGGACCCGGTCGACCGTCAGACCGGCCTGCGCCGCGAGGTCGGCCAGGTCGATCCGGGGCTCCCAGGCCAGCAGGACCGCGACCAGCTCCGCGTCCTGCGCGGCCTCCTCCGTCGCGAGCGCTTCCAGGACCCCGCCCTCACCGGAGAAGCCCCGCGCGGGATCGGGCGACAGCGTCAGCGTGAGCCGCATGCCCGGCAGGGTCAGCTCCCAGGCACTCGCCGTGGCCACACCCCCGTCCGGCACCGGCCCGTACACCCGCAGGCCCGTCGCGTGCCGCAGCACCCGCTCCAGGGCGACCAGCCGGTCAGGACCCGGCAGGCACACCGATCCGGCGCCCGGCCGGGTCGCCGGACGCAGCGACCGGCCGGACGGGGAGATCCACAAGGGCCCGCGCCCGCGGGCCTGCCCGCGCGGCAGGGACCGGAGGAAGCGGACGGCCTCCGCCCCGCTCACCTCGGCCCGCAGATCGAACCGGGCCGAGGCGACCTGCGCCTCGGCGAAGCCGCGCAGCCATCGGTCCGGCAGCGGGACCTTCTTCTCGACGACCGCCCCCGCGAGCGTGGTCACGGCCATCTCCTCCGGGCCCACCCGCAGATGCAGCGGATCGTCCCCGGTCATCCGGGACAGCGCCTCCCGCAGCGGGTCGTTGACGTCGACGTTGGTGGTGCCGTGCCCCGTCTGCGTGCCCCCGAGCCCCTCGTCGAGCACGTCCAGGCGCGCGTACACCCCGCCGCAGCCCGAGAACGACTCGAACCGCAGCCTGTCCCCGTTCCCCGTCACCACCGGATCCAGCGACCCGTTCCTCGTCCGCTGGTGGTAACGGGCCGCGGCCACGTCGGCGACCGCGAGCAGCCCTCGGGCGGCGACCTGCGGGGAGGCCAGGAAGCCGGAGAAGAAACGGGGATGGGCCTCGGCCCCCCGGGGCGTGAGGCCCCCCGCCGTCTCCAGACCGAGCCGCCGGCCGGAGCCCGTGGACTCCAGCGCGGACGGGCGGACGTAGGCGATTGCCTGCACGGATCGCGTCATGGGTACGACGGTAGGTCCCGCCACTGACAATCACCGCGCCAGGCCTCCGTCCCCGGCCTGACCAGGTGTTACTGCCCCACCCGCCCCGGCCGCAGGACCTTGCTGAACAGCACCGTCCCGCCCTCGGCGCGCAGCCGCACCGTCAGGTCCCCGCTGTGGCCGTCGATGTCGACCTCGCCGAAGTACTGGGGGCTCTCCATCGGCGACAGGTTCGCCCGCTCCGGAGCCCGTACGAACACCCGCTCGGGACCGAAGGTGGCGTCGAGGGCGTTCGCCGGGAAACCGCCGGCGGCCAGCGGCCCCGACACGAACTCCCAGAACGGCGCGAAGTCCGTGAACGCCGCCCGCTCCGGCGTGTAGTGCTGCGCCGAGGTGTAGTGCACGTCCGCCGTCAGCCACACCGTGCCGGTGATCCGCCGGTGCTTGACGAACCGCAGCAGCTCGGCGATCTGGAGCTCACGGCCGAGCGGCGCGCCCGGGTCGCCCTGCGCGATCGCCTCGAAGTTCGCCGAGCCGTCCGGGACGACCAGGCCGAGGGGCATGTCCGCCGCGAGCACCTTCCACACCGCCGTGGAGGCGGCCAGCTCCCGCTTGAGCCAGGCGAGCTGCTCGGCGCCGAGGATGCCGGTGGTGTCGTCGGCCTGCCTGCCGGGGGAGTTGGCGTTCCGGTACGAGCGCATGTCGAGCACGAACACGTCGAGCAGCGGCCCGTACCGCACCACCCGGTGCATCCGGCTCCCGCGCCCACCGCGCGCGTGGAGCGTGGAGACCGGCGTGTACTCGCCGAAGGCCCGCAGGGCCCGCGCGGCGAGGACGTCCACGTCCTTCTCCGTGTAGCGGGCGTCGTCCAGGATCTGGCCCGGGTACCAGTTGTTGCGCACTTCGTGGTCGTCCCACTGCACCACCGACGGCACCTGCGCGTTGAAGGCCCGGACGTTGTGGTCGAGCAGGTTGTAGCGGAAGTTGCCGCGGTACTCGTCGAGCGTCTCCGCGACCTTGGACTTCTCAGGGGTGGTGACGTTCCGCCAGATCCGGCCGTCGGGCAGCGTCACGCTGGGCTGGATCACCCCGTCGGCGTAGATCGAGTCGCCGCTGCACAGGAAGAAGTCGGGGTCGAGACGGCGCATCTCCTCGTAGGCGCGGAAGCCGCCGATGTCAGGGTTGATGCCCCAGCCCTGCCCGGCGATGTCCCCCGACCACAGGAAGCGGACCCCGTCACGGCGCCGCTCCGGGGCCGTACGGAAGGTCCCGGTGACCGGCTCGCCCGTCCGGCGCGGATCGTCCGGGTCGGCGAGGGTGACCCGGTAGTGGATCTGCTCGCCCGCCGGCAGACCGCGCAGCGCCGTGGTGCCGGTGAAGTCCGTGCCCGCGCCGATCAGCGGCCCCTGGTGGCGGCGGACCCGGCGGAACGACTCGCTCGCCGACGTCTCGACGAGCATCCGCGCAGGCCGGTCCGAGCGGACCCACACCAGACCGGAGGAGGCCGTGACGTCGCCCGTCTGGACGCCCCACCCGGCACCGGGCCGGCCCGACAGCGCGAACGCGGGGGCGGCGGCGAGACCGGTACCGCCGAGGGTCAGCGCCGCCGAGGCGGCCAGCGACCCGCGCAGCACGCTGCGACGGGCGGGGGAGGGGGAACTGCCGGGTACGGGCTGGGACATGGAAGGGCCTCCGAGGCGGGTCCGGGCGGGGGCGGTGCGTCGCCCCATGCCTAACGGCCGGGGACGGCGCCCACACGAACCCCGCGTGAACAGATCATCGGGCCCCGGCGCGCCCGTCGCCCGACCCGGCTCGCCCGTCGCCCGCGAAGCCTCGCCCGTCGCCTGCGAAGACGGGCGGCGCGGGCGCCCTCGACGGCCTCACTCCCGGCCATGGCCTCACCCCCGGCCGACCGCCTCCGCCACCAGCCGGATCCCGGCCGTCACGGCCGACGGCGCCAGGTGCGCGTACCCGATGACGAGCCGCACGTCCCCGTCGGCGGGCCGGGCGGTGCCGTAGTCCTCCAGGGGCCGCAGCGCCACCCCGGCCTCCGCCGCACGTGCGAGGAACCGTTCCGGCGGCCCGAAATCCGCCGGTACGCGCGCGATGACATGGAGCCCGGCCGCGATGCCGCTCACCCGCGTCCCGGGCAGGTGCTCGGCGAGAGCGCCGAGCAGCGCGTCCCGCCGCTCCCGGTAGGCGCGTTGGCAGCGGCGCAACTGCCGGTCGTACCCGCCCCGCGTCACGAACTCCGCCAGCACGGCCTGGTCGAGTACGGGGTTGCCGAGGTCCATCGTGCGCTTGCGCTCGACCACTTCGCCCAGCAGCGCCTCCGGGACGAGCGTCCAGCCGAGCCGCAGTCCGGGCGCCAGCGACTTGCTGACCGAGCCCGCGTAGACCACCCGCTCCGGGTCGAGCCCCTGAAGCGCGCCGACGGGCGCCCGGTCGTACCGGAAGTCACCGTCGTAGTCGTCCTCCAGGACGTAGCCGTCCACCGCACGCGCCCAGTCGAGGAGCGCGGCACGGCGCCGGGCCGACCAGCTGATCCCGGACGGGAACTGGTGCGAGGGGGTCACGACCACGGCCCGCACGCCCGATGCGGTGAGCGGCCCGGGCCGCAGTCCCTCCTCGTCCAGGGGCAGCCACACCGTGTCCAGGCCGGTCGAGGCGAACAGACGTCCGTGTTCGGGACTGCCGGGATCCTCGATGCCGACCGCGTCGAGCCCACGCGCCCGCAGGACGAAGCCGAGCAGCGTCGAGGCCTGCGCCACGCCCGAACAGACCACGAGCCGCTCCGGATCGGCCACCACGCCCCGCCGCCTGGCCAGCATCCCGGCCAGTGCCTCCCGCAGTTCGGGCAGCCCGCGCGGGTCCGGGTACCCGAGTGCCGGGTGGGGCAGCCGGGTGAGCACGGCACGCTGGGCGGCCGCCCACGCGGCCCTGGGGAAGAGCGACAGGTCGGGCGTCCCCGGACGGAAGTCCACGAGGACGCGGGCGGCCCCGCCGTCCGGGACCGGGTCCGGGGCACGCACCCCGCGCACCGGCGCGCCGCCGTCCGCCCCCGGCCCGAGGCGACCGGCCTGCGTCGACCCGAGGCCCCCGTCCACCGCTCCTGAGTGGCCCGTCCGCCGGGCCCTGGCCGCCTCACCGACCCAGGTGCCCGCGCCCCGGCCGCTGCGCAGGTACCCCTCGGCGGTGAGCTGCTCGTACGCCTCGGTGACGAGGCCCCGCGAGACGCCCAGGTCGGCCGCGAGCTCGCGCGTCGACGGCAGCCGGGTCCCGGCCGCGAGCCGCCCCGAGCGCACCGCCTCGCGCAGCGCCTCCTGCAGGGCGCGCCCCCGCTGCCGCGCCGGTGCGTCGACGAAGGGCAGGAGCAGCTCCCAGGCCGCCTGTCCGTGGCTCCTCATCCCTTGTACCCCCTTCAGCCGGGCAGGGCCACCGTGAGGTCCACCTCGATGAGCTGACCCGGGTAGCCGAGCTGCGCGACGCCCAGGAGCGTACTCGCCGTGGTGAACGCCGGTCCGAGGCCGGATTCGGTGAGCCGGCGCCACGCCGTCACCAGGGCGTCCCTGTCCTCGCTCCGCACGTAGATCACCGAGCGGACCACGTGCTGCGGCTCGGCGTCCACCGCCGTCAAGGCGGCGAGAGCGTTCTCGACGACCTGGTCGACCTGCGCCTCGAGGTTCCCCGGGCCGACCAGGGAACCGCTCCGGTCGAGCGGGCACTGCCCCGCCAGGTAGGCGGTGCGGCCGGCCTCCACCACGGTGACGTGGTGGTATCCGGGCGTCGGGTGCGACCCGTCGGGATTGATCCGGGTGATCCTCGTAGTCATGGCGGGAGTCTGACCGGCGGGCCGCAGACGCGCACGGGGTTTTCCCCGCCCCGAAGTGGTCCCCGATGACGCGAGGAAAGTGGACCTCAACAGGGGCCGCCCCGCTGCCTAGCGTCGGGGGCATGAACGCGAACGCCCTGCGCGGGGTCCTCCTGGTCACCCTCGCCTACGCCCTCGTCGGAGCCTCCTTCACCGCGAACAGCCTGCTCGGCGCCTACCCGTACGCGGGCGGCCAGGCACTGCGCTACGGAGCCGCCTGTCTGCTTCTGCTCCCGCTCCTCGGACGCGGCGGGCTCGCCCCGCTGCGCGAGCTGACCGCCCGTCACTGGCTGAGGCTCGCCGCCCTCGCGGGCGTCGGCATGGTCGGCTTCAACCTGGCGGTCCTCGCCGCCGAGCGGACGGCCGAGCCCGCCGTGCCCGGTGTGCTCGTCGGCTGCGCCCCGGTCGTCGTCGCCGTCCTGGTCCCGCTGATCGAGGGCCGCAGGCCCGCCCCCGCCGTGCTGTACGGGGCGCTGCTCGTCGCCGCGGGCGCCTTCACCGTGCAGGGCTGGGGGCGGACGGACCTGGCCGGGATCGGCTGGTCGGTGGCGGCGCTCGCGGGCGAGGTGGGGTTCACGGTCCTCGCCGTCCCGGTGCTCCGGCTGCTCGGGCCGAAACTGCTCACGGCCGCCGTCTGCGGGGTCGGCGCGGCCGAGGCGACGCTCATCGGCCTGCTGGTGGACGGCCCCGACTTCGTACGCCTGCCGACGGGCGTCGAGACGGGGGCCCTGATCTGGCAGGCGGCGCTCGCCACGGTGGTCGGATTCGTCCTCTTCTACATGGGCGTCCAGCGGGTCGGCATGGAGCGCGCCACCCTCTTCACCGGCGCGATCCCGGTCGCCGCCGCGCTGAGCGCCGCGCTGGTCGCGGGCGCCGCCTTCGGCCTCCCGCAGGCGGTCGGCGGTCTGCTCGTCGGGGCCGGCGCCGCCGTGGGCACCGGCCTGTTCACGCGGACGCGGCGGCGGACCTCAGCGGCTGCCGTCCAGGACGACGCGCGCGACGAGAGCCGGGTCGTCGCTCATGGGTACGTGGCCGCAGCCGGGCAGGCGGACGAGCCGCGCGCCGGGCAGGGTGTGCTTGGCCCGGAGGCCCTGGCGGGGAAGGAGCAGCCGGTCGCGGGTGCCCCAGGCGACGGTGACGGGCACCTCGGGCACGTCCTCGCGGAAGCGCACGGATCCGCCGGCCGCCAGGGTCTGCCGGAAACCGGTGGCGCCGCGCAGCGCGAGCGTCTCGGCGTAGACCGCCTCGGGTGAACGGCGGCCGGGGCGCGCGTAGATGCTGCTGGTGAGCGCGGTGCGCCCGACGGGCGTACGGGAGAGGCGCTCGATCAGCGGCAGGGGCATCGACCGGGCGGCGCCCCGCATCGCCCGGAGCGTCACGAAGGCGTACCGCCGCTCCCCCTCCGACCAGAACCCGGCGGGGGAGAGCGCGGTGACCGAGCGCACCCGCTTCTCCCGGCCGAGCTCCAGGGCGAGCAGTCCGCCGAGCGAGTTCCCCGCCACGTGCGGCCGTTCGACGCCGAGGGCCGCGCAGAAGCCGTCGAGCACGGCAGTGACGGTGGCCAGGTCGTAGGGACAGCCGTCGGGCAGCTCGTCGGAGGCGCCGAAGCCGGGCAGGTCGACGGCGATCACGTCCCGCTCGGTGGCCAGGACGTCGAGGACGGGCTCCCAGGCCTGCCAGTGGTGTCCGATGCCGTGCAGGAGCAGCAGCGGTTCGCCCGAGCCCCGGCGTTCGTACGTGAGGGACGCCGTGCGGGGCCCCGCCGGGGTCTGAAACGTGAACGCGATCCGTTCGGGCATGCGGACTCCCTGTCCTGAAGCTTCTTAGACGTCCCGTCAGGGAGAATTACCGATGAGTAGCCAGGAGTTCAAGACCCTGTCCGAAACTGGACAGGCCGACGCCGGTGGGCTGGGATGGAGAGGTGCCCACCGACATCGCGACCGACACCCTGACCGAACTCTTCGAGGAGCACCGCCCGATGCTCCTCGGCGTCGCCTACCGGATGCTCGGCCGAGCCGCCGACGCCGAGGACGTCGTCCAGGAGGCCTGGCTGCGCTGGACCGCCGAGGACCGGGCCGCCGTCCGCGAGCCCCGCGCCTTCCTCGTGCGGATCACGACGCGCCTCGCCATCGACCGCCTCCGGCAGGCCCAGTCGCGCCGAGAGGCCTACGTCGGCCCGTGGCTGCCCGAGCCCGTCGTCACCGACTTCGGCCCGGCCGCCCCCGACACTGCCGAGCGCGCCCTGCTCGCCGACTCCGTCTCCCTCGCCGTCCTGGTCGTCCTCGAGTCCCTCTCCCCGCTGGAGCGGGCCGTCTTCGTGCTGCGCGAGGCCTTCGGCTTCCCGTTCGGGGAGATCGCCACCGCCCTCGACCGCTCCGAGGCGGCCGTGCGCCAGCTCGCCGGGCGCGCCCGGCGCCATGTCGACGAGGGCAAGCCGCGCTACGACGTGGACCCGGTCGAGCGCCGCGACCTCACCGAGCGCTTCCTCGCCGCCGCGGCGGGCGGCGACCTCGGCGGACTCCTCGCCCTGCTCGCACCCGACGCGCGACTCGTCGGCGACAGCGGCGGCAAGGCCAAGACGCCACGCCGGATCCTCGAGAGCGCCGACAAGGTCGGGCGCTTCCTCGCCGCCGTGGCCCGGGACGCGGACACCCTGTACGAGATCCGCTTCGTCGAGATCAACGGCGCCCCCGCGGTCCTCACCCTCGCCGACGGGCGGCCCGACACCGTCACCCAGATCGAGGTGCGCGACGGGCGCGTCCAGTGCGTCTACGTCATCCGCAACCCCGACAAGCTCCAGGGCCTCGCCGACACCGGCGAGCACTGAGCCGCACCACGGCGCCGGAAACACGCGAGCGCGCCCTGACCGGAATCCGCCCCGTCTCCCATCCCGGGAGGCGGGGCCTCTTGCTGCGCGGGGCTCACGGGGGCGCGAACGTCCTGTGAACGATCTAGGTCAGAGGGTCACATTCGGGGGCGTTCGACGGAGGATTGGTCTTGACCAAGGGGGAGGCTCGCCTTATGGTCGCAGAGATAGTGCAGGAACCTTTAATAAACAAGGGCGCGGAAAACCGCCGCGGGACACGGCGAATTGCGGAGGATCAGGGTGGGGACCACGCAGCTGGCATCGGTACCGGAGCCGAAGTACCAGCACCTCAAGACGGTGATCGGCGAAGCACTCGACTCGGACTTCGCGGTCGGGGAGATCCTTCCCAACGAGCGCGAGCTCGCGGCCCGCTTCGGCGTCGCCCGGGCCACGCTCCGACAGGCCCTGGAACAGCTGGAGCTGGAGGGCCGGCTGCAGCGCCGCCGCGGCGTCGGCACCACGGTCGCCCCGCCGCGCGTGGGCGTCGACGTCTCCACCACCCAGCACACCTGGCCCGGTGTCGGCGACGAGGCCTGGCAGTCCCTGGACTCCGCCTCCGACGTGGCACCGGCCGCCGTCGCACGCCTCCTGGAGAGCGGCGCCGAGGAGCGGCTGCACATCGTCCGCCGCCTCCGCGTCAGCCAGGACCAGCCCGTCGCCGCCGAGCTGCTGTACGTGCCGGCCGGCTCCGTCCCGAATCTCAGTGCCGCCGACGCGCCCGCGGGACCTGCCCGCGCCGGCGAGGTGCTGCGGGAACTCCAGCACCTCGCCCTCGACGGCCAGGACCGCTCCGTGGAGCTCGGCTCCGCCCGCGCCGACGACGCCAAGGAGCTCGACCGCCTGCCGGGCGCGCCCGTCCTGGTGGTGACGACCCGCTACCTCTCCGGAGGACGTACCGCCGCCGTCTCCGTGGCCACCTACCGTGCCGACACCTGCCGGCTGACCTTCGGCGACTCCGTCGACCTGGTCATGGCCTCGTAACACGACACGCCCGTCCCACCCACGGCCCGTCGCCGGTCCCTCCTCGGACAGACCCTAGCGGCGGGCCGTCACCGTGCCCTCGACCGCGAACAGCTGCTCCTCGACGTGGTCGAGGGCCAGCCGCAGCGCGCCCGTCCCCACCGCGGCCTCGCCGAGCAGCGACAGCACAACCCGCGGCGGCCGCAGGCAGAACCGCGCCAGCTCGTCCCGGAGCGGCTGCAGTACGCCGTCCAGGCCGGCCGCCCAGCCGCCGACCACCACCAGCTCGGGGTCGATCGCGAGGACCAGCGCCGCCACGTCGTGCACCAGCCGCTGGATGAACCGCTCCTCCGCCGCCTGCGCCCGCGCGTCGCCCTTGCGGGCCAGCGCGAAGACCTCGGCGACCGCCTGCTCGTCCAGCGGGTGCAGCGGCTCGTCCGTGGTCGAGAGCAGGTGCTCGGGGGTGACGCCCTGGCCCAGCAGGTGCAGTGCGCCGATCTCCCCGGCCGCGCCGCCGAAACCCCGGTGCAGCCGGCCGCCGATCAGCGAACCGGCTCCCGGGCTCAGCCCGGCCAGGACGAACACGATGTCGTCGGAGTCGGTCGCGGCACCCTTCCAGTGCTCGGCGACGGCCGCCGCGTTCGCGTCGTTCTCCACGATCACCGGGCACCGGAACGACCGCCGCAGCCGCTCGCCGAGCGCGAGACCCGTCCAGCCCGGCAGGGCGGTGCCCAGGCGGACGGTCCCGTCGGCCTCCACGATGCCCGGGGTACCGACGCCGACCGCCCGCAGATTGGACCGGGCGACCCCGGCCCTGCGCAGCACGTCCGCCACGACCGTACGCACCCGGTCGAGGCGCTCGTCCTCGGGAGCCGTCTCCGCGACCTCGCGCGATCCGGCGCCGATGATCCGTCCGTCCAGACCGGACAGCAGCGCGGCCACCCGGTGCGGACCGATCTCGATGCCGAGCAGATGACCGGCCTCCGCGCGGAAGCGGAACCTCCGCGCCGGCCGCCCCTGCCGCCGGGTCTCGCGCTCCTCGGGTGCGGCCTCGACGACGAGACCGCCCTCCATGAGGCCCTCGACGACCCCTTCGACCGTGGGCCGCGAGAGGCCCGTGATCCGGGTCAGATCCGTGAGCGTGGGCGCGTCGGCGCCACGCAGCGCATGGAGTACCACCGCGGAGTTGATCCGCCGCAGCAGAGACGGATCCCCGCCGGTCAGCCGCCCCACAGTGTGTCCTCCCAGCTCGTGCACCTCTTCGGCGGATGGTACTCAATGGGTCGGGCCGCGGCGAGGGCCGCCCCCGGGGCCGGCCCGCGCCGGCCCCGGCCCGCCTTCTGACGGAACGCCAACTGTCAGTGCGGGCCGCTTTACTGGACTCATGACCACGGCACGGCACCTGGCGACGATCGACTTACTCCGCTCCCGCGATTTCCCCGCGCGACCGGAGCGGTCCGGACCCCTCGACAGCGGTCCGGGCTTCCATGTGGCGGAGCTCGCGACGAGCGAGGAGTTCTGGGAGGACGACGGCACGCGCCGCGTGCTCGTCGAGGAGCAGTACGAGGCGGAGCGGGACGGGCTCGCCGTCCTGCTCACCGCCCGCTGGGGGCCACCGGATGAGGTGGTCCTGTGGTCCGTCCTGGAGCGGAGCATGGAGGGCGAGGAGCTGCCCGAGCCGTGGTCCAGCCTCAGCTCGCACACCCCGAGCGTGCGGCTGTGGCGGGCGGACGGGCGGTGGATAGGGCTCGGCGTCTCCCAGTGGGACAAGGAGCTGCCCTTCCAGCTCCTCGCCGTGATCACCGACGTCGATCTGCCGTGAGGACCGGAAGACCGGCGGACCGGCGTCGATGCCCTACGGAGTCCTGGTCGCCGCCTCCCGGAGCCGGGCGTACTCCTCCGCCATCGTCGCCGCCGTCCAATGCGCGTTGAGGCCGCTCGGGTTGGGCAGCGCCCAGACCCGGGTGGATCCGATCACGCGCTCCTGCGGCCCGATCGCCGCCTTGGGCTCGTCGAAGGCCGTGCGGTACGCGGTGACGCCGACGATCGCGAGCCAGCGCGGCGCGAGCCGCTCCACCTTCTCGACGAGCAGCCGCCCGCCCGTCCGGTACTCCTCGCGGCTCAGCTCGTCGGCCCGCGCGGTCGGCCGCGCCACCACGTTCGTGATCCCCAGACCGTACGAGAGGAGTTCGCCCTGCTCGTCCGGCCGCAGCAGCCGCGGGGTGAACCCGGACAGATGGAGCACCGGCCAGAACCGGTTGCCGGGGCGGGCGAAGTGATGTCCCGTGGCAGCCGTCATCAGCCCCGGGTTGATCCCGCAGAACAGCACGGAAAGGCCGCCCGCCACCACGTCGGGAACGACGCGGTCGCGGGCGGCCTCCAGCTGCTCCGGGGTGAACCGGGTCAGAGGATCGCTCCGGGGGCGTAGGCGGCGGCCTCCGGGTGCTGCTTGAGGATCTCCTCGATGCGGGAGACCACGGAGGCGACCTGGTCGGCGGCGGCGCCGGTGAAGGACAGCTTGTCCGCCATCAGCTCGTCGAGCTGCGCCCGGTCCAGCGGGATGCGCTCGTCGGCGGCCAGCTTGTCGAGCAGCTCGTTGCGCTCGGCGCCCTGCTCGCGCATGGCGAGGGCGGAGGCGACGGCGTTCTCCTTGATGGCCTCGTGGGCGACCTCGCGGCCCACCCCGGCGCGCACGGCGCCCATGAGGACCTTGGTGGTCGCCAGGAAGGGCAGGTAGCGGTCGAGCTCGCGGGCGACGACGGCCGGGAAGGCGCCGAACTCGTCGAGCACGGTGAGGAAGGTCTCCAGGAGACCGTCGAGGGCGAAGAAGGCGTCCGGCAGCGCGACCCGGCGGACCACGGAGCAGGAGACGTCGCCCTCGTTCCACTGGTCGCCGGCCAGCTCGCCGGTCATCGAGGCGTAGCCGCGCAGGATGACCATGAGGCCGTTGACGCGCTCGCAGGAGCGGGTGTTCATCTTGTGCGGCATCGCCGAGGAGCCGACCTGGCCGGGCTTGAAGCCCTCGGTGACCAGCTCGTGGCCCGCCATCAGGCGGATCGTCTTGGCGATCGACGACGGCGCGGCGGCCAGCTGCACCAGCGAGGTGACCACGTCGTAGTCGAGCGAGCGCGGGTAGACCTGGCCGACCGAGGTGAAGGCGTGGGCGAAGCCGAGGTGACCGGCGATCCGCTGCTCCAGGTCGGCCAGCTTGCCGGCGTCACCGCCGAGCAGGTCCAGCATGTCCTGAGCGGTGCCGACCGGGCCCTTGATGCCGCGCAGCGGGTAGCGGCCGAGCAGCTCCTCCAGACGCGCGTAGGCCACGAGCAGCTCGTCGGCCGCGGTCGCGAAACGCTTGCCGAGGGTGGTCGCCTGGGCGGCCACGTTGTGCGAGCGGCCCGCCATGACCAGCTCCGCGTACTCGGCGGAGAGCTTGCCGAGACGGCCCAGGACGGCGACCGTACGGTCCCGCATCAGCTCCAGGGAGAGCCGGATCTGCAGCTGCTCGACGTTCTCGGTGAGGTCGCGCGAGGTCATGCCCTTGTGGACGTGCTCGTGGCCGGCGAGGGCGTTGAACTCCTCGATCCGGGCCTTCACGTCGTGCCGGGTGACCTTCTCGCGCTCGGCGATGGAACCGAGGTCGACCTGGTCGAGCACGCGCTCGTAGTCGGCGAGGGCGGCCTCCGGAACCTCGATCCCGAGGTCCTTCTGCGCACGGAGCACGGCGAGCCACAGCTGACGCTCCAGCTTCACCTTCTGCTCGGGGGACCAGAGGACGGCGAGCTCCGCGGAGGCGTAGCGGCCGGCCAGAACGTTGGGGATGCGGGGCTTCGCAGTCACAGCAGTCACGTGGACAGATTCTACTGGCGGTTTCTGCAGGCCAGCGCCACGGCCCCATGTGGAGCTTGCTACGAGACGCAGCTCACGCGCGGAGGGGTCGCGCGCCCGGAGCGCGGTTCACGGACCCGTCGGCGGTTCGTGGGGCGCCAGGTCGGGGCGCTTCGGCGCGCGGCCGTCGCCGGAGGAGCGGCCGGTCAGCCGACGGCCGATCCAGGGGCCCAGATGCTGCCGGGCGAAGCGGGCGTCGGCGAGCCGGCGGCTCGTCCAGCCCGGCGGCAGGGACGGCGGCAGCGGCGTCCGCCAGTCCTCCTCGGGGGCCAGGCCGAGGGCCTGCCACACGGCTTCGGCGACCCTTCGGTGCCCGTCGGCGGTGAGGTGGAGCCGGTCCACGTCCCACAGCCGGGGGTCACCGAGCGAGGGGGCGCCGTACAGGTCGACGACCAGGGCGCCGTGCCGGGCGGCCAGTTCGTCGATGTGGGTGAAGAGCTCCTCCATGCGGGGGCGGAAGCGCTCCATGACCGGGCCGTTCCGGCCGGGGCTGCGCATCAGGACCAGCTGCCCGCAGGAGGGCGCGAGCCGTTCGACGGCCTCGGTGAGCAGCCCGCGCACCCGCCCCATGTCGACCTTGGGGCGCAGGGTGTCGTTGAGTCCGCCGACGAGGGTCACGAGGTCCGCCTTCATGGCGGCGGCCGTGTCGACCTGCTCGTCGACGATCTGGCCGATGAGCTTGCCGCGGACGGCGAGGTTGGCGTACCGGAAGCCGGGGGTGCGGGTGGCCAGGCGGTCCGCGAGGACGTCGGCCCAGCCCCGGTAGGAACCGTCGGGCCTGAGGTCCGACATGCCCTCGGTGAAACTGTCGCCGAGCGCGACAAAACTGTTGTACGTGGCATTGATCTCCATGGCGGGAGAGATCATACCGCGCGGTATGCGAGGGGTGCCGACAGGAAGGGAGGGCCCCGGGAACACCCAGGACCCTCCCTCACGTACGACGCTGCCGTACGAGCCTGCCGTACGAGGTCCTCCAAACCGCTACGACGACGCCGGGCGGCCCACCAGCTCCCGCAGCACGTCCTCCATCGCCACGAGCCCGGACGGCTTGTCGTCCTCGTCGAGTACCGCCGCCAGGTGCGTCCGGCTGCGGCGCATCGCGGTCAGGACGTCGTCCAGCGGCGTGGCCGCCCGCACCCTGGCGATCGGCCGCAGCGCGGACACCGGGAACGGCACGTCGCGCGGCGAGACGTCCAGGGCGTCCTTGACGTGCAGATAGCCGAGGATCCGGCGCTCCGCGTCGAGCACGGGGAAACGCGAGAAGCCCGTCCGCGCCGACAGCGCCTCCAGCTCCTCGGGAGTGGTGCCCACCTGCGCGTACACCACCTTCTCCGCCGGCATCACGACGTCCCGTACGGGACGGCGGCCCAACTCCAGGGCGTCGTGCAGCCGCTCGGCCGCCCGGTCGTCCAGGAGTCCGGCGTCGCCCGCGTCGGTGACCATCCGGGCCAGCTCGTCGTCGGAGAAGGTCGCCGAGACCTCGTCCTTGACCTCCACCCGCAACAGCTTGAGCAGGGCGTTGGCGAAGGCGTTGATCGTGAAGATCACCGGC
The DNA here is from genome assembly GCF_000725545.1 of Streptomyces exfoliatus. GTDB lineage: Bacteria > Actinomycetota > Actinomycetes > Streptomycetales > Streptomycetaceae > Streptomyces > Streptomyces exfoliatus. The sequence continues at coordinate 250,142 of NZ_JNZP01000002.1, read as the reverse complement.
CGCAGCGCCCGCGCGAGCGTCACCAGGGGCGGGCCGAGCAGCAGCGCGGTGCGCGTCGGCTCGGCGAGCGCGATGTTCTTCGGCACCATCTCGCCGAGCAGCATGTGCAGGTACGTGGCCACGCTCAGCGCGATCACGAACGAGATCGGGTGGACCAGACCGTGCGGCACGCCGATCGCGTCGAAGACCGGCTCGAGCAGGTGCGCGATGGCCGGCTCGGCGACGATGCCGAGGACCAGGGTGCAGAGCGTGATGCCGAGCTGCGCCGCGGCGAGCAGCGCGGACACGTGCTCCAGGCCCCATATGACGCTGCGGGCCCGCCGGTCGCCGGACTCGGCCAGCGGCTCGATCTGGCTGCGGCGGACCGAGATCAGGGCGAACTCGGCGCCGACGAAGAAGGCGTTGACGATCAGGGTGAGAAAGCCGATCAACAGCTGGATCGCGGTCATCGGCCCGCCTGCCCGGTCTCGTCGGTCCCGGCGGTCCCGCCGGTCCCGTCATCGGTCTGGTGCGTCGCGGGGGCGTGCAGCAGCACGCGCGCGGCGCGCCGGCCCGAGGCGTCCACGACGTCGAGCCGCCAGTCGCCGAGCTCCACCCGGTCGCCGACGCCCGGGATGCGGCCCAGCTCATGGGCGACGACGCCCGCGAGCGTCTCGTACGGGCCGTCAGGCACCCGGAGGCCGATCACCTCGACCTGGTCGGTACGGGCCGCGCCGTCCGCGGACCAGAGCTCACGCCCGTCCGCGTCCTCGCCCGCCCGCGCCAGGTCCGGCGTCTCGTGCGGGTCGTGCTCGTCGCGTACCTCGCCGACGACCTCCTCCACGATGTCCTCCAGGGTGGCGACACCTGCGGTGCCGCCGTACTCGTCGATGACGACGGCCATCGTCTGCTTCCCGGACAGGCGGTCCAGGAGGCGGTCCACGGTCAGCGTCTCGGGGACGAGCAGGGGCTCGCGCAGCAGCTCGCCGATCCGGCGGTACGGTCGCTCGGCGGCCGGTATGGCGAGCACGTCCTTGATGTGCGCGATGCCGACGACCGCGTCGAGGCTGCCCCGGTAGACGGGGAAGCGGGACAGGCCGGTCGCGCGGGTCGCGTTGGCGACGTCCTCGGCGGTGGCCTGCACGTCGAGGGCGGTCACCTGCACGCGGGGCGTCATCACGTTCTCGGCGGTCAGCTCGGCCAGGTTGAGGGTACGGACGAACAGCTCCGCCGTGTCCGCGGGCAGCGCGCCCTCCTTCGCGGAGTGCCGGGCGAGCGCCACGAGCTCCTGGGGGGAACGCGCGGACGCCAGCTCTTCGGTCGGCTCCATGCCGATGCGGCGCAGGATCCGGTTCGCCGTGTTGTTGAGGTGGCTGATCAGCGGCTTGAAAGCGGCCGTGAAGATCCGCTGCGGGGTGGCGACGACCTTCGCGACGGCGAGCGGCGAGGAGATCGCCCAGTTCTTGGGGACCAGCTCGCCGACCACCATCAGGACCACGGTCGACAGGGCGGTGCCCAGGACGAGCGCCACCGAGGAGGCGACCGCGGGGGAGAGGCCGATGGCCTCGGCCGGGCCCCGGATCAGCTTGGCGATCGACGGCTCGGCGAGCATGCCGACCACCAGGTTGGTGACGGTGATGCCCAGCTGGGCGCCGGAGAGCTGGAAGGTCAGCGACCTGACGGCCTTGAGCGCCCCCGCCGCGCCGCGCTCGCCGCGCTCCACGGCGGCTTCGAGCTCGCCGCGCTCGACGGTGGTCAGCGAGAACTCGGCCGCGACGAAGGCGCCGCAGGCGACGGAGAGGAGGAGCGCAAGGAGGAGCAGAAGCACTTCGGTCATCGGTTCACCTCCGTCCCATGATCAGTCAGGGGATGGAGGACCGCTCGATGTCGGTCTGCGGAGCGGGTGCTGTCGGAACCAGTGCTACTGGGAGGCTCGCCCATGGGCGGACGCTCACACCTTTCGATCGTCGTGACGTAGGACATGATGGTGCGCAACCATGGTAAAGGACGGGCAAAGGGGCCTGGTGATCACCTTGCCGCCCGGCTCGCCGGGGCTCACTCCCCGAGCGGCTTCACCCAGCGCCGCCAGTGGTCCTGACGCCGGTAGCCGGCCGCCGTCCACAGGTGGTGCCCGGTTTCGTTCTCCTCCAGGACCATGGCGTCCACCCGCCGTCCGCCGAGCGCGGCGAAACGTTCCTCGGCCGCTCGCAGGAGGGCGGTGGAGATGCCCCGCCGACGGTGCGAGGGCAGCACGGCGAGCCGGTAGAGGGAGGCGCGCCAACCGTCCCAGCCCGCGATCACGGACCCCACGATCCGGTCGTCAGCCACGGCGAGGATGAGCGCTTCCGGGTCACGCTCGACGAGCCGGGTCACCCCCCGCACGTCGTCGGAGACGGACGTCCCCTTCGCGGACTCCTTCCAGAAGGCCAGCACGGCCTCGGCCTCGTCGGGGGCGGCGGTACGTATCTGAAGATCGCTCATGGCCGGATCCCACCATGGGGCGCCGGACCGTCGCCAGGCAGTTCCGGCTGACGGACGCCGCCGTACGCGAAGGGGTCCTGCCGATCGGCAGGACATCCCCTACCGCCGGGCCACGCCCAGCACACAGGGCGACGACGGCAGGCGCGGGCCCTTCTCCGGGACGTCGAAGGAGCGGTACGGGCCGAGGGTGAATCCGGCCGCCTCGATCGCCGCGAGCGGGGCGCGCGCGGTGTGGCAGCCGCCGAAGAGCAGCGGCCAGACCGTCCGGTCGAGCCCCCGCTGCACCCGGGCCAGACCGGGCGTCCCGGCCGCACCGTGCTCGAAGAAGCGGAGTTCGCCGCCCGGGCGCAGCACCCGGTGCAGCTCCGCGAGGACCTGTGGCACGCTCCGTACCGTGCACAGCACGAGCGAGGCCACCGCCGCGTCGAAGGAGGCGTCCTCGAGCGGCAGCGCCTCGGCCGTGTCCGGCAGTACGGCCACGGGGACGCCGGCCCGCCGGGCGTTCTCCTGGGCCAGCCGGCGCAGCCGGGGCTCCGGTTCGACGGCCACCACCTCGGTGACCCCGGCCGGGTAGTGCGCGAAGTTCAGCCCGTTCCCCGCCCCGATCTCCAGGACCCGGCCCGAGAGCCCGGCGAGCAGCTCCCGGCGCAGGTCCCCGAGCCCGCCCCTGGTGTCGGCGGACACGCTGAACCGGGCGTAGAAGCGGGCGAACAGCGGATGGTGGACGCGGGGAGAGACGTTTCCCGGCCCGACCGGGGGTGGCGGTGTCATGGGAACCACCTCAGCCCGTCACGAAGCAGAACTCGTTGCCCTCCGGGTCCCGCATCACCTGGAAGGCGCCCTGCTCGTCCTTCATCAGGTCACCGACCCGGGCCGCGCCGAGCGGCAGGGTCTCCTCGGCCGCCCGGTGCGGATCCTCCACCTGGAGGTCGAGATGGAGCCGGTTCTTCACCGACTTGCCCTCCGGCACCCGCTGGAAGGCGAGCCGCGTGAACCCCGGCGGGTCCACGTACGACCAGTCGCCGCTCCGGTCGACCGGAGCACCGCCGAGGAGCTCCGCCCAGAAGCGGACGAGTACGGCGGGGTCGGCACAATCGAAGACGATCTCCTGCACGGAAGCACGCATGCTTCCAGCCTACGGAGTCGCCACCCCGGGGACCACGGTTCCGGGCGCGACGCCTCAGGGGGCCACGGGCCCGGGTGCGAACCGCCCCCCGAACTCCGCCGCGTCCCAGGTACCGCCGAGCGCGGGACCCAGCCAGCCGCCCGCCGCCGCCCGGAACTCCGCCGGGTCGAGCGCCCCCGACCCCTCCGGTACGGCGCCGAGAAGCGGCGCGCCCGCCGCCTCCGGCAGATCGGCCAGATTGCAGCGCGCCGCCAGGTCCGGCGCCGTCGGCCAGCTGCCGACCACGACACCCAGCTGCTCGATACCGCGCGCCCGCAGCGCCTCGGCCGTCAGGGCCGTCGCGTTGAGCGTCCCGAGCCCGGCGGGGGCCACTACCAGGACCGGTGCGCCGAGCAGCGCGGCCGCGTCCGCGAGCGTGCCGCCCTCCGCGTCGAAGCGGACGAGCAGCCCGCCCGCGCCCTCCACGAGGACCAGGTCGTGCGAGGCGGCCAGCTTGCGCGCGGCCTCGGCGACCTCCAGGGCCCCGACCGGGGCGAGCCCTGCCCGCCGGGCGGCCGTCCCCGGAGCCAGCGGCTCCGGGAATCGGCCCAGCTCGGTGGAGGCCACGGCGCCCGAGAGCCGCACGACCTCGTCCGCGTCGCCGCGCTCGTCGGGACCGATCCCCGTCTGCGCGGGCTTCAGGACGGCGACCGACCGGCCCGCGGCGGTGGCCACGGCGGCCACCGCCGCCGTCACCACCGTCTTGCCGATCTCCGTGCCCGTCCCGCTGACGACGACGATTCCCACTGCCCTGCCCGTCCTTCCGTTCACATGGTCATCCCGCCGCTGCCGCCGCGTGTACCGCGGCGCAGATCCGGGCCAGGTCCTCGTCGCCCGTCACGTACGGCGGCATCGTGTAGATCAGGTCCCGGAACGGGCGCAGCCACACGCCCTCCCGGACCGCCGCGCGCGTCGCCGCGGCCATGTCGACCTCGTGGTCGAGCTGGACGACCCCGATCGCCCCGAGCACCCGCACCTCGCGGACCCCCGGCAGCTCGGCGGCGGGCGCGAGGCCCGCCCGCAGTCCGGCCTCGATCCGCTTGACCTCGACCTGCCAGTCCTGGGAGAGCAGCAGGTCGATCGAGGCGAGGGCCACCGCCGACGCCAGCGGGTTGCCCATGAAGGTCGGCCCGTGCGCCAGTACGGGGACCTCGCCCCGCGAGATCCCGTCGGCGACGCGGCTCGTGCAGAGCGTCGCGGCCATCGACAGATAGCCGCCGGTCAGGGCCTTGCCCAGGCACATCACATCGGGGGAGATCCCCACCTGGTCGGCGGCGAACAGCGTGCCCGTGCGCCCGAAGCCGGTGGCGATCTCGTCGAGGACGAGCAGGACGTCGTGCGCGTCGCAGGCCTCCCGCAGCACCCGCAGATACTCCGGGTCGTGGAAGCGCATCCCGCCCGCGCCCTGCACCACCGGCTCCACGATCACCGCGGCCACTTCGTGCGCGTGCTTCCCGATCTCGGTCCGAAGCAGCTCGGCGTACGACTCCTCGTACGCGGCGGGCGGGGCGTCCACGAAGACCTGCCGCTGGAGCACCCCCGTCCACAGCTCGTGCATTCCGCCGTCCGGGTCGCACACGGCCATCGGCTGCCAGGTGTCCCCGTGGTAGCCGCCGCGCCAGGTGAGCAGCCGCCGCTTCTCGGGGCGGCCGAGCGAACGCCAGTACTGCAGGCACATCTTGACCGCGACCTCGACGGACACGGAGCCCGAGTCGCTGAGGAAGACATGCCGCAGCGGCTCGGGGGTGATCTCGACGAGCCGGGCGGCGAGCCGCACGGCCGGCTCGTGCGTGAGCCCGCCGAACATGACGTGGCTCATGCGCTCCAGCTGGTCGCGCACCGCCGCGTTGAGCACCGGGTGGTTGTAGCCGTGGACGGCCGACCACCAGGAGGACATGCCGTCGACCAACTCGTCCCGGCCCTCGGAGGGTTCGGCGAGCCGGAGGCGTACCCCGGACGCGGACGCCACGACCAGCGGGTCCGTACGTCCCGGCATCGGTCCGTACGGGTGCCAGACGTGCGCCCGGTCCAGGGCGATGAGTTCGTCGTTGCGCACGGCCGTCACGCGTTCGGCGCGAGGTCCGTACCGGCGCCCCGGCGACGCACCGCGACCAGGTCGGTCCTGGCGCCGTTCGTGGCCGGCGCGCTCTCCGCCGCCCCGTTGGACGCGGGCGTGGTGGACGCGGGCTCGGCGTGCCCGCCGCAGGGACCGCAGCCGCCGCCGGAGTGCGAGCCGCAGCCCGCGCCCTCCTCCGTCTTCTCCGCGGCCGGGCCGCAGCCCGCGGCCCCGGCGGAACCGCAGCCGCCGGCCGCCGCGGCACCGGCCTCGGCGAGGGCGTCCGCGCGGTGCTTCGGCAGCGTGGTCGTGCCCGCGCCCTCCACCTCGAGGCCCGCGTCCGCGATCATGTCCAGGTCGGCCTGGCCGGCCTGGCCCTCGCTCGTCAGGTAGTCGCCGAGGAAGATCGAGTTCGCGATGTTGAGTGCCAGCGGCTGCATCGAGCGCAGGTGCACCTCACGGCCGCCCGCGATCCGGACCTCGACGTCGGGGCAGACGAACCGCACCATCGCGAGGATCCGCAGACAGCGCTGCGGCGTCAGGTTCCACTCCTTGGCGAGCGGCGTCCCCTCGAAGGGGATGAGGAAGTTGACCGGCACCGAGTCGGAGTCCAGCTCGCGCAGCGCGTACACGACGTCGACGAGGTCCTCGTCGCTCTCGCCCATGCCCGCGATCAGACCCGAGCAGGCCGACAGACCGGCGGCGTGCGCCTTCTGCACGGTGTCCACGCGGTCCGCGTAGGTGTGGGTCTTGGTGATGCCGCCGTACGTCGCCTCGGACGTGTTCAGGTTGTGGTTGTACGCGTCGGCGCCTGCGTCCTTCAGCCGCTCCGCCTGTCCGTCCGAGAGCAGACCGAGGCAGGCGCACACCTCGACGCCCTCGTTCTGCTCCTTGATCGCCTCGATGGTCCTGCCGACCCGCTCGACGTCCCGGTCCGTCGGACCGCGGCCGCTCGCCACCAGGCAGACGCGCTTGGCGCCGCCGGCGACCCCCGCCGCGGCGGCCTGGGACGCCTCGTCCGGCTTCAGCCACGTGTACTTGAGGATCTCGGCCTTGGAGCCGAGCCGCTGCGAACAGTACGAGCAGTCCTCGGGGCACAGGCCGGACTTCAGGTTCACCAGGTAGTTGAGCTTCACCCGGCGCCCGAACCACTGACGGCGCACCTTGCCGGCCGCCGCCACCACATCGAGCAGTTCGTCGTCGGAGGTCGCCAGGACGGCGAGCGCTTCTTCACGGGTCGGCAGCTCGCGCCGCAGCCCCTTCTCCACCAGCGTGTTCAGCAGGTCCATAAGGGTTGATCCTTGCCTACCGCCCACCCCCGGGCCAAGGAGGATCCGAACAAACGCCCCCGAACGAGGTGTGTGGATGACCACATCCCGGCCGCGGCATCCTGCGGTTAGGGTCTGTGCGCTGCCTACAAAAGGATCGCCGCATGCCACAGGCCGACGACGCACGGGCCGCGGGCCCGCGCCGTACCGCGTTCGACTGGACCGACGCCGAGGCGCGCCGCCGGGCCGACGCCGGTCTCGTCCGTACGCTGCGGCCCCGGGCGGCCGAATCCGACCTCCTCGACCTGGCGAGCAACGACTACCTCGGCCTCACCCGCAGGACCGAGGTCACCGAGGCCGCGGCGGAGGCCGCCAGGCGCTGGGGCGCCGGCTCGACCGGCTCGCGGCTCGTCACCGGCACGACCCGGCTGCACACCCGTCTGGAGCGCGAACTCGCCGACTTCTGCGGTTTCGAGGCGGCCCTCGTCTTCTCCTCCGGCTACACGGCCAACCTGGCCGCCCTGACCGCCCTCGGCGGCCGGGACTCCCTGATCGTCTCCGACGCCTCCAACCACGCCTCGATCGTGGACGGCTGTCGCCTCGCGCGCGCCGAGACGGCCGTCGTCCCGCACACCGACCCCGAGGCCGTCGCCAAGACCCTGGACGCGCACCCGGGGCGGCGTGCCCTGGTGGTCAGCGACTCCGTCTTCTCCGTCGACGGCGACAAGGCTCCGCTGACGCGGCTCGCCGCGGCCTGCCGGGAACACGGCGCGGGGCTCGTGGTGGACGACGCCCACGGCCTCGGCGTCCTCGGCGAAGGGGGCAGGGGCGCCCTGCACGAGGCCGGGCTCGCGGGCGACGAGGACGTCGTCGCCACCCTGACCCTCTCCAAGTCCCTCGGCAGCCAGGGTGGAGCCGTCCTCGGCCCGGCCCGGGTGATCGAGCACCTGGTGAACACGGCCCGTACCTTCATCTTCGACACCGGGCTCGCCCCGGCCGCCGCGGGCGGCGCGCTCGCCGGCCTCCGGCTGCTGGTCGCGGAGCCGGTCCTCGCCGGGCGGGCCCGTACCGTCGCCACCACGCTGTACCGGCTGCTCACGGAGGCGGGCCTCACCGCGGCCCGGCCCGACGCGGCCGTCGTCTCGGTGCGCGCCCCCTCCCCGGAGGCGGCGCTGCGTTGGGCGGCGGACTGCCGCGAACAGGGCCTGGTCGTCGGCTGCTTCCGCCCTCCCTCCGTACCAGACGGCATCTCGCGGCTGCGCCTCACGGCCCGCGCCGATCTGACGGACGCGCAGATCGAGCGCGCGGTGGCGACGATCCTGCGCACGGCGCCCGCGGTCCCGGAGGCCTGACGGCGGGCGATCCGGGAGAAGGCCCAAAAGCGTTCCGAGGCAGCAGAGTTCACCGCTTCGGGCGACAGATGGGGACATATCTTGGTGGAACGCGGCCCGGCGCGGCACGATCGGTGGCACTCTGACGCGAAGCGCGATCCGGGGCAGCGGCCCCGGCGGGAAAGGGACAGCGTCGCCATGGCAGATCACCAGGAAGCATCCGTCACGCTGCCGAGCGACCCCGCCTCGGTCCCCACGGCCCGGAGATACGTCGCGGACGTCCTCACCGGCTGGGGCCTCGACGGCGCCGCGGATCTCGCGGACTCGGTCCGTCTGATCGTCTCCGAACTCGCCACCAACGCCGTTCTGCACACCCTCGGCCAGTCGCCGACCTTCACGGTCGAGGTCCGCCTGGAGCGCGAGGAACGGCTCCACATCGGCGTCACCGACAGCCACCCCCGCCGTCCCAGGCGGCTTCCGGCGGCGGTCCAGCAGGACAACGGCCGGGGCCTGGTCATCATCCGTGTCCTCGCGGCGGAGGCGGGCGGCCGGCTCTCGGTCACGCCGACCGAGGACGGCGGCAAGACGGTCTGGATCACGGTCCCGTGGACCGTGTCGCCCGTCGCGAGGTGTTGACGGTTTTTCGTATACGGATCTCTCCCGCGAGGGGGTACGGCGGCGCCACCGCACCCCTCACGAACGGACCGCTATCGGCGCCGGATCACCGGACGCGGCCGTAGTAGACCTTCGACGACCAGATCTTGTCGAGCTTCACCCAGGAGCCCGTCTTGGGCGAGTGCCAGATCTTGCCGCTGCCGGCGTAGATGCCCACGTGGTACACCCTCCCGCCGGAGTGGAAGAAGACCAGGTCCCCCTGCTGCCTGCTGGAGGCGGAGATGTGCCGGGTGGTGTTGTACTGCTGCTGCGCGGTGCGGGGCAGCGACTTGCCCGCCTTCTTGTACGCGTAGAGCGTCAGCCCGGAGCAGTCGAACCTGGTGGGTCCGGTGCTCCCGTACCGGTACGGGGCTCCCTTCTTGGACGCGGCGACGCTCAGTGCCTTGTTCGCGTGCGTGGTGGCTGCCTGGGCCTCCGATGCCGCACCTGGTGCGAGCAGCGTGCCGCCGACGGCGGCGAGGGTGAGAGCCGAGACGGCTCCGGCCCGGGACAGCAGGGACGGGACGTGCATCTGCGCGGTCATGCGCAACCCTTCGTCAGCCGCCTGCGAAGGATGACCTGTCGGGTTCGGGCTGGCGAAGATGCCCGGCCGCTGACGCGGCTTCACCCCAAGGGACGGCCCCGCTGCCGGAACAGCGCGTACGCCCCGTAAAAATCGGGTCCTCCACTCCTGCCGATCCACTCCTGTCGACCAGACGTCCGGGACAGCGGCAGGACTCGGCGTCCGCCCGGACCGCCCCGCCGCGGTGGCGGGGGCTTGTCGTCGTCAGGGATCTTGACCCACACAGAGGTCGAAATCCGAGCTGAAACGGCGATATGTGAGGCTCCTCACGACTGATCCATACGGGTGGACAGGATGGTTTCGTGATCGTCGGAGGTTTGGCCGACGAGCCCCGCACCAGGGGTGGAACGCCCCGTTCGGCCAGATGCGTGCACGTGATGTGCAAGTCACCCGGCACATATGTCGACTCGTCGACTACGCCGAACGGGGGAGCGATTCTGCGGTGCGCGTCGGCCGTACGGCCCTCGACACGACGCGCCGGAATGTCAACTCGCCTGCGAGTCGCGGACAGTGACGCGGCCGGTCCTCCGCTCCCCGTCCAACACCCGCAGGGCGCGCGCCAATGTGTCCGCGTGAACCTCGTGCTCCCCTCGCATATGCATGAGCGTCAGAGCCTCGCGCAGAGCCTCCGCCCTTCCCACCAGGGCTTGCGCCGCTCGCAGCGCTCCATAGGTATGCGTACCCCTGGATGGATTGATCTTCCCGAGGAGGTCGGCGACTTCGAGGTACGCGTCGACGAGTTCCCCCTCGGCCCGCGTCAGGGCGGGCAGGGGCGGCAGTTCCGGAACCACGGCCGCCTCACCGCGCCGTGGCGCCGGCGGATGCCGCCCGCCTGCTGGTGACCACGTGGTCGACCAGGCCGTACGCGACCGCCGCCGGCGCGTCGAGGACGGTGAGGCGGTCGAGGTCGGCGTCGATCCGCCCCCGGTCCTGCCCCGTGTGCTCGGCGAGCATCCCGGCCATCAGCGAGCGCAGTCGGAGCAGTTCGCGCGCGTGGATGTCGAGGTCGCTGAGCTGCCCCCGCAGCGGCTCCTCCACGGCGGGCTGCCGGAGGGTGGCGCGGGCGCCCGCGAGCATCAGACGCCTGCCCGGAGTGCCGGCGGCGAGCAGGACCGCGGCGGTGGACTCGACCTGGCCGAGGCAGGTGGTCTCCACCTCGCAGTGCAGCGAGCGCATGGTGTCGTAGACCGCCGTCATGGCGCTGACGGAGCCGCCGGGGGAGTTGAGGTAGAGCGAGACGGCCTGGTCGGGCGCCGCGTGGTCCAGATGGAGGAGCTGGGCGATGACGTCGTTGGCCGCTGTCTCGTCGATCGGTGTGCCGAGGAAGACGATCCGGGACTCGAGGAGCTTGGAGTAGGGGTCGAGGGTCCGGGTGCCGTGGGCGGTCCGCTCCGTGAATTCGGGCAGGACGTGGCGGGCGTGCATGACGGGTACCTCCATCTGTAAAAAATGTACAGGACGTACAGACCGTAAGATGGGGAGCATGACCTACGAGATCCCGGTGACGCAAGCGCGGGCTGAGCTGGCCGACCTCATCAACCGCGTCGTGTACGGCGGTGAGCGCGTCGTCGTCACCCGCCACGGGAAGCCGCTCGTCGCCCTGGTCTCAGCCGCTGACCTGGAGGAACTCGAAGCGGCGGAGAAGCCGGCCGGCGAGCAGGTGGTCAGCTCGGTCTCCGGCCTCCACCCGGTCGACTCCGCCGCCGGCGAACAGCGCCGCTTCGGCATCGCCGCCCACCACCGCGAGCCGGGCTCCTCGTAACGACCGGTGATGGCCCATGGCAGCCATGGCCGCCATGGCGACCAAGGCGACCCGTGCGATCCGGACGGGTCCGATGATCATGGAAATGCAAAGCCGCAGTTAACGAGCCGGAAAAACTTCCGCCCTAACGTGCAATGTCTGACCGTGTGCCGCATCTCGGCACCTCAACGCCTTGTTGACGGTCGGTAGGGTCCACGGCTGTCCGGGTGTCCCGGTCGACGACTGTGAGGTGGAAGAGTGCAACTGAGCCCGCACGAGCAGGAACGCCTGCTCATCCATGTGGCGGCGGACGTGGCCGAGAAGCGCCGGGCCAGGGGAGTGCGGCTCAACCACCCCGAGGCCGTCGCGCTCCTCACCTCCCACATCCTGGAAGGCGCCCGCGACGGCCGTACCGTCGCCGAGCTGATGGCCTCCGGACGCAAGGTGCTCTCCCGCGAGGAGGTCATGGACGGCATCCCCGAGATGATCCACGACGTCCAGGTCGAGGCCACCTTCCCCGACGGCACCAAACTCGTCACCGTCCACGACCCCATCGTCTGAACGGGCCGCCGATGATCCCCGGAGAGATCCTGTACGCGGACGGCCCCGTCGCCCTCAACGAGGGACGCCCCGTCACCCGCCTGACCGTGCTCAATGCCGCCGACCGGCCCGTCCAGGTCGGCTCGCACTACCACTTCGCCGAGGTCAACCCCGGCCTGGAGTTCGACCGGGCCGCCGCGCGCGGGCAACGGCTCCACATCGCCGCCGGGACCGCCGTCCGCTTCGAACCCGGCATCCCCGTCGAGGTCGAGCTCGTCCCGATCGCCGGCCGCCGGGTCGTCCCGGGCCTGCGCGGCGAGACCGCGGGCCCCCTCGACCCCGACGCCACCGCCGCCGGGGTCACCGGTGCGAACGGAGAGTCCCGTGCCTGAGCTGCACCGTGCCGTCTACGCCGACCTCTTCGGCCCCACCACCGGCGACCGCGTCCGGCTCGCCGACACCGACCTCCTCGTCGAGATCGAGGAGGACCGCAGCGGCGGCCCCGGCCGGGCCGGTGACGAGGCCGTCTTCGGCGGCGGCAAGGTCATCCGCGAGTCGATGGGCCAGGCCCGCACCACCCGCGCCGAGGGCGCGCCCGACACCGTGATCACCGGCGCCCTGGTCATCGACCACTGGGGGATCGTCAAGGCCGACATCGGCATCAGGGACGGCCGGATCACCGCGCTCGGCAAGGCGGGGAACCCCGACACCATGGACGGCGTCCACCCCGACCTCGTCATCGGCCCCGAGACCGAGATCATCGTCGGCAACGGCAGGATCGTCACCGCGGGCGCCGTCGACGCCCACGTCCACTTCATCTCGCCCACCGTCGTCGAACAGGCCCTCGCCACCGGCGTCACCACCCTCGTCGGCGGCGGTACGGGACCGGCCGAGGGCACCAAGGCGACCACGGTCACGCCCGGCCCCTGGCACACGGCCCGGATGTTCGAGGCCCTCGACACCTTCCCCGTCAACATCGGCCTGCTCGGCAAGGGCAACACCACGTCCCGGGAGGCCATGCGCTCCCAACTCCGTGGCGGAGCACTCGGGTTCAAGATCCACGAGGACTGGGGAGCCACCCCCGCCGTCATCGACGCCTGCCTCAGCGTGTGCGAGGAGACCGGCGCCCAGCTCGCCATCCACACCGACACCCTCAACGAGGCGGGCTTCGTCGGCGACACCCTCGCCGCCATCGCCGGTCGCACCGTCCACGCGTACCACACCGAGGGAGCCGGCGGCGGGCACGCCCCCGACATCATCACGGTGGTCTCCGAGCCGTACATCCTGCCCAGCTCCACCAACCCGACCCGGCCGCACACCGTCAACACCATCGAGGAACACCTCGACATGCTGATGGTCTGCCACCACCTCAACCCGGCCGTCCCCGAGGACCTCGCCTTCGCGGAGTCCCGCATCCGGCCCTCCACCATCGCCGCGGAGGACGTCCTCCACGACCTGGGCGCCATCTCGATCATCTCCTCCGACTCCCAGGCCATGGGCAGGATCGGCGAGGTGATCATGCGGACCTGGCAGACCGCCCACGTCATGAAGAAGCGCCGCGGCGCCCTGCCGGGGGACGGTCGCGCCGACAACCACCGGGTGCGCCGGTACGTCGCCAAGTACACGATCAACCCGGCCGTCGCCCAGGGCATGGACCACCTCATCGGCTCGGTCGAACCCGGCAAGCTCGCCGACCTGGTCCTCTGGGAACCCGCCTTCTTCGGAGTGAAGCCGCTCGTCGTCATCAAGGGCGGCCAGATCGCGTACGCGCAGATGGGCGACGCCAACGCCTCCATCCCCACCCCCCAGCCGGTCCTGCCCCGCCCGATGTTCGGCGCCCTCGGCAAGGCCGCGGCGGCCGGTTCGGTCAACTTCGTCGCAGAGGCGGCGATCGAGGACGACCTGCCCCGAAGGCTGGGCGTGCACAAGGAGTTCGCCGCCATCGCCTCCACCCGGCGGGTCACCAAGGCCGACATGCGGGAGAACGACGCCCTGCCCCGGGTCGAGGTCGACGCCGACACCTTCTCCGTGACCATCGACGGCGAGCCGGTCGAACCCGCGCCCGCCGCCGAACTGCCCATGGCCCAGCGCTACTTCCTCTTCTGACAGAGATCCGATGACCTCACGCTCAGCCCTTCTCGTGCTCGCCGACGGACGCTTTCCCGCCGGCGGGCACGCTCACTCCGGCGGCGCCGAGGCCGCCGTCCGGGCCGGCCGCGTCAAGGACGCCGCCGGGCTCGAATCCTTCTGCCGGGGCCGGCTGCACACCACCGGCCTCACCTCCGCCGCGCTCGCCGCCGCGGCCGCGTACGGACTCGACCCGGCCGCACTCGACGCGGCGGCCGACGCCCGCACCCCCTCACCCGCCCTGCGCGCGGTCGCCCGCAGACTCGGCCGCCAGCTGATGCGGGCCGCCCGCGCCACCTGGCCGAGCGCGCGGCTCGACGCGCTTGCCGCGATGTACCCGCGCGGTGCCCACCAGCCCGTCGTCCTCGGCACCACCGCCCTGGCCGCCGGCCTCGACGCCGAGGACGCCGCGTACTGCGTCGCCTACGAGACGGTCGGCGGCCCCGCCACCGCGGTCGTACGCCTCCTCGGCCTCGACCCCTACCAGGCCACCGCCGTCCTCGCCCGCCTCGTACCCGAGATGGACCAGGTGGCCGAGCGGGCCGCGGCCGCCGCCCGCCAGGGGATCGACGCCCTGCCCGCCGCCTCCGCGCCGCTGCTCGACCTCACGGCCGAACAGCACGCTGCCTGGCCCGTCCGCCTCTTCGCCTCGTAGACCCCCCAGAACCCCCAGAACCGCCGGACCGCCGGAGCCGTCGGCCCGCAAGAACCGTCGGACCGTCAGAACCCGCTAGGAGCCGCCCCATGCATCTCGACCACGGCCACACCTCCCACGGCGCCATCTCCGCCGACGCCCGCCGCCCCGACGGCACCCGCCGCGCCCTGCGCATCGGACTCGGCGGCCCCGTCGGCTCAGGCAAGACCGCCACCGTCGCCGCGCTCTGCCGGGTCCTGCGCGACACGCTCTCCCTGGCCGTCGTCACCAACGACATCTACACCCGCGAGGACGCCGAGTTCCTGCTGCGCAACGCCGTCCTGCCGCCCGAGCGCATCCAGGCCGTGGAGACGGGCGCCTGCCCGCACACCGCCATCCGCGACGACATCTCCGCCAACCTCGAAGCGGTCGAGGACCTTGAGGACACGGTCGGACCGCTCGACCTGATCCTCGTCGAGTCCGGCGGCGACAACCTCACCGCCACCTTCTCCAAGGGGCTCGTCGACGCCCAGATCTTCGTCATCGACGTCGCCGGCGGCGACGACATCCCGCGCAAGGGCGGCCCAGGTGTCACCACGGCCGACCTGCTCGTGATCAACAAGACCGACCTCGCGCCGCACGTCGGCTCCGACCTGGCGCGGATGGCCCGCGACGCCGGAGAGCAGCGCGGCGAACTCCCCGTCGCCTTCACCTCGCTGCGCGCCGAGGACGGCATCGCCCCCGTCGCCGACTGGGTCCGCGCCCAGCTCGGGGCATGGACCGCGTGAGCCTGCGCGCCACGGCCCGGATCGTCGCCGACGCCGACGGCGGACTGCCGCTCCTGGTGAGCGACGGGCCCCTCGCCCTGCGTCGCACCAGGGCGTCAGGGCCGTACACCCGGGTCACCGTCGTCGGGGCGATGAGCGCCCCGCTCGGCGGCGACCGGCTCGCCGTCGAGACCGAGGTACGGGACGGGGCCCGGCTCCTGGTCGACTCGGCCGCCGCCACCCTCGCCCTGCCGGGGCGGAGCGCAGAGCCCGCCGCGTACGACGTCCGGATCACCGTCGGCGAGGCGGGCGTCCTGCGCTGGCTGCCCGAACAGCTGGTCTCCGTCCAGGGCTCTGACCTGCGGATGCGTACGGTCGTCGAACTCGCCCCCACCGCACGCCTGGTGCTCCGCGAGGAACAGATCCTCGGCCGCCACGGCGAACCGCCCGGCACCCTGGTCACCCGCCTCACCGTCCGCCGCGCCGGATGCCCCCTCCTCGACCAGGAGCTCGCCTTCGGTCCCGGCGCTCCCGGCGGCTGGGACGGTGGCGCCGTCCTCGGCGGCCACCGCGCCACCGGTCAACTCCTGGTCGTGGAGCCCGGGTTCGCGGAGAAGCCGGTGGAGCCCCGGCTGCTCGGCGAGAACGGCGCCGTCAGCCCGCTCGCCGGACCCGCCGCCCTCGTCTCCGCCGTCGCCCCCGACGCCCTCGCCGTGCGTCGCCTGCTCGACACCGCCCTCGCCGAACTCGCCCCGCTCTGACCGGACCCTCACGAGCGCACCGCTCAGCGGTGCACGGGCACCGGTTATGGGTTCGGCAAAGAAACACCTGTACGGGCTTACGCCGGACGGCCCCCTGACGAAAGGATCCCCCGGACAGAACGACACCTACAGGGGGAGGACTTGTGGCACGCACGGCAGTGCTCGGTTCGGCCGGCACTCTGATGGCCGGCGCGCTCGTCGTGGGCGCGCTCGCGGCCCCGGCGGCGAACGCCGACAGCGACCGGCAGCTGCGCGACGTGGAGGCGATCGGCGTCACCGTCGCCGCCGCGCGGGCGGCTCAGGCGGGCATCGACTGGCAGGACTGTCCGACCGGCTGGGGTCTGGAGAAGCCGATCCAGTGCGGCTGGGTCACCGTCCCGGTCGACTACGCCAGGCCCGACGGCAAGAAGATCAAGATAGCCGTGGACCGGATCAAGGCCACCGGTACCCCCTCCGAGCACCAGGGCGCGCTCCTCTACAACCCGGGCGGCCCCGGCGGCTCCGGCCTGCGTTTCCCGCGCCGGGTCACCACGAAGAACGCGATCTGGGCGAACACCGCCAAGGCCTACGACTTCGTGGGCTTCGACCCGCGCGGCGTCGGCAAGTCCGCGCCCATCTCCTGCGTCGACCCGGCCGAGTTCGTCAAGGGCCCCAAGGCCGACCCGGTCCCCGACAGCGAGGCCGACAAGCTCGCGCAGCGCAAGCTGGCCGCCGAGTACGCCGAGGGCTGCGCCGAGAAGAGCGGCGACCTGCTGCCCTTCATCAACACGCGCAACACCGCCCGCGACCTCGACGTCGTCCGCGCCGCACTCGGCGAGAAGAAGCTGAACTTCGTCGGCGTCTCGTACGGCACCTACCTCGGCGCGGTCTACGGCACCCTCTTCCCGACCCACGTCCGCCGCATGGTCCTCGACAGCGTCGTCAACCCGTCGAAGCAGAAGATCTGGTACGAGGCCAACCTCGACCAGGACATCGCCTTCGAGGGCAGGCTGAAGGACTGGATGACCTGGGTCGCCCGGCACGACGCCGCCTACCACCTCGGCGACACCTACGAGGAGGTCCGGCAGCAGTGGGAGACCCTGCGCGCCGCCGCCAAGAAGGCGCCCCTCGGCGGGAAGGTCGGCCCGGCCGAGCTCATCGGCTTCTTCCAGAACGCCCCCTACTACGACTCCATGTGGGCCCCGGTCGCCGAGGCCTGGAGCGCGTACGCGGCGGGCGACCCGCAGCCGCTGATCGACTCGGCCGCATCGGACCCGGCCGACACGGCCGGCAACGCGGCCTCGGAGAACGGCAACGCCGTCTACACCGCGGTCGAGTGCGCCGACGCGCCCTGGCCGACCAGCTGGAAGAAGTGGGACCGGGACAACAGCCGGCTCCACGAGCAGCACCCGTTCATGACCTGGGCCAACGCGTGGATGAACCTGCCCTGCGCCACCTGGTCCGCCCCGCGCCAGCGCCCGACCGAGGTGAGGACCGGCAAGGGCCTGCCGCCGGTGCTCATCACCCAGTCCGAGCGCGACGCCGCCACCCCGTACGCGGGCGCCGTCGAACTGCACAAGCGGTTCAAGGGCTCGCGCCTGATCACGGAGCGGGACGCCGGCTCGCACGGCATCACCAACGCCGTCAACCCGTGCGTCAACACCAGGGTCGAGGCCTATCTGCTGACCGGGAAGCTGGACGCCACGGACCAGACCTGCGCCCCGCACGCCACGCCGCAGCCGTGACGGCCCGCACCGCGTGACGAAGGAAGGGGCGGCCGTCCGACGGCCGCCCCTTCCTTCATGCCCGTGACGCCGACCAGGCGTCCTCCGCCGCGTAGTCGAAGAAGTCGACCCCGTACTTGGCGAGACCGGGGAAGGCCTCCCGCCAGTCCCGTCCCGACAGGTGCCCGGTCAGCCACGCCACCGTCTCCGGCAGCGATCCGGAGTACGACACCACGGGCCGGTACCCCAACTCCCTCTCGGCCGCCGTCATGTCGTAGACGATGGGGTGCGGGGCGGTCCACGGGGTGAGCCCGACGACGCCCTCCGGCGGCGCCCCCTCGATGAGCACCGTCTCGCT
The DNA here is from genome assembly GCF_000725545.1 of Streptomyces exfoliatus. Taxonomy (GTDB): domain Bacteria; phylum Actinomycetota; class Actinomycetes; order Streptomycetales; family Streptomycetaceae; genus Streptomyces; species Streptomyces exfoliatus. The sequence goes on along the minus strand of NZ_JNZP01000002.1, from coordinate 231,994 downwards.
CTCGACGCCCATGACCGCGTCGATCGCCGCCCCGATCTCGGCCACCGTCGGCGCCTCCGGATCGGCGCCGTTGAGCACCCGGCTGCCCGGGTTCGCCGCCGCGAGCCGGACCAGCTCCGCGAGGTTGTCCACGTGCGCCGGGTGGAACCGTGACCTGCCGGCGTACGCGAGCGGACGCACCCTCCGGCCGTCGAGCACCCGCTTCACGAACCACAGCTCGCGCGGACCCGGACAGTACGGGCCGTGGATGGCGCCCGCCCGCAGCAGCGTCGTCGGCAGCGCGTCGCCCGCCGCGAGCAACTCCCGCTCCAGGGCCACCTTCCGGGTGCCGTACGTGGCGTCGCCCGGTGCGACCGTCCGCCAGTCCTCCGCGACCGGAACCGGGAAGGCGGGAAAGCCGTCCTGCTCGTCCTGGGTGTCGAAGCTGCGGCCCCGCTCGTCCTCGTAGACGGCGCCGCTCGACACCACCACCGCCGAACCGATCCGGTCGACGAGTCCGGTCAGCTGCCTGCCGTGCCCGCCGTCGAAGGCGACGATGTCCACGAGCACGTCACAGCTGTCGCCGAGCCCCGCCGCGAGCGCCCCCTCCTCGGTACGGTCGAGCCGCACCGACCGCACCTCCTCGGGCCACCTCTCGTCCCTGACACCGCCCCGCGAGGCGGCCGTCACCTCCCAGCCGTCCGCGAGGAGGGCCCGCACGGACGCCCGCCCCACCTGTCCCGACGCACCCAGCACGAACGCGTTTCCCTTGGTCATGGAGGCGACGGTACGGATGTCCGGAGGCCGGCCCCAGGGGATTGCGCCGTGCGCGGATCCGCCCTCAGCGTTCCCGGCCGGGGAACTTTCGCGGGGGCGCCCCGCCCGGGGCCTCCGATGCCTCCGCGGCCTTCACGACCGCCGCGTACTCGTCCACGTACTCCTGCCCGGACAGCCGCAGGATCTCGTACATGATCTCGTCGGTCACCGCGCGGACCACCGTCCTCTCACCCGCCGAGCCCGCGAACCGCGAGAAATCCAGCGGCTCCCCGAACCGGATGGTGACCCGCCGGATCCTCGGCACGACCTTCCCCGGCGGCTGGATCTCGAAGGTCCCCACCATCGCGCAGGGCACCACCGGCACCCCGGCCGTCAGCGCCATCACCGCCACGCCCACCTTCCCCTTGTAGAGCCGCCCGTCGTGCGACCGCGTCCCCTCCGGATAGATGCCGAGCAGCTCGCCCCGGTCGAGGACGCCGAGCCCCTCGCGGATCGCCGCCTTCCCGGCCTCCTTCCCCGACCGGTCGACCGGGATCTGCCCGGCCGCCCGGAAGAAGGCGGCCGTCAGCCGGCCCTTGATGCCCGGCCCGGTGAAGTACTCCTGCTTCGCGAGGAAGGTGATCCGCCGGTCGAGGACCGCCGGCATCAGGAAGTGGTCGGAGAAGGACAGGTGATTGCCCGCGACGATCGCCGCGCCCTCCTCCGGGATGTGTTCGAGCCCCTCGATCCGCGGCCGGAACAGCAGCCTCAGGAGCGGTCCGAGCAGTACGTGCTTCATCAGGTGGTAGAACACCAGCGACCCCCGTTTCGTCGTCCGTCAAGCCCGTTGTATCCGTGCGCGGGCCCGTGGTCCACTGATGGGGGAGCGTCACATGACGAGCGAGCGGCGAACCAGACGCCCCGGCCGCGTCCTCACCGCGCTGCTGTGCGCGCTGACGGCGGCCGGTCTGTACGGCTGCTCCGATCAGGGCAGGCCCGAACCCACACCGAGTCCCGCTACCACGGCACCCCCGCCCACCACGCCCGCTCCCACGACCCCGGCCCCCACGACGGCTGCGCCGACCGGGCGCTCACCCTTCACCGGGCTTCCCGCCCGCCCCGCACCGGTGCTCGCCGTCAAGATCGACAACGTGGGTCCCGCCCGTCCCCACACCGGCCTCGCCGCGGCCGACCTGGTCTACGTCGAACAGGTCGAGGCCGGCCAGACCCGACTCCTCGCCGTCTTCTCCTCCCGGCTCCCCGACCGGACGGGCCCCGTCCGCAGCGCCCGTGAGTCCGACGTCGAGCTGCTCGCGCAGTTCGACGACCCCGCGCTGGCCTACTCCGGCTCCCAGACCGCCCTGAAACCGCTGCTCAAGGCCGCTCCCCTGCACGCGCTGCCGCCGGAGGACGCCCCCCGGGCCTTCGTCCGCGGTGCGAGCCGGCCCGCGCCCCACAACCTGTACCTGCTGCCGGGCCGGGCCCTGGCGGCGGCCCCCGGCACCGGGCTCGCCCAGGACATCGGCTTCCGCTTCGGTACGGCTCCCGAGGGCGGCACCCCGGTCCGCGAGCGCACCGTGCGTTACCCCGCCGCCCGGTACACCTTCACGTGGTCCGCCCCCGACAAGGCCTGGCGGGTCGCGATGGACGGCAGGACCGCCGTGACCACGGACGCCGGACCGCTGAAACCGGCGACCGTCGTGGTCCAGTACGTCGACATCCGCCCGTCGCGCTTCCACGACTTCCTCGGCAGCGTCTCCCCGTACACCGAGACCGTCGGCAGCGGCACCGCGCTCGTCCTGCGCGACGGACGCGCCCACGAGGCCCGCTGGTCCCGTCCCACGGCGACGGCCGGCACCGCCTTCACCACTCCGGACGGACAGCGACTCGCCTTCGCACCGGGCCAGGTCTGGGTGGTCCTGGCCCCGAGGGGCTAGGGTCACCGTTCGGATCAGGCCGTGCTAGGGACGCGACGGGCCGGGCGGGGGTCGGCGGCGGGGGGCGGACGGGGGCGCGCTGTCCGAGGCGGCGAGGCCGATCGTCGCCACTCCGAGCACGATCCAGGCGAACCAGAGCCAGCCGCTGCTGCCGAGTGCCACCGTGTACGCCGTCGTCAGCACCAGCGCGGCACAGGTGAGCACCGTCATCGTCTTCGTGGAACCGGACATCAGTCCGCCCTCCTCCAGCCGAGGACACGGAAGCCGTCCAGGCCATGGTGACCCCCCGGGAGGGGCGCGCGCTACTCCCCGGACGCTCCGGCGTGCGCCGGGAACGCCGCAGGGTCCCTAGATCCGGCGAGGAGCGTCACCGCCGGGTCTGGAGGGAGGCCAGGTACGCGTTGTACGCCTCCAGCTCCTTGTCCCCGTTCCGGTCGGCGGCCCGGTCCTGGCGGACCGCCTGTCGCTGCTCGGAGTGGTACCACTGGTAGACCAGCGCGATCAGCACGAGCACGGACGGGATCTCGCTGAACGCCCACGCGATGCCGCCCGCCGCGTTCTGGTCGGTGAGCACGTCGATGCCCAGCGACGCCGGCGGATTCTCGTACGCCTTGACCATCGGCTCCGACGCCATCATCAGCGCGATGCCGAAGAAGGCGTGGAACGGCATGCCCGCGAACAGCTCCAGCATCCGCATCACATAGCCCGGCCGGTGCGGACCCGGGTCGACGCCCATGATCGGCCAGAAGAAGACCACGCCCACCATCAGGAAGTGCACCATCATCCCGATGTGCCCCGGCTTCGAGCCCATCAGGAAGTCGAAGAGCGGCGTGAAGTACAGCGCGTACAGGCTCGCGATGAACATCGGGATCGTGAAGCCGGGGTGCGTGATCACCTTGATGTACCGGCTGTGCAGCAGCTTCAGGAGCAGTTCGCGCGGCCCCGTCGACCCGCGGCCCGCCACCGGGAGCGCCCGCAGCGCCAGCGTCACCGGCGCGCCGAGCAGCAGCAGGATCGGCGACAGCATGGAGATCACCATGTGCTGCACCATGTGCACGCTGAACATGACCATGCCGTAGTCGTTGAGCTTGGTGCAGGTCACGAGCGCGACGGTCAGCACGCCGACCGTGAAGAACACCGTCCGGCTCACCGGCCACGCGTCCCCGCGCCGCCGCAGCCGCACCACGCCCACGCCGTACAGACCGAGCGCCGCGAGGCAGCCGATCAGGAAGAAGAGGTCGGGAGAGAACTCCAGGCCCCGCCCCAGCGTGAACGGCGGCAGATCCGTGGTCATGCCGTGCCCGCTGTGATCCATCGTGTGCACTCCTGGAGCCCGATTCGCGCTTGTTGTCCGCACCAGACTAGAACCGCCCCCGGCCGCGACTGCGACCGGGGGCGGATGTCACGTACGAGCACCGCTCAGAGCACGCACTCGGCCTCGGCGTACCGGTCGGCCGGGACCGTCTTGAGGGTCTCCACGGCCTGGGCCAGCGGAACCATCGTGATCTCGGTGCCGCGCAGCGCGGTCAGCATGCCGAACTCGCCGCGGTGCGCGGCCTCGACCGCGTGCCAGCCGAAGCGGGTGGCGAGGACCCGGTCGTACGCGGTCGGGGTGCCGCCGCGCTGGACGTGGCCCAGGATCACCGGGCGGGCCTCCTTGCCGAGCCGCCGCTCCAGCTCCACGGAGAGCTGGTTGGCGATCCCGGTGAAGCGCTCGTGACCGTAGATGTCGGTGCCGGCGGTCTTGAACTCCATCGAGCCCTCGCGCGGCTTCGCGCCCTCCGCCACGACCACGATCGCGAACCGCTTGCCGGCCTCGAAGCGCTCGCCGACCCGGGCGGTCAGCTCGTCCATGTCGAAGGGGCGCTCGGGGACGACCACGGCGTGCGCGCCGGCGGCCATGCCGGAGTGCAGCGCTATCCAGCCGGTGTGGCGGCCCATGACCTCGACGACGAGGACCCGCTGGTGGGACTCGGCGGTGGTCTTCAGCCGGTCGAGGGCCTCGGTGGCGACGGTCACGGCCGTGTCGAAGCCGAACGTGACGTCGGTGGAGGCGATGTCGTTGTCGATGGTCTTCGGGACACCGACGATGGGCAGACCCGCCTCGGAGAGCAGGTTCGCCGCCTTCAGGGTGCCTTCGCCACCGATCGGGATGATGGCGTCGAGGCCCAGGTCGGCAACGTGGCCGCGGGCGCGCTCGACGCCGCCGACCAGGTGCGCGGGCTGGACCCGCGAGGAGCCGAGGATGGTGCCGCCCCGGGCCAGGATGCCGCCCACCGCTTCGAGGTCGAGCTTGCGGTAGTCGCACTCCAGGAGGCCCTTCCACCCGTCGTGGAAGCCGATGACCTCGTCGCCGTGGTCGACGACGGCGCGGTGCACGACGGAACGGATGACAGCGTTCAGACCGGGGCAGTCTCCGCCGGAGGTGAGCACGCCAATGCGCATAGCCCAAAAACCTTTGCAACGTGGGCCGACTCCCGGACCACGTCGTCCGGCTGGATCCCCGCCACCCTATCGCCGCAGGGTGGCGGGGCCGAACCGGATGTCCGCACAGTGGACAACGTACGTTCGTACGAGGGGCCGACAGCGGCGCGCCGGCTGACTCGGGCGGGCTGACTCAGGCGGGCTGCGAGGCCGCCGTGATGCGCTCGGCGCGCAGCGCCTCGTACCAGCGGTCGTCGGTCGGCGGGAGCGCGTTCACGTCGAGGGCCAGCTTCAGGAGCAGGTCCGCGATCTGCGGGTTCCGGGCCATGACGGGGCCGTGCATGTACGTACCGAAGACGGTGTCGTTGTACGCGCCCTCGGTGCCGTCGCCGGTCCCGTTGCCGTTGCCGAAGACGGTCCGGGCGAACGGCCGGGCCGTCGGGCCGAGATGGGTGATGCCCTGGTGGTTCTCGAAGCCCGTCAGCTGGGGGAGGCCGAGCCGCGGGTCGATGTCCGCGAGGACGTCGCCGACGCACCGCGCGCCCTCGCCGCGGGTCGAGATCACGTCGATCAGACCCAGGCCGGCCTCGCGCTCGCCGAGGTCGTTGATGAACTCGTGGCCCAGGATCTGGTAGCCGGCGCAGACCGAGAAGATGATCGCGCCGTTGGACGCGGCCCGGCTCAGGCCGCCGTCCCGCCGGAGCCGCTCGGACGCGAGCCGCTGCGGCCGGTCCTCACCGCCGCCGATCAGGTAGATGTCGCCGGAGGTCGGCACCGGCTGGTCGCTGCGGACGTCGACGCGCTCGACGTGGAGGCCGCGCTGCTCCGCGCGGCGCTGGACGACGAGGACGTTGCCCTGGTCGCCGTAGGTGCTGAGCAGGTCCGGGTAGACCCAGACCAGGCGCAGGCTGCTGTCACTCATGCTGCAAGTCCTCTACGGGTCAGTTGCCGACGCGGCGGCGGACGTCCTGGAAGGCGGTGTAGTTGGCGATCAGCTCGATCTGCCCGGGAGGGGCCATCGCGACGGCCTCGTCGATCGTCTCGCAGACGCGGAAGTCCACGCCCGCGACCTCCAGGCGGACCGCGAGGTCCAGCTTCCGGTCGCCGATCACCATGATCGGGTGGCCGGCGAGCCGGCCGTAGTCCACGTCCCACAGCCAGGAGGTGTCCGTGCCGTCGGCGCCGCGCGCGTTGACGGAGAGGATCACCGGGGTCGGCGGCTGGTCGATGAGGGAAAACGTTTCGAGCCAGCCTGCCGGGTTCTTCGCGAGCAGCAGTCGCAGGTCGCGGCCCTGGAAGGAGACGACGTCGTAGCGTCCGGCGACGGCCTGCACCTGGTACATGCGCTCCAGGGCGACCTGCGGCGGCACGCCGAAGACGGCGGCGACGGCGGCCGAGGTGGCGGCGTTCGCCTTGTTGGCGCGGCCGGGCAGCTGGAGGCGGATCGGCCAGGCCGAACCGTGCGGGTCGAGCACGTGGTCGCCGCTGAGCGCCCAGCTCGGCGCGGGACGGCGGAAGCCGCACTCGCCGCAGAACCAGTCGTCGCCCGGACGCTGCATCACACCGCCGCAGGCGGGGCACGACCAGGCGTCGTCCTTCCACTCCTGGCCCGCGGCCACCCACACCACGTTGGGCGAGGAGGAGGCGGCCCAGACGATGAGCGGGTCGTCGGCGTTGGCGACGACGACGGCCTTGGTGCCGTTGAGCCCCTCGCGCCACTTCTCGGCGAGCATCCGGGTCTCGGCGGCGCGGTCGAGCTGGTCGCGGGAGAGGTTGAGCAGCGCGATCACCTTGGGCGTGGTGTCGCGGGCGACGCCGGCGAGGTACTTCTCGTCGACCTCGATGACGCCGTACTTGGAGTCCGAGCCGCCGGCGAGCGCCGAGGTGATGCCGGCGGGCATGTTGGCGCCGAGCGCGTTCGAGACGACGGGGCCCGCCGCACGCAGGGCCTCCGCGATGAGCCGGGTCGTCGTCGTCTTGCCGTTGGTCGCCGACACCAGGACGACGTCCAGGTGCTGTGCGAGCCGACCGAGGAGGTCCGGGTCGAGCCGCAGCGCCACCTTGCCGCCGATCACGGATCCACTGCCGCGCCCCGCCGCACGCGACACCGCGGCCGCGGCCTTGCCCGCCGTCACGGCCAGCTTGGCGCGCGGCGACAGCGGCTCTGGATTACCGGGGTGTCCTGACATCGTTCTTGTTCCTCCTTGCGTCGGTCCGGGCTCAGCCTATCGAGATCCGGCCAGGAGCCCGAACAGCGGCACCGTCTGCCGGCCGCGGGAAACAGCCAGGTCACGGCGGACCGTACCCTTACGGCCATGCGAAACCGCCCCATCCCCGGCAGTTCCGGCCTCGTCCGAGCGATGACTCTGCTCGGCGACCCCGTGCTGCACAGCCCCTGTGAGCCCGTCACCGACTTCGGGCCCGAACTGGCCCGGCTCGTCGAGGACATGTTCGCCACGATGTACGCGGCGAACGGCGTCGGCCTCGCGGCCAACCAGGTCGGCGTGGGCCTGCGTGTCTTCGTGTACGACTGCCCCGACGACGAGGAGATCCGTCACCTGGGCCATGTGGTGAACCCGCGCCTGGTGGAGGCGGACGGCGACGTGATCCGGGGCCCCGAGGGCTGTCTCTCGCTGCCGGGCCTGGAAGCCCCGACGCCCCGTTACGACCGCGCCGTGGTCGAGGGCGTACGGATCGACGGGACTCCGATACGCGTGGAGGGCACGGGGTTCTTCGCCCGCTGCCTCCAGCACGAGGCCGATCACCTGGAGGGCGGGGTCTACGCGGACCGGGTCACGGGGTGGCGCAAGTCACGTCTGATCCGGGCCGTCCGCAAGGAGCCGTGGGGGAGCGGGGCAGGGGTGCTGGAGGCGTAACGGCGCCCCGTGCTCCCAGGGACTGTCTTCCGGATCATGCCGGGCTCGCGGGGCCTGGCACGCACGCTCGCCGCGTTGTCGTCGGTCTCCCCCGAGCTCTCGGCTTCGCTCGAGCAGGGCGGTACCCCCACCGCTCCGCGTCGACTCCCTCCTCCGCCTTGCGATCGCACGCACCAGGCCCGCTCCCTGATCCGGCCTGATCCGGAAGGCAGGCCCTAGAAGCCGGGTCCGTCGGGGCGGTCGTCGGCCTCCGCGAGCCGGCCCCACAGCAGGTCGGCCAGGCTGCGGACGAGTTCCTCGCGGGAGCAGGGGCGCTCGCCGAGCCACCAGTCGCCGGCCGCGTGCATCATGCCGACGATGCCGTGGCCCCAGATCCGGGCCTGGGCCTCGGCGGACGGGCCCAGGTCGACGCGCTCGGCGATGACCTGGCCGAGCTCCTCGCCCATGCGGCGGAGCAGCGGCGCGGAGTGGCGGCCGACGTCGAAGCCCTGCTCGGTCTGGTGCGGTTCCTCCGCGGGGTGCATGAGGAAGCGGTAGACCTGCGGCATCGCCTCGATCGAGGCGAGGTAGGTGTCGAGGGTGGCCTCGACGCGGCGGCGCCGGTCGGCGGGCGCGTCGAGCGCGGCCCGCAGGGAGGAGAGGAGGGCGTCCGTGTGCCGGATGGCGAGGGCGCGGTACAGGCCGCCCTTGTCCCCGAAGTGGCGGTAGAGGATCGGCTTGGTGATGCCGGCCTCGGCCGCGATCGCGTTCATGGAAGCCTGGGGGCCGTCCCGGAGCACCACCCGGTCCGCCGCCTCCAGCAGTTCGCGGCGCCGCTGTTCGGCGGGCGTCTGCCGGTCGGTGGTCCGGTGTGCGATGTCCATAGCGTGTCTCCCCGCCCGTGCGATTCCGTGAGGCTGTCGCAACGTAACACCCGGCCGGTGCCCGGTGCTGGTCGGCCCGAACCGCTTCGCCGCTGGTTGACAGCCCGTACCAGCCGGTAACAGACTGGTGTTACCGCAAGTAACTTACCGCTGGGAGGGCACATGGGCGAGTTCACGCTCGAACTCAACGATGACCAGAAGCAGGTCCGCGACTGGCTCCACGGTTTCGCCGCCGACGTCATGCGCCCCGCGGCCGCCGAATGGGACGAGCGTGAGGAGACGCCCTGGCCGATCATCCAGGAAGCGGCCAAGATCGGCATCTACTCCCTCGACTTCTACGCCCAGCAGTTCTTCGACCCCACCGGTCTCGGCATCCCGGTGGCGATGGAGGAGCTCTTCTGGGGCGACGCCGGCATCGCCCTCTCCATCGTCGGCACGGGTCTCGCCGCCGTCGGCGTCCTCGCCAACGGCACCGAGGAGCAGATCGGCACCTGGGTCCCGCAGATGTACGGCGACGCGACCGACGTCAAGCTCGCCGCGTTCTGCTCCTCCGAGCCCGACGCCGGCTCGGACGTCGCCTCCATGCGCACCCGGGCCGTGTACGACGAGGCCAAGGACGAGTGGGTGCTCAACGGCACCAAGACCTGGGCGACCAACGGCGGCATCGCCAACGTCCACGTCGTCGTCGCCGTCGTCGACGCCGAACTCGGGTCCAAGGGCCACGCCTCCTTCATCGTCCCGCCGAACACGCACGGCCTCTCCCAGGGTCAGAAGTTCCAGAAGCACGGCATCCGCGCCTCCCACACCGCCGAGGTCGTCCTGGAGGACGTCCGGATCCCCGGCCACTGCCTCCTCGGCGGCAAGGAGAAGCTGGACGAGCGCCTCGCCCGCGCCCGGGAAAAGGCGAAGGCGGGCGGCGAGCGCGTGAAGAACGCGGCCATGGCCACCTTCGAGGCCTCCCGCCCGGCGGTCGGCGCCATGGCCGTCGGCACCGCCCGCGCCGCGTACGAGGTGGCCCTCGACTACGCGAAGACCCGCGTCCAGTTCGGCCGCCCGATCATCGAGAACCAGGGCGTCGCCTTCCAGCTCGCCGACATGGCCACCCAGATCGACGCGGCCCGCCTCCTCGTCTGGCGCGCCTCCTGGATGGCCACGGCGGGCAAGCCGTTCACGGCGGCCGAGGGGTCCATGTCCAAGCTGTACGCCAGCGAGGTCGCCAAGCAGGTCACCGCCCAGGCCATCCAGATCCTCGGCGGCAACGGCTACACCCGCGAGTACCCGGTGGAGCGCATGCACCGCGACGCCGCCATCTACACCATCTTCGAGGGCACCAGCGAGATCCAGCGCATGGTGATCAGCCGGGCGCTGGCGAAGTAGCGGCCCCTCACACCACGCAGAACTCGTTGCCCTCCGGGTCCTGGAGGACCACCGCGTAGTAGTCCATGCCGTTCGGCTCGTCCATCGCGTACAGGATCGTGGCGCCGATCGCCGTCAGCCGGGCCACCTCGCCGTCCACCCGCTCGCGGCGGAGGGCGAGGGGGACCTCGCGGCCGCCGCCGACCTTGAGGTCCAGGTGCACCCGGTTCTTGACGGTCTTCGGCTCCGGGACGCGCTGGAACCAGACCCGGGGGCCGACGCCCCTCGGGTCGACGATGGACTCCGGGAGCTCCCCGGCGTCCTCCTCCAGCTCCTCCTCGGGGACGCCGATCGCCTCCCAGTACGCCCGCCACGTGGGGTGTCCGCCGGGCGGCGGATCGGGAACGTAGCGCAGGGCCTCCAGCCAGAAGGGCACCAGGCGCTGGGGGTCGGCGCAGTCGATCGTCAGTTGAAGGGTCAGCTCGGGTCGCTCCATGGGACGAGCCTCCCAGACGCCACCGACAACGACGGGGCGCGGCGACATCAGGCCAACCGGCTCGATTCAGACGGGTGTTCGGCGGTTACTACCCGTGGGTCACGTCCTGGGGGACAATCACTCCGCAGGTGACGATCGAGGGGGAACCGTTCATGGCCATCACCACCGGTACCGAAGCGCCCGAACTCGCGGGACTTCCGCTGCTCGGCTCCATGTTCGACCTCAAGAACGACTCCCTGGGCACCTTCCTGAGGGCCCAGCGCGAGCACGGCGACGTCGTACGGATCACCGCGGGACCGCCCGGCATGCGCGCCGTCGTCTACGGCGTCTTCTCCGCCGAGGGCGCACAGCAGGTCCTCGCCGGGGAATCCGCCAACTTCCGCAAGGACAACCGGTTCTACCGGGAGCTGCGCGAGTCCTTCGGCAACGGACTCCTCACGAGCCAGGACGACGACTACCTCCGTCAGCGCCGGCTCGTCCAGCCCCTCTTCACCCGCCGCCGTGTCGACTCCTACGCCTCGGCCGTCGCCGCCGAGGTCACCACCCTCCTCGGCGAGTGGCAGGACGGCGGCGACTCCGTCGACGTCCTCCAGGAGATGACCCGCTTCGCCATGCGGGCCGTCGCCCGCATCCTCTTCGGCACGGACGTCGACGCCGCCGTCGAGATCGTCGAGCGCAGCTTCCCCGAACTCGGCGCCTACGTGCTGCGCCGCGGCTTCTCCCCGGTCAACGTCCCCCGCGAGTGGCCCACCCCGGGCAACCGCAAGGCCGCCGCCGTCCACCGGGCGCTGTACGAGGTCTGCGACCGCATCATCGCCGAACGCCGCGGCTCCGGGGCGGCCCCCGGCGACGGGCAGGACCTGCTCAGCCTCCTCGTCGAGACCGAGAGCGCGGAGGGCGACAGCTTCGACGCGACCGAACTCCGCGAGCAGGTCCTCGTGTTCCTGCTCGCCGGCCACGAGACGACCGCCAGCTCCCTCGGCTTCGCCCTGCACCTCCTCGCCCTCCACCCGGAGGCGCAGAAGCGCGCCCACGAGGAGGTCGACCGGGTCCTCGCCGGCCGTACCCCCGGGGCCGCCGACCTCGACGCGCTGCCGTACGTCACCCAGGTCCTCAAGGAGGCCATGCGGCTCTTCCCGGCCGCCGCGGCCATCGGCCGCCGTGCCGTCGCCGCCACCGAGATCGGCGGCGTCACCATCCCGGCGGGCTCGGACGTCATCGTCGCCCCCTGGGTCACCCACCGCCACCCGGACTACTGGGAGGACGCGGAGCGCTTCGACCCGGACCGCTTCACGCCCGAGGCGGAGGCCGCCCGCCCCCGGTACGCCTGGTTCCCCTTCGGCGGCGGCCCGCGCGCCTGCATAGGCCAGCACTTCTCGATGCTGGAGTCGGTGATCGCCCTGGCGATGTTCCTCCAGCGGTACGGCTTCGAGGCCGTGGACACCGAGGTCCCCGTCACGGCCGCGATCACCCTCCAGGCGGAGGGCCCGGCCCGCTGCCGCCTCAAGCCCAGGACGACGACGGAGTAGGGCGCCCCCGGGACACCGGCCCAGGCGTGAGCGCCTGTCCTTCGGGTCAGGTCCTAACGCCGGGTCGCGACCACGACCGTCGCCCACCACTCCTCCGAGGTGATCACCTCGGGGACCAGCAGATCGCCCGAGACCTTCCTGACGGTCTCAGCGGCCAGTTCGGCCTGCCGTTCGCTCGTCTCCACGAGGAGGTGCCCGCCCGGTGCCAGCCACTCCGGCGCCTCGGCGGCGACCCGCCGCAGCACGTCGAGACCGTCCGGGCCGCCGTCGAGCGTGACGTGCGGCTCGTGGTCCCGTGCCTCGGGCGGCAGCAGCCCGATCTCCTCGGTCGGCACGTAGGGCACGTTCGCGACGAGGATCTCGACCCGGCCCCGCAGCTCCGCCGGGAGCGGCGCGAACAGGTCGCCCTCGTACACCCGGCCGCCGCGCGGCTCGACGTTCCGCCGGGCGCAGCGCACCGCCGCCGGCTCGATGTCCGAGGCGTGCACCTCCGCGCCACGGACCCGTTCGCGCAGCACCGCGCCCGCCGCGCCGGAACCGCAGCACAGATCGACGCAGACGGCGCCCGGCCGGGCCAGCTCCACCGCGTGCCCGACCAGGAACTCCGTACGCCGCCGGGGCACGAACACCCCGCCGTCGACCTCGATCCGCAGCCCGTCGAACTCGGCCCAGCCCACGATGTGCTCCAGGGGCAGTCCCGCGGCCCGCCGCTCGACCATGAGGTCGAGCTCGGCGGCTCCGCTCGCCGCGGCGAGCAGCATCTCCGCCTCCTCCTCGGCGAAGACGCACCCGGCGGCCCGCAGCCGTTCGATGACGCTCGCGTCAGACAAGCTGCGCCTCGATCTCCGCGATGATCTCGGGGGCGTCGGGCTCGGTGCGCGGACGGAAGCGGGTCACCCGGCCGTCGCGGCCGATGAGGAACTTCTCGAAGTTCCACTGGACGTCGCCGGCCTCCCCGTCGGCGTCGGCGACCTTCACCAGCTCCGCGTAGAGCGGGTGGCGGGCCTCGCCGTTGACGTCCGTCTTCTCCAGGAGCGGGAAGGACACCCCGTACGAGGTCGAACAGAAGGTCTGGATCTCCTCGGCGCTGCCGGGCTCCTGGCCCGCGAACTGGTTGCAGGGCACGCCGAGCACGGTGAAGCCGCGGTCCCCGTACTCCTTCTGCAGCCGCTCCAGACCCGCGTACTGCGGGGTCAGACCGCACTTGGAGGCCACGTTCACGACCAGGACGGGGCGGTCCCGGTAGTCGGCGAGGGAGACCGGGTCGCCGGTCAGTGTCTTCAGCGGAATGTCGTACAGGCTCATGGACTGCTCCTCGTGGAAATAGGGTTTGATCACAGCATGGGAGACGAACCACTGGCAATCGCGATCGTTTCCGCCCCGGAGGAAGGACCGCGTCGGGTGCGCTGCCGACTCTGCGGCCGCCCCCTGACCGGCGCGGACTCGCGACGCACAGGCCTCGGCCCGACGTGCGACGCCAAACTCCACCCCCCGGCCCCCGACATCCGCACCCGCCGCCACGAGGTGGACCAGGACACCCTGCCGGGTCTGGACGCGCCGGCGGAGTGAGGCGATCGGCCGGAGCGAACCGCACGACGCTACCAGCCGTCAAAACCGCTGGCCCACGGGTTTCCCGCCCGGCAAGGTGTTCCGCGATGAGAGCGAAACCCGAGCGACCGGAGTCCTGAACATGTCGACCCTGCGCGTCACCGCCGAAGTCCTGACCGTCCATCCGCATCCCAACGCCGACGCCCTGGAACTCGCCCAGGTCGGGCTGTACCGGGCCGTCGTCGCCAAGGGTGCCTATCGGACCGGCGACGCCGCCGTGTACATCCCCGAGCAGGCGGTGCTGCCCGCCGCGCTCGTCGACGAGCTCGGGCTGACCGGGCGGCTCGCCGGGAAGGGATCGGACCGGGTCAAGGCGGTGCGGCTGCGCGGGGAGTTGTCGCAGGGGATCGTGTGCCGGCCCGGCGCCCTCGCGGACACCGACCTGATACAGGCGGCGGCCGACGGCACCGACTTCGCGGAGGCCCTGGGCATCACCAAGTGGGCACCGCCGGTCCCCACGACCATGGACGGCGACGTCGAGTCCGCCCCCGACCTGCTGCCCTGGGTCGACATCGAGAACCTCCAGCGCTATCCCGGCATCTTCGAGCCCGGCGAGCCCGTCGTCCTGACGGAGAAGCTCCACGGCACGGCCTGCCTGCTGACCCTGCATGCCGAGGACGGGCGCGCGCAGGTCTCCTCCAAGGGGTACGGGGCCAAGGGCCTCGCCCTCAAGGAGGACCCGCGCAACCTGTACTGGCGCGCCGTCCACGGCCACGGACTGCCCGCCGTCGCCGAGCGGCTCGCGAAGCGGCTCGGCGCCCGGCGCGTCGGGCTCTTCGGCGAGGTGTACGGCGCCGGGGTGCAGGACCTCGCGTACGGCGCCGACGGCCGGAGCGAGACGGTCGGGTACGCCCTGTTCGACGTGTCGGCCGACATCGACGGTCAGATCCACTGGCTGGACCCGGCCGAGGTCCTGGAACCCGGCGAGGTACCGCTCGTCCCGCGCTTGTACGCCGGCCCGTACGACCTGGACACCGTCCTCGCGCACGCGAGCGGCCGCGAGACCGTGTCCGGCCGCCAGACGCACCTGCGGGAGGGCGTCGTCATCAGGCCCGCGACCGAGCGGTACAGCCCGGTCGTCGGCGGCCGGGCCATCGCCAAGGCGGTCAGCCCGGCCTATCTGACCCGCAAGGGCGGCACCGAGTACGAGTGACCGGGAGGGTCACAGCTTCCTGAACAGGCCCTCCTGGACCACCGACACCAGGAGCCGGCCCTCGCGGTCGTAGATCCTGCCCCGGGCCAGGCCCCGGCCGCCCGTGGCGATCGGGGACTCCTGGTCGTACAGGAACCACTCGTCCGCGCGGAACGGCCGGTGGAACCACATCGCGTGGTCCAGCGACGCCATGTCGAAGCCGCGCGGGCCCCAGAGCGGCTCGACCGGGATGCGGACCGCGTCCAGGAGCGTCATGTCCGAGGCGTACGTCAGGGCGCAGGTGTGGACCAGCGGGTCGTCGCCCAGCGGGCCGACGGCCCGCATCCACACCGCGCTGCGCGGGTCCGCGTCGGTGATCTCCTCCTTGGTCCAGCGCAGCCGGTCCACGTACCGGATGTCGAACGGCTGCCGGCGGGCCATCCGCTCCAGGGCCTCCGGCAGCGCGCCCAGGTGCTGGCGGATCTCGTCCGCGAGGTTCGGCAGGGTCTCCGGGTCGGTCAGGTGCCTCGGCGGCAGCTGGTGCTCGAACGCGCCTTCCTCCGGCCGGTGGAAGGAGGCCGTCAGATTGAAGATCGTCCGCCCCTCCTGGATCGCCGTGACCCGGCGGGTCGTGAACGAGCGTCCGTCCCGCACCCGCTCCACCTGGTACACGATCGGCACGCCCGGCCGCCCCGGCCGCAGGAAGTAGGCGTGCAGCGAGTGCACCGGCCGGTCGCCCTCGGTGGTGCGGCCGGCCGCCACCAGGGCCTGCCCGGCGACCTGCCCGCCGAAGACCCGTTGCAGCGACTCCTGCGGGCTGCGCCCACGGAAGATGTTGATCTCGATCTGCTCCAGGTCGAGCAGATCCACGAGCCTCTCGGCGGGATTCGTCACCACGGGACTGAACTCTCCTCTACAGCTGTCCGACGGACGTGACACGGACGACCGCGCGGCCCTCCTCGTCGGAGGCCGCGAGATCCACCTCCGCGCCGATGCCCCAGTCATGGTCGCCGTTCGGGTCGGCGAAGGTCTGCCGGACGCGCCACAGGCCGTGCGCCGCGTCCTCCTCGATGGCGAGCAGCTTCGGGCCGCGCGCGTCCGGGCCCGTACCGAGGTCGTCGTACTCGTCCCAGTACGCGTCCATCGCCTCGCCCCAGGCGTCCGCGTCCCAGCCGGACTCGGCGTCGAGCTCGCCGAGCGCGGCCACGTTGTCGAGCGCGGCCAGCTCCACCCGGCGGAACATCGCGTTGCGCACCAGGACCCGGAAGGCGCGGGCGTTGGCCGTGACCGGCTTGACCTGGTCGGCCTTCTCCTGGGCCTCCTCGGCCGTCTGCACCTCGGGGTTGGCCAGCTGCTCCCACTCGTCGAGCAGCGAGGAGTCCACCTGGCGCACCATCTCGCCCAGCCAGGCGATCAGGTCCTCCAGGTCCTCGGTCTTCAGGTCGTCCGGGATGGTGTGGTCGAGCGCCTTGTACGCGCTCGCGAGGTAGCGCAGGACGATGCCCTCGGTCCGCGCCAGCTCGTACCAGGAGGTGAACTCGGTGAAGGTCAGGGCCCGTTCGTACATGTCACGGATGACCGACTTCGGCGACACCGGGTGGTCGCCGACCCACGGGTGCGACTTCCGGTAGACGTTGTACGCGTGCCAGAGGAGCTCCTCCAGCGGCTTCGGGTACGAGATGTCCTGGAGCCGCTCCATCCGCTCCTCGTACTCGACGCCGTCCGCCTTCATCTGCCCGACCGCCTCGCCGCGCGCCTTGTTCTGCATGGCGTGGAGGATCTGGCGGGGGTCGTCGAGCGTCGACTCCAGGACGGACACCATGTCCAGGGCGTACGAGGGGGACTCCGGGTCGAGCAGGTCGAAGGCGGCGAGCGCGAACGTCGACAGCGGCTGGTTGAGCGCGAAGTCCTGCTGGAGGTCGACCGTCAGCCGGATCGTGCGGCCTTCGGCGTCCGGCTCGGAGAGCTGCTCCACCACCCCGCCGTCCAGCAGCGAGCGGTAGATCGCGATGGCGCGCCGGATGTGTCGCAGCTGGGCCTTGCGCGGCTCGTGGTTGTCCTCCAGGAGCTTGCGCATCGCCTCGAAGGCGTTGCCCGGCCGGGCGATCACCGAGAGGAGCATGATGTTGGTGACCTTGAAGCGGGAGGTCAGCGGCTCGGGCTCGGCGGCGATCAGCTTCTCGAAGGTGGTGTCGCTCCAGGCGACGAAGCCCTCGGGGGCCTTCTTGCGGACCACCTTGCGGCGCTTCTTCGGGTCGTCGCCGGCCTTGGCGAGCGCCTTCTCGTTCTCGATGACGTGCTCGGGGGCCTGGGCGACCACGTAACCGGCCGTGTCGAAGCCGGCCCGGCCGGCCCGGCCCGCGATCTGGTGGAACTCACGGGCGCGCAGGGTGCGCACCCGGGTGCCGTCGTACTTGGTCAGGGCCGTGAAGAGCACGGTGCGGATCGGCACGTTCACGCCGACGCCGAGGGTGTCCGTCCCGCAGATCACCTTCAGGAGGCCCGCCTGGGCGAGCTTCTCGACGAGCCGCCGGTACTTCGGCAGCATGCCCGCGTGGTGCACGCCGATGCCGTGGCGGACGTAACGCGAGAGGTTCTGGCCGAATTTGGTGGTGAAGCGGAAGTTGCCGATCAGCTCGGCGATCTTGTCCTTCTCCTCGCGCGTGCACATGTTGATGCTCATCAGCGACTGCGCGCGCTCGACGGCCTGCGCCTGCGTGAAGTGCACGATGTAGACCGGCGCCTGCTTGGTCTCGAGCAGCTCGGTGAGGGTGTCCGTGATGGGCGTGAGCCGGTACTCGTACGAGAGCGGCACCGGCCGGGTCGCCGAGCGGACCACCGAGGTCGGCCGGCCCGTGCGCCGGGTCAGGTCCTTCTCGAACATCGACATGTCGCCGAGCGTCGCGGACATGAGCACGAACTGCGCCTGGGGGAGTTCCAGGAGCGGGATCTGCCAGGCCCAGCCGCGGTCCTGCTCGGCGTAGAAGTGGAACTCGTCCATCACGACCTGGCCGATGTCCGCGTACTTGCCGTCCCGCAGCGCGATCGAGGCCAGCACCTCCGCCGTGCAGCAGATGATCGGCGCGTCCGCGTTCACGGAGGCGTCGCCGGTCAGCATGCCGACGTTCTCGGTGCCGAAGAGCTTGCACAGGTCGAAGAACTTCTCCGACACCAGCGCCTTGATCGGCGCCGTGTAGAAGGTCACCTGGTCGTTCGCGAGCGCGGTGAAGTGCGCCCCGGCCGCGACCAGCGACTTTCCGGAGCCGGTGGGTGTGGACAAGATCACGTTGGCCCCGGAGACGACCTCGATCAGCGCCTCTTCCTGGGCCGGGTAGAGCGTGATGCCCCGGTCCTCGGCCCAGGAGGAGAAGGCCTCGAAGAGGGCGTCGGGGTCGGCGGTCGGCGGCAGCTGATCGATAAGGGTCACGCCCCCATCTTGCCTGGATTCCGCTCGGATGAGGGAACCGGCCACCGGAATGAAGATCACGAACGATAGGCTCGTCCGTCGACCGTGCGTCAACTGAGCGCCGGCAGGGGAGAAACGGGGCGGGTCAACCATGATGGGACCGGCGCACTCGCTGTCCGGAGCCTCGGCCTGGCTGGGGGTCGGAGCGGTCGCTGCGGCCTACGACCGGCCGATGCCGTGGCCGGTTCTCCTCGTCGGCGCGCTCATTTGCGCGGGCGCGGCCCTCGCCCCCGACCTCGACCACAAGTCCGCGACCATCTCGCGGGCCTTCGGACCGCTCTCCAAGGGCCTGTGCGAGATCGTCGACAAGCTGTCGTACGCGGTCTACAAGGCGACGCGTTCCTCCGCCGACCCGCGCAGGTCCGGCGGCCACCGGACCCTCACCCACACCTGGCTCTGGGCGGTCCTGACCGGCGGCGGCGCCTCCGTCGCGGCGGTCACCGGCGGCCGCTGGGCGGTCCTCGCCATCCTCTTCGTTCATCTGGTGCTCGCCGTGGAAGGCCTGCTGTGGCGGGCCGCCCGGATGTCCAGCGACGTCCTGGTGTGGCTGCTCGGCGCGACCAGCGCCTGGATCCTGGCGGGCGTGCTCGACAAGCCGGGCAACGGCTCGGACTGGTTCTTCACCGGCCCCGGCCAGGAGTACCTGTGGCTCGGCCTGCCCATCGTGCTGGGCGCCCTCGTCCACGACATCGGGGACGCCCTGACCGTCTCGGGCTGCCCGATCCTGTGGCCCATCCCGGTCGGCCGCAAGCGCTGGTACCCGATCGGCCCGCCGAAGGTCATGCGCTTCCGCGCCGGCAGCTGGGTCGAACTGAAGGTTCTGATGCCCGCCTTCATGCTCCTCGGGGGAGTGGGCGGGGCGTCGGCGCTCGGCTTCCTCTAGGAACCCGTACGGGGGAGGGGGACGCCCAGCGTCCTCACCAGCTGGGCCAGTTCCTCCTGGAAGAGCTTGTCCGGGCTCGCCGTCTGGCGCCCGAGATGGCCGTACACCTCCAGGGCCACCAGGCCGTGCAGGTGCCCCCAGATGCGCAGCGCGAGCGCGACGGCGGCGGGCGGCAGCTCGGGGAAGGCCGGGCGCACCTTGTCGAGCAGCCCGGCGTCGAAGTCGGACCAGGTGAACGCGGAGTCCCGGTAGAGGGCCTCGGCGTGCGGCCAGGCGGCCGCCGCGAGCGCGGTGAGCCCGGTGCACACCCGGCGGGCGGCGTCGGGCGCGGGGCCGCCGTCGGGGGCGCGGTAGCCGGGGACGGGGTCGCCGTAGACCAGCCGGAAGCCCTCGGGGTTGGCCAGGGCCCAGGCGCGGAAGGCGCGGGCCCAGGCCAGGACGCGGGCGGCGGGGTCTCCGGCGGGGGCCTTTGCCCAGGCCGCGTCCACGTCGTCGGCGAGCGCGGAGTAGACGTCGTCGATGAGTGTGGTGACCAGGTCGTCACGGGTGGCGAAGTAGCCGTAGATGGCGTTGGCCGTCATGCCCATCTCGCGGGCGATGGCCCGCAGGGTGATCGCGTCGGGCCCGCCCGAGGCCATCAGCCGCAGGGCGGTGTCCTTGATCTCGGCCGTCGTCTCGGCCCGTAGCCGCTCGCGGCGTCCCCGGCCGGCCGGCGGCGTTGTGCGTGCTTCCGATGTCCCGGTCATCCGTGAACCCTACCGCTCAGCTGCCTGGCGTACGGAAACTGCACGCCGTGCACTTCACGGCGTATAGTTTTCTCACGGCGTCACTCTCGTGATGTCGCGCTCACGTGTCGCAGCAGTGATCACAGGGGGAGAGCCATGCGCATCGGAGTCATCGGAGCCACCGGCACCATCGGCAGCCGCGTCGTCGCGGAGGGCCTGGCGCGCGGGCACCTCATCGACGCCTTCAGCCGCGACGCCGGCGAGGCGGCGGCGCGGGAGGGCCGCGCGAACATCACCTGGGCGAACCTCGACGTCCTCGACCCCGCGTCCATCGCCGCCGCCCTGCCCGGACTGGACGTCCTGATCAGCGCCTTCCAGCCCGGAAACGCGGCCCGGGACCTGGCGGACACCGTGCGGCGCTCCATCGCCGACGCCGGCGTGTACGCCACCGCGGCGCGGGCCCTGCTCAAGGCGCTGGAGAGCCACCCCAGGACGCGGCTGATCGTCATCGGCGGCGCCGGCAGCCTGGAGGTCGAGCCCGGGGTGGTGCTCGCCGACGCGGAGGAACGGCTCCACGCCACCCTCGACGGCGTCGGTCTTCCCCGTGCCTACGCGGCGGCGGTACGCGGCCACCGCGACGCCCTGAACGTGCTGCGCACCTCGAACCGGCGGTGGACCTACTTCAGCCCCGCCGAGGACATCACGCCCGGGGAGCGCACCGGCCGCTTCCGCATCGGCGAGGACCAGCCGGTCAGGGACGCCGAGGGGCGCAGCCGCGTCTCGGCGGAGGACGCGGCCGTGGCACTGATCGACGAGGCGGAGCTGCCCCGCTTCGTCCAGCGCCGCTTCACGGTCGGCTACTGAGCCGGGCCGGCGGGGGCCGTCGAGCGACGGCCGGGCCGGGCAAGGTGGTTCAACGACAGCCGGACAGGGCGGGGCCGTCGAACGACAGCCCCGCCCTGTCGGTCAGCCGTGCCAGGACCGCCACAGCGCCGCGTACGCCCCATTCGCCGCGACCAGTTCCGTGTGGCTGCCGAGTTCGCTGATCCGGCCCGACTCGACCACCGCGATCAGATCGGCGTCGTGCGCGGTGTGCAGCCGGTGCGCGATGGCCACGACCGTGCGGCCGTCCAGGACGCGGCCGAGGGAGCGCTCCAGGTGCCGGGCCGCCCGCGGGTCGAGCAGCGAGGTCGCCTCGTCGAGGACCAGCGTGTGCGGGTCCGCGAGGACGAGGCGGGCGAGGGCGATCTGCTGCGCCTGCGCGGGGGACAGGGACCTGCCTCCCGAGCCGACCTCGGTGTCCAGGCCCTCGTCGAGACCGCGCGCCCAGACCTCCGCGTCCACCGCCGTGAGCGCGGCCCACAGCTCGGTGTCCGACGCCCCCGTCCTGGCCAGCAGCAGATTGTCCCGGAGCGTGCCCACGAAGACGTGGTGCTCCTGGTTGACCAGGGCCACGTGCTCCCTGACCCGCTCGGCCGGCATCCGGGCCAGCTCGGCGGCGCCGAGCGTGACCGAGCCGGTCCGCGGGGCGTAGATCCCCGCGAGCAGCCGGCCGAGGGTGGACTTGCCCGCGCCCGACGGGCCCACCAGCGCGATCCGGGTGCCGGGGGCCACCGTCAGGGACACCTCGTGCAGCACGTCGACGCCCTCGCGGTAGCCGAAGCGGACCTCGTCGGCCCGGACGGCCCGGCCCTCCGGCCGTACCTCCTTGTCGCCCGCGTCCGGCTCGATGTCCCGGACGCCGACGAGCCGCGCCAGGGACACCTGCGCGACCTGGAGTTCGTCGTACCAGCGGAGCACCAGCCCGATCGGGTCCACCAGCATCTGCGCGAGCAGGGCGCCCGTCGTCAGCTGGCCCACGTCGATCCAGCCCTGCAGCACGAACACCCCGCCGAGCAGGAGCACGGAACAGAGCACCGTCATGTGGGTGACGTTGACGACGGGGAAGAGCACCGAACGCAGGAAGAGGGTGTACCGCTCCCACGCGACCCACTCGGTGATGCGCCGGTTCGACAGGGCGATCCGGCGGTCGCCGAGGCGGTGCGCCTCGACCGTGCGGCCCGCGTCGACCGTCTCGGCGAGGGCGGCGGCCACCGCCGCGTACCCCGCGGACTCCGAGCGGTACGCCGAGGGCGCCCGCTTGAAGTACCAGCGGCCGCCCACGACGAGCAGCGGCGCCGCGAGCAGCGCGGCCAGCGCGAGCGGCGGCGAGGTCACCGCGAGGCCGCCGAGCAGCAGCCCCGCCCACACGACGCCGATGGCCAGCTGGGGGACGGCCTCGCGCATCGCGTTGGAGAGCCGGTCGACGTCGGTGGTGATCCGGGACAGCAGGTCGCCGGTGCCGGCCCGTTCGAGCACGCCGGGCGGCAGGCCGACCGCGCGGACGAGGAAGTCCTCCCGGAGGTCGGCCAGCATCTCCTCGCCGAGCATCGCCCCGCGCAGCCGGACGAGCCGTACGAAGAACGTCTGGACGAGCAGCGCGACCGCGAACAGCGCGACCGTGCGCTCCAGATGCAGTTCGCGGGCTCCCGAGGCGAGCGCGTCCACCACCGAACCGAGCAGGTACGGGCCGGCCATCGAGGCGATCACGGCGACCGCGTTCACCCCGATGAGGAGCGCGAAGGCCCGGCGGTGACGGCGCAGCAGCTCGCGGACGTAGGTGCGGACGGTCGCGGTCGCGGCGACGGGCAGCGTCGTCGCCGTCGTCGGGGCCGCCGGGTCGTACTCCGGTGGCGCCAGGCCGATCATGCCGTTTCCCCTTCCAGTGCTTCGATGCCGTCGGGGCGGTGGACCGCCTCGGCGATCTCCTCTTCGGTCTCGCGGGTGACGACCGCGCGGTAGCGGGGCTCCCGCGCGAGCAGCTCGCGGTGGGTGCCGACGGCGACCGCCTGGCCGTCGTCGACCAGGACGACCCGGTCGGCGCGGTCCAGGAGCAGCGGCGAGGAGGCGAGGACCACGGTGGTCCCGCCCGCGCGCAGCCGGGCGATCCCGTCGGCCACCCGTGACTCGGTGTGCGAGTCGACCGCCGAGGTCGGCTCGTCCAGGACGAGCACCTCCGGGTCGGTCACCAGGGACCGGGCGAGCGCCAGCCGCTGCCGCTGGCCGCCGGAGAGCGACCGGCCCCGCTCGGTGATCCGGGTGCGCATCGGGTCCCCTTCGGTGTCCACGGAGGCCTGCGCGAGGGCGTCGAGGACGTCGCCGCACTGGGCGGCGGCGAGGGCGTCCTCGGGCAGGACCGCTCCCGACGAGGGCACGTCGAGGAGTTCTCTGAGGGTGCCCGACAGCAGCACCGGGTCCTTGTCCTGGACGAGGACGACCGTACGGGCGGTGGCGAGCGGCAGTTCGTCGAGCGGGACCCCGCCGAGCAGGACCGAGGTGTGCCGTTCGTCGGGTTCGGCCGGGTGTCCGCCGAGCCGGTCCGCGAGCCGTCCGGCCACGTCCGGGTCGCCGCAGACGACGGCGGTGAGGAGGCCCGCCGGGGCGCGCAGCCCCGTGAGCGGGTCGTACAGGTCACCGGTCGCCTTGCGGTCCTCGTCCCGCGCGGCGGTCGTGGTGGTCGTACGGGCCAGGGCGAGGACCCGGGCGGCCCGTTTCGCGGACGGCCGGGAGAAGGAGAAGGCCATGGCGATCTCCTCGAAGTTGCGCAGCGGGTGGTACGTGAGGGCGACGGCGCTGTACACGGTGACGAGTGCGCCGACCGTGATCCGCCCCTCGGACGCGAGCCGCGTCCCGTACGCCACCACGACGATGAGCAGGATGCCGGGCAGCACGACCTGGGTCGCCGAGATCAGCGCCCACATCCGCGCGCTGCGCACGGCGGCCTCGCGGACCTCCTGGGAGGCGGCCCGGTAGCGGCCGAGGAACAGGTCCTCGCCGCCGATGCCGCGCAGCACGCGGAGCCCGGCGACGGTGTCGGAGGCCAGCTCGGTGGCCTTGCCCGCCTTCTCGCGCTGGATGTCCGCCCGGCGCGTCGCGCGGGGGAGGAGCGGCAGCACGGACAGGGCGAGGACGGGGATGCCGACGGCCACCACGACGCCCAGGGAGGGCTCGTAGAAGAGGAGGCCGGCGCAGATGACGACCAGCACGACGGCGCCCGCGAGGAACCGGGAGAGGGCCTCGACGAACCAGCCGATCTTCTCGACGTCGCCGGTGGAGACGGCGACGACCTCGCCCGCGGCGACCCGCCGGGTCAGGACGGAGCCCAGTTCGGCGGTCTTGCGGGAGAGGAGCTGCTGGACCCGGGCACTGGCCGTGATCCAGTTGGTGACGGCGGTGCGGTGCAGCATCACGTCGCCGACCGCGATGGCGGCCCCGCAGAGCGCGAGCAGCGCACCGGCGAGAGCGAGCCGCCCGCCGTCGCGGTCCACGACGGACTGCACGGCGAGGCCGACACCGAACGGGAGACCGGCGATGCCGAGGTGGTGCAGGAGTCCCCAGAGCGTGGACCTCACCTGACCGCCGAGCTGTTGACGGCCGAGCCAGACGAGGAACCGGGTGCCCGAGCGGACATCGGGTACCCCTGGGTCGGCGTGGGGAAGATCTCGAATCTGCATGGCGTCCCAGGGTCTCCGGGTCTGTCTGGGGGGAAGAATGCCGGACGTGTTCGATCGGTCGTGCCCGGCTGCGGGAAACCGTGCAAGGTTCGCTTTTTCCCCGCCGGGGGGCAATCGATTTTCCCCAAGACGGAACAGATCGCGCCATGTCCGCTCATCGTCTTCTGGACGCACGGCGCTGACCACGCTTCACTTCCGCCTCATGAGATCACTCAAGATCATGAGCATGCTCAGCGGTCTGGTGCTCGCCGCCGGAGCCCTCCTCACCGCCCAGCCGGCCGCCGCCGACGGCCCGAACGGCCCGACGCCCCCCGCCGAGTTCACCAGCGACTGGCACGACCCGGTCACCGCCGCCCCGCCCGTCGACACCCCCGGCACCCGCAGCTGCGAGGTGACCCTCGCCGCCGCCCAGTTCCGGGACTTCACCCCCTACCAGGGGAGTTACGTTCCGCCGAAAGAGTGCGGCACCCGCTGGAACAAGGTCGTCCTGCGCCTCGATGGCAACGTGAAGGGCCGCCAGTACGACCGCCTCGGCCACCTCACCCTCGGCGGCGTGGAGATCTTCCGCACCTCCACGCCCCAGCCCTCGCCCGACGGCATCACCTGGTCCGTCGAGAAGGACGTCACCCGCTACCGGGACGTCCTCAGCCGCCCGGGGCCCGTCGAGATGCTCATCGGCAATGTCGTGAACGAGACGTACACCGGCGTCCTCGACGTCCGCGTCACCCTCACCTTCCACACCGCCGAGGGCCGTGTGAAGCCGGCCGCCGGAACGCCCGACCGGGTCCTCCCGCTCAACGGAGCCACCCTCACCACCCCGCGCAACACCGAACGCGTCCTCGCCGAGGTGTACGCCACCGGCTCCGGCGGCGGCTGCGAGGAGTACTGGTACCTCTCCGTCCCCGACGCCGCCCCCTACTCCTGCCGGGCGCCCGAAGGCCCGCACCGGGAGGTGCGCGTCTCCGTCGACGGACGCCTCGCGGGCATCGCCGCCCCCTTCCCCACGGTCTGGACCGGCGGCTGGTCCAACCCCTTCCTCTGGTACGTCACGCCCGCACCGCGCGCCTTCGACGTCCAGCCGGTCGTCTACGACCTGACGCCCTTCGCCGCCCTCCTCAACGACGGCCGCGCCCACCGCGTCGACGTCACGGTCGCCGGGGTACCGGCCGGGCAGGCGGGCTGGTCCGTCCCCACCAACGTGCTGCTCTGGCAGGACGAGGGCAGCCGGGTCGTCACCGGCGGCCTCGACCGCCACGAGGAGACCGCCCCGCGCAACTCCTCGGTCTACAGCGCCGCTTCCCCCCACCGCCTGGACACGGAGGCCGGCCACCGGCTCACCGTCGCCGGCCACCTGAACACCTCGCACGGCCGCGTCGACACCACCGTCACCCGGAGCGTCGCCCACACCTCCACCCACCGATGGGGCGAGGGGGAGAACCCGGACGCGCTCACCGCGCGCTGGACCGACCGGGAGACCGTCACCACCGGCGGGACCGCCACCCGCACCGACCGGACGTACACCATGGACGGGGAGACGACCGTCGGCGCGGGCGACCGGCTGCGCACGGTCCTCACCCTCGGGGACCGCGCCGACACGAGCGTGGTCCGCGACGGGCGGCGCCTGTCCTGGTCGCGGCTCGACGACACGTACACCGGGGACGCCACGTACACCACCGGCGTCCCGCGCGACCAGCGGCACGCGGTCGGCACCACGCACGAGCGCTACCGGCTGTACGGCTCCGCAGGCTGCTACGACCGCGGCCTGACCACCGTCCAGGGCACGCTCACCGAGGACCTGCGGCGCTGCTGAGCTCGGCGGTGCCCGGCCCCGCCGGGCACCGCGCCCTCACGCGGGCTTCACCGAGTCCACGCCCGGGCGGGCCCGCCGCCACTCGCCGCGGGTGAAGTCGGGGACCTCCTGCGGCACGCCCCCGGCCTTGATCGAGGCGTGGCTCAGTGGCAGCGGCGCCGTCCACGTGGCGGCGTCGTACACGTCGAAGTCCGGCGGCAGGCCGAGGCGCATGCACTGCATCAGGCGGTAGACCATCAGGTAGTCCATGCCGCCGTGGCCGCCCGGCGGGTTGGCGTGCTCCTTCCAGAGCCAGTGGTCGAACTCGGCCGCGTACGCCGAGAAGTCGCCCCACTCGTCGTCCTTGTGGTCCGGCTCCAGGTAGATCCGGGCCGGATAGTCCTCGAAGACCCCCCGCGTACCGCCCAGGCTGTTGATCCGGCTGTACGGGTGCGGGGTCGAGACGTCGTGCTCCAGGCGGATCACCCGGCCCAGGGCCGTCTGGAGCAGACTGACGGTCCGGTCGCTCGCGACGTACGACTCCTTCCAGCTCGGGTCGCCGGCCGGCACGTTCTCCTCGCGGTACTCGGCGAGACCGAGCGCCGGAGTGCCGAAGCTGCTGATGCTCACCACCCGGTCGCCCCGGTTGACGTCCAGGTAGTTCGCGACCGGGCCGATGCCGTGGTTCGGGTAGAGGTCGCCCTTCAGCCGGGTGTGCCAGAGCCGGCGCCAGGGGCCCTCGTAGTACGTGGGGGAGAACATCAGGCCGCGCAGGTCGTGGTTGTACGCCCCCGCGCCGTGCAGGAGACGGCCGAACTTGCCGGCGTGCGCCATCCGCAGCACCCGCATCTCGTTCCGGCCGTAACAGCAGTTCTCCAGCTGCATGCAGTGCCGGCGGGTCCGCTCCGACAGGTCGACGAGTTCCCACAGCTCGTCGAGCCGCATCGCGACCGGACACTCCACACCGACGTGCTTGCCGTTCAGGAGCGCCGCGCGGGCGATGGCGAAGTGGCTGTCCCAGGGGGTGGCCACGTACACGAGGTCGACGTCCGAACGGGCGCAGAGGTTCGCGTAGTCGTCCTCGCCGTTCGCGTACACGGCGGGGGCGGGCCGGCCGGCGGCGACGACCTTCGCGGCCGCCCGCTCGGCCTTGGCGCGTACCGGGTCGCAGACGGCGGTCACCCGGACCCAGGGGTGCGCGAGGAAGTGGGCGATCATGCCGCTGCCCCGGTTGCCGAAGCCGACGACGCCGACCCGGACCGTGGAGCGGCGCTCGAAGGGGACCCCGGCCATGGTCGACCCTTGCCGGCGCGGTGCGGTCCCGGGCCCGGCGGCCTGCGCGGGCGGGACGCCGACGGCGCCGACTCCCAGGACCGCCCCGGCGGCGGCGGTTCCGAGGACCTGGCGGCGGCTCGGGGCGTGCGGCGTCTGCTCGTTCATGGAACCTCCCGGGCCGCGTGCACGGCCGTCCCGACGGATGATCGGACATTACTGTTCCGGCTCTCGCGCCGAGCGGCACGGAACACCCGCCGTCACCCGAACATACGAAGGGCCCCTCACCGCTCGGGGTGAAGGGCCGTCCGGACGCGTGGCACTGACGGGCGGTCAGGGGCGTGTCGCGCGCTCCAGGGCCAGGAGCACCGAGCCGTATCCGCGGCCCGTCGCCCGGTCCATGCCGATCTCGCACATCCGGTTCGCCGAGAGGTGCGCGTCGAAGGGCCGCGCCGTCACCTCGGCCGCCTCACGGGCGGTCGCCGCGGCCGTCAGCTCCGGATGCAGCATGCCCCGGTCGCCCGCGAAGGCGCAGCAGCCCGCGTCGGCGGGGACGACGACCTCCTCCGCACAGGCCCGGGCGAGTTCCGTCAGTTTCTCCTCGTCGCCCAGGTGTCGCATCGAACACGTCGGATGCACCACGGCCGAGCCCACCCGGCGGCGCACGTCGAGCCGGGGGAGCAACTCGTCCGCCGCCCACACCAGGGAGTCGAGCACGGTCAGCTCCGCGTGCAGCGCCCGGTTGTCCTCCGTCAGGTACGGCACCACCTCCCGCGCGATGCCGAGCGTGCACGACGAGGCGTCCACCACCAGCGGCAGCGTCCCGCCCGCCGTCCACCCCCAGGCCGCCTCGACGATCCGGTTCGCCATCACCTCGTTGCCCCGCTCGTACCCCTTGGAGTGCCAGATCGTCGCGCAGCACGTACCCGCCACGTCGTCCGGGATCCACACCGGCCTCCCCGCCCGCGCGGACACCGCGACCACCGCCTCCGGCAGCGAGGGCCCCCGGTCCCCGTCCGGGTCGCCGAAGATCCGGTTCACACAGGCCGGGTAGTAGACGGCGACCGCCGCGGGACGGTGGGTGCGGGGCAGCCGCCGCGCCGCCGCGCCCGGGAGCTCCGGCAGCCACTCCGGCACGAGGTCGGTGCTGACCGCCCGGCGCGCCAGGCCCGTCACCGACGCGAGGACCCGGTCGCCGATCCGGTCCGCCGCGGCGACGGCGAGCCGCGCGGAGGCCTCCACCGCGCGGAAGTCCTTCGCGGCCAGGGCGGCGATCCGCTCCTCGCGCGGCGAGTGCCGCTCGTGCCGGAACTCCTTCATCAGGGCGCCCGTGTCGATGCCGACCGGGCAGGCCAGCTTGCAGGTGGAGTCCCCCGCGCACGTGTCGACGGCGTCGTAGCCGTACGACTCCAGGAGTCGGGTCTCGACCGGGGACCCGTCGGCCTGGCGCATCATCTCGCGGCGCAGCACGATCCGCTGGCGCGGAGTGGTCGTCAGGTCGTGACTGGGGCAGGTCGGTTCGCAGAAGCCGCACTCGATGCACGGATCGGCGATCCGCTCCACGGACGGGATCGTCTTGAGGCCGCGCAGATGGGCGTGCGGGTCGCGGTCCAGGACGATCCTCGGGGCCAGGACCCCGTCGGGGTCGACGGCCTCCTTGATCCGCCACATCAGGTCCGTCGCCTTCGTGCCCCACTCCAGTTCGAGGAAGGGCGCGATGTTGCGGCCGGTGGCGTGCTCCGCCTTCAGGGATCCGTCGAAGCGCTCCACGGTCAGCTTGCAGAACTCGGCCATGAAGCCCGCGTACCGCTCGACGTCGGAGGGGTCGGCCGCGTCGAAGGCGAGCAGGAAGTGGAGGTTGCCGTGGGCCGCGTGACCCGCGACGGCCGCGTCGAAACCGTGCCGGGCCTGGAGGTCGAGGAGCGCCGCGCAGGCCTCCGCGAGCCGGGACGGCGGCACCGCGAAGTCCTCGGTGATCAGGGTCGTGCCGGAGGGGCGTGAGCCGCCGACGGCCGTCACGAAGGCCTTGCGGGCCTTCCAGTAGCCGGAGATCCGCCCCGGGTCGCGGGTGAACGCGTTCGCCACGGAGGCCACAGGGGCCACCAGGTCGAGCCCGGCGAGCACCTCGCCCGCCGCCCGCTCGTACGCGTCGAGGGCCGCCGCGTCCGGCGCCCGGAACTCCACGAGGAGCGCCGCCGTCTCCCTGGGCAGTTCCGCCCAGTCGGCGGGGACGCCCGCCACGCTCACCGAGGCCCGCAGCGTGTTGCCGTCCATCAGCTCGACGGCCAGGGCCCCGGCCTCGGTGAACCGGGGCACGGCGGCGGCCGCCGCCGGCAGCGAGGGGAAGAAGAGCAGCGCCGTCGACACCGCGCGGTCCAGCGGAAGCGTGTCGAAGACGACCTCGGAGATGAAGCCGAACGTGCCCTCGGAACCGACCATGAGGCCCCGCAGGATCCGCACCGGGGTGTCGCCGTCGAGGAAGGCGTCGAGCCGGTAGCCGTTGGTGTTCTTGATGGCGTACTTGGCCCTGATCCGGGCCGTCAGCTCGGGGTCCGCCTCGATCTCGGCCTTGAGCGCGAGCAGTTCCGCGCAGAGCCGCGGCTCGGCGCGCGCCAGCTCCGCGTCGGCGTCCGGGTCGGCCGTGTCGACCACGGTCCCGCTCGGCAGCACGAAGGTGAGCGACGAGACGGTCCGGTACGAGTTCCGGGTCGTCCCGGCCGTCATGCCCGAGGCGTTGTTGGCGACGACCCCGCCGATCGTGCAGGCGATGGCACTGGCCGGGTCGGGCCCGAGGACCCGCCCGTGCGGGGCGAGCGCGGCATTGGCCCGTACGACGGTGGTGCCGGGGCGGATCCTGGCGCGGGCGCCGCCGTCGAGGACCTCCACGCCCGCCCAGTGGCGGCGCACGTCGACCAGGATGTCCTCGCCCTGGGCCTGGCCGTTGAGGCTGGTCCCGGCGGCCCGGAAGACCACCTCGCGGCCCTTGCCGTGGGCGTACGACAGGATCGTGGAGATGTCGTCGATGTCCTCGGCGACCACGACGACCTGCGGGACGAAGCGGTACGGGCTGGCGTCCGAGGCGTACCGCACCAGGTCGGAGATCTTCCACAGGACCTTCTCCGCGCCGAGCAGCTCGGTCAGCTCCTCGCGCAGCAGTCGTGGCGTGCCCTTGGCGTGGAGCGACGGGACGCGGTCCGGGGCCGGACTCCGCTTCGTACCGGGACGAAGGGCCTGCGGGTTCGGCTCGAACAGCGGCATGGCACGGCTCCCCTTCGGCGCGGCCCCGTGCCCGAGGGGTCAGCAGCCGCCCTCCGGGCCGGGGTCGACCAGGGCGGTCAGCAGACCTCCGAGCACCTCGCGCTGTGCGGCGGTCAATGGAGCAAGGATGTCCTCTGCGGCGGCCCGGCGCGCGCTGCGCAGCTCGCGGAGCGTGGCGCGGCCCGCGTCGGTGAGCTCGATCCGCACGACCCGCCGGTTGCTCGGATCGGGCACCCGGCGCACCCGGTCGACGGCCTCCAGACCGTCGACGAGACTGGTCACGGCGCGCGGGACCACTTCGAGCCGGGCAGCGAGATCGGCCATCCGGGGTGGCTCCCCGAAGTGCGCGACCGTGCGGAGCAGCCTGGACTGGGCGGGGGTGATGCCGACCGGCTCCAGGTGGCGCTTCTGGATGCGGTGCAGGCGCCGGGTGAGCCGGAGGAGCTGCTCGGCGAGGAGCCCGTCGGCGTCGGTCCTGGTCAGCGGGTCGGAGGTGGTCATACGGGAACAATATCAGGACCATGTTCATTGTGAGTATAGGTAACGATGAGCTAGGGTCTTCTCCGACCCCGAACCCTCGAAGGAGCCCATGCGCCCCCACGACCAGTCCGACTGGACGCCCCCGCCCCGCGCCTCGGGCCGGCCCCAGGAGCCCGCGCAGCTGCGGCGCATCCTGCGGCTCTTCCGCCCTTACCGCGCGCGCCTGCTGATCGTCGGCCTGCTGGTCGGCGCCGCCTCGCTCGTCTCGGTCGCCTCGCCCTTCCTCCTGAAGGAGATCCTGGACACCGCGATCCCGCAGGGCCGTACGGGGCTGCTCAGCCTGCTCGCCCTCGGCATGATCGCCACCGCCGTCCTGACCGGCGTCTTCGGCGTGCTCCAGACCCTCATCTCCACCACCGTCGGGCAGCGCGTCATGCACGACCTGCGCACCGGGGTCTACGAGCAGCTCCAGCGGATGCCGCTCGCCTTCTTCACGCGCACCCGCACCGGAGAGGTCCAGTCCCGCATCGCCAACGACATCGGCGGTATGCAGGCGACCGTGACCTCCACGGCCACCTCCCTCGTCTCCAACCTCACCGCCGTCATCGCGACCGTCGTCGCCATGCTGGCCCTGGACTGGCGCCTCACGCTGGTCTCGCTGCTCCTGCTGCCGGTCTTCGTCTGGATCAGCCGGCGCGTGGGCCGCGAGCGCAAGCGGATCACCACCCAGCGGCAGAAGCAGATGGCCGCCATGGCCGCGACCGTCACCGAGTCCCTCTCGGTCAGCGGCATCCTGCTGGGCCGCACCATGGGCCGCGCCGACTCGCTGAGCAAGTCCTTCGCCGAGGAGTCCGAGCGCCTCGTCGATCTCGAAGTGCGCTCCTCCATGGCCGGACGGTGGCGGATGTCCACCATCGGCATCGTCATGGCCGCCATGCCCGCCCTGATCTACTGGGCCGCCGGCATCGCGCTCGGCTCGGGCGGGGCCCAGATCTCGCTGGGAACGCTCGTCGCCTTCGTCTCGCTGCAGCAGGGCCTGTTCCGCCCGGCCGTCAGCCTGCTCTCCACCGGCGTGCAGATACAGACCTCCCTCGCCCTCTTCCATCGCATCTTCGAGTACCTCGACCTGCCGGTGGACATCACCGAACCCGCCGAGCCGGTCCGCCTCCGCGAGGTCCGCGGCGAGGTCGCGTTCGAGAAGGTCGAGTTCCGTTACGACTCCCCGGGCGCCGGGCGTCCGACCCTCGACGCCATCGATCTGGCCGTCCCCGCCGGGGGCAGCCTGGCCGTCGTGGGGCCCACCGGCTCCGGCAAGTCGACCCTCAGCTACCTCGTGCCGCGGCTCTACGACGTCACCGGCGGTCGCGTCACCCTCGACGGCGTCGACGTACGGGACCTGGACTTCGACACCCTGGCCCGCGCGGTCGGCGTCGTCTCCCAGGAGACGTACCTCTTCCACGCCTCCGTCGCCGACAACCTCCGCTTCGCCAAGCCGGACGCCACCGACGAGGAGATCGAGGCCGCCGCGCGCGCCGCCCAGATCCACGAGCACATCGCCTCGCTCCCCGAGGGGTACGACACCCTCGTCGGCGAGCGCGGCTACCGCTTCTCGGGCGGCGAGAAGCAGCGCCTCGCCATCGCCCGCACCATCCTGCGCGACCCGCCCGTCCTGATCCTCGACGAGGCGACCAGTGCCCTGGACACCCGTACGGAACTCGCGGTGCAGCGGGCCATCGACGCCCTCTCCGCGGGCCGCACCACCATCACCATCGCCCACCGGCTCTCCACCGTCCGCGACGCCGACCAGATCGTCGTCCTGGACGCGGGGCGGATCGCCGAGCGCGGGACGCACGAGGAGCTGCTCGCCCGGGACGGGCGGTACGCGGCCCTGCTCCGTAGGGACGCCCACGGCGCCGTGACCGGGACCGACACCGCGGCCGACGCGGCCGATGGCTCCACCTCCGCCGAACAAGCGAACGTGGGAGCGGTTGTTCCCCAGAACGTGTGATCGTGCTCGGAATCGTTGCCCCGCTCCCGGACGGCGTCAGAAGATTGCGGTGCGCGATCGACGGGCTGCAGACCGTGACCGCGCGGTCCCACAGCAGTCCCACTGATGTACCTGTACGAGGAGAAGCACCACCATGAACGTCATCACCGATCTGCTCGCCGGCGTCCTCCACTTCCTGGGATGGCTCGTCTGACGATCGCAGTGCCCGGCGCCGTCGGTTCCCCGTCCCAGGGAGCCGGCGGCGCCGCCGCGTGCGCGGGTTCCCCGGATTCCCGTACGAGCCGGGTTAGCGTGCGGCCATGACGCACCGGCCGCCGTCACCGTACGCACCCCCACGCCGCCCCCGACGCCTGACCCTTCCCAGGTCGCCCCGGCCTCCCCGCCGGCACCGTCTGACCCGGCGCGGTCGGCTCGCGCTCCTCCTCGGAGCGGTGCTCGCCGTGGCGGCGGGAATCACCGTCCCCCTGCTCCTGACCCGCGACGAACCCGCCGTCGAGCAGCCCCGCACCCTGCTCGTCCCCGAGGGGTGGCGGGCCGGGCAGGTCTACACGGCCGTCGACCGGATGCTCGGTCTCCCCGAGGGCACCGCGCGCAAGGCCGTCAGCGCACCCGGAACCGCCCTTCCGCTGCCCAAGGCGGCCGGCGGAAACCCGGAGGGCTATCTCTTCCCCGCCACCTATCCGGTGCTGCGGGCCACCACCCCCGAGGGGCTGCTGCGGTTCATGGTGGACACCGCGGGCAAGCGCTTCGGGACCGGTCGGATCACCGAGGGGGCGAAGGCGTACGGCATGAGCGTGTACGAGGCGGTGATCGCGGCCAGCATCGTGCAGGCAGAGGCCGACAACCCGGAGGACATGGCCAAGGTCGCCCGGGTCGTCCACAACCGGCTCGCCCGGGGCATGGCCCTCCAGATGGACTCGACCCTCAACTACGCGCTCGGCCGCAGCACCGTGGACACCACGTACGAGGACACCCGGACCGCGAGCCCGTACAACACCTACGAGCGCAAGGGTCTGCCCCCGACACCCATCGGCAACCCGGGCGACCAGGCCCTCGACGCGGTGATCCGCCCGGCGGACGGCGACTGGCTCTACTTCGTCACGGTGGCCCCGGGGGACACCCGCTTCACGGCCGACTACGCGGCCCACCAGGTGAACGTGGCCGAGTTCAACGCCAACCGGGGCGGCGCACGAAGCTGAGCCCCGCGCCGCTTCACAGGGTGACGGCGGTGTTGGCCGCCGGTGCGTCGCGCAGCAGGCGGCGGATGTCGGAGACGGCGGCGCGGCCGGCCCGGTTGGCACCGATCGTCGAGGCCGAGGGGCCGTAGCCGACGAGGTGGACCCGCTCGTCCCGGACCGCACGCGTCCCCTCGACCCGGATGCCGCCACCCGGCTCGCGCAGCCGCAGCGGGGTGAGATGGTCGATCGCCGCCCGGAAGCCCGTCGCCCAGAGGATCACGTCCACGTCGAGCGTCCGGCCGTCGTCCCAGGCCACCCCCGTGGGGGTGATCCGGTCGAACATCGGGAGCCGGTCCAGGATCCCGCGCGCCTGTGCCGAGCGGATCGCGTCGTTGAGCGGGAGCCCGGTGACGGAGACGACGCTCTGAGGGGGCAGCCCCCGCCGCACCCGCTCCTCGACGAGCGCCACGGCGGCCCGTCCCTCCGCCTCCCCGAAGGGACCCTCACGGAAGACGGGCTCGCGCCGGGTCACCCAGAAGGTCTCGGCGGCGACGTCCGCGATCTCCATCAGGTGCTGGGTGCCGGAGGCGCCGCCGCCGACGACGAGCACCCGCTTCCCGGCGAACGGCTCGGGGCCGGGGTATCCGGCCGTGTGCAGCTGGTGGCCCCGGAAGGTCTCCTGGCCGGGGTAGCGCGGCCAGAACGGCCGGTCCCAGGTGCCGGTGGCGTTGATCAGGGCGCGGGTGGCGTACGCGCCTTCCGACGTCTCGACGAGAAGCCGCCCGTCCTCGCCCTCGCGGACGGCGGTGACGTCGACGGGGCGGTGGATCCGCAGGTCGAAGGTGTGCTCGTACGTGTCGAAGTACGCGCCGATCACCTCCGACGAGGGACGCGCGGGATCGGCGCCGGTCAGCTCCATGCCGGGCAGCGCGTGCATCCCGTGGACCTTGCCGTACGTGAGCGAGGGCCAGCGGAACTGCCAGGCGCCGCCCGGCCGGGGTGCGTGGTCGAGGACGACGAAGTCCCGTTCCGGTTCGAGACCGGCGCGGCGCAGATGGAAGGCGGCGGACAGGCCCGCCTGCCCCGCGCCGATGACGACGACGTCCACCGATGCGGCCCGCTCCCCGGCCGGTGCGGGGCCTTCTGTCGCGCCGCCGTCTTCCACCACGAAATCGTTCACGGTTCTACCAACCGGGCAGGGGGCGCGGATCTTCCCGCGCCCCCTGGCGGAATGCCGAAGGGCCTATCGCCCGCCGGGCACCAGGAGCGGCGCTCCACCGGGCGCCGAGGCCGGACGGCCGTTGGCAGCCGGCACACCGAGCAGTGGGTCGGCCACGACCGACGGCAGCAGCCCGCGTGAGGCGAGGACCGGCCGCACCCCCTCGCCGAACCAGTACGCCTCCTCCAGATGGGGGTAGCCGGACAGGACGAAGTGCTCCACGCCCAGGTCGTGGTACTCCTCGATCCGGTCCGCGACCTCGGCGTGGCTGCCGACCAGCGCCGTGCCCGCACCACCCCGTACCAGACCCACGCCCGCCCACAGGTTCGGCGAGATCTCCAGCTGGTCGCGGCCGAGCGAGCCGCTCCCGTGCAGCGCCAGCATCCGCTGCTGGCCGACCGACTCGCTCCGGCCGAGGACCGCCTGCGCGGCCGAGACCGTCTCGGCGTCGAGATCGGAGAGGAGCCGGTCCGCCGTCGCCCAGGCCTCGCGCGTCGAGTCACGGGAGATCGTGTGCAGCCGGATGCCGAAGCGGACCGTCCGGCCGCGCTCCTCCGCGAGACCCCGGATCCAGTCGATCTTCTCCTTGACCTGCCACGGCGGCTCGCCCCAGGTCAGATAGACGTCCGCGTGCTCGGCGGCCACCGGACCGGCCGCGGCGGACGAGCCGCCGAAGAAGACCTGCGGCAGCGGGTCGGGCGGCAGCGCGGTCAGCCCGCCGTCGATCCGGAAGTGTTCGCCCTCGAAGTCGAACGCCCGGCCGCTCCACGCGCCCCGCACCACCGAGAGGAACTCGGCCGTGCGCGCGTACCGCCGGTCGTGGTCGAGATGGTCGCCGAAGCGGCGCTGCTCGGCAGAGTCGCCCCCCGTCACGACGTTGAGGAGCAGTCGGCCCCGGGTGATCCGCTGGTACGTGGCCGCCATCTGGGCGGCGAGCACCGGCGAGATCACCCCCGGCCGGAACGCCACCAGGAACTTGAGCCGTTCCGTGTGCTGGGAGAGGGCGACCGTGGTCAGCCAGGCGTCCTCGCACCACGTCCCCGTCGGGGTCAGCACGGCTTCGAAGCCCAGCTGCTCGGCGGCCTTGGCGATCTGGATCAGGTAGTCGATGTCCGGGGCCCGCACCCCGGACACGGTCCGGTCGCGGGTGATGCCGCCGTCCGTGTAGGCGTGCCGGTCGACCAGGGTCCGGCCGTCGCCGCCGGTCGGCAGGAACCAGTGCAGGTGGACGGTCATCAGGAGGCCTTTCCGTAGCTGCGCGCCGGCGTGGTCGACGGCGGCAGGTCCTTGTTGAAACGGGTGTCGACGAAGTCGGCGAAGCGGAACCTGCGCGGGATGAGCCCGAGGGCGGCGAAGGTGTCCGCGATCTTCTGCTCGGAGGCGACGGCCGCGTCGTCGAGGGCGACCGGGATACGGGTCCCGTTGCTGCGCTTCACGGCCGCGAGGGCCACCTCGTACGGGAGACCGGTCTCCTTCGCCCACACCCGGGCCCAGTCCTCGGGGTGGTCGAACACCCAGCCCTGGGCGCGCCGGAAGCGTTCGACGAAGTCGCCGATCGCCTTCGCCTTCGCGGGGTCGGCGAGGGCCGAGGGCGAGGCGACCTGGAAGCCGAGGCCGTTGACGAGGCCGCGCCCGTCGGCGAGGACCCGGCCCTTGCCGCTCAGCAGCACCTGCGAGGTGTACGGGTCCCAGACCGCCCACGCGTCCACCTTGCCGCTGCTGAACGCGGCCAGGGCGTCGGCCGGCTGCAGCAGCGTCACCCGGACGTCGCCCGGCTTCAGCCCGGCGTCGCCGAGGGAGGCGATCAGCTGGAAGTGGGCGGAGCTGCCCTGCGCGACGGCGACCTTCTTCCCCTTCAGGTCCCGCACGGACCGGACGGGCGAGCCCGTGGGGACGAGGATCGCCTCGCCCGCGGAGTCGCCGTGCGTCGCGGCGACGACGGTGATCTTCGAGTCGGCGCCCGCGGCGAAGACGGGCGGGGTGTTGCCGACGGAACCGATGTCGACGGCCTTGGCGTTCACCGCTTCGAGCAGGGGTGGACCGGAGCTGAACGTCGACCAGGTGATCCGGTAGGGGAGGTCGTCGAGTTCGCCGGCGGCCCGCAGGAGGGCTTCGGCGCCGCCCTTCTGGTCGCCGACGTTCAGGACGAGGGACCCCTCGCCGTCGGTGTTCGAGCCCTGGCCGGCGGCGGAGGCGCCGGAGCAGGCGGATGCGAGCAGGGCGAGCGGCACGAGCAGGGCCGCGGCGGACAGGCGGAAGGACTTCACGGGTATCTCTCCTCGGGGTGCGGAAGGGTGGTCATCGGCCGGCCGCCTGTGCGGCCGACTCGTGCTCTGCCACGCCGAGTTCGGCGAGCAGACGGGTGCGGAGCGCGGCGAGCGCGGGATCGCCGGGGGAGCGGGGGCGGTCGAGGTCGACGGCGGTGTCGTACGCGATGACGCCGTCCCGCATGACGAGCGCGCGGTCGGCGAGCAGCAGTGCCTCGTCGACGTCGTGGGTGACGAGCAGGACCGTGCAGCCGCGCCGCTGCCACAGTTCGGCCACCAGCCGCTGGGCCTTGATCCGGGTCAGCGCGTCGAGGGCGCCGAACGGTTCGTCGAGCAACAGCAGGTCAGGGTCCCGTACCAACGCCCGTGCCAGGGAGGCGCGTTGTGCCTCGCCGCCGGAGAGGGTCTTCGGCCAGGCACCCGAGCGGTGGCCGAGTCCCACCTCCGCCAACGCCTTCTCGGCGACCGCTCGGCCCGGTTTCCCCGGCAGTCCGAGCAGGACGTTGCGCCAGACCCGCTTCCACGGCATGAGGCGAGGCGCCTGGAAGGCGACGGCCCGGCGGCGCGGGACGAGGACGGTGCCGGAGATCTCGCGGTCGAGCCCCGCGAGGACCCGCAGAAGGGTGGACTTGCCGCAGCCGCTGTGTCCGAGGAGGGCGGTGAACTGGCCGGCCGCGAGCCGCAGGTCGAGGCCGTCGACGACCGGCCGCCCGTCGAAGGAGCGGGTCAGACCCTGGACGGTCACTGCCCGGTGAAGGTCGGTCGCCATTGCAGCAGCAGCCTTTCGAGAGTACGGACGACGGCGTCGGCGAGCAGGCCGAGGAAGGCGTAGACGACCAGGCAGACGACGATCACGTCCGTGCGGAAGAACTCCCGCGCCTGGTTCATGAGGAAGCCGATGCCCGCGTCGGCGTTGATGGACTCGCCGAAGACCAGGGCGAGCCAGGCCGTGGCCAGGGAGTAGCGCAGCCCGGTCATGGCCCCGGGCAGCGCGCCCGGCAGGACGACATGGCGGACAAGCCCCCATCGTCCGAGGCCCAGGGACTGGCCGGCCTCGACCAGTTGGGCGTCCACGCCGCGGATCCCGGCGTGCACGTTCAGATAGAGGTGGAAGGCGACGCCGAGCGCGATGAGCGCCACCTTGGGCGCCTCCCCGATCCCCAGCCAGATGATGAGCAGCGGGATGAGCCCGACCCAGGGCACCGTCCGCAGCATCTGGACCGGGGCGTCGACGAGGTCCTCCCCGAGCCGGGAGAGCCCGGACAGCAGGGCGAGCGCGATGCCGACGACGCCGCCGATCAGCAGGCCCGCGGCGACCCGGCGCAGCGAGACCCCCATGGCGGAGGGCAGGGTTCCGTCGCCGATCAGCTCGCCGGCGGCGCGGGCGACGGTCCCGGGCGAGGCGAGCGCGTCGGGCGACAGCACCCCCGTCGAGCTGAGGGTCTGCCACAGGGCGAGGAGCAGGACGGGTCCGACGGTGCGGCGCAGCCAGCGGGGGACGGCGGGGCGGCGGCCGGGGCGCCGATCGGGAGCGAGGGCCTCGACATCGGGTGAGGGCGATATGCCGGATGTGGGGGCGGGCGCGGAGGGGGGCGGGGCATGACTGACCGTCATGGCGGCACTCCTGGGGGAGAACGGGGAGAGAGGAGAGAGGGGTACGCGTCAGCGCCCGTGGGCGCGGGGCGCACGCACGGAGGGCGGGGCGTCAGAAGGGTGACCGGACACGCCTCGGGCGAGGCGGTGTCGAACGGTGAAAGGGCGTCAGCGACCGCGGCGACACGCGGCGGAGGCCACCCGCAGCAGGTCGATGTGACCGCGCGTGGTGAGCAGGGCTGTACGCAACATGGCGTGAACGTAGCGGTGGGAGCGCGCGGGGTCAACGGCCGTCTCGGGGCGTGGACGCCGCCGGCCTCCGCGCGATGTCAGTGGCCTCCGCTTCAATGCCTGCCATGGACGAACAGGAAATCCTCGCGGCCGTGCACCGGCTGACCTGGCCGGGCACGGGCGATCTGGACTGCGAAGAGGAGGGACACCCCGCGGGACACCTGTGCCTGACGCCCTCGGACGGGGTGAACGAGCTTCTCTCGCTCCAGCGGGCGCTCGGCGGACGGTACGGGCAACCGCGCAATCTCGCCATGGGCGGGTACGCCGATCCGACCGTGACCGCCACGACCGGACTCCCGCTCCTGACCCCGTTCGGTGACCGGATCGTGGAGATGCGCGCCTGGCCGTACGCGGGCAGGTGGATCGGCTGCGGCACGGTCCGCTCCGGCGAGGGCGTACGGCTCGTGGTGCTGGTCGCCGAGCGGGAGGACCCCGCGGCGGACCTGGCGGAGGACCTGGCGGAGGACCTGGCGGAGGACCCGGCGGCGGGCCAGGTGACGTCCTGGGTGGACAGGGTCGTGGCCGTCACGGGAGGGGACCCGGCACGCGCGCGTACGGTCGACTGGGCGGCAGTCGAGGCCCGCGTCGGGACCGCTCTGCCCGGCGACTACAAGCGGCTCGCCGAGATCTTCGGGCGCGGCGCCTTCGACGGCTTCCTCCGGCTCCACGTACCCGGCGGCGCCTTCGTGAGCGACGACTTCGTCCGGCACACCGAGTGGCTGGGCGAATGGGCCAGGACGCACCCGAGCGGGCTGTGGGATCCGTACGAGGTGTATCCGGCCCCCGGCGGACTCCTCGAATGGGCGAACTCCGAGCAGGCCCACCAGTTCTACTGGCTCACCGAGGGCCCGGACCCCGACAGATGGCCCATCCTCGCGAAGGAGGACGTTCCCGACTCGTGGAAACGGTTCGACGGGACGACCGCCGAATTCGTCTACCGCCTGCTCACCGACAAGCAGCACCCGTTCTCGACGGCCCGCTACTTCGACACCCACTGGTTCGAGAGCCACGGCTGGATCGAGGGCCGCGGCGACGACTACGAGAGGATGGGGGAGTGAACGATGACGATCCGTACCTGTGGCTCGAAGACATCTCGGGTGAGGCCGCGCTCGCGTGGGTGGCCGAGCGCAACGCCGAGACGGCGGACGAGGTGGCCGGCGACGCCGGATTCGGGGCGCTGAAGGCGCGCCTGCGGGAGGTGCTCGACGCCTCCGACCGGATCCCCTACACCGTGCGGCGCGGTGCGTACCTCTACAACTTCTGGCGGGACGCGGAGCACCTGCGCGGGGTGTGGCGGCGTACGACCCTGGAGCGGTACCGGCGGGACGAGCCCGAGTGGGAGGTCCTGCTCGACGTCGACGCGCTCGCCGCCGCCGAGGGCGAGAAGTGGGTGTGGGACGGGGCGCGGGTCCGCCGGCCCGACTACGACCGGGCCCTGGTGCGGCTCTCGCGCGACGGCGGCGACGCCGTCGTCGTCCGCGAGTTCGACCTCGGCACGAGGGAGTTCGTCGACGGCGGATTCCGGCTGCCGGAGGCGAAGACGCGCATCGGATGGGTCGACGCCGACACCGTCTTCGTCGGTACGGATCTCGGTCCCGGCTCGCTCACCGACTCCGGCTACCCGCGCACCGTCCGCAGGTGGCGCCGCGGGACGCCGGTGGAGGAGGCCGAGACCGTCTTCGAGGCCGAGAGCGGGGACGTGTCGGCCTGGGGCCGGCGGGACACCACGCCCGGCTTCGAGCGGGAGTTCGTCGGGCGTTCCCTCGACTTCTTCCGGAGCGAGACGTACCTCCTGCGGCCCGACGGCACGCGCGTTCGGATCGACGTGCCCGACGACGCCCTCGCCTACGCCCACCGGCAGCATCTGATCGTCACCCTGAAGTCCCCGTGGCTCGGGCAGCCGACGGGGTCCCTCCTCGCGTTCGGCTTCGACGCCTTCATGGCGGGCGACCGCACGCCCGAGGTGCTGTTCACCCCGGACCGGCGGACCGCGCTCGCCGGACACAGCTGGACCCGCAACCACCTGATCCTGGAGACGATGCGGGACGTCAGCACCCGGATCGAGGTCCTCACCCCGACCCCCGGCGGCTGGACGCGCGAGCCGCTCGTGGGCGTTCCGCCGCTGTCCGCCGTCGGCGTCGTCGACACGGACCCTGACGAGTCCGACGAGTACTTCCTCGACGTGTCCGGGTTCCTGCAGCCCTCCACCCTCCGGCTCGGCCGGATCGGAGCCGGCTCGGAAGTGCTCAAGCAGGCCCCGCACCGCTTCGACTCCACAGGGCTCACGGTCGCCCAGCACTTCGCGACCTCCGGGGACGGCACCAGCGTGCCGTACTTCGTCATCGGCCCCGACCGCGCCGCCACCGGCCCGGGACCCACCCTCCTCTACGGCTACGGCGGCTTCGAGGTCTCCCTCACGCCGTACTACGGCGCGGTGACGGGCCGGGCGTGGCTGGAGCGCGGCGGCACCTACGTCATCGCGAACATCCGCGGCGGCGGCGAGTACGGCCCCGACTGGCACCAGGCCGCGCTCGGCGCGCGGCGGCCCCGTGCCTTCGAGGACTTCGCGGCGGTCGCCCAGGACCTGATCGCCCGGGGCATCACCACCCCGGACATGCTGGGCGCGTCCGGCGGCAGCAACGGCGGACTCCTCATGGGCGCGATGCTCACCCGCCACCCGGAGCTGTTCGGCGCGATCGTCGCCCAGGTGCCGCTCCTCGACATGACCCGCTTCCACAAGCTGCTCGCGGGCGCGTCCTGGATCGCCGAGTACGGCGACCCGGACGACGAGGCCGACCTCCCCCACCTCCGCGCGATCTCCCCGTACCACGGGCTCGACGCGGACCGGGACCGTCCGCCGGTCCTCCTCATGACCTCGACGCGTGACGACCGCGTCCACCCCGGCCACGCCCGCAAGATGGCGGCCCGGCTGCGGGAACTCGGCCACCCGGTCCTCTTCCACGAGAACACCGGAGGGGGCCACGCGGGCGCGGGGGACAACGAACAGGCCGCCCACAACAGCGCCCTCGTGTACACCTACCTGTGGCAGCGGCTCAACCGCACCGGGGCGGCGGCCACGGAGGCCAGGGTCCCGGTCGGCCGTGCCGAGGCGACGGTCACAGCCATCCCGAGCGCTGTGCCTGCAGAGCCATCTGGAACCGGCTCGTAGCGCCGAGCCTGGCCATCAGGACCTGCACCCGGCGGAAGAGCGTGCGGCGGCTGACGCCGATCTCCCGGGCGATGACGTCGTCGGCCGCTCCGGCCGCGAGGAGCCGGAGCAGCCGCCGGTCCGCCGGCAGCAGGCCGGCGGGCCGCGGGGTGCGGCCGTGGAAGGGCAGCGCGTTCTGCCAGGCCTGCTCGAAGAGGGCCACGAGGGCGGAAAGGAGCCCGCACGGCTGCACGACCAGCATCGTGTTGTACACGTCCGTCTCCTTGATCGACAGGGAGACCAGCGCGTACGAGTCGTCGATGATCACGAGCTTGACCGGCACGGAAGGCAGCACCCGGGCCTGTTCGCCCGCCTCGACGCAGGGTTCGATGGAGTTCTCCAGCTGTCCCGGATGTTCGAGCGACTCCCGGGAGTACACGACCCGCTGGGTCACCCCTCGCGCGAGGGTGGCGAGCGCGTCGTCGGTGGCGCCCTCCAGGGGGAAGTAGGGCGGTGAGTCGAACTGGCGGATCTGCTCACGGGCACTGGCCCAGGCCTGCCGCATCCGGAGGCCGATCGCGTCCCCGGTGACCACCTCCACGAGCCGGTCGTCGTACGCGGCGAGCCGCTGCCGCCGGAACGAGTCGAACGCGCCCCCGACGGCGATGCGGGAGGCGTCGATCTCGGCCGCCCGGTGCCGGCCGAGGATCTCCAGGCCCGCGGCCGGCGGAACCGGCGCCACCACGTCCGTGGCCTCCTCCGCCGCGCTCGCCAGACCCGAGTCGATCAGCTCGCCGTAGGCCGCCGTGAACTCCGCGCCGTCCAGACCGGCCGCCGAGCCGATCGCGGCGAGCGGCGCGGGGCCGCGTTCCAGGAGGGTCAGATAGACCCGTACGGCCTCCGGGCCGATCCCCAGCACCCGCAGGGCATCGCTGAGCTTGTCGTTCGCCATGCCTCGCATTATCGACCCGGCGACCCCACCGGTGTGGCCGATCTGTGCCAGTGGCCGATCCGGGCACCCGGGAGGCGTCCGGGGGAGTACCTTCCGGAGGCCGCCGATGACCGGCGGACGAGCAACTCACCCGGAAGAAGGTGCAGGACGTGGCGAAGGGTCGCAAGAACGGCCTCTACGGAGGCGTCTCCGAGGAACTCTCCGCGCTCATGAGGACGGGGTGGGCGGACACCGAGCGGCAGGGACTCGAGCCCGCAGAGCAGGCGCCGTACGCGGCCCTCCGCCGTGCCGC
Organism: Streptomyces exfoliatus; assembly: GCF_000725545.1. Lineage (GTDB taxonomy): Bacteria > Actinomycetota > Actinomycetes > Streptomycetales > Streptomycetaceae > Streptomyces > Streptomyces exfoliatus. The sequence goes on along the minus strand of NZ_JNZP01000002.1, from coordinate 187,664 downwards.
CCTCTCCGCGCGCTTCCCCGGCGAACGCCTCGTGGTCCCCTCCGGCAACCTCAAGACCCGCTCCAACGACGACACCTACCCCTTCCGCCCGTACAGCGGCTACGTGCACATGACGGGCGACCAGGCCCGCGACGGCGCCCTCGTGCTCGAACCCCGCGCGGACGGCGGCCACGACGCGTACTGCTACCAGCTGCCCCGCGACAGCCGCGACGACGACGAGTTCTGGATCGGCTACACCGCCGAACTGTGGATGGGACGCCGCCGCTCCCTCGCGGAGTCCGAGGTCGTCCTCGGGCTGCCCTGCCGCGACGTCCGCACCGCCGCCGGCGACCTGGCCGCGGGAGCGGGCGTGCCGACCCGGATCGTCCGCGGCGTCGACCCGGCCCTCGAAGCCGCCGTCATCAGCGACGAGGAGCGCGACGACGAGCTGGAGGAGGCTCTGTCCGGGCTCCGGCTCGTCAAGGACGCCTGGGAGATCGGCGAGATGCGCAAGGCCGTCGACTCCACGGTCCGCGGCTTCACCGACTGCGTCGGCGAACTCTCGCGGGCGATCGCCTCGTCCGAGCGGTGGATCGAGGGCACCTTCTTCCGCCGGGCCCGCCTGGAGGGCAACCACGTCGGCTACGGCACCATCTGCGCCTCCGGCGAGCACGCCACGATCATGCACTGGACGGACAACGACGGCCCCGTCCGCCCCGGTGACCTGCTGCTGCTCGACGCCGGCGTGGAGACCCACTCCCTCTACACCGCCGACGTCACCCGCACGCTCCCCGTCAGCGGCACCTTCACCCCGGTCCAGCGCCAGGTGTACGACGCGGTGTACGAGGCCCAGGAGGCCGGCATGGCGGCGGTCAAGCCGGGGGCCCCGTTCCGCGACTTCCACGAGGCCGCCCAGCGGCACCTGGCGGCGCGGCTCGTCGAATGGGGCTTCATCGAGGGCCCCGTCGACCGCGCGTACGAGCTCGGTCTCCAGCGCCGCTTCACCATGGCCGGTACCGGGCACATGCTCGGCCTGGACGTCCACGACTGCGCGCAGGCCCGCAACGGAGAGCACGTCGACGGCCTCCTCGAACCCGGCATGGTGCTCACCGTCGAGCCGGGCCTGTACTTCCAGCCCGACGACCTGACCGTGCCCGAGGAGTGGCGGGGCATCGGCGTCCGCATCGAGGACGACCTCCTCGTCACCGACGTCGGCCACGAGAACCTGTCGGGGGACCTGCCCCGCTCCTCGGCCGAGGTCGAGGCCTGGATGGCGCGCGTCGCGGGCTGAGACCGCCGCCCCGCGGAACGTCCGAGGGGTACGGGTGCGGGTGCCGCACTCGTACCCCTGTACGGATTTCGGGCGTGCGGACGAGATCGGGAGGCCCGTACGTTCACCGATTCAGGTGACAGCGGTCGAGGCGAAACGTCCCTCCCCGGAGGGGGGCGGCCACGCTCGAAGCGACACATGGAGCCACCCTGTGGAGCGTCCGATGCAGCTGATCCCCCGTCATGACCCGCACCTCGTCGTCCGCTCGACCGGCGGTCTCACCGTCGCCGCCCTGCGCGGCGAACTCGACCTCGTCCTCGTCCGGCATCTGAGACCCGAGCTCGACGCCCTCGTCCGGGAGTGCGACGCCCTCGCCGTCGACATCCGGCGCCTCACCTTCTGCGACGCCACCGGGCTCGGCCTCCTCGCCCACTGCGCCGGGCGCACGCGCGGGCGCGGTGCGCGCTGGAGCCTCGTCTGCGACCAGCCCTGGATCCTCCGGCTCATCCGCCTGACGGCCCTCGGCGACCTGCTGTGCCCGGAGCCGGGACTGCCGGATCAGCAGGATCGGCTGGGCCCGCCGGATCAGCTGGACCCCTCGGATCAGCTGGACCCGTCGGATCAGCTGGACCCGTCGGATCGGCCGGGCCCGTCGGATCCCGGGGTGACGAGTCCCGTCTCGTAGGCGGCGATCACCGCCTGGACGTGGGGTGCCGGACCGGCTCGTCCCGGCGCAGGGTGAGGAGGATCAGCAGGGCGAAGGCGGCGAACGCGGCGGCCGTGCGCGTGTAATTGAACGCCTCCCAGCGGTTCAGGATCCCGGCGTGGTCGGCGGGGGCCGAGGTGACCGCCCATTCCTTGATGCGTCCGTTGATGGGGACGTTCCCGAGACGGGTGATGCGGCCCGGCTCACCCGGCTCGTCGAACAGGGCCAGGCGTCGGGCGAGTTCGACCCCGCGCCCCCCGCCGGCTGGTTGGTCGCCGCGATCATCGCCCTCGGCCACGCGGCGGGCGACGAGGTCGGGGCGGGCCGCATGCCGGTGCGGGAGGCGGCGGAGTGGCTGCGGGTCGCCACCCTCGCCCTCCTGGGGGCCGGGCGTCGCGACCCGGCGTCCTGACCGGGAGCGCGGCTGGCCCTCCGGTCGGCGAAATGCCCTGGCAGCGGGGGGCCTTGGCCGTGATGATGGCCGGATGGATCACTACGCCGGGCCCGCCCCGCAGACACCGACAGGGAGCGTCGCGCCGGCGCTGCCCGTGGACGCCCTGATCGTCGTGGACGTGCAGTCGGCCTTCGTCACCGGTGACGGGGCCGTGCCCGCGGCCGCCCGGCTCGTCGACCGTACGACCGACCTGATCGCGCGGGCCCGCAGGGGCGGCGCGCTCGTCGTCCACCTCCAGAACGACGGACCGCCCGGCGCGGAGGACGAACCCCACACCCCCGGCTGGCGGCTCCATCACCCCGTCGAGGCAGGGCCCTTGGAGGTGGTCGTCCGCAAGCCGCACGACGACGGTTTCCGGGAGACGCCACTGGGCGGCCTGCTCGCCGAGGCGGGGGTGCGGGCCGTCGCCGTCTGCGGGGTGATGTCCGAGATGTGCGTCCAGGCGACGGCCCGTACGGCCCTGGCGCGCGGCTATCGCGTCGTCGTGCCGCACGACGCCCACGCGACCCAGGACGTCCCGGCCGCGCCCGGCATCAGTGCGGCGATACCGGCCGCGACGGTGTCCCGGGTCGCGGCGTACGCGCTCGGGAGCGACGCGGAGGTCACGGTGGCCGCCGCCGACGTCACGTTCACGGCGCCAGGGCCGACGGCGGCCTGAGGCCCGACACCCGACCACGGCCTGAGGCCGGCCCGGTCCCGATCGGGACCGGGCCGGAAGGTCAGCCCTTGAAGGCCTCCGTGCGCTCGGGGGAGGCCTCGTAGAGGGCCCTCTTCACGGAGTCGACGCCTTCCCGGAGGCCGTACACCGGAGTGCCCGGCTGCTGGCGCCATGAGTCGTCGATCCCACCCGCGTCCACGGTGTCGAAGCCCAGCTCGTCGATGAGGAGCCGTACCTTCTCCTTCGCCGCCGCGTCGTCCCCCGCCACGGGCAGGGCGAGGCGCTCGGGGTCGCCCGCGGGCAGCGGCCGGTCCAGGATGTCCTGCGCGTAGGTCCCGTTGAACGCCTTGACGACCGGGTGGCCGATCTGCAGCTCGGTCCAGCGGCTCTCCGTCAGGCCGCCGTCCTCGATGGCGTCGATGCGGCCGTCGCGCTCCCGGGGGTAGTAATTGCCGGTGTCGAGGACGGCGAGGCCGTCGGCCGCGCCGTCGAAGAGTCCGGCCGGAAGGTCCGGGACGTTCTTCAGGGGGATGGTGACGACGACGACCTCGGCGCCCCGCGCGGCCTCCGGGACGGTGACGGCGGTGGCGCCGGTCTCCTCGGTGAGCGCGGTGAGGGTCTCCGGGCCGCGAGAGTTGGCAACGGACACGTCGTGGCCGAGGGCCGTGAGGCGGCGGGTGAGGTTGCCGCCGATGTTGCCGGCGCCGATGATGCCGATCTTCATGCCGTTTCCTTCTCTGCTGGTCTGAACCGATCAGGGACTACAGCGGGCGGCCTCCGTCACGTGCCCGGAGGCCGACGGGGAAGACAACGAATTGCACAAGTCTGCAATTCCCTCCATGCTGGGCGGGCCGCGCGTCCGGAGACACCCCGGGTGCGGCACTCGCCCCCGCCACCCCCGGAGGACAGACCGTGCCGGTCCCGCTCTACCAGGCCAAGGCCGACTTCTTCCGGATGCTGGGTCATCCGGTACGCATCCGGGTCCTGGAGCTCCTCCAGGACGGGCCCCTCCCGGTACGGGAGTTGCTCGCCCGGATCGAGGTCGAACCCGCGGCGCTCTCGCAGCAGCTCGCCGTCCTGCGCCGATCCGGGATCGTGACGTCCGCGCGCGAGGGGGCGACCGTCGTCTACACGCTCGCCGGTGGAGACGTGGCTCAGCTGATGCAGGCCGCCCGGCGCATCCTCACCGAGATGCTCACCGGGCAGGGCCGGCTCCTCGCGGAACTCCGTGAGAGCGAGGCCGCCACCCGATGACCATCCGGGGGCGGCCCCGGTGCTTCCGCGGTGCTCCCCGTACGAGAAGGATGACGACGCACATGACCATCGAATGGCGCTACACCGTCCAGCGTGACCTGGGTGTCCTGTCCCTCGCCGGGTTCCTCGGAGCCGACGCCGTGGGACGGTTCACCGGGGCCGTGGGGTGGGCGGTCGCGCGCGGCACGGGGCCGGTCGTCCTCGACCTGACCCGGCTGCGCGGCTGGTCGGCGGGCGGACAGCTCGCCGTCGCGGATGCGGCGGCGAGGCTCCGGGCCGAGGGCCGGGGTCTCGAACTGGCCGCGATACCCGCCGACGGCACGCTGGTGCCCACGGGTGACGGGCCCGCCGTCCCGATCCACCGCGACCTGGCCGCCGCGCTCGCCGCGCACCGGGACGCGGGTGCGGAGCAGCGGGCGTGGCGCAGCGACGCCTGGCCGAGCGAGGCGTAGCCGGGCGCGTGAACCGTCGGCGGGGCGCTTCGGCTCCGGTCGGCTCCGGACCGGAGCCGGAAGCTCAGGTGCGGGCCAGCTCGGCGTTCGCGCGGTCCGTGATCAGGGTGAGTACGCGTCCCGCGACCGCGAGGTCCTCGGCCGGAATGCCGGCGTACAGCCGTGCGGAGATCTCGGCGGTCTCGGTCCCCGTGGTCTCGTGCAGTTCGCGTCCGGTGTCCGTGAGGAGCAGCCGGGACGCCTCCGCCGGGTCCTCCTCCAGCAGTTTCGCGGCCGTCAGTTCGTCGACGACGACGCGGACGGCCGGTTCGCCGATCTTCAGCGAACCGGCCACGTCACGGACGAGCTGGTCCCGGTCGATGGAACCGCCCGCGTGGACGACGGCCCGGAGCGTCACGCCGTGGTGGAAGGTGGCGCCGTGCCGGGTCAGCACGCCCTCCAGGAGGGCGCGTGAGGCGTAGTGCGCCAGGGCGATGACCCGGCCGTCGGTGGTCGGTGCGGTGGTGGTCATGACTGCTCCTCGTCGTTCTCGGTGTGCGGATCAAGAGGTGCGTCGAGCAGGGTCGCCAGTTCGCGGGTGAACCGGCGGGTCCGTGGGTCGTCCTGTCCCCCGAGCGGTTCGAGGAGCTGGTCCAGGAGTCCCTGGACCACCGTGATCGCGCGGCGCGTGACGTCGCGCCCCTGCTCGGTGAGCGACAGCTGCATGGCGCGCGGGTCGTCCGGGTCCCGGGTGCGGGCGACGAGTCCGGCGGTCTCCAGGGCTCGGGCGAGCTTGGAGACGTACAGCGCTTCGAGCCCCGTGTGTTCGGCGAGCCGGCGCTGGCTGGGCCGCAGCCCGGAGCGCGACATGCCGTACAACGACGCCACCACCACGTACTGGGCGTGGGTCAGGCCCAGCGGTGCGACCGCCCGGTCGACGGCGACCCGCCACTTCATGGACAGGCGCCAGACCAGGAATCCCGCCGTGGCGCCTTCGTTCGATGAACTCACAGGGGATACGGTACATGGCTACTATATCCATGGCTACTATTTTCGGGCGGCGCCCGGACCGGCCGACCGGCAGGTCCGGACGCCGCCCCCTCGCCCTACGCGGGCCGGTCCGCCCACTCGGGGGTGCGGAACGTCCCGCCGTACATGGGGAGGTGGATGCCCTCGCCGCACCGGGCCAGTTGGCTCCAGGGGCGGTTGAGTCCGGCGGAACCGTGCTCCCGCACCCGGGTCACCGTGTCGAGGTCCAGGACGTCGACGAGGATCTCCTCGCCGCCACCGGCCTGCTGGCGGACGATCCCCTCGGGGTCGACGATCGCGCTGCCGCCGACGCCGGCGGGGTCGGCCGCGTTGACGTTCAGCACGTAGACCTGGTTCGTCCACGCGTTGGCGCGGGCGCACACCAGCTCCATCTCCCGGTCGCGGGTCGTGGTGAGGGTCGGCTGCACCACGATCTCGGCTCCCAGCCAGGCGAGTTGGCGGACGGTCTCGGGGAACGAGCCGTCGTAGCAGATCGCGAGGCCGATCCGGCCGGTGCCGGGGATGTCGAAGACGGTGAACTCGTTCCCGGGCGCGGTCCGTTCGTACGGCTGCCAGGGGAAGATCTTGCGGTAGCGGGCGACGATCTCGCCCTCGGGGGAGACGGCCACGGCGGTGTTGAAGATCCGGCCGTCCTCGGCACGTTCGAAGAGGCTGCCCGGGATCAGCCACAGGCCGGTCTCCCGCGCGAGCGCGCACACCCGGTCGGTCGTCGGGCCCGGTATGGGTTCGGCGGTCCGCTCCATCCAGTCCTCGGGGGAGGGTCCGAGCATCGGCCCCTCGGCGGCGAGCAGCAGCTCGGGCACGACGACGAGCCCGACGTGGGGGAAGAGGGACCGGGTGGCCCGGACCTGGTCGGCGTACCGCTGCCAGGTCGTTTCGAGGTCGTACGGGACGGGCGAGGTCTGCAGGGCGGCGACGGCGAGGGTGCGCATGGGGATTCGGTCCTTGGTGAGGTGGGAGGTGAGCGGTGGGTGGCTCTGGGGGGCTCAGTCCTCGACGGTGACGAGGTGGGCGGCGACGGTCGTGCGTCCGGTGCGGAAGAAGCGCGGGAAGCGGGAGCGGGCGGTGAGGACGGCGAGCAATCCGGCGGTGAGCGAGCCGGTGCCGAGCAGGAAGACGCCGCCGATGCCGTGGAACGACGTGCTGCCGTAGGCGGGGTCGAACATGTCGTACGCGCTGCGGGCGAAGGCCGCGAGCATCAGCAGGCCTCCGGTGAGCGGCAGCACGCCCCGCAGGAGCAGGGAGCGCGGCGAGTCGCGCAGGCGCTTGCGGAAGTACCAGACGCAGGCCAGGGCGGTGATGCCGTAGTAGCAGGCGATGAGCAGCCCGACACAGAGGATGGCGTCGCCGAGGAACGCGCGGGAGACCAGCGAGAGGGTCACGAGCAGGATCGCCGCGGCGGCGCCGAAGAACACCGTGCCGAAGACGGGGGTGCGGTACCGGGGGTGGACGCGGGCGAAGGCGGCGGGCAACGCGCCGTGCGCGGCCATGGACAGGGTGCCGCGAGGGCTGCTGACGAGACACGTGAGCAGGGCGGAGGCGGCCGACACGCAGACGGCCAGCTCCAGCACCTTCGCCACGGCGGGGCCGAGGACCGGCGGGCCGAGGGAGGCCAGGACGTCGGTGGCGTTGTCGGGGTTGCCGAGACCGATGCCGCCGGTGCCGGTGCCGGCGAAGGAGAGCGCGGCGAAGGCGATGAAGAGGTACGTGCCCAGCAGGACCAGGGTGGAGATGACGGCGGCCCGGCCGGGCACGCGGTCGCTGTCGCGCGTCTCCTCGTTGGTGGTGATCAGGGCGTCCCAGCCCCAGTAGATGAAGAGGCAGAGCAGGACGGCCTGAGCGAAGGGGCCGAAGCCGTCGACGGCTAGGGGGTTGAGCCAGCTCGGGGACGGGTCCGCGGCTCCCGGGCGGGCGAGGGCGGCGACCCCGAAACCGACGAGGGCGAACAGCTGGAGCCCGAGCAGCACGTACTGCACTCCGGCCGCGACGCGCAGGCCCCGGCGGGCGACCGCGGTGAGGGCGGCGATGAGCAGGACGGCGACTGTGGTGACGGCGGCGGCGTCGTCCGCCGCGCCGTCGAGTCCGAGGAGGCCGAGCAGATAGCCGGCGCTCACCTGGGCCAGGGCGGTCATGGCGATGAGGGTGGCGGTCAGCGGAACCCAGCCGCCGGCGAGCCAGCCGGGCCCGGGGCCGAAGGCGCGGGTGTTCCAGACGAAGGTCGTGCCGCAGTCGGGCATCTCGCGATTGAGCTCGCGGAAGGCGAAGGCGGTGAGAAGGATCGGCACGAAGCCGAGGAGGAGCGCGGCCGGAGCGAGCTCGCCGACGACCAGGGCGACGAAGCCGAGGGTGACGGTGATGCTGTAGGCCGGGGCGACGGAGGACAGGCCGAGTGCGACGGAGGCGAGCAGGCCGAGGGAGCCGCTGCGCAGCCCCTTGTCCGTCCCGCCGGGGGGCGTCGTCATGACGTACTCCTGGAGAGGGGGAGTTTTGTTAAACGCAGATTTAAGAGATGAGGGTTATGTCAGTCAAGGCCTGGGGGATATTCTCTGAATCTGCGTATAGGAACACGGGAGAGGTGAGGGGCGCGGTGGCGACGAAGCCCACGAAGTCCACGAGGGCGAAGAAGGCCGGTGGCGGCGGGAAGGAGGCCCGCAGGGCCGAGCTCGCCGAGGCGGTGCAGCGCGCGCTGCTCACCCGCGGCCTGGAGGGGTTGCGGCTGCGCGACGTCGCCGACGAGGCCGGGGTCACCCCCGCCGCGGTGCTGTACTACGGAGACCTCGACGCCCTCGTCCACGAGACCTACCAGCAGGCCATCACCCGCTACAGCCAGGACCGCGAGGCCGCGGCGGACGGCTTCGCCGACGCCCGGCTCAAGCTCAGGGCCTGCATCGACAAGGGCGTGGCGGCAGGCCCGGACGACGCGCTCACCCGGCTGCTCTTCGAGTACTGGCCGCGCTGTCTGCGCGACGCCAAGGCGGCGGCCCTCGACAGCGCGCTGACGGAGCGGCAGATCTCCGTCTACGCCGAGATCCTCGTCCTGGGCGGGGCGCAGGGGCACTTCGTTCTCCAGGACCCTCCGCGTCTGATCGCCGCCAACTTCGTGGCCATGGAGGACGGCTACCAGATGGAGGTCCTGGCCGGGCGGCGGAGCCGCGCCGAGGTGATCGCGGCCCTCTCGTCGTACGCGCGCGCCGTCACGGGGTACGACCCGGGTGCCGCTGACGGCGAGGCCGACCTTCGGGACGCCCGCTCGGACGCCTGGGTCCTCAGGGCGGCGGCCGGAAGGCGACTGGCCGCCTCGGCCGAGGACCCCGCGGCGGCCGAGGTGCTGCGGCGGCTGCTGCTGGACGGTCAGGACACCGGTGTCACCCGGGAGACGGCGGAAGCCCTGCTCGAACGGTGGGACGTGCATGGTCTGCGCCTGGTCCTTGCGGCGTTCGTCGACGCGGACGACAACACCGCCGACCACCTCGACGGTGCGATCAACGACGTGTGCTGCCAGTCCGACGAGGACTTCGAGCGGCTCCGGGAGCTGGTCTCGACGCTGGCGGCGGACACCGACGCCGTGATCGAGAGGCAGGCGGCCAGGATCCTCGGCGGAGGGGGTACGCGCCGCTGACCACGGCGGGCGGCCGTGCCCCTCCGTTCCGCGCGCGGTCTTCACCACCGACCTCTTCGCCACCGGCAACGACCGGGACAACCGGGCCGCGGTACGGGCGGTGGGGAAGGACCGGCTGGATCTGGCTGGCATCGCCGTGTACGGACCGCGCAACGCGGTCGACAAGGTGCTCAAGGGGGCGCGGAAGCATCCCTGACGACGGGCGCGCGCGGCGCGGGTCTGACGACGAGGGGCGCCGTTGTCGGTGGCGTGCCGTACAACTGGGAGTCGGGGAAGAGGCGGGGGCCGAAGGACCGACCGCAGGGCGTACGAGGGGGTTGCCGGTGGGCACGTTCATGGACCTGGCATGCGGCGACCGCGCGCCGCTCGTCGGGCGAGCCCGGGAACTGGACCGCCTTGACGCGTCGCTGCGCCGCCGCACGGCGGGATCCGGCCCGATGGCCGTGGACGTCACGGGGGAGCCGGGCATCGGCAAGACCCGGCTCCTCGCCGAGTTCACGGCGCGGGCGCGCCGGCAGGGCGCGACCGTTCTGTGCGGCCGCGCGAGCCCCGGCGACGGGGACCACGGCACCCCCTTCCAGGCCTTCGCCGACGCCTTCGCCGACCTGGACCGGGGAGACCGTACGGACTGCCCGGCCCTGGCCGCACTCGCGGAACTCCTCGAACCGGCGCCAGCGTCCTGCCCCATGGGGCCGGGGACCGGTGCCGCGTGCGATGACCGGGTGCGGCGGATCGCGGCGGCGCTCGGCCGGATCCCGGGCCCCGGACTCGTGCTCGTCCTCGACGACCTCCACCGCGCCGACCCTGTCTCCGTCGCGCTCGTCGACCATCTCCTCCGGCATCCGCCCCGGGCCCTCGTCCTGCTCGTGCTCGCCCGCCGCGAGCGGCAGACCGCGCCCGGCCTCGGCTCCGTCCTCTCCCGGGCCGCCGACTCGGGGGACCTCACCCGGCTCGCCCTGGGGCCGTTGACGGCGGAGGAGTGTGCCGAGGGCCTCGTCGCCGGGCTGCCGCCCGGCCTCGCCCGGGAGATCCACGCGGCCGCGCTCGGCAATCCGCTCTACCACCGGGCCCTCGCGTACGCGCGTACGCGAGGGGGAGCGGCGTCCCGCACCGGGCCCGTCGCGGTGTTCCTCGATGAACTCACCCCGCTCGGCGGGCCGGAGCGGGCGCTCGTCGAGGCACTCGCCGTGCTCGACGGGCGTGCGACGGCCGAGCTCCTCACCGCTGTCACCTCGCGGGGCTCCGTCGACCGGGCGGGGATCGACGAGGCCTTGCGCGAGCTGAACCGCCGTGACCTCGTCCGGCCCGACACCGAAGGACGCCTCCTCGCCCTGCGCCACCCGGCCCTCGCGGAACTCGTCCGGGGCACGCTCGACCCGTGGCGCCGCACGGAACTGCACCGGCGGGCGGCCGACGCCCTCGCCCGGACCGGGGCTCCCGTCACCGAGCGCGCCCCGCACCTCGTCCGCGCCGCGACCGTCTGGGACCCGGCCGTCGCCGCCGAACTGGTCGAGGCCGCCGAGCGGATCGGGGCGGCCGACCCCGCCCGCGCCGCCCACTGGCTCGCGGCCGTCCTCGTGCTGCTCCCCGACACCCCCGACCACCGCGTCGGCCGGTGGCACCTGATGCTCCGTCGGGCCGACGCCCTCGGGTCGGCCGGCCGGGTGGCGGAGAGCCGGGACCTCCTGCACCACCTCATCGACGCCTGCGGACCGGAAGACCGGGGCGAGGACAACGACGGCGACGGCTTCCGCGACGGCTTCCGCGTGGGTTTCCGCGTGGGCTTCCGCGACGGCGGGATGGATACGTCCGAGCTGCGGACCTCCGCCGTGCTGCTCTGCGCCTTCATGGAGCGCCACCTCGGCCGCTACCCCGAGGCGGACGCCCTGCTTCGCGCCGAACTGGCACGAACCCCCGGGCCACGCCCCGCCCTCCGGACCCGGCTCGTCGTCGAGTGGGGCTGCCGGGCCCTCTTCGCCGCCCGGTACCCCGACGTCCGCCCGGTCCTCGCCCCGACCCTCGACGACGCCCGGCGGCGCCGCGACGACGCGGGCGCCGCCGAGGTCCTGACCCTGGCCGCGCTCGGCGAGGCGTACACCGGCGAGACCGCCGCCGCCCGCGCCCACGCGGCGGAGGCCGCAGCCCTCACCGATGCCTTCACGGACGGGCGCCTGGCGGACCAGGCCGAATCGCTGGTGCGCCTCTGCTGGACCGAGGTCTTCCTGGAGGAGTACGGGACCGCCGAGCGGCACGCCACCCGGGGCATCGCGATGGCCCGCCGCGCCGGACGGCCCTTCGCGCTCTCGCAGCTCCTCCTCTGCTCGGCGTACGTCCACCTCCTGACCGGCAGGGTCGGCACCGCCCTCGACCTGGCCGACGAGTCCCTCGCCGTCGCCCGCACCCTGGGCGGCCCCGAACTCGTCGGCTTCAGCGGGGCGCTGCGGGCCACCGTCCTCCTCCACGCCCGGCCGCTCGGCGACCCGGAGGCGCTGACGGCCGCCGAGGACGCCGCGGCCACCGTGGGCACCGCCGAAGGCTGGTGGGCCACCCAGGCCCGCTGCCTCCTCGGCTACTCGGTACCGCTCTCACGGGACCCGCACCGGGTGCGGGAGGTGCTCCTGCGGGCGGGCGGCGACCGGGACCTCTCCCTGCTCCAGGCCTCGCTGCGCCCCGGATACCTCGAACTCCTCGCCGGCGCGGCCCTCGCCACCGGAGACCCGGCGGAGGCCGAGCGAGTGGCACGCCGGGCCCTCGCGGAGGCCGAGCGGCTCGGGCTGCCCGTCCAGCTCGCCGCCGCGCGGCGCGCCTGGGGCCAGGTCCTCGCCCGGCGGGGTGAACCGGCGGCGGCGGCCGAGGCGTTCGCCGACGCGGCCCGTCAGAGCGCGCGCTCCGGCGCGATCCTCCGCGAGGCCCACAGCCTGCTTCTGGCCGCCCCCTGGACCCAGGCGGCGGGCGACGGGCCCCGGGCCGCCGCGCAGTGGCGCAGGGGCCGCCGCCTTGCCGCCGAGGGCGGCGCCCGGATGCTGGTGGACCTGGCCGACCGCACCAGGCCTGTTCCGGCGGAGGGCGTGGCCGGAGGACGGCTCGCCGAACTCACCCCGCGCGAGCGCGAGATCTCCGTCCTGGTCGCCGAAGGGCTCACCAACCAGGCCGTCGCCGACCGGCTCTCCCTGAGCCCCCGCACGGTCGAGAGCCATGTCGCCCGCGTCTACCGCAAGACGGGCGTGGAGACGCGGGCCGGACTCGCCTCCCTGGTGGTCAGACAGAGCGTGGGAGAAGGTCAGTCCTTGCGGGGGTAAGTGGCCGTCACCCGGCCCTTCGCGTCGGCGTTCAGATAGCCGGTGCCGTAGGCGTCGGTCAGATAGATGCTCAGTCCCGCCTCGCTGCCGAGCAGGGTCGAGCCCGGCACGAGAACGAGATAGCGGCTGGTCGGCTGATCGACCCCCAGCTCTTTGTCGGCGCGCTTGACCAGTCCGGGCAGGGCGTCCCAGTCGAAGGCGTTCAGGTCGGCCGGGACCGCGCCCGGGAAGGAGGTGCCGGATCCCTGGCGCACGGCCACGTCCCCGTTCCGGTAGACGTAGCGGTCGTACCGCTTCGAACTGCCCTTGACCAGCGACTCGGCGACCGCGTAGTCCGGGTACACGACGAAGCCGGTGACCCTGGTGCTGCCCGAGGCCGCCTTGACGGCGGCGATGGCGGTCCTGACTCCGGCGGGCGTCAGCAGGTCGCGCGCCACCCGATCCGGCTCCTGAGTGGGAGTCGGGGCCTTGGACGCCGGAGGCTGCTGTGCGGCCGGGCCCTGCCGGGAAGGCGGAGCACTGCTCGGGCCGCTGCCCGGGTCGGACGGCCGCCAGTCCCAGGTCATGGCGGCGACGGGGATGCCGACGGCGAGCACCACCACGGCGGCGGAGCCCAGGAACCGTCCGGTACGGCTCCGCCGACGCGGTGCGGGGCCGGCCGGAGTAGAGCCCCCGGAGGGAGCGGTCGCCGGAACCGCCGCCGAAGGACCCGGCGAGGAAGTGTCCGAAGGAGCAGCGCCCGAAGGAGCGGTGGACGGGGACGTGGACGGGGACGGGGGAGTCAGCCGGAACGAGGTCGCCTCGTCCTCGTCGGGCGCCGCGCCCGCGTCCTGGCCGGGGGCGGGGGCCCCGGCCGGGCCCGTCGTCGTGACGGCGGCGAGCGCGCGGTCGAGCTCTTCCGCGTCCGGCCGCTCGGCCGGGTCCCGTACGAGGAGCCGGGTGAGTACGCCGGTCAGCGCACCCGCCCGCCGCGGCGGCGGCACGTCGTCGGACAGGACGGCCGCGAGCGTCGCGAGGGTGTTCTCCCGGCGCAGCGGATGGTGGCCCTCGACCGCCACGTACAGCAGCATGCCGAGGGACCACAGGTCGGCGGCCGGACCGCTGCCGACTCCGCGGATCCGCTCGGGCGCCATGTAGTCAGGCGAGCCGATGATGGAACCCGAGGCCGTCAGCACGGTGGACTCGCGGATCGCCGCGATGCCGAAGTCGGTGAGCACCGGCCGCCCGTCGGGGCGCAGCAGGACGTTGGGGGGCTTCACGTCACGGTGTTCGATGTCGCGCGCGTGGGCGGCCCGCAGGGCCGAGAGCAGCTCGCGGCCGAGCCCGGCGGCCTCGACGGGCGTCATCGTGCCCCGGTCGAGCCGGTCCTGGAGCGACCCGCCGGTGACCAGCTCCATCACGAGCCAGGGATAGGTCCCCTCGCCCGCGTCGACGATGTGATGGATCGTCACCACGTTCGGGTGGTCGATCCGGGCCAGCGCGCGTGCCTCGCGCAGGACGCGGGCGCGCAGCGTCCTTGCCCCCTCGACGTCGTGCTCGGCGAGCGCGGGATCCGGCGGACGCACCTCCTTGAGCGCCACGTCCCGGTGGAGGACCAGGTCGCGGGCGCGCCAGACCGTGCCCATCCCGCCCCCGCCCAGCCGCTCCACCAGCTCGAAGCGGCCGTCGATCACTCTGCTCACACACACCCCTGTACTCGGTTCGCCGGAGTGCCGCCGGGCCGTGGCCCGGGTCCGCCCACTTCGCCGTACACGTTCACCTGGTAGGGCCCCTGCGGTCCGCACGGCTCCGGGAGCGCGCGCAGCCAGGACCACACGTCACCCGGGCCCGGGCCCGCGGCGGGATCCGCGCCCCCGGCCGCCCGTGCGGGGACGCCGGCCGCCTCCTCGGGCGAACCGGCCACGCCGAGCGCGTACGCCGCCCGACCGCTCAGAGCGGCGGCGTGACTCCCGTCGTCCCACGACCGGGCCTCCGCCGCGGCGCGCGCGTACTCCCGTGCCGCCAGGTCCGGTTCGCCCAGGCGCAGCGCGCACTCGGCGAGCCAGGCCCTGGCCCGTACACGCGCCGCCCCGTCCCCGTCCTCCGCGAATCCGGTCAGGGCCTCGTCCAGGAGGGCCGACGCCTCGCGGCAGCGGCCGCGCTCGGCGTGCGCGACCCCGAGCCGTAGCCGTGCCACCGCACCCACGTGCACGTCCTGGGCGGGCCCGTCGGCCTGCCCGGCGGCCTCGGCGAGGAGGGACAGCTCCTCGTCCTCCGCCCCGGGCCCTCCGGCCGCGGGCCCCCGCCCGCCCGGCTCGGCGACCGCACGCGCCAGGGCGAGGCAGAGCCGGGCCCGGTCGGAGGCCTGGAGCGGCGAGTCCGGCGTCACGGGGCCGAGGGCTGCCCTGAGCAGCGCGGCGGCCTCTTCGGGGGCGCCGGTGGCCCGCAGCAGGGCCGCGAGCACGAGCTCGTGCTCCGCGGCCAGCCAGGGGCGGCCCCCGGCACGGTGCTCCTCCGCCGCGGCCCGCAGATGGGTCAGCGCGGCGGCCGGGTCGTCGGGTGCGGAGATCCGGCCGAGCAGCGCACGGGTGTCGGCGCGCACACCGGGGACGGCGTCGTCCGCACCGTGTCGTCCGGTGAAGGCGATCAGACGGGCGAGCTCCTCGCGCAGCGCCGCCGCCTCGGCCGCCGGGTCGGGCGCGGTGTGCAGGAGGTCGGCGCGGGCCCGGCCGCGCAGCAGGCGGACCGTCGCCGTCTCCGCGGCGCCGGCCTGCCCGAGCGCGTGGAGGACCCCGGCCCGTTCGGACAGTTCCGTGAGCCGGGCGAGCGCCGTCGCGCCCGGCTCGGGGCCGGCGAGGACCGCCCGCGCCCGCGAGACCAGCGCCTTGCCGCGCTGCCCGGCCCGCTCGTGCAGGTCGGCGGCGCGGAAGAAGAGCGGTTGCGCGGCCGGCTGCGCCGCGCCCCTGCAGTCGAGGGCGGTCGAGTCCAGGGCGTCGGCGTGGTCCCCGGGGGTGAGCGTCCCGCCGGCGCGTACCAGGGCCGTCGCGGCCCGCTCCCAGGCACTTCCGGCCCGGGGGTTCCGGTGCGCGGTGAGCCGACGGGCCCGGTGGAGCAGCTCGTGCGGATCCGCAGGTTCTGGGCGACCGCCGGGCTCGGGGCCGTACGCACGCGCACCGGTGTGGATCTCGTCGGGGGAGCGGCTGCTCATGCGGGGTGCTCCGGGGAGTGGGGGCGCGGGGAGTGGCGGGTGGGGAGGGCTGCGGACACAGGGGACGGGTGCGAGCGCAGAGGTCGGACCGACTTTCGCAGTTCCGCGCCGCCCGCACATCCGTAGAACTACGGAACCTCCCCGCGAACCCGGTGCCCCGGAGCCTCATCGAACGGCCGACGGCGAAGGGCCCGCCGTCAGGTACTCGGCTAGGGTGATGCGATAGGGAATGCCCCCCGGGGCCGGGCCGATGCGTAGGTCGATGCGTTGGAGACTCACCAGTCGTCGAGCAGGGTTCCGCAGCCGCCCCGGGCGGCCGTCGGGGACGCGGGCGTGCTCCGCGAGCTGCTTCCGATCGCCCTGTGGCGGGAGGACGCCGAGGGCCGCATCGTCGAGTGGTCGCTCGCCGCCCAGGACCTGCTCGGCCACCGCCCCGAGCACGTGCTCGGACGACTCGCCACCCCGCTGCTCGTCCCCGACGCCAACCGCGAACTCGCCGACCGGCTCACCCACCGCGTCCAGAACGGCGAGACCATGGTCGGCACGCTGCCCGTCCGCCACCGGGACGGCCACTTGGTCGCGATGGAGATGTGGATCGTGCCGGCCGCCGACCCGCAGGGCCGGCCGGGGGCGATGCTCATCGCCGTGGAGACCTCCGAGGTCCTGCGCATGCGCGAGAACCTGGCGGCGATGGAGAGCCTCTTCACCCAGTCGCCGATCGGTCTCGCCCTGCTCGGCCCCGACCTGCGGTTCCTGCGCGTCAACGACACCCTGGCCCGGATGAACGGCGTCCCGGCGGCCGAGCACGTGGGGCGCCGACTCACCGAGGTCGTGCCCGGCGTGAACGCCACCTCGCTCGAATCGCTGATGCGCCAGGTCCTGGAGAGCGGGACCGCCGTCGTCGACGCCCGCAGGGTCGGCCGTACCCCCGCGGACCCCGAGCGCGACCGCATCTGGTCCTGCTCGTACGCACCCCTCGTCGACCGCACCGACCGGCGGTCCCTGGGACTGATCGCCTCCCTCGTCGACATCACCGAGAGCCAGGAGGCGCACAGCGAGGTCGAGCGGGCCCGGCACCGCTTCGCCCTGCTCGCCGAGGCCGGTGCCAAGATCGGCACGACCCTGGACCTGAAGCAGACGGCCGAGGAGGCGGTACGTTTCCTCGTGCCCCAGCTCGCGGACTCGGCGGACGTGCAGATGCTGGAGGCCGTCCTCGAACCGGACGACCCGGCGGCCTCCACCCGCGGGGTGCTGCGCCGGCTCGCGGCCCGCTTCCCCGACCCCACCGCGCCCACGTCGGTGCTCACCGCCGGGCAGACCTTCCAGATCCCGCTCGACTCCGTGTACGAACAGGTCGTCTCCCGGGGCCGGCCCTTCAACCTCTACACCTCCGACGTCCAGGCACTCTTCACCGGTCCGCGCACCGAGGCGCTCCGCACCTACTTCTCCACCCGCATCGGTTCGGCGCGGCTCGTCCCGCTGGTCGCCCGGGGCCAGGTGCTCGGCGCGGTCGCGGTGACACGGCTGCGGACCCGCGAGCCCTTCGACGCGCAGGACTGCGTCCTCATCGACGAGGTCGTGGCCCGCGCCGCCCTCAACATCGACAACGCGCGTCTCTACACCACCCAGCGGGAGGCCGCCCTCACCCTCCAGCGGAGCCTGACCAACAGCGCGCTGCCCGCCGTCACCGGACTCGAACTCACCGGCCGCTACCTGCCGGCCAGCGCCCATGACGTCGGCGGCGACTGGTTCGACGTCATCGCCCTGCCCGGCGGCAGGACCGGGCTCGTCATCGGCGACGTGATGGGGCACGGCATCCACGCGGCGGCCGTCATGGGCCAGCTGCGCACGGCGGTGCGGACCCTGGCCCGCCACGACATTCCGCCGGCGTCGATGCTCAGCTCCCTCGACGCCGTCGTGGCGGACCTCGGCGAGGACACGATGGCGACCTGTGTGTACGCCGTCCACGACCCGGCCACCGGCGGCTGGGGCATCGCCCGTGCCGGCCATCCGCCGCCGGCCGTGGCCACCCCCGACGGCACCATCACCTTCCTCGACGGGCCGCCGGGCACCCCGCTGGGCACCGGCGCCCACGACTTCGGCACGGAGGAGGTCGCGCTGCCCGCGGGTGGGCTGCTCGTCCTCTACACCGACGGCCTCATCGAGGCCCGCGACCGCGACCTCGACGAGGGGATGCGGCAGCTCGCCCAGGCCCTGCTGCCCCTCGACCGTCCGCTGGACACGCTGTGCGACGAGGTCCTGGGCCGACTCCTCGCGGGAGCCGCCCAGGATGACGTGGCGATGCTGCTCGCCCGTACCACCCGCTGACGAAGAGGCGCCCGTCACCCACGGGGTTCACAGGGGTACGACGGTCACCTCGGTCGCCTTGACCCCCGTCCAGACCGGCACCCCGTCCGCGAGGCCCAGCTCGGCGGCGGCCTGCGGGGTGATCTCGGCGACGAGCGACGGGGCAAGGTCCGAGGTGACGAGGATCCGGAGCCGGCTGCCGCTCGCGGTGATCTCGCGTACGGTCCCGGGCCAGACGTTACGGGGGCTGCCGCCGGGCCGCTCGCGGTGCACGGCCACCGCCTCGGGCGCGATGATCGCGAGGGCCGGGGTGCCGACGGGCGGCTGCTCGGCGGTGATGAGGGCGCCTCCCCCGTCCAGGTCCAGGCCGTCGGGGGTGGCCGTGCCGGGCCAGGCGTTGCTGCCGAGCATGCGGGCGACCCACGGTGAACGGGGATGACGGGTGACCTCGGCCGGCGGCGCGTCCTGGAGCGCCCGGCCGTCCTGGAGGACGAGGACGCGGTCGGCCAGGGACACGGCCTCGACCGGGTCGTGGGTGACCATCAGACAGACGCCGCCGAAACCGGCGAGGTGGCTGCGCAGGGTGTGCCGGACATGGGCTCGGGTGGTCTGGTCGAGGGCGGCGAGCGGCTCGTCGAGCAGCAGCAGCCGTGGCCGGGCGGCCAGCGCGCGGGCCAGGGCGACCCGTTGGGCCTGGCCGCCGGAGAGCTGGGCGGGGCGCCGGTCGGCGAGGTGGCCGACGCCGAGGCGGTCGAGCCAGCGCAGGGCCTCGCGCCGGGCCCGCGCACGCGGTACGCCGTGCGCCCGCAGCCCGTACGCGGTGTTGGCGAGCGCGGTCAGATGGGGGAACAGGGCGCCGTCCTGCGGGACCCACGCCACCTGACGGCGGTGCGGCGGCAGGCCGGTGACGTCGGCGTCGCCGAGCCGGAGGGCGGCGTGGGCCCGGGGGGTGAGGCCCAGGAGGGCGCGGAGCAGAGTCGTCTTGCCCGCGCCGTTGGGCCCGACGACGGCGATGGTGGTGCCGGGCGCGGCGTCCAGGGTCAGCCGGGTGAAGCCGTCGACGTCGGCGTGCAGCGCCCAGCGTCCTTCGGCGTCGGGGTCGCCCGCCTCGTCCTCGACGCGGTCCGCCGCCGCCCCGCCGAACGGCGGCACCGGCCCGGTCGCCGGATCGGTGGTTCCCCCGGGGCCCAGGGCATCCGCGACGGCAGGCGTGCGGCGGGGGGACGGCGCTCCGCTCCAGCGCCCGCGCAGGGCCAGGAGGACGGCCATGGCGACGGCGAGCAGCAGCAGCGAGACGGAGGTGGCGGCCTCCGGTTCCTCCTGGAGCAGCAGGTACACCTGGAGCGGCAGGGTCTGGGTGGTGCCCGGCAGGTTCCCGGCGAAGGTGATCGTGGCACCGAACTCGCCCAGGGCCCGCGCCCAGGTCAGCGCCGCGCCGGCGAGCAGCCCCGGAGCCACCATCGGCAGGGTGACGGTGAAGAACACCCGGACCGGTGACGCGCCGAGAGAGGCCGCCGTCTCCTCGTACCGGGGGCGCAGACCGGCGAGTGCCCCCTCCAGGCTGATGACCAGGAACGGCATGGACACGAAGGTCGCGGCGACCACCGCGCCCGAGGTGTGGAACGGCAGCGTCACCCCGAAGGTGCTCTCCAGCCAGGGGCCGATCAGGCCGCGGCGTCCGAAGGCGAGCAGCAGGGCCACGCCGCCGACCGTCGGCGGCAGCACCATGGGCAGCAGGACGAGCGAACGGACGATCGCCTTCCCGCGGAACGGCACCCGGGCGAGCAGCCAGGCCAGCGGCACGCCGAGCAGCAGAGAGAGGCCGAGCGCCCAGAAGGAGACGATCAGTGACAGCCTGAGGGCCTCGACGGTGCCGGGGCTCGTCAGATGCGCGCCGAACGCCCCCCACTCGGTGCGGGCCAGGACCCCGGCGAGCGGCAGCAGCAGGAACGCCACGGCGAGCAGCGCGGGCACGGCGAGGAGGAGCGGGGTGCGGGTCCCTCGCCCGGTGGGTCGGCCGTGGAAGGTTTTCATCGTTCGTTCCAGGCGTCGAAGGTGCGGAGGGAAACGGGGCCTTCCTCGGCCGGACTACGGCTGCTGGAAGCCCGCGTCCAGGAGGATCTTCCGCGCCTCGGGGGAGGACAGCCAGGCGACGAAGGCGGCGGCCGCCTCGGCGTTCTCGGACTGCTTGACCGTGGCGGCGGGGTAGGAGGCGACGGCGTTCTGCGCGTCGGGGATGTCGACGGCGTCGACCTTGTCCTTCGCGCTCTCGGCGTCCGTCCGGTAGACGAGCCCCGCGTCGGCCTCGCCCAGCTCGACCTTGCTGAGCACGGCGCGGACGTTCGGCTCCTGGGAGACCGGCTTCACCGTGAGGCCCTGGGCGTCGAGGATCTTCCTGCTGTACTTGCCGGCCGGCACCTCGGGGGCCGCGAGGACGACCTTGAGTCCGGTGTCCGCGAGGTCCTCCAGGCCGTCGATCTTGTACGGGTTGCCCTCGCCGGTGGCGATGACGAGCCGGTTCCTGGCGATGACGAGGGGGGCGCCGGTGTCGGCGCGGACCTTGTCCATGCTCTTCGCGTCGGCGGTGACGAGGACGTCGGCGGGCGAGCCCTGGGCGATCTGGGCGACGAGTTCCTGCGAGCCGGCGAAGGAGAAGGTGATCTCCGTCCCGGGGTGGGACTTCTCGTACGCGGCGCCGGCGGTCTCGAACACGTCGGTCAGGGACGCGGCCGCGAGCACCGTCAGACGGGCGGCGGGCACCCCGGACGCCCCGGTGGACTTCGCGGCGCCGTCCTGCGGGGCGCCGTCGCCGCCGCAGGCGGTGAGCGGCAGCAGCAGACCGGCCGTCAGGGCGGCGACCAGGGCCCGGCGGCCGGTGCGCGTGCGGGGGAGGGGCATGGGGGTGGGGCTCCTTGAGCGTGGGGCGGCGAGGCCGCCCGGACGGATGAGGAACCGGTCCGCTGGGGTCAGGTCCGGTCGATGTGCACGCTGGTCGACTTCACGCGGGCGGTGGCCCGCATGCCGACCTCGAGGCCCAGCTCCTCCACGGCCTCGCGGGTGAGGAGCGACACGAGCCGGTGCGGCCCCGCCTGGATCTCCACCTGCGCGGCGACGTCGCCGAGCTTCACCGCCGTGACGATGCCGGCGAAGGCGTTGCGCGCCGAGGTGTACGGCACGTCCTCGTCGCCCGCGGCGCTCTGCGCGATCTCCACGGAGAAGGCGGCCAGGTCGCGGCCGTCGATGAGACGCCGGCCGCCTTCGTCGCGATGGGTCGCGACCCGGCCCGCGTCGGCCCAGCGGCGCACGGTGTCGGAGCTGACGCCGAGCAGGCGCGCCGCCTGTCCGATGGTGTAGGACTGCATGTGCGTCACGCTAGGCCGTGCGGGCTCTCATCTGCAACGGAAACCGGCTGATCTCGTCGCATCCGCCCTTCTCGTTGGAGGAAGCGACGAAGAGGCTCACGCGGGGCCCCGGCGCCGTCCCACCGCCTCGACCAGCGGCAGCAGCCGGTGCGCCACGCGTTCCCGCAGCGCGATCTCGGTACGGGTGCGGACGACCCCGGGCAGCTGGATCAGCCGTTGGATGACGTCCTCCAGGTGCCCGGCGTCACGGGCCACCACCCGGGTCAGCAGATCGCCGCCGCCGGTGATGGAGAAGGCCTCCACGATCTCCGGCACGGCCGCGAGCGCGTCACCGACCTCGTTCAGACGCCCCTGCGTCACCTCGACGTGCACGAACGCGAGCACCGGATGCCCCAGGGCGGCGGGGGAGAGCACGGGGCCGGTCGCGGTGATCACCCCGTCCCGCTCCAGGCGGTCGATCCTGGCCTGCACGGTGCCCCGCGCCACCCCCAGGATCCGCGCGTACTCCCGCACGCTCGTCCGGGGCTGCTCGATGAGCAGCCGCAGGATCCTGGTGTCGAGCTCGTCCACCGCCATGGTCCGTCGTCCTCCTCGGGCCCGGACCCCCGTCCGTACCACCCCATTCTGGTACGGAACCCGGTCTTCCCGGTGGTCGGGCGGGCCGGCGGTGGACCGGGCACGGGGTTACCGCAGGGAGCCGTCCCCGTCGGAGGGAGTCCGCAGCGCGCTCTCGCCCTTCGACCAGGCGTCCAGCAGGTGGCCGCCGAAGCGGTCGTCGAGGAGGCAGGTCGCGGCGATGCCGAAGGAGACGTCGGGCGCGAGGTCCGGCTCGTCCTCCAGGAGACCGCTCACGACGTCCCGGCGTACCACCTGCTCGTGGACGGCGTCCGCCTCCACGTGCTCGTCGTAGTACCGCTCCGCGGCAGGCCCCGCCCCGGACTTGCGCAGCGCGGCGGAGAGCCGGGAAGAGGCGGGCGACGAGGTGATCTCCACGACGGCGACGTGCCCCACGAGCGCCCCGCGCAGCCTCCGGTGCAGTCCGAACAGCGACATCAGGTTCGAGACGGCGAGGGTCTCGGCTCCGGCCACGTCCACGAAACGCCCGTAGGACGGGTCGAGATCCAGATCGGCCATCAGGTCCGCGTAGAGCTGGGAGTGCATGCGCTCGGGCCGCCCGCAGCCGTACTCGTCGTAGGAGATCGCCACCATCGCGGCCTTGGCCCGCCCGCGCAGCCGGGGCACCACCCACTGGTACGGGTCGGCCTCCCGCAGCTGCGACACCGACCGCAGCGCCGCGTGCTCGCGCAGCTGCCACATCTCCCCGTCGGAGAGCAGGAACCGGGTGACGCCGGTGCCTCCGGCCGGCTCGGTGAGGAGGGCGGCGAGGGCCTCGTCCACGTCCGGCCGGTCGCGGCAGTCGTGCCGCAGCGCGCTCTCGAACCGGTGCTCCAGAAGGGCCCGCACCCCGAGCAGCCCCGCGTCCCATTCGAGACTGTCGGGAACCCCCTCGAAGCCCTGGTAGTGCGGCGCGTAACAGAGGTGGAGGGCCAGCTGCAGATCCTCGCCGTACGGGGAGCAGCGCGCGATCTCCGCCTCCCGGGGCAGCTCTCCCGCGCCGCCGCCGAGCAGACGCCTCCGTACGGCGTGCGAGACGTCCCCGCGTGCCTCGGGCAGGGGAGGGGCCGTGGTCCTCGTGAGGGAGTGCAGGACGCTCATGATGCCCGGGCCTCCTCGGTCGTGCCGTCCGCCATCGCGTTCTCCTCCTCGGCCGCCTCGTCCGGCGGCTCATCGGCCGTGTCGTCGGGCGCGCCCACCCGTCGCCGTGGCGCGCCGGAGCTGGGCGCGCGCCGGAGACGGGGACGGTGGCTCGTGTCGCAGAACGGTGCCCGCAGGCTCCGGCGGCAGGTGCACAGGGCTATCACGGGACGCTCGCAGTGGACCACCGACCCGTCGGGCATGACGATGTCCGCGGGTCCCTCCATGAGCAGCGGCCCTTCGAGGAGGGGCTGCACCCGAGGGGCTGACGTGCGGGACCTGGTGCCTTCCCGGCTCGTGCCGGTGTCCCGGCCCGCGCCCCGCGGCTCCGGAGGAGCGGCGACCCGTGTCCTCGCGTGCGGGGCGTTCCCGCCCGGAGAAGCAGACATGACACACCACCGATCGGAGACGACTGCTCTGACATCGCGCGACTGCCCGGAGCAACGCTTCCCAATCACGGCCGGAACGCGCGGATGACCACGAGCTCCTCCACGCGCGTGCCGGGAGCGGTCAGCCCCCGGGCCGCGAACCAGCCCGCTCGCGCGGACATCACAGGCCCGAACGCCTGGGTACGCCGCTCCACCACCCGGGCCGTGAGGCCGCGTCGCCCGAGGGCCTCCAGGGTGGCGTCGACACCCGCGAGCGACGACTGGACGAGCAGCAGGACGCCGGAGGACGTCAGCAGCCGGGGAGCGCGGGCACAGACCCGGTCGAGCAGCAGCCGGCCGTCGGTTCCGGCGTCCCAGCTCCTGCGCGCGCCACGGACAGGCGCCGCCTCGTCCTCGCTCGGCACGTACGGCGGGTTGACCGTGACCAGGTCGAAGCGCTCGTCCGGCACCGGCGCGTCCAGGTCGCCGCGCAGCACCCGGATCCGGCAGCGGTGCACCAGGGCGTTGAACCGCGCGGCGGTGGTCGCCGTACGCGAGATGTCGACGGCGGTGGCCCGCGCACCGCGCCGGGCGGCGACGACCGCCAGGACACCGGTGCCGGTGCACAGGTCGAGCGAGCGTGCCCCCGGCGGAAGCTCCTCGCGCCGTACGGTGTCCGCCAGCAGGCCGGTGTCCGTCTGGGGCGCGTACACCCCGGGCAGGCGGTACACCCGGGGGACGCACGGGCCGCCCGTCCTCCGGTCCTTCGCCGCCGCCCGTTCCCCGACATCCGTCGTCAGGCTCTTCATCTCACACCCCTCACTGTCGGCGCGCGTCTACCCGTGACCCGCTCCGACATGCCGGGCTCCCGGTGCCGTGCCCCGAACCGGTGGCGACGCCCGACTGCCGCCCTTGTCCGGCGCCGAAGCGGGTAGAGGCGTCACGAGAGAGATCCACTGACCGGCGGCGGGATCCGCCGGACCACCGACCCGCATCCCGGAGGGGAGCCCCGGAACATGGACCGCGCCGCGCTCTTCGACGTCGACGGAACCCTGGTCGACTCCAACCCGCTGCACGTCGTCGCCTGGTGGGAGGCCCTGCGCCAAGGCGGGCACACCGTGCCCACCCGCGCCGTGCACCACGCGATCGGCCTGCCGGGCGAGGACCTCCTGGAGCACCTGCTCGGATCCGACCGTGACCGGTCGGGGGACGACCGCCTCAGCGGCGCCCACGACGCCCTGTACGGCACCTGGTTCGAACGGCTCCAGGCCTTCGACGGCGCGGCTGACCTGCTGCGGGCCCTCGCGCGGCGCGGCTGGAAGGTCGTCCTGGTGACCTCGGCGAAGGAACGGGAGCTGGAGGCGCTGCGCGCCGCCGTGGACGCCGACGACGCGATCACGGCCACCGCCACGTCCGACGACGTCGAGGAGGGCAAGCCCGCCCCGGACCCGATCGAGCACGCGCTCTCCCTGGTGGACGTCGCCCCGGACCGGGCCGTCTTCGTCGGCGACAGCGTCTGGGACATGAAGGCCGCGCGCCGCGCCGGCCTCGCCACCGTCGGCCTGCTCTGCGGAGGAATCCCCGAAGCGGACCTGACGGAGGCGGGCGCCGAAGCCGTGTACGACGACGTGGCCGGTCTCCTCGACGGACTGGACACCGGCCCGTTCTCGACAGGTCCCGGGGAATAGGGGAGTGCGGGAACCACCGGACGCGGGCGGATGGGAAGCGGCGCCTCCGGGTAGTCGCCGGAGCACCTGACCGCCGAGAGGAGCGATCATGCGCCCGGACAGCTCGTACAGCTCGTACTGGATGGAGTCCGCACCACCCGGCAGCGCGTACCCGCCGCTGGACCGCGACCTGCGCGCCGACGTCGTCGTGGTGGGCGCCGGGATCGCCGGGCTCTGCACCGCGCGCGAGCTGGCCCGCGCCGGCCGCGAGGTGACGGTGCTCGAAGCCGGCCGGATCGCCGCCGGGGTCACCGGACACACCACCGGCAAGCTGACGTCCCTGCACGGCCTGTGCTACGAACGCCTCCGCCACCGCCAGGGCGCCGGGGCGGCGACCCTGTACGCCGACGCCCAGCAGAGCGCCCTCGGCGACGTGACGCGGCTCTGCGCGGAGCTGGGCGTCGACGCGGAGATCGAACACCGGCCCGCCTACACGTACGCGCTCGACGAGGAGGGGGCGGCCAAGGTGCGGGCGGAGGCGGCGGCCGCCGCGGCGGCCGGCCTGCCGGCCACCGCCGTGACCGACACGGGGCTTCCCTACCCCGTCGCCGCGGCCGTCCGGGTGGAGGACCAACTGCAGTTCCATCCGCGCCGGTTCCTGCTGGGCGTCGTGGACGACCTCGTCGCGCACGGCGGCCGCGTCCACGAGGGCACCCGCGTCACCGAGCTGCACGAGGGCACGGACTGCCGGCTCACGGTGGAGGGCGGGCACACCGTCCACGCCGCTGACGTCGTCCTCGCCACCCACTTCCCGCTCCGCTGTCACACCACCCTCCTGATGCGGCTCTCGCTCCGCCGCGAGCTGGTCGTCGCCGCCCCCGTCGAGGAGCGCCACATCCCGTACGGCATGTACCTGACGCCCGAGCAGGGCACCCGGTCCGTGCGCAGCGCCCCACTCGACGGGGACCGGCGGCTGCTGATCGTCGCGGGCGAGGCGTTCGAGCCGGGGAGCGGCGGCGTACGCGAGCGGTACGAGCGCCTGGAGGCATGGGCGCGCGACCACCTTCCGGGCTTCGCCGAGGCGCCGGCCGTCCAGCGCTGGGCGGCGCAGGACGTCCACACCTCCGACGGGCTCCCCTGCATCGGCCACGAGCACCCCGACACCGAGCACGTCTACGTGGCCACCGGCTTCGGCGGCTGGGGTCTCAGCAACGGCGTCGCCGCGGCCCGGTTGCTCACCGCGCATCTGACCGGCGCGCCGCGCCCGGCCTGGACGGAACTCGTCGACCCGCGCCGGAGGCTGCCCGCCCGCGAGGTCCCGGGGGTCGCCGGGCACCAGGCCGGCGTGGCGCGCCACTTCGTGGCCGGTCTGCGGACCGGCCGGCGCTGCACGCACATGGGCTGCGAGCTGGGCTTCAACGACGCCGAGCAGACGTGGGAGTGCCCCTGCCACGGCTCGCGCTTCGCGGCCGACGGCTCGGTGCTCCAAGGCCCGGCGACCAGCCCGCTGGAGAGCTGATCGCCGCCGGGCGGACGGATCTTTTCGCGCCGCGCGGGTAGCCGCCGCTGCGGTGGGACAGGTCGACGGCGCCGCACGGCACGGCTCGGCGCTGCGGTACGCACGGCGGCACAGGACGGAGGCACGCGATGAACAGCGGAGAGAGCGAGTACCGGATCGCCCGGCTGCGGGACCGGCTCGCGCGCGAGGAGGTGGCCGAGCTCGGGGTGCGGATCGAGGTGCGCGGCGCGGTCGTCCTCCTGACCGGCACCGTCCCGACGGCCGACCGCCGGGACGAGATCCTCCGGATCGCCGAGGCGGAGCTGGTCGACTTCCCGGTCCGCGCCGACCTCCAGGTCGTCTGCGCGGATCCCCCGGACCGGCCCGAGGAGCTGCTGTGACCTCCGCCGGACGGCAGAACGGAGCCGTGGCCCGGGTGGCCGCGGTGGGTGACATCCATCTGGGCCCGGACTGCCGGGGTCTGCTGCGTCCCTCCTTCGAGACCCTGCACGAGAGCGCGGACGTCCTCCTCCTCGCCGGCGACCTCACCCGCCACGGCACGGTCGAGGAGGCGGAGGTCGTCGCGGACGAGGTACGCGACCTGGGCGTCCCCGTGGTCGCCGTGCTCGGCAACCACGACTACCACTCCGAGCGGGAGACGGACGTCGCCCGCGTCCTCACCGACGCCGGGGTCACCGTCCTTGAGGGTGACAGCGTGGTCCTGCCGGTGGCGGGCGAGAAGGTGGGCATCGCGGGGACGAAGGGGTTCTGCGGCGGGTTCGCGGGCCGCAGCGCCGGGGAGTTCGGCGAACGCGAGATGAAGGAGTTCGTGCGCACCACGCGCCGGGGCGCCGACGGACTGCGCCGGGCCCTGACCGAGCTGTCCGCCGACGGCTGCGGGGCCCGGATCGCCCTCACCCATTTCGCGCCCGTGCCCGACACGCTGGCCGGGGAACCGGTGGAGATCTACCCCTTCCTGGGCAGCTACCTCCTCGCGGAGGCCATCGACGAGTCCGGCGCCGACCTCGCCGTGCACGGCCACGCCCATCTGGGCACGGAGCACGGCATGACGGCCGCCGGCGTCCGCGTCCGCAATGTCGCCCAGCCCGTCATCCGCAGGGCCTTCGCCCTCTACCACCTGCCCCTGGCCCACCCGCGGACCGACCGGGACCCGACCCTGCTCGCACCCGAGAGGGCGGCCCAGACACCGGGACTCAGCGGTGCGCGGGGTTCACGCGGGGAGTGATCCTGGCGTTCGGCAGCGCGGGCGCGGGAAGGCGGTCGCCGGGGTAGCCGTCGACGGTCCCGAAGCGGTCGGACGCCTCTTCCCACGCCGCGCGGGCCTCGACGACGTCCTCGTGGCTGCGGCCGATGAAGTTCCACCACATGACGATCTCCTCCTGGAACGGGGGACCGCCCAACAGCACGGTACGGGCGGGGCGTTCCGACGCGTTGGTGAGGGTCAGGCTGTGGCCGCCGGGGCCGAGGTAGGCCAGTTCGGCCGGCTTGAGCGGTGTTCCCTCGACCCGTACGTCGCCCTCGTCGACGAGCAGACCGTGCTCGAACGCCGGGTCCACGGACAGGGTGACGCTCGCCCCCGCGTCGAGGAGGAGTTCGGCGCCGAGAAGGGGCGTGAAGGTCCGCACCGGCGAGGTCTCACCGGCCAGTGTCCCCAGGAACACCCTGATGTCGGCTCCGTCGACGCGGACGGTCCCCGGGGCGTGGTGCTGGAAGTCGCGGCCGGTGTCGCGGTGTTCCTCGGGAAGCGCCACCCACAGCTGCACGCCGTGCAGGCGCGTGGTCCGGCCGGTGGACACCTCGGAGTGGCTGATGCCGTGACCGCTCGTCATGAGGTTGAGTTCTCCGGGCCGTACGAGCGCGTGACTGCCCAGGCTGTCGCGGTGCTCGATCTCACCTTCGAACAGCCAGCTCACGGTCTGGAGGCCGATGTGCGGGTGGGGCGCCACGTCCATCCCGCCGGTCGTCGCCACCTCGTCGGGGCCGTAGTGGTCGATGAAGCACCACGCCCCGATCAGCGTGCGGGCGCGCTGCGGGAGGGTGCGCCGCACGGTCATGGCCCGCGGCCCTCCCAGTGGTACGTCCCGTGCGGACAGGACCTCGACCCCGGCACCGTTCATGACCGACCCCTTCGAACAAGGTAGTTTTATCTTCAACAATCATGCATCATGAGGGCGGCGCCTGTCACGCGGACGGGCCGCGAACGAGCCGCCCGGCGGCGGCCGGTGAAGGAGCGCAAGGTGAGCGAGCGAGCGGCGGACCACGGGTCCCGGCGGGTCTACGTCGACAAGCAGAGTCCCAAGCCCTATCACGCCCTGGTCCAGACGGCCGAAGCGGTCCGCGCCACCGCTGCCGAGGCGGGCCTCGACCGCCTCCTCGTCGAACTCGTCAACCTCCGCGTCTCCCAGATCAACGGCTGCGCCTCCTGCCTCGACGTGCACACCAGGGCGGCGCTCCGCGCCGGCGAGACCACCCGGCGCCTGGGCGTCCTCGCCGCCTGGCGCGACACCGAACTCTTCACGGCGCGCGAGCGCGCCGCCCTCGACCTGGCCGAAGCGACCACCCACCCCGCGAACGCCCTCCTCCAGGAGAAGGCCTACGAAGCCGCCCGCGAGGTCCTGGACGACGACCAGATCTCCGCGGTGATCTGGGTCGCGGTCACCATCAACGCGTTCAACCGGGTCTCGATCATGAGCAAGCACCCCGTACGGGATCCCCGGCCGTAGGGAGCCCCGCTCAGGCCCGGGCCCGGCCCTTGTCGGCCCCGCCCCGCACCGGCCGCCGGAGCAGGTAGATCCCGGCGGAGGCGACCAGGGCGAGCATGACGCCGGTGAACACCAGGCCCGCCCGTTCCAGACCGAGCGGATCGCTCAGCAGGCCGACACCGATCACCGGGACCGAGATCCCCGTGTAGGCGACCACGAACAGCGTCGAGATCACCGCCGCACGCCGGTCCACCGGTGTCGCCCCGGCGACGGCGGACAGCGCCGCGCGGAACGCGAGCCCCTGCCCCACTCCGCCGACCACGGCGGACAGCACGACCAGTACGAGCAGGTCGGTCGCGAGCGCCCCCGCCAGGAGGGCGAGACCGACGAAGAGCACGGCGCAGCCCAGCGGCAGCGACCGCGCCACTCCGACCTTGCCGACGGCGAGCTGACCCGCGGTCGACGCGAAGAAGGCCAGGGCGACGACCAGTCCGGTCACGGCGTGGTTGTCCACGTGCAGGAACCGGGCCAGGAAGGCAGGGCTGACCGAGGTGAACACCCCGAACAGGGCGAAGCCCACGAAGGACGCGAGCGCCGCCGGCACGAACACCGGGCGGACCTGGGCGGGCAGCGCGGGCCGCTGCGGCCGTACGGCGGTCAGCGGCCGGCGCTCCCGCACGGTCTCCGGCAGCCGCAGGAGGACGACGGCCGCCAGGACCGTCAGGACGAGGTGTACGGCGAACGGGAGCAGCAGCGGCTCGGGGGCGTACTCCGCGAGCAGGCCGGCGAGCAGCGGACCGCACCCGAGCCCGCCCATGTTGGCGGCCGTCGCCACGAGCGTCGCCCGGGACTCACCGCCCGGCGGGGCGAGGTCCATGACGTACGCGGTGGCGGCGCCCGTGAACAGGCCTGCCGAGAACCCGGACAGGAGCCGGCCCGCGTACAACCAGCCGAGGCCGTCGGCGCACAGGAAGCAGACGGCGCTCGCCGCCGCGAACCCGAGGCCCCACAACAGCGTCGGCCGTCTGCCGACCGTGTCCGACGCGTCGCCCGCGAGGAGCAGCACCCCGATGACCCCGAAGGCGTACACGGCGTACACGACCGTCACCGTCAGCTCGGAGAAGCCGAACTCCTCCTGGTAGAGCGGGTAGAGCGGGGTCGGCAGCGTGGTGCCGGTCATCCCGACGACGAACACGGCCCCGGCGAGCAGACACCGGAGCCACCCCTGACGATCACCGACACCGACCATGGCACCGACGGTATCCCCGCCGGAGGACCGGACCGGGCCTCCCACCGGCCGTGTCCCGGAAACGGCAACAAAGATTGCCCGGGTGTGCCCCGCCCCGCACCCTGACGGCGGAGGTGATCGCCATGACCGGCGCCA
The DNA here is from genome assembly GCF_000725545.1 of Streptomyces exfoliatus. Taxonomy (GTDB): domain Bacteria; phylum Actinomycetota; class Actinomycetes; order Streptomycetales; family Streptomycetaceae; genus Streptomyces; species Streptomyces exfoliatus. The sequence goes on along the minus strand of NZ_JNZP01000002.1, from coordinate 156,693 downwards.
ACAACACCACGAACACCACGGACACCACGGACTCCCGGGGTGCGTACGACGTCATCGTGATAGGCGGCGGGGCGGGCGGGCTGAACGCCGCGCTCGTGCTCGCCCGGGCCCGTCGCACCGTAGCCGTCGTCGACGCAGGGGCGCCCCGCAACGCTCCCTCGGCCCACATGCACAGCTTCCTCTCCCGTGACGGTGTCCCCCCGCTCACCGTGCTCGAGGTCGGCCGCGCGGAGATCGCGCGCTACGGCGCGGTCCGGATCGACGGCAGGGTGGACCAGGTGGAGCCCGCGGAGACCGGCGGGTACGTGGTGCGCCTCGACGGAGGCGCGACGCTTGACGCCCGGCACGTCGTGCTCGCCACCGGGCTGCACGACGAACTGCCCGACATCCCCGGCGTGCGCGCGATGTGGGGACAGGACGTGCACTTCTGCCCGTACTGCCACGGCTACGAGGTCCGCGACCAGCCGATCGTCGTCCTCGGGGTCCACCCCGCCTCGCCGGGACAGGCCCTGCTGCTGCGCCAGTGGTCGAGCCGCGTCACCTACGTCCCGCACGACCGGCCGCTCACCGAGGAGGAGCGGGAGCGCATGGACGCGCGGGGCGTCGAGGTGGCCGAGGGGACGGTGTCCGCCCTGCTCGCCAAGGACGGCCGGCTCCACGCGGTGGAGCTCGCCGACGGGCGCTCGCTGGAGTGCGCCGGAGTGTTCCTCTTCCCGAAGATGACCCCGAACGACGGGGCCTTCGCGGGACTCGGCTGCGAGAAGGACGAGCAGGGCTGGCTGGTCACCGACCGGGCGGGCCGCACGAGCCGCCCCGGCCTGTGGGCCGTCGGCAACGTGATCGACCCGCGCGCCCAGGCCGTCACGGCGGCCGGCATGGGAGCCGCGGCCGCCTTCGCCCTCAACCACGACCTCGTGGACGAGGAGATCGAACGCGACCTCGCCGCCCACCGGGCCGCCGGCCGGCCGGCAGCGGCGCCCGTCGCCGCGTCCTGAGCGGCCGCGTCACCGCTGCCGCAGAGCGCGCCCGCCCCCGGCTCACGAGTCGGAGGCGGGCGCCCGGCGTGTCGGCCGGGCGCGTACGTGCATCCGCTCGCCCTGCCGGCCGAAGAGACTCAGGACCTCGACCGGGCCGTCCCCCGCGCTGCCGAACCAGTGCGGCAGACGCGTCTCGAACTCGGCGACCTCGCCGGGGTCGAGGACGATGTCGTGGTCGGCCAGGACGAGGCGCAGCCGCCCGGAGAGCACGTACAGCCACTCGTACCCCTCGTGGGTGCACAGCTCCGGGGTGTCGCGGCTCGCCGGCAGGACCATCTTGTAGCTCTGCAGCGGACCGGGCTGGCGGGTCAGCGGCAGGACGGTGTTGCCGTTCACCGCGTGCGGCTTGAGTCGGACGCGCGGATCGCCCACCTCCGGAGCGCCGACCAGTTCGTCGAGCGGGACCTGGTGGGCCTGGGCGATGGGCAGCAGGAGTTCGAGGCTGGGACGGCGCTGCCCCGCCTCCAGGCGGGACAGCGTGCTCTTGGAGATGCCGGTGGCCTCCGAAAGGGCGGCGAGGGTGACACCGCGCGCGGTGCGCACCCGCTTGAGCCGGGGACCGACCGCGGACAGGGCCTGGGTGATGGTCGAGGACTGCTCCACGCCGTCATTAGACCGAGTGCGTCCCGAAGTCGCAACCAGAGGTGCCGATTTGGCAACATCCCGCTCCCCGCAGGGCCCGGCCCGCCCCCGGCCTGCCTCTGGACCGCCCGGGGTCCGCCTCTGGACCGCCCCCGGCCCGGCTCCGGAGCCGGGCCTAGAGCCCGAGGGACCGCCCGATCAGCTCCTTCATCACCTCCGTCGTCCCGCCGTAGATCGTCTGCACCCGGCTGTTGGCCCACTCCCGGGAGATCGCGCTCTCCTTCAGATAGCCGAAGCCGCCGTGGATCTGGAGGCAGCGGTGGGCGATGTCGACCTGGAGCTCCGTCGTCCACCACTTCACCTTCGCCGCGTCCGTCACCGAGAGCCGTCCCGCGTTGAGTTCGGCGACGCAGTGGTCGAGGAACACCCGGGCGACCGTCAGTTCGGTGTCCATCGTGGCCAGCTGGAAGCGGTTGTGCTGGAAGGTGCCGATGGCCTGGCCGAAAGCCTCGCGGGTCTTGGCGTACTCCAGGGTGTCCGCGAGCATCCGCTCGATCGCCCCCACCGCCACGGTGGCGATGCTCAGTCGCTCGCGGGGCAGCCCGGCCATCATGTACGCGAGCCCGGCGTTCTCCCTGCCGATCAGATTCCCGGCCGGCACCCGGCAGCCGTCGAAGAACAGCTCGCAGGTGTCGCTGGCGTGCCAGCCCAGCTTCTCCATGCGCCGCCCACGGGTGAACCCGGGCGCGCCGCGCTCCACCACGAGCAGGCTGATGCCCTGCGCGCCGCGCTCGGGGGCGGTCTTGGCGGCGACCACGACGACGTCCGCGTTCTCGCCGTTGGTGATGAACGTCTTCTGCCCGTCGAGGACATAGGAGTCACCGTCGCGGACCGCCGTGGTGCGGATGTCGGCCACGTTGGAGCCGGCGTCGGGCTCGCTCATCGCGATCGCCGCGATCAGCTCACCCGAGCAGAGCCCCGGCAGCCAGCGCTTGCGCTGCTCCTCGGTGGTGCGGTCGGCGAGATAGGTGGCGATGACGTCGTTGTGCGCCACGAACCCCGGCGCCGTCGCGCGGGCCCACATGATCTCCTGCGAGAAGACCGCGGGGAAGCGGAAGTCGGGCTCGCCGCCCCCGCCGTACGCGGGGTCCACACCGATGCCGAGGAGCCCCGCCCGCCCGGCCTTGCGCCACACCTCGCGGTCGACGATGCCGTCCCGCTCCCACCGGGCGTGGTGCGGCACGACCTCGCGGTGGAGGAACTCCCGGCACGTCATCCGGAACTGCTCGTGCTCCGCCTCGTACCTGCTGGGTGCCACGCGGTCACCCCTTCCCGGGGTCGGTGTCGTCGACGATGGTGGTCAGGGTGTCCCCAGGGCGCCGCACGGCGGCGAAGTGACCGCCGTCGATCTCGACCCGGCGGACCGGGGCCGAGCTGTGCGGCGACCACTGCCAGACCTTCTCCGGCGGGGCGTGCACGTCCTCCCGGGCGGCGATCAGGGTGAGCGGGAAGTCCACCCGCAGCCCCGACGCCTCCCGGGCGAACTCGGCCCGGACCGTGTCGTCCTCCCGGAGCATCCGCAGCAGGATCCGGCTCATCGTCGGGTCGGCGAGCACGGCCTGCGGCGTTCCCCCGTCGGCGGCGGTCCTGGCGAGCAGCTCCTCGTCGGTGACGGAGTCGAGCAGCGGCCCCGGCCGCTGGAGCCGGGGCGGAACGGCCCCGGACAGCACGGCCCGCTCCGGCGGCACGCCGACCCGGCGGGTCACCTCCGCGGCCACCGCGAGGCTCGTCGTCGCACCGAAGCTGTGCCCGAAGGTGGCCCAGCGCGGGCCGGGGGTCCGGTCCCGTTCGGCGAACAGATCGGCGACGACCTGTTCGGCCATGGACCGCACCAGGGCCTGGAAGCCGGCCGCCCTCCGCTCCCGGCGGCGGGTGCCCCGGCCCGGCGCGTCCACGCCACGGACCAGGAGGCGCGGCTCGCCCAGGGCCTGCCAGCCCCGGTAGACCAGCGAGGTCGCCCCGGCGTGCGGAAAGCAGTAGAGCCGTACGGGGGGACTGGGCGCAGACGGCACGTTCACTCCTTCGTGTTCCGGGCCAGCTTCTCGGCCAGCATCAGGGTGGTCAGGTTGGTGGGCGCGCTGGGGATGGTCGGGAAGAGCGAGGCGTCGGCGATCCGCAGGTTCCGGGTGCCGCGCACCCGGCCTTCCTGGTCGGCGACCGCCCACGGGTCGCCGTCCGGCCCCATCCGGCAGGAACCGGCCGCGTGCCAGCCGGGGTTCATGATGTGGCGGACGCCGCTGCGCAGCACGCCGTCGTTGGCGACCATCCGGTCGCTCCAGAACTGGGTACGGGTCAGGCGGCCCGACAGGCCGGGGGAGCGCAGGAAGCCCCACGCCCGGCGGACGCCGTGGCAGAGGCGTTCCACGTCCTCGGGGTCGGTGCCGAGGCCCAGCTCGATGACGGGCGCCGCCCGCGGGTCGGCGCTGTCGAGGAAGACCCGCCCGCGGGAGCGCGGGCGCAGCAGCATCACCGAGATGCCGACGACCAGCGGCCAGCCGAGGCGGTCGACGAAGCCGGGGATGGTGTGGCTCTCCACGTTGTTGAGGAGCCCCGCCTGGATGTCCACGTCGTCGTCGAAGCCGCTGCTCATCCGGGCCGCGACCTGCCGCCAGGGCAGGCCGGGCGTGCAGACCCCGTCGGCGGGCTTGGACCAGATGACCACCGAGGGGTGGTCCACCAGGTCACGGCCCACCCCGGGGAGGTCCGCCACGGGCGTGACGCCGAGGGACCTGAGCAGTCCCGCGGGGCCGACGCCGGAGCGCTGGAGGATGACCGGCGTGCCCACGGCCCCGGCGCTCAGGACGACGTGCCGGGCCCGGATCGTGGTGAGCGTGCCGTCGAGCTCGGCCTCGACACCGACGGCCCGGTCCTTCTCGAACAGCACCCGGGTGACCCGGACGCCGGTGCGCAGCCTGAGGTTGGGCAGGTCGCGGACGCCTTCGAGGAAGGCGGTGGAGGCGTCGATGCGTTCGCCGTCGACGGCGTTGCCGGGGATCGGGCCGACCCCGGCCTCCAGGCCGGCGTTGAGGTCCGGCAGATCGGCGACGCCCTGCCGGTTGCACTCCTCCCAGAACGCCGCGTCCAGCTCGTGCACCTGACCGCGCGGGGTGCGGCGGATCGGCAGCGGCCCGCCGTCCCCGTGCAGACGGCCGGGGAAGTCGGCGTCGTCCTCGATGTCCTTGTAGTACGGCAGCACCTGCTCCCACGACCAGTCCGGGTTGCCGTGCGCCTCCCAGGCGGCGAAGTCGCGGGGCAGCCCGCGCAGGGCGATGGCGCCGTTGACGGCGGAGCCGCCGCCGACGACCTTGCCGAGCTGGTACGGGAATCGCTCCCACAGGGCGCGGGCACCCGCCCGGCCGCCCGGGGCGGTGGCGGGCGCGTCGGTACGCCCCTGGATCAGCATCTCCCAAGGGGCCCCGCTGGTACGGAGGTTGGCCCGGTAGTCCCAGTTGTGGCCGGCCAGGACGAGCCGCCCGGCGTCGGCCAGCGGATGGGACCGGCCCCGGGGGCGCGGCTGGTCCTCGCCTGCCTCCAGGAGCAGGACGTTCCCGGAGTCGCGGGCGGCGAGCCGGGCGGCGGTCACGGCTCCGGCGGAGCCCGCTCCGACGATCACGTACTCCCACTCGCGGACCGCGGCGACGGGCTCGGACGCGACGGGCTCGGGGGTGGGGTGTACGGGGGTGGCGTGTACGGAGGCGACGGGCTCGGGGGCGGCGGTCACGCGGCGGACTCCTCGACGGATGCGATCAGTTCGGCGAACGAGGCGATCGACGCGTTCATGAACAGGCCCTCGACCATCTCCTGCTCCATGTCGGCCCCGATCCCGAACTCCGTACGCAGCAGCGCGAGGAGACCGACGGCGTGCAGGGAGTCCCCGCCGATGTCGAAGAAGCCCTCCTCCACACCGAAGTCGTCGTGACCGAGCTGCTGGGACCAGAGCGCGAAGAGACGCTCCTCGACCCGGCCGCGGGGCGCCACGTGCGCGGAGGCGGTGGCGGGCTCCTCGTTCCACGGCGTGGGAAGCGCCCGGTGGTCGATCTTGCCGTTCGTCGTCACGGGAAGGGTGTCCAGGGTCAGGAAGCGGCTGGGCACCATGTAGCCGGGCAGCAGCGCGGTCAGCGCCTCGCGCAGCTCGGCCGGGTCCGGGTCCGTGCCGGGCTCGGGCACCACGTACGCGACGATCTGCCGCTGCCCGGTACGGGCGTGGGCGGGCGCGGTGACGAGCGCGGTGCGCACCTCCGGCCGGCGCAGCAGGGCGGCCTCGATCTCGCCCAGCTCGACCCGGTAGCCGTTGATCTTCACCTGGAAGTCCTCGCGGCCGAGGATCTCGATGTCGCCGCCCGGCAGATAGCGGCCGAGGTCGCCGGTGCGGTAGACGCGCTCCCCGGTGACCGGGTGGACGGGGAAGCGTTCGGCGGTGCGCTCGGGGTCGCCCAGATAGCCCTGGGCCACGCCGACGCCGCCGATGTGGATCTCGCCGGTGACGCCCACGGGGGACGGCTCCAGCCACTGGTTGAACACGTGCATGGTCTGGTTGGCCAGCGGCTTCCCGTAGGGGATGCTCGACCACTCGGGCCGGACGGTGTCGACCGGGTGGTGGATCGACCAGATCGAACCCTCCGTGGCGCCGCCGAGGCTGATCACCCGCATCGCCGGGATCTTCTCCCGGATGCGGTTCGGGAGGTCCACCGGGATCCAGTCGCCGCTCAGCAGGGCGAGCCGCAGCCGGCAGCCGCGCGGGACGCCCCCTTCGCCGAGCGAGTCGATCCACATCCGCATCGGGGCGGGCACGCTGTTCCAGATCGTCACGCCGTAGCGGCCGACGAGCTGCGACCAGTGGGCGATGTCGCTGCCGCGCGCCGGGTCGGGCACGACGACGGTGCCGCCGGCGCCCAGGACGCCGAAGACGTCGTACACCGACAGGTCGAAGCCGGCAGGGGCGAGCGCCATCACCCGGTCCTCCTCGCCCACGGAGAAGCGCCGGTTGACGTCCTGCACGGTGTTGGCGGCGCTCCGGTGGGTGATCATCACGCCCTTGGGCTCGCCGGTGGAGCCCGAGGTGAAGATGACGTACGCCAGGTCGTCGGGGCCCTGCCGGCGCTCCGGCGCCTCTGCGGGACACGCGAGGGTGGCGGCGTCCTCCGAGGTCACCACCGTCACGCCCGGCGGCCAGGCCAGCTTGTCCCGCAGCTCCGGATCGGTCACCACGGCCCGCACCGAACATCGGGCGAGCAGCTTCAGGCGCCGCTCCTCGGGCAGTTCCGGGTCGATCGCCACGTACGCCGCGCCGGTGTGCAGTACGCCGAGCAGCGCCGAGAACTGGGCGGCGCCCGGCCGCATCGACACCGCGACGATCTCGTCCGGCCCGGCGCCCGGGTCCGTGAGCAGGCGGTGCGCGATCCGGTGGGCGTCCTCGGTGAGCCGGCGGTACGTGGTCTCCGCGCCGGGCGTGATCACCGCGACCGCGTCGGGGCGCCGCGCCGCCGCCTCGGCGACCAGCTCGTGGAGGAGTGCCGGCGGAATGTCCTCGGCGGTGGCGTTGGCCCGCTCGCGCTCCTCGGCGTCCGTGGCGGGCAGCGGCACGATCCCCCGGGTGGCCTCCCACACCGCCGCGTCGTCGGCCAGCCGGTCGAGCAGCGTCACGTACGCCTCGAACATGGCCTCGAGCGTGCCCTCGGGGAACAGGCCCTCGACCGCGTTCCAGTTCACCGAGAGGCGGTCGTCCAGCTCCAGGATCTGGTTCTCCAGCCACACCTGAGGGGTCCGGCTGTGGTCGTGGACCAGCTCCCCGAAGGCCTCCAGGCTCCGGGACCGCGGCGCGCCGTCGCCGTCGTCCTCCCCGGCGCCGAGCGTGCTGGAGAAGACCACGGGCATGGACGCGCGGCCGTCGTCCCGGCGGCGGGCGAGGTCGCGCAGCACCCGGATGCCGCCGTGCGCGGAGTGCGCGAGGTCGTCGAGAGCCCGCCGCTGCAGGTCCCGGGCCCGCTGCCCGAAGGTCTCCTCGGGCCGACCGCCGACGGCGAGCAGGCTGGGGGAGAGGAAGTCGCCCATGATGCGGCCGAGTTGAGGGTGGCTGCCGAGCCGGTGGAACTGGGTGACGGTCAGGGTGAACTCCTGCCGCCGCGACCACGTCCGCACCACCTCGGCGTACGCGGCGAGCAGCACGCCCGACGCGGTGAGACCGTTCCGGTCGGCCGCCGCCCGCAGCGCCTCCCATCGCTCCGGCGCGAGGACCGCCCGATGCCGGACGAAGCGCGGGACGCCGAGCTGTTCGGGCGCCGTGGCCAGCGGCAGCTCGGGCGCGGGGGGCAGGGCGTCCAGGTGGTCCGCCCAGTACGCGGCGGCCTCCTTGCCCGGGGTGTCGGCGCGCAGCTCCTCCTGCGCGAGCACGTGGTCGCGGAACGAGAGCTCAAGGGGCTCGGGAAGCCACGCGGGGTCGTCGTAGAACCGGCGCCACTCGTCGAGCAGCAGGTAGAGGCCGCGCATGTCGAGGAAGAGCAGGTCCACCGCCAGGTGGAGCCGCACCCGGTCGCCGTCGAGCAGCGTGGCCCGGGCGTCGAGCAGCGGCGCCCGGTCCACCGGCAGCACCTGCTCCGTCAACTCGGCGCGTATGCGCTCCACTTCGGCCGACTGCTCGGCTGCGGTCCGGCCGCGCAGGTCCGTGCCGCGCACGAGGCACGGCTCGGCCTCGCCGGCGGGCAGGACGCGCTGCGTCTGGTCCGGCCCCACCACGGTGCGCAGCGCGTCGTGCCGGTCGACGACCCTCCCGAGGGCCTCGGTCAGCCGGTCCACGTCGAGACCGGGACAGTCGAACTCCAGGTAGTACTGGCTGGAGATGCCGCCGAGTTCCAGGCTTTTGTGGCGGCCGATCAGATAGGCCTGCTGAATGTCGGTGAGCGGGAACGGTTCATGACGGTGCTCGGGCCGGGGTGTGAGATCCGGCAGCCGGACTTCCTCGGGACCGGGGTGGCCCGCACCGCCGCGCAGCTTCGCGAAAAGATCCTCCATCGACGTCCGCCTCTTTTCATCGGATGCCCTGGCGGGCTTTCGAATTCGTGTACGGAAAACGACATTAGGCAGCGGGCGTAAACGGCCTCAATACGGTCGGACCGTAGGGACGACCGTAGGATTTGGCCCGTGCCCGACCTGCACGGGACCGCCGCTGGACCGGCGCTGGACCGCCCCGGTCGAGCCCGGTGGGCGGCATTGACCAGGGGTGGTGACCCGGCGACATCATCGGGGCATGGAAATTCAGGAAACCCCGGGGACGGCCGGGAAACGCATACTCGTCGGTGCCACAGGATCCATTGCGGTGACCCGGCTTCCTTCGTACATCGAGGCGATGCGCCGACAGATCGCGGGCAGCACGTTCACGGTTCTGCTGACGCACACCGCGACCTCCTTCCTTTCCCCCGAGAGCCTGGCGCTCTTCGCCGAGCGGGTGGTGAGCGGGGAATCCCCGGCGGACTGGCCGACCGACAAGCCGTCCCGGCTCGCCGCCGACCACGACGTGCTCGCGGTCCTGCCGGCCACCGCCCACACGCTCGCCGCCGCGGCGGGCGGCGCGGCGCCCAACCGGCTGATGACGGTCGCGCTTTCGGTGGACTGTCCCGTCGTGTACTTCCCGGTGATGGGTGCCCGGATGTGGCACAAGCCGGCCGTCCGGCGGAACATCGCCCGGATCCGCGAGGACGGGGCCCTCGTCAACGAGCCGGAGTGGCACGACGCCTTCGACCCGACCACGGGGACCGCGAGCCACCACCCCGGCCTGCCGTCACCGGAGGCGGTGGCCGTGGTGATCGACGACCTCCTCGCCAAGCGGCACTGACCTCCTCCGACGACGAGTGGGGCCCCGCCGGATCCGGTCCGGCGGGGCCCCACTCGTCGTCGGAGGAGGTCAGGCGGCTATGGCGGTCGCCTCGACCTCGATGAGGAAGTCGGGTTCGGCGAGCGTGGCGACCCCGACCAGGGTGGTGGGCCGGATGACGTCGGCGCCGAGCTGCGCCGCCGCGCGCTCCGCGCCCGCCATGATCGCGTCCCACTTGTCGAGCGACCAGTCCACGACGTACATGGTCAGGCGCAGGACGTCGTCGAAGGTGGCTCCGGCCGCGGCGAGTCCGGTGGCGATGTTGAGGTAGACCTGCTCGGTCTGTGCCGCGAGGTCGCCCATGCCCACCGGCTCACCGTCGGCGGTACGCGGCGTCTGGCCGCTGAGGAACACCACCCGGCTGCCGGTGCCGACGGCCAGCTGCCGCCAGCCGTAGGGCTTGGGGAGGCCGGACGGGTCGATCGCCTCTACTGCCATTGCATGTCCTCTCTCAGGGTGCGGAAGGGCGGGACGGGGTCAGCTGTTCTCGCGGCAGGTCGCGTAGTACTTGCGCAGCAGGCTGACGAGCTCGGGGTCGAAGCGGGAGGCGAAGAGCAGTTCGGCCGGCGGGGTGAACTCCGGGTCCAGCTCGTCGGCCCAGGCGAGGGTGGCCGGCCGCAGGTCCATCTCGATCCACTGGTGCCACTCGACGGGGATCGTCCAGTCCTGCTCGTAGCCGATGCCCATCTGGTGGTCGATGAGGAGGTCCACGATCTCCTGACGGCTGCCCGCCCTGATGGGCTGCCGGAGCGGGCCGAACCGGTCCAGGTCGGCCTGGGGCCGCTCGCCCAGGATCCGGGCGGCGAAGTCCCGGGCGAGCAACGGGGAGAGGTGCAGCCCGTCGCGGTAGGTGCCGGTCATGATCCACAGGCCTTGCATGCCGCCCTCGCCGAGCAGCGGGAACCCGTCCATGGACACGGGTCGGTTGCCGACCTGGACCTTGGTGACGTCGCTGTTCCAGAGGCTGCGGCGGACCTGGCGGTGGGCGCACTGGAGGAGGAAGACCAGGTCGCGCATCTCGGCGGTGTCGCGCGGCTCCACGGAGATGACGTTGGTGGCGCCGAGGTAGACGTGTCCGTCGCCGCGGGGGACGACGTGGAGCCCGCAGGCGAAGGAGCGGTTCGGGGTCCGGATGACGCTGTCGGGAGTGGTTCCGTCCACGGACTTGACCAGGGCGGACACGCCGTAGCCGCTGACGAGACGGGGGATGCGGGGGCCGACGGGCAGGCTGTCGAGGAGTTCCTGCGTGCGGGCTCCCGCGGCAAGCGTCACCTGGTCGGCGGCGATCGTCCGCCCGGAGGCCGTGACGACTCCGCTCACCCGCTCGCCCTGGTACGCGACCCGCGCGGCGAACTCGGGGACGAGGACGGCGCCGGCCCGGACGGCCGCCGACTCCAGGCGTTCCAGGAGGGCGGAGGCGTCGACCGCGTGCTCCCCCGGTATGTGGAAGGCCTTCAGCGGGCGGGAGATCGGCTCCGCGTCCACCCAGTCGAGGTCGGAGGGCTCGACGTCCTCGAACGGCTCCTCGTAGCGGGTGAGTTCGGCTCGGATCGCGTTGTAGTTGGCGTCGTCGATCTCGGCGGTGCCGATGGTGTTGAGGACGACGGTGGTGCCCTCGGCGGTCTTGATGTCGGCGCCTTCGGTGCCGTCCTCGAGCTCCGCCAGCCACTGGGGCCACAGGTCCTTGGCGTGGATGCCGAGTTCCAGCTTGGCCCGGCCGTGCTCGGTGGCGAGCAGCGAGGTGGTGACCTCGCCGAAACAGCCGAGCATGGCACCGGCCGCGGCCGAGCCGGCCCAGGGCCGGTGCGGCAGGCCGAGCACGGCCACGCGCTGTCCCCGCTGTGCCAGGACCCAGGCGAGCGAGAGCCCGAGGACTCCGTTGCCGGCGATGACGACGTCGAAACCGGTTGCCGTGCCGTGTGTGTTCCCGTTGGCGCTCATGACATTCCCATCTTCCGGGGCGGTTCGTGTCGCCCAGTCGTGAATCGGATGGTCCGAACTGACGGCCCGCGGGGTGATCCGGGGAATTCTCGGGCGGGCCGGGGAATCGGAGATCAGCGGCGGAGGAACTCGTACATCGTGAAGTCCATGTGCACGATTCCGCGCTCGTCGGTGTGGGCGGCGATCACCGGGGAGTCGCCGAATTCGGCGGCGGGCAGCTCGACGGACTCGCTGCGGTAGCGGTGGCCTTCGAAGCCCGCTTCCGCGGCCGCCCGCAGCATCTTGTCCCTGTTGCCCATCGCCTCGCTGGTGCCCAGGTAGACCCGCCCGTCCGCCGCCAGGCGGGGCACCACGTCACGGAAGAACCTGCGGACCATCTCGTACCCGGGGTCGAAGACCGCGCGTTCGATCTGCCCGGCGTACGGGCGGCTCGCGGGCGCCTCGATGAACGGGGTGTTCCAGAAGACGAGGTCGAACGCCTCGCCGGGCTCCAGGGCGTCGAACAGATCGCTGGTCAGGGCCGTGACCCGGTCGGACACCCCGTGCCGCTCGGCGTTGCGCCGGGTGTTCTCCGCCGCCGCCGGGTTGATGTCCAGGGCCACCACGTGCTCGCTGCCGCGCCGGGCCGCGAGCACCGCGGCGACGCCCGCGCCGCACCCCATCTCCAGGAAGCGGCCGCCCTTCTCGTACGGCACCCAGGAGGCGAAGAGACCGGGCCCCGGATCCGTGTACGGGGGAAAGACCTCGGGAAGCAGATCCCATTCCATGTCGAGCAGCGAGAAGGTCAGCTGCGTCGGACGGTCCGGGCTCTGGATCTGCGACACCACCCAATTGCCGAGTTCGTAACCGAGTTCGTTGTCCATGAGAACCTCCCTCAGGGGAGCCGCGGAGAAAGACCCTTCGGGTCTTTCTCCGCGGCTCCGGGCGATGGAATGTTTCCGGCGGAGATGACGGAGGACGCGAAGCCGGACGGAGAGGCGACGAGCGCGCGGCGCCGTCAGTTCTCGCCGGCCGGGGCACTCCGGGCCCGGTTGCGGGCCATCGTCCGGTCGATCAGGACGACCGGGATGGTGAGGACGGCCAGGCCGGCGCCCAGCCAGGGGATCGACGTCAGACCGGCACCGGCGCCGAGCGCGATGCCCGCGAGCACGGGGACGATGCTGATGCCGAGCTGGAACATGGAGACGGCGGTGGCTCCGGCAAGGGTCGGCGCCTCTGCCGCCACGGTGAACACCCGCCCGTAGATGGCCGGGTTGAGGATGAATCCGGCGACGCCCAGGAGCAGGACGAGGACGACGACGGCGACGGCTGACTCGGCGAGCAGCGCGAGCAGGACGGACGTGACCAGGATGCCGCCGGCCCCGATGAGGAGCGCGTGATGGGGCCGCCCGTCGGCGATCCTGCCGCCGATGGACAGACCGACGAAGGCACCGACGCCGAACAGGACCAGGATCGGCGGCACCCAGACGGAGTCGATGCCGGTGGTGTCCGTAAGGAACGCCGCCAGGTAGTTGTACGAGATCATGTAGGCGGCCGTGCTCAGCAGGGTCGCCGCGTACACCACCCACAGCTGCGGCTGCCGCATCGTGCGCAGCTCCCGCCGCACGCTGGGCTCCTGGGCGGCCCGGGTCGCGGGCACGGCGACCGCCGTCGAGACCGCGCCGAGGACGGTCAGCGCGACCACCGCCCAGAACCCGCCCCGCCAGCCGGTGAAGTGGCTGAGCAGCGCGCCGGCCGGACCGCCGCCGACCATGGCGATGCTCAGTCCGCTGACGACCACGCCGGACGCCCGCGCGGTGCGGTCCGGGGTGACGAGACCGATCGCGGTGACCGCGGCGACCGCCCAGAACCCGGCGTAGGCGAGACCGGCCAGGAAGCGGGTGACGAGGAGCACGGTGAAGTTGTCCGTCACGATGCCGACGGCCACGCTGACGGCGAACACGACCTGCGAGACGACCAGGGTGGTCCGCCGCGGCCAGCGGAGCGTCAGTACGGCGAGCGGCGGACCGCCGATCACCACGCCGATGGCGAACGCCGAGATCAGCGCGCCCGCGGACGACAGGGAGATCTTCAGGTCGTCGGCGATGTCCGGCAGGACGCCGGCGAGCAGGAACTCGGCGCTGCCCATCGCGAACAGGCTGAACGCCAGCAGGTACACGGCGAACGGCAGCCCGTCGCCCGCCTTGCCGGACGCGGTCGGCTGGACCTCGGCCTCGACGCTCATCGGCCGCCACCTCCCGGCACCTCGATGACCGACTGCCGGACGACCGGCACGTGGGTGACGCCGGGCACCGGCCCGGAACTGGTCGGACGCATGGGTGAACTCCTTGCTCGGATGGTTCGGGGGACGGATCAGGGCGGGTGCGCGCCGGCTGATCGTGGTGATCACCAGTGGTCCCCATGCTGGAACCGAGCGTGGCGGACGGACAACATTTGTTGCCGATACCGGGACGCGGGAACGGGCTCCGGCGGGGCTTCCCCCGCGGTCCTGCCCTCCGGTCAGTCGTCACCGGGCAGGGCCTCGCCCCAGCCCCACTTCTTGATGGTGGTGCGGCTCGTCGGACCCACCCCCGGCTGCGAGTTGGCCATCGCGCGCCGCGAGCCGAACTCGATGTAGCCGACGAACGCCGAGCGGAACTCCGCGTCCTCGGGAAGGCCCACGGCGTCCATGGCCTCCAGCATCAGTTCCACCCAGCGCGCCCGCTGCTCCGGCCTGACGGCTCGGCCGCGGTGCCGGGAGACCATGTGCGGGTAGCCGCCGTGGTCCTCCGTGTAGCGCTCGGGCCCGCCGAGGACCTCCCCGATGAAGGTCGCGACGTGCTGCGGGTGGTCGTCCGTCATGTGCTGGAAGAGCGGGGCGAGCAGCTCGTCCTTGCGGACGCGCCGGTAGAAGTCCTCGGTGAGCCGTTCAAGGGCTTCGGCGCCGCCGGCCCATTCGTAGAGGGTGGGGGTCTTGTCGTTCACGGTGTGACCTTTCGCTCGGCCGTCCTGGGTCGGGGTGTGCTCAGCACGCGTACAGGTCGAACGTCGGTGTGGGCCGGCCGCCCTGGGCTACCGAGTCGAGCCGGGGATCGACCGAGAGCATCGCCTGGTGCAGCCGCTGGAGTCGCGGAGCGGGTTCGAGGCCCAGCTGCTCGATCAGTCGCCGGCGCAGCCCGCGGTACAGGTCCAGCGCGGCGGACTGCCGCCCCGAGCGGTAGAACGCGACCATGGCCTGGGCGTGCAGCCGCTCGTCATATGGGTGATGTGTCGTCAGCTGCACGAGCTCGGGCAGGAGTTCGCCGTGCAGGCCGAGGCTCAGCTCGGCGTCGATGCGGCGCTCGGTCGCGAGCAGCCGGTGCTCTTCGAGGCCGGCGGCCTCGGTCCGCAGCGCGGCCCCGGCCCGTACGTCCACGAGCGCGGCTCCCCGCCACAGCGCCAGGGCCTGGCGCAGCAGCCGGGACGCCAGCTCGTTGTCGCCGTCCGCGAAGGCCGCGTGGCCGGCCTGGGCGGTCCGCCGGAACGCGAAGGCGTCCACGTCCTCCTCGGCGATCCGCAGCTGGTAGCCGCCGTGCGCGGTGACCAGCAGCTCCCGGGCGCCGGCCGGGCCGTCAGGACCGCCGAGGGCGGCGGCCAGGAGCCGGCGCAGCCTCAGGATGTACGTCTGGAAGGTGGCGTGCGCGCTGTACGGGGGCACGGTCCCCCACAGCTCCTCCCGCAGCGCGGTCACCGGGACGAACTGCCCCGGGCGGAGAGCGAGGAGCGCCAGAATCTGCCGCTGCTTCGCCGCCGAGGGGACGATCGGAAATCCGCCCGTCTCCGCGTGCAGCGGGCCAAGAACCTGAATTCTCACGCGTCCTCCGTCAGTCGCATATGCCCTCTCCGGATTCTCGGTCTCGGCCGAGCGGCTGCTCCGGGAAGGAACGTAGGAGTGCGGGGGTGAGGCCCTCAATACGGTCCGACCGTAGGGCTGACCGAAGAATCTGCGGCCTTGCTCGTCCTACGGTCGTGCGGCCCCCGGACATGACGGAACGGCCCGCGGCGGAAACTCCGCGGGCCGTTCGGACTTCGGGGCATTGCGAGAGGAAGGCGGGCCGGGGCGTTTCGTGGATCACGCCCGGCGCGCCGGAGTAATCGCGCCGGTCAGGCCCGGCACAGGCGGGCGGTGTGCACGGTGACCGCCGTGAGGTAGAAGACGTCGGGACGCCACAGGACGCCGGTGCAGGCGTCGCCGTCCACCAGTTGCTCCAGGGTCAGCCGGTCGACGAGGTCGAGCCGCTCGCCGAGCTCGTCGAGCGCGCGCCGCAGCCGGGCGTGCAGGTGCCGGCGCGGGGCCAGGTCCAGCGGAGCGGGGAAGTCGACCAGGAAGGTACGGGTGCCGGCCGGGACGAGCCCGGCGGAGGCCAGCAGGCACGGCCAGTCCTCGACCACGGAGGTGGACCCGGGCAGCCGGGCCCGCGTGGCGGCGAACCGCGCTTCGAGAGCGGCGTCCAGGCGGGCCTGGAGGCCGGGCCGTCCGATGCCGATGTCCCGGGGCAGGAAGCGGGGCGGCAGCCCGCGTTCGGCGACGGCGAGCATCCCGCCGGGCCGCAGCGCGGACGCCAGGCTCCGCAGCGCCTGCTGCTGGTCGCCCAGATGACGGCAGACGTTGCCGGTCCAGATCAGGTCGGCGGGTCCCAGCCGGCCGAACTCGTCGGGCCGCTCGGCCCGCACGGTGGTGACCCGTCCGCTCAGCCCGCTCTCCGCGGCGCGGACCAGAGCCCGGTCGAGGAGCGCGGGGGACCGGTCCACCGCGACGACGTCCGCCTCGGCGAAGACCTCGGCCAGGACGCAGGAGGCCACGCCCGGCCCGCTGCCCACGTCGAGGACCCGGCGGACCGGCGCCGTGCCTTGGCGCCCGGGGCCGAGCAGGCCGCGCAGCCAGTGCGCCGCGTCCGTCAGGAAACCGGAGTGCGGTTCCGCCTCTTGCTCCGGCCCGGCGCCGAGATCCTCGTCGTCGAGGCCCTCGGCGGGGTGTGTGGATGTCATACGGTCACCTCCGGCGGTCAGGATGGGGGCGCCCCGCGTCCCGGACAACTCTTGTTGCCGATTCCGGAACCGGCCCCGCCGGTCAGTACGTGGCCGCCGCGGACAGCATGCGGCGCAGGGCCCGCGGCCGGATCAGATCCCCCGTGAAGGTGTCCAGGAGCTCCGCCCGGGCGGTCAGCGGGAAGTAGTGGTCACCCGGGAACACCGCCGTACGCAGGGCGCGCCGGGTGCACCGGTGCCAGCCGGCCAGGTCCGCCGCCGTGACGCTCCGGTCCCGCAGTCCGCGCATCGCCGTGACCGGGCAGTGCACGACATGGCGCGGGTCCCGGCGGTACGCCTCCATGACGGTGAGGTCCGCGCGCAGCGCGGCGAGCTCCCGGGCCGCGCGCCGCGGGTCCGGGTCGACCGGAGGCATCCGGCCCCGCTCCCTGAGCCCGCGGACCATGGCCGCGTCCGGCAGACGGCCGAGCGCCCGCTCGGGCGCGAGCCGGTGCGGCACGCCGGAGCCGGACACGTACAGCCGGTCGGCCACCGCGTCGTGCTCCCATTCGAGCCGGGCCGCGATCTCGTACGCGAGGAGGGCGCCGAAGCCGTGCCCGTACAGCGCGAACGGACGGTCGCACATGCGGGCCACGTACGGCATGACCTCGGCGAGGAGCGGTTCGATTCCGTCGTACGGGCGGGTGCGCGGATGGCGGCCGCGGCCGGGCAGCTCCACCGGCGTGACGACCACCGAGGGGCCGAGGGCCTCGGCCCAGGGCAGGTACACGCCCGCCGACACCCCCTCGAACGGGAGGCAGAACAGCCGGACCGAGTTGTCGGCGCCCGCGGCGCCGGAACCGCTCATCGGCCCGCCCCCGCCCACCACGCGCCGGCGCGCCCGACGGTCGCCCCCGACGGACGACGCTCCTCACTGATCACGGTCACGCGGGCACCGGTCCCTCCATCAGATTCTCGCCATTAGGTCGCGGGCGAATATGTCAGAACGCGCGGGGAGTGCTTTCCGCATCGCTCACTGGTCACCGCGAGATGCCTGGGAAACGTACCCGTGCGGTACCCGCACCCATCAATACGGGAGGACCGAAGTAATGGCCGAAGGAACATGCCTCGAATCCTTCGGGAGGAACCGGTCATACAAATTCGGCGCACGCCCGTGCTAGCGTCGGAGCGCATCAGAGGTGTACGCCGTTCACCGGTGATCGGGGGGCCGAAGTGGAGGCTCGGACTCTTCTCCACACCGTCGGAAGAAGCCCTTTCTGCCAGGGAGTCGACGGCCCGGTCATGACCGGATAACGACCCTGACGACGCGCATTCACTCTTCAGGCAGGAGGCGCAGGACCGTGCCCCAGGAACTGTTCGGCAGGAGCGAGGAATCGAAGGTCATCACCGGGATGCTCCACGCCGCGAGAGGTGGCGCGGGCTCGGTGGCGCTGGTGGAGGGGATCATCGGCACGGGCAAGACCTCCCTCCTGCGCTGGGCCGAGGAGACCGCCCGAGAACAGGGCATGGTCGTACTCTCCGCCACGGCGTCCCCCGCCGAACAGCGCTTCTCGCTCGGCGTCGTGCACCAGCTCCTCGGGACGCTCCCCGAGACCGCCCACGGCTGGGAACGCGCCTTCGCGTCGGGCGGAGCCCCGCCGGGCGGCGGACCCGACGAACCCGACTACCCGCTGCTCGCGGAACTGTGCGCCGCGGTGGGCAGGGCCGCCCGGCGCACCCCCATCCTCCTGACGGTCGACTGCGTCCACCACGCCGACAGCAGGTCCCTGCTCTGGCTGGGCTTCCTCAGCCGCCGCCTGGACAACCTCCCCGTCGTCCTGCTCGCCACCAAACGCTGCGGCGAACCGGCGAGCGACCAGCACCTCCTCGTCGAACTCATGGAGGGCGTCCGCGCCGACCGGCACATCCACCTGCACGACCTCAGCCCCAGCGCCGCCTTCGACCTGGCCGCCGCCCTCCAGGGCCACGACCACGAGTCCGTGGACGCGCTCGTCGCGGGAACGGGCGGCAACCCCTACCTGCTCACCGAGCGGTTACGGACCGCGCCGACCGGCCCCGCCGGCAGGGGGCCGGCGGACGCGCCGGACGAGGGGCTGCGCCTCCAGGCCGTCAAGGAACGCATCCTGTGCATGCTCAGACGGCTCGACCCGCACGGCCTCGACGTCGCCAGGGCCGCCAGCATCCTGGGCGCCCCCCTCGACCCCTCCATCCTCGCCGCCCTCTGCGGCGTGTCCACCGAAGACGCCTGCCGCACCCTCGGCCGGCTCACCGAGTCGGGACTGCTCTGCTCCCACGACATGACGTTCCGTCACCCCGTGCTCGCGGAACTCCTCTACGAGGACATCCCCTGCGCCGACCGCGCCGAACTCCACCGCCTCGCCGCCTGCTTCATGCGACGCCGCAGCGCCTCCTGCGAGGACGTCGCCGCCCACCTGCTGCGCTCCCACCGCCTGGACGAGCCGTGGATGGCACGGCTGCTGCTCGACGTCGCCCAGGGCATGGTCGGCCGCGACCCCGCGGGCGCCCGGCGGCTGATCGAGAAGGCCGTCCTGCACGGCCTGCCGGAGGACCAGTCAGCCCGCGCCGAGGGACTGCGGATCCAGGCGCTCACCGCCCTGGACCTGCCCGCCTCCGCCCGCGCGCTCACCGCCCACGCCGCCGGGGCCTGCGGCCCCGCCGAACGGCTCCGGGAGGCCCTGCGGCTCTCCGACATCCTCCTCAGGCTCGACGACCCCGCCTGCGCCCGCCAGGTCCTGGAGCACGCCAGGAGCGAGAGCGGCACCCCGGACCCCGCCACCGCCGCGCGACTGCGCGAACGGCTCACCCACATCCGGCTCCACGAGGGCACCTACCGGCCCGGCGACCGGGACGAGGACCGGCTCGAGCGCGTCCTGCTGCTGCGTACCGCCGCCGGGGACTCGGCCGCGGCGGTACGGAGGATCGCCGACCGCGTCCTCACCGTGCCCCGCGCCCCCTACGGTTCGACCACCTGGTACCACGCGCTCCTCGCCCTGCTCTGGGCGGGCGACGTCGACGAGGCCAGGCGCCACATCGACACCGAGGTACGGCTCGCGCACACCGAGGGCACCGTGACCCGGATCGCCGAGGCCCTGGCCGTACGCGGCCTGGTACAGCTCCACCGCGGCCTCCTCGCGGAGGCCGGGAGCGACGCCCGCACGGCACTCGACCTGCTCACCCGGATCGACGCCGACAAGTTCCACGTGGGGGCGCTCGCCCGCAGCGTCCTCATCGACGTGGCCCTGGAGAAGGACGACATCGCCGCGGCCGGCGCCCTGCTCGAAGAGGCCCCGCCCCTGCCCGGGGAGCAGCCCGTCACCTGGTGGCGGCTGCACCTCCTGCACAGCGCCGGACGGGCCCTGGGCCGGATGGGCCAGGCACAGCGCGGCCTCGCGCTGATCGCCCACTGCGGGGACGAGCTGACCCGCCGCGGCGTCGACAACCCGGCGATCCTGCCCTGGCTCTCCACCCGGTCCGCCCTCCAATCGGCCCTCGGGGACGGGGCGGCCGCCCGATGCGCCGCCAGGGAGGAGACCGAACGCGCCCGCCGCTGGGGCGCCCCCTTCGCCCTGGGCAGGGCCCTCGTCGCCCAGGCCTCGGCAGGCTCGGGACGCGAGGCGCTCCAGTTCGCCGAACAGGCCGCCGAAGTCCTCGAACCGGCCTCCGCGCCCCTGCTCTTCGCCCACGCCCTGTACGCGGCGGGGCGCGCCCACCGGCAGAGCGGCAGGGCCCGGCGCACCCGCGAACTGCTCCACCGCGCCAACGAGGTCGGCATCTCGCTCGGCGCCGACGGCCTGGTGGAGGCGGTGCAGCGGGAGCTGCGGGACGCGGGCGGGCGGCCCGACCCGCGCAAGGACTCCACCGAGTCGCTGCTCACCCCTACCGAACGGCAGGTATCCGAACTGGCGGCCCGCGGAATGAGCAACCGGGGCATAGCTCAGCTCCTGAAGGTGAGCCTGCGGAACGTCGAGTCCCATCTCACCCACTCGTACCGGAAGTTGCGCATCAGCGGCCGGCACGAGCTGACCCGGTACTTCCCGGCGGACGAGACCCCCGCCCCGGCGGCGGTGCTGCTCTACCAGCCCCGGCCGGCGCTCACTCCACCGCGTCGGCTCCGGACGGGCTGAGGGACGGGCTGACGGACGGAGCCTCGCGGGTGGCCACGTCGTCGTGCCCGGCCGTGCCGCCGTGCCCGGCCGTGTCGTCGCGTGCTGCCCGCGGCTCCGCGAACGCCCCGTCGAGCAGGACGACCAGCCCGGCGGTGAACCGCTCGTGGTCGCTCATCGACGCCACGAGCGGGGCGACCCTGCGTACCGTCGGGTAGTCCTCGTCCCCGCCCGGCACCGGCGGGTACGGGGCGGCCCGTACGGCCACCAGATGCCCCACCAGGTACTGCCAGATCGCCACGTCCAGGCGGGCGGCCTGCGCGTCGCTCATCCCGTCGCGGACGAGCGCGTCCAGGATGAACTCGGAGAGCCGCATCGAGGTGGCGCCGAGCAGCGCCCCGTCGAGCATCCCGGTGGCGATCCACCCGTGCTCCTCCATCACGCGGTGCGCGCTCTGCGCCGCCTCCAGGACGGCCGCCCTGGGATCGTCCCCCACCTCCGGGAGCACGATCCGCCGGGACACCTCGTCGAAGAGCAGGGACATCAGCTCCCGCTTGTCACTGACGTGCCGGTAGACGGCCGCCGGGGCCTTCCCCAGCTCGCCGGCGAGCTTGCGCATGCTGAGACCGGCCGCGCCCTCCCGCTCGAGCAGCCGCAGTCCCGCCGCCACGATGTGCGGACGGGTCAGCGGCTGCGTCGGACGCTCCGGCGCCGGTGTCTCACCGTGTCTCACCTGGCTCCTGCTCCACACCGCCGAACGCGGCGTTCACCGTAGGGGGCCTCGGGAGCGACATCGTCTCGTACCGCGACCGCCCGCGGTACGGGATCGGCCCTACCGAAACACGACTGTCGTGATTCCGCCACGCCGGTGGGCCCGCCGGGGCTCCTCCCGTCAGCGCCCCACGGGGTCGCCGTGAGCGCCGTCGTTCCGTCCGAGCAGCATCATGTGGCCGCCGTGACGCAACGGTGTGCCCACGTGGGGACGGGCCACCTCGTCGCCCGTCCGGGCGTCGACGAGATGCACCTCGCCATGGCCGCCGCGGGTCACGGCCACCCAGTCGGCGCCGGGCGAGGCGGCCACCGCGCGGCGCTCGACACCCTCCCAGGGAGTGCCGCCGCGCCGCGGCGCGCCGTCCATGGCGGGGAGGGGGACGCGGCGAAGCGTGTCGTCGGCACCGAGGAGCACCAGTTCGTCGCCGTCGGGGTGGATACGGGTGAAGGCGGTGTGGTCGCGAGCGAGGGCCAGCCGGAAGACCAGGCCGGTGCCGAGTTCGGTGCGGCGCGTGCGGCCCGTCTCCAGGTCGTGGCGCCAGGCCTGGTTGGTCCACTCCGGCCACCGCAGCGGGTCAGGAGCGCCGCCGCGCAGCGTGGTCCACAGGGCCCGCCGACGGGTGTCGAGACGGAGGTACCAGCCGCGGGCGGACGACTCCCAGGGGATCACAGGACCCGCCACGAGCGTGTCACCCTCCCTGCGGGCCGTGTGCACCCCCTCGCCCGTGGCCGCGAACACCCGCCCCGTGGCGGGGTCGTACGCGTCACCGTGCCCGTCGTCCGGCAGCGTCAGGAGCGCGTGGGGTCCGACCACGGGGCAGCCGGGCGGAGCCGCGAGGAGATCCGCGAAGCGGTGGACGGCGAGGGCGCCGGGCTCCCTGTGCCGCAGGACGACCAGCGGGTCGCCGCCGGCCGGCACCGTCACGCCCGGTTCGCCGACGCGCGTGCGCACCCGGTTGGCCTCGCCTGTGGACAGGTCGACGACCGTCAGAAGGTCGGACCAGGGCCCGGTGTTCTTGCCCAGGCCGGTCGTGACGGCCAGCAGGCGGCCGGACGGATCGCAGGCGAGATGCTCGGCGGGCACGGCGACCGGGACGCTCTGCCGCACCAGCTCCTCGCCGAAGGGGTCGAGCACCAGGAGCTCTCCCCGGCGGTCGTCGACGCAGGCGACCCGTCCTCCCGGCAGCGCCAGGAGGCCCGCGTGTTCGGAGAGATGACGTCCGGTGAGGCGGCCTATGACGCTGCCGTCCGGCACGGACAGGACGTGCACGGATCCGTCCACGTGGTCGGAGACGAGCAGGGCGGCGGCACGGGTGGTCATGGATCCTCCTGGAAGCCGGGCAGGTGAAAGTGAAAACGATTATCATGTATGTTCGTCGCGTTCCGGGTTCCTGCCGAGAAGCGAGGGCATCGATGCTGCACGCACCGTCCAGATTCGTCCGTAGTTGTCTCACCGCGGCGGTGGTGGGCTCCGTCCTGGTCGGCTGCGGCTCGACCGGGGGCGAGCCCGCGAACGACAAGGCGCGGCCCACCGCGAAGACCGAGGTCACCGTCGAACCGATCAAGGCGGCCACCGAGTTGACCGACGTGAAGGGCGTCAAGGTGTCCCTGGCGAAGGCGCCGGAACGGATCGTCTGCCTCTTCGCGCTCTGCGACGACATCCTGACCGAACTCGGCATCGTCCCGGCGGCCACCAACGGCGCCCTGCTCGCCCACCCCGCCTTCCTCGGGGAGGCCAAGGCCAAGCAGGTCGACGTCATCCCCGGCGGATTCATCGCCCCGGAGGTGGAGGCGATCCTCTCCCACAAGCCGGACCTCGTGATCGGCCTCGGTGACACCCACGGCAAGCTCGCCCCCGCGCTCAAGGGCGCCACGACGTTCTGGGCCATGCAGCCCGAGACGTGGGAGGACAGCGTGGGTTACCTGCGCGACGCCGCCGCCCTCACGGGCCGCACCGCGGAGGGGGAGAAGGCCGAGCGGGCCTTCCGGGCCAAGCTCGCCAAGGCCGAGAAGGCCCCGAGCGACAGGACCGCCCTCATCATCTACGGCAGCGACGAGAACTTCGGCGTCGCCACCCCGGAGGGCGACGTGACCGCCAGTCTCTTCCCCAAGATCGCCGACTACCCGTGGAAGTCGCGCGGGGTGGACGGAAGTTACAGCCTCGAAGAGATCCTCGCCCAGGACGTCGACGTGCTGTTCGTCGAGACGATGAGCTTCGGCGACGCGAACGGCAAGCTCTCGGAGAAGCTGGCGAAGAACCCCCTCTGGAGCAAGATCCCGGCCGTGAGGAACGGCGACGTCCACGAGGTGGACTCAGAAGTGTGGGCCAAGGGGCGCGGGACCCGTTCGCTGGGCATCGTCCTCGACGAGGCCACGGCCGCGCTGCGGTGAGGACGCCCTCCTCGGCGGCCGCCCCGGCGGATGCCACGGCCCTCCACGCGGAGGGCCGTACGGCGGGCGCGGCTCCGTCGCCCCCGCCCCGCGTCCGGGCGTGGCAACCCCTCCTGGTGATCCTGACGCTGACCGCCGCGTCGCTCTGCGCGCTGTGCCTCGGCACCCCGTACGTCCCACCGCACCAGCTCGTCGGTGCGGTGCTCGACGGGGACACCACGCTCGCCGGCGTCGTCGTCACCGAACTCCGCCTCCCCCGCCTGGTGCTGGCACTTGTCGCCGGAGCCTGCCTGGGCGCGGCGGGGCTCGTCCTCCAGGAGGCGCTCCGCAATCCCCTCGCGGTGCCGGAGATGCTCGGCGTCTCGTCCGGGGCGGCGCTGGGGGTGGCCGCGCCGCTGGTCCTGGCCCTCTCCCTGCCCGCCGTGGTCCAGCCCCTGCTGGCGCTCGGTGGGGCCGCGCTCGGCGGCGGGCTCACCCTGCTCGCCGCGGGCCTCGGACGCGGCCCGTCCGCCGTGCTGCTGACCGGTGCCGCCGTCGCGGCCGCCCTGCAGGCCGCGCTGCTCGTCCTGATGGTCATGGCGGACCAGCTCGACCTCCAGCTCATCTACCGCTACCTGCTGGGCTCGCTCTCCGCCAGGACCTGGGACGACGTCGCGGGACTCTGGCCCTGGCTGCTGATCGCGGCCCCCGCCCTCGTGCTCTGCGCTCCGGTGCTCTCGGTGATGCGGCTGGGCGACGAGGACGCCGAGGCCCTGGGGGTGCGGGCCCAGCGGGCACGGCTGGCCGCGCTGGCCGTCGCCGTCGTCCTGATCGCGCCCGTCACGGCCGTCTGCGGCCCGGTCGCGTGGGTGGGGTTCCTCGCCCCGCACCTGGCGCGACGGTTCGCCCCCACGTCGGGTGCGGTGCGCTGGCTGCCGTGGTCCGCCGCCTGGGGCGCCGTCGTCGTGACGGTCGCCGATGTCCCCGCCCGGCTGGCCCTCGCACCCGTGGAGACCCCGGTCGGTGCCTGGACGGCCTTGCTGGGAGTACCGGCCGGGGTCGCCCTGATGCGGTCGGGCCGCCGTGGCCGGACGGCCGGGACGGAGGAAGCCCGGTGAAGCGACGCTTCGTGTTGCTCGCGGTCCTGGCCGCCGTGTGCGCGGGGTTGGAACTCGTCGCCGGGCGTGGCATGACCCCAGGTGCGGTCTGGGACGTCCTCGGCGGGGGTGGTGACGCGACGGAGCGTCACATCCTGCTCCGGCTGCGGCTGCCCAGGATGCTGGTGGCCCTCGGTGCGGGCGCGTCCCTCGCCGTGGCCGGGCTCGTCCTGCAGTCCGCGCTGCGCAACCCCCTCGCGGGACCGGAGGTGACGGGCGTGACGCCGGGGGCGGTCCTCGGTGCCGTGACCGCGACGGCCCTCGGGCTCGCCGGATGGGACTCGCCCCTGGCCGTGGTGCTCGCCGCCTGTGCCGGCGGCTGCGCCGGGGCGCTGCTGCTGTGGCTGCTCGTGGGCCGTGGGGGCGGCGACCCGGCGCGGACCGCCGTGCACGGCGTGCTGGTGTCGGCGGTGCTCGGCGGGTTCACCGCCATGGTGCTGCTCGTGAAGCCGGGCGAACTCGGCAGCGTCGTGCAGTGGCTGGTGGGCACGACGGAGGGTCGCGTGTGGGAGCACTGGCATCTGCTGTGGCCCTGGGCGCTCGTCTGGGGGGTCGCCGCGTGGCTGCTCGCCGGGCCGTTGACCCTGCTGCGCTGCGGTGACGACATCGCCCTGGCCGCCGGCCTCTCCGCGGGGAGGGCCCGCTCCCTCGCCCTGCTGTGCGCGGTGGCGCTGACGGCGGGTGCCGTGGCGGCCGTCGGAGCGCTCGGCTTCGTGGGTCTGCTCGTGCCGCATCTGGCCGTGGCCCTCTTCGGCGCGGACCTGCGGGTGACCCTTCCCGGCGCCGCCCTGACGGGCGCTGTCGTGGTGTGCGGGGCGGACGCCGCGGCGCAGCTGTCCTCGCGGCTGCTGGCGGTGGCGCTCGATTCCGGACGGCTCACGCTGCCGGTGGGAGCACTCACCGCCTGCCTCGGGGCGGCCCTGCTGCTGGTCGTCGTGCGCCGTGTGCCGGGCCGAACGTTCTGAAGTCGACGGAGGACAGAGCATGACCCATTCCCACTCCCAGCCCCGGTCCCACTCCCAGCCCCAGGCGCAGTCCATGGGCATCCAGGTCGAGGGGGTCCACTTCGGCTACCCCGCGCGGCCCGTCCTGCGGGGCGTCGACCTGACCGTGAGACCGGGCGAACTGACCGCCCTGATCGGCCTCAACGGTTGCGGGAAGTCGACCCTGTTGCGGCTGGCCGCCGGACTGCTCCGGCCGGGCCGGGGGCGGGTGCTGCTCGGCGGGGACGACCTCGCCGGACTCTCCCGGCGTGCCACAGCGGCCAGAGTGGCCCTGCTGCACCAGTCCGCCCCGGCCGTACCGGGGTTGACGGTCCGCCATCTGGTGCGGCAGGGGCGATACGCGGCGCGGGGCCCGCTGGGCATGCTGCGCGAGGGCGACGACCCCGTGGTGCACCGGGCGCTGCGTGACGTCGGCGTGGAGCAGTGGGCCGACCGGGACGTGGACGCGCTGTCCGGGGGAGAGCGGCAGCGGGTGCGGCTCGCGATGGCGCTCGCCCAGGACACCCGGGTCCTGCTGCTCGACGAGCCGACCACCTATCTGGACCTGCACCACCAGCTCGACGTGCTGCAGACGGTGGTCCGGCTGCGCGAGGAGCGCGGCCTCACCGTGGTGATGGTGCTGCACGACCTGGCCCACGCCGCCCGGTTCGCCGAACGCGTCGTCGCCCTGCGCGAGGGCCGCGTGGTGGCCGACGGAACGCCGAAGGAGGTCGTCACACCGGCGCTGCTTGCGGACGTCCTGAAGGTGGCCGGCCGGGTCGGCGTGGACCCCGAGGGCGGCTGGCCCGTGTGTTACCCAGATCACCCTCTGGCCACCTTCGCCGCTATAGAAAATGAAAATCACATCCATTAGTGTCGATCACGGCGCTCGACCGAACGCCGCATCTCCCTTACGAACAAGGAGAGTTCATGGACAACGAGCAGATCTTCGCCCCGATCGCCGACCCGGGTCAGCTGGCCCACGACTCGGCTTCCCACTCCAACGCGCTCGTCGAGAACCCCTTCGAGGACACCGAGGAGTAAGCGAGGGGCTCACCACCCTCGACCGTGGGCCCGCCCGTCGCCTTTCGGGCGGGCCCACGCCCATCCCAAGCCCCGCCGTCAGGAGGATCGTCGTGCCCCGCAACCGGCTCGTCCCCGGAGTCGAAGTCGTCACCGTTCCCGGGCGCGGCCTCGCCGTCCGCACCGCCGAGGGGGAGTTCCTCAGCGTCAGGACCGGGGCGGCGGACGAGAGCGCCCTGCTCGCCCTGCTCTCCGGCACAGGCGCGACCCATACGGACGAGGAACTGCACCGCGTCGTAAGGGCCTTCGAGGAGGCCGGATACCTCGCGGAGGAGCCGCGGTGCACGCCGTGGCCCGCCGGCCGCCGGGACATCAGGCTCCTCGGCGACCCCGTACTCACCCGGCCGCTGGCCTCGCACCTCGCCGCCCTGGGCGCCGAGCCCCGTACCACCCCCGCCGTGACCGCACCCGAGGGGGCACCGGCACGGATGGACGACCTGCTCGACGGAGACCCCGCCGCCGTCGTGTGGTGCCTCGACGGACCCGTACCCGACGGGCTGTGGGAGGCCGCCGACCGGCTGCCCGCGCACGGAGTGGCCTGGCTGCGCTGCCACCGCGAAGGCTGGCAGGCGTACGTCGAACCCCTCGCCGCCGCTCCCGGCGACGTCACCTCGGCCCACGTCAGGGCCCGCCGGCTCGCCGCCACCCCCGCCCACCGCGAACTCGCGGCCTACTGGGACGGGCCCCGTACGACGGGCGCGCCCGTCCCGCTCGGCGTACCCGAGGCCGCGCTGCTCGCGGCCCTGCTCGCCGACGACCTCGGCCGGTGGGCCACCGGAACCCCGGACGCGGCCGGGCTCCCGGCCCGGCGCCGGCTCCGGCAGGTGGACCTGCGCACGCTGACCGTCACCGCACACCCGGTCCTACCGGTCCCCGCCGTCGCGCCGACGCCGAAGCCGGCGCCGCTGTCCGGCGGTTCACCGACGTCGAAGCAGGCGCCGCTGTCCGGCGGTTCACCGACGTCGAAGCAGGCGCCGCTGTCCGGCGGTTCACCGACGCCGAAGCCGGCGCCGCTGTCCGGCGGTTCACCGACGCCGAAGCCGACGCCGCTGTCCGGCGGTTCACCGACGTCGAAGTCAGCGCCGCCGTCCGACGGCTCACCGACGCCGAAGACGGACGGATGACGTCCTTCCGTACGGCCCCGGTCGCCGAAGACCTCGCCACGGACCTGCGACTCCCCGAAGGCGCGGGGCCCTTCCCCGCCGTCCTCATCCGCACCCCCTACCACCGTGCCCGGCACCTGGCGGAAGCGCGCGGCTGGGCCCGCCGGGGCTTCGCCGCCGTCGTCCAGGACGTACGCGGCCGGTTCGCCTCGCCGGGGGAGTGGCGGCCGTACGAGAACGAGGCCGCCGACGGTGCCGTGACCGCCCGATGGATCCGCCGGCAGCCGTGGAGCGACGGACGGTTCGTCGCCGTCGGCGCCTCCTACGCCGCGCACTGCGCCCTCACCCTCGCCCTCGACGCGGACCGGGAGGCGCGGCCCGACGCCGTCATCGCCGCCGTGCCCGCGCTCGGCGCCGCGGAGACCGCCCGCGAACCCTCAGGTGTGGAAAGACTGTTGAGCCGCGTCGGATGGTGGGCCGCCCACGGCGACCGCCGGGACTCCGACGACGGCGCGCTCGCCGAGGCCCTGGCGGCGGACCCCGGCCTGCTCGCCCACCTGCCGCTCACCGGCCTCCCCGAGCGGCTGGGCCGAAGCCTGCCCTCCTGGGCGGAGCTGTGGCGGCACGACGACCGCGGCCGTCTCACGGCGGGGGCCGCGCGGGCCGGCATGCCGCTGCTCGCGGTCGGCGGCCACCACGACCACTTCACCGAGGACACCCTCGCCCTGTGGCACACCTGGGGCGGTCCCTCGGCACGACTGCTCCTCGGCCCCTGGGGGCACGGACTCGTCGCCGCGCCCGGCCCCGGCGCGGGCCCGGCCCACCGGCTGGGCCTCGGCGAGCTGTACGTGCGATGGGCCCGCCGCGCCCTGACCGGCGACCTCACCTCCGGCCGCCACGGGGCGGTGGCGCTCGGCGGCGCGGACCTGTGGCTGCCCGCCGCCGCCGAGGGCGAACCGCGCACCCAGCGGCTGCGGCTGCTGCGCGGCGCCGCATTCACCGCCGATCCCGACCGCCCGGTCCGCTCCGACGACCTCGCCGTACCCACCGGGGGACCGTCCGACCGCTGCCTGCTCGCCACCGCGCCGCTGCCGCGTCCGCTCGACGCCGTCGGGCCGGTACGGGTACGGCTGCGGGCCACGGCTGACACGCCGTCCGCCGACTGGGCCGTCCGCCTCGTCGCCCTCACACCGGAGGGAACGGCCGAGCGCCTCGCCCTCGGTGTCCTGCGGCGCCAGGAACCGGCCGGCCGCGAAGCCGGGTTCACGGTCGAGCTCGGCCGGATCGCGCGGCGGCTGCGGGCCGGCACCCGACTCCGCCTCGAGATCGCCGGACACCATTTCCCGGCCCACGCCCGTAACCCCCACAGCGGGGACGACCCGGTGACGGCCGACCGGCTGCTCGCCTCCGGGCGGAAAGTCGACCCCGAGAGCGTGGCGCTGAGCCTGCACGTCCTCCCGTCCCGCCCCGCCCCCACCGACCCCGCCAAGGAGATCCTGCGATGACGGCGCTGCCGTTGGAAGCACTCGTCGACCCCGTCTGCGGCATCGTCCGCAAGGTCAAGCCCGTCGAGCACCCCGCGGGCGCCCCACCCCGCTACACCGCGCTCACCGCCGAGATATCCGACGCCCGCAGACTGGGCCTGTGGCCCGCCGACCGGGTGTCACTCGGCACCACCTTCGGCGACCCCGAACAGGCCCGTGTCGCCGCGATAGCCGAGGGGATCGAGCGGTACTGCGGCAACCGCGTGCCGCCGGCCGGTCACCCCGACGCCCCCCTGCGCGCCACCGCCGCCGAGCTGGCCGACAAGGGCCTGCGGCTCTACGGCCCGGACGACCTGCCCGCGTACGCGCCATGGCAGTACACCCGCGAGAAGTTCCCCTACCGCCGCCTGACCGCCGACACCCCGTCCCTGTGGACACGCGGCACCGAACGGCTGCCCGACGGGCGGACGGCGGAGGTCTGGGCACCCGTCGCCCTCACCCATCTCAACTGGCGCCAGGGCGAGCTGCGGGAGCTGCCCCGCACCCACCACCTCAACTACGCGGGCATCGCCACCGGGCAGGGACTCGACGACGCCGTCGAGCGCGGCCTCCTGGAGGTCGTCGAACGCGACGCCCTGGAACTGTGGTGGCACCTCGACGGGCCGACCCGCGGCATCGACCCGGCCAGTGTCCCCGGCCTCCTCGACGACCTGGCCGGATCCGCGCTCGACGTCCACCTCGTGGAGATGCCCTCCGAGTTCGCCCCGTGCATGGCCGCGCTCGTCCACGACCCTCGACTCGGCCTGTACGCGGCCGGGTTCGCCTGCAAGTACGACCCCGCGGAGGCCGCCCGCAAGGCGGTGCTCGAAGCCGTCCACACCTGGGTCTTCACCCAGGGCCTGACCGACCCCGACGGCTGGGTCTTCCAAGCCGTCGAGGCCGGCCTGCTGGCCCGCGGGCTCTACCTGGAGCACCGCGCCGACGGCCGCTACCTCGACGCCTGCGGCGAGCGGTTCGAGCACGTACGGGACCTGGGCGCGCACGTACAGGTGTGGCTGGACGGGCGGATGGCCGCCGAGGCCCGGCGGTTCACCGCACCCGCCCACGGAACCGTTCCCGTCGACGCGGTGGAACCCGGCAGCCGCGAACGCCTCGAGCGCGCGCTGCGCACCGGGGGCCACCGCCTCATGACCTTCGACCTGACCACCGAGGACGTGGCCGAGACGTCCCTGCGGGTGGCCCGGGTCCTCGTC
Source organism: Streptomyces exfoliatus (assembly GCF_000725545.1). Lineage (GTDB taxonomy): Bacteria > Actinomycetota > Actinomycetes > Streptomycetales > Streptomycetaceae > Streptomyces > Streptomyces exfoliatus. The sequence goes on along the minus strand of NZ_JNZP01000002.1, from coordinate 125,871 downwards.
TCAGGACTCCTCCCCAACGCCCCCGCCGCCTTCGGCTACTTCGGCTGCCCCAGGCTCGCGGTCGAAGCCGTCCGGCGCGGCTGGCGGCCGACCGCGCCGCACGCGCCCGAGGACTTCACCCTCGCGCCTCCGCCGCACATGTGAGGACCACCGTGGAACACCCCGACGTGCGCCGCCCGGTGGCCGCCCATCGCCCCGACCCGTACCCCGAGAACCTCACCGCCGCCCTCGCCCTCGCCCGCTCCCCGCGCCGCCCCGGCCCCGACACACCCGCGGGACCGGCCGTCCCCGCCTGGCCGGGGCCACCGCTGACGATCCCGGAGGGCGGCCCGGCGGAGCTCGATGTGCGGGCCCTGCTGCGGCTCTCCCTGGCCGCGTCGGACGACTCGGGAAGGCTGCGGCCGGCAGCCTCCGCAGGCGCCCTGCACCCGGTGGACACCGCACTCGTCGTGGGCGCCGGCTGCTCGCTGCCCCCCGGCCGCTACGGCTACGACCCACTGCGCCACCGCGTCCACCGCCTCGGCGAGGAGCCCGACGGCACGCCGCCGGGCCTGACCGCCGAACTCTCCGTCACCGCACGGCGCACGGCCTCCCACTACGGCCACCGCGCCATGCCGCTCCTCCTCCTCGACACCGGACACGCCGCCGCGGCGCTGCTCCTCGCGGCCCGGGCGCTGGGGACGGCGGAGCCCGGACTCCGGCTCGACGGACACACGACGAGCCCCCTCGCCGCCGTACGCGTTCCCCCGCCGGGCCCGGCCCGCCGGCCCGACCGCCCGCCGTACGGCGCGCCCACGTCCGAGGAGCTGCTCGCCCGCCGGAGCGACCCGCCGCCGCTCAGCGGCACCCCGAGCCCCGAGGCGCTGCGGGCGGTCCTCGCCACCGCCGTCCGGTCGGGCGGCGGCGACCTGCGCTGGTGCGCCGCCGTCGGCGGCCCCGAGCCCGGCCTGATGGAACCGGCCCCCGACGGCGCGGCACCACGGCGGTGCGCCGCAGGCGAGGCCCGCCCGACGCTCGCGGCCTGGGCGGCGGGCCAGGCCTGGATCGCGGACGCGGGCGCCGTCCTGCTCGCCCGCGGCTGCCCCGCGGACTCCGACGACGCGCACATCCGCCGCACCCACCTGCGGGCCGGACTCGCCGTCCACCTCGCCCATGTCACCGCCAGGCGCCACGGCCTCGCCGCCCGGCCCGTGGGTTCCTGGCAGCAGGCCGACCTCGGCGCGGCGCTCGGCGCCCCACCCGGCCAGGACTGGATCGTCCACGGCCTGGCCCTGGGGTCGTCCCGCCGGTCGGACCGGGCTCGCGGCCGCTGATCCGACGACCCGACTGATCGACAAGACACCACTCGGGCACCCTCCACGCCGACGAGGAGAACACCGCATGATCGTCCACCCCGAGCTGCGCCGCGCCGCCCTCCGCGCCCGGCGCCCGCTGCTCACCGCCACCCTCCTGCAAGGTGCCGTGACCCTCACCCACCTGGGACAGGCGGTCCTGCTGGCCGTCGCACTCGCCCACCTCGCCCGCGGTCACACCGGACAAGTCCCCTGGCTGCTGGCCGGGGTGCTCGCCGTCGTCACCGCCCGCGCGGGGCTCGGCACCTGGCAGCGGCGCACCGCCACCCGCGCCGGGGCAGAGGTCCGGGTGGCCCTGCGGGACGAACTCCTCGCCCACCTGGGCCGCCTGGGCCCCGCCCACCTGACCACCGCGCGGGCCGGAGCCGTCCGCACCACCCTCGTCGACGGCGTCGAGGGCGTCGACGCCTACGTCTCCCGCTACCTGCCCCAGCTCCTCATCACCCTGACCGTGCCACCCCTGGTGCTCGTCGCCCTGGCCGCCGTGGAACCGACGGCGCTGCTCGGTCTCGTCCCCGCCCTGCTGCTCGCCCTGGCCGGTCCCCGCGCCTGGGACCGCCTCCTCGCCGCCCGCGGCAAGGAGCACTGGGACACATACGAAGGGCTGGGCGCCGACTACCTGGAAGCCCTGCAGGGCATGCCCGCCCTGCGGGCCGCGGGCGCGGTCGGCCGCACCCGCGAACGACTGGAGAAGCGCTCGGCGGCACTGCACCGGGCGACCGTCGCCAAACTGCGCGTCTCCCTGGTCGACACCGGCATCACCGACCTCGCCATCCAGGGCGGCACCGCGGCCGCCGCGCTCCTCGCCTGCTGGTCGGCCGTCAGCGGATCGACCACCGCGACCGGCACCTACCTGGTGCTGCTCCTCGCCTCCGAATGCTTCCGGCCGGTCCGGGACCTCGCGCGCGAATGGCACGCCGGATACCTGGGCGCGTCGGCCGCCGACGGGATCGCGGCGCTGCGCACCGCCGAACCCGCCGTCCACGACACCGGGACCGCCTCCGGGCAGTGGCAGGCACCCCCGGAACTCCGCTTCGACAGCGTCCGGTTCAGCTACGAAGGCGCACCGGAACCCGCCCTCCACGGAGTCTCCTTCACCGCACCGGCGGGACGCACCACCGCGATCGTCGGCCCGTCCGGCGCCGGGAAGTCCACCCTGCTCGCCCTGCTCCTGCGCCACCACGACCCGCACGAAGGCCGGATCACGCTCGACGGGCGCCGCACCGACGAGTACTCCCTGGACGCGCTACGGCAGGGCGTCGCCGTGGTGTCGCAGGACACGTACCTCTTCCACGCCACGATCGCCGACAACCTGCGCATGGCCCGGCCGGACGCCGCGGACGAGGACCTGACGGCGGCGGCGCGCGTGGCGGGCGTCCACGACGAGATCGCCGCCCTCCCCGACGGCTACGCCACCGTCCTCGGCGAGCGCGGCGCCACCCTGTCCGGCGGGCAGCGACAGCGGCTCGCCCTCGCGCGGGCCCTCCTCGCGGACGCCCCCGTGCTCGTCCTCGACGAGGCGACCAGCTCGGTCGACGAACGCCGCGAGGCGGACATCGTCCGGGAACTGCTGAACGCCGTCGGCGACCGCACCGTCCTGGTGATCGCCCACCGGCTCGCCGCCGTCCGCCACGCCGACCACATCGTCGTCCTCGACGCGGGACGGGTCGACGCCGTCGGCGACCACACGGGCCTGGTCGCGGCCGGCGGCGTCTACGCGCGCCTCGTCGAGGCCGGCCGCACCCACCCGGGAGAACTCGCCGCATGAACGACATCACCGCGACCGCCACCGAGGCCGGAACCGCCCCCGAGGCCGGAGGCGCCACCGCGACCGCCACCGAGGCTGGAACCGCCCCCGACGCGGTCGTGCCCGAGCGCGGCTCCCTGCGCGCGCTGCTCCCCGCCCTCGCCGAGCACCGGGCCATGACGGCCCGCACCTGCGCCGCCGCCCTCCTCGAGCAGGCCTCCCTCGTCACCCTCCTCACCCTGGCGGCCCACACCGTGGGAACGGCCGTCATCGAAGGCCGGGCCCCCTCGTCCGGCACCGTCACCGCGCTCGCCGCCCTCGTGCTCGTACGGGCCCTGATGACCTGGCGCGAGATGGACCTCTCGCACGACCTGGCCTACCGGGTCCTCGCCGCGCTGCGCGTACGCGTCTTCGACGGGCTCGCCCGCAGCGCGCCCGCCCGCGTCGCCGGCCGGCGCAGCGGCGACCTCGCCGCCACCGCCATGGCCGACGTCGAGGCACTGGAGTTCCTCTACGCCCACACCACCGCACAGCTCCTCGCCGCGGGTACGGTCTTCACCGGCGGCGCGGCGGTCCTCGCCACGGTGGAGCCCTGGCTGCTCGCGGCCGTCCTGCCGGTCGCGGCGCTGCTCACCGCGGCCCCCTTCGCCGAGGCCCGCGGGCGCGCGGCACGCGGCGCCCGCACCCGGACGGCCGTCGCCGGTCTCTCGGCCGACACGGTGGAGATCGTCGACGGCCTGCGCGAGCTGCTCGCCTTCGGCGCCCTCACCGGACGCCGCCGCCGACTGGCGGTCCGCGGACGGCAGGTCGGCGACGCCCAGCGCGCCGAGGCCACCTGGGAGGCCGGCGCCGCCGCGGTCCGCGATCTCCTCATCGTGGGGGCGCTCCTCGGAGTGGTGGCCGCCGCGGCACACGCCATGACCTCGGGACGGCTGCACGGCGCCTGGGCACCGGCGGCGATGGCGCTCTCCCTCGCCGTGCTCGGGCCCGTCGCGGAGTCGGCCAGGTCCCTCAGCCAGGCCGTGGCCCTGCGTGCCGCCGCCGCCCGCGTCGGCGCGGCCGTCAAGGCCCCCGCACTCGCCCCGCCGCCCGCCGTTCCCCGCGCGCTTCCCCCCGGCCCGCTGGGCGTCCGACTGCACCGGGTGCGGTTCGACTACGGCGGCGGCCCCGTACTCGACGGCGTCGAGCTGACCGTCCCCGCGGGGCAGACCCTCGCCCTGGTCGGCGCCTCGGGTGCGGGCAAGTCCACCTGTGCCCACCTCCTGGCCCGCTTCTGGGACCCGTCAGCCGGGGCGGTCCAGCTGATCCCCGCCGACGGGCCGCCCGTCGACGTACGGGAGGTGGGCGACGCCGACCTGCGGCGGGCCGTCGCGCTGGTGGGCCAGGAGACGCCCCTCTTCCACGGCACCCTCGCCGACAACCTGCGGCTCGCCGCCCCCGAGGCCGACGACGACCTCCTCGCCGAGACGGCCCGCCGGTGCGGCGTCGACCGGATCGCCCCCCTGAGCACCCCGGTCGGCGAGCGCGGCGCCACCCTCTCCGGAGGCCAGCGGGCCCGGATGGCCCTGGCCCGCGCGCTCCTGGCGCGGCCGAGAGTCCTGGTACTGGACGAGTCCACCGCCCACCTGGACAACGCGAGCGACGCCGAACTCGCCACCGCGCTCCGTGAGGAAGGACGGACGACCCTCGTCATCGCCCACCGCCGCGCCACCATCCGCCGCGCGGACCGCATCGCCGTCCTCGAAGCCGGACGGGTCGCCGAGGAGGGCACGTGGGAGGAGCTCACCGGCCGCCCCGACAGTGCCCTCAACCGCACCCTCGCCGACATCCCCTTCTGAACGTCAGAGGAACTCGGCGAGGCCCGCGAGGAGCCGGTCGATGTCGTCGGTCGTGTTGTAGGGCGCCAGACCGACCCGCAGGGCGGGGCCCTCCAGCTTCAGCGCGGCGAACGGCTCGTGCGCGTAGAACTGGCCGGCGGTGGCGAGGACGTCGCGGGCGGCCAGGTGGAGCTGGGCCTCGCGCGGGTCGCGGCCTTCGAGGGTCATCAGGAACGTCGGGGTGCGGTCCTGGGCCTTCGAGTGCAGCGTGACGGCGTCGCCGAGGTCCCTGAGGCCCTCCTCCAGCCTCGTACGCAGCGTCATTTCGTGTGCGTGCAGGGAGGCCAGGGACCGCGTCAGCCGCTCCCGGCGCGTGACGCCGGGGCCGGGGTCCATCGCGGCGAGGAAGTCCACGGCGGCGCGGGCGCCCGCGAGGATCTCGTACGGCAGGGTGCCGAACTCGAAGCGTTCGGGGACGGCGTCCGAGGACGGCAGGAGCTTGTCCGGGCGGAGGGTCTCGAGGAGTTCCGGCGCTCCGGCGAGCACGCCGCAGTGCGGGCCGAGGAACTTGTACGGCGAGCACACGAACAGGTCCGCGCCCAGCGCGGGCACGTCCACGAGGTGGTGTGCCGCGTAGTGCACCCCGTCCACGTACACGAGGGCGCCCGCCTCGTGGGCCAGGTCGGCGATCCGGCGGACGGGCGGCTTGGTGCCCAGGACGTTCGAGGCCGCGGTGACCGCCACCACCCGGGTCCGGGACGAGAGGGCCCGCTCGTACGACCTGAGGTCGAGCTCCGCCGTCTCCGGGTCGACGTCGATCCAGCGGACCGTCGCTCCCGTGTGCTCGGCCGCCTGGACCCAGGGACGGACGTTGGTGTCGTGGTCGAGGCGGCTCACGATGATCTCGTCCCCCGGCCGCCAGCCCTTGGCCAGGGTGCGGGAGAAGTCGTACGTGAGCTGGGTGGCGCTGCGCCCGTGGACGATGCCGCTCGCGGGCATGTGGAGCAGGTCGGCGTAGGCGGCGCGGAAGTCGGTGACGGACTGCTCGGCGTTGCGCTCGGACGGGCTGACCGTGCCCCGGTTGGAGAGGGGGCCGGTGAGCGTCGCGGCGATGGCCTCGGCGACGGGGCGCGGGGTCTGGGTGCCGCCCGGCCCGTCGAAGAAGGCGAGCCCGTGGTCGAGGGAGGGGAAGTGGGCCCGGAGTGCGGTGACGTCGATGGGCATGGCCTCGGCTTTCTGTCGGACGGCTCGTCTGGGGCGGTGCGTCTGGGTCGCGGGATGCCGTGGGACGGTGCACGACCACCGGTGCCGGGCCGTCGGACGGGGCGCCGGCACCGGGAGTACGGGGGTGGGGGCCGTCCTACTCGGTCACGCCGGGGCCGACGCCCTCGGGTGCGTCGCCGGTCGGCCGGATGTCGGACCGCCCGGCGGCGGACGGCTGCCGCAGGCTGCCGAGGTCGTGCGCGTAGGTGCCGACGGCGTTCGCGATGACGTCGATGTTGCGCTCGAACGCCGTCATGCTGATGTTGCCGAGGGTGTCCCCGGCGGCGTGGTAGTTCGGGTCGAACGCGACCCCAGCCGTCCCGCCGAACTTCTGCGCCTCGGCAGGCGACTTGAGGCCCTCCGCGCCGGCGAACGTACCGCCGGAGGGGATGCCTGCGGTGACGAACGGGCCGTAGTCGAAGCGGGCGACGAACGGCGTGCCGGCGTGCGGCAGCCCCTTCGTGCCGAGGAACGCGGTGATGTCGCGCTCGAGCCGGTCGGAGCCCGCCGGGGCGGTCTGCGTGTTGGCGCCGTCCGAGTTGTCGCCGTCGTACACGAACAGGCCGTGGTTCGCGGAGGCGATCAGCTCGAAGTTCAGGTAGAGCTTGATCTCCTGCATGGCGGGCGGCGTGAGGTTCGCGACGTAGTGGTGGGAGCCGAGCAGGCCGCTCTCCGCGGCCGACCACCAGGCGAAGCGCACCTTGTTCCGCGGGTGCTTCTCCTTCTTGGCCAGCTTGAGCGCGACGTCGAGCAGTCCGGCGGCGCCGGAGCCGTTGTCGTTGATGCCCGGACCCGCGAGCACCGAGTCGAGCGAGGCCCCGAGCATCACGGTGTCGGCGGCGTCGCCGTTCTTCGTCTCGGCGATCACGTTGTTGGTGGAACGCTTCTCCTGGAGCTGGCGGATCTCGAAGGAGAGGGTCACCGGGCCCTGGGCGAGGTCGGCGGCGAGCTTCTCGCCCTCGGCCTTGCTCATCCCGCCGGTGGGTATCTTCGCGGCGGCCGGGTCGCCGAGGGTGCCCGAGAGCGGACCGTATCCGGCGTCGATGTTGTTGTAGATGAGGGCGCCGGTGGCGCCCGCGGCGGCGGCCTGCTGCTGCTTGGCGGCGAAGGAGCAGCCGCCGCGCCTGATCAGCGCGATCCTGCCGGTGTAGGTGCCCGTGGTGTAGTCGCCGGGCTCGCAGCCGGTGGTGCCGTCGGCGTCGACCGGGACGGCCGCCACCTCGGCCGTCACCCCGCCCACCGGCGTCGACGGGGTGTACGTCAGGGCCCTGATCTCGATGTCGCGTGGGGCCGGGGTGATGGTGGAGAGCTTCTCGGCCAGCGTCTGCGTGTAGATGAAGTCGAACCGCTGGTACGAGACGTCGTACCCGGCCCTCTTCAGCTGCTGGTAGACGTGCGCGGCCGAGGCGTCGTGCCCCAGCGAGCCGGCGACGCGGTGGCCGCCCGCCGAGTCGGCTATCGCCTGGAACCTCTGGAGGTGCTTGAAGGCGTCCTCGGCGGACGCCTCGCGAACGAGCGCCTTCGAGAGCGCGGCGGCTTCCCGGCCTGCCCTGTCCTGCTCGGAGGAGGCGGGTGAGGCGGAGGCCAGGAGGAGCGGGGTCGCCAGAGCGGCTGCGGCGAGGGTGGCCGTGGCTCTGCGAGAGGATGCGTTCACGAGGTCCTTCCCGGGGCGAACGAGGTTGAGGGGAAGTTAGCGATCTCTGGGGGGTTCTGTGAACACACGAGCCACAACTCGCTGCATTCCAGCCATAGTTATGGCGTCCCTGTGAAGGCCTCGTGAGGGGGTGGGAGGCAGGGGCGCGTGGCGGACCGGCGTCGCACCGTCCGGCCTCGGCGCCGGCTGACGACATCCCGTCGACCCGTGGGGGACTGCGGGAGTTCCGCGCCGCTCTCTCCCGCCGACAGGAAATGCCCGGGGCGGAATCGGCATGACGCGGACATGGCGAGTCGTCCCGGGGCGGGATGAAGGCGGCCGGACGTGTCGAGCCACTCCCAGGAGCATGCCGTTCCTTGAGGATTTGCATCCCCGTCCGGGCAATCCGCTTCGGTCGTTCGGTATACGACAGGAACGGCCGCAGAATGTCGTGGCGTTCGAGCGATGTACGGGCGATGGTGACCCGGCGGGGCGTCTGCCGGGCGGGGCTGTCGGCGCTCAGCGGCCAGCCGAGGCCCCCGGATCGGCGCGGACCGGCCGAAGCCCGGCCGCCGGTGGCCGTTCTTCTTCGGTTCGGCATACGAGCCCCCGCCCCCGGGCGTGCGGGAGCCCCCGATATGCGGGAGTGCCTTTACCAGTGCAACCCGTGCGCCCGTGTGGTGCATTGTTTTCCGGAGGGATCGGAATGGTCCGAAAGGATTTCGGGCCCTCTGGGAGGACGCGGTATTCGGCCGGGGGTATTGGTCCCGGGGTTGTGGACGGGCAGCCGTTTCGTATTCCGTAGGATTTCACTCGGATGGTCATGGTGGCGTGCGTCGCGACTTGGCAGGGAATTCAAGTCCATGGTGACCTGATACGACATGAATGCGGCGATGTGGGATGTGTCCGTCGTGCGCCCGGAGGGCGGTGCCCAGTCGGCCGGAAACAGACGTTCGCGTCAGCGCCGCATTGACGGGTGGTGGGGGATCGGCTGGTGGTGTCGGGCCGCCCCTGTCACAGTGTTCCGTTGGTGTTCGCCCGTGACACCACGGGTGTTCGGCGGTCCTTCGGTGGCCCTTGGGCGGTCCCTGTGGTGACCCTCGGGCGGACCGGAAGTCGACGGGTCGGACGTTCGTCGCCGTCCGAGTTCTTTCGGAGGACTGGTGTCTTCGTCAATGGCGTATGAACATGTTGATTCCATGGGCACGCCCACTTGACGTCCTTTTGGTGGTACGGCAAGATCATGGCGATCTCCGGCATTTCTCTCCGTTTTGCACCGTCCGTGTGTCGAGGGAACCGGCGGAGGGATGGGCATCGGGGAAGGGGGAGACGTGTCCGACACATCGGCGCGGGGAAAGTCACGGCGAGGTCCTTGTGTCGAAGACGAGGAGTCGGCCGCGCATTTACTCTCCTGCGAGGCCGGGTTGCTCGACGCCTATCGGAGCAGGCTCGTCGAAGAACGCAATCCGCTCGGGCTGGACATGGAAGCCTGGGATTCCGTATGTGATCGGGTTCATGGAATTTTGAACGAGTGCTGGGCCACGCCGGGCACCGGTGCCGGGGCATCGGGCGAGCCGCGATCCGTGCGGCTCACGGGCCCGCGGGGTGCCGGCCGGATCGCCCGGGGAGGAGCCGTGTCGGTCCACGCCGTGCGTGCGGGATCCTTGCTGGTCGAGGTCGTCGCGGAGTACCTGGAGCGCTCCCTGACCCTGCGGTCGTCCGGCGCACCGAGCGCTGTACGGCTGCCGGCACGGGTTCAGGCGGCGGTCACGCGCTCACTGACGGACGGCGCGGAAGGCGCTGACGCCCCTGGCCGCACTGACGCCGATGACCGCGCGTGCGGGGCGGACCGCGCGGACGAATGCGACCACCAGCTGCTCGATGTCGTACGGGACTCCACCCGGCGCAGCCGCGAGGCGATGGCGCGGGAGATCCACGACCGCGTCGGCAGCGCGGCCGGCCTCGCCCTGCGCCGCCTCGAGCTCCACGAACTCACTCGCGGCGACTCCTCGGCGGTCATGATCGCCCTGCCGTGCGGCGCGACGTCGGGAACCGCGTTCCGCGGTGCCGCCCGGCAGCCCCTCTCGCCCCGCGAACGAGAGGTCCTCATGCGTGTCGCCGAAGCGCTGAGCAATCGTCAGATCGCCGTCCTCCTCGGCATCACCGAGGCGACGGTGAAGCGGCACCTGCGGAACATCTTCGAGAAGCTGGGCGCGGCCTCGCGCATCGGGGCCGTCAACAAGGCGCTGGAGGCGCGGCTCATCGACCCTGCGGGGAAGGGCGAGCGGCAGTACGCCTTTCGGAGCATGCCCGATGCTCCCTGAAGGGCCTGGTGCCGCCCTGGTGTCCGGATCTACATTCGCGGCCATGCCTCGAGTGACGACCCTTCCGGCACGCTGCGCAGTCGCATATGTCATGACCACTTCAATGCTCGGTGATTCCTGAGGGGTGAACGGCACGATGATCTGCACGGGGGCATCTCTTCGCATCCAGCTTCTGGGACCGATACGTGCCTGGCGGGACGGTGAGGAAGTCCCGCTGGGCTCACCCAAACAGCGCGCGGTCCTGAGCCTGCTCGCCAGCCGGGCCGGCGAGGTGGTGAGCGGACAGACCATCACCAGCGCCCTCTGGGGCAGCGACACACCGGAGACGGCGGCCAACGGCGTCCACACCTACGTGGCCCGGCTGCGCCGCGCGCTGGAGCCCGCACGCGGCAGCAGGGCCGCCAGCGCCGTGCTCTCCTCGGCGTCGGGGGGCTACTGCCTGCGGCTCGACCCGGTGGACGTCGACGCCACGCTCTTCGTCCAGCGGCACGGCCACGCCCGCAGGTCACGCGAGGGCGGCAGCGCCGAAACGACCTTACGGCTGTACGAGGACGCCCTGGCGCTCTGGAGGGGCGAGGCCTACGCAGGGGTCCCGGGACCCTTCGCCGCCATGGAGGGCGTCCGGCTGCGGAACCTGCGCCTGACCGCGGTCGAGGAGTGGGCCGCGGTCATGCTGGAGGCCGGCGAATACGCCGAGGCGGTCGACCAGCTCTCACGCGCCGTGGCCGACGAACCCTTGCGCGAGAAGCTCCGCTGGCTGCTCATGCTGGCGCTCTACCACGCCGGCCGCCAGGCGCACGCCCTCACCGTGTACACGGAGACCCGCCGGCTGTTGCGCCGCGAGCTGGGCATCGAGCCGGGGACCGAGCTCCAGGACCTCCACCGGCGGATCCTCGCCGGACAGCGCGAGTTACGGCTCCCCGCGGGGAACCTGGCCCCCAGGCCCCGTGACGGACGGGGCGCCGGACTGCCCGTACCCGCACAACTCCCTCCGGTGGCACGCGGCTTCACCGGACGCGAGACGGAGCTGAAGGAGCTGGAGGCACTCGTCGACGACGAGTTCGCCCAGCGCAGCACCCCGGTGATCGTCGTCGACGGCCCCGCGGGCGTCGGCAAGTCCGCACTCGTGCTGGAACTCGCGCACCGGCTCGCGGACCGCTTCCCGGACGGCCAGCTCTATGTCGACCTCTGCGGCAACGGGCTGCGCGGCAGGCCGCTGACCGCGTCGGACGCGCTGCTGCATCTGCTCACCAGTCTCGGAGCCGACAGCACGCGCATCCCACGGGACCTCGCGGGCCGCGCCACCCTCTACCGCAGCCTGCTGTACGGCAAACGCACGCTGATCGTCCTGGACGACGCCCTCAGCGCGGACCAGCTGAGGCCCCTGATCCCGCGCGGCGCGTCCTGCGTCGTGGCCACGAGCCGCCAGCGGTTCGGCGGCCTGGCCGCCAGGGACGGCGCGCGCACGGTCGCCGTCCGGCCACTGGCCGCCGACGAGGCCGCCGAGCTGCTCACCACCTTGTCCGGCGGGCGGCTCACGGACCACGGGGAAGCGGCCCGGCGCCTCGCCGCCCTCTGCGGCGGGCTGCCGCTCGCGCTCCGCATCACCGCCGAAGCACTCACCGCGAACCCCGGCGTCCCGCTGGCGACGCTCGTGGAGCAGTACACGAGGGAGAGCGGCCGGCTCGACCGCCTCACCGTCGCCGACGACGCCCTCGCGAGCGTGCGCGACGCGTTCGAGACGTCGTACCGGGCCCTGCCCGCGGAAGCGGCACGGATGTTCCGCTTCCTCGGCCTGCGCAAGGACGGTCCGATCACGGTCTCCGCCGCCGCGTCGCTCGCGGACACGGACCGCGACACCGCCCGGCGGCTGCTCGGCCAGCTCGTCGCCCACCACCTCCTGGAGGACCACGGGCAGCGCTACCGCCTCCACGACCTCCTGGGGATCTACGCGGCCGAGTGCGCCCAGCAGGAGCCGATGCTGAACCGGAGGGCGGCCCTGGCACGGCTCGACGCGGCGGACCCGGACGAGGGCGAACCCTACGCCGTCGTACTGCGGCGCGCCGCGGTCCTCCGGAGGGCCGCCTTCCGCCAGCGTGAGGACGTCACGCGGGCGACGGACCTCACCGTGAGATGAACGCCTCGTCCTCCGGCCCGGTGGGCATGGCGCGCAGCCTGCCGACCGGGGACAGGAAGATCGGGACCAGCATCGCCGCGGACAGCAGGCCCGCGATCCACAGGGCACCGTGCAGACCGGCGAGCGCCGCGAGCAGGCCGCCGACGGGCCCGCCGAGCGCCCCGCCGCCGTACAGCAGCATGCGCATCGCGGCCGTCATCCGGCCCATCAGATGCTGCGGGGTGATGGTCTGACGCAGGCTCACGATGAGCACGTTCGAGACGCTCGCGCCCACGTACTCCATGAAGAAGGAGGCCACGAACAGGCCCACGAGCAGCCAGCGGGGACCGCCCGCCGCGGGAATGAGCAGCGGGCCGAGGAAGATCACCGACACCGACACCCGGTACGCGGTGCCCACCGAAAGACGGCGCACCACCATCCCGGACACCAGCGCGCCGAGCAGGCCTCCCACGGCCGCCGCGCCCATCACGAAACCGACCGCCGCGGCGGACAGTTCCTTGTCGCGCACCGCGTAGAGCAGGAACAGCGTCTGCACCATGGTCAGCAGGAAGTTGCACGAACAGCCGACGAGCCCCATCGCACGCAGCCAGCGGTTCCCGAACACCCAGCGCAGCCCCTCCAAGAGCTCGACGCGCAGCCGCCGCTTCTCCTCCGGCACCGCCGGCGCGGGCTCGGGCTTCCTGATGAGGAGCAGCGACACCACCGACAGGGCGTACGAGAAGGCGTTGGCGGTCATGGCGAACGGCGCCGAGAACACGCTCACGAGTGTGCCGGCGAGACCGGGCCCGGCGATGTCCGCCGACGACAGCGTTGCGTTCAGCTTGGTGTTCGCCTCGAGGAGGCTGCGCCGGTCCTTCACGAGCACCGGAACGTACGACATCCAGCTGACGTCGAAGAGCACCGTCGCCACCCCGATGCCGAGCGCGAGCGCGTACAGCGTCGGCAGCGTGAGCAGCCCGAACTCGTACAGGACCGGCACGAGCCCGATCAGCACCATCCGGACCAGGTTGGCGCCCAGCATCACCGGCCGCTTCCGCACCCGGTCCACCCAGACGCCGAAGAGCAGGGCGAGCCCGAGGAAGGGAACCAGCTGTGCGAACCGCAGCATGCCCAGCTCCCCGGCGCCCACGCCGAAGACCAGGACCGCGGTCAGCGGCAGCGCGAGCTGGGTGATCTGGGTGCCATAGAGGGAGAGCCCCTCGCCCGCCCAGAACACCATGAAGTCCCTGTCGCGCCAGAGCGACCGAGGAGGGCCCTCCGCCTCGGCCGCGGGGGCCGACGCGGTGGGCGTGCCGTGCTCCGTCATGCCGGACTCGCCTCTCGTAGCGCCTCGTTGACGACGGCGGTGATGGCCGCCAGGCCCGGGTCCTGCCACACGGAATGGTGGTCACCCGGTGCGATGTGCTCGGTGAGCCGGCTCGCGTACGGACTCCAGTCGAGGAGCCGCTCCACCGATTCCGCGGCTCTGATCAGGATCGTGGGCCCGTCGTACACCGCGTCGAGCCGGTGCTCGCGCATGGCCACGACATGCGTACGGAAGAGGGCGTAGCGCTCCAGCAGGAACTCCGCGTCGAACTCCTCGGGTACGGCGCCGTGGAGCTCCGCCGCGGCGAAGACCTCGGCCGGCTCCGCCCCCGGGCGCACACCGGCCAGCGCCTTGTCGACACCGGGGGCCCGGTCACGGGTCACGCCGAGGAAGTCGTACAGGAAGTAGCGGGCCAGCTCGTCGTCGGGCGGCACCGACTGCGTCCCGGGCAGCGCCGCGTCCACGATGACGAGCAGCGGCACCTCCTCACCCGCGGCGACGAGGAGCCGTGCCATCTCGTACGCGACGACCCCGCCGAGGGACCATCCGAGCAACTGGTAGGGGCCGTGCGGCCGGTCCGCCCGGAGCGAGGCCGTGTGCAGCTCGGCCAGCTCGCGGATCGACGTCAAGGGCTCCGAGGCGCCGTCGAATCCTGGCGCCTCGAATCCGAACACCGGGCGCGCCGGGGCGATTCGGTGCGCCATCGACGAGTAGCAGAACGGCGATCCGGAGACCGGATGGACGCAGTGCAGCGGAAGCAGGTCACCCTCCGCGCGGAGGGTGACGAGACTGCCGACGGTCGGTTCGATCACGGGGTCGGCGCTCCGTTCGGGGTGGGTGCGGGCGGTGCGAGCCGCTCGTCGATGACACGTGCGATGCCGCTGACCGTCGTACCGCCGTACAGCAGACGGACGTTCACCCGGATCCCGAAGTGCTTGTTGAGCCGGGTGACCGCGCGCATCGCCTGGAGGGAGTTGCCGCCGAGCGTGAAGAACCCGCTGTCCGCCCCGATCCGGGACGTGCCGAGCACGGCCGCGAAGACCTCGGCCACCGCCTTCTCGGTCGGCGTGGACGGCGCGGTGCCGCTCGCCGGCGGCTCGCCGAGGTCGTCGGGCGGCGCCGGGAGCGCCTTGCGATCGACCTTGCCGTTGGGCGTCAGGGGCAGCTCGTCCAGGACGAGCACGGTGCCGGGCACCATGAAGGCGGGGAGGGCCCGGGCGGCGTGCTCGGCGACCTCTGCGGGCTCCACGTTCCGGCCGCTCTCGGCGACGAGATGGGCGACGAGCCGCCGGTCGCCCGCTCCGTCGGGATGCGCGGTGACGACCGCCTCCCTGACCGTGTCATGGGCGCGGAGCACGGACTCGATCTCGCCCAGCTCGATCCGCAGACCGCGCAGTTTGACCTGGAAGTCCGCCCTGCCGAGGAGTTCGATCAGCCCGTCGGGACCGTACCGGGCCACATCGCCCGTCCGGTAGAGACGCTCGCCCGACACCTCGCCGCAGGACCACTCGAAGAACCGCTCCGCCGTCTGTTCGGGCCGGCCGAGATAGTCCCGGGCGAGCCCGATCCCCGCAAGGTGCAGTTCGCCGGGGACCCCCGGCGGCACGGGCTGGAGACCGTCGTCGAGGATGTACGTGCGCTGGTTGGCCATCGGGCGTCCGTACGGGATGCTCGTCCAGCGGGAGTCGGTCTTCACCACCTCGAAGATCGTCGAGTGGATCGAGGACTCCGTCGCTCCGCCCAGGGCGACGAAGCGCAGTGCGGGGGCGAACGCCCGTGCCCGGTCGGGCAGCGACACGGGAATCCAGTCGCCGCCGAGCAGCGCCAGACGCAGGTCGCCGAGCGGCTGGGCACCGATGCTGTCCAGGTGGTCGACGACCATGTCCAGGAGAGCGGGAGCCGAGTTCCAGACGGTGACCCGGTGGGCGGCGAGCAGGTCCGCCCAGTGCTCCGGATCCTTCGACCGCTCCGGCTCCGGCAGGATCACCGTTCCGCCCGCGGCGGTGAGCCCGAGGAACTCGTACACCGACATGTCGAAGCTGGGCGACGACAGGGCCAGGACCCGGTCCCCCGGGCCCACGCCGAAGCGGGAGTTGAGGTCGGCGATGTTGTTCATCACCCCGCGGTGCCGCAGGGCGATCGGCTTCGGGGCGCCGGTCGACCCGGACGTGTGGATGATGTACGCGAGGTCGTCGGGGGTGGCGCCGCCCTCCGGATCGTGGGTGGGGAGCCCGGCGAGGAGCTCCTCTGCCCGGTCGAGGAGCACCACCGGGGTGTCGGGCCCCGTGCCCGCGGGAGGCAGGCTGTCGGCGGGACCGCTCCGGCTGACGACCACCGCGCAGGACGTGCCGGCCACCATCGTGGCGAGGCGCTGCCGGGGGTAGTCGGGGTCGAGCGGCACGTAGGCGCCGCCCGCCTTGAGCACCCCGAGGACGGCGACGAGCAGCTCGGCGCAGCGGTCCAGGCAGATGCCGACCCGCCGGTCGGGGCCGACCCCGAGGCCCCGCAGATGGTGGGCGAGACGGTTCGCCGCCTCGTTCACCTCGCGGTACGTCCAGCTCCGGTCACCGCCCACCAGGGCGAGGGCGTCCGGGGCCCCGGCGGCGCGGGCCTCGAACGCGGTGTGCAGACAGACGTCGTGCGGAAGGTCCGCCGCGGTGTCGTTCCACTCGACGAGCATCCGGCGCAGCTCGTCCTCGGGGAGCAGCCGCAGCCGCGACACCGGCCGCTCCGGGTCCGCGAGCGCGTCCTCCAGGAGCGTGCGGTAGGAGTCGAGCAGCCGGACCACGGTGGCCCGGTCGAAGAGTTCGGGGGCGTACCGCAGCTCCGCGCTCGGCAGGCCGTCGTCCTCCTCGCCCGGCGGGTGCAGGACCAGCTCGAACTCGTCCCGACCCGCCGGCCCGGCCTCCGCCGTCCCGACGGGGGCCGAGCCGGCGGCGAGCCCGGCCACCGTCTCCGTGCCGGTGACGGTACGGCTCAGGCGGACCGCCGTACCGACACCGGGTGTCGTCACGAGGAAGCCGAAGTCGGCCTGACCGCTCCAGCGGTGGAGCAGGGCGGTGAAGCCCGCCAGGAGGATTCCCTCCGGGGCCGACCCGGCCGAGGGACCGAGCGGCAGCCGGGCGGAGCCCGTCCGCTCTGGAGCGGCCCCGGGCAGGCGTGGACGATCGATCGGCAGCAGCACGGGCGGCGACGGCACGGGAGCCGAGGCACCCGCCGTCACGGGCGCGGGTACGGCGTCCGGTGCGGAAGTCGTCATGGAATCCGGGTTCCGGCTCAAGACCTCTCTCCTGGCTCGCGGTCGGAGACATCGGCGGCGCCGACGCCGGCCCCGAAGGGCAGCGGGTGGGTGCGGCACAGCGCGGCCACCTCGGCCGTCACCCGGTCGCGCACCACGGGGTCGGTGCGGAACTCGGTGTCACCGAGCACGGTCGTCGCGCTGAGCACGTCGTGGAGCAGAGCGGCGCAGACCCGCATCTGATCCGGCCCCATGCCCCGCTGCGCCAGCACGTTCGTGCCCAGACGCAGACCGCTGGCGACGAGCGGCGCCTTGGTGTCCTTCGGGATGCGGTTGCGGTTCGTGAGGATCCCGCACTCCTCCAGGGCGCGCTCGGCGACCACACCGGTCATGCCGCGGTCGAGCATGTCCAGGAGCACCATGTGGTTCTCGGTACCGCCGGTCAGGATCCGGTATCCGGCCTCGCCCAGGGCGTCGGAGAGCGCCGCGGCGTCCGCACGGACCAGCCGCATCGTGTCCCCGAACGCCGGCTCCGCCACCAGCTTGAGCGCGTGGGCCTTCGCGGCGACCGACGCAGGGCTCGGCGTGCCCTGGGACTGCGGGAACACCGCGCGCTGCATCAGCCGGGAGAGCGGGGTGCGGCGGGCGTCCGGGCCGGGAGTCAGGTGCTCCTCCCCGATCAGGATCAGCCCCCCGCGCGGCCCGCCCAGCTGCTTGTACGTACTGGTGGTCGTGACGTGCGCCAGATCGATGGGGCTGGGGTGCTCCCCGGCGGCCACCAGACCGGCGATGTGCGAGATGTCGGCCACCAGATACGCCCCGACGGAGTCCGCGATGGCGCGGAACCGGGCGAAGTCCAGGATCCGCGGATAGGCGCTGGCCCCGGCGATGAGCACCTTGGGACGGTGAGCGAGGGCCAGCTCGGCCACCTGGTCGTAGTCGATGAACCCCTGGTCGTCCAGGCCGTAGTGCACCGCCCGGTAGTGGTGACCGGTCACCGACGCGGCGGACCCGTGCGTGAGATGCCCGCCGGAGTCCAGGTCCAGGGCGAGCAGAACACCGCCCGGGGGCAGCAGCGCGGCCAGCACCGCCTGGTTGGCCGAGGAGCAGGAATGCGGCTGCACATTGGCGTAACGGGCGCCGAAGGCACGCTTGGCCCGGTCGACGGCGAGTCGCTCCACACCGTCGAACCGCTCCGCACCGGGGTGGTAGCGAGCCCCCGGATAGCCCTCGGCCGTCACGTTCGACAGGGCGGCGCCGCCCGCGGCCAGCACCGCGGGGCCCGCGGCGCTGGCGGACGCCACCATGGCGAGGGTCATGGCCTGCCGCTCCACCTCCCGGTCGAGGAACAGCGCCAGCTCGGGGTCGGTCCCGTTCAGCAGCTCCATCCCCCGGCGAAGCAGCACCGCCTGCGCGGAGCCGGAGCCGGAGCCGTTCTGCGGCGCGGGCAGGGGCGCCGGCGCGGGTACTGCGGGCGCCGGCGGCACGGGCGGCGACGGGGACGGGATCGAGACCCGTGGGGCGTCAAGCACGCGTACCCGCCTTCGACTCCACCAGCGTGTCGATGGCCGTGGCGACCGTGGCGACCGAGGCACCGCCGTACAGGAGCCGGACGTTGACCTTCACCCCGAAGTGCTTGTTGAGCCGGCTCACCACCCGCATCGCCTGCAGCGAATTGCCGCCCAGCTCGAAGAAGTTGCTGTCCGCGCTGACCTGCGTCACGGACAGAACGGTGCCGAACACCTCGGCCACCTTCTCCTCGGTCGCCGTCACCGGGGCGACGAAGCTCGCCGTCCCGTCGCCCGAACCGGACACCGGAGCCGGCAGCTTGGTGCGATCGATCTTGCGGGCCGGGGTCAGCGGGAACTCCGCCAGCTCCACCCACCCGGTCGGCACCATGTACTCGGGCATCGTCGCGCCCAGGTGCTCACGGAGCTCCGCCACCGTCGGCGAGACGTCACCGAGCACCGTGTAGTACGCGACGAGCTGCTTCTCCCCGTAGTCCTCGCGCAGCAGCACCAGGGCCATCCGGACCTTCGGGTGCGTCAGCAGGCCGGACTCGATCTCACCGAGCTCGATCCGCAGCCCGCGCAGCTTCACCTGGTTGTCGAGCCGCCCGATGAAGTCGATCTGGAGATCACGGGTCCAGCGCACCAGGTCGCCGGTGCGGTAGACCCGGCCCTTGCCCAGGATCGGGTCGGGGACGAACTTCTCCTCCGTCAGCTCCGGCAGGTTGAGGTAGCCGCGCGCGAGGCCGTCGTCGCCGCCGATCAGCAGCTCGCCCGGCACGCCGACCGGCACCAGGTTGAACTCCTTGTCCACCACGTAGTGCAGCCGGCTGAACTCGGGGCGGCCGATGGGCGGCGAGGACTGCCACTCCTTGTGCTCGCACAGGTACTCGGTGGTCGCCACCGACGCCTCGGTGGGGCCGTAGAGGTTCACGAACTTCCGGCCCGGCAGGTTCCACTTGTTGACCAGATCGGCCGGCAGCGCCTCCGCCCCGCCCATGATGTACTTCAGATCCGGGTACGGCCCCGCCTCGACCACGGAGAGGATCGCCGGGGACAGCCCCGCGTAGGTCACCCGCTGGTCACGCATCAGGGCCCCCAGGGCCTCCGGCGACGAGGCGTCCTCCGGAGCCACGAGCACGAGCGCCGAGCCGCTGATCAGACCCGCGAAGATCTCGCCCTGGGACATGTCGAAGGTCAGCGCGGGCAACTGCAGGAGCCGGTCCTCGGTGTTCCACTCGCCGAAGCTGCGCCGGTACGCCTCGATGAACATGCGCAGGCCGCGCTGCTCGATCATCACGCCCTTGGGCCGCCCGGTGGAACCGGAGGTGTAGAGGACGTAGACCAGGGAGGCGGGCTGCGCCCACTCCTCGAGCGGCTCGTCGTCCGGCTGGGCCTCGATGACGTCCCAGTCGGCGTCGATCCGGACGGTCTCCCAGCCGCACGACTCCGGCAGGTCGCCGAGCGAGGCGGCCCGGGTGATGACCAGCGGGCTCTTGGTGTCCCGCAACATGTGGTCGAGGCGGGCGTTGGGGTGCGAGGGGTCGATGATGGTGTAGGCGGCCCCGGAGACCATGACACCCAGGATCGCGACCAGCGCGTCCAGGTCGCGGTCCATGGCGATGGCCACGACCTCCTCCTGGCGCACCCCGCGGGAACGGATGTACCGGGCGAGCTTGCCGGCCCGGCGCATCAGCTCGCCGTACGTCATCTCCACGCCGCGGCAGACCGCCGCGACCAGGTCGGGGTTCTCCTCGGCGATCCGGGCGATCGTCGCGTGCACCGGCTCCGTGGTGTAGTCGAAGTCGGCGCCGCGTCCCACCTCCAGGAGCTCGGCGCGCTCGGCCTCGGAGAGCATCGGCAGCGCGGAGACCGGGGTCTCCGGGGCGTCCGCGGCGGCGTCGAGCACCGTGCGGAAGTGGTCGATCATCGCCTCGACGCGCCAGCGGTCGTAGAGGTCGGTGGCGAACTCGACGATGAGACGCAGGCGTTCGGCGCCCTCGATGAAGCTGAAGGACAGGTCGAACCGCGAGCGCGAGGTGGCCAGCGTGATCGACTCGGATGACAGGCCGCTCAGTTCGAGGGCGTCGCCGGTGCTGGCCTCGCCGAGGAGCTGGCAGGCGATCTGGAAGAGCGGGTTGCGTCCCGCGTCCCGGGTCGTCTGCACGCGGTCGACGACGTGGTCGAACGGTACGTCCTGGTTGTCGTACATGTCCAGGTTCGCGTCGGCGATCCGCTCGAGGAGCTCGGTGAACGTGACACCGCCCGACAGGTCGCACCGCAGCACCGTCATGTTGATGAACAGGCCGACGACGTCCTCGAGTTCGGGGTCGGTGCGGCCGAGCATGGGCACCCCGAGGGCGATGTCGTCCTGGCCGCTGTACCGACTCAGCACGACGTTCAGGGCCGCGGCCACCACCATGTACAGGGAGGCGCCCTGCTCGTGCGCCAAGGCCCGCGCCTTGGTGAGCAGTTCGACGGGGAAGTCGACCACGAAGGTCTCGCCGTTCTGCGTGGGCTCCGGCGGCCGGAGCCGGTCGGCGGGCAGTTCGAGCGCTTCGAGGCCGGCCAGCCGCTCCTCCCAGAACTTCAGCTCCTCCTCCCAGACGCCGTCGGCCCGCTGCTTGCGCTGCCGCTTGATGTGGTCGACGTAGCCGATGGACAGTTCGGGCAGCGAGGGCGCCCGGCCCGCGGCCAGGTCGTCGTAGGCTGCGGAGATCTCCCGGCTGATCACACCGCCGGACCAGCCGTCGGTGATGATGTGGTGGAAGCTGAGGCTGAGCACGTGGTGGTCGGCGGCCAGCCGGAACAGCTGGAACCGGGAGATCGGCCCCGCGGCCAGGTCGAACGGCGTGTCCGCCTCGGTCTGCAGCGCCTCGCGCAGCGCGCTCTCGGCCTCCTCCGGGCCCAGCTCGGAGAGGTCCCGGAGCGGCAGCGGCCGGTCCTCGGCGGGCGACACGACCTGGTAGGGGACACCGTCCGCCGCGTGGAAGGTGACCCGGAGCTGCTCGTGGCGCTTCACGAGCAGGTTGATCGCGCCTTCCAGGGCGGCCGTGTCGAGCGGGCCGCGCAGCCGGTAGGCCACCGGGACGTTGTAGGTGGTCTCACCGGGGCTCATCTGGTCCAGGAACCACAACTGTTCCTGGCCAAACGACAGTTGGATGTTCGACTCGTCAGTGTGCATGCTCATCGTCACAGAACTCCGTTCGGGGGCATGGCAGGGCAGGGCAGGGCATGGCGAAGCAGGACAGGGCGGGGCGGAGGCAGGTCAAGGACGCGGCAGGGCGGGGGCGGCAGCGCGGCGCATCGCCCTGGGGCGCGGAATTGAGGAACTCGAGGTCCTGACGGGCCGGGGCGGCGGCCCCCGTGGCGGGGGACGGGGCCAGGGGCCGGAGCCCCGGCGGGTCAGCGGACCGGGGCGGGGCCGGTCGGGGGAGTGGAGGGTCTGAGGACCCGCTCCACGCGGCTCAGGCCTTCGGCCACCGCCTCGGGGGACCGCGCGAAGCAGATCCGGAAGCCGTCACTGGCTCCGAGGGTCTCGCCGGGCATCAGCAGGACGCCCAGGTCCAGTGCTCTGCGGCACATCGCGAGGGGTTCCTCCCCCGTGGTGAGCCAGAGCCAGGCGAAGGGGGTGCCCTCGGGCTCCACGAGGGTCACCGCGTCCGCGTTGCGCCGGGCGAAGTCCCGTACGAGGGTGAGCCCGGCTTGGGTGACCTCGTGGTACGTGCGCAGATGGTCCTCGCGGTGGGCCAGGACGTCGCAGGCCAGGGTCTCGCACAGCACCGAGTTGGAGATGGTGGACAGGAACTTGCGCCGTGCGCAGCTCTCCACGACGGCCGGCGGACCGTAGAGCCAGCCGACCCGCAGCCCGGGAAAGCCGTACACCTTGGACAGGCTGGACACCGAGATCACCCGGTCGCTGCCGACGGCCGCCGAGCGCGAGAGGTCGAGCGCGTACTCCTCGTCGAGCAGCAGATGGGCTCCGGTGCGCGCCGCGAGGGCGACCAGACCGCGCAGGTCGTCCTCCCCGATGCGCCGGCCGGTCGGGTTGCACGGGCTGTTGGCGACGATCAGCCGCACGTCCGGCCCGGCCACCGCCTCGGCGGCCTCGACGTCGAAGCTGAGGTCCGGGCGGAATCCGACGAGGTCGACCCGGGCGCCCAGCTCGGGCGGCACGTCCCAGGACTGCTGCCAGCCCGGCCGGAAGGCGATCACCCGCGACCCGGGGGTCAGCAGCGCCGCGTACACGAGGTAGAGCGCCTGCTGGGCGCCCTGGGTGATGAGCACCGATTCGGCCGAGCCGCCGTACAGGCCGGCGACCGCCTCGCGCAGGGCGCCGAGGCCCCGGTCGTGTCCGTAGTCCAGTTCGAGGCCGGCCGGCACCTTGAGGGAGTCGAGACGCCCGGGGAGCATGTTGCTGTCGCCGAGGTCGATGTCGAAGCGTCCTGCGGCGTCCTCGAACACCCACCGCTGGATCGGGTAGTCACGCGTCGTCCGCGCGTGCGGGGAGGGGCTCACCGTACCGTCTTCGCCGGCGTCGTCCGGTCGAGCCGGGCGCGCAGGGCGGGCGCGAAGGAGCCGGCCGCCACCTGTTCGGCGTCTCCCGTCATGGTGACGTGGCCGTCCTCGGCCACGCTGATCTCCACCGTGCCGCCGGGCATCCTGACCTCCACCCGGGCGTCGCAGAGCCCCAGTTCGCGGGCGGCGGACACCGCCGCGCAGGCGCCGGCGCCGGACGCCGTCACGTACCCGGCGCCGCGCTCGAAGACCTCGAGCTCCATCACGGACCGGTTCACCATGCGCACGAACTGCACGTTGGTGCGGTTCGGGAAGCGCTCGTGACCGGCGATCCCGGGGCCGAGCCGCCGGGCGAGCTCCGCCGTCGGGGTGTCGTCCACCCGTACGACCGTGTGCGGATTGCCGTTGTACACGCAGGTGACGGTCAGTTCGTCGCCGTCCACGGCGAGCGGCACGTTCACCGCGCGCCCGTCGAGTGGAGTCCCGTCCTCGCGGAGCAGAGACACGTCGGCGGCGTCGAAGCCGGGCCGCCCCATGCCGACCTCCACCCGTCCCTCGGAGGCGTCGAGGACCCGTACGGAGGAGTCGCCGGCGGCCGTACGGAGGGTGAACTCGTCTCCGTCGGCCCAGGCGCCGGGCTCCTGCCCGGCGAGGTGGAGCGCGAACATCCGCAGACCGTTGCCGCTTCTGCCGCAGTCGGATCCGTCGGAGTTGTACAGGTCGAGGGAGACCGGGGCGCCGGGGCGGGGCGGCTCCAGCGGCCCGTAGAGAAGCCCGTCGGCACCGATGCCCAGCCGTCGGTCGCAGACCAGCCGGATCGCCTCACGGGTCACGGGGAAGTCGGTGTGGCGGGGGTCGATCACCAAGTAGTCGTTGCCTGCTGCCTGGTATTTGAAGAAGTCGTTCACGGATGAACTCCCTTGGCTGCGGGGCGCGGCGCCGCCCCGAGGCGTGGTGCCTCGCCCCGGGGCGGCGCCCGGTTTCACTGCTCGGAGAGCGCGGCGTTGTCGTGCTCCTCGCCGTACCACTTCTCCGCCCACCGGGAGAACGCGATGATGACGATGTCCCGGTGGCCGGGGCCGCCGTCGGCGGACAGCACGTCGGTGACGTCGTGGGCGAGCTCCCGGTCGTCCAGGAGGACCGCCTGGCCCGGCTCCAGCGTCCCGGTCCAGAAGGGCTCGTCGGCCCCCGGGTTCCACAGACGGGTCTGGCCGCCGGCCACGTTCACCTTGTTGAGGACCGCGATCATCACGAACTCGTGGCCGTCGTGGTGCACGCCCTCCGGGGTGAGCGGGCCGGGCTTGCCGCCCTCGGCGCGGGTCCGGTTCTGGTGGACGTTGATCTGCCAGTCCTCGGACCGGTCGAGACCGAGCTCGCTGACGCCGTGACTGATCAGCGGGGTGAAGTCCACCTTGATCGGCTCGTAGACGCGGCGGATGCCGCCGCCGACCGAGTTGAACTTCTTGTAGGTCGTGTAGTCCCGGTGCGCGAGACGCTCGAACGACCACCCGTCACTGCCCTGGGGGCTGAGGCGGTACTGCGAGAACCGCTTGAAGCGGGTGCCGTTGCCCATGTACTCGTCGACCGGGCAGTCGTCGTAGCTGGGCAGGATGTCGGCGGAGATGTCGGGCAGGTCGATGATGGTGAAGCGTTCGCTGCCAAGGGCCATGGTCTCTCCTCCAGAGAAGATGAAGTCGTCGGACGTCAGGCGGCGACGGACGGGATGCGCTCGTCCAGGTACGCGGCAGAGGAGTTGAGCCGCCAGAGGATGCCGCGGGCGATGGCGCGCCGCATGTCCGCGGACTCGGCGGCGGGCAGCACCACGTTGTGGAACCAGCCCTGCGCGTGCTGCGAGTCGATCGTGATGTGCAGCTTGTGATAGGTGATGCCGACCTCGGGCAGACCCAGGCGCTCCCAGGCGTGCACGACCTGGACGAACCGGTCGGGTGCCATCCACTCGGTCATGCCCAGGAAGCCCACGGCCTCCGCGTACAGGGCGCGCTGGCGGCACAGCATGACGGCGAGGTTGCCGTTGAGCAGGGAGGTCGCGGTGAGCGACCTGCTCAGCTCGTCCTCCGAGATCTCGAAGACCTCGTAGATCTTGTTGAAGAGGTGGGTGTGGACCTGGGCGTGGTCGCCGTTGCCCATCTCGTCCCAGAAGTTGGCGGCGATCTCCATCTTGGCGGCGCCGGCGGTGCCCACCTGCATCATGGCCAGCAGGTCGTCGAAGCGGCCGTCGACGACCGACTCCTGCATCACGTAGTTCCGCAGGTCGTCGTGCGAGGCCGCGTTGCGGATGAAGTCGTGGTAGTACGGGTGCTTGTACACCCGGTGGTTCCGGGCCGTGTTCTTGAGCCAGGTCAGGTACTCCCGCGGCTCCGTGGGCGCCTCTTCGATCAGCCCCGGCTCGATCAGGGCGTCCTGGGCGGCCGCGGTGGCGGTCTCGAGGAGCCTGGCTATCTCGTACACGACGACCGATCCCTCGGCGGTCTGCCCCTGCGGGATCTTGGTGTACAGCTGGTAGATCCGGTCGAGGAGGTACTGCTGGGCGTACAGGGCGCCGTTGTCGCCCGAGGCCGCAGCGGCGTTGATGTCGGCCACCTCGCCCAGGACGCGGCTCCGCTCGCCGCCCGACAGGGCGTCGACCTTCTCGGGCGCGGAACCGAGCCATGCGCACACCTTGTCCACGGTGGACAGGAACGGGTCACCGGGTACGGTCAGACCCTTGGAGCCGCCGACTTCTGGCATGTGTTTCCCCTTGGATTCACTGGACGAATCAGATTTGCGACGCGCGGTCTGTGCACCGTCGCCAGGAAGGGCGACGGTTGGCCTGCCATTGCTTGTACTGCGGCGAAGCGTTCTTGCGGGCCGCAGCGGTGGCGGGCGCTGCCATTCTGCAAGGGGCCCACTGGACGGAATATGTACGCGCTCTGTACGACCGCCGGGCCCTCGTCGCCGGCCTTCGCGTACGGCCCTGGCCGCAGGGCTACGCTGGCCGTCGCCCTGGTGGACGACCGCCTCGGCGGACATCGACACGGAAGGTGCGCGTGAGCGAGGAGTGGACGGATGCCGGCCTGTACGGGCGGCTGCGCGTCGAGCGGGGAGACCTCGGGCCGGCCCGCTGGCTGACCGAACGCCGGCCCGGGTACGGCGAGTTCGGAACCGTCGGTGGGGTCGCCGCACCAGGATTCGCCGCCTACGCGCGCGTGTTGCACCCCGCGGCCCTCGACGAGCGCCCCGTGCGCTGGGAGACCGTCGCCGCCGCCTACGGGCGGAGCGTCGGGGAGCTGACGGACTGGCACGAGGTGATCGGCGTGGACCGGTTCTACCAGAACGACGAGGAGTACGGCCTGGCCGGGGTGTGGGACGAGCATCCGGCCGAAGGCCCCACGCCGGGTGAGGTGGCGCGGGAACTGATCCCCGTACTGGCCCGGCACACGGACACGCCGGAGCGGTGCTGGTTCGGGTTGTGGCACGGCTACGGCCGCCGGGAATGGCCCGGGATCCCCACCTTCCCGACGCCGGAGCGGGAGGAGATCCTCCTGTCGGGAGCGCTGGCCGACGTCATGTCCCCTCCCGAGGCCGAGCCGTTCGACGAACTGCCGGACCTGTGGTGGCCGCAGGACAGGGCCTGGTGCGTGGGCGGGGACGTCGATCTGGTGAGCACGTACGTGTGCGGCTCGGAGGACCTGATCGCCGCACTGCTCGCGACGCCCGGCCTGGAGGTCCACCGCGTGTCGTCGGGGGACCGTGTCGGCTGACCGGTCGCAGGTGCCGGGGCGTAGCGGGTGGGTCATTCTTGGAGCATGGGTGCCAACCGTCGTGGTCCCCTGCGCAGGGGCCGGTCCGGGGTCCGCGGTGTGCGCGCCGTGGTCGCCGCCGCTGTCGCCGCCGTGATCACCGCCGTCGCGGTGGCCGCGGGCGTCGCTCTGCGCGGCGCCGACGCGGGCGGCACGCCTGCCGGTGTCCGCGGCGCCGACGGTACGACCGCCGCGGTCCGCGGCGCGCAGGTGACGCCTGCCGGCGTCCACGGCGCGGACGCGACGTCCGCCGGTGTCCACGGCCCGTCGGCGGCCCCGCCGCCGCCCTCGCCGTCGGCGCCCACGCCCCGGCCTGCCGCCTCTCACGTCGCGGCGGAGGTGTCCATACCGTCGATCGGGGTCGAAGCGCTGGATGTCGTGCCGTACGAGGGCACGACCGACGACCGGGCGGGAACCCGGATCCAGGACCGGGGTGTGGCCGCCAGCCCCTACGGCGAGCACGGGGGCGTCGGGCCAGGGGACGTCGGCAACTATCTGGTGACCGCCCACCGGCTCTCGGCCGGCGGGCCGCTGCGTGATCTGCCCGCGGTCGACGTGGGGGACCTGGTGCGTGTCACCGCCGGGGGCACGGTCTACACGTACGAGATCGTCGAGACGCGGGAGACGTCCTTCCGCTCGGAGCGCTCGCTCGCCGAGCAGCGGGCCGCCGTCCCGGGCGACCCGGGGCAGAAGCCCACCCGAGCCATGATCACCCTCTCGACGTGCGCGACGCCGGAGGACGACGCGGCGGGCAACTTCTGGCGGGACGCCCAGGGCAACCCCGAGCACCGGATCGACAAGATAGGCGTCCTGACGTCGAAGCGGCCGGCGTAGGGCCCGTCCTCCGTGCGGGACAGGCCCTGGGACACTCTCCGGCCGGTGCGGCGCGCGTGGGGGGAGCGGCGGATTCCGCCCCAGGGGTAGAAATCGCTTTCTTTCCCCGGCATGCTGTCCGCCACCGCGCCGGGCCGCCCGCGCGCCCGTCCCCCGGAGGTTCCCCCCCATGCCCTCCTCCGCCCCCACGCCCCCTCCCTTCGCGTCCCGCCGAGGCCTGCTGCGCGCGGCCCTCGGCGCCGCCGTCGTCGCCCCGCTCGCGATACCGGCCGCCGCGACAGCCGCACACGCCGCCGACGCGTACGACACCCTGCGTCTGACCTGGCGGGACCTGCTCCTCGGCACGAACGTCGTGCCGACCGCCGAACCCTTCGCCTCGAAGCTCGCCGCGCTCGGCGCCACCGCCGGCGACCTCCGCTCCGCCATGGCCACGGCGAACGGCTCCCTCTGGCCGGACCTGCCGTACGCCGACCCCGAACCGGACACGGACGCCGAGTCGTACACGTACTCGGGCAACCTCAACACCAGCTACAACCGGCTCCGCACCCTCACCGAGGCGTACTCTCAGCCCGGCACCGGACTCACCGGCGACGCGACCCTGCGCGCCGAGATCCTCGCCGGCCTCGACCACCTCCACGACCAGGCGTACAACGCGAGCCAGGTGCGCTACGGCAACTGGTACAACTGGCAGATAGGCATCCCGCAGGCGCTGCTCGACATCGACGTCCTCCTGTACGACGTCCTCGGCGCGACCCGCGTCGCGGCACACTGCGCCGCCGTCGACCACTTCGTCCCCGACAGCGCGGTCGCGAGCTACACCGGCACCTCCACCGGGGCCAACCGGGTCGACCTCTGCCGGGTCCTCGCGCTCCGCGGAGTCGTCGGAAAGTCCTCCGCGAAGCTGTCCCGGGCCCGCGACGCGCTCTCCCCGGTCTTCCCGTACGTCACGTCCGGCGACGGTCTCCACGCCGACGGCAGCTTCATCCAGCACACCTACGTCCCCTACGCCGCTTCCTACGGCGCCGTCATGCTCGGCGGGCTCTCGATGCTCTTCGCCCTGCTCAAGGGATCGGCGTGGGAGGTCACCGACAGCGGCCGGCAGGTGGTGTTCGACTCCGTCGAGAAGGCCTACGCGCCCTTCCTCTTCAACGGCCTGGCCATGGACGCCGTCGCGGGGCGCGCGATCAGCCGCGGTGTACAGCGGACGGACACCAGGGGCGTCCGCCAGGACGACCACCTGCGGGGCCACGGGATCATCGCGCGCGTCGCGCTGCTCGCGCGGAGCGCGTCGGCCGCCGAGAAGGCCCGCTGGGACGGCATGGTCAAGGGCTGGATCGCACGCGACCACTACAGCCCGCTGCTCGCCGACCCGGCGCTCGGTGTCGCCGCGCTCGCCCGCCTCAAGGCCGTCCAGGACGGCACGGCCCCGGCGAGCCCCGAACCGTCCGGTCACCGTCTCTTCCCCGGCATGGACCGCGCCGTGCACCGCCGCGCCGGGTGGGCGGCGTCGCTCTCCATGGCGTCGAACCGGATCACGTACTACGAGAACGGCAACGGCGAGAACCTGCGCGCCTGGCACAGCGGCTCCGGAATGCTCTACTGGTGGGGCGACGACTTCGCCAACGGGCAGTACAGCGATCACTTCTGGCCCACCGTCGATCCCTACCGGCTGCCCGGCACCACGGCCTCCCGCAAGCCGCTCGCCGACGGCGAGGGCGGGACCTGGGGCGCGGCCCGGCCCGATGTGCGCTGGGTCGGCGGGACGACGGACGGCACGTACGCGGCTGTGGGGCAGTACCTCAAGGGGCTGTCGTCCACGCTCCTGGCCAAGAAGTCCTGGTTCTTCCTCGACGACGCGGTCGTCTGCCTCGGCGCGGGGATCCACGGCCGCGACGGCGCCGGTGTCGAGTCGGTCGTGGAGAACCGCAACCTCGGCGGGACGGGTGTCCATGCCTTCACCGTCGACGGCGCGGCCCAGCCCACGACGCTCGGCTGGAGCGCCACCCTCACGGGCGCCCGATGGGCCCACCTCGCCGGTTTCGCGGGCTACGTCTTCCCCGGCGGCGCCACGGCGCTCAAGGCCCTGCGCCAGGCCCGCACGGGCGCCTGGTCGGACATCAACAAAGGGGCCGAGACCTCGCCGTACACGCGCCGGTACCTCACGCTCTGGCTCGACCACGGCACCGATCCGACGTGGGCGGCCTACTCGTACGTCCTGATGCCGGGCGCGACCCAGGCGGAGACGGCGGCGCGCGCGGCGGACACGGGATGGCTCACCGTCCTCGCCAACGCCAACGAACAGCAGGGCGTACGGGTCCCCGCGCTCGGCTTCACCGGCGTCAACTTCTGGCTCGCCGGCACCGTCGGCGACGTCACGGTCGGCGCCCCCGCGTCCGTGCTGATCCGCGAGTCCGGCACCACCGCCACGATCTGCGTCTCGGGCCCCCTGCGCGACGGGGCGCCGATCGACCTGACCTGGAACCGCCCCGTGCCGGCGGTGGTGTCCAAGGACGCCACGGTCCAGGTGCTGTCCACGGGATCCGCGCTCACCCTGCGGATCACTCCCGGCACGCTCGCCGCCACGCACAGGGCGGTCGTCAGCCTGGGGTGAGAGGGGAGCGGGAACGTGTGGGCCATTGGCTCCGTCCGGCCACCCACCGCGCTGTCGCAGTGGGCCGATGGCCCACCGTTTCCACGGTCGGTTGAGCCGTCGTACCCCCTTCCGTCTATCCTTGTAGCCATCACACACCTTCGGCGCCGCGCAGCGCCGTCCGGCGACGAGGCCGGACCGGCCCGCGGTGCCTTCGTCGTGTCCGAGCCCCCACCACCCCCGGGGTCCCTCGCGCGCGGCGAGGAACACGACAAGGGGGGCGGGATTGGCCGCCGTGCGGAAGTACTTCATGGCCCCGGATCCGGGACGCGTCCGGCTCAGGGTGTCGACGCGCGCCGTTCTCGGCATCACGCTCGCCGTCGCCCTCGCGGAGCTCTTCGGCCTCTCCCTGACCGCCTCCATCACCGCCGGTCTCGCCGCTCTGCTCGCCCTCTTCACGGTCGGCGACTCCACGGTCCGCCGCCAGGCCGTCACCACCGCCCTGCTGCCGGCGGTCGGCTTCCCCGTCCTCGCGCTCGCCACATTCCTGCACGGCGCCCCGCTCCTGCGGGACGCGAGCTGGCTGCTCGTCGTCTTCGCCGGCGTGTACGCCCGCCGCTGGGGACCGCGCGGGCACGCCCTCGGCATCTTCGCGTTCATGCAGTTCTTCGTGACGCAGTTCCTGCACGCGCTCCCCTCCCAGCTTCCCGAGCTGTACGCCGCCGTCGCCCTCGCGCTGCTCGCCGTCGGAGCGGTCCGCTTCGTGGCCTGGTGCATCGAGCGGCACGTGCCGCCGCCGGGCGCGCCCGCCCCGCTGCCCGGCACGGGCCTGGCCCGCCCCACCACCCGCCAGGCCTTCCAGGCCACGGCCGCGTGCGCCGTGGCCCTCGCCGCCGGCCAGCTGATCTCGCACGAGCGCTGGTACTGGGCCGTCGGCACCGCCTGGTGGATCTTCGTGAACACCTCATCGCGCGGCGAGACGCTCGTCCGGGGCTTCCGCCGGGTCCTCGGCACCGTCGCCGGCATCGCCGCCGGCCTGCTGATCGCCGTCCCGCTGGGCGGCGCGACCGCCCCCACCGCCCTGCTCGTCGCCGTGTGCGTCTTCGGGATCTTCTACACCGCCCCGCTCTCGTACAGCTGGATGATGTTCTTCGTCACCGTCATGGCGGGACTGCTCTACGGGCTGCTCGGCGTCCTGCACCCCGGCCTGCTGCTCCTGCGCTTCCAGGAGACCGCCGTCGGCGCGATCGGCGCCGCGATCGGCGTCGCCCTGCTGCCGGTGACCACGCACGCCGCCACAAACGCCTGGATCGAGCGGGCCGTGACCTGCGTGCACACCTGCACCACCGCCGCCGCCCGGCGCCTCGCGGGCGACCCGGGCGTCGACCCGGCGCCGCACGCCGCCGAGCTGGAGATCCTGCTCGGCCGGGTCCGGCTCTCCCTCGCGCCGCTCGTGCACCCCCTGAACCCGCTGCGGGCCCGCAAGGCACGCGCGCGCCGGGTGCTCGCGCTCCTGGACGACTGCGCCCGCGAGATCCGGGGCCTCGCCGCCGTCGCGGCCGACCCGGACGCCTCGCACGACGCCCGGCTCGTGGCCGCCGCCTGGCGCGTGGAAGCCGCGGTCCACGCCCTCGTGCCCCCGGCGGGTCCGGGACGGACCGCGGTCGCCGAGGCCGACGGCGTACCGCATCACCACCCCGGCGCGGAGGCCGCCCTCGGCCATCTGCACGGCCTGGAGCAGGCACTCGTCGGCCTCGCGGCACCCCTGAAGACCTCCCTCCGCGCTCCGCTGGTCCCCGCCGCCTGAGCCGCGCACCGTTGGTCTAGACCGCCTGCTACCGTCGGCCGGACGAAGGCCGGTCGACCGCGACCGGCCCCGGGGACAGGGGAGGCGCCGTGAGCGGCACAGGGACGGTAGACACGGCTCGGGGGCGGAGCGCGGTACGGGCGTACATCGGCTCCTTCACCTCGGCCGGCGGGCGGGGCGTCCTGGCCGCCGACGTGGACGAGGAGACCGGCGCGCTGACCGTCACGGGCGGCAGCGACGCCGTCGCCGACCCCTCGTTCCTCGCCCTCGCGGGCCCGGTGCTGCACGCCGTGTCCGAGATTGACGCGGGAGCCGTCGCCGCCTTCGACGTCACAGGACCCGCCCCCCGGCCGCTCGGCGCGCCCGTCCCCGTCGACGGCGCGGCCCCCACCCACCTCGCCGTCGCCGCCGGCCACCTCCTCACCGCCAACTACACCTCCGGCAGCGTCACCGCCCTGCCGCTGTCCGAGGACGGCACCGCCCGCCCCGCCACGACCGTCCTGCGGCACGAGGGCGCCGGACCGGTCACCGCGCGCCAGGCCGGCCCGCACGCCCACCAGGTGCTCCCCGACCCCGGCGGCCGGTGGGTCGTCAGCGTGGACCTCGGCACCGACTCCGTACGGATCTGCGCCCTCGACCCGGTCACCGGGGCGCTCACCCTGCACGGCGAGACCGCGCTGCGTCCCGGCACCGGCCCGCGCCACCTCGCCTTCCACCCGGCCGGCACGCACGCGTACGTCCTGAACGAGCTGGAGCCCACCCTCACGGTCTGTCGCTGGGACGCGGTCGCCGGCGTGCTCGAACCGCTCGGCGAGACCCCCGTCGTCCCCGACCTCGTCCCCGAGGGCGCCCCCGGTACCGCCTATCCCTCCGAGGTCGTCGTCGCCCCCGACGGACGGTTCCTCTGGGCCGCCGTCCGAGGCGCCGACACCATCGCCGTGCTCGCCCTCGACCCGGACGGCAGCGGAGCCTCCCTCGCCGCCACCGTGCCCTGCGGCGGCAACTGGCCTCGCGACCTGACCCTCGCCCCGTCCGGTCGGCACCTGTACGCCGCCAACGAGCGCTCCGGCGACGTCACCTGGTTCACCCTCGACCCCGAATCCGGGATCCCCGAGCGCGCGGGCTCGATCGAGGCCCCGGCGGCCTCCTGCGTCGTCTTCGGCTGAACCGGCGGGACCCGGATCCTCTTCGTACGTCGAAGGGCCCGCACCGGACATCCGGTGCGGGCCCTTCGACGTACGGGCAGGGGTGCGGGCGCGGGCCTCAGAGCGAGGACGAGCCCTGCTGCTGGGGAATGCCGAGGGTCGCCGTGTACTGCGAGAGCACCAGCTTGCCGATCGCCGGGTAGGCGCCCAGCGGCTCGGCCGCGGCGCACCCGGCCTCCTTCGAGGCCTCGTCGAGCAGACCCTCCGGCAGCTCGGGGCCGATCAGGTACGGGGCGAGGGCCAGCTGCTCCGAGCCCGCGGCGCGCAGCTGATCCGAGATGGAGGCGATGGAACCCTCCTGGTCGAGGGCGGCGGCCATCACCGGCACGGCGAGGCGCGCGGCGAGCAGCATGCCGGTGATCCCCGCGGCCTGCACGGCCTCCTCGCCGCCGACCGTGGCCAGGATGATGCCGTCGGCGGCCGTCGCCACCGTGAACAGCCGGGCGCGGTCGGCGCGGGCCAGGCCCGCCTCCGACAGACGCACGTGCAGCGCCTCGGCGAGCAGCGGGTGCGGGCCGAGGACATCCGTCAGCTCGGCGGTGTTGCCGGCGTCCATGACGGCCTGGCGCACCTGGCGCATCTGGGCGCTGTCCGGACCGGCGAGCAGCGGCACGACGACCGCGGCCGGGCCCGTCGGGGCGGTGACCTCACGGCCGGCGGCCACGGCCAGCTCGTACCGCTCGGTGCGCAGCGAGGCGGCGGCCGCGAGCATCGTCGCGAGCGAGGGGAACTCGATGTCGTCGCCCTCCAGGAAGCCGATCAGGGCTTCGAGGCCGGGCAGCTCGGAACGCGCGATGCTCACGACCTCCTCGGCCAGCGAGCGTATGGCGGCGGAGGGCGCGCCGGGCACAGCGAGAACCAGTGCGGGAGCGCCCTCGGGCGCCGCCGCGGGTTCGGGGCGACGGTGCCGCCCGGACTGACGGGGTCGAGGCATTCGTACAGGCAGGCCGGAAGCAGGCCCAGTGGGGGAGCTCATGGCGCCGCATGCTACTGGTTTCGCCCGGTGTGCCGTCGGGTGAGGTACGGTCACGCGCCTTCTGCCCCCGTATGTCCCCCCTGGACGCGGCCCCAAGCCCCCTCAGGGACCGAGACACCGGCTCCCACCTGGGCGGATGCCCGTCACCTTCGGCCGTGTCCGCGCCCTCGCCTACGAGGCCGTGTCGCCGAACAGACGGAGCAGCGAGGGGTCCTCCGGCAGCCGCAGGGTGTCCGAGGCCAGTCCCGCCGCGAGCGCGACGGCCCCGGCCAGCGGATCCCCTGCCGGATCCACCGCCCGGGCGTGCGGGAGCCGCTCCCCGAGCGCCGCGCGCAGCGGTACGAGCAGGGCGTCGCCCATCCTGAACAGCCCCCCGGTCAGCGCCACCACGGCTCCGGGCGCGACGGGGCACACCGCCTCCGCGGCGTCGGCGATGTGCCCGGCCGCCCGCGCCAGGATGTCCGCCGCCACCGGGTCCTCGGCAGCGCACCGCCCCACCTCGGGGGCGAAGGAGGCGAGCACCGCCGGCCGGTCCGTGCGGGGGTACAGCGTGCCCGGCAGCCCGGCCACCGGACCGAACACCTTCTCCGCGCGGACCAGGAGCGCAGCCGAGCCGCCGCGCCGCCCGTCGTACGCCCGCATCGCCGCCTCCAGCCCGGCCCGGCCGATCCAGGCGCCGCTGCCGCAGTCGCCGAGGAGGTGGCCCCAGCCGTCGGCCCGCCGCCAGGACGTCAGATCCGTCCCGAGGGCGATCATGCCCGTGCCGCCGGCCACGACCGCGCCGGGGCGCTGCCCGAGCGCCCCGGCGTACGCGGTGACCGCGTCGGCGGCGAGCGCGAGCCGCCCGACCCCCCAGGCCCCGGCGAACGCCCCCGGCAGTTCGGCGCGCAGCTCGTCCCCGAGGGTCGCCATCCCGGCGGCGCCCACGGCCACGGCGACCACCGACCGCCCGCAGTGGGGCTCCGCCAGGGCCCGGACGGCGGGCAGGACCTGTTCGAGGAGGTGCCGGGCGGAGATCCCGCCCGGACCGGTCCGTACCGGCTCCCGCGAGGCGCGGGTACCGAGCACGGCACCGCCGACCGCCTCGGCCAGGGCGACCCGGATCCCCGACCCCCCGGAGTCGACCCCGACGACCAGACCGTCGGAGGGGCCGGAGAGGCCGACGGGGCCGGCAGGGCCTGCGGAGGCGAAGGGCTCGTTCATGGACACCACGGTGCACCGTCCTCGCATCGAGTGGGGCGGGGGAGACGCCCGGACCGGATTGTCACTGTAGGCCGGTAGAGTGACGGACCGTGACAGCGCGACCGTTGAAGGAACTGGTGGAGCCCGGCTGGGCGGAGGCCCTGGGCCCCGTCGCGGGGCGGGTGGCCGAGATGGGCGACTTCCTGCGTGCGGAGATCGCCGCGGGCCGGACGTATCTGCCGTCGGGGCAGAACGTCCTGCGGGCCTTCCAGCAACCCTTCGACGAGGTGCGGGTGCTGATCGTCGGTCAGGATCCCTACCCGACGCCGGGGATGGCGATCGGACTGAGCTTCGCGGTCGCGCCCGAGGTCCGCTCGCTGCCGGGAAGCCTGGAGAACATCTTCCGGGAGCTGCACACCGACCTCGGCATGCCGCGGCCCTCGAACGGCGACCTGACCCCCTGGACCCGCCAGGGCGTCCTGCTCCTCAACAGGGCGCTGACCACGGCTCCCCGCAAGCCGGCGGCCCATCGCGGCAAGGGCTGGGAAGAGGTGACCGAGCAGGCCATCCGCGCCCTCGCCGCCCGGGGCAAGCCGCTGGTGTCGATCCTGTGGGGCCGCGACGCGCGCAACGCCCGCCCGCTCCTCGGCGACCTGCCGGCGATCGAGTCCGCGCACCCCTCCCCGATGTCGGCGGACCGCGGCTTCTTCGGCTCCAGGCCCTTCAGCCGCGCGAACGAACTGCTCCTGAAGCAGGGCGCCCAGCCGGTGGACTGGCGCCTGCCCTGACCCCGGGACCCCGGCCGTGAACCCGGGGCCACGGTGCTCCAGGGCACCCGTGGCCCCCGGCTCAGATCACGGCCGCCCGGACGCACAGCACGTCCGGCAGGTGCTCGGCCAGGAGTCGCCAGCTGTCGCCGTCGTCCGCGCTGGCGTACAGCTCGCCGTTGCGGTTGCCGAAGTAGACGCCCGCCGGGTCCGCGTCGTCCGTGCACAGCGCGTCCCGCAGCACCGTGCCGTAGTGGTCGCCCTCGGGCAGCCCCCGTACCAGCGGCTCCCAGCTGGCTCCGGCGTCGGTCGTGCGGTAGACCCGGCAGCGGCGGCCGGCCGGGACCCGGTCGGAGTCCGCGGTGATGGGGAAGACGTACGCCGTGTCCGGCCGGTGCGGGTGTGCGGCGACCGCGAACCCGAAGTCGGAGGGCAGCCCGGCGCCGATGTCGGACCAGCTGGCCCCGGCGTCGTCGCTGCGGAACACGCCCCAGTGGTTCTGGAGGTAGAGCCGGTCCAGGTTGCCCGCGTCCTGGGCGATCTTGTGCACGCACTGCCCGAACTCCGGGTTCGGGTCCGGCAGGAACACCGCCGACACGCCCTGGTTGGAGGGCTCCCACGCGGCCCCGCCGTCCCGGGAGCGGAACACCCCCGCGGTGGACACCGCGACCGTCACGGCCTCCGGGTCGCGCCGGTCGGTCAGGACCGTGTGCACGGCCTCGCCGCCCCCGCCCGGCACCCACCGGGAGCGGGTCGGGTGCTCCCACAGCGGGCGGACGAGCTCGAAGGACTCCCCTCCGTCCGTCGACCTGAAGAGCGCCGCCGGCTCCGTCCCCGCGTACACGACGCCGGGAGAGTGGTGCGGTGCCGGGTGCAGCTGCCAGACGCGTTCGAGGGAGGCCCCGGTGTCCTCGGGGAACCTGACCGCCGGGCGCGCCGGTTCGGTCCAGGTCCTGCCGAGGTCGTCGGAGTGGAAGACCGACGGCCCCCAGTGGGCGCTGTCCCCGCCCACGAGCAGGCGCGGGGCCGGTCCCCTGGTGTCGATGGCGACCGAGTAGACCGCCTGCGAGGGGAAGGCCGGATCGTCGAACTCCCACCGGTCGTCGCGCCTTCGGCCGATGAAGAGTCCCTTGCGGGTGCCTACGGTGAGGAGTACGTCGGGCATGACTGCGACCTCCAGGACGCCGTTGTCGCGGATACGGGCCAGTCTGCACCCGGCCACTGACAACGGCTCCCGGACACTCCCGCGCCCGCGTGGCCGGTCGCTCGGATCATGCCCGATCCGAACGACCGGCCCTAGATCGCCCAGGCGTACGGCGCCGGAGTCGCGGGAGCCTCCGCGCCGAGGTCGCGGGCGGCGCGACGGGCCCAGGAGGCGTCGCGCAGCAGCTCGCGGCCGAGGAGGACCGCGTCGGCCTCGCCGTTGGCGAGGATCTTCTCCGCCTGGTCGCTCTCGGTGATCAGGCCGACGGCGGCCACGGGCAGTCCGGTCTCCGCCTTGACGCGGGCGGCGAACGGCACCTGGTAGCCGGGGCCCACCGGGATCTCGGCCGGTCCGCCGTTGCCGCCGCTGGAGACGTCGAGGAGGTCGACGCCGTGGTCGCGGAGCAGGGCCGCGAACCGTACGGTCTCGTCGACCGTCCAGCCCTGCTCCTCCAGCCAGTCGGTGGCCGAGATGCGGAAGAAGACGGGGAGTTCCTCGGGCCACACGGCCCGGACGGCGTCGACGACCTCGAGGGCGAGGCGGGTCCGGTTCTCGAAGGAACCGCCGTACGCGTCGGTGCGGTGGTTGCTGTGCGGGGAGAGGAACTCGCCGATGAGGTAGCCGTGGGCGCCGTGCACCTCGACGACCTCGAAGCCGGCGTCGAGGGCGCGCCGGGCGGCGTCCGCGAACTGTCCGGTGATCTCCCGGATCGCCTCCACGGTCAGCTCGGTCGGCACCGGATGGCCCTCGGCGAACGCGACGGGGCTCGGTCCGACGGGCTGCCAGCCGGGGCCGCCGTCGGGGACGGGCCCGCGGCCCTCCCACGGGCGATTCGTCGAGGCCTTGCGGCCCGCGTGGCCGATCTGGATGCCGGGCACCGTGCCGTGCTCCTTGAGGAAGGCGGTGATCCGGCGCAGACCTTCGGTCTGGGTGTCGTTCCAGAGGCCGAGGTCCGCGGGGCTGATCCGTCCCTCGGGGGCGACGGCGGTCGCCTCGACCAGGATGAGTCCGGTGCCGCCGGTGGCCCGGGAGGCGTAGTGGGCGAAGTGCCAGTCCGTCGCCACGCCCGCGTTCGGTCCGGTCATGTCCGCCGAGTACTGGCACATCGGCGCCATCCAGACCCGGTTGGGCACGGTCAGGGACCGCAGGGTGTAGGGCTCGAACAGGGCGACGCTCATGACGGACTCCGTTTCGGGATGCCTCGAAGGACCCTTGTACGATACCCGTCGTAGTACGGCGTCTGTCAAACTACGAGGGTTCTCGTACAATGGGCCGCATCCCGGATGAAGTGGAGCCGCCGCCATGACGACCGCCACCAGCCCCCGCGCCCTCGAACACCCCCCGCGCGACCGGATCCGTCTCGAAGCGGTGCTGCACGCGCTCTCGGACCCGGTACGCCTGCGCATCGTGCGGGACATGGCGCGCGAGGCCACCGAACTGAGCTGCTCGTACTTCGACCTCCCGGTGACCAAGTCCACGACGACGCACCACTTCAGGGTGCTGCGCGAGAGCGGCGTCATCCAGCAGATGTACCGCGGGACGGCCAAGCTCAACGCCCTGCGCGGCGAGGACCTCGACGCCCTCTTCCCCGGCCTCCTCGACGCCGTCCTGGCGGCCGCGGACGCCCAGGCCGCCCGCACGGAGGGGGCGGCCTGAAAACACGCCCTAGGGCCCGAAGGGGCTCTGCGGCGGCGGGTCCTACAGCGACCGCATCCTGTTGATCTCCGAGGTCTGCTGGGCGATCACGTCGTTCGCCATCTCCTCCACGAGGACGTTGTTGCCCTCGCTCAGCACCTCGGCCGCCATCGTCACCGCCCCCTCGTGGTGCGTGATCATCAGCTTCAGGAACAGCTCGTCGAAGGCCTCGCCCTTCGCGCTCCCCAGCTCCTTGAGCTGCGCCGCGGTCGCCATGCCCGGCATCGAGTGATGGTCGTGACCGGGCTGTTCGCGCGGGCCGCCGTTGTTCTTCAGCCAGCCCTCCATCGCGCTGATCTCCGGCTGCTGGGCCGCCGCGATCCGCTCGGCCACCTTCTTGACCTGTGAGGATCCCGCCCGCTGCGGGGCCAGCGCCGTCATGGTCAGAGCCTGTCTGTGGTGCTCGATCATCATCTGCGTGTAGCGGAAGTCGGCGCTGTTCGGGCTGTCGTCGGGCAGGAGCCGGGCGGCCTCCTCCGGAGATATCCGCCGGGCCGGTTCGCCCGGTTTCCCCGGCGCCACCACCGTGGTCCCGGTCGACGCTCCCGCCTCGGGGGCGGTCTCCGGCCCCGACTCGCAGGCGCTCAGGGCCAGTACGGCGACGGCGGACAGGGCCACGGCGACGACGGCACACTGACGGCGGATCAACAACGCGACCTCCAGGGTTCTTGCGGTGAGTGTGTCCGTTCCTAGCACTTTTCGCGGGGCGTCCGAGCAAAAACCTTCATTACATCTGCGTTGCCATCTGTTGAGATGTGCACGGCAAGGAAGATACTGCCGCTGTCCAACACCCGTTCAAAGCTGAACGGATACAAGGGAGGACGGAGTGACCTCGTTGCGTACCCCGCGTACCACGACCATCACGCGAGACCCGCGTGCACGGCTCAGACGCCTGGGCGTGGCATCAGCCGCGGCCGGAATGCTCGCCACGTTGTTCGTGGCCGGCCCCGCGTCCGCCACACCCGACCCCGGAGACAACCCCGTCCAGGGCAAGGTCTCCTCGGAGCAGGCGGCCGACGCGCGCTCCGCCATCCAGAGCGGCGAGATACCCGGCGTGGACGAGATCGTCCACAGCCCGAACATCGAGCACCTCGTGAACATCCCGAAGGACGCCCTCAAGGGCACCAACTCGGACCTCGCGTTCCAGGGCAAGTACGCGTTCGCCGGCAACTACGACGGCTTCCGCATCTTCGACATCAGCGACCCGAAGGCCCCGAAGACCGTCGCCCAGGTCCTCTGCCCCGGATCCCAGAACGACATCTCCGTCTCCGGGAACCTCGTGTTCCTCTCGACGGACTCCTCGCGGAGCGACAACTCCTGCGCCAGCACCTCCCAGCCCGCCTCGGTCAAGGACTCCTGGGAGGGCATGAAGATCTTCGACATCAGCGACATCGCCAACCCGAAGTACGTGGCCGCCGTCGAGACCGCCTGCGGTTCGCACACCCACACGCTGGTGCCCAAGGGCAAGAACGTCTACGTGTACGTCTCCTCGTACTCGCCCAACGCGGCGTTCCCCGACTGCCAGCCCCCGCACGACGGCATCTCGGTCATCAAGGTGCCCCGCAAGGCGCCCGAGCAGTCCGCGATCGTCAGCTTCCCCGTCCTCTTCCCGGGCGAGGGCCCGGACGGCGGCGGCAACCCGGGCGGACCCACCAACCCGGGCGTCTCGAAGACCACCGGCTGCCACGACATCACGGTGCTGCCGGAGAAGAACCTCGCGGCCGGTGCCTGCATGGGTGACGGCATCCTCTTCGACATCGAGGACCCCGAGCACCCCCGGGTGATCGACCAGGTCCAGGACAACGTCAACTTCGCGTTCTGGCACTCCGCCACCTTCAACCAGCGGACGAACAAGGTCGTCTTCACCGAC
Source organism: Streptomyces exfoliatus (assembly GCF_000725545.1). Taxonomy (GTDB): domain Bacteria; phylum Actinomycetota; class Actinomycetes; order Streptomycetales; family Streptomycetaceae; genus Streptomyces; species Streptomyces exfoliatus. The sequence goes on along the minus strand of NZ_JNZP01000002.1, from coordinate 85,098 downwards.
GAGCTCGGCGGCGGCGGCGGGGCCACCTGCAACGCCGAAGTCGGCCCGAACCGCGGCGCCAACGGCATCTACGACATCGTGGGCAAGGGCAAGAAGCGCGATCTCGTCTTCCGCAGCTACTTCAAGATCCCGCGCCACCAGGCCTCCACCGAGAACTGCGTCGCCCACAACGGCTCGCTGATCCCGGTCAAGGGCAAGGACCTCATGGTCCAGGCCTGGTACCAGGGCGGTGTCTCCGTCTGGGACTTCACCGACTCGGCGAAGCCCAAGGAGATCGCCTACTTCGAGCGCGGCCCGGTGTCCGCCACCACCATCACGACCGGTGGCTCGTGGTCCGCGTACTACTACAACGGCTACATCTACTCGAACGACATCGCCAAGGGCTTCGACGTGCTGAAGCTCTCCGACCCCCGTACGGACCCCGCGAAGCGGGTCCGCATGGACGAGCTCAACGTCCAGACGCAGCCGAACTACTTCGACTTCGACTCGACCGACGACTGACCCGGGTCCTGACGACCGGCTGACGGCCTGATCGCCGGCGTGCCGCCGGGCGGACCCCCGTCCGGCGGCACGCCCGCCTCCCAGTCCAGGCCGTACCGGTGGAACAGCTCCGCGCGCAGCCGCGCGAGCGGCATCCTGGCGCCCGGCAGCAGCACCGCCACCACCGCGCCCATCAGGAGGGCGCGCAGCAGCGGATAGTCGGTGTCCACGTCCTCGGAGCCGTACCGGGTGACCGTGTCCCGCAGCAGGGACGCGAGGCGCTGCTGCTCCTCGCACTGCACGAACCCCTCGGCCTGCAGGATTCCCGCCATATGGGTCCGCATCAGCGTGGGGCGCTCCATCGCGAGCCCCAGGATCGCGTCGATCGCGCGGGCCAGCCGCTCGCGGCCGTCCTCCGTGCGCGGTTCGCGCTCCAGCGCCTCCTCCAGGGTGAGGTGCATCAGACGGTGCACCGCCGCCTGGAGGAGCTGCCGCTTGCCGGGGAAGTAGTACGAGATCAGCCCGCGCGCCGTACCGGCCCGCTCCGCGATGTCGCCCAGCGTGGTCGCCTCGTACCCGCGCGTGTCCACCAGCTCCACCGTGGCCCGCAGAATCCGCTCCCGCGAACGGCGCCGCAGCTCTTCATTGACCGATGGGCTACGCGGGGACATGCTGGACTCCTGCGTTGACTGGCTGCCGGCCAATATACTCGGCGCATCCGGTCGGCATGCCCGCGTGGCAGACCGCCGGGGATGCCGTCTGTTCTGGGCGACACGGGGGATCGTCCAGAGCAGACGGCTTCATCATGTCCTTTCCATTCTGCTCCCGCCGAGCCCGCCGAGCCCGCCGTCCCGAAGGCCTGCCGTCCGGGCCCCACGCCGTTCGCTCCAGCGGTACGTCAGGACCGCCACGGCCACACAGCACCAGCCCAGCAGCCAGCCCCCGAGCACGTCCGTCGGCCAGTGCACACCCAGGTAGAGCCGGGTCCAGCCGGCGCCGAGGACCGAGACGAGCGCGACGCCCGCGAGCGCGCCCCAGCCGCGCCACCCGGGGCGCCAGCGCAGCGCGAGCACCCAGAGCAGCAGCCCGCAGGCCACCATGGCCGTCATCGCGTGCCCCGAGGGGAAGGCGGCGTACTGTGCCGAGTCGACCGGGTCGGGCCACCGCGGCCGCTCCCGGTCCAGCAGCGCCTTCACCCCCTGCTGGAGCGCCGCGGCGAACAGCATGGTCCCGGCCAGCCACAGGGCCGTGCGCCGTTCCCGCCGCCACCACAGCAGCACCGCGGTCGCCGCGGCCAGGGCGCGCATCGTCCACGGGTCCCACACCCAGTCGCTGAGGATCCGGTGGAGTCGGGTGAGCCAGGGGCGGGCGACGGCCTCACGGTGCAGGGACTCGGCGACCGACAGGTCGAAGGAGAGCAAAGGCGCCCACCCCACGGCCACGAGCACGAGTAGCGGAAGGGCCAGGGCGCCGGAGATCACCGCGGAGGAGCGCATACATCGATCCTGCCTGATGACCTGCCCCGAGTGATCCTCCGCGCGCGCCCTCCGCGCGCCGCCGCACCCGAATCCGCCGAGGCGCGCACCGCCATCCGTTGCTATCCCAGCGCGCTGAGCGCAGGGACGAAGGCCACGAGCACCGGGACCACCGGTACCAGGGCCGCGGCCGCGGTGAGCCGCAGTCGGCGCCCCGCGGTGAGCCGGGGCGCCGCGGTGAGCAGCCGGTTCACCCGCTGGGGGAGATCCGCGTACGGGGCGGGGCCGGGCCCGAACACGCCCCGGTCCTCGTTCAGTCCGACCAGGGCGAGCGCGATCGTCAGCCGCCCGAACCGGCGCGAGGCCACGTCGTCGGCGGCCAGCTCCACGAGCCGGTGCATCTCCTCGCGGAAGGCCGCGAAGACCGGGATCCCGGGGAACCCGGCGGCCAACGCCGCCGAGGAGTGCAGCAGCCAGTCGTGCCGGGCGCGGGCGTGACCCTGCTCGTGCGCCAGGACCGCGTCCAGCTGACGCCCCTTCAACCGCCGCAGCGCCGCGGTGGTGATGACCAGCCGGGACGTGGTCCCCGCGAGCCACCAGGCGTCCGCCCGCTCGCCCTCCAGGACCACGAGACGCTCCTCGCCGGGCTCCTCCCCGGGCATCAGGGGGGCGCGGACGAGCAGATCGCAGCGGCGCTGCCTGCGCCGGGCGCGGGCCCGGCCGATCTCCCGGCCGAGCATCGCACCGGACCAGACGCCGCCGGCCGCGAGGACCACGGCGAGGACCGCGGACCAGGGGCCGGTCGTCCCCAGCTCGTACGCGTCGACCACCGCGCGCGGGGCGGGCGCGAAGACCTGCCCGCGCACGGCCTGCCAGGCGGTCGACGCGCTGAACGTCATGGAGAGCGCGAAGCTCAGCAGGACGGCGGCGACCACGCACTGCCACACCCAGAGGGCCACCACGGGTTCTCGCTCGACCCAGTCGGCCCGTGACAGCAGCCGGGGCGCGGCGAGGGCGGTCAGGACGCCGAGCAGGAACAGCGCGAGGGAGACCCACATGGGCGTCACCCTATGAGCGCGGTACGGGTCGGGGGTATGGCCTCGGGCCCCAAGTGACGTACGCCACGGTTTCGTTGCCCGTGCAGCCGTGCAGCCGTGCAGCCGTGCAGCCGTGCAGCCGTCCAGCCGTCCGCCGCCCTACCGACCCACCGCTCTCACAAGGTCACCAACATGGCCAGCATGGCGAGCGCCATCGACAGCCGGCAGGCGAGCGCCAGCTCGGGCCGAGTCGCCCAGGCCGGCCCCGGACCCGGCCCCTGTCCCTGCCCGGGGCCACCGGCCCTCGCCGTCCTCACCGTCGCGACCGGTGCGAGTCTCGCGCCCGCGTGCAGCACGTACACCACGTAATAGAGGAGCAGCCCGCCCGTGACGACGGGTATGCCGCTCGTGGTGCCCGGCGTGTGCCCCGTGTGCGCCCCCGTGGCGGGTGACGCCATCGCCACCGCCATGTAGACCATGGCGAGCGAGCCGACCAGATGGTGCAGATGGTGACCGCCCCGCCGGACCGTGAACAGGCCGTGCAGCGTGGCGCCGCCGAACACCGCCGCGTACACCGCCCAGCCCCAGGTCGGCGGCGTGAGCACGGCCGCGGGCAGCGCCATGGACGCCATCCCGAATCCCATCACCGCCTCGCCGCCCGCCGCCCGCCGCTGCTCCCCGGCGCACACGCGCATCCGCAGCAGGCAGTACACCCCCGTCGCCGCGCACAGCGCGACCATGAGCCACCCGGACAGAGCCGGTCCGTGCACGGCACACCTCCCCCTCGACGCCGTACCGTCCCCGGAGGAATGCCCGGCGCCGGTCGTGCGCACGCGGGCGCACGGGCGCGCGGAGGCGTACGAAGGGGAGTGAACGGCGCCCGACTAAGCTCGGGACGGTCGCGTTCGGCGACCGTCAGTACCCGAGGGGAGCCCCGTTCACATGGACACCGCCACGTCGCAGGAGACCGGCCGGATCAGCTACCGCGACGCGGTCCTGGGCGACGTCCCGGCACTCGTCCCGCTCGTCCAGTCGGCCTACCGGGGCGACGCGAGCCGGCGGGGGTGGACCACCGAGGCACACCTGCTCCAGGGACAGCGCACCGACCCCGACGGCGTGGCCGCCGTGATCACCACGCCCGGCAGCCGGCTCCTGGTGGTCGAGAGCGACGACGAGATCGTCGCCTGCTGCCAGCTGGAGGACCGCGGCGAGGCCGCCTACTTCGGCATGTTCGCGGTCCGGCCCGAACTGCAGGGCGCGGGCCTCGGCAAGCTGATCATCGCGGAGGCGGAGCGCCGGGTGCGCGAGCTCTGGGGCGCGCGGGAGATGCACATGACGGTGATCTCCGTGCGCGAGGAGCTGATCGCCTGGTACGAGCGGCGCGGCTACCGGCGCACCGGCCGGATGTCCCCGTTCCCGTACGGCGACGAGCGGTTCGGCGTACCGCAGCGGGACGATCTCGAGTTCGAGCTCCTGGTCAAGCCGCTCGGCTGACCGGGGTGGCGGAAGGGCGGCTTCGACCCTGACTGACAGGAAAAACTTCTGTCGAACGGGGGGTCGCGCAGGATAATTTCTCTTGCCCCTCTTGTGGTGGGGAACCGTGGATGGTTACGGTGTCTTGACGCGAGGTTCTCCTGTGGAGGAAGAGGCATGACGGAAATTCTTGTGCAGGACGTGATCGGTGAGGGGATATTCACCGACGCCCGGGTGATCGACCACCCCGCCTGGCCCGAGCTCAAGAATGCCGTGGAGGAGATCCGCTCCTGGCAGAGCGCCGACGGCTCCATCGACTTCGAGGCCGAGGGCGCGCCCGCCCGCTCCCTGGCCGAGCTGACCCTCGACCGCGTCATCGCCGCGGTCGAGCAGCTCTCCCCGCTCGTCCCGCACGACGGCGCGTACCACCGCGCTGTCGTCTCGGACCTGCGCAAGTGGGGCGAGAGCGGCTTCACGGTCCCGGACTTCCTGGACTCGCTGCTCGCGTTCCAGCCGGCCGCCGACCGCAGGGACGGGCTCCAGCACCTGGTGCTCTTCCCGATGTACACGCAGAACGGCAACCTGGACCGCAACCTCGAAGCCGTCGTGCTGCGCATGGTGTGGCCGGAGTGGCTCTCCGAGCTGGAGCGCACCCGCTACGACAACCCGCTCTTCTGCGGCATCACCTTCGAGGACTTCACCGCCGGGTACGACACCAACTCGGCCGTCCTCTTCCCGGAGACCATCGCCGTCCGCGAGGCCCCCGAGCGCTTCACCTGGGGTGGCATCTTCTGCGACCGAGAGGCCGCCCGCTTCCGCAAGGTGACGGAAGCCGCCGTCGACATCCTGGGCATCCAGCTGCCCACGGACATCGCCGCCATGATCGACGACCAGGCCCGCTGCGAGCAGGCGTTCGTGCTCTGGGACATGGTCCACGACCGCACCCACAGCCACGGCGACCTGCCCTTCGACCCCTTCATGATCAAGCAGCGCCAGCCCTTCTGGATGTACGGACTCGAAGAGCTCCGCTGCGACCTCACCGCCTTCAAGGAGGCCGTGAAGCTGGAGTCCGAGGGCAACGCGCACGGCCGCGACGTGCAGTACGCGGTCCTCTTCGACCGGATGTTCCGCTTCCCGCTCTCCGGTGACCGCAACCGCAACTACGACGGTCTCGGCGGCCAGCTCCTCTTCGCGTACCTCCACAAGCACGAAGTGGTGCGCTGGACGGACAACACCCTCAAGATCGACTGGCAGCGGGCCCCCGAGGTCACCAACCAGCTCTGCGCCGAGATCGAGAAGCTCTACCGCGACGGCATCGACCGCCCCAAGCTCGTCCACTGGTTCAAGGCGTACGAGCTCGTCTCCACCTACCTCGCCCCGCACCCGGGATCGAAGTGGGCCAAGGGCCCCGACGCCCTCGACCTCTCGCTTCCGCCGCGCAAGCTCGTCGACGACGTGCTTCCGGACGAGTTTCCGCTCAGCATGTTCTTTGAGGCCCTCGCCAAGAAGCTGAAGGGCGTGATCGCCGAAACCAAGGGCATCACCGCCGCCGACGTCTCTGGGACCGAGCGGGCCGCCGCGTGAGCACGCGTACCGAGGACACGGAGGAGGCGTCGCCCATGAACGCCAACGGAAACGGCGGGCCGCTCGACGGCGCCGTCATCGCGGTGGCCGGCGCGGCAGGACCCGCGGGCCGCGCGACGCTGCTGCGCCTCGCCGAGGCCGGTGCGACCGTGGTCGCGTCCGACGCCGACCCGACCCGCCTCGCGGAGGCCGTCGACGCCGCCCGCTACGCGCACGGCGGCGCCACCGTCATCGGCGACACGGTCGACCTGCTCGACCTGGACGCCACGCGCGACTGGGCCGCGAAGACCGAGAAGGAGTTCGGCCGGATCGACGGCCTCGTCCACCTGGTCGGCGGCTGGCGCGGCAGCGCCTCCTTCACCGAGACCGACCTCAAGGACTGGGACTTCCTGGAGAAGCTCCTGATCCGCACCGTCCAGCACACCTCGCTCGCCTTCCACGACGGGCTGCTGCGGGCCGACGGCCGGGGCCGTTACGCCCTGATCAGCCAGGTCGGCGCGCACAAGCCGCTGGCCAACAACGCCGCGTACAACGCCGGCAAGGCCGCCGCCGAGGCGTGGACCCTCGCCATGGCGGACTCCTTCCGCAAGCTGGGGGGCGACGACGGCCCGCAGGCGGCGGCTGCGATCCTGGTGATCAAGGCATTGGTGCACGACGGCATGCGCGCCGAGCGCCCCAACGCGAAGTTCGCGGGCTTCACCGACGTCACGGACCTTGCCGACGAGGTCGCCGGTCTGTGGGACAGGCCCGCCCAGGAAGTGAATGGACAGCGTCTGTGGCTGACCCCCAAGCCGTGACCGCGGCTCTCGGCCCCAGGACCGACGCGCGTCGTCACCACGACCCGTCGGTCCGGGGCTTCGCCAGCGACAACTACGCCGGCGCCCACCCCGAGGTCCTCGCGGCCCTCGCCCTCGCCAACGACGGCCACCAGGTCGCCTACGGCGAGGACCAGTACACCGAGCACCTCCAGCGGATCATGCACAGCCACTTCGGCCCCTCCGCCGAGGCCTTCCCGGTCTTCAACGGGACCGGGGCGAACGTGACCGCCCTCCAGGCGCTCACCGACCGCTGGGGCGCCGTCATCTGCGCCGAGTCCGCGCACATCAACGTGGACGAGGGCGGTGCGCCGGAGCGGATGGGCGGCCTCAAGCTGCTCACCGTGCCGACCCCGGACGGCAAGCTCACCCCCGAGCTGATCGACCGGCAGGCCTGGGGATGGGAGGACGAGCACCGGGCGATGCCGCAGGTCGTCTCGATCACCCAGAACACGGAGCTGGGCACCGTCTACACGGTCGAGGAGATCCGCGCGATCGTCGATCACGCCCACTCCAAGGGCATGAAGGTCCACCTCGACGGTGCCCGGATAGCCAACGCCGCCGCTTCGCTCGACGTGCCGATGCGCGCGTTCACCAACGCGGTGGGCGTCGACGTCATCTCGTACGGCGGCACGAAGAACGGCATGCTCTTCGGCGAGGCCGTGGTCGTGCTCAACCCCGACGCGGTCAGCCACATGAAGCACCTGCGCAAGCTGTCCATGCAGCTCGCGTCGAAGATGCGCTTCGTGTCGGTGCAGCTGGAGGCCCTCCTCGCGAAGGACCTGTGGCTGCGCAACGCCCGCCACGCCAACGCGATGGCCCAGCGCCTCGCGGCCGGCGTGCGGGAGGTCGACGGGGTGGAGATCCTCTACCCGGTGCAGGCCAACGCGGTCTTCGCGCGCCTGCCGCACGAGGTGAGCAGGCGACTGCAGGAACGCTTCCGCTTCTACTTCTGGGACGAGGCCGCCGGCGATGTCCGCTGGATGTGCGCCTTCGACACCACGGAGGACGACGTGGACGCCTTCCTCCAGGCCCTGAAGGAAGAACTGGCTCGCTAGCACGTGCCGCACGAAGGAACGGCCGGACGGAAGTCATCGACTCCCGTCCGGCCGTTCTCGTCTTCGTCTTCTTATGGAGCCCGTTACGGGTCTTCTCATGGAGCCCGGTACGGCCGAAAGTCCAATGAAGTGAATTATCCAGTGCCCTACACTGGACCACATGACTCTCACGCTCACCGTCTCCGACGAGGTGCGCACCCTCGTACCCGGCTTCACCGCCCTGGTCGTCGAGGCGCACGGACTGGTCAACGGACCCAGCGACGCAGCGAGCTCGGCGCTCCTGGACGAGGCCGCGCGCCGGCTCGCCGAGCGCCTCGACGGCCGCACTCCGGACCAGGACCCGCACATCGCCGCCTGGCGCGCCGCGTACACCGCGTTCGGCGCCAAGCCCTCCCGTACCCGCAACTCCGCCGAGGCGCTCGCCAGGCGGGCGCTTGCGGACGGCGGACTGCCCCGCGTCAACCGGCTCGTCGACGCCTACAACGCGGTCAGCGTCGTTCATCTCATCCCGGTCGGCGGCGAGGACCTGGGACGGATCCGGGGCGGCATGAGCCTGATCAGGGCCACCGGCGAGGAGCCCTTCGTCACCATGGCGGGCGGCGTGGAGACGGTGGAGCACCCCGAGCCCGGGGAGATCGTCTGGTGCGACGAGGAGGGGGTCACCTGCCGGCGGTGGAACTGGCGCCAGGGCCCTCGCACCCGCATCGACGACGACACCGTCGACGCGGTCTTCCTCCTCGAGTCGCTCGCCCCCATGACCAGGGACGAGCTGCTCGCGGCGGGCGGCGAGCTCGCCGAGTCGCTGGAGAAGCTCAGCCCCGGGTCCCGGATCACGATCCGGGACCCGCGATAGCGCTGTCCGTCAGCCGGCTTCCTTGACCTGGGCCGGGGTCGGAGCCGTACCGCCGAGGTGCGCGGGCACCCACCACGTGTCGCTCGCGTCCTTGGGGCGGACCGGGTAGGCGCGCTGCGCGGCCTCCAGGAGCTCCTGGACGCGCTCGCGCAGCCGCCGCGTGATCGCGCCCGCGTACTGGTCGGAGGGGGCCTCCATGGGCTCGCCGACGCGGATCGTCACGGGGATGTGGCTGCGCTTGAAGTTCCGCGGACGCCCCTTCGTCCACACCCGCTGGGTGCCCCACAGTGCCATCGGGATCAGCGGGACGCCCGCCTCCTGCGCCAGTCGCGCCGCACCCGTCTTGAAGCTCTTGAGGGTGAAGGACTGGGAGATGGTCGCCTCGGGGAAGACGCCGATGATCTCGCCGGCCCGCAGCGACTCCAGCGCGTGCTGGTAGGCGTGCTCACCCTGCGAGCGGTCGACGGGGATGTGCTTCATGCCGCGCATGAGCGGCCCCGAGACCTTGTGCCGGAAGACGGAGTCCTTCGCCATGAAGCGCACGAGACGCTTCTGGGGCAGCGCCGCGAGACCCGTGAAGATGAAATCGAGGTAGCTGATGTGGTTGCTCACCAGCACAGCCCCTCCCGTCCGCGGGATGTTCTCGGAACCCTGGGTGTCGATCTTCAGGTCGAGCGCCTTGAACAGGGTGAGCGCGGCGCCGACGACCGGTCGATAGACGAGTTCTGCCATCGGAGAGGAACCTCTTCTTCGTGTGCCGGGGGAGGGGTCTCCCGGCGAAGTTACGCGGCCGTAGGTTTTCGGCTTTGGGCAGATCGTGCCCCATGTGGGGCGCCGTGACCAGTCCAGGCGGCTTCGTACAGGGAGATTCTCGTCACTCGCGGTGCCCGTGGCGGGAATCGAACGCTCCCGTGCGACGCTGCACCGGATGACATGCCGATATACCGACAGGCTGACAGACCGACCGCGAAGGGGGAACGCATGACCGAGGTGCTAGGGCCGGAGGCGCTCGGCGCCGAACTGGGGGAGCGGGCCACCCTCGTCCAGTTCTCCACCGCCTTCTGCCAGCCCTGCCGGGCCACCCGCCGCACCCTGGCCGAGGTGGCCGCGATGGTGCCCGGTGTGGGGCACGTGGAGATCGACGCCGAGGAGCGGCTCGACCTCGTACGCGCCCTGGGCGTCGAGCGCACCCCCACCGTCCTGGTCCTCGACCGGGCGGGCCGCGTCGTCCGCAGGGCCGCGGGGCAGCCCCGCAGGGCCGACGTCATCGCCGCCCTGGGGCGGGCCGTCTGACGCCGTGACACACCTCCCACATCCCGGTACGCACTTGACTGCACGCGGCAACGATCGTCACCCTTGCGGAGTGCCCCCAGAACTCCTTCTCTACGGCCGGACCCATGTGGACCTGGCCCGCAACGCGAGCGCGCGCTGTCCGGGCGTCTGACGATCCCCGGACCTCTCCCATGCCGCCCTCGCAGAAGGACAACTCCATGACGGCTTCGCCGGACCTCCGACCCGGTCCCGTTCCCACGATCGGCGCACCCCGACAGGCCTCTCCCGACCTGCTCCGTTCCGTCTTCCGCCGGCACGCGGCCGGTGTCGCGGTCGTCACCGCGCACGGCGAGCGTCCCGTCGGCTTCACCGCGACCTCGCTCAACTCCGTCGCCGCGGACCCGCCGCTGATCTCCTTCGGGGTGGGTACGACGTCCTCCAGCTGGCCCGTGCTCGCCGAGGCCGAACACATCGGCGTGCACATACTCGGCGAGCACCAGCAGCAGCTCGCGGCCACCTTCGCGCGCAGCGGCGCCGACCGCTTCGGCGAGGGGACCCGCTGGAGCGTGGGCCCCGAGGGGGTGCCCGTGCTCGACGGCGTCCTCGCGTGGCTGGTCTGCCGGGTGGTGGCCCGTGTTCCCGCCGGCGACCACCGGATCGTGATCGCGCAGGCGGTCGCGGGGGACCCTGACGGAGCGGGCCGGCCGCTCCTCTACCACCACGGGCGCTTCAACGCGCTGCGCGACTGAGAGTTCCCGTACGCGCCCCACCTCGCGCGTTGGCCAGATCACATTCCTGAGCGCTTGCTTACTGGTAACAAACTGGGTGTACTGACGAGTAATATTCGGGTCGGGGCGTCCGGCGCCCCGACCGGAAACCCGCCCTTCAGGCGCCTATGCTGCGAGCAACAAGGCAGCCCAGTTATGACGATGCAGTAGGAGAGCCGGCGTGAGCTTGAGGATCGTTGTCTGTGTGAAGTACGTGCCCGACGCGACCGGAGACCGCAAGTTCGCGGACGACCTCACGGTCGACCGTGACGACGTCGACGGCCTGCTTTCGGAGCTCGACGAGTACGCGGTCGAGCAGGCCCTGCAGATCGCCGAGGAAGCCGACGACGCCGAGGTCACCGTGCTCACGGTCGGCCCCGAGGACGCCAAGGACGCGCTGCGCAAGGCGCTCTCGATGGGCGCCGACAAGGCCGTCCACGTCGAGGACGACGACCTGCACGGCACCGACGTCATGGGCACCTCCCTGGTGCTCGCCAAGGCGATCGAGAAGACCGGCTACGACCTCGTCATCGCCGGTATGGCCTCCACCGACGGCACCATGGGTGTCCTCCCGGCGATCCTCGCCGAGCGTCTGGGCGTCCCGCAGGTCACCCTGCTCTCCGAGGTCAAGGTCGAGGACGGCACCGTCACCGGCCGCCGTGACGGCGACGCCGCCTCCGAGCAGCTGGAGGCCTCCCTCCCGGCCGTCGTGTCGGTGACCGACCAGTCGGGCGAGGCGCGCTACCCGTCCTTCAAGGGCATCATGGCCGCCAAGAAGAAGCCGGTGCAGTCCCTGGACCTCGAGGACCTCGACATCGAGGCCGAGGAAGTGGGTCTCGAGGGCGCCTGGACCGCGGTCGACTCGGCGGCGGAGCGTCCGGCCCGCACGGCCGGCACGATCGTCAAGGACGAGGGCGAGGGCGGCAAGCAGCTGGCCGAGTTCCTCGCGAGCCAGAAGTTCATCTAGGGCTCGCGCGAGCCTCACCGACCGCTGCCCCTTTCGTTCGCAGGAGATTGAAGTCCCATGGCTGAGATTCTCGTCTACGTCGACCACGTCGACGGAGCCGTCCGCAAGCCCACCCTGGAGCTGCTGACCCTCGCCCGCCGCCTCGGCGACCCGGTCGCCGTCGCGCTCGGCAACGGCGCCGCCGACACCGCCGCCGCGCTCGCCGAGCACGGCGCGGTGAAGGTCCTCACCGCCGACGCCGCCGAGTTCGCCGACTACCTCGTCGTCCCGAAGGTGGAGGCCCTGCAGGCCGCGTACGACGTCGTGTCCCCGGCCGCCGTGCTCGTCCCGTCCTCCGCCGAGGGCAAGGAGATCGCCGCCCGCCTGGCGGTCCGCATCGGCTCCGGCATCATCACCGACGCCATCGACCTGGAGGCCGGTGACGAGGGCCCGGTCGCGACGCAGTCCGCGTTCGCCGCCTCCTTCACCACCAAGTCCCGCGTCTCCAAGGGCACTCCGGTCATCACGGTCAAGCCGAACTCGGCCCCCGTCGAGGCCGCCCCGGCCGCCGGCACCGTCGAGGCGCTCGCCGTCTCCTTCTCGGAGAAGGCGCACGGCACCAAGGTCGTCTCCCGCACCCCGCGCGAGTCCACCGGCCGCCCCGAGCTGACCGAGGCCGCGATCGTGGTCTCCGGCGGCCGTGGCGTCAACGGCGCCGAGAACTTCGCGATCATCGAGGCGCTCGCCGACTCCCTCGGTGCGGCCGTCGGCGCCTCGCGCGCCGCCGTCGACGCCGGCTGGTACCCGCACTCCAACCAGGTCGGCCAGACCGGCAAGTCGGTCTCGCCGCAGCTGTACATCGCGTCCGGCATCTCCGGCGCGATCCAGCACCGCGCGGGCATGCAGACCTCGAAGACGATCGTCGCGATCAACAAGGACGCCGAGGCGCCGATCTTCGACCTCGTCGACTACGGCGTGGTGGGCGACCTCTTCGACGTCGTCCCGCAGCTGACCGACGAGGTCAAGGCCCGCAAGGGCTGACCTGCGGTTCTGTCGGGCCCGGGGGCCGCACGGTGACTCTCACCGTGCGGCCCCCGGCCGTTTCGGACAACCATTGACTCAGGTCCCGACGGCCTACTAACTTCGCCATACGGATTGTTGATTCCGTGCAGCGGAAAACAGGAGGATCTGGGATGGGTCAGCAGGAGAAGGTGTCGACGAGCCTCGCGGGCGCGGTCAGCGAGGGCATCAGCGCCTCCCTCGCATCGGTGGACGCCGAACTGGACCGCCGCTACCCGGGAGACCCCGGGACCCGTCAGCCCGTTCACACCGTCTACGTACCCGGCAACGTCTTCGAGGCCGGCACCATCCGCTCCTGGGGCGACCAGGCCCTCGCCGCCCTGGACGAGCACGCCCCCGACGCCGCCTCCTTCGCCGCCGTCCTCGGGCTCGCCGACGACCTCGCCGAGGACGTCTACGGCCGCGTGCGCGCCAAGCTGGAACGCGAGCCGATCGAGGACCTTCGTGTCGACTTCGAGGACGGCTACGCCGGCCAGGACGAGGACCAGGATGCCGCACGCGCCGCGCGGCTGATCTCGGAGGCCTACCGGGACGGTACCGCCGCCCCGTACATGGGCATCCGGATGAAGTGCATGGAGTCCGCCGTACGCGACCGGGGCATCCGCACCACCGACGTCTTCCTCACCGGCCTCCTGGAGAACGGCGGCCTCCCCGACGGCCTCGTCCTCACCCTCCCCAAGGTCACCTACCCCGAGCAGGTCTCCGCCTTCGTCCGTCTCCTGGAGGCTTTCGAGAAGGCCCACGGGCTCGACGCGGGCCGCCTCGGTTTCGAGATCCAGATCGAGACCAGCCAGTCCATCCTCGCCGCCGACGGCACCGCCGCCGTCGCCCGCATGATCGGCGCCGCCGAGGGCCGCGCCACCGGACTGCACTACGGCACCTTCGACTACAGCGCCTGCCTCGGCGTCTCCGCCGCCTACCAGGCCAGCGACCACCCCGCCGCCGACCACGCCAAGGCGATCATGCAGGTCGCCGCGGCCGGCACCGGCGTACGCGTCTCCGACGGCTCCACCAACGTCCTCCCGGTCGGCTCCACCGAGCACGTCCACGAGGCCTGGCGCCTGCACTACGGCCTCACCCGCCGCGCCCTCGCCCGCGCCTACTACCAGGGCTGGGACATGCACCCCGGCCACATCCCCACCCGGTACGCCGCCGTCTTCGCCTTCTACCGCGAGGGCTTCGAGGCCGCAGCCAAGCGCCTCTCCGCCTACGCCAACCACGCGGGCGGCGACGTCATGGACGAGCCCGCCACCGCGAAGGCCCTCAGCTCCTACCTGCTGCGCGGCATCGACTGCGGCGCCCTCGACACCGCCGAGGTCGACGCGCTCACCGGCATGAACCGCGCCGCCCTGGACCGCTTCGCCGCCCCGCGCCGAGGCGACCTCACCGCCTCCGCGGAGTAGTCGGAGGCTGATGGGCCTAGGGCCTGTCCTTCGGATCACGCAGGGCTCGCGGGGCCTGGCACGCGCGCTCGCCGCGTTGTCGTCGGTCCCCGACGCTCCGCGTGGCCTCCCTCCTCCGCCTTGCGATCACGCGCACCAGGCCCCGCTCCCTGATCCGGCCTGATCCCAAAGACAGGGCCCTAGTCGGCCTGCGGCGGGATCTCGCCCGAACCCCGGGCGAGGAGCGTCGTGCCGAGGACCACCCGCTCCGGCGCCTCGTCGGCCCCGTCGAGGCGCCGGAACAGCCGCTCCGCTGCCGTACGCCCGAGTGCGGCGGCGTCCTGGGCGATGACCGTGACGCCGAGCAGATCGGCCAGTTCGATGTCGTCGAAGCCGACCAGGGCGACCGGCCGTGGGTGCGCGGCGAGGGCCCGGACCACGGTGACGAGCACCCGGTTGTTCCCCGCGAACAGCGCCGTCACCGGCTCCGGCGCGGCCAGCATCTCCCGTACGGCGGTGCGGACCCGCTCCGGGTCCGTCGATCCCGGCGAGACCCAGACGTCCCGGACCGGCAGCCCCGCGTCCTCCATCGCCGCCCGGTAGCCGCGCAGTCGTTCCGCCGCGGTGTGGATACGGGGGCGGTCGCCGATGAAGCCGATGCGGCGGTGTCCGTGGGCGATCAGATGGGCCACGCCGTCGCGGGCGCCGCCGAAGCTGTCGGTGAGGACCGCGTCGGCGTCGATGAGACCGGCGGGGCGGTCGACGAAGACGGTGGCGACGCCCGCCCTCATCTCGGGCTCCAGGTACCGGTGGTCGTCGCCGGAGGGAATGACGATCAGACCGTCGACCCGGCGCGCGCACAGCGCGAGAGCCAACTCCTGCTCCCGGTCGGGGTCCTCGGCGCTGGAGCCGTTGATGAGCAGAGCCCCGTGCGCTCGGGCGACCTCCTCCACGGCCCGGCTGAGCGGCCCGTAGAACGGGTCGGCGAGATCCTCGAGGACGAGGCCGACGGTCGCCGTCCTGCCCTTGCGCAGGACCCGCGCGCTGTCGTTGCGGCGGAAACCGAGGATCTCGATCGCCTCCTGGACCCGGCGCTCGGTGTCCGGGGTGACTCCCGGCTCGCCGTTGACGACCCGGGACACCGTCTTCAGGCCGACGCCCGCGCGCGCGGCGACGTCCTTCATGGTGGGCCGGTTGCCGTAGCGGGGCTCGGGGCGGCGGGCGGTGTCGGCCACGGTGCGGGGTTCCTCCGTCGGGAATCGGTGGGTGTAGGGCGAAGCATAGAACCTGGACAACGTTGTCATGGCAGGAGAGACTGTACGGACCGCGTTCCGCCGCAGCCGACTGGAGACTCCCCGCCCATGCAGACCGATTCCGCCCCGGGCTCCGCCGAGGATCTCGTCGTCGCCCTCGACATCGGTGGCACGAAGATCGCCGGCGCTCTGGTCGACGGCGACGGCCGCGTCCGGCTCCGCACCCGGCGGGCCACGCCCGCGCGTGAGGACGGCGAGACGGTGATGGGCGCGGTCGAGGACGTCATCGCCACGCTCGCGGCCTCGCCCCTGTGGGCGGCCGCGGGGGCCGTCGGCATCGGCAGCGCGGGCCCGGTCGACGCGCACCGGGGCACCGTGAGCCCCGTCAACGTGCCCGGCTGGCGCGACTACCCGCTCGTCGACCGGGTCCGCCGGGCGACGGGCGGCCGACCGGTCACCCTGGTCGGCGACGGCGTCGCCATGACCGCCGCCGAACACTGGCTCGGCGCCGCCAAGGGCCACGACAACGCCCTGTGCCTCGTGGTCTCCACCGGGGTCGGCGGCGGCCTCGTCCTCGGCGGCCGGCTCCACCCCGGCCCCACCGGCAATGCCGGCCACATCGGCCACATCGCCGTGGACATGGACGGCGAGCCCTGCGCCTGCGGCGCACGCGGCTGCGTCGAGCGGATCGCCAGCGGTCCGCACCTCGCCCGCCGCGCCCTGGAGAACGGCTGGCGACCGGGGCCCGACGGTGACACCACCGCCGCTGCCGTGGCCGCCGCCGCGCGGGCCGGGGACCCGGTGGCCGTCGCCTCGTTCGAACGGGCGGCACAGGCGCTCGCCGCGGGCATCGCCGCGACGGCGGCCCTCGTCGAGATCGACATCGCGGTCGTCGGCGGCGGCGTGGCGGGCGCCGGCGAGGTGCTCTTCGCCCCGCTCCGCCGCAGCCTCGCCTCCTACGCGACGCTCTCCTTCATCCGGCACCTGACCGTCGTCCCCGCCCTCACGGGCACCGACGCGGGCCTCCTCGGCGCGGCAGCGGCGGCCAGGAGCGCGGACGGCGGGGGATCGTGGACGGGCCGGACCTCCTGAACGAAGGCTTCTGACCGGCTCCGAGGCCGCCCGGACGTCCGACCGGGGGCAGTCCCGTCAGCTGCCCGTCATTCCCTCCGTACCCGCTCGGGCGTCCGCTGCTCCACGATCACCAGGAAGGTGTCGGACTCCAGGTCCATCACGACCCGGGCCGGCACCCCCTCGTCGCGCCGCGCGCCGGCGAACTCCTCGGCGGGCAGGCTGCCCCGCGGGCCACCGGCCGGGAAACGTTCGAGAACCGTACGACTCATCTCCGCACCCCCTCGTGCTTGCCGTTATCAACGACCCGCGCGCGGAAGCGTCACGCATATGCCGAGACATGCGTGGGTGGTTTTCGTGGCAGGGTGTTGCGGGCAAGCCACAGGGGGCCGTCGAAGAGGGGGAATCGTGATCGTCTGGGTCAACGGTACTTTCGGCGCGGGGAAGTCCAGCACCGCGCGCGAACTGATCGACCTGATCCCGCACAGCACGCTGTACGACCCCGAGCTCGTCGGGACGGCGATGGGCCGGCTCCTCCCCGCCAAGCGGCTCGCGGAGGTCGAGGACTACCAGGACCTGCCGATCTGGCGCCGCCTGGTCGTCGACACCGCCGCCGCCCTGCTCGCCGAGGTGGGCGGTGTGCTCGTGGTCCCCATGACGCTGCTCCGGCAGGCGTACCGGGACGAGATCTTCGGGGGGCTCGCCGCCCGCCGCATCGACGTACGCCATGTGCTCCTCGCTCCGGAGGAAACGATCCTGCGGCAGCGGATCGACGGCCGGACGGAGTACGGCGACCCCGAGGCCGACGCCCGCGTCCGGGAGTGGTGCCACGCGCACCTCGCGCCCTACCGCGCGGCCCTCGACTGGCTCGCCGCCGATGCCTACACCGTCGACACCTCAGCCCTCACCGCGGCCGAGGCCGCCCGGTCCGTCGCCGACGCCGTCCAGAAAGGGCTCGCCGCCCCCTGCGGCATCGTCCAGACCCCCGACCCGACCGGCGAGACCGTCGCCGCGGGCGTCCTGCTCTTCGACGACCAGGACCGCTTCCTCCTGGTCGACCCCACCTACAAGCCGGGCTGGGAGTTCCCCGGCGGCGTCGTCGAATCCGGCGAACCCCCGGCCCGCGCCGGAATGCGCGAGGTCGCCGAGGAGATAGGCATCGCGCTCGACGCCGTACCCCGTCTCCTGCTCGTCGACTGGGAACGCCCCCAGCCGCCGGGCCACGGCGGACTGCGCCTCCTCTTCGACGGCGGCCGGCTCGACGCCGCGGACATCGCCCGCCTCCGCCTCCCCGGCGCCGAACTGCGCGCCTGGCGCTTCGTCACCGAGGAGGAGGCGGCGGACCTCCTGCCGCCCGTCCGCTACCGCCGCCTCCGCTGGGCCCTGCGCGCCCGCGAACGCGGCACGGTGCTCAACCTGGAGGCGGGGGACCCGGTCGGCTGACGGGCCCCTCGGGCGTCAGAACCCGGTCACGCCTGCTTCGAGCGGGCGTAGTTGACGAGGAAGTGCGCCTCCGCCACCGACAGCCGCTCCAGCTCCTCGGGCGACACCGACTCGTTGGGCGCGTGGATCTGCGCCTCCGGCTCGCTCAGGCCGATCAGCAGGATCTCCGACTCGGGGTACAGCGAGGCCAGCGTGTTGCACAGCGGGATCGAACCGCCCATGCCCGCCGTCTGCATCTCCTGACCGGGGTACGCGATCCTCATCGCCTCCGCCATCGACGTGTAGGCCGGGCTCGACGTGTCCGCCTGGAACGGCTGACCCTGACCGACCTGCTCCAGGGACACCCGGGCGTCCCACGGGGTGTGCTTCTCGATGTGGGCGAAGAGCAGCTTCGTCGCCTTGGCCGCGTCCTGGCCCGGCGGCACCCGCAGGCTGATCTGGGCGCGGGCCGACTTCGGCACCGACGGGGTCGCACCGGCCACCGGGTGGCAGTCGATGCCGATGACCGTGACGGCCGGGCGGGCCCAGATCCGGTCGGCGACCGTGCCGGCGCCCGGCAGCGCCACGCCCGAGAGGACCTTGGCGTCCTTCCGGAAGTCCTCCTCCGGGTACTGCAGGCCCTCCCACACGTCGTCGCCCGGCAGCCCGTCGATGACGGTCGAGCCGTCCGGGCCGCGCAGCGAGTCGAGCACGCGGATCAGCGCGGCCAGCGCGTCAGGGGCGGCGCCGCCGAACTGACCGGAGTGCAGGTTGCCCTCCAGGGTGTCGATCTGGACCCGGATCATCGTCATGCCGCGCAGCGTCGCGGTCACCGTCGGCAGACCCACCCGGAAGTTGCCCGCGTCGCCGATCACGATCGCGTCGGAGACGAGCAGCTCGGGGTGCTGCTCGGCGTACCGCTCCAGACCACCGGTGCCCTGCTCCTCCGAACCCTCGACGATCACCTTGACCGTCACGGGCACCCCGCCGTTCGCCTTCAGGGCGCGCAGCGCGAGCAGGTGCAGCACGAAGCCGCCCTTGCAGTCGGCCGTGCCGCGCCCGTACCAGCGCCCGTCGCGCTCGGTCAGCTCGAACGGAGGGCTGAGCCAGGCGGACTCGTCCAGCTTCGGCTGCACGTCGTAATGGGCGTAGAGAAGGACGGTCGG
Organism: Streptomyces exfoliatus; assembly: GCF_000725545.1. Classification (GTDB taxonomy): domain Bacteria; phylum Actinomycetota; class Actinomycetes; order Streptomycetales; family Streptomycetaceae; genus Streptomyces; species Streptomyces exfoliatus. The sequence continues at coordinate 65,964 of NZ_JNZP01000002.1, read as the reverse complement.
CGCGCCGGCCGGGCCGGGCAGGATGCCGTACACGGCCTGCGAGCCGTCCGGGGTGTCGAGCAGCGCCACGTCCTGGAAGTCCTCGGCGCGCAGGGCGTCCGCCACCCAGTTCGCCGCCGCCTCGCACTCGCTCCGGGGCGCCACGGCCTCGTCCGCCACCGACTCGAAGGCCACCAGCTCGGCGAGCTCGGCCCTGGCCCTGGGCATCAGGGACCGGACGGTCTCGGCGATCGGATTCGCGGTCATGGGCACGCTCCTGATGGGTGCGACGTTACGACGTAAGGACGGCGTTCGGCGTATGTCGTGGTACGGCGAACGCATCGCCGATCCTACGGCGCGGTGCCCGGGCTACCGCGCCGTAGGATGCGTCAGGAGCAGACCACCGGTCGGATCAGGAGCAGAAGCACACGTGAGCAGCGAGCACGCAGAGAACGCCGGTCCGGAGAACACCGCGCCCGAAGGCGCGGCTCCTGAGGGCATCGGTGTGGACGAGGTTTCGGCGGTGGACGAGGGTCCGGAGACGGACAAGGCCGCAGCGGCGGAGGTGGGTTCCGCGGCGGACGTCTGGGACGTCGTGGTCGTCGGCGCCGGACCGGCCGGCGCGTCCGCGGCCTACGCGGCGGCCGTGGCGGGACGTCGGGTGCTGCTCCTGGAGAAGTCCGAACTGCCCCGGTACAAGACGTGTGGCGGCGGCATCATCGGCCCCTCCCGCGATTCGCTGCCGCCCGGCTTCGAACTGCCCCTCCAGGACCGGGTGCACGCCGTCACCTTCTCCCTGGACGGACGCTTCGCCCGCACCCGCCGCTCGCGCAAGATGCTCTTCGGGCTCATCAACCGCCCGGAGTTCGACGCGCAGCTCGTCGAGCACGCGCAGAAGGCGGGCGCCGAGCTGCGCACCGGCGCCACGGTGTCCCGGGTGGAGCAGCACGGCCCGGCGGTACCGGACCGGCGGACGGTCGCCGTGGTCCTCGCCGACGGCGAGACCGTGCTCGCCCGCTCGGTCGTCGGTGCCGACGGCAGTGCCAGCCGGATAGGCGCCCATGTGGGGGTGAAGCTCGGTCAGGTCGACCTCGGTCTCGAGGCCGAGATCCCCGTGCCGCCGTCCGTGGCCGAGGACTGGAAGGGCCGGGTCCTCATCGACTGGGGGCCGATGCCCGGCAGTTACGGCTGGGTCTTCCCCAAGGGCGACACGCTGACGGTCGGCGTCATCTCGGCGCGCGGCGAGGGCGCCGCCACCAAGCGGTACATGGAGGACTTCGTCGCCCGGCTCGGCCTGTCCGGCTTCGAGCCCACGATCTCCTCCGGCCACCTGACCCGCTGCCGCACCGACGACTCGCCGCTCTCCCGCGGCCGGGTGCTCGTCTGCGGTGACGCGGCCGGACTCCTGGAGCCGTGGACGCGCGAGGGCATCTCGTACGCGCTGCGCTCGGGCCGGCTCGCGGGGGAGTGGGCGGTACGGGTCGCCGAGGCGGGCGACGCGGTCGACGCGCGGCGCCAGGCGCTGAACTACGCCTTCGCCATCAAGGCGGGGCTCGGCGTGGAGATGGCGGTCGGGCGGAGGATGCTCGCGCTCTTCGAGCGGCGCCCGGGACTGCTGCACGCGACGATAACGGGACTTCGGCCGGCCTGGAACGCGTTCGCGGACATCACCCGTGGCTCGGCGACGCTGGGCGGCATGGTCCGCTCGAACGGCATGGCCCGACGGGCGCTGGAGCTACTGGACCGGCGCATGGACACCTCGTCGGGCGTCGGCCCCGCGGGCCGCGGTATCGGCCAGCGGGAGCGGTCGGCGCCGGAGGGCGGGGGCGAGGACGCCGCCGAGGCCGGTGGCGGGGACGCCGGTGGATCGGCCGAGGTTTCCGCGGTTGCCGAGGCACCGAAGGCGTCCGAGGCACCGAAGGCGCCCGAGGTGCCGGAAGCGTCCTGACGCCTCGGAGCGAGGCCTCGGAGCGAGGGTGAGCGAAGCGTGGACGGGCTCCGTCGCTCCGGCCGGTTCACGCGGCCGGGGTGGTGGGGCCCGTCGTCGTGACGAGGAAGACGGGGTGCTTGGGGGCGACGGCGCGCAGCTCGTCGTCGGAGGAGTCGGGCCCGACGCCGCCGAAGAAGACGCCGACCTCGGCCTTCCATCGCTTGAGGTAGGCGCGCAGCAGTGCGGGCTTGTCCTCGTCCGACACCTCGACGGCGGTGAAGTCCTGCACGTGCTTGCCGAGGATCAGCTGCCCGCCGCCGGCGGCCCGCATGTTGTGGGTCCACTGGACGTGGCCGCGCGGGGCCACGAGGTAGCGGACGCCGTCGACCGTCAGGAGGTTGACGGGGGTACGGCGCCACTCGCCGCTCTTGCGGCCGCGGACGGCCAGCACGCGGGACCCCCAGACGCTGATGCCGCGCCGGGTCATCCAGGCGACGGCGCGGTTGAAGACGTTCACCGTCAGCCAGCCGGGCTTCATGACGTGGGCGGAGGCGGGGGTGGGGCTGTTCGGGTCGGCGGGCTGACCGGACATGGGTTCCTCCTGCGGATGTGTGAGCACTGCTCTCGCTTGAGATCAGTGTGCACGGATCGCCGCCCACAATCAAGAGCACCGCTCTCACTTCGTATCGGCGATCTCGAAGTGGCACACTGCTCTCCATGACGACCGTCCGAGGAGCCCGCGCCCGCGCCCGCATCGAGATCACCGCCGCCATCAAGGACGAGGCCCGCACCCAGCTCGCCGCCGAAGGCGCCTCCAAGCTGTCCCTGCGGGCCGTCGCCCGCGAGCTCGGCATGGCGTCCTCCGCGCTCTACCGCTACTTCCCGAGCCGCGACGACCTGCTCACCGCCCTCATCATCGACGCCTACGACGCCATCGGCGCCGAGGCGGAGCAGGCCGCCGCCGACACCGCGGGGCTGCGCCCCCTGGACCGCTGGACCGCCGTCTGCCGCGCGGTCCGCGCCTGGGCCCTGACGCACCCGCACGAGTACGCCCTGATCTACGGCTCCCCGGTGCCCGGCTACACCGCGCCCCAGGACACCGTCGCCCCCGCCGCCCGCGTCGGACTCGTCCTCATCGAGACCGCCCGCCGCGCCCACGCCGGCGAAGGCATCGCCCTCCCCCCGCTCCCGGAGGCGCTGCGTCCCGAGGCGGCCCGCATGGCCGCCGACATCGCCCCGGACCTCCCCCCGGCTCTCGCCGTCGCACTCGTCGCAGCCTGGTCGCAGCTCTTCGGCCTCGTCTCCTTCGAGGTCTTCGGCCAGTTCCACCGCGTCGTCGAGGACCGCGACACCTTCTTCGCGACGGCCGCCCGCCGTCTGGGCCAGGACGTGGGCCTGCTGCCGCGCGGCTGAGCGGCCCGCCCCCGGCTCCGTCCCCGGCTTTCGCCTGCTCCGGCGGGAGTACCGGCGACCACCTCACAGGGCTGACGCCCGCGCAGGTGCGGTGCGGTGCGGTGCGGTCAGCGTGACCGGCATGGACCGGAAGCCGGCGGGCGGGGACGAGGAGGGCGGCGAAAAGCCGACCCCCGGGTCGAGGACGCCGCGCCGCAGTCCGTGGGGCAGGAGGGGTCAATGGGACCCCTGGGACTTCCGGGACCGAAAGAGCGGCGGGGCACAGCCGGACGGCGGCCACGGGCTGCCCTGGCTGTCCACGGTGCTGATCGCCGTACTCGTCATGGCGGGGAGCGGGATCGCCGCGCGGAACCAGCCCGGCCGTGAGACGCTCGACGCGCTCGCCCGGGCCCTCGGCCTTCTCTGGACGACCCGCGTCAGCCGGGCCATGGTGAAGCTGGGCGGGCCGGACCGCGCCCGACTCGTCGTCATGGCCTATGAGTCGGGCCTCGCTCAGCCCGGCTGGCTGGGCTGAGCGGGCGGCCCCTCAGGACCAGGTGATGCCCGAGGTCTCCCGCCACAGCCGGGCGAGGTCCTCGTCGCCGGTGAGGGTCACGGCACCGGCGGGCAGCCGGTTCCACAGGTACAGGTACAACCGGTCGGCGGGCCCGGAGAGTTCCGTGTCCGCGACGGCCGTCGCCCGGCCGTCCCGTTCCGTCCGGGGCGGCTCGGCCGACAGGCGTACGGTCCAGACGTCACCGGTGTCCGTCGCGCGGACCCGCAGGACGCGGGGCTCCGGGGTCCGCACCCGGCTGCGGTCCCGGCCGTGCATTCCACGCAGCAGTTCGTCGATGCCGTCGGCGGCGAACGCGGAGTCCACGGGACCGGGAGCCGTGAGCGCGGACTCGGCGTCCGCGCGGTGGACGGCCGTCTCGTGCGCCTGCCGCCGCGCCCAGAAGGCGAGGGGCGAAGGCGCCGGGAGGAAGGTCCAGCACTCCAGGTCCTCGGGCGCCGCGCGCAGGGCGGCGACGAGCCGGGCGTGCCCCTCGCGGTAGTGCGCGAGCAGTTCCTCGCCGTCGAGCGCCGGTTCGCCGGCGTCCGGCTGGTACGTGATGTGCCCCTCGGCCACGAAGGCAGCGGCCCAGCGGTGGACCATCGTCGTGTGCCGCAGCAGGTCCCTGACCCGCCACCCGGGACAGGTGGGCACTTCCGCGTCCGGCCCGGCCTCCGCCGCCGCGTCGCCCAGCGCCCGGCCGGCTGCTTCCAGCGCCTCGATGTGCTCCGTGATCTTCATCGTTCCCCCACCGGATCGGTTCATGGAGCCGCATTCTCGCAGCTGAGGCACCGTGACAACGAGGCAGACCGGGTACACCGGCAACTCAACTCACCTGAGTCGCACCGGCGTTCCGCGCCCAGTAACCCATGGCAGCCGCGCCGGCGGCGAGCGCGGCGACGGTGGTGAGCGCGATCGGCAGCGAGAACCAGTCGGCGAGGAACCCGATGCACGGCGGGCCGAGGAGCATGCCTCCGTAACCGAGCGTGGACGCCGTCGCCACGCCGCCGGGCCCCGCGACGGCCCCGGCGCGGGCCACGGCGACGGGGAAGATGTTGGCGAGACCGAGGCCGGTCACGGCGAAGCCGAGCAGCGCGCCCCAGACGCTCGGCGCGAGGGCGCCGAGCAGCATCCCGGCGGCGGCCGTGGCGCCGCCCAGGACCAGGGTGCGGGTCTGGCCGAGGCGTTCGAGCAGTGCGGTGCCGGACAGGCGTCCGAGGGTCATGGTCAGAGCGAAGACCGAGTACCCGGCGGCGGCCACCCCCGGGTGGGCGCCGAGGTCCTGCGTCAGGTGGAGGGCGCCCCAGTCGGCGAGTGCCCCTTCGCCGTACGCCGTGCAGAGGGCGATGACGCCGAACACGAGCACGGTACGGCGTGACGCGCCGCCGCCGCCCCGGGCGGGCGGCAGGGACTCGGGCGGCGGGGCGGGGGAGGGGTGGCGCAGGAGTGCGGGCCCGGCGACGGCCGTCAGGACGAGCCCGACACCGGTGAGGCCGAGGAGGTGAGAGGCGGGGGAGAGGCTTCCGGCGAGCAGCCCGCCGAGGCCGGCGCCGATCATGCCGCCGAGGCTGAAGGCCGCGTGGAAGCTCGGCATCACCGGCCGCCGGAGCGCGGTCACGAGATCCACGGCGGCGCTGTTCATGGCGACGTTGATCCCGCCGTACGCGGCGCCGAAGACGAGCAGGACGAGGCCGAGGGCGAGCGGGGACCGGGTGAGGGCCGGCAGGGCGACCGACAAGGACAGCAGAACGGCGGTGACCACGGTGACGGCGTGGGATCCGTACCGCCGGCAGAGCCGTCCGGTCAGCGTCATGGTGATCACGGCGCCGGCGGAGACGCCGAGGAGGGCGAGTCCGAGATCGCCTGCGGAGGCGCCGGTCTGCTGCTTGACGGCGGGGATCCGGACGACCCAGCCGGCGAAGAGGAAGCCGTCGAGGGCGAAGAAGAGGGTCAGGGCTGAGCGGAGGCGGGACAGGGAGTGGGTGGCGGTGTCTCCGCCGTGGCCCCCCGGTGCGGCCGTCCGTACTTTGTTTAGTAGCGGCACAAACTCAGGATAGGGGGCGCGGGCGAGGCAATCAAGCGAGCGACGAGGACCCGCACAGGCCCACGCGCAGGAGTGGGGGACGCGCAGGGACCGTGTTCGGGACGTAAAGCGTGATTTGTGGCGCGTAACGGGGGCCCGAAACTCCAGGGGACCAGAACGCGCCGTAAATCATGCAGTCCCGAACACGGTCCCGGAGCGGCCCCCACGGCTGAGCCACCGACCGGGAAAGGTCCACCGGGCCGGGACGGGCCCACCGAAGCCCACTGGCCCACCGAAGCCCACTGGCCCACCGAAGCCCACTGGCCCGAGGAAGCCCACCGGCCCGAGGCCCCCCAGCGGCCGAGGACGGCCAGGCCCAGGCCCGGAGACCGACCCACCCGCCCGATCATGGGAGACTCGCCACCATGAACGGCAAGGCGACGACGACCCGGACACGGCTGGACAGGGGGCGCAACGCGCTGGGCCCCGCACTGGAGCTGGTGCACACCGGCAGGGCTCCGACCCGGGCCGTCCTCACCGCCGAACTCGGCGTCACCCGGGCCACCGCCGGCGCGGTCGCCGCAGAGCTGGAGGCCCTCGGCCTGATCCGGGTCGACTCGAACCCCGGCGCCGCCGCGGGCTCCCAGGGCCGCCCCTCGCACCGCCTGGCGGTCGACGAGAAGGGCCCGGTCGCCCTGGCCGCCCAGGTCCATGCCGACGGCTTCCGCGCGGCCCTGGTCGGACTCGGCGGCACCATCGTCGCCACGGCCCCCGGCTGCGTCACGGTCTCCGCCGACCCCGCCCAGGTCCTCGGGGCGGTCGTCGACGCCGGAGCCGCCCTGCTCAGGGAGAGCGGCCGCCGGTGCGTCGGCGCCGGACTCGCGGCCCCCTCCGCCGTGGCGGAGCCGGAGGGCACCGCGCTCAACCCGCTGCACCTCGCCTGGCCCGCCGGGGCGCCGGTCCGGGAGATCTTCGCGGAACGGGTACGGGCCGCAGGCATCGAGGGCCCCGCCTTCACCGGCAACGACGTGAACCTCGCCGCCCTCGCCGAGCACCGCCACGGCGCGGGCCGCGGGGCCCGGGACCTGCTCTGCGTGGCCACCGGCCACCGGGGCGTCGGCGGCGCGCTCGTCCTCGACGGCCGCCTCCACACGGGCAGCGCGGGCCTGGCCCTGGAGGTCGGCCACCTCACCGTGAACCCGGAGGGCCGCCCCTGCCACTGCGGCGGCCGGGGCTGCCTGGACGTCGAGACCGACCCGCTCGCCTTCCTCACGGTCGCGGGCCGTACTCCAGGCCCCGAGGTGTCGCTGCTCCAGCAGTCGCGCGACCTGCTGCGCACGAGCCCCGACGACCCGGGCGTCCGCGTCGCCGTCGGGGAGCTGATCGATCGTCTGGGCCTGGGCCTGGCCGGTCTGGTGAACATCCTGAACCCGGACAGGATCATTCTCGGCGGGCTCCACCGGGAGCTCCTGGACGCCGACCCGGAGCGCCTCCGCGCGGTCGTGGCCGACCGCAGCCTGTGGGGCCGCAGCGGCGGGGTGCCGATCCTCCCGTGCACCCTGGACCACAACAGCCTCGTGGGCGCGGCCGAACTGGCCTGGCAGCCGGTACTGGACGACCCACTGGCGGCGCTGAGCCGCGACGCGGCCTGAAAGCAGGGGCGCCCTACCCCGCGGAACGCCCCTCGACCAGCGAGGCGAGCCGCTCCAGGGCCATGCGCGTGCCGGCCTCGTTGTCGGCGGCGGGCACGGCGTCGGGAACCCCCTCGTGGACGACGAGCACGTCCGTGCCGTCGTCCATCGCGACCAGCGTCGTGGTGAGGGTCATGGCGCCCTGCAGCAGCGGGTCCGGGGTCTCGAACTCGATGACCTCGACGACGCGTTCGTCCGCGAGCAGCTCCGCGAAGCGCCCGTGGTAGGTGTCCGTCCGGGCTCCCGACTTCCCGGTGCCGTCGGCCGTGTCGTAGTGCAGGGAGACGCGGAAGGTGCCCCCTTCGCGCGCGTCGAAGTCGTGCACCTCGCAGCTCATTCCGTACGGCACCCGCCACCGCGGGATGTCCGCCGGGTCCACGAGGGCCCGGTAGACGGCCGAGGGCGGGGCGTCGATGTGGCGGGACGCGCGCGTGGTGTACACCCGTACCAGGCTAGGCGGTGCGGCGAAGGATTGCTCCCCGGAGCCGTGGACCTCCGGCCCGAAAGCCCTTGCCCCGGGCGGGAAGTCCTCGCCCCGGGCGGGAAGTCCTCGCCCCGGGCGGGAAGCCCTCGCCCCGGGCGGGAGGCCGGCTCCCCGGGCCGAAATCGCTGCGCGCCGGAGGCCGAACGCCGTACTGTTCCGCCTCATGATCACTTCTGATTCCGATCTTCCTCCGCGGCTCGGCAGCCTCACCTTCCACGGCCCTCTGTCCGAGGCCCGTGCTGCCCGCCTGATCGAGCGGCTCGCGGCCACCGAGCCCGCCGACGTGCTCGACATCGGCTGCGGCTGGGGGGAGTTGCTTCTTCGCGTCCTGGAGGCCGCCCCGGCGGCCAAGGGTGCCGGTATCGACATCAACGCGGAGGACCTGGCGCGCGGCCGGGCCCTCGCGGAGGCCCGGGGTCTCGCGGACCGCGTCGAGTTCGTCGAGGAGTCGGCGCTCGGCACCGATCGCGGCCCGGTCGACGCGATCCTCTGCCTGGGGTCGAGCCAGGCGCTCTGCGACCCGGAACAGCCGCACGACCCCGCCGCCGCCCTGCGTGAACTGCGCCGACTGCTCCGGCCGGGGGGAAGGGCCGTCCTCGGGGAGGGATTCTGGGAGCGCACTCCCACGGACGAGGAGCTGGCGGGCATGTGGCCGGGCGCGGCGGCCGGCGACCACTTCCTCCTCGGCGACCTCGTCGACCTGGCGATCGAGGCGGGGTTCAGGCCCGCGTGGATCGAGACGGCGAGTGCGGACGAGTGGGAGGACTTCGAGTCGGGGTACCGGTACGACACCGAGGTCTGGCTGGCCGCCCACCCCGACCACCCGCTGGCCGCCGAGACCCGCGAGCGGGTCGACCGGCAGCGTGCGACCTGGCTGAACGGCTACCGCCGGGTCCTCGGCATCGCCTACCTCACGCTGGTCGCCGTGGCCTGATACGGGATCCGATATCCGGATCCTGGCTATTGGATCCACATATTGGATCCGAGATACCGGATGCACGCGGTATCGCTCACCACTGCCGCCCCCGGCCCAGCCCCGCCCGCCCCGGCGCCGACAGGTGCAGAACCCGGAAGCGTTCGCCCTCGTCGGCGGGCACTTCCGGGTCTGCCCACAGGGTGAAGGCGAGCAGTTCCCAGTGGCGGGGATCCACCGCGAGGGCGGAGGCCACCACCCCGTCCCGCCGGGCGGCGCGCGCGTGCCGGGCCACCGCGTCCGCCACGGCCTCGCCCGGCGGCACCGCCTCCCCGAGCGGGGCCCTGTGACGCGTCGCGGTGCGCGGCGCCGAGGCGGCCGCGGGCCCCTCCGCGTACGACAGGCCCGTCCAGTGCTGCACCACGGGCCGGCCGAAGTCGCGCACGATCCCCTGGAAACCGGGGCCCCACAGGAAGGAGTTCATGCCCTCCGGAGTGCCCCACAGATAGAACGGCGCGTACTGGTTCACCGGCGCACCGGCCTCCCGCTCCCGGACCAGATAGGCCTTCAGGCCGAGCCCCGGGAAGGAGTCGAGCAGATGGCCCTTCGTCGCGACCCGCTCGCGGATGATCCCCATGTCGTAGGCGGCGGGGAGGGTGATCTCGTACTGCATCGCGTACACGCGCAGATGCTCCGTTTCTAGACGGCTGCCGCTGTGGCGGCGACGGCGGCGCTCGGGCCGAGCAGGGCGAGGAGACCGCGTACGGCACTGTCGAACGGCGCTGGGGAGCCCGTCGCGCGGGCCAGCACGTATCCGCCCTGCACGGTCGCCACCACCGCGGCCGCGATCTCCTCCGGATCGAGGGAGCCGCTGAACTCGCCTCGGTCCAGGCCCTCCTGGACGACCTCGGCAAGCCGGGCGCGAAGCCGGCCGAGAGCTTCGTCGACGGGGGCGCGAAGCGCGGGATCGGCGATGACCTCCGGGTCCATCGTCAGCCGCCCCACCGGGCAGCCCCGCAGGACGTCCCGCTCGCGCAGCAGATAGGCCTCGATCCGGGCGTGCGCCGAACCCTCGGCGCCCAGGACGGTCTCGGCCGCCGCCCCCAGCTCGTCGGCGGTACGGCGGATCGCCGCGAGCGCCAGTTCCTGCTTGCCGGCGAAGTGGTGGTACATGCTGCCCTGGCCCGCTCCCGCCGCCTGCTGGACGGCCTTGGGGCTGGTGCCGACGTAGCCCCGCTCCCACAGCAGCTCGCGGGTCGCCTCGATCAGCCGCTCGGGGGTGCTCATGCTCATGACCGCACTGTACATACCAGTAGGTACAGAAGAGAAGACCTCGACCGGGGGACCTCGACCGGGAGGAGAAGACCTCTGCCGGAAGGAGAAGACCTCTGCCGGCGCCCGTCATGAACACCCCCCACGCGGGCCCGGCCCGTGGGTCCTTCTCTTCCCCCTCCTCTGGGCGGCCGTCGCCGTCGGGATCGTCACCGTCGTCCGCCGGGCCGGATGGCGTCGCGGAGGCGGCTTCGTCCTGGGCCGCGCCGGTCGTACGGGCTTCGACGGGGGTCCCGACGAGAACTCGCCGAGCGCCCTGCTCGGGCGCCGATTCGCGGCGGGCGAGATCGACGAGGAGGAGTACTGGCGCCGGCGCACCGTGCTCGAGGAGCAGTTCGGCCCCGCCGCGCAGGCCAAGGGGCGCCGGGGGTGACCCCCCCCGCCCCCGACCCCCGCCCCGCCGTGACGGCGGGGCGGCCGTCAGCCCGTGCGGCCCGCCAGGACCGCGTCGGCCAGGAACGCGTCCGCAGGGACCCGCTCCGCCGGGACCCGGCGGGCCGGGGCGACGGCCTTCGCGGCGGTCACGGGTGCCAGGACCGGGTCGGGCGCGAGGACCGGGTCCGGGGTGAGGACCGGGTCGGCCGGGATGCTGAGCGGACCGCCAGGGAAGCGTCCGTGCCCGAGGAACGGACCCTCGGTCATGGAGCCGTGGACGGCCTGCCCACGGGTCGTGACCGGCACGGCCGAAGGCGGTGCCGAGAGGGTGAACCACACCACCTTCCCGTCGGCCCCGCAGGGCCGGACGCCCCAACTCTCGCTGACCGCGCCGACGATGGCGAGGCCGCGCCCGGAGGTGGCGAGCGCGTCGAGCGGATCGAGGCCCTCGCCCACGTCCTCCGGGTCCGGGCGGCCGGCCTCCGGTATGCGGGGGTCGTGGTCCCGGACGGAGACCGTGAGACGGTCGAGCAGCAGCTCGATCTCGACGGTGCACCGCTTGTCCGGCTGCGCGTGCCGGTGGACGTTGGTGAGTAGCTCGGTGACTCCGAGCACGGCATGGTCGATCAGAGCGTCGACGTGCCAATGACGGAGATGCGCGGAGACAATCCTGCGGACCTGTCCGATCCGCGACGGCAGGGCGTGAAGCTCCACCGCGTAGTACCTGCTCGGCTCGCTGATCACGGCTGCGACTCCCCGAAGTAGTCCGGAAGAAGACGAAGATTCGGATCTCACATGCGGTACAGCAGGGTGGTGACCTGAAACGGGATGTCACCACCGGTAAACCCTCGGTGAGGTGATTCCAGCGTGAACCAGTGGTGACCGCCCCGCAACTCACGGCGACGGCGGCTTCTGCCGACGCCGCCCGTCGGACGCCCTCAGCGCCGCTTGGCGGCCCGCTTCAGTGCCGCGAGGAAGCGGCCGGACTCCTCCGCCTCGCCCCCACCGGCCTCACCGCCGCCGGCCTCGCCGCCCCGCTCGTCCCGGTGCAGGGTGAGCCGGTAGCGGGTGCCGTTCACCGTCGCGACCGTCTCGTCGGACTTCGCGAACCACGGCCGCCCCGCCCGGACCTTCTCCACGGGCGCGCTGTCGATCTCGCTGCCGTAACTCGTGAGGAGGGCGAGCCGCCCGTCCTCGATGCGTACCTCGCCCGCGCGCGTCAGCGAACGCGGCCAGCGGTCGATGCGTACGCCCCTGGCGCTGAACTCGGGTTCTGACATGCCGATCCGCCCCTTTCACCCGGTTGTCGTTCCCAGTGTGCCGGGCCGCTCCCGCCCGCACCAGTGGCCCACCCTCAAGTCATCCCTATGGAGAGTCAAAGGAAACGTTTGCCCAGGTGAGAGGGGTATTGTCGGCAGCGGGGGAGTGAGCGGAAGCGACCGAGGAGAGGCGCGTATGAGCACCACGGACAACAGCGTGGCGAACCGGGCGGCCGTCGCGGCGGTGACCGTCGACGTCGACCGCAGCGATCCCGCGTACCGGTCGTGGCTCAAGGAGGCCGTCCGCAAGGTCCAGGCAGACGCCAACCGTTCGGCGGACACGCACCTGCTGCGCTTCCCGCTCCCCGAGAAGTGGGGCATCGACCTCTACCTCAAGGACGAGTCCACCCACCCCACCGGCAGCCTCAAGCACCGTCTGGCCCGCTCCCTCTTCCTGTACGCGCTGTGCAACGGCTGGGTGCGGCCGGGGAAGCCCGTCATCGAGGCCTCCAGCGGTTCGACCGCCGTCTCCGAGGCCTACTTCGCCAAGCTCATCGGCGTGCCGTTCATCGCGGTCATGCCCCGGACGACCAGCCCCGAGAAGTGCCGGCTCATCGAGTTCCACGGCGGGCAGTGCCACTTCGTCGAGGACTCGCGCACGATGTACGAGGAGGCCGCGGCCCTCGCGGAGCGCACCGGCGGCCACTACATGGACCAGTTCACCTACGCGGAGCGGGCCACCGACTGGCGCGGCAACAACAACATCGCCGAATCGATGTACCAGCAGCTGAGGCTGGAGCGCTATCCGGAGCCCGCCTGGATCGTGGCCACCGCCGGCACCGGCGGCACCTCGGCGACCATCGCCCGGTACGTGCACTACATGCAGCACGACACCCGCATCTGTGTCGCCGACCCGGAGAACTCCTGTTTCTTCGACGGCTGGACGCACGACGACCCGAACGCCACCGCGGACTGCGGTTCGCGCATCGAGGGCATCGGCCGTCCCCGGATGGAGCCGAGCTTCGTGCCCGGCGCCGTCGACCGCATGATGAAGGTGCCCGACGCGGCGAGCGTCGCCGCCTGCCGCGCCCTGGAGACCGCGATCGGCCGCAAGGCGGGCGGCTCCACCGGCACCGGCCTGTGGAGCGCCTTCAAGATCGTGGCGGAGATGGTCGCCCACGAGCGGACCGGCAGCATCGTCACCCTGATCTGCGATCCCGGCGAGCGGTACCTCGACAAGTACTACTCCGACGACTGGCTGGCCGCCCAGGGGCTCGACATCGCCCCCTACAGCGCCGCTATCGAACGGTTCCTGGCGTCCGGGGCCTGGCCGGAGTGAGCCGCCGGTCGAGCCGGCGCGCGGCGTCCCGGAACGACATCCCCACGCCCGGGCCCGCGAGGCGCAGCCCGACCCGGAACGGGGCCGCGCCGTCGGCCGCCATGGTCCACCGCAGCCGGGTGCCCTTCCCGGCGGGGGAGAGGGACCACTCCTCCGCGAGGGCGGTGACGCCGGGGGCGTTCGTGGCGTCCACCCGGTAGGCGTACCGGACGTCGGGCTCGGAGGCGAGGACCGTCTCCTCGAAGAGGATCCCGCCCCGCAGGCGGACGGTCCGGCCGGCCCCGTCACCGTTCGGGACGGCGGAGGCCACCGAGGTGAACCAGGCGGGCAGGCTTCCCACCTCCACGGCGAGCGACCGGTAGACGGCCGCGGGCGGCGCCGCGAGGGTGGCGGTGAAGACCAGACGGACGGGCGCGGATGCGGTGAAGTCGAGCTCCACCGGCCTCAGTCGGCGTGCCATGGACCGTACCTCCCCTGGACGGAAGCGAAAGGGCACCCTAGCTGACGAAGTGTCAACGGCACAGGGGTCGGGTCGCCGGGGTCCTATCCGACGGAACGGCCCCGCCCGCCCCGGGGATCGCGCAGCAGCCCGTCCACCGCCCGCCCGAACAACAGTCGCCCCGCACGCGCCAGTACGGGATCGAAGGCCCCCGGCACCCCCCGTACCGTCAGCTCCTCCGTCCACACCACCCGGGAGCCGCCGCCGGGCGTCTCCGTCACCTCGACCAGGGCCCAGCCCCGCACCACCCGGCCCGACTTCTCCAGGCGGCACGTTCCCGGCCGGCCGGCCGCCGGGGGTTCCCAGCGCACGACCTCCATCGGGTCGTCGAAGGACAGCGGGCCGACGCCCGTACGGGCCGTGAACCGGGTCCCTGCCCCGTTCGGCCCGGGCGTCAGCACCCTCGTCCGGGTCAGCGGCACCTGGCGGCCGTGCGCCGGCCAGTCCGTCAGCCGCCGCCACACTTCCTCGGGCGCCAGCGGCACCCGCCGCTCGACCCGGAAGAGGCTCACGCCTGTTCCTCGCCCGCCACCACGAGCCCCGGAAGATGTTCGAGGACCTCGGCGCGCACGCCCTCGGGCAGCCCCCGGTCCGTCACCCAGGTGTCCACCTCGTCCAGATCGGCGAACGAACTCAGGCCCACCGTGCCCCACTTGGTGTGGTCGGCGACGACCACGACCCGGCGCGCCGAACGCATCAGACAGCCGTTCGTCTCCGCCTCCGCCAGGTTCGGCGTCGAGAGGCCCGCCTCCACCGAGATGCCGTGCACCCCGAGGAACAGCAGGTCGAAGTGGAGCGAGCGGACCGCCCGGTCCGCCACAGGCCCCACCAGCGCGTCGGACGGGGTGCGCATCCCGCCCGTCAGGACGACCGTCGCCGCCCCGCGCCGCGACTCGCCCCCGCCCCCGGCGAGTCGGTCCTCGTGGAACACGTCGGCGACCCGCACCGAGTTCGTCACCACCGTCAGGTCCGGCACGTCGAGCAGGTGCCGGGCCAGGGCGTAGGTGGTCGTCCCTCCGGACAGCGCGATCGCCGCGCCCGGCGGGACCAGGGCCGCCGCCGACCGGGCGATGTCGTCCTTGGCGCTCGGTTCGAGCACCGACTTGGCGGCGAAACCCGGCTCGTGGGTGCTCGCCTCGACCACCGGAACGGCTCCGCCGTGCACCTTGGCCAGCATGCCCTGGCGGGCCAGCGCGTCCAGGTCGCGACGGATCGTCATGTCCGAGACGCTGAGGCGCCGGGTCAGTTCGTTGACCCGGACACCGCCGCGCCGCCGGACCTCGTCGAGGATCAGGGCACGCCGCTGCTCCGCGAGGAGGTTCTGGTTGTCAGTCACCGCCGGGGCCGGTCCTTCCGCAGGGGACAAGGGGATGGTCGTCGGATTCGGTGAGAACGGTGCGCGGGTGCACGACCGTCCGCGATCCTGATGCCGACGTCGCATCTTCCCACCCTGAGAGGAAGTCCCCTCAGTGTCCCCTGCCACACCCGCCCCGGAGAGCGGGGGCGCGGCGCTCGAACTCCTCGTCCACGGAGTCGGCGGAGCCACCCCCCAGGACATGCTCGACGATCCCAGGACCGTACGGGTCACCGGCGACCGCACCGCCGCCGTGTACCGGCGCGCAGAGGACACCGAGGCCGAGGACCAACCCGAGCGGTACGCGGCCCGCCCGATCCCCGAGGCGTACTGCTGGTCCAACCTCACCTCGGGCGACGGCACCCGCGCCCTGTGGCTGCTGCTCCTGCCGTTCATGGTCGCCAACCTGGCGCACTGGATGAGGCCGCCCGCCCAGGGCCGTCCGCGGCTCGTCCGGCTGTACGGGGTCCTCGTCCGGCTCGTCGCCCTCACGCTCACCGTGCTCCTGACCGCCGCGGCCTGCGAGGTCGCGCTCGACCTGACGGCCTGGCAGTGCGCGGGGACCGCCGCCTGCGCCGACACGTACTCCTGGCTCGGCTTCCTCTCCCCGGTCCGCGACGGCTGGTGGTCCCCGCCCGGCCGCCGGCTCGCGCTCGCCGCCCTGGTCCCGACCGCGCTCGTCGGTCTCCTCTGGTACCTGTCGAACCGGACCTGGAGCGCGTACGAGGCCCAGCGCCCGCCCACCGGCTACGACGCCCCCGTGGCCGAACCGGACGCCGACACGGAGACCGCCGACCGGGGCGAGGGTGCTCCCGGCCCCGGGGGGATCCGGCCGGCCCTCGGTCGTCCCGGCTTCTGGTTCGGGCGCCGGCTCGTCGCCCGCCTCAGAGCCGCCCACACCGCCGCCGGCTTCCTCACCGTCGCCGCCGCCCTCGCCACGGCCACCGCACGGCACGACGCCACCGCCCCCGGCGCCGGCGCCGTCATCGGACCGGCCCTCCAGGTCGCCGTCGCCGCCTTCCTCGTCCTCGTCGTCCTCGTCGTCTGCCGCCGCGGCCGCAGCGAACGCCGCCTCGACCTGCGCGTCGAACGCACCCTCGTCTCCTGGCTGCCCGGCGCCTCGCTCGCCCTCCTCCTGCTCACCGCCCTCTACGCCGGCTGGTCACGGCCCGGCTGGACCTCCGGCGGTGCCCTCCCCGGCAACGCCGCCTTCGGCACCCTCACCGTCGTCCAGGGCGGCCTGGTCGTCGCCCTCGGCGTGGTCGCCCTGCTGCTCCAGCGGCCCGGCAGGCACCCGCGCACCGCCCTGCGCGGACTCGGCGGCCCCGCCGTCGCCATGCTCGCCTGCGCCCTCGCCGGCGTCATGTCCGGGGGCGTCGCCCAGCGCGTCGCCGACTGGCTCGACGGCCCCGGCGCGGCCCACGGCGGCCCCCGGATCGCTCCGCCCGTGCTGCTCAGCTGGCAGGCGTCCGTCATCCCCGTCCTGCTCCTGCTGCTGCTCGCGCCCGCCGCCCTCCTCGCCGTACGGACCGTGCTCGCCGGCCGGCGGCTGCGCGCCACGGTCGAGGCCGACTACGACGCCTCCGGCGAGGGCGACCCGGTCCGTACGGGACAGATCGCCTCCGGCCGGGCGCGGGCGGCGCTCACCGACTCCGCGCCCGTCCTCGTCGGCGTGGTCTCCGGCGCCACCCTGCTGCTCGGCGCCGCCTCCGTCGCCGGAGCCTGGGCCAGCGGAAACGTTCCCGGACGGGCCTTCGACGGCGCCCACCCGGCCGTCGCGTCGCTCGCCTCCGCCACCCAGGCCCTCGGCTCCTGGATGATCGGCTTCGGCTTCCTGCTCTTCGTCACCTGGGGCCGCCGCGCCTACAAGGACGCCTCCGCCCGCCGCACCATCGGCATCCTCTGGGACGTCGGCACCTTCTGGCCGCGCGCCGCCCACCCCTTCGCCCCGCCCTGCTATGCCGAACGGGCGGTGCCCGACCTGACCTGGCGGATGAGCTCCTGGACGCGGAGCACCGGCGGCCGGCTCGTCATCTCCGGGCACTCCCAGGGCAGCGTCCTCGCCGCAGCCGCCGTCTGGCAGCTGCCGCCCGCCACCCGGGGCCGCGTCGCGCTCCTCACGTACGGATCACCCCTGGAGCGGCTCTACGGGCGCTGGTTCCCCGCGTACTTCGGCCCCGACGCGCTGCGTGCCCTGAACCGTACGGTCTCCTGCTGGAGCAACCTGTACCGCGCCACCGACCCCATCGGCGGACCCGTCAGGGTCCCCGCCGCCGACGGCAGGCCGGCCGTCGACGCCCCGGTCCTCCCCGACCCCGTCGCCTACGGCCGCACCCGCGAACACCCGCTGCCCGAACCGATCCTGGGCCACTCCGGCTACCAGGCCGACCCGGCCTTCGCGCACCGGCGCTCCGCCCTCCTCGACCAGCTGCTGCCCGCCATGCCCCGGCAGCGTGGTCCTCACGAGACCGCGGATCAGGGAAGCTCCGGCAGGTCCTCCGGGTAGAGCAGCGTCAGGTCGTCCGTGCTCGCCTCGGCGAGCGCGGCGACCCGGCCCGCGTGCCGCTCCACCATCGACTCGAACGTCTGACGCGCCGTACGGCCGTTGCCGAACGCCGGGCCCTTGGGCAGCTTCGTGAAGTACACGAGCAGCGCCTCGTCCGTGCCCGGAGCGAGCCGGTACTCGTGCTCGTCCGCCTGCTGCCCCACGATCCGCAGCAGCTCCTCAGGCTCGTAGTCGCCGAACGTGATGGTCCGCGAGAAGCGCGACGCCACACCCGGGTTGACCGTGAGGAAGCGCTCCATCTCCGCCGTGTATCCCGCGACGATGACCACCACCGCGTCCCGGTGGTCCTCCATCAGCTTCACCAGCGTGTCGATCGCCTCACGGCCGAAGTCCCGCCCCGAGTCCTCCGGAGACAGGGCGTACGCCTCGTCGACGAACAGCACCCCGCCCCGCGCCCGGTCGAAGGCCTCCTGGGTCCGGATCGCCGTCGAGCCGATGTGCTCGCCGACCAGGTCGACCCGGGACACCTCCACCAGATGCCCGCGCTCCAGGACCCCGAGGGAGGCCAGGATCTCGCCGTACAGGCGGGCCACCGTCGTCTTGCCCGTACCCGGATTGCCCGTGAAGACCAGATGGCGGCGGACCGAGGCCGCCTTGAAGCCGGCCTCCTGACGCCGTCGCCCCACCTCGATCATGTTGGTGAGGGTGCGGACCTCCAGCTTGACGCTCTCCAGACCCACCAGGGCGTCCAGCTCCCCGAGCACGTCCTGCGAGGAACGGGAGGAGGTCACCGGCTCCGGCACGGCCTGGGGTACGGCCGTCTGGACGCGCGGCGCGGGCACCGTCCCCAGGAGCCCCGCCGACTGCGTCGCCGTCAGGACCGTCCCCCCGTCGGGTACGGAGGAGCGGACCGCGCTCTCGTCGCTGGTGCAGTCCTCCGCGCTCGCACCCTCCTCGGGGAACTCGTAACCCCCGCGCGCGCACCGCTCCGTACGGCACTTGCGCAGCGTTGTACGGCAGCCGTCCGTGACGTGGAAGCCGTACCCGCCGCTGCCCGTGACCCGGCAGCCGTGGAAGGAGCCGCGGCCCTCCGCCGACACGTAGAAACCTGCCTCGGCGGGCGACGTGACCGTGCACCGCTCGATCGTCGGGTCGGCGCCCTTGGTGACGATGACGCCGGTCTGCACGGAGTCGATGGTGCAGTTGCCGAGGGTGCCGCCGCTGCCGTGGTCCCGGAACCAGGCGCCCGTCGAGGCCTCCCGGATCCGGCAGTCGTCGAGCTGCGCCGTCGCCCCGTCGCTCACCGAGACCGCCGTGTTCCGCACCTGCGACAGATCGCTGTCGACGACGTCCACGCGCGAACCCCGGTCGAGGACGAACAGCGCGTCCGGCACGTCGTGCACCCGGCACGCGTCGAGGACGGCGGTCGCCCCGTCGCTCACCCACACCGCCGGGTAGTCGCCCGTGCTGTCGTGGATCTCGCACTGGTTGGCGTCCACCCGCGTCCCCGGGTCCCACACCGACAGACCGTTGCGGCCGAAGCGGCGGACGGTCGACCGGGTCAGCGTCAGGACCGAGCGCGAGCGCAGGTCGACGGCGTTCTCCGGGACGTCGTGGATGTCGCAGTCCGACAGCGTGAGCACCGCGTCCGTGTCGAGCGTGATGCCGTCCCCCGACGTGCGGTGCACCGAGGAGTCCGTGAAGTGGGCGGTGGCGCGGGCCGCGATCTGGAGCCCGGCGCCCTTGATCTCGTACACCTCGCAGCCGACGCCCTCCAGGCCGCTGCCCTCGCCGGTCACCGCGATCCCCGCCCCGGAGGAGTGGTGCACCCGGCAGCGTTCGAGACGCGGATGCGCCCCGCCGCGCACCGAGACGCCCGCCTGCCCGGCGGACACCACCTCGCACTCCTCGAACACCCCGCCCGCCCCGTCGAGTACGGCGATGCCGACCCCGGCGGGATTGTCGACCGTGCAGCGGCGCACCGTCGGCCGGGCCGCGCCCCGCACCTCGATCCCGGCGGCCGAGCGGGTCATGATCCGCAGGTCGAGCAGCTCCGGCGTGCCGTCCTCGATGAGCAGCGCGGGCGCGGCGACGTCCTGCCCCTCGATGTGGAGGTCCTGCACGGTGACGGAGGCGCGGATCGTCAGCGGCACCCCGTCCGGCGGGGCGATCCGCACCGAGCCGACCGCGCCCTCGGGGCCGCGCAGGGTGACGGCCCGCCGCACCACGAGGTTCTCCCGGTAGGTGCCGGGCGCGACGGTGAGCACGTCCCCGTCGCCCGCGGCCTCCAGGGCGGCGGCGAGCGAGGGGTACTCACCCGTGCGGCGCCGCCACCGCGATGTGCCGGTGTGCGTCACCTGGACCGTGCCCTGTGCCATGGGTGTGTCCTGCCCCCGCCTGATGCCTCGCCGCTGATCCGATGCCCCACCGTAGCGCGCGCCGGGCCGCGGGGTTGACGGGTCGCGAGCCGGGGGTGTCTTGTCGATCATGCCGGATCAGCAAGACACCCCCTGGCCCTCCCCACGGCCTCAACTGCCGGTTCCGGTGCGGCCCCAGTCCGGGCCGGTCGCCGCCCACGCGCGGTCGAGGCGCGCGTACCGCAGCAGCACGAGCCGGCGTACGACGAGGCGGCGGACGGTCTCCACCAGGAGGCCCGCGAGGAGCGCGGTCGTCAGACCGGCGATGAACGCGTGCGCCCGCGCCGTGCCCGCCTGCATCGGCGGCGCCACCGGACGTCCGTCCCGGTCCGTCCAGAGCGGGAAGGAGGCGCCGGGTGCGGAGGTCCGCCGGGCCGTCGTCACCGTGCCCGTACGGGCCGAGCCGTCCGGCGCGGTCCACCGGGCCACCACCGAGCGGCGCCCGCTCTCCTGGTCCCCCGCCTCGGCGGTCCCCGCCGCGCTCACCGGCCGCTCGGCGGCCCGTACCACCCGGGCCGTCGTCGGGACGCGCTGCTCCTGCTGGGCGCGGACCGCGCGCTGGAGCGTGACGTCGGCGGAGGAACCGGCCGCCCAGCCGGTCAGGGGCACCACGAGACAGAGCAGGACGGCCGCGATGAAGGCGGCCCAGGCCTCGACGAGATCAGTGGTCCGGCGCAGGGGATTGTGCCGCCAGCGCCAGAGTCCGATGGCTGCGCGCACGTCGGGACCCCCTCGTCGTCACCGCTCCTTCCGACGAGTGTGCCCCGGGGCGGCGTTCCCCGCCTGCCGGGCCGGTGAAGTGTGACGGGTGCCCGGGGCCGGGCGCCGCCGCGGTCTCCGGCTCAGTCCAGGATCTTCACCTCGTCGCCGACCCGGACCGTTCCGGTGTGCTCGGGGACGAGGTTCTGGCCGAAGATGACCCGGCCGTCGTTCTTGCGGTGCCGGGCGAGGGTGCGCAGCGGCTCCTTGCCCCGCTCGGCGGTGACCTGGTTCGTGGTGGTGACGACACAGCGCCCGCAGGGCCTGGCGACCCGGAAGGTGACCTCGCCGACGGCGAGCCGTGTCCAGCCGTCCTCGGCCCAGGGCGAGGTCCCCCCGATCACGAGGTTCGGCCGGAACCGGTTCATCGGAAGGGGGCCCTCGTGGGCGTGGTCCCCCTGCGCGATGAGCGAGTTGAGGGCGTCGAGCGAGGACGTGGTGGCGACGAGCAGCGGGTAGCCGTCCGCGAAGCTCACCGTCTCGCCGGGCAGCGCGTACTCCGGGTCGACCGGCCGCCGGTGCTCGGGCGCGTCCATGTGGACGAGCCGGAAATCGCCCTCCAGGTACGCGGAGAGCCACGCGGCCGCCGTCGGGGCGGCGGGCACGGTCTCCACGAAATTGTCGAAGATCTCCATGGTGACGGTGGACGAGGGGTGCGGCACCTCGACCGTCACCGGCGGGTGGCCGGGAGCCGACAGGATGATCCCGCCGCCCGGCAGCGGCTCCGCCGTGGCCAACGCCATCCGGGGGTGACGGCGTTGGGTCACGACCTTGTCCGCCGCGTCGACGACGGCCCACCGGCGGTCCCCGGCCAGCCCCCAGGGCTGGACCTCGGCCTCCGTGGGGGCCAGTGAGCGCATGGCCTTCACCGGGTGGACGTGGACGGAGCGGAGTACAGGAGTCGGCATACGGTCATCCTGCCAGCCGCTCCGGACCCGACGTCGCCCGGTGTGCGGTGCCGGTCAGTAACCCCCGCCCTGGTAGGGACGGTTGTACGGGTCGTCGTACGGCGCGGGAGCGGGCGCGGGCCGGGGGGCAGCCGGACGCATCGCCTCGTACCCCGCGGGAGCGGGGCGGGGCGGCTGCGCGTACTGGCCGGCCTGGTAGCCGCGCGGAGCCACCGGCTGCTGCGGGATGTACGGGGCGGGGGCGTGCTGCAGGGGCACGGGGGCCATCTGCGGCGCGGGCTGCGGGTATCCGTAACCGTTGCCGTAGGAGGGCTGCGGGGTGGGCGCCGCCGGGAGGGCGGGCAGTGCCGCGGGAAGCGCCGGCAGGTAGGAGCCGCTCGTGGGGTAGCTGCTGCCGGTGTCGTAGGCGGCGGGCACTCGGATCGGGGCGATCTGAGGCGTGCCCCGCTCCGCGACCAGGGAGTCGTAGATCGGGGTGTCCGGGAAGGACGGCGCGGTGTGGTAACCGCCTCCATAGGTGGAGCGGGGGGAGGTCATGGCCATAAGTTAAGCCCACGATGTGCCGGTTGGGGAGCCCCCATCTTACGGTCATCCGATTTACGCTGTTTTTGTCGGGCTGACCTGCCAAAACAGCGTTAAAGTCTGCGTAAACAACGGGGGACCTTTTCCGTTGATCTTGAGCGCGGGAAACTCAGGATTATCGATCTATTACCGATAGTAATCACGCGACTATCAGCCGAGTTGACGCCGGACCAGCTCGTGAAAGAGACCGGTGGTGTCGGCGAGGAGTTCGGCGGGGGTGCCTTCCTGGACGACGCGTCCGTCCGCCATCGCGATCACCCGGTCCGCGTCCATGATCGTGGACAGCCGGTGGGCGATCACCACCCGGGTCGCGTTCAGGGCACGCGTCGACTCGATGACGGTCCGCTGGGCCTCGTTGTCCAGCGCGCTGGTCGCCTCGTCGAAGAAGAGGACGCGCGGCCTGCGGATCAGCGCCTGGGCGATCATCAGCCGCTGCCGCTGCCCGCCCGAGACGCTGCCTCCGCCGTCGGACAGCATCGTGTGCATGCCCATGGGCATGGCCTTGATGTCCTCCGCCAGGCCCGCCATCGCCGCAGCGGCCCACGCGTCCTCCAGGGGGTACGTCCCGGCGCCGCGGATGCAGTCGAGGACGGAGCCGGAGAACGGCTGGGCGTTCTGGAGCACGACCCCGCACTGGCGCCGCACGGCCGCCTGGTCGAGGGCCGCGAGATCCTGCCCGTCGTACCGCACGGTCCCGGAGACCGGCCGGTCGAACCCGATGAGCAGCCGCAGGAGGGTGGACTTGCCGCAGCCGCTGGCCCCGACGATCGCCACGAACTCGCCCGGCCGCACCCGCAGATCGACCCCGTCGAGCACCAGCGGACCGTCCTCGCCGTAGCGGTAGGACAGGTTCTCGGCCTCGATCGCCCCGGTCAGCTCACCGGGCCTGACGCTGGAGCCGCGCACCTCGGGCGTCGCCCGGAACACCGGCCTGATCTGCTCGAACATGGGTTGCACGGCGGCGGCCGAGAGGAGCGCGCCGGTCAGCTGCGTGACCGAGGACAGCATCATCGTGACGGCGGTGCTGAAGGTGAGGAACTCGCTCGCGGACAGCGTGCCGCGGGCGGGCCCGGCCAGGAGCGCGAACATCACCAGCGTGCACAGCGGCAGACAGACCGCGCCGAGGACCGCGAGGACGTTCTTGATCCGCCCGACGCGCCGGTGCAGTTCGCGGGTACGGGCGAACCGCCCCGCCCAGGCCGCGTAGGCGAAGCTCTCGGCCGCCGCGACGCGCAGCTTCGGCAGACCGCGCAGGGTCTGGAAGGCCTGGTTGTCGAGCTTGTTGCCGAGCAGGATCAGCTGCCGCTGGTACCGCAGCTGCCACAGCCCGAGGCCCAGGAAGACCGCGGCCGTGGCGAGCAGCAGGGCGAGCGCGACCAGGGCCAGGGGCACGCTGTAGACGAGCAGCAGCACCAGGTTGACCGTGCCGACGGTGCCCGCCTGGACGACCACGGGACCGATGCCGGACAGGACCCGCCGGATGGCGCTGACGCCCATGGCGGCACCGGCCAGTTCGCCGGTCGAGCGGCCCGCGAAGAACGTCGTCGGCAGCCGGAGCAGCCGGTCCCAGACGGCCGGCTGGAGGGTGGCCTCGATCCGGCCCTCCATCCGCAGGATCGCCGTGTTCTGCAGCAGCATGAAGGCGGCCGACACGATGCTGGTCGCGATGACCGCCACGCCGGTCTGCACGATGAGCCCGGTCTCGGCAGCGGGTACGTACGTGCCGAGCACCTTGCCCGTCGCCACGGGCACCAGGGCGCCCAGGACGACCGCCACGAGCCCGCCCAGGAGCAGGGCGCGCAGCTCCGCCCGGGTGCCCCGCAGGCTGAACCTGAGCAGCTGAGGCAGACTCAGCGGCCGGTCGGGCAGCGGGCGGTAGAACATGACGGCGCTCGGCGCGAACGCGGCCGCGCCCGCCCGGCCGACGCGCTCCCGCTCGCCCGTGGCCGGGTCGAAGGCCACGTACCGGCCGCGTCGCCACAGCAGTGCGACCGGTGTCCCGTCGGCCGCGCGGTGACCCACCAGGGGTCCGCTGTCCTCGCGCCACCAGCGGTCGCCGAGGCGGACGCCCCGGGTGCGGATCCGCGAGGCGAGCGCGATCCGCTCGACGGGGTCGGGGCACCCGGGGTCCGCGCCGAAGGCGTCGCCCGCGTCCGCCGGTTCCACGAGCGTGATGCGCGCCTCGTCGGCCACGGCCCGGCACACCGCGTAGGTCGCGTCGGCGCCCGCGCGGCCCCGGGCGCCCGGCCCACCGGGGCGGCCGATGGAGGCGAGCAGGGTGCGGTCGGCCGTGGTGCGGGCCGCCTCGCCCGCCTCGACCCCGGCCGCCGCGCGGTCCTCGTGGTCGCGTTCGAGCTGCTCGATCCAGCCGTCCAGGGCGTGCAGCAGCCGGTACTGCTGGTCGACCATGCCCTGCCAGGTCGCGGGGTCGACGAGGAGCGTGCCCGCGCCGGGGCTCTGGTGGCCCTCGTGGGCCGGGTACCCCTCGTACCCCTCATAGCCCTCGTACGCGGCCCCGTACGCGATGCTGCCCGGGGCCAGCCGCATCCAGAGGACGTCGTCGTCGCCCGTGCCGGCGGTGGAGCCGCCGTCGAGGGTGGCCTGGTACAGGACCCGCAGCCCGCGCCCGATGCCGAGCGCGAAGGCGTGCTCCAGGGGACTGGGAGGGGGCTCGGCCCGCGTCCCGTCCGCGCCCTGGTCCTCGTACCACTGGCCCTCGTACCACCGGCCGCCGTACCCCTGCTCCCCGTACGCCTGCCCTCCGTACCCGTCGTGGCCGCCGTGTCCCCGCTGCCCGTACCCCTGCTCTCCGTACCCGTGCTCTCCGTACCCCTGACCGGCGTACTGCCCCGCCGCGTACGCCAGTTCGCGCAGCTCGACGCGGCGCAGCAGGCAGCCCTGCGCGGGGCGGCCGATCAGGGTGTGCGCGGGTCCTTCGACCGGCCCCAGGAGCAGCGTGCCCGCCCCGAGACGGCCCAGGAAGTGCCACGGGCCGAGCCGTGCCGCGTCGACGGCGAAGAGGTCGAGCGCGCCGTCGACGACGAGCCAGAGGACGTGCGGCCCTTCGAGGGGGACGCTGCTCAGGCCGGCGCAGTCGACCGCCGTGCCGAGGGCGCCCAGGGCCGCCACGACCGGGTCGGGGGCGCCGCCGCCGTGCCGTACGCCGGTGGGGTCGGCGGGCGGTTGGGGAAACGTCACCTCAGTGCTCCTTGACCAGGGCCGCGTACGCGCCCCCCGCGGCGACGAGCTGTTCGTGGCGCCCGCGTTCGACGACCGTGCCCCGGTCGAGGACGACGATCTCGTCGCTGTCGCGCACGGTGCTCAGCCGGTGGGCGATGACCACGCAGGCGCAGCCGCGCCGCCGCAGGTTGTCGATGACGATCTGTTCGGTCGCCGCGTCGAGGGCGCTGGTCACCTCGTCGAGGATCAGGACGCTGGGGCGGCGCACCAGGGCGCGGGCGATCTCCAGGCGCTGGCGCTGGCCGCCGGAGAAGTTGCGGCCGTCCTGCTCGACGCGGCTGCGGATGCCGCCGGGGCGGCGGGCGACCACGTCGTACACGGCGGCGTCCTGGAGGGCGGCGACGACCGCCTCGTCCGGCACGGAGGGGTCCCAGAGCGCCACGTTGTCGCGGACGGTGCCCTCGAAGAGGAAGACGTCCTGGTCGACGAAGGAGACGGAGGCCGCGAGGGCGCTGCGCGGGATGTCCTCCAGGCGCATCCCGTCGATGCGGATCGCGCCCTCCCACGGCGTGTAGAGGCCGGACATCAGCCGCGAGACGGTGGACTTGCCGCTGCCGGAGCCGCCGACCAGGGCGACCTGCTGCCCGGGGCCGACGGTGAGCCGGAAGTCCTTGAGCAGGGGGGCGTCCAGGGGGCTGTATCCGAAGGTGACGCCCTCCAGTTCGACGTGCCCGGTGAGCCGGCGGGTCGGGGCGTGCGGGGCGCGCCGGGTGTGGACCGGGTCGACGGGGAAGTCCTCGACGTCCCTGAGGCGGGCGACGTCGGCGGCGAAGTCCTGGACGCGGCCCGCCACGCCGTTGAGCCGGGTGATCGGTGCCGTGAAGCCGGTCACGAGGGCCTGGAAGGCGACGAGCAGTCCGACGGTGAGGTGCCCCTCCACGGCCCGCAGGCCGCCGATCGTGAGGATCAGCGCGCTGTTGAGCGCGGCGAGGGTGGGCGCGACGACCGCCAGCCAGGCGCTGGGCACGCCGAGCCGCTGCTGCACGTCGAGGGTGGTGGCGTGCTGTCCGGCCCAGCGACGGAAGAAGCCGTCCTCGCCGCCCGTGGCCTTCATCGTCTCGATGAGCTGGAGCCCGCTGTACGCGGTGTTGGTCAGCCGGGCGCTCTCGGCGCGCAGCCTCTGCGTACCGGTGGCCCGCAGGTGGATGACGACGCGCAGGGCGAGGAGGTTGAGCAGGGCGATGAGCACGCCGACGACGGTGAGCTGCGGGTCGTACGTCCACAGCAGTACCGCGTAGAGCAGCACGACGACGGCGTCGACGGCCGCGGCGGCCAGGTCGCGGGCGAGGGTCTCGGCGACGGCGTCGTTGGACTGGAGACGCTGGACGAGGTCCGCGGGGCTGCGCTGGGCGTAGAAGGCGAGCGGGAGCCGCAGCAGATGCCGCAGGAAGCGGGCGCTGCCCAGGGTGGAGGCGATGATGCGCCCGCGCAGCAGATTGGCCTGCTGGAGGGCGGTGAGGGTGGCGGTGAGGACGAGGGTGGTCGCCATCGCCGCGAAGACCACGCCGAGCAGGGACGTCTGGTTCCCGATGAGGAACATGTCGATGTACGTACGGCTCAGGGCCGGCACCCAGGCGCCGGCGGCCACCAGGAGCAGGCTGGCGACGACCGCCGCGGCCATGGTGCCGGAGGTGCCGCGCAGCCGGGCGGGCAGGGCGGCGAGGACGCCCGGCCGGCTGCCGCCGCGGCGGAAGGTGGGGCCGGGTTCGAAGGTGAGCACGATGCCGGTGAAGCTGGTGTCGAACTGGTCCATGGGGACGAACCGGCGGCCGCTGCCCGGGTCGTTGACGTACACGCCGGGACGCCCGAAGCGGCGGCCCATGCCCTCGTAGACGACGTAGTGGTTGAACTCCCAGAACAGGACGGCAGGCCCCGCCACCCCGGCGAGCGCGGCGACATCCATCTGCATGCCCTTGGCCTGGAGGCCGTAACCACGGGCGGCCTTCAGGAGGTTGCCGGCCCTGGATCCGTCGCGGGAGACGCCGCAGGCGATGCGGAGCTCCTCCAGCGGGACGAAGCGGCCGTGGTGGCCGAGCACCATGGCGAGGGCGGCGGCGCCGCACTCGACCGCCTCCATCTGGAGCACGGTGGGGGTACGGACGGTCCGGGGCCGACGGCCCTCGGCCGCCTTGGGTCCCTTGGTTCCCCCGGCTCCCCTGGGGACGGGCGTACGGCGTCGGGGACCGGCGGCGGGCGGGAGCCTGCGCGAGGACGGTCGGGCCCGGGTCGACGCCCTGGGCCGCGCGCTCACGGGAGCAGCCAGTCGACGGGGCGCTGCGCGGCGAGGTGGACGGCGCCGGTGACGGGCGTACGGGAGGCGGGGGCGTGCGGGGGGCCGTCCGCCGAGGACCAGACGTATCCGGAGGCGGTCGCGGGGGAGCGGTCCAGGGTCACGAGGACCGCGACCGGGTCGCCCTGCCGGGAGAAGCGTGCGGCGAGTCCCGCGTCGCCGAGGAAGGAGCCGAGCTGGGCCGCCGACTGGGGGGTGCGGCCGACGGAGGCGACCCGGCCGACGAGCACGCCGAACCGGTCGCGCGGGACGGACTGGACGCCGAGGTCGACCCGGGAGCCCACGCGTACCGTCGCGGCGGAGTCACCCGGCAGGTACAGGACGGCCACCAGGGGGGCGTCCGGATCGGTCACGCGCTCGACGGCCGCCACGTCGGCGCCCGTGGTGAGGACGGAACCCAGCCGCGCGTGCAGGGTGGTGACGCGTCCGCCGGCGACGGCCCGGACGGGACGGTCGCCCCGGTCCGTGCGGACGGTCAGCACGGGGGCGCCCGGGGCGACGGCCCGGCCCTCTTCGGTGAGGACCTCCGTGACCTGTCCGGAGACGGGGCTCTGGAGCAGATAGGTGCCCTCGGCGTGGGTGAGGAGGCCGGGGGCGGTCAGCTTGGACGTCACCGTGCCGGTGAGGGCCCAGACGCCGGCGGCGGCCATGACGATGACGGTGACGGCGAGCACGAGGCGGCCCTGGGGGCGCGCGAAACGCACGGGCACGTCGAGTTCTTCGGGCGCTTGCAGCTTGGAAAGCGCATTGCGGCGGAACTGCACGGACTATTCCTTCGGCTGCATTCTGTCGCCTGGTGTCGCATTCTTCGCGGGCGTCTTTTTGAGCGGTCGGGATCAGGGGCGGCCGTGAACCCCGGAACCGGGGTGGTTCCGGGGTTCACGGATTACCTGCGGCTCAGATACCGGCGAGGCCGGTGATGCCCGCGGTGTTCACCGAGACACCGGTGATGCCGGAGGCCAGGCCGGGGACGCCGGCGGCGATGCCCTCGACGCCCTGGACCGTCTGGAGGGAGCCGACGGTGCCGAGCAGGTTGGTGACGTCGCTGGTCAGAGCGCCGGCGAGGCCGCCGGAGACGGTGACGAGACCGCCGGAGACCGCGTCGAGGTCGGCGTCGGAGATCTCAACGGTCTCAAGGTCGTGACGCATGATGCGCACCCTTCGTTCATGGGGGGAATCCGTCTTCTGCGGCCGCAGCGGGTTTGATCCAATCACGCGAACGGTTGACCCGACTAATTCGGTTGACGCTCCTGCTCTGGCGTTTCTGCACCTCGGGAAGCGGTCGTGCGTCCAATTTCACCGAATGCCGACAGCTTCTCCTCGGATCCGAGTAACAGATTCGGCCACCCCGCCACGTCGGGGGAACTTAAAGGGACAGAAGGGTGCTGTCCGGGCGGGCCGTTCCCCGCCGGTGTCGGGGAACGGTGAAGGCGCCGCCCCTCCACACGCACACGTTGTGCAGGTTTCCGGGAGGAAGGGGCGTGTGGTCACCCCGGGAGTGCCGGTGCCCTACAGACCGGGGCCGTTGTACGCGCCGCGGTGCGGTTTCACGGTCGCGGACACGGGGTTGGCCCAGTAGTCGCGGCCTCCGTTGCCGCTGATCACGGAGCCGTTGCCGAGGGCGGGGGAGGTGGCGCGCAGCTTGTAGCCGTCGACGGAGTGGATCGTGTCGCCGCCCGTGCCGGGGTTCAGGAAGTGCGGGTCCCCGACGATGCCGTTGGCGGTCGGGCGCGGCACGCCCTGGAAGACGTTCCACAGCCACTGGACGCCGGGGTCGGTGGGCAGCCGGGAGTCGGTGGTGCCCACCCAGATGTTGTTCTCGACGACGCTCTCGTCGGGAAGTGTGATGCTGAACTTCCTGTCGGTGCAGTAGAAGACGTTGTTGTACATGTGCAGCGCGGAGCGGCCGGCGCTGACGCTGCTCATGCGGCAGTCGTTCTCGGAGATGTTGTAGCGGATGATCTGCTTGGCGCCGCCGATGGTGCCGCACCCGTCGCAGTCGAGGAAGAAGCCGCCGATGTTGTCGCGGCTGAAGTTGTACTGGATCGTGCAGGTGCCGGTGTTGCCCCAGTCGCAGTCGAAGGCCTGGCTGTCGGCCACCGACATCCGCGTGATGCCGTACACGGCGTTCTTCTGGATGGTCGGGTTGTGGTCGCCGAGCACCCAGATGCCGGCGAAGTTGCCTCCGGAGAAGGGGTACACGCCGTTGCCGACGCCCGACGCGTTGTTGTACTGGATCATGGGGGCGTCGGCGTAGCTGGCGATGATGCCGTCACCGCCGACGTCCTTGATGACGTTGTGCTCGATCAGGACGCCGGAGCCCTTGACGGCCATGGCGCCGACGCGGATCTTGAGGCCGCCGCCGCCCGTGTTGCTGATCTGGTTGTGATGGACCTTGATGTCGTGGAGGGTCGAGTTCGTGCCGCTCGCACCCGTGACGACGCCGGCGGACTGGACGAAGTCCTCGGTGGTGGGGCTGTTCTTGTTCGTCTGGCCGGCCACCCGGTCGACGACGAGATGCCCGATGTCGAAACCGCGGTGCGCTGTGCCGTCGGTGGCCGAGATCCGCAGACCGGTACGACGGGCGAGAGTGGCGGACGGGTTGGTCAGCTTGAGGCCGCTGACCCGCCAGTGGTCCTGGTTGGTGAAGGAGACGGCGTCGGCGGCCCCGCCACCGTCGATCACGGGCAGGGCCCCGGTGCCGTAGGCGGTGAGGGTGACGGGGGCGGTGACGGTGCCGCTGCCCCGCGGCGCGAGGGAGCCCGTGCAGGTGGTGCCGGACGCGAGGGCGAGCGTGTCGCCGGGGCCGTACGTCCTCGCGTTGGCCTGGCCGATGCTGTTGAACGGCGATGCCTGGCTGCCGTCACCGGCGGCCGGCCGTGAGCAGTCCACGTACGTGGTGCTGCCCGCGGCCGAGGCGGGGACGGCGGCGAGGGCGCCGGTCCCGCTGAGGACGAGACCGGCGACGAGGAGCCAACGGCCCACCGCCTGACGGCCTGTGAACGCTCCGATGGTCATGACGTACCACCCTTCTGACGGTCTGCTGCCGCCAGAAGCTAGGTGCGGCCGATGATCGAGTCAACGCACCTTTGTCGATTGATCGAATTTCGATCAAGATCTGGGTGTTTCGTCGACTTGCGTCTCAGGAAGTCGTCTCCGGGCGGGAGTACGTCCGGCCCTTCCACGCCGCCCCGCCGCCCCGGTGGTGCCGCACCGCCGAGTCCACCGTCATCAGGAGATAGAGGAACGCGGTGAAGGGCAGCAGGGGAGCGAGCCACAGCGGCTGCCGGTAGTAACGGAGCATCGGCCCGTACGTCCCCGCCATCACCGCCCACGCCGCACCACCCGCCCAGGCCGCCACCGCGTCCCCGCCGAGCACACCCGCCACCGTGGCCACCGGCGGCACCAGATAGACGAGCGCCAGACCCGCCACCGTCCCCACGAGCAGCAACGGACTGTGCCGCAGCTGCGCGTACGCGCTGCGGGCGACCATCCGCCACAGCTCCCCGAGCCCCGGGTACGGGCGCACACTGTCGACCCGCTCCGCCAGCCCCAGCCAGATCCGCCCGCCGGCCCGCCGCACCGCCCGCGCCATCGACACGTCGTCGATCACCGCCTGCCGGATCGCGTCCGGCACGTCGGCCGCCACCGCCGTCTCCGTCCGCAGCAGCACACAACCGCCCGCGGCGGCCGTCGCCAGGGGCCGCGCCCGGTTGATCCACCGGAAGGGATACAGCTGCGCGAAGAAGTAGACGAACGCCGGCACGACCAGGCGCTCCCACAGGCTCTCCACCCGCAGCCGGGCCATCTGCGACACCAGGTCCAGATCGTTCGCCACCGCCGCCGACACCAGGAGCCGCAGGCTGTCCGGCTCATGGGCGATGTCCGCGTCCGTCAGGAGCAGGAACTCGGGTCCACGCGCGCGTGCGAGCGCCATGCCGCGCCGCAGCGCCCACAGCTTCCCGGTCCAGCCCGGCTCCGGCTCACCCGGCGACACCACGGTCAGCGGCAGGCCCCCGTACCGTCCGGCGAGGTCGGCGGCGAGTCGCCCCGTGCCGTCCGTACTTCCGTCGTCCGCGAGGATCACCTCCGCGACCCCCGGATACTCCTGGGCGAGCAGCGACGGCAGGCTCAGCGGCAGCACCTCGGCCTCGTCCCGCGCGGGAACGACGACGATCACGTACGGCCACGGATACGGCCCGCCGGAGCCGGCGACCTCGCCGGCCTCCCCGCGCGCGCGGCCGCGCGCGGTCGGTGGCAGCCGCTGGTCCGTACGCCAGAAGAAGCCCTGGCCCAGGGCCAGCCACCCCCAGACGGCGAGGGAACCGAGCGCGAACCAGGCAAGGGTGCTCATTCGCGGCAGTCTGCCCCAGATCGCGGGGCTCGCAAGGCTCATCGGCTAGGGTGACCGGGTGAAGATCGCGCTCATGGACTCCGGAATCGGCCTCCTCCCGGCAGCGGCCGCGGTGCGGCGGCTCCGGCCGGACGCGGATCTCCTCCTCTCCAACGACCCCGACGGCATGCCCTGGGGACCCCGTACCCCCGAGGACCTGACGCAGCGCGCCCTCGCCGTCGCGCTCGCCGCCGCCGAGCACCGCCCGCAGGCGCTGATCGTGGCCTGCAACACCGCCACCGTGCACGCCCTGCCCGCGCTGCGCGCCGCGCTGGAACCGGACATCGCCGTCATCGGCACCGTGCCCGCGATCAAGCCCGCCGCCGCGGGCGGCGGCAAGATCGCCATCTGGGCCACCCCGGCCACCACCGGCAGCGCCTATCAGCGCGGACTCATCCGCGACTTCGCCGACGGCGCCGAGGTCACCGAGGTGCCCTGCCCGGGGCTCGCGGACGCCGTCGAGCACGCCGATCCGGCGGCCGTGGACCGGGCCGTCGCCGCCGCGGCGGCGCTCACCCCCCGGGACGTCCGCACCGTCGTCCTCGGCTGCACCCACTACGAACTGGTCGAGGAGCGCATCCTCGCCGCCCTCGAAGCCCGCGGCAGGGCCGGACTGCCCCCGCTCGTCTTCCACGGCTCCGCGGACGCCGTCGCCGCGCAGGCGCTGCGCCGACTCGGCGCCGAGCCCGCCCCCGACGCCGACCCCACCGGCGGCCTCTCCGTCCTGCTGAGCGGACGCCCCGGCCCGCTGCCCGCCACCGCCCTCGGCTATGCCGAAGGCCGGACCCTCGGGGCGGTCGCCTCCGCTCACTGAGCGTGCACGGAGGACACGCTCGCCGAGCGCGAGCGGGAGTTTCGCTCACGGAGCGTGCTCGGAAGGCTTCGTTCCGGCGCGCTGTCGCAGCCGATCCTGGGTAGTCTTACCCTATGAGGCAGCACGCCCGGACCCCGCACGCCGACGACGGGACACCCGCCGTCTGGACCGGCCGCGCCACCAACCGTTTCCAGTGGGTGGCGGCCCTCGCCGGTGCGGCCTGCATGGCCCTCGGCATCACCATCGCCGTGGCCTCGGCCTGGACCTCCGGCATCCTCGCCCTGCTGATGGCCGTGATCGGCTGCGTCGCCGCCGGACTGCTCGTCCTCTTCGGCACGCTCGCGTTCGTCCACGTGGCCGTGAAGGTCGACGACCGCGCCATGGAGGTCCGCTGCGGCCACATCGGCGTGCCGCGCCGCCGCATCCTCCTCTCCCACATCGTCGGCGCGGACTTCGCGCCGAGCGTCACCCCGCGCCACTGGGGCGGCTGGGGCTACCGCTGGCGCCCCGAGAAGGGCACGGCCGTGATCGTCCGGCGGGGCGAGGGCCTGGTGCTGCGCCTCGGCGACGGACGTACGTTCACGGTCACCGTCGACGACGCCGAATCCGCGGTCCGCGTCATCCGGGACCACCTCCGCCACCCGGCCCCACCGGCCCCGCCGACACCGACGGGCGTCTGACCCCGCCCAGGCCATACCGGCATCCCGGCCCGCGGGGACGGACGGCGGGGACCACAGGGACGCCCCGTAGACTCCGCAAGGTGAGCGCCACCATCACCCCCGTCGACGCGTCCGGAACCGACCCCGCACCCACACCGGGTTCCCGGCTGCTGCGGTTCGTGAGGCCCGGGGCGGCTCTGCTGTCCGGGTTCCTGCTCTACCTGAGCTTCCCGCCGCGCCCCCTGTGGTGGCTCGCGCTGCCCGCCTTCGCCCTGCTCGGCTGGGTCCTGCGGGGCCGCCGTCTCCGCGCCGGGTTCGGCCTCGGGTACCTCGCCGGGCTCGGCTTCCTCCTGCCGCTCCTCGTCTGGACCGGCGAGGAGGTCGGCGCCGGACCGTGGCTCGCCCTCGCGGCCCTGGAAGCGCTCTTCGTCGCCGTCGCGGGCCTCGGCATCGCGGCCGTCTCCCGGCTCCCGGCGTGGCCCGTCCTCGCCGCCGCCGTGTGGATCCTCGCGGAGGCGGCACGCGCGCGCGTGCCCTTCGGCGGCTTCCCCTGGGGCAAGATCGCCTTCGGGCAGGCGGACGGTGTCTTCCTGCCGCTCGCCGCCGTCGGCGGTACGCCGGTGCTCGGCTTCGCCGTCGCCCTCTGCGGATTCGGCCTGTACGAGGCCTACCGGCGCTTCCGGGCCTACCGCGCCACCGGCGCCGTCCCCCGCGGCCCGGTCGCCGTCGCCGCGGTCTCCGTACTCCTCCCCGTCGCCGGCGCCCTCGCCGCGCTGCCTCTCGTCGACGACTCGGCCGAGGACGGCACCGCCACCGTCGCCGCCGTCCAGGGCAACGTGCCCCGCCTCGGCCTCGACTTCAACGCCCAGCGCCGGGCCGTCCTCGACAACCATGTCGCCCGCACCCGCGAGCTCGCCGCGGACGTCGAGGCGGGCCGCGCGCCGCAGCCCGACTTCGTACTGTGGCCCGAGAACTCCTCGGACATCGACCCGTACGCGAACGCCGACGCGGCCGACGTCATCGACGGAGCCGTCCGGGCGATCGGCGTACCGACCGTGATCGGCGCGGTCGTCGCCCCCGAGACCGGCAAGCTCCGCAACACCCTCATCGAATGGGACCCGGAGCGCGGCCCGGTCGCCACGTACGACAAGCGGCACGTCCAGCCGTTCGGCGAGTACATCCCCATGCGGTCCCTCGTGCGCGTCTTCAACAGCAACGTCGACCGGGTGAGCCGGGACTTCGGCGCCGGCACGAAGGTCGGCGTCTTCGACCTGGCCGGCACCAAGGTGGGCCTCGCCACCTGCTACGAGGCGGCCTTCGACTGGGCCGTGCGCGACACCGTCACCCACGGCGCCCAGCTGATCACCGTCCCCAGCAACAACGCCACCTTCGGCCGCACCGAGATGACCTACCAGCAGCTCGCGATGTCCCGGGTGCGGGCCGTCGAGCACAGCCGGTCCGTGGTCGTGCCCGTCACCAGCGGGGTCAGCGCGGTCATCCGCCCCGACGGCGAGATCGTCGCCCAGACGAAGATGTTCACCCCCGACGTCCTGGTCGAGGAGGTGCCGCTGCGCTCCTCGCTGACCCCGGCGACCCGGATGGGCACGCTGCCCGAGGCCCTGCTCGTGGCGCTCGCCGCCGCCGGTCTCGGCTGGTCGGCGTTCCGCTCCGTACGGGCCCGGCGCGGCGGCCGCACCGAGTGACGCGCCCCGGGGCCCGATCGGCCGACGACCGGGCCCCGGACCGAGTGACGCGCCTCGGGGCCCGATCGGCCGACGACCGGGCCGGGGCCCGCACGGCCGGTCCCACGGCCCGATCCGTCGACGATCCGATGACCTAGGGTCGGTCCATGGCTACCCCTGACTTCATCCAGGCCCTGCGCGCGACCGCGGGCCATCAGCTCCTCTTCCTCCCCGGAGTGAGCGCCGTCGTCTTCGACGACGAGGGCCGGGTGCTGCTCGGCCGGCGGGCCGACAACGGACGGTGGGCGATCGTCGGCGGCATCGTCGAACCCGGCGAGCAGCCCGCCGACTGCGCGGTGCGCGAGGTGTACGAGGAGACCGCGGTGCGCTGCGAGGTCGAGCGGATCGTGCTCGTCGAGACCCTCAGCAAGCCCGTCGTCTATCCCAACGGCGACGAGTGCCAGTTCATGGACGTGACGTTCCGCTGCCGCGCGGTGGGCGGCGAGGCACGCGTCAACGACGACGAGTCCACCGACGTCCGCTGGTTCGACGTG
The DNA here is from genome assembly GCF_000725545.1 of Streptomyces exfoliatus. GTDB lineage: Bacteria > Actinomycetota > Actinomycetes > Streptomycetales > Streptomycetaceae > Streptomyces > Streptomyces exfoliatus. Next base: position 30,037 of record NZ_JNZP01000002.1, on the reverse strand, counting down.
GACGACCTGCCGGACATGAAGCGCTTCTCGTACCTGCGGATCGAGAAGGCCATGGCCGACGCACCCACATGGTTCCGCACCACAGTGGCCAGCTGAACTATGGCCCCGGCGCACATCGGTGAGGGAAGAGGCCCTTCATAGGGTGCGGAGCATGAGCGCCTCCCTCACCGCCCACGGTGCCGCTACCGGTACCGGTACCGGATCCGTCTCCGCCGAACCCCGGCCCCGTGCTGTCGTCCTCGACCTCACCGGCCGCACCGCGCTCGTCACCGGCGCGGCCGGCGGCATCGGGCGCGCCTGCGCGCTGCGGCTCGCCGCCTCAGGAGCCCGGGTCAGAGCCGTCGACCGCGCCGCCGAGGGCCTGGAGACCCTCGCCGAGGAGGCCGCGGCGCTCCCCGGAATCCTCGAACCCCGGCTCCTCGACCTCACCGACCTCGACGCCGCGGAGGCCGCCGCCGCGGGCGCGGACATCCTCGTCAACAACGCGGGACTCCAGCTGGTCCGCCCCATCGAGGAGTTCCCGCCGGACGTCTTCCACACCGTCCTCACCGTGATGCTGGAGGCACCCTTCCGGCTCATCCGGGGCGCCCTGCCGCACATGTACGCCCAGGGCTGGGGGCGGATCGTCAACCTCTCCTCCGTCCACGGCCTGCGCGCCTCCCCGTTCAAGTCCGCGTACGTGGCCGCCAAGCACGGCCTGGAGGGCCTCTCCAAGACCGCCGCCCTCGAAGGCGCCCCGCACGGGGTCACCTCCAACTGCGTCAACCCCGGCTATGTCCGCACCCCGCTCGTCGAACGGCAGATCGCGGACCAGGCCACCGCCCACGGCATCCCCCCTGAGCGGGTCCTCTCCGAGGTCCTGCTGAAGGACTCGGCGCTCAAGCGCCTCATCGAACCGGAGGAGGTCGCCGAGGCCGTCCTCTATCTCTGCACCGACCACGCCTCGTTCATCACCGGCACCTCCCTCACCCTCGACGGCGGCTGGACCGCCCACTGAAGGATGTCCCTGTGAAGGTTGTCCACAGGGGTGGTGCGACCACACGTTCGGCAGGTATCCCTGTGTCCATGTCCCACGAACACGTCTCCTACCTGGAACTCCTCGCCCGGGGAGCAGCCACGGAGGCATACGACAGGCCCGTGCTGCTCGCCCGTGCGAGCGGCGCGGGCCCCGAGGCGCTGGCCGAGCTCGAAGAGGCCAAGCAGCTCGCCCTGCGCGTCCGGGCCGAGCTGGAGGGGCGGCGGCGCCGCGAGGCGGAGCTGTCCGCGCTCTTCGCCACCGCCCACGACCTCGCGGGACTCCGTGACCTCGACGCGGTGCTGCGCGCCATCGTCCAGCGCGCCCGCTCCCTCCTCGGCACCGAGGTCGCCTATCTGAGCCTCAACGACCCCGCCGCGGGAGACACGTACATGCGGGTCACCGAGGGCTCGGTCTCCGCGCGGTTCCAGCAGCTCAGACTGGGCATGGGGGAGGGACTCGGCGGCCTCGTCGCCCAGACCGCCCGCCCGTACGTCACCGACGACTACTTCGACGACGCGCGCTTCCAGCACACCAGGACCATCGACACGGCCGTACGGGACGAGGGCCTCGTCGCCATCCTCGGCGTCCCGCTCAGCCTCGGCAGCCAGGTCATCGGCGTCCTCTTCGCCGCCGACCGCAGGGCCAGGGTCTTCGAACGCGAACAGGTCGCGCTGCTCGGCTCCTTCGCCGCGCACGCCGCCGTGGCCATCGACACGGCCAACCTCCTCGCCGAGACCCGCTCCGCCCTCGCCGAGCTGGAGCGCGCCAACGACATCATCCGCGAGCACAGCGGCGTCATCGAACGGGCCTCCGAGGTCCACGACCGGCTCTCCGAACTCGTCCTGCACGGCGGCGGCGTCCACGACGTGGCCGACGCCGTCTCCGAAGTCCTCGGTGGCACGGTTGAGTTCAGCGACGAGGGCGCCGGAGCCGCCCGCCGCGCCGGGGGCCACGCGGTCCGCGAGGGCGACGACTGGGTGGCCGCCGTCTCCGCCGGCGGGGAGAGCCTCGGGGCCCTCGTCCTCCACGGGCAGCCCGACCTCGACCCGGTCGACCAGCGCACCCTGGAGCGGGCCGCCCTCGTCACCTCCCTCCTGCTGCTCGCCCGCCGTTCCGCGGGCGAGGCCGAGCAGCGGGTGCGGGGCGAGCTCCTCGACGACCTCCTCGACGCCCCCGACCGGGACCGCCGCCTGCTCAAGGAGCGCGCGGCCCGGCTCCGTACCGACAGCGAAGCCCCGCACGTCGTGCTCGCCGCCCGCGTCGACCGGGCCGGCGGCACGGCCGGCCCCGACGCGGGCGGCCGTGAGAGTGCCGACCGTCAGCGCCTGTGGTCGGCCGCCACCCACCTGGCCGCCACCCGCCACGGACTGGCCTCGGCACGCGACGGCGGTACGGTCCTGCTGTTGCCGCTCGGCCCCGGCGAGAGCGCCGCCGAGCTGGCCCGCCAGACCGCGCGGAGCCTCGGCGGCACCCTGCGCGAACCGGTCACGGTCGGCGCCTCCGCCCCCGTACGGGCACCCCTCGACCGGCCGGACCAGGTGGCCGGCGCGTACCAGGAGGCCCGCCGCTGCCTCGACGCGCTCCTGCTCCTGCACCGCTCGGGCCAGGGCGCGGCGGCCGAGGACCTCGGCTTCCTCGGCCTCCTCCTCGCCGACGGCCGGGACATCGACGGCTTCGTCAACCGGACGATAGGCCAGGTCGTCTCCTACGACCGGCGCCGCGGCACCGACCTGGTCCGCACCCTGGACGCCTACTTCGCGAGCGGCATGAGCCCGGCCCGTACCAAGGACGAACTCCACGTCCACGTCAACACGGTGGCCCAGCGCCTGGAACGCGTCGGGCGGCTCCTGGGCCCCGACTGGCAGTCCCCGTCCCGCGCCCTGGAGATCCAGCTGGCGCTGCGCCTGCACGCGCTCTCGGACGCCGTCACCGGAAAGTGAGACACCCGGGGTCAGACGTCGGCGCGGACCCGGGAGTCGGCGGGGGTCCGCTCCTCGATCTCCCCGAGGTCCCGGTCGCGGGTCTCCCGGGCGCACGCGATGGCGACGACGGTGAGCAGCGCGGCGGCGATCACGTAGAGGGCGATGGGCGTCGAGTCGCCGTAGTCGTTGAGGAGGGCCGTCGCGATGAGCGGAGCCGGCGCGCCGGCGGCCACGGAGGAGAACTGGGCGCCGATGGAAGCGCCGGAGTACCGCATCCGGGTCGCGAACATCTCGGAGAAGAAGGCGGCCTGCGGCGCGTACATCGCCCCGTGGAACACGAGGCCGACGGTGACCGCGAGCAGCAGGCTGCCGAAGGTGCCGCGGTCGATGAGGGCGAAGAACGGGAACATCCAGGCGCCGACACCGACCGCGCCGATCAGGTACACGGGACGGCGGCCGAGGCGGTCGGAGAGCGCGCCCCAGAGCGGGATGACCGCGAAGTGGACCGCGGAGGCGATGAGTACGGCGTTGAGGGCGGTCTGCTTGGACAGGCCGACCTGGGTGGTCGCGTACACGAGGATGAACGCGGTGATCACGTAGTACGAGATGTTCTCCGCCATGCGGGCGCCCATGGCGATCAGCACGTCCCGCCAGTGGTGCTTCAGGACGGCGACCAGCGGCATCTTCTCGACCTGCCCGGCGACGGCCTTGCGCTCCTCGGCGGCGGCGAGGGCCGCCTTGAAGACGGGCGACTCGTCGACCGACAGCCGGATCCAGAGGCCGACGATCACCAGGACGCCGGAGAGCAGGAAGGGAACGCGCCAGCCCCAGGAGACGAAGGCGGCGTCCGAGAGCAGCGCGGTCAGCGCGGAGAGCACACCGGTAGCGAGCAGCTGCCCGGCCGGCGCGCCGGTCTGCGGCCACGAGGCCCAGAACCCGCGCCGCTTCGCGTCCCCGTGCTCGGAAACGAGCAGGACGGCCCCGCCCCACTCACCACCGAGCGCGAAGCCCTGCACGAGCCGCAGCACGGTCAGCAGCACGGGAGCGGCGGACCCGATCGTCGCGTGCGTCGGGAGCAGACCGATCGCGAACGTCGCCCCACCCATCAGCAGCAGGCTCAGGACCAGCAGCTTCTTCCGCCCGAGCCGGTCCCCGTAGTGCCCGAACACCAGCGCCCCGAGGGGCCGTGCGGCGAACCCGACCGCGTAGGTCAGGAAGGACAGCAGGGTCCCGACGAGCGGATCCGAGTCGGGAAAGAACAGCTTGTTGAACACGAGCGCCGCGGCGGACCCGTACAGGAAGAAGTCGTACCACTCGATGGTGGTCCCGATGAGACTGGCGGCGACGATCTTCTTGAGGGAGTTGGGTGGCGTCGGGGAGGGTGTTGCGGCGGCCATGTGCACCACTTCCAGGCAGGTACGGGGACGTTTCGGTGTCGCCATACCGTAGGAAGCCGCAGGTCAGGGGCGTATGTGGTGGGACACCATAGTTCGGCTGGGTCGTGTGCCCCTGGCCTCCATGGCCTGCTGTCGCGACCCTGCCGAAGGCGTGCGAGGGGCCTGGATCGGGGCTGTCCGGATTGCACTGATCGAGCCCGTTTTGGTGGCGCGCCGCTGACCCCCGTGCTGACTGAAATCCCATGTCAGCACCACCTTCCGACCTCTCCCGTGCTGACTCGGTGCCGACTAACCAGCGTTGAACTCCGACATCTGCGACAGACCGGGTTCCGATGGATGCGCCAAGGTCGGTCGTAGATTGCGATCTTCCATGTGGGGCGCCGGCCCTTCTTCGTCTGCTGGTGATACAGCCGGGACATCCTTCTGAGCAGCGAGAATGACGGACGGCGCGTCCATTGGGGTGCTGGACCGTGTATGGACCAGAGCTCGGGACCGCGCACGTGAGCGCGTCACCCCCGCACACGGGGCGGGCCCCCGGCCGGGGCGGGCCGGCCGGGGGGGGCGAAGGGGCGGTCTCAGATGAGGGTGTTGACCGTCACCTGCGTGAGGGCGGTGTTGGACACCTGGTAGCGGCCGCCGAGGGACTGCGCCATCAGGTCGTGGCCGGTGTCGTCGAAGTTGAGGTTGACGATCTCGTCGACGCCGTCCCCGTCGAAGTCGGCTGTGACGTACTCACGGGCGCCGCCGTAGTTGTTCTTGCCGACCTGGTTCGGGTAGTTCGGGCCGCCAGGACGGCCGGGTCCCACAGGTACGTCCCCGCCTGGCTGCCGCCGATCAGCAGGCGCCGGCCGCCGGGGCCGGTGACGAAGCCGCCGGACTCCACCGTCGGGACGGTGAAGACCTGCCGGTAGGCGCCGTCGGCGCCGAAGGCGCGGAACGAAGCGGTGCCGGCCACGAGCAGGCCCTCCTCGCCGGTGAAGTAGTTGCCGTGCGTCAAGAGGCCGCCGGTCAGCTTCTGGAGCAGCACCTCGCCCGTGCGCCCGTCGCGGATCTCCACGACCGTGCGCATGCCCATGGTGCTTCCGGTGCCGACGGGGGCCCTGGTGAGCCAGGTGTGGGCGACCGCGTGCCCGTCGGCGTACGGGATCCGGTGGGCAGGGCGTTGACGCGGTTGTCGAGCGTCGTGCGCGCGCCGTCCGCGAGGGCGTAGGCGACGATCTCGTACCGCACGCCGTCGGTCGCGTCGGCCTGCTCCACCGCGACGAGCCGGCCGCGCGAGGCGTCGAGATGGAGCTGGCGGCCGTAGAGCGTGCTCTCCGTCTGCCAGCCGACGGTGCCGTCGGCGGCGGAGAGCACCACCGTGTGGCCCTTCCCCGGCGCCGTGGCGGTCTTGTTGACGCTCCAGGAGGCGGCGACGCGTCCGTCGCCGAGAGCCTCCAGGGCGCCCCAGCCGGCCCTGCCGGTGGCCTTCGTGTCGTACGTCCAAGTGGAGGCTTCGGCGAGGACCCCGTCGGCGTACGAGAAGCGCACACCGGTCAGCTTCAGGGTGGAGCCGGCCGGGCTGTTGCGGTTGAGGTAGGGGGCGTTCGCTCTCAGCCGCCAGGAGTTCGGCACCGCCCAGGCCGCGTTCTTCAGCCTGTTCTCGCTCTCCGCGCTCGGCGTGTCGTTACTGACGCCTCCAAGGCTGGTACGAGGTCGCCTGCCCCTACCACCCCCGGACACCGGGGGTAGGGGAGCGGACCTCCCGAGACGCTAGGAGGAGGTCGTTACTGGACCATTACTGGCCGGCGACGCCTCTGTGGGTTGGCCAAGCCGGTGGGGCCCTCGAGGACGCAGTCGTGCCATACCCGTTGCCCCAGAGAACCCGCAGAGACGTGTGCGGAAGGCCACGTACCTTTCGGGGCGTTAGGCCGTTAGGGGTGTCGCGGACGCATTCGGCGTCCCGTCAGGAAGGATGCTCCATGTCCACGAAGCGCGTTACCCGTCGTCTGCTGGTGCTGTCGGCCACGGCGGCTGCCTGCACCGGCGCCTTGAGCGTTCCGGCCGCGGCGAGCACGAACGTTCTGGCGGTCGGAAATGCCGCCTACGACACCACGATGATCAACAAAGACCATGACGTCACGGCGGTTGGTGAGACCGCTTACAGCAGCGGGCTGGGGAACGGTCTCGTCCAGCTGCCGGTGGACCACCCCGCCAACCGCGGTGGTGGTGGCAGCCTGCTCTTCTCGGATCGTGCGCTCAAGACCGAGGTCACCGCGGTGGTATGGGAGCGATGAGCGGCTGGCGGTTGAGGGCAACCCTGGCCAGGATGTGGATGCCGACCCGTGTCAGGAGGCGTCTGCGGCAGGATGCCTCCGCGGCCGGCCTGGCGTCGGGGGCCGTTTCGGGGGCGGTGTGCGGCAGCGATCCGGTCAACGGCTACCAGGTGCTGGAACAGGTGGTACGGCTGCCGGTCAGCACGTGGCGGTATCACTGGGACCCTCCGCACGTACGCCACCTGGGACCCATGGCGCAGGACTGGTGGAAAGCGTTCGGGGTGGGTGAGAACGACAGGACGATCTGCTGTACCGACGCCAACGGGGTGGCCATCGTCGCAATCCAGACACTGCACCGGGAGCTGACCGAGCTACGGGGCGAAATCGCGGCCCTGCGAGCCCAGAGTTCGCCGCACACCACCCTGGCAGGCCCGGAGCGGCCAGCTTGGGAAGAAGGTAGCCCGGAAGGCGATGAGCCGACGTCAGGTGTGCCGGCTCGACAAGCGACCGGGCTCTGAGACGTGATGGAGCGACATGTTGGCCAAGAACCCCACGGACCAACTACGGCGCTGCCCAGCGGGTGGCCGGACATGCAGATGACGCCCGAGCAGGGGGTCCCTGCCCGCCTTGACCTGCAGGGAGGTGCACCCGGTGGCGTGCTGCTGCCGCTCCACTGGGGCACCTTCAGGCTGGCATTGCATGCGTGGGCGGAGCCGGGGGAGTGGACGAGGGACGCGGCCGAGGAGGCCTGCCAGGTGGTGGCGCTCCCGCGGCTCGGTGAGCCTTTCGAGCCTGCGGGGAAGCTGCCTGGTGAGTCGTGGTAGGGGCTGTGTCCCGTCCGATCGCGCGCCCGTGGCGCCGCCCCCGGCGTGCCGAGGCGGCTTCCCAGCGGACGCGTTTCTGACGCGCTGCTTCGATCTCGTCGAGACGTCTGCGTTCGGCGGCTTCGCCGCGAAGCGTGATCTCCTGCACGATCTCGGCGAGCTGGTCTTCGAGGGAGCGTGCGGGGGTGCCGGCGCATTCGCTCGCCCGGTGCGGCCGGCCGCCGCTGAGGACGAAGCGGAGGCGTTCGGACGGGGTGTGGTCCAAGCGGGGGATCCTGATCCAGGAGCCCGCGTGAGCCGCGAGGGAACAGGGACGGGTTCGAGGGCCGCCAGGCGCCAGGAGGGGATGTCGACGAGCTTGATCTCGTACCCACCACGGCACCGGCCCCCGTACTGCTCCTTCGTCTCCGGATCCTTCCGGATCTGCGCGCCGCGGCGGGTACCCGGCGAGCAGGGCCCGGACGGTCGCGCCGCGCTGGCGGCCCGTGAAACCGTTCAACCGAACCGACCGTGGTCCCCGCCGATGCCTACTGCGTACCGAGCTCTTTGAGCATCTGCTGTTGGTGGCGATGACCGATCGTCTCGTAGCCGATCACGGTGACGAAGGGCGCGAGCATGACCACGAGCAGACACACCGCGATGGCCACGCCGGCGGCGGCCAGGAGGACTGCCGTGAGCAGTACGGCGATGGTGAGGGCGATCAGAAGGATGTGGAAGCGGTCTGCCGTGGACAGCAGCAGGGTGTGCAGGAGGTAGACCATCAGCAGGTAGAGGCCGACGGGGAGAGCGAGGGCGAGGACGACGGCGGTGCCGGAGATCTTGGCGTGGTGTTCCATGTACAGGCCTGCCACGTGCAGCCCGGCGCCGGCGCCGGCGACGCCGATGAACAGGGGGATGTGGCCGTAGCCGAAGAGGTATCCGCGGCTGCGGCGGTGCACCAGGATGTCGCCGAACGGCGTCAGGAAGTACATCCACCACATGCCGAAGGTCAGGCCGACACCGGCGATGACGACGGCGATGGCGTTCCAGGTCCAGTGTGTGCCGTCCCCGCCTCCCAGGAGGTCTCCGGACGAGGCGACCGTACCGACGACGCCCTCGCCGAGGACGATGATCGCGAAGAGTCCGTATCGTTCGGCGACGTGGTGCGGGTGCCAGGGGGTGCCACCCGCGGAGCCCTGTGTGAGCACCGGCAGGACGATTTCGAGGGCGCCCAGGATGCCGAACGCGACGAAGACGACGGCGATCGGCATGTGGACGAAGGCCACGACGATCCAACCGGCCTGGACGATCACCGTCCAGCGGATGTTGGCCATGCCCACGTCGTGGAACGACGGGGACTGGCGGGCGGCACGCCACCACTGGAGCACCATCGCGATCCGCATCACGACGTAGCCGATGACCATGGCACGCGGTTCGAGGTGACCGCCCTCCTCGACGGAGTGGAACATCGCGGGCAGGCCGAGCGAGAACACGACGACGCCGATCATCTGCAGCATCGTCACGGTCCGGTAGAGCCAGTCGTCGGTGGCGAACGCGGAGGCGAACCAGCTGAAGCTGATCCAGGCGATGCTGATCGCGAACATCGCCAGGACGAACGCGATGACCGCCTGGCCGGCATGCCCCTCGGCGACCATCTCGGCGAACTGGAACGCCGCCGTACCGACGGCGACCACGAAGGTCAGGTCGAACAGCAGCTCCAGCGGCGAGGCGGTCCGCCCGTGCTCTTCCGGGTCACGTCCGGTCATGGGAACCAGCCGTCGCGACAGACCGAACTTGCCGGTGGGCGGGGAATCATTCATGTGCAGCAGTATTTCTGGCGCTGTCCCTGCCCGCCCGGCAGCTCTGCCGACGCAGAGTTCTCCGGCGACAACGGCGAAACCCCGTGCCCGCCCGATCCCCAGCAGCATCGCGGGCTGCGGCCATTCGGGCAGCGGTCTGTCCTGGACGTACCTCTGTGCTCGGTCCCTGACGTGCTCGTCGGGGTCTACGCACCAGAGATCATGATCAACGGCTTGGCGTTGACCGCTGTACCGATGTTCCCCGAGGCCGGAGGACAGCACGGGGGTCGGGGGCAGCGCCCGCACGGCCGAGCGCAGATGCTCGGCCGCCTGGCCTGGGTGCGGCGCGGGAGCTGGGCCGCACCGCACCCAGCCCGCTCAGCTGGGCGTCAGGTAGCCGAGGATGACCATCTCCAGTCCCGCCGCACCCAGGAAGGCCGCGCCGCCGGCCGCGAGGGCGACGAGCTTCGAGGCGCCGTAGCGCGACACCACGAGCCCCACGATGAAGGGGTGCCAGTAGGAGCCGTGTCACCAGCCGCAAACGGCGGTGATCTTGCCCGGTGTCCCTCGTGCGGGTGAGCCCGAGCCCGTACGGCTGTGGTGTCGCACAAGGAGCACAGGCCCGAGCAGGTGCGGGTGGAGTTGCCGGCGCGCTGCCGCGTCGGGAGTCTCGGGCCTCCCACACCGGGGCGGTGCGACCGGATCATGCACGGAACGCATGGTCCCAGGCAGCTACACGCTCTGGGTCAGCAGACCGGCGTCGATGACCTCAGCGATCAGGGTGGCGCCGCGGCTGTTCTGGTGGATGTGGTCGGTCGTGAACACGAGGCCTCGGCGCCGCGAGATCGTGTCGAGGCCGCGGCGCAGCACTGCGTGCTGGACGAGGACGCCGACGACCGCCGCGGGCGTCACCTCCCGGTATGGAATCGGCGGCGGGTCCGCTCGGCGCAGTTCCTCGATCTGGCGTTCGTGGAGCGGAAGGTAGGCCACCTCGTCGGTGGCGGCGACCTCGGCGATCATCCGGCTGTACGTCTGCGATGCCTGGGCCGCCGCTCCGTCGAGTTGTTGGCCGAGCACCGGGAGCGACAGCAGACCGATCGTCGCGTCGGTCTCCGCTCGCAGCCGTGCGACGACGGCCCCCAGGCACTGCTGGAACCATCCGGCTGACGGGCGCTCGGGGAGCTGTTTGCGCTTCATGGCCTGCTCGACGGGGTAGCCGGCGAGGCTCGCTCGGGCGTCGTTGGTCCCGATCAACACGGTGATGACGTCGGGTGGGTTCGTGACGACGGCATCGAGGCGCTGCAGGAGGTTGTAGGCGAAGTCGCCGTTGGCGCCGAAGCGGGCAAGCCGCACGTCACCGGGCGGGTGGCGTCGCCCGAGAAGATCCAGGTAGTCGACGCTGAACTGCGCGCGGGTGAGGCTGTCGCCGAGGCACGCGACGCGTGTCGTCACGGCGTTTCCTCCGGGCCGGGCGTGCCGACGCGTTCGGTCGGGCGGGTGTCGGTCCGAGGACGGTGGTCGGTGCCGAGGCTCGCGGTGATGGCCAGGATGGACGTCGGCCCCTCCATGTCGACCACGTGCCACACCCCGGCCGGGTTGATGGTGGCCTCGCCCGGCCCGAGCAGAACGCGGTCGAGCACCCCGTCCACGTCGCGGGTGACCGTCACGGACCCGCTGAGGCAAACGACCAGTTCGTCGCCTGCGGGGTGGCTCTCCCAGTGGTCGCCGGGCCCGTCCCCGTCGAAGATCATCACCATCCGGCCCTCGGCGCCGTCCGCCGCGACCGCGGCGCTGTAGGCCTGGAGCACCTCCGGGTCCCAGGCGAAGCCCTCGACGGGTTTCGCTCGCGATCCCAGTCCGAGGTGCACGGGGGTGGTCCGCAGGTCCATGGCGTCGCGTTCGTGGTTGACGAGTCTCATGCCGACGATCGTCCACGACAGCGATCGGGCGGTCTTGAAGAAATGGGAACGGAAGCCGACGCGACACAGCCGGTCGGCGGCTACCCGTTCACGAGGAGGACTTCCCCGCGCCGCCAGGCCGTCGGCGATCGGCCCGTGAACTCGCGCCAGTCCCGCACGAGATGGGCCTGGTCGGCGTAGCCGGAGACGGTTGCCACATCGGCCCACGGGAGCGGGTCCTGCGTCGCCGCCAGTTCGTGCGCGTGCTCGAAGCGCAGGACGCGGGCGAAGGTCTTCGGCGACAGGCCCACCTCACCGCGAAACCGCTCGGTGAGGTACCGACGGCTCCAGCCGAGTTCCGCGGCGACCGCACCGACCTGGACACACCCCCGCGCGGCGACGAGACGGCGCCACGCCTCGGCCACCTCGGGGCGCACCCGGCACACACGGCCGCCGCAGGCGCCACGGCCGACAGCCCGGAGGAGCAATTCGTCCAGCGCGGCGAACCGCGCCGCCCATGTCGTCGCCGATCGGAGCCGGTCGACCAGCTCGACGCCAAGCGCTCCGAGGAGCTCGTCAAGTGGGACCAGGCGGTGGGCGAGCTCGGCGGCGGGCATGCCGTAGATGGCCCGGGCCCCGAGCGGGGTCAGCGAAACCTGCACACCTTGCTGGCGTCCGTCGTGGTGGACCGCGACGGACCGGCACATCAGACCGCCGGCCACGCTGCTGAAGCGGGCGACCGGTGACCCGTCGTCAACGCCCGCCGCCACCTCCAGAGGACCTGACAGGCTGATCACCGCAGTGAGCGCGCGACTCGGCGGGCCGCAGTGCACCCCCGCCGGGAGCCCGCGGAGGTCGAAACCGACATACGAGTCGACGTACTGCCGCAAGGCGGGCGCCGGACGTGCACCGATCCCGGTGGCCGTGTGGTCCTCCATTTTCGTCAGTGTACGAGCCGCCCAGTCCAGCAAGATCACCATCCCAGGACTGATCACCGCCGTTTGCGGCTGGTGACGCGGTTCTTACCGGTACCCGGTAGTCCTGAGCGTCGACGCCAGGAAGCGCTCCCGTGTCTGCTGGACCTTGCCGAAACGGCGCTTGCGGCCCTCCATCCTCGGCACCACCAGCACGTCGGTCGCCCCCCCCGCGACGACCGCCGAGACGACCGCGGACGGGAACTGTGGTCGTGGACGGCCGCCCCGATGCCGCCTGGGTGCGCGCCCCGGGGTTTCGCCCCGGGGCCTGCTGCTGTTCCGCGGCCCGGAACAGGAGCAGCAGCGAGGTGTCGAAGTCGCCCATCGTCAGCCCGTCGCGCAGGCGGCCGGCTCAGGCGCGCAGCGCGGGGTCGGCCAGATTACCCACGTTCGGCCGGACCGTGCGGTGGGCGGTGACGAGGTGCCGGACCATCAGGTCGATGTAGGGGCCGTCGGGGTCCCTGCCCATGGCGTCGCCGCTCGCGGCGCGGGCCCCGACGTCGACGGACAGGGTGTGCAGGTTCCCGGCGGCAGGACGGCCGAGCGCGGCGAGTGCGCTGGAGTCCAGGCCGCCCGACAGCAGCATGCAGACGGGGACGTCCGCCGCCAGCTGCCCCCGCACGGCCTGCCCGAGCAGCCCTCGCGCTCGCTCCACCGTGGTGGGCAGGTCGTCGCGGTGCTCGGCCGGCGGCAACGACCAGTAGCGCTGCCTGGATTCGCCTTCGGAGGAGACGACCACGGTCGTACCGGGGGGCACCTCGCGCAGTCCGGCGAAGGCGCTGCGTCCGGGAGTCTTGATCATCGGGTGCGCGGTGAGCAGCAGCGCTGATCTGCCCCATGCTGGACCACCGCAACGACACCCCCTCCAGCCACCGGATGGCGAGGCAGAGCTTCTGGAACCGCAGTGCCCGGTGCCCGGTGCCCGGTGCCCGGTGCTCGGGGGCCGAAGGCCGACGCGTCCCACGCGTCTTCGACCCGCCCCGGGCTCAGGCGTCGCCGTCCGTCGGCGTCGAGGCCGACGGATGACGACGCTCAGTGACCTGGGCGAGCAGGAGCACGGTGTCGTCGGTCGGGCCGGCCGGCAGCAGGTGCGTGAGGATGCTGTCCGCCGTCTCTTCCAACGTACCCGCAACACCCGCCAGTTGGGTGCGGAGTGCTCCGATGCCCTCGTCGATGTCCTTGCCGCGAGACTCGATGAGGCCGTCGGTGTAGAGGGCCAGGATGTCTCCCTCCTGGAGTGCGATCTCGTGCGTGCCGAAGGGGAAGCCGCCGACACCGAGGGGAACCCCCGGCACGTTGTCGATGATCTTCACCGAGCCGTTCGGTGCGCGTACGAGGGGTGGGGGATGGCCGGCGTTCGCGATGTGGGCGCGGCCCGTCGCGGGGTCGTAGTGGATGTAGAGGCAGGTCGCCAGCTCGATGCCCGCTTCCTGGACGCAGGCGTCGAGTTCCATGAGGAGGTCGTCGGGTTCCAGGTTCTGGCGGGCCAGCGCCTTGGCGGTGATCCGTAGCCGGCCCATCGCCGCGGCCGCCGGTACACCATGTCCCATGACGTCGCCGACCACGAGGGCCACCCGGCCGCCCGGCAGGTCGATCACGTCGTACCAGTCGCCCCCGACCTCCGTGAGGTGGCTGCCGGGGAGGTAGCGGTGAGCGATGCGCAGGGACGGGCTGGTCGCCAGGTTGGTGGGGAGCAGCGCGCGCTGGAGGGTGAGCGCGATCTCCTGGACCTGGCTGTAGAGGCGGGCGTTGTCCAGGCACAGGGCGGCGCGCGAGGCGAGTTCGCCGGCCAGGCTGAGGTCCTGCTCGGTGAAGGCTGGGCGGGCGGCGGAGCGGCCGAACATGGTGATTCCCTGGACGGTGCCCCGGGCGATGAGGGGAGCGATGAGGATGCAGGTCAGGCCGCTGTCGATCAGCAGCTGGGCCCGGGCCTGGTGGATGACGGTCCGTGTCATGAACTCGTCGTTCACGGGGACGCAGACGGGCAGGCCCGTTCTCAGTGTCTCGTGGATCGTGGATCCCGGGGGATACGTCACGCGTTCCAGCCCGCCGACGAGTTCGGGGGCCGGAGGCGGAAGGCTGGTGCCGGATGCGATGCGTCGCGTGACCAGGGGGAGGTCCGGGTCGAACACCTCGGGTTCGTCCATCCACTCCACGACTTCCACGACGGAGGCGTCGGCGAACTCCGGAACGGCCGCTTCGACCAGCTCACGGGCGGTGACGTCCACGTCCAGTGTGGTGCCGATCCGGGCCGCGGCTCGGTCCAGCAGAGCCAGCCGCTGCCGTCCGGCCGTCGCTTCCACGATGGCCTGCTCGCGATCGGTGACGTCCACGAGGAGACCGCCCAATCCCGGCCGCGTATCGCCCGCCTGGCTCAACGGGAAGAAGCTCACCGAGCGCACCTGGTCCCGGTCGGGACGGCCCGGCGTGCGCAGGACGACCAGCGCGCTCACGACGGGCTGCCCCCCGTCGGCGACGGCGTGCAGCATGCGCTGGTACTCGCCTCCGTCGGACGTGATCATGAAATCTTCCATACGGCGTCCGATGTGGTTCTCGATCGGGATTCCGTCCATGTCGGCGAGGGCCTGGTTGAGGTGGACGTAGCGCAGGTTCTCGTCGAGCATGACGAGGCCGATCGGGCACGTCTCGAAGAGCGCGTCGAGGAAGGAGAGGTTGGTCTTCACCCGGTCGAGTTCGTCGCCCCTGCTGGCCAGGCCGATGATGACGGTGCGGCCTTGGCGGCCTGTAACAGGGAAGACCCGGAATCCGCAGTCGAAGACCGTTCCGTCCTGGTGCAGGGCAGGCATTCTTACTCGCCAGTAGCCCAGGGTGCGACCACGTTCCGCGAGCCGTTCTGCCGCACTGGTCCCGTCCACGGGGGCGGCGGGAAACAGGGTCGCGGCGGGCTTGGCAAGAACGTCCCCGGCCTTGTATCCGAAGAGTCTCTGCGCGCCAGGTCCCCAGTAGCAGATCCGGTCCTCGTCATCCATCCCGAGCACGGCGACGGCCACGTGCTCCAGCAAGGTTCCCGGCTCCGACCAGAGCGGCCCCTGAGCCTGCACTTCTCCCGCTGGATTCTCTGACACCAGATGCCCTTTCAGGCGCACATGTGGAAGCCGGGCACGCCACTCGTCGGCGGACGGGAACCTCACGTCAATTCTGCTCGCCGTCCGAGGTTCGGACATCACGACGACACCAGGTGGGGTGTGCGCTGTGCCTCAGTGCGCCACTCGCCACGGCCGCCGCACTCGCCGTCCAGGGTCCCGTGGTCGCGGCCGGGGCGGCAGTGGCTACTGGCCGGCCGGAGACCGGGACCAGGGTCTCTCTTTCGGATCACGTCGGGGTGGGGCAGCCCCGCGAGGTGCGTACGGACCTCGCGGATCTGCGGCGCGTGCAGCTCGTCCGTGCTCACTTTGAGGCGCCGCGGTCGGGGTCGTGGAGGAGGACGGTCTCACCGCAGGAGTCGTCACGAGCCGGGGCCGATCGGCTTGCGTATGTCGTCGCGGATCTCGTGGGTCTCCGGCGCCGCCCGTTCGAGGGTGAAGGTGGGGCCGAACGTCACCACGGCCCTGGTGCTGGGGTCTCCCCACGCGCAGAGGGTCTGCTTGGTCGTCGCCTCGCAGCGGAAGTCCACGTCCGCGCCCGGGACGCGTTTCGCTCCCCGAGGCGACGACCCCAGCTGAAGACGTCCCACACCGTGACGGCGGGCACATGCCGCACGGCGGGCTTCGTTCCGCCGCTGACGATCCCCTTGAGCGTGTCCCGCCAGTCGTGGCCGTTGTGCTCGACCCGGCTGGTGGGGCCGTCGCCGGCATCGAACGCGACCGACACTGTTGGCAATTCGCCCCGGACGGGACAGGAGCGGTAGAAGGGTTTCCCGGGCTTGAGGAGCAGGACACCGGGCTTCTTCGCGCGCTCTTGCGTGCGGGGCCGCCGAGTCGTGACGTGACCGGATGGCGATCTGGGTGCCCAGGCCCTCGGCGACACGCAGCAGCCGTTCCACCGGTGCCGAGACGTTGCCGAGGCCCTGGTGCGCGGGTGGCGGCCGGGCAGGCTAGTTTGCTGGGATGAGTCTTCTTGATGATGTGGCCGAGCGCGACGGCTGGCGGTGCTGGGTGTGTGACGAGCCGGTCGACCCCGACGAGTCGGTCAACGACCAGCGGGGGCCCAGTGTCGACAGCCGGACCGCCGACCGGAAGGCCAAGGTCGCCGAGCGGCTCGCGCACCGCGGGTGCAATAGCCGCAAGGGTGCGGTCAAGGTCGTCATCGCCTGGCCGGAGCGCCTGTACGTAGTCGAACCCGCGCCGCTGATCGCCGTTGCCGACAGGTTGGAGCGCAAGGGGGGACGCGAGATGGTGGGCCGTTGTCCGACCAGGAAGGACGCCCAAGAGGCGGCGGATTGGCTGGTGGACCGGTTCTCCCGACTTCTACCTGGGCTGCCGGTGACCGCTGACGTCGAGGCGGGCGGCGGCCAGTTCCTCGTCATGCTGGCCACCGGTCGCCGCTGATCGGGGATCACCCCCAACCAAAGACGGTCGACGACGGGGCGCAGTACCCGGAGAAGACGAACGGGCCTGCGACGCCCCGCGGACAGCAGTAGCGCAGCAGCGTAAGCCGCCGCACTCGCCCGATGGCGGCCCGCGCTGCTGTGTTCACTGCTCGGAGGGAAAGGGCTCCGGACTGCCGGCCCGCCGCCGCGCCACGGGCGCGGCCGAGGATCTTGCCGTGGCAGCGGACGCGGCGCCCGCCCTCGGCGTCGGGCGGGTTGGGCGGTGCTTACGGTCCCTCCGGGACGCCGAGCGGCACGGTGAAGCGCGGCTGCCAGCCGTCCTCCGTCAGCACCACCAGCTGGACCGCCGCCGCACGGGTGTCCAGCGGCAACAGGCTGCCGATCGCGGCGCGGACATGGGCTGCGGCTGCCGGGGTGTCCGCACCCATGGCAACCGTGACATGGGCGGCGGGCCGCGCCCCGAAGCGGCCCCTGTACGGGCGCAACCCGGGCCACTGGTCGCGGAACGCATCGACGATCGGTTGGAGTCCCGGAACGGTGACGGCGACGAAGCCGGACGCCGTCACGACCTCCTCCAAGCGCAGATCAGCTGCCGGAAAACGCGCAACCAGGGAACGCACGCCCTTCTCGTCCTGATGTGTCAGCGCCGATTCCGGCACGAACGGGTAGAGGAGCGAGACGTGCGCCGGCACCCCACGACGCACCAGAGCCGGGTCGACACGCCACGCCGCCTCGAGGAGCGGGTCGGCATCGGGCAAGGCAATGACGAGGGCAGTGGTCCCTGGCTCTGGCACGCCGTCATCATCGCAGGCCAGTCAGCTACTGCGCCCATCGCACCGGGAGGTGGGTGGGAGCGATTGGATCAGGCCGGGATGCGGGTTCCCGCGCCGCCGACCCTGATCCGCCGGTCGCCCGCCCGCAGTTCCACCGTCAGGACGCCAGGACGCCCCATGTCCTCCCCCTGGTGGAGGGTGAGGACCGTCGCCTCGGGCACGAGTGCGAGCTCACGGGCGTACGCGCCGAAGGCGGCCGCCGCCGCCCCGGTCGCCGGGTCCTCCACCACACCGCCCACCGGGAACGGGCCGCGGACGTGGAACACCTCCGCGGAGGCGCGCCAGACCAACTGCACCGTCGTCAGGTCGAGCCGGTGCATCAGGGCCTCCAGCCGGGCGAAGTCATACGCCAGGCGGGCCAGGCGCTCTCGGGTCGCGGCGGCCAGGACAAGATGGCGGGCGCCCGCGAAGGCGATGCGGGGAGGCAGGGCGGGATCGAGGTCGTCGGCCGGCCAGTCGAGCGCGGCGAGTGCCTCTGCCAGGTCATCGGCCGCTATCTCCTCGATGTGCGGCTCGACGCTCGTGAGCGTGGCCCGCAGCGCCCCGCCCTCCCGCGTCACGGTGACCGGCACGGTCCCGGCACGCGTGGTGAACACCAGGTCGCCGGGGCCGATGCGCTCAGCGAGGGCCACGGCAGTCGCGACGGTGGCGTGACCGCAGAAAGGCACCTCCGCCTTGGGGCTGAAGTAGCGGATGGTGTAGGCGCGCTCTGCTTCCGAAGCGCCGGAGCCCGATCCCTCGAACGGCGCTGTCAGGAACGCGCTCTCGCTGTAGCCGACTTCGGCGGCGATCGCCAGCATCTCCTCGTCGTCGAGGCCCGTGGCGTCGAGAACGACTCCGGCGGGATTGCCTCCCTCGGGATCGTCGGAGAAGGCGGTGTAACGCAGGACGTCGGTGGTTTCCCGTACGGAGTTCATGCCGGGAGAACGGCACCGAGCCCCGGAGTGGTTCCCCGGGGACGGGAACCGTCTCGGAGCTCCGTGCCCGGACACGACCTACGGCGGAGCACCATCGACAGGGCCGCCAGTAGCTCCACTTGCCCCGCCGCTCCACAGTGGCGGGGCCTTCATGGCGCCATGGGGCCGTCCTCCCTGTTTCGGATGCTGATTACGGCTTGCGTCCGCACCACGCCACGAGGCGGTCGATGGCCGGCGCGTCCGCGTCGACGTCGACCGCGGCCCCGAACGGCGTACCGTCACGAGGCCCGGTGGGCAGCCCGCGCCTCATGGCGGCGTACGAGATCGCCACGAGTTCTGCGTCCCAGTCCGGGAGTTGGCCGGTCGCCGTGGCCATGTCCCAGGTGTGCACGGTGAATTCCGAGGTCCAGACGGCTGCGGCGGCGGCACCCGGAACGCGACCGAACGGCAGCGTCAGCGTCCGGCCCAGGATCGCGGGATCCGCCCACGCCGCCTCGACCTCACGCGCCGCGGCGTCCCACGCCTCTTGCCATTCGGTGTCCGCCAGGTCGTCGGCGACCGCGGGGAGACTCGTCACGTCGCCGCCGCGCCCGGCGAGGGCGATCCGGCGCAGGACGGCGACGAGGTGCCCGGCCAGCATCCGGACGGTGAATTCGGTGCAGGGCGTGGGCCCGTCGAACTGCTCGGGCCGGACTGCGATGACGGTACGTCCGGCCAGCGCGATGGCCTTCAGCAGGCCCTGGCGAGGGTCGTCGGTGGCATCAGGTGTGACAGTGGACCGTGGGGTGTTCTCCGTGTGCGTCATGACTTCATCCTGGAAGCCGAACAGGTCATCTCCTGGCCACTTTCCGGAAGAGAATGGTCGGTATGAGAGCCGATCGCCTGGTGGCAACCCTGCTGTTCCTCCAAACGCGTACCCGTGTGACCGTGGCCGAGGTCGCCGCCGAACTCGAAGTGTCGCCACGGACCGCGCGCCGCGACCTGGAGGCCCTGTCCACCGCGGGCATCCCCGTCTACTCGCAGCGTGGCCGCGGCGGCGGCTGGTCGTTGGTCGGCGGCGCCCGTACGGACCTCACCGGGCTGACCGCCGAGGAGATCCGGGCGCTGTTCCTGCTCGCGGGCCCTGCGTCGACCACGCCCGAACTCCGCACGGCACTGCGCAAGTTGGTACGTGCGCTGCCCGCACCCCTGCGTTCGGGCGCCGAGGCCGCGTCGCGGGCCGGCCTTACCGACGGCACGGACTGGTCGCGCGCCGACGTCACGGCCACCGGGCCGCACCTCGACGCGCTCCGGCGGGCCGTGGTGGACGGGATCCAGGTGCGGCTCGGGTACGCCGGGCCCGGCAAGCCCGTCGGCGTGCGAACCGTCCATCCGCTCGGGCTCGTGGCGAAGGCCGGTCACGACTACCTCTTCGCCGGGACGGAGCGGGGCTTGCGAGCCTTCCGGCTCAGCCGGGTCGCCTCGGTCGAGGCGACCGGGGAGCCCGTCGTACGGCCGCTCGGCTTCGACCTTCCGACGGTCTGGCGTTCGTTCGCCGCGCGCTTTGAGGAGCGGCTGTACGCGGCGACGGTCCGGGCCCGGGCCGAGCCGGGTGCCATGGCGATCCTGGAGCGGCTGTTCGACGGGCGCCTGCACGTCGGTCCGATGCTCCCCGACGGGTGGACCGAGATACGGGTCGACGGGCCGACGCCGGAAGTCGTCGCGACACAGCTGGCCGGTCTGGGGGCACGCATCGAGGTGCTGGACCCGCCGGAGGCAAGGGAGCGCCTCGCACGTCTGGCGGTCGAGCTGGCCGGTGTGTACGGACCGCCGGGCTCTTTCTGAGCAAAGGGAGCGCGCCGGGACACGGCCGGCCTGGTACGCGGAAATGGCTGCCTCCACGCGGTTTCGCGCACCCAACTTCTCGAGCACGGCGCCGGCATGTGCCTTCACTGTGCCCTCGACCAGGTGTAGGCGGTTCGTGATCTCCGCGTTCGAGAGCCCGGCCCCGAGTCCGGCCAGCACGTCGGGCTCCCGTTCGGTGAGCCGGTCCGTGCGGACCTGGCCCCGATTCCGCGTTCACCGCCGTCCTCCCGCGAAGGACCTTTCCGCCGACTGGCATTCCCGGCCACCCAGGCGCCGTACGCCCCTATGCCGGAAGGAGCAGTGCCTCCGCGCCCACGGGGCGATATCCGGCTGCCTGGAAGGCGCGGACGCTGCGGGCATTGCCGGCTGCCTGCTGCGACCAGACCGACTCGCCCCGGGGCACGAGGTGGCGGGCAGCAGTGGCCAGTTCCCTGCCGAGCCCGCGGTGTCGCGCGTCCTCGTCCACCTCGATCGCCGTCTCCCAGCGGCCGGCGACACCACGGCCGAGGACAAGGATTCCGCCGGCGGCGGCCCAGGCGCTTACGTCGTCGCGTCGCCGGCGCGCGCGAACCACCCTGGGGTGGACCGGATCCGTGATCTCCCGCAGTTCCAGGGCGGGGCGGCCGGGGAGAGAGGACGCGACGGTCAGGAGGTCGATCGTGTCGGTGGATCGCCCTGTCCGGTCGAGGAGGGCGCTCAGGAACCGCGGGTTCATGGTGGCGGCCAGTGCGTCGCAGCCCGTCGCAGCCAGCGTCTCGTGGACCCAGCTGGGGTCCTCGTCGGTGAAGACAACCGAGTGCGCGGTGAAGGCGAGCACTCCGGTGTCACGTTGGTTCGGGGCGGGTACCACGGTGGTGCCGCCGTCGGGCACCGGGAAGTTCCCGTTCGCCGCGGCGTCCATGATGTCCGCCAGGGTCTGTCGCAAGGTCTTCACCGTTCTCCTGTCTGTCGCCTGCCCGTACCCCGTCGAGCAGGCGCGATCCGTGTGATCAGCGTGCGGGCCGTCCCGTGTCCGACAGCCTGTTGTGCCCCGTGGCTGGGACTGCAGGGCCTCCGCTGCCGGACGATGCCCCGGTCAGGACGTGAAGGACTCGGGGCCGAAGCGGCCCCACACCACGAAGGCGGCCAGGGCGAGGTAGGCCAGGTCCACCACCAGGAATGTCATCTCGTGACGCCGCATGCGAGTGATCGCCGCGCCGGTCATCATCAGGACCAGGCCGAGGGCTGCCAGCGGGACCAGAACCGGCGCGTTGCCGAGCACAGCGGGCAGGATCAGGCCCACCGCGGCCAGCACTTCGAGGGCTCCGATGGTCTTGACGCCGCCCGCGCTGAAGTCCTCGGCCCAACGGGCGCTGTGACCACTGGCGACGATCTTCTCCTTCGGCGTGATCACCTTGAAGGCACCGCCGAGCAGGTAGGCGGCGGCGAGCAGTCCGGTGACGATCCACAGGGCGAGGTTCATGGGAGGTGTCCTTACGTGGTGTCGGCTCGGGGAGCCGGGGTCGGGGAGCCGGGGTCGGGCGGTCGTGAAGCGGTCGGGCCGGGCGGATCGTCGGCCTTGCCAGCCGGGCGGATCGTCAGCCATGCCGGCCGGGCTGGTGTCGCTCGCGGGCTGCTGGATCATGACGTTCCCGCGGTTGAAGGCGTTGATGACGGCGATCTGGGCCACCAGGCCGGCGAGCTGGTCGTCGTCGTAGTGCGTGACGGGGTTCGCCCAGACCGCGTCCGAGACGCCGCCGGCCGCCTCGGCGATGCGGGTGCCCTCTTGCCCTGCTCGCCGCGACGATGTGCTGCATGGCCTTGGCGGCGACGGGGCTGGTCATGAAGTCCGGTCGAGCGTCCATCGTGCACTCCTCGTTCCTGCTGTTCGCTGTCGCCCTCTAAGACAGGGCACGCTGGCAGCCTGTGACAGGGGCTGACGTGACGTGCGTCTCCCCGCCGGATTGCGATGGCCCGGCGACGGTCGACCGAAGTGCCTTGGATACCCTCTGGGCGTCCTGTGGATCTTGGAATGGGCGGGCGGGGCGGCGGGTTCGGACTGAGTACCGACGCCCGCGAGTTGGGGGAGGGGTCCCATGTCGGGAGCAACGGATGTGACGGACGGGGCCGGCTACCGACCTCTGATGTTCTCCATCGCCTACGGGATGACCGGGTCGGTGGGCGACGCCGAGGACCTCGTTCAGGACGCTTTCCTCGGCTTGACCCGAGCGCACCGGGCGGGTACCACGATCTCCGCACCGAAGGCGTACCTCACCACGGCCGTGACGCGGTTGGGGATCAACCACCTGAGCTCGGCACGGGTACGCAGGGAGACCTACGTGGGAAACTGGCTGCCCGAACCGGTCGTCGTGGCCCATGACCGGCCGGGACCGGTCGAGCACGTCGAGCTGGCCGACTCGCTGTCCATGGCCTTCCTCGTGCTGCTGGAGGCCCTTTCCCCGGTGGAGCGGGCGGTGTTCATGCTGCGCGAGGTGTTCGGGTACGACTACCCGGACGTGGCGAGGGCCACCGGGAAGTCCGAGGCGAACTGCCGCCAGATCTTCGCCCGTGCCAAGAAGCGCATCGCCGCGGCTGGGCCGGATGCGGACAGCGTGCCGCCCGCCGCCCGGCGGGCCGAGGGCGAGAAACTCGCCCGCAAGTTCTTCGAGGCCGCCGAGGGCGGCGACCTGGACGCGCTGCTCGGCATGCTCGCGCCCGATGTCGTGTACTACGGGGACGGCGGCGGCAAGGCGCGTGCGACCAGGAATCCGGTGGTCGATCCGCAGCGCGTCGGACAGCTGCTCGTCGGCGGGTTCCGCCGGATCCGGAGCCTCGGTGCCGGCCTGCGTCCGGCCTGGGTCAACAGCCGCCCGGGCGCCGTGACGTACGACCCTGAGGGCCGTGTGGTCAACGTGGTCGAGCTCGACATCGTCGACGGTGTCATTCGGGCGATCCACTCCGTGTCCAACCCCGACAAGCTCGGCCACCTCGGACCGGTGTCCGACTTGGCACGGCTGTCGAAGGAATAGTCCACCCCGGCCCGCGGCACCGCTGCGTTCGCGGCTGCGGGGCGGGCCGTGCTCGCGGGGCGGGCCGGGGCCCAGTCGGCCCCGTATGGGGTTGCGATGTCCTGAGCGCTGGGGCCGTTTGTGCGGAGGATCTTGTGCGGGCAGCATGGCCCGATGACGGGATGCCGTGGCTGTCGAGGAGTGGCGGTGACCGGAGGGGAGGAGCAGGGAATGATCAGGCTGGCGGACGGCCCTATGACGTGGGTGGTGACGGGTGACAGCATCACCCAGGGGGTCCTGCATACCCACGGTGCTCGTGGCTGGGTCGAGCACGTGCATGAGCGGGTTCGCTGGCAGCTGGACCGGCTTACCGACGTCGTGGTCAACACTGGTGTCTCCGGCTGGGGTGCGGTCGACGTGCTGGCGGCTCAGGACTGGCTCGTCGGCCGTTTCGAGCCCGATGTGCTGTCCGTGTCCCTCGGTACCAACGACTGTCTTGCCGGGGAGAGTGGCCTGCCCGCGTTTCACGACGCGATGCGCCGGATCGTCGCTGGGGTGAGCCCGGGGACTCAAGTCGTGCTGCACACGCCCGCTTTGGTCGGCTTCTCAGGACGGGAGCGGCGGGCGGCCCTTCCGGCGTACTGCCAGGCGGTACGGGAGATCGCCGAGGACACCGGCGTGTTGCTCGTGGACCACGAGACGTACTGGCGGGAGCACCACGGCGTGGCCGACCCCATCGCGTGGCTCGACGACCCGGCCCATCCCAACGCGGTCGGCCACCTGCGGATGGCCGAACACACCCTGCATACGCTGGGCCTGGGCCGACTGGACCCCCTCTGAAGCGTGTTCGACAAGTCGATCGTTCGGTGAGCGAGCGGCGGGTGGTGACGTAGTCGACGGCGGCGAGCGGAACCGGCCGGGTTCCGGCGCACACGGTGGCAGGCCGGCAGCTGAGGTGCGGGTGGAGGCGTTTGGTCCACCACTGCCCGTTGTCGCGGCCGCTGGTCGGCCCCGAGTTCCAGCCGATCCCGAGCCGGGCGCCGGCAGGCAATCGATGGTGGCGTTGCAGGTCCCGGCGCAGCCGGTGCAGGTGCGGCTGCGGTCGCCGTGGACGCCGTCCTCGACGCGCTGTGTGCGGACCAGCCCGACCTGCCCGACGTCGACGAGAAGATAGGCCGGTTCATCACGCTGGCCGGCGAGGTTCACCGCGCCCGCGAGATCGTCATCCTGGAAGGGGCGGCACCTCTCGGGGAAGTCGCGGAACGCGTTACCCATGTGTCCGCCGATCTCTCCCACGTCATGCGACGGATGGCCGAGGACGCACACGCGGGAAACGACTACGCACACGCGGGAAACACCACCCACGAGGCCGAAGACATTGCCCTTGCCGCCGAACGAGAGCGGACCCTCTACCAAGCCGTCAAGGACTTCCGCCTCGCGGCCCGCAGCGCCATCGGCAAAAGCAACTGCTCCAGGGACTTCAAGCACGCCTGCCGGACCGTTGGGCCGAAACGGCGGCGCCCGCCGACCGACGACGTGCTGTTCGCTTGCGCCGTACAGGGACCCCGGTCCGCCAGGGGCAGGCACCGCGGTCGACCACCACCGGGATCGTTCCCACCCCAGCCGCTCGAACCGCCGCATCCGCAGACCGTGTACGTCTCCACCCACAAGGGCTCAGCTCTCGACACCAGGACCGCGTGGCCGCCCATATGTGGAGGACGTGAAGAATCTAGGGTGTGTTGTGAGGGGTTCGGGGTGCCCTGCGCATTTTCCGTCAGGGATTTCCTCTTGAGCCTGTGGCGAACGCCTTGTCGTTCCACT
Source organism: Streptomyces exfoliatus (assembly GCF_000725545.1). Lineage (GTDB taxonomy): Bacteria > Actinomycetota > Actinomycetes > Streptomycetales > Streptomycetaceae > Streptomyces > Streptomyces exfoliatus. Next base: position 5,058 of record NZ_JNZP01000002.1, on the reverse strand, counting down.
CGAACTCGTCGGTAACTGGTCGCGGTACCCGAGTTGATCGTCCGTACGAGCGCGTTGACCTGCTCAAACGCCGTGGCGCGGTAGCGGATTAAGGGAACGCTCATGCCTGCGTGCAGGCGGGGTAGGGTCGAACTCGTTCGAACGATACGGGTGCCGTCTCCTTACAAGTGCGGGTGCCTGTCGTTGGATTTGAAAGCTCGGGCGGAACACCGGGAATTCCGATACGGAGAGGGAAAACGGGGCACACCTGGACCCCATGGACGCAGACGACCGAAAGATGTTCTAGGCGAGGCAAACCGATGGATGCTCCAACCACTAGGTCCGCTGGTGGCGACAGATCCGGTGACGGCTCCGGTGACAGCTCCGGCGGCGGCAGTCGGAGCGCCGGCTGGTTCGGAACGAACCCGCCGCGTCACCGGAACGGGCAGCACGGCGAGCAGGACGGGCCCCGGGACACCGAGGGCCGCGTACCCGGCCGACCCTTCACGCAGATACGGCTCGTGGGCAGCGGCGCCGACCGGAGTCGGACGGCACCCGATTCACCCGCCCAGGTTCCGCCTCAGCGGCCGGCCCCGCCCCGGGCCGCCGCCCCTGCCCCGACTCCATCCTTGGCCTCGGTTCCGGCCCCGGAGGACACGTCCGACGCAGGGCTCCTACGGCGCACCATGGCTGAGATCGAGCCGATCGCCGACAAGGTCACCTCGCATTTCTACTCCCTGCTCTTCCTCCGCCACCCCGACCTGCGGGAGCTCTTCCCCGCTGCGATGGACACCCAGCGCGACCGCCTCTTCAAGGCGCTGCTCACCGCCGCGACCCACGCGGACGACCCCGCCACCCTGGCCGCGTACCTGTCCCACCTGGGCCGTGGACACCGGAAGTACGGCACCCTGCCCGAGCACTATCCCGCCGTCGGTGAGTGCCTCATCGGCGCTCTGTCCCACTACGCCCCGCGGAGTTGGGGGCCCAGGGCCGAAGCCGCCTGGGTGGCGGCCTACACCACGATCTCCCAGATCATGATCGACGCGGCAGCCGAGGACGCGCTGCGCGCCCCCGCCTCGTGGCGGGCGGAGGTGGTCGCCCATGACATGCGTACGCCCGACATCGCGGTCGTGACGGTCCGGCCCGACCAGCCGTACCCCTTCCTCGCCGGGCAGTACACCGCCCTGGAGACCCCCTGGTGGCCGCGCATCTGGCGGCACTACTCCTTCGCCGGCGCACCCCGCTCCGACGGACTGCTCTCCTTCCACGTCAAGGCCGTGCCGGCGGGCTGGGTCTCCAACGCCCTCGTACACCGCGCCCGCCCGGGGCACGTCATCCGGCTCGGTCCCCCCGCCGGATCCATGACCGTGGACCACAACACCGACAACGGACTGCTGTGCCTCGGCGGCGGCACCGGCATCGCGCCCATCAAGGCCCTGATCGAGGACGTCGCCCAGCACGGCCGCCACCGCTCCGTCCAGGTGTTCTACGGAGCCCGCCGGGGCAACGACCTGTACGACATCGAGACGATGCTCCGGATGCAGCAGTCGCACCCCTGGCTCTCTGTCCGTTCGGTCGTCGACGACGGTCCCGGCAGCGGCTTGGGCGCCCGGCTCCCCGAAGCCGTCTACGAGTACGGCCCGTGGCACACCTACGACGCGTACCTGTCGGGACCGCCCGGCATGATCCGCCGCGGCGTCGACACGCTGGTGGACATCGGCATACCCGCCCACCGCATACGGCACGACTCCATCGAGGAACTGGTCGGGGCAAGGAATTGAGCACATTCGAACGCGAACGCGAACGGGCCGGGCTCCGGCAGCCGGCGCCGGTACGCACCACGCGGCCGGGGAGCGACGGCGAACATCAGGTCCAGCAGCGCATGGGCACCACCGAACGCGCCGACAGGTTCTACGCCGACCAGGTCCTCGACCGGCTCAACACCCGGATGCGGGCGTTCGCGGCACGGCAGGAGATGTTCTTCCTGGCGACCGCCGACCGGCACGGCGCATGCGACAACACGTTCCGGGCCGGGCCGCCGGGATTCCTCCACGTCCTGGACGACCGGACCCTCGCCTACCCCGAGTACCGGGGCAACGGTGTTCAGGCCAGCCTCGGCAACATCGAGGAGAACCCGCACGTCGGCATCCTGATGATGGACTTCCTCCAGGACCGCATCGGACTCCACGTGAACGGCACGGCGCGGGTCGTGGCCGACGACGAGATGCGCCGAACGCACTTCGGTCTCGCGTACGACCCCGTACCCGGCCGTCGTGCCCAGGTCTGGGTGGAGATCGCCGTCGAGGAGGCGTACATCCACTGCGCCAAACACATTCCCCACCTGCGGAAGATGCCTCCGCGCGACACCGGCCGCGCGTGGGGGACGGACGACTTCAAGCGCAAGGGCGGCGACTTCTTCGGGGCCGCCGCCGAAGCGGCCGAGCGTGGCGCGTTCCTGCCGCCGCCTCGCGCGGACGCGGCCATGTGGCGAGCGGAAGCCGAAAAGGTGCTGGAACGGGCCGAGCAGCGTCCGGCCGCGGCGAGGGAACAGACGTTCAGCGGCTGGTTCAGCCGAAGCGTCTCCGCCTGACCGGCCCCCTCCCACTGCCGTCTCTCTCCGTAGGCGGTTTCGACGGGCGTCGGCACTCTGCGCAGACGCCCGTGCGTTCCAGGGCGTGGTGGACGCCGCTGAAGCCGGACGCGGTCGGTACGTCGGCGAGCCAGCGTTCGACGACTTCGGTGTCGACCGGGTGGCTGCGGCCGCAGGCGCGGCACGTGAGGTAGTGGCGGTGCACGCCCGCGGAGCGCATCCGGTACAGACGTTCCCCCGCGTCGCGGACCGTGTCCACCTGGCCGGCGCGTGCCATCGCCCGGAGCGCCCGGTACACCGTGGTCAGGCCGGTCGGCACCCCTGCCTCGGTCAGTGCCGCGTGCAGCGCCTTGGCGGTGACGAAGTCCGGTGAGTGCGCCAACGCGGTGTGCACGGCCTCGCGTTGACGTGTCGTACGTCTCCACTCGCCGGGCTGAGGTTGTGTCCGAGGCCCGGAGTCAGCCGGACTCACGCCAGCCATCTCCTCCAGGGGGACGCGGGCGGGGCGACCCGGACCGCATGCTCCGCGCCTTCGGCCTGGACCGCGCGACCGTTCCGGAGCAGCGGACGCCCGACCAGGAGGCGGCGGCGTGATCGAGTTCCTCCTCTCTCCCTGGGAACTGCCCTTCATGCATCGCGCCTTCGCGGTGGCCGGGGGCGCCGGCCTGGCCTGCGGGGTCGTCGGGGTCTACGTCGTCCTGCGCGGGATGGCCTTCATCGGCGACGCCGTGGCCCACTCCGCGTTCCCCGGAGTGGCGCTCGCCTACGCGCTGGAGGGCAATCTGCTGCTCGGCGGCGCGACGCCGGCGTCACCACCCGACGTCCTCATCGCCTTCGTCTCCCAGAACCGGCGGCTGAAGGAGGACACCGTCATCGGCGTCTTCTTCGCCTTTGCCTTCGGCCTCGGCATCGTCCTCGCGTCCACCCGTGACAGCTGGACGACCCCTGTCCTCCTTCCTCTTCGGCCAGGTCCTCGCCGTCGGCCCCGAGGTCGTGTGGACGGTGGCGGCCATCGGGGCCGTCCTCGTCACGGTCGTGCTGCTCCCGCGCAAGGAACTCATCGCCGTGACGCTGGACCATGAGACGGCCCGCGCCGCCGGCGCCGGCTTGCTCAGCAGCGCGCGCCGACGGGACGGCGCAGTCACACGCCTCTCCAGGTGCGTCGCCGCCGCCAGATCGGCGGGCGAGATGTCCCTCGGCGGTGTCGTCAAAGAGCCACGCTCACTCACAAGCGGGGGTCGCGGCTGCTGGTAGAACTGGGCCGTGCCTGCTCCGGAGCCGGCACGGACGACTCTCTTGTCCGGCGGCCACTCCTCCCTCGGCCCCGGACTTCACCCTGGAGCCCTCTTTGCCCCTGCGGACAGGTACCAACCGCCCGATATCCCTGCTCGTGTCGACCGCCCTTGCGGCCGCAACGCTCACCGGCTGCGCGCTGCTGGAACTCGCCCGAGACTGCGAGGGGACTGACGACCGGGTGAAGGAGTTGGCGGCGCTCGACGTCCTCGACTCCCGGCCCGACGGGGCCACCATCGCCCGGGGGTTCGAGGAGGTGGACGCCGGCTGCTGGGCGGACAGCGGCGATGTCGTGGTGTACGCCGGCCGGACGTACGCCTTCCCCGGCACACGGGCCGAAGTGACCGCGCACTACCGGACGGCGTTGGTGCGGGAGGGATGGATTCCGGACCCCGAAGTCTTGCCCGGCGACCTGTGCTTCACCAGAGAGGGCATGGCCCTGTGGATCGTCTTCCTCACCGCCGAGCGCCTCGCGGAGGACGGTCACGGAAGCCGCCCCGACCTCACCACCGGGGCCGGCTACTCGGTCGGGATCGATTCGTACGTGGGCAGCGGCGCCGAGGCGAGTTGCTAGGTTCTGTCGTCGATGGGGTGGATCGTGGTCGGTGACAGGTCGTCATGAACTGGCTTATTTCGTGAGGCCATTGCTGCGTCGGACGTTGAAGGGGCGGCCTCGGCCGGACGACCGGACGATGCGCAACAGGAAGGTGTGGAAGTTCCGGGGCCGGGATGGCCAGGCGGGTGTGCCCGCGCTCTTCACGGGTCCTAGCGTGTGACGCCGAGTTGGAGCGGTACGACGGACCGCGCGTCGGCCTTGCTGAAGTCAACGGGAAGTCTCACTACTTCCAGAACCACGCCTACGACCACGCCGACGAAGCCGATGCGTACCAGGTCTGGCCCGCGAGCGAGGCAGCGGTGCAGCCCGCGGCAGCTCCGACCCGGGCGCGAGGCGGGTCCGAGCCGACCGGTCAAACCGCGCTCCCCGAACCTGTCTGGTACCGCGCCGTGCCTCCCCTGTCAGGGGTGCGGTCACGTCCACCGGCCGGAGCCGTGCACTCGTCAGAGTGGACCCGGGCCGTGCCGTCCACCGGCCCCCGGCGTCTCCGGCAGCGTGAGCCCCATGCACCCCCGCCGTACGACGCTCCTCATCCTCGCCGCGCTCCTCACCAGCGGATGCGTGGCCGTCCCCCACGCCC
>NZ_JNZP01000001.1 GCF_000725545.1 Streptomyces exfoliatus | reverse complement strand
GCTTGGGGCTGCGGCTGGGCCTGGGCGGGGACGGAGACCGGGACGGGGGCCGCCGGGGCGGGCGCGGAACTCGGGTCCGGGGCCGGGTCCTGGGTCGGGGCCGGGACGGGGGCCGGCGCGCTCTGGGCCTGCGTCGGCGGGGATGCCGGGGGCGACGTCGGCGGCGGTACCGGGGGCTGCGTCAGCAGGGGCGTCGCGGGCGGCGGCTCCACCGCCCGGCGGACGGCCTCGATCGCGGAGGCGCCCACCCGGACCCGGCCCGTCGTCGCGGTCAGGGCCGCGGCCGCGTTCGCGTCACCGGTGCCGTGCTCGGTCCGTCCCGACGGGGACTCCCCCGGCGCAGCGTCCCCCGGCGGGGCCTCCCCCCGCGCGTCGCCGCCCTGGGCGCCGCACTCCTGACCCGCCGGGGCGCCGAGTTCGCGCAGCTGCGTCTCCGTACGGTCCAGGTGGCGGCGGAGGTCGGCGGCCTCCTCCTCGTCGTCCGCCCACTCCAGGAGCTCGGCGTACCGGCTCGCCTTGCGGCGCAGGGCGTCCAGCTGCTCCGCCCGGGCCTCCCGCAGCCGGGCCAACTCCGCCCCGGCGGCGTCGTACCCGAGGTCCGGCGACCAGGTGACGCCCTCGGCGGCGAGCGCGGAGGCGAGTCGCTCGCGCTCCGCCGTCCAGGCCGCGATCCCGGCGCCGGGATGGTCCACGGGGAGGTGCCCGGCCTCGACGGCGTCCGCCGCGGCGCGCAGGACACCGGCCAGCCGCTCGCCGGAGCCCTTCAGGACGGCGAGCGACGCGGGCAGGTCGACCAGGGGTTCGGGTGCGGGCACGGGCGCGGCGTCCTCACGATCGGGATTCGTCATCGGGGAGTGGGGCGGCGGGGCGGCGGGGGTGAAGGGCGCGAAGGCCGGGCTCTCGTCCGGACCCGGGTCCGCGTCGGGCGGGGCCTCCGCGGCCTCGAAGCGCGGGCCGACCTCGTGGGCGTCCGGCGGTGGACCGCTGTCCGCCGCCGTCCGTAACGCGCTCTCGTGCCGCCTCGCCAGCGGTCCGACCGGCAGCCGGCTCGTACCGGGCAGGAGCATCCCGTAGAGGGCGCAGCGGGCGAGCGGCGGGTCGAGCACCCTGAGCATGGCGAGGAGTTCGTCGAGGGTGGGCTCGGCCAGGGCGCGCTGCGAGAAGCCGTACTCCGTGCGGAGCGCCCGCACCGCCCAGACGAGCCCGCAGGCGGCGATGCCCGTGAGCTGTCCCTGCTGCGCCTTGGCGAGGCGCACCCGTGCCGCGTGGAGTTCCCGCCGTGAGGGAGGGGACGGGGGCCGGTCGGAGGTGTGGGCGTGTTTGTCGCCCCGTAGGCAGTGGTGCCGGGTCAGCAGGGATCTGAGGGCCTCCTCGTCAAGCGACGTCAGCCAGGACCTGACTCCGTTCACCCACCCGTGCATGGCGTCGAGCATCTCATTGCGGCACCACCGGTGCTATGCCGTTGCTCTATTCCGATTCCTCAAGAGGGCCCGGACGAAGGCGCGTTGGAGTGGGTCGCGCCGAGGGCGCGCATCAATGCGCCGACTCCGCGGCCCGTCCCGTGATTGACTTCCGGGACAGTTCGACCGCCTTCTTCCGATCACCGAGAGCGAGGCCGCTCGTGGTCCATCAGATCGACCCTTCGTTCGTCGCGCTGCCCCTGCGGGCGCTCGCCGACGCGGCGCTCGCCCGAGCGCGCGCGCTCGGTGCCGAGCACGCCGACTTCCGTCTGGAGCGGGTGCGCAGCGCCTCGTGGCGGCTGCGCGACGCCAAACCGTCCGGTTCCTCCGACACCACGGACCTCGGCTACGCGGTGCGGGTGGTGCACGGCGGGGCCTGGGGGTTCGCGTCCGGGGTCGACCTGACCATGGACGCGGCCGCGCGGGTCGCCTCGCAGGCGGTGGCGATGGCCAAGCTGTCGGCGAAGGTGATCGCGGCGGCCGGTTCGAACGAGCGGGTGGAGCTGGCCGACGAGCCGGTGCACGAGGAGCGCACCTGGGTCTCCTCGTACGAGATCGACCCCTTCTCCGTGCCCGGCGAGGAGAAGAGCGCGCTGCTCGCCGACTGGAGCGCGCGGCTGCTGCGCGCGGACGGCGTGGCGCACGTCGACGCCTCGCTGCTCACCGTCCACGAGAACAAGTTCTACGCGGACACGGCGGGCACGGTCACCACGCAGCAGCGGGTCCGGCTGCATCCGCAGCTGACGGCGGTCGCCGTCGACGGGACGACCGGTGAGTTCGACTCGATGCGGACGATCGCGCCGCCGGTCGGGCGGGGCTGGGAGTACCTGACGGGCACCGGCTGGGACTGGGACAAGGAGCTCGACGAGATCCCGGGGCTGCTCGCCGAGAAGATGCGGGCGCCGAGCGTGGAGGCGGGGCGGTACGACCTGGTCGTGGACCCGTCGAACCTCTGGCTGACGATCCACGAGTCGATCGGGCACGCCACCGAGCTGGACCGGGCCCTGGGTTACGAGGCGGCGTACGCGGGCACCTCGTTCGCCACCTTCGACCAGCTGGGGAAGCTGACGTACGGCTCCTCGATCATGAACGTGACGGGTGACAGGACCGCCGAGCACGGGCTCGCGACGGTCGGGTTCGACGACGAGGGCGTCGAGGCGCAGAGCTGGGACCTGGTGAAGGACGGCACGCTCGTCGGCTACCAGCTGGACCGGCGGATCGCGAAGCTCACCGGCCTCGGCCGGTCGAACGGCTGCGCCTTCGCGGACTCCCCCGCGCACGTGCCGGTGCAGCGGATGGCGAACGTCTCCCTCCAGCCGGACCCGGGCGGCCTGTCGACCGAGGACCTGATCGGCGGTGTGGAGCGGGGCGTCTACGTGGTGGGCGACCGGTCCTGGTCGATCGACATGCAGCGCTACAACTTCCAGTTCACCGGACAGCGCTTCTTCCGCATCGAGAACGGGCGGCTCGCCGGCCAGCTGCGGGACGTGGCGTACCAGGCGACGACCACCGAGTTCTGGGGCTCGATGGAGCAGGTCGGCGGCCCGCAGACGTACGTGCTCGGTGGCGCGTTCAACTGCGGCAAGGCCCAGCCGGGCCAGGTCGCCTCGGTCTCCCACGGCTGCCCCTCCGCCCTCTTCCGGGGCGTCAACATCCTCAACACGACGCAGGAGGCCGGGCGATGAGCCGCGTCAGCAAGCCGTACGAGATCGTCGAGCGGGCCCTTGAGCTGTCCCGTGCCGACGGGTGTGTCGTCATCGCCGACGAGGAGTCCTCGGCCAACCTGCGCTGGGCGGGCAACGCGCTCACCACGAACGGTGTCACCCGCGGCCGTACGCTCACGGTGATCGCGACCGTGGACGGCGCGCAGGGCACCGCCACCGGGGTCGTCTCCCGGTCCGCCGTGACCGTCGACGACCTGGAGCCGCTGGTCCGGGCCGCCGAGGCCGCCGCGCGCACGGCCGGGCCCGCCGAGGACGCCCAGCCGCTGGTGGCGGACGTTCCCTCGTCGCCCGACTTCACCGACGCCCCGGCGGAGACGTCCTCCGCCGTCTTCGCCGACTTCGCCCCGGCGCTCGGCGAGGCCTTCGCCCGCGCGCGGGCCGGCGGCCGTGAGCTCTACGGCTTCGCCAACCACGAGCTGACCTCCACCTACCTGGGGACGTCCACGGGTCTACGGCTCCGGCACGACCAGCCCAACGGCACCCTGGAGCTGAACGCCAAGTCGCCCGACCGCTCGCGGTCCGCCTGGGCCGGGCGCTCGACCCGGGACTTCAAGGACGTCGACCCGGCCGCGCTCGACGCCGAGCTGGCGACCCGCCTCGGCTGGGCGGAGCGGCGGATCGAGCTGCCCGCAGGACGGTACGAGACGCTGCTGCCGCCGACGGCCGTGGCCGACCTGCTGATCTACCAGCTGTGGTCCTCCACGGCCCGGGACGCGGTGGAGGGCCGTACGGTCTTCTCCAAGCCCGGCGGCGGCACCCGGCTCGGCGAGACGCTCTCCCCGCTGCCGCTGACGCTGCGCAGCGACCCGAACGAGCCGGGCCTGGAGTCCGCGCCGTTCGTGATCGCGCACTCCTCGGGCGACGACTCCTCCGTCTTCGACAACGGCCTGCCGATCGGGCCGACGGACTGGGTGCGGGACGGGAAGCTGGAGCACCTGATCACCACCCGGCACACGGCGGCCCTCACCGGGCTGCCCATGGCCCCCGGGGCGGGGAACCTGATCCTGGACGGGGGCGGCGAGCGCTCCCTGGAGGAGATGGTGGCCGCGACGGAGCGCGGGCTGCTCCTCACCTGCCTCTGGTACATCCGCGAGGTCGACCCGGCGACGCTGCTGCTCACCGGACTGACCCGGGACGGCGTCTACCTCGTCGAGAACGGCGAGGTGGTAGGCGAGGTGAACAACTTCCGGTTCAACGAGTCGCCGGTGGACCTGCTGTCGCGGGCCTCGGAGGCGAGCCGGACGGAGAAGACGCTGCCGCGCGAGTGGGGCGACTGGTTCACCCGGGCCGCGATGCCCGCCCTGAGGGTGCCCGACTTCAACATGAGCTCGGTCAGCAAGGGGGTCTGACCCGCCTAGACTGGGTCGTCGTACCACCAAACAACCAGAGGAGACTGACGGTCGTGACGGACATCGTCGACGAGCTGAAGTGGCGTGGGCTGTTCGCCCAGTCCACCGATGAGGACGCACTGCGCAAGGCTCTCGCGGACGGTCCCGTCACCTTCTATTGCGGTTTCGACCCGACCGCGGCCAGTCTCCACGTCGGCCACCTGGTCCAGGTCCTCACCGTCCGCCGGCTCCAGCAGGCCGGGCACCGGCCGCTGGCGCTGGTCGGCGGGGCCACCGGCCAGATCGGTGACCCGCGGCCGACGGCCGAGCGCACCCTGAACGACCCCGAGACGGTCGCGAACTGGGTGAACCGGCTGCGGACGCAGATCGAGCCGTTCCTCTCCTTCGAGGGGGAGAACGCGGCGGTCATGGTGAACAACCTGGACTGGACCGCCGGCCTGTCGGCGATCGAGTTCCTGCGGGACATCGGCAAGCACTTCCGGGTCAACAAGATGCTGACCAAGGACTCCGTCGCCCGGCGCCTGGAGTCCGAGCAGGGCATCAGCTACACGGAGTTCAGCTACCAGCTGCTCCAGGGCATGGACTTCCTGGAGCTGTACCGCCGCTACGGCTGCACGCTCCAGCAGGGCGGCTCCGACCAGTGGGGCAACCTGGTGGCGGGGCTCGACCTGATCCACCGCGTGGAGCCCGGCGCCGAGGTGCACGCGCTCGCGACCCCGCTGATGGTCAAGGCGGACGGCACCAAGTTCGGCAAGACCGAGAGCGGCGCCGTCTGGCTGGACCCGGAGATGACCACGCCGTACGCGTTCTACCAGTTCTGGCTGAACGTGGACGACCGGGACATCTCGACGTACATGCGGATCCTGTCCTTCAAGTCCCGCGAGGAGCTGGAGGAGCTGGAGGCGCAGACCGCCGAGCGGCCGCAGGCGCGTGCCGCGCAGCGGGCGCTCGCCGAGGAGCTCACCACCCTGGTGCACGGCGCCGAGCAGTGCGCGGCCGTCATCAACGCCTCCAAGGCGCTGTTCGGGCAGGGCGACCTGGCCGAGCTGGACGAGGCGACGCTGGCCGCCGCCCTGTCGGAGCTGCCGCACGCCCGGGTGACCGAGCTGGGCCAGGTCGTGGACCTGTTCACCGAGGTCGGGCTCGCGCCGAGCAAGTCGGGCGCGCGCCGCACGGTGAAGGAGGGCGGGGCCTACGTGAACAACGTGAAGGTCACCGCCGAGGACGCCGAGGTGTCGGCGGACGAGCTGCTGCACGGCCGCTGGCTGGTGCTGCGGCGCGGCAAGAAGAACCTGGCGGCGATCGAGTTCGCCGGCGCCTGACCGGTACGCCTACGCCGGAGGCCCGGTACGGCACACCCTCGTGTGTGTCGTACCGGGCCTCCGTGCGTCCGGCGCCCGAGCGGGGCTAGGGCCTCTCGTTTGGATCATGCCGGGCTCGCGGGCCCTGGCACCGCACCTCGCCGCGTTGTCGTCGGTTGCCACGGCTCCGCCATGGCGCCCTCCTCCGCCTTGCGAGCCACGGCAGCAGACCCCGCTCCCTGATCTGGCATGATCCAAACGAAAGACCCTAGGCGCGGCGTCTGCTGCTCTTCATCGAGGCCCACAGCATGTCCCCCACCCCGACCACGGCGACGGCGCCGAGCAGCTGGAGCAGGTGGCGGGTCCAGTCGATGCCCTTGGTCTCGTTGACCCCGATCCAGGTCGCGACCGCGTTGCCGAGCACGCTGCCGAGAATGCCGAACACGGTCGTCAGCCACAGCGGGATCTGCTGCTTGCCCGGCAGGATCGCCTTCGCGATCAGGCCGAGGACGAATCCCACGATGATCGCCCACAACCAACTCATCGTCGCCTCCTTGTACGCATGTCCGCCCAGTTTCGGCCCGTGGGCCATACGGCGCATGTCGGGCGGCGCCATCCGTGCCCCCGGCCTCCGCCGCGGCGGAGCGCGGGCGTACCGTGGAAACAAGGTCCGGACCGGGAGAGTCCGGCGCGACCGGTGGGTGGTGGACGGCGATGCGGAAGCGAGGCGGAACCGAGGTCTTCCGGATCACGGGGGCCCGGCAGGGGCTCGCCGACGACGTGCGGGGACGCCAGCGGCGTTATGTCATCTCGATGACGGTGCGGACGCTGTCCGTGATCGCGGCCGCGGTGCTGTGGGACGTCCAGCGGCATGTGGCCGTGGTGGCCCTCGCCCTGGGCGTGCTGCTCCCGTACATCGCCGTGGTCATCGCCAACGCGGGCCGCGAGTCGGCTCCGTCCCTTCCCTCCACCTTCGTACCGCCTCCGGTGCGGCCTGCGCTCGGTGCCGCAGAGGCCTCGGCGGACAGGGAGACGGAGCCTCCGTCCGGCCGGAACTGATCACGCACAGTGGCCGAAAAAGCTCAAGAAAAGCTCAAATCAATCCTGAGCTTCCAGTGCACCGCACCCCATGTGCCGTGACATACTTCCTACGCGCTCCGCATCCCCCGTCGGAGCGACGGACCGATGCCGGGCAGCTCCCCCCGTGGCTGCTCGGCATCGCCCTTGCTGGACAATGATCAGGTGATCAATGGTCCAGTGAGCGAAGAGAAGCCGATCTGTTCGGCCAAGGGATGCCGCGCCGACGCCGTCTGGGTGCTCGCGTGGAACAACCCCAAGCTGCACACGCCCGAGCGTCGTAAGACCTGGCTCGCGTGCGAGGAGCACCGCGAACACCTCTCCCAGTTCCTGGGCGTACGGGGCTTCCTGAAGGACGTCGTGCCGCTGGCCGAGTGGGAGCCGGCCGAGGGCTGAGGGCCCCGGTCAGCCCCGGGGCTGCCCCGGGTCAGCCGCCGATCGCCGACATGGGGCGGTCGGGCTGGAGGAAGTCGGGGTCGTCGAGGCCGGAGCCGGCCTTCTTGCCCCACATCGCCTGCTTCCAGATCCGGGCCACCTCGTCGTCCGGGGCGTCCGAGCGGAGCGTGGCCCGCAGGTCCGTCTCCTCGGTGGCGAACAGACAGGTCCGCACCTGCCCGTCGGCGGTGAGCCGGGTGCGGTCGCAGGCCCGGCAGAACGGCCGGGTGACGGAGGCGATGACGCCGACCGTGTGCGGTCCGCCGTCGACGACCCAGCGCTCGGCGGGCGCGGAACCGCGCTCGTCGGAGCCTTCGGGCGTCAGGGTGAAGCGGGTGCGCAGGGACTCAAGGATGTCACCGGCGGTGATCATGCCGTCCCGCTTCCAGCCGTGCTGGGCGTCGAGGGGCATCTGCTCGATGAAGCGGAGTTCGTAACCCTCCGCCACCGCCCAGGCCAGGAGGTCGGGGGCCTCGTCGGCGTTGAGCCCGGGCATCAGGACGGCGTTGACCTTGACCGGGGTGAGGCCGGCGTCGCGGGCGGCGGCCATGCCGTCGAGGACGTCCCGGTGGCGGTCGCGCCGGGTGAGGGTCTTGAAGACGTCGGGGCGCAGGGTGTCCAGGGAGACGTTGACCCGGTCGAGGCCGGCGGCCTTGAGGGCGGTGGCCGTGCGCTTGAGTCCGATGCCGTTGGTGGTGAGGGACATCCGGGGGCGGGGCTCCAGGGCGGCGCAGCGCTCGACGATGCCGACGAGGCCGGGGCGGAGCAGCGGCTCGCCGCCGGTGAAGCGGACCTCGGTCACGCCGAGGTCGGTGACCGCGATGCGGATCAGCCGGACGATCTCGTCGTCGGTGAGCAGGTCCGGCTTGGCGAGCCACTGCAGGCCCTCCTCCGGCATGCAGTACGTACAACGCAGATTGCAGCGGTCCGTGAGTGAGACGCGCAGGTCGGTGGCGACCCGGCCATAGGTGTCGATGAGCACTGTGGGCCCCCTCCCGGTCTTGCGGTTGCTTGTGGTTCGAGCCTACGTGAGCGCGCGGACAACGAGCAGGGCAGATTGTCACGGGACCGGCGCGGCCGCGTCGTAGAACTCTACGACGCGGCCGTCCGGGGATCGCGGACCGTATACGACCCGCTGCGCTGCGGTCAGTGCTTGACCGCGGCGGCGACCCCGACACCGGTCAGGGACTTGACCTCCAGCTCCGCGTACTTGCCCGCGTCCGGCTCCTCCTTGGAGAGGAGCGAGCCGAGCCAGCCGAGGAGGAAGCCGAGCGGGATCGAGACGAGCCCCGGGTTCTCCAGCGGGAACCAGTGGAAGTCCACGCCCTTGAACATCGAGGCCGGCCCGCCGGAGACGACCGGCGAGAAGAGGACGAGGACGACGGAGGAGATCAGTCCGCCGTAGATCGACCAGAGCGCGCCCTGGGTGGTGAACCGCTTCCAGAAGAGCGAGTAGAGGATCGTCGGCAGGTTGGCCGAGGCGGCGACCGCGAAGGCGAGGGCGACGAGGCCGGCGACGTTGAGGTCGCGGGCGAGGGCGCCGAGCGCGATCGACACGATGCCGATGAGGACGGTGGACCATCGGGCGGCCCGCATCTCCTCCTTCTCGGTGGCCTTCCCGCGCTTGATCACGTTGGCGTAGATGTCGTGCGCGAAGGACGAGGAGGAGGCCAGGGTCAGACCGGCGACCACGGCGAGGATGGTGGCGAAGGCGACGGCGGAGATGACGGCGAGGAGGATCGCGCCGCCGGTGGAGCCGGCGCCGCCGCCGACCTCCAGGGCGGTGAGCGGGGCCGCCGTGTTGCCGGCCTTGTTGGACGCCTTGATGGTGTCGCCGCTGAGCAGGGCGGCGGCGCCGAAGCCGAGGACGATCGTCATCAGGTAGAAGGCGCCGATGATGCCGATGGCCCAGTTGACCGACTTACGGGCGGCCTTCGCGGTCGGCACCGTGTAGAAGCGGATCAGGATGTGCGGCAGGCCCGCGGTGCCGAGGACGAGGGCGATGCCGAGGGAGATGAAGTCGAGCTTCGAGACGGAGCTGAGGCCGTACTTGAGGCCGGGCTCCAGGAACGCGTCGCCCTTGCCGCTGTTGGTGGCGGCGGCGCCGAGCAGCTGCGAGAGGTTGAAGTCGAACTTCAGCAGGATGAGGAAGGTGATGAGGAGCGTGCCCGCGATGAGCAGGACCGCCTTCACCATCTGCACCCAGGTGGTGCCCTTCATGCCGCCGATCGTCACGTAGACGATCATCAGGACGCCGACGAGGGCGACGATCGCGACCTTGCCGCCGTCGCTGGTGATGCCGAGGAGCAGCGAGACGAGGACGCCGGCGCCCGCCATCTGGGCGAGCAGGTAGAAGATCGAGACGACGATCGTGGAGGTGCCGGCGGCGGTCCTGACGGGCCGCTGGCGCATCCGGTAGGCGAGGACGTCGCCCATGGTGAAGCGGCCGGAGTTGCGCAGCGGTTCGGCGACCAGGAGCAGGGCGACGAGCCAGGCGACCAGGAAGCCGATCGAGTAGAGGAAGCCGTCGTAGCCGTAGAGGGCGATGGCACCGCTGATGCCGAGGAAGGACGCGGCGGACATGTAGTCGCCGGAGATCGCGAGGCCGTTCTGGAAGCCGGTGAACTGGCCTCCGCCGGCGTAGAAGTCGGCGGCGCTGCGGGTCTGGCGGCCGGCCCAGATGGTGATGATCAGGGTCGCGATGACGAAGGCGCCGAAGAGGGCGATGATCAGCGGCCGGTGCTCGGCGGTGGCGCTGTCGGCGGCGAGGAGGACGGGGGCGCTGTCGGCGGCGAGCAGGACGGTGGTGCTCATGCGTCGCCCTCCATACGGGACTTGATGGCCTCGGCCTTGGGGTCGAGCCGGTTCGCCGCGTGCCGTGAGTAGAGCCAGGCGATGAGGAAGGTGGTGAGGAACTGGCCGAGGCCCAGGACGAGCGCCACGTTGATGTTGCCGAACACCTTGGTCCCCATGAAGCCGCCCGCGTAGTTGGAGAGCAGCACGTACAGCAGGTACCAGGCGATGAAGGCCAGGGTGAGGGGGAAGGCGAAGGAGCGGTACGTACGGCGCAGTTCGCCGAACTCCGCGCCCTCCTGCACCTCGACGAACTGTTCCGTCGTGGGCGTTACGGGAGCGGATGCGGCATCCATCCCGTTTCTGGGCGGCGGCGGTGCTTCGGTAGCCACGGAATCTCCTCGTGACGCGGGGACGGACGGCATGGTCAAGGGGGCCTCACCAGGGGTGCGGGTACCGGTGCTCCGATCAGAGCTCCTCCCCTGCACAACGGCACGGAGCGCGAAGCGAAGCGGTTCACACGAGGGATTTATTCGCACAGATCTTCATGAAGTCTTCTCAACTCATTGAAGCGCCGGGAAGATCAGCGATAGCTTCACTCGTCATGCACCTGCCCGCGCGCAAACCCGCGCGCGAGCAGTACATACGGATGATGTGGAGAACCCATGGCTCATCTGGGATCGAGGCGCGGCCGAGCTCTCGCTCTGCCGGTTGGTCTCGCGCTCACGGCTTCGCTCGGCTTCCTTCCCTCCGGCGCCGCCTCCGCCGCGGATCTGAGCGACGCACCGGCTACGGCAGCGGTGGCGACGAACGGGCCGAAGCTGACGTACGTCGTCAACGTCGAGGGGGGCCGCTGGACGGCCGCCTCGGTGAAGAAGGCGATCGCCGCCGCCGGCGGTGAGGTGGTCGTCTCGTACGACCAGATAGGCGTGATAGTCGTCCACTCGCAGAACCCCGAGTTCGCGAAGACGATCCGTCAGGCGCGTGGTGTGGTGTCGGCCGGTTCGACCCGTACCGCCCCGCTGTCCGCCCAGGCGGACGACGCCGTCGACGAGGGCGCCCAGACGCTGTCCGCGGCCGAGGCGAAGGCCGCCGCGGCGAGCGCCACGGACGCGCAGGACCCGCTGGAGCCCCTGCAGTGGGACCTCCCCGCCATCAAGGCGGACAAGGCCCACGCGAAGACGCTCGGCAGCAAGCGCGTCACCGTCGCCGTCATCGACACGGGTGTCGACGACACCCACCCGGACCTGGCGCCGAACTTCGACGTCGCCGCGTCCGCCAACTGCGTGTCGGGCAAGCCGGACACCACCCCCGGCTCGTGGCGCCCGAACCCGGGCGAGAGCGACCACGGCACCCACGTCGCCGGCACCATAGCCGCCGCCAAGAACGGCGTCGGCATCACCGGTGTCGCCCCGGGCGTCAAGGTCTCCGGCATCAAGGTGTCCACCCCGGACGGCTTCTTCTACACCGAGGCCGTGGTCTGCGGCTTCATGTGGGCGGCCGAGCAGGGCGTGGAGATCACGAACAACAGCTACTACACCGACCCGTGGATGTTCGCCTGCAAGACCGACGAGGACCAGAAAGCCCTCATCGAGGCGGTCACCCGTGCGACCCGCTACGCGGAGCGCAAGGGCACCGTCAACGTCGCGGCGGCCGGCAACTCGAAGTTCGACCTCGCGGCCGACTCGATCGTCGACAAGAGCAGCCCGAACGACACCGTCCCGGCCGAGCGGGTCATCGACCCGAAGGTGTGCTTCGACTACCCGGCCATGCTGCCGGGCGTCGTCACCGTCTCCGCGACCGGTGCCAAGGACCTGAAGTCGTCGTACTCCAACTACGGCCTCGGCATCATCGACGTCGCCGCCCCCGGCGGTGACCGCACCGAGTACCAGACCCCGGGCGCCCCGGCGGTCAACGGTCGCATCCTGTCGACCACGGTCAACGGCGGCTACAACTACAAGGCCGGCACGTCGATGGCCTCGCCGCACGCGGCGGGTGTCCTCGCGCTCATCAAGTCGACGCACCCCTACGCGAGCCCGGCGGCGCTGAAGGCGCTGCTGTACGCGCAGGCCGACGACCGCGCCTGCACCAACCCGTACGACATCGAGGGCGACGGCAAGATCGACGCCGTCTGCGAGGGTGGCGTGAACAAGAACGGCTTCTACGGAGCCGGTCTGGTCGACGCCCTGGACGCGGTGAAGTAAGAGGCCGTGAAGTACGAGGCCGTGAAGTGAGCGGCTCGGCGTGACCGGAAGGCCCTGGTGGGGCGTGTGCCACACCAGGGCCTTTCGCATGGCACTCAGTGCCACACTGCGCTCATGGACAACGGCATGGGCAACACGGTGCGTACGGGTACGGAGTTGTTGTGGTCGGCTCTCGGCGGCGATCCCGCCCTGGTCGACCGCGTGGAGTACGGCGGGACCTCCGGGCTGCTGCCCGCGCGACTGCCCGTGATGGACCTGGCGCGGGCGACCGTCGCGGTCGCCGGGCTCGCCGCCGTCGAGCGGGCCGGGCTGCCGGGGCGGGTGCGGGTGGACGACGGGGCCGTGGCCACCGCCTTCGTGAGCGAGCGTCATCTGCGGGTCGACGGGCGGGCGCCGGTGAACTTCGCGCCGCTGTCGCGGTTCTGGCGGGCGGCCGACGGGTGGATCCGTACCCACGCCAACTATCCCCATCACCGGGCGGCGTTGCTCACCGCGCTCGATGTCCGCTCCGGGTCGGTGGAGGCCGTCGAGGCGGCGATCGGCGCACGGCGGGCCGTGGACGTCGAGACGGCGGTGTACGCGGCGGGAGGGCTCGCCGTGGCCCTGCGCACGCCCGCCGAGTGGGCGGCGCACGAACAGGGCCGTGGGGTGGCGGCCCGGCCGCTGCTCACCCGTGAGCGGCTCGACGAGGCCCCGCCCCGGCGCCGTACGGGCCCCCTGCGGGTCCTCGACCTGACGCGCGTGATCGCGGGTCCTGTCGCGACCCGGACGCTCGCGCTGCTCGGCGCGGACGTGCTGCGGATCGACCCGCCGGGCAACCCCGAACTGCCGGACCAGCACGCGGACACGGACGTCGGCAAGCGGACCGCCGCCCTCGATCTGGACCGGCCCTCCGACCGGCGAACCTTCGACGAACTCCTGGACGCCGCCGACGTGCTGGTCACCGGCTACCGGCCGGGCGCGCTCGACCGGTTCGGCCTCCACCGCCCCGGGCTCGTCACCGCGCGGCTCTCCGCGTGGGGCGACCACGGCCCCTGGCGCGAGCGGCGCGGCTTCGACAGCCTGGTGCAGGTGGCCACCGGGATCGCGGTGACCGAGGGCTCGGCCGAGGAGCCGGGGGCGCTGCCCGCGCAGGCCCTGGACCACGGCACGGGCTATCTGCTCGCGGCGGCGGTGCTGCGGTCGCTGACCGAGCAGGACCGGGAGGGCGGCACGCGGCTCGTCCGGCTGGCGCTGGCACAGACGGGCCACTGGCTGACGCACACGCTGCCCCGGTACGAGCCCGAGCGGTACCTCACCGAGTCGGAGGGTCCGCTCGGGCGGCTGCGGCACGCGCTGTCGCCCGTCGCGTACGAGGGCGGCCCGACGGGCTGGTCGCGTCCGCCGGGCGTGCCCGGCGGCGACGCCGCCGCCTGGGTCACGGCGTGACGAGGACCTTCAGGGCGGTGCGCTCGTCCATCGCCTTGTAGCCGCCGGGGACGCCGTCGAGGCCGACGGTCAGGTCGAAGACCGGGGACGGGTCGATGGTGCCGTCGAGGACGTCCGGCAGCAGTTCCGGGATGTACGCGCGCACGGGGGCAACGCCGCCGCGCAGGGCGATGTTCCGGTCGAACATGACGGACAGGTCGAGTCCGGTGCCGCTGCCGTGCGGGACGCCGACGTAGCCGATGGAGCCGCCGTCGCGGGCGATGGCGACGGCGGTCCGCATGGACTGCTCGGTGCCGACGGCCTCGATGACGCCGTGGGCGCCCTGGCCGCCGGTGAGCTCGCGGACGGCGGCCTCCGCGGCCTCGCCGCGTTCGGCGACGACGTCGGTGGCGCCGAAGAGACGGGCGATGTCGGTACGGACGGTGTGCCGGCCGAGCGCGATGATCCGCTCGGCGCCGAGGCGCTTGGCCGCGAGGACGCCGCAGAGGCCGACGGCGCCGTCGCCGACGACCGCGACGGTCGAGCCGGGCTTCACGCCCGCGCCGAGGGCGGCGTGATGGCCGGTGCCCATGACGTCGGAGAGGGCGAGCAGGGCGGTCAGGAGCCGGTCGTCGGAGGCGGCGTCGGCGGGGAGCTTGACGAGGGTGCCGTCGGCGAAGGGGACGCGGACGGCCTCGCCCTGGCCGCCGTCGGAGCCGACCGAGCCCCAGAAGCCGCCGCGCGGGCAGGAGGTCTGGAGCCCTTCGGCGCAGTAGTCGCAGGTGCCGTCGGACCAGACGAAGGGGGCGACGACGAGGTCGCCGGCCGCGAAGCCGGAGACGTCGGCGCCCGCCGCCTCGACGATCCCCAGGAACTCGTGCCCGATGCGCTGGCCGGGCTGCCGGGCCGACTCGCCCCGGTAGGCCCACAGGTCGCTGCCGCAGACGCAGGCGCGCAGGACGCGGACGACGACGTCCGTGGGGTCCTGCACCACCGCGTCGGGCACGTCCTCCACGCGCATGTCGAACGGGGCATGGATGGTGGTGGCGCGCATGGCGGAGGGTCCTTGCTGTCAGACGTTTGTACGACGTTCACCGTACATCGCGCGGAGCACTCCCGCCGTCAGCAGGTACTGCGCCGCGATGTAGGTCAGCATGACCCAGAAGTCGGGCGCCGGCAGCTGGGGCCATCCGGCGACCCCGGTGGCGATGAGGGTGTCGGACAGCAGGAAGAGGGCGCCGCCGAGGCCGGCCAGGAGGCCCAGGGAGCTCGCCCGGTAGGCCATGGCGGTGAGCAGCAGCGAGTACCCGGCGACCGGGATCCGCAGGTCGGCGGGGAGGTCGGGCCAGAGGAGCGCGACGGTGCCGACGAGGGCTGCGGTGTACGCGATCCCCAGGGGGACGGACGTACGGCGCCGTCCGAAGAGGACCAGGTAGCAGACGTGCCCCGCGGCGAAGGAGCCCATGCCGACGAGGAAGGCCCAGTCGGCGTCGGAGAGCAGGAAGACGTCACCGCCCCAGCCGAAGAGGAGCGCGGCGATGAGCAGCTTCGGGGCGCCTCTGGTGACGGCGTGGGCGGCGAGCAGCGGCATCAGGAGCGGTTTGGCGAGCTGGTGGCCGAGTTCGGCGCCGGCGAGCAGGGAGATCAGGTCGACGGCGGCGGCGGCCCCGAAGGCGGCGAGCAGCGCGCGCGAGAGGCCCGGGGAGGAGGTCTTCACGCGGCGGTTCCCGGGGCGGGCTCGGCGGCGGGCGCGTGGGCGGGCTGGGCGGCGGGCGTGTGGGCGGGCCCGGCGGTCGGCTCCGGGCTCTTCCCCGCGACGGGTGCCGGCTGCCAGCCGGGTCCGCGGAAGACCCGCCCCGCCCGCTCGCGCCAGTCGTTCGCGGCCCGGAGGTCGCGGGCGATGGCGGCGTACTCGTGGGTGGCGACCCGGAGCGGGTTGTACGTCTCGATGTTCTTGGTGAGCCCGTAGACGGGCCGGTCGGTCTCGCCGACCCAGGAGCCGAACATCCGGTCCCAGACGATGAGGATCCCGCCGAAGTTCCGGTCCAGGTAGCCGCCCTGGGAGGCGTGGTGGACGCGGTGGTGGGAGGGGGTGTTGAGGACGTACTCGAAGGGCCGGGGCAGCTTGCCGACGCGCTCGGTGTGGATCCAGAACTGGTAGACGAGGTTGACGGAGTAGCAGAAGGCGACGGCCGCCGGGTGCACGCCGAGGGCGATCATCGGCAGGTAGAAGGGCCAGGAGGTCACGCTGGTCCACGGCTGCCGCAGGGCGGTGGTGAGGTTGAACTTGCGGCTGCTGTGGTGGACGACGTGGCAGGCCCAGAGGACGCGGATGACGTGGTGTCCGCGGTGCTGCCAGTAGTAGAGGAAGTCCTGCGCGAGCAGCATGAGCGGGATCGTCCACCAGAGGACGGGGACGCGGAGCGGGGTCAGCTCGTAGACGGCGGTGTAGATCGCGACCACGGGGATCTTCCACAGCGCGTCGAAGGCCAGGCTTCCCAGACCCATGCCGATGCTGGTGGCGGCGTCCTTGGTCTCGTACCCGGCGGCGTCCTCGTCGGGGTGGATCCGGTGGCTGACCATCTCCAGGACGGTGAGCAGGACGAACGCCGGTATGGACCAGAGCACGACATCGGGCAGGTTCGGCATGTCGTCGACGGTAGGGGTGGGGGGCGGGGCGGGGCTAGACGTTGTTACCAACAAGTATGCGAGACGGCTTGTCAGCAAGCTTTGGCACCTTCTGACAATGCGGGCGCCTTCCGGCGAGGCGGGCACCATCCGACCAGGCGGGCGCCGTCAGACCCCGGCCGCTCCGAGCAGGGAGCCCGCACCGTAGGTGACGGCCATCGCGAGCGCCCCGCCGGCCATGTTGCGCAGGACCGCGCGGCCCGGGGGCGCCTCGCCCAGGCGGGCGCTCCACCAGCCGGTGAGGGCGAGGGCCGCGAGGACGGAGAGCACCGTGACCCACAGCCGCGCGGCCGTCGGCGGCAGGACCATCGCGAGCAGGGGCAGCAGGGCGCCGACCGTGAACGCGAGGAAGCTCGCCCAGGCCGCGTGCCAGGGGTTGGTGAGGTCGTCGGGATCGATGCCAAGCTCCACGCGCGCGTGGGCACGCAGGGCGTCGCGCTCGGTGAGCTGCACCGCGGCCTCGCGGGCCACGTCGGAGGAGAGGCCGCGGGCGGACAGCAGTGCGGTCAGTTCGTCGAGTTCGGCCTCCGGGTCCTCCCGCAGTTCGCGCTTCTCCTGGGCGAGCGCGGCCTTCTCGGAGTCGCGCTGGGTGGAGACGGAGACGTACTCCCCCGCCGCCATCGACATCGAACCGGCGAGCAGCCCGGCGAGTCCGGCCGTGAGCAGCGTGGCCCGGGACTCGGTGGCGCCCGCGACGCCGACGACGAGGCCGGCGGTGGAGACGACGCCGTCGTTGGCTCCGAGCACGGCGGCCCGGAGCCAGTTGAGACGGGAGCCGAGGCCTCCCTCGTGGGCGGAGTCGTCGAGGGGTGCGTCAGTCACCCCGGGAGGGTCTCACCCCGGCCGTCACCAGACGCGGACCGACCCGCCCGGGGCGAAGGCCGGACTGGTCGCGCCCTCCGGGACCTTCTCCAGGGGTGTGGCGATCTCCGCGACCTCCGGGCCGTGGACGGCGGCGAGGGGGTCGAGGAGGTCGAGGTCGAAGCCGTAGACGCGGGCCGCGTTGCCGCCGACCATCGCAGCGACCTCGTCCCTCGGCACTCCCGCGTAGGCGATCCGGAGGCCTTCGCGGGAGTACGGGGTGGTGCCCTCGTCGTGCGGGTAGTCGCTGCCCCACATGATCTTGTCGAGTCCGATCCGGTCGCGCAGCGGCACCTCGTGGGGGCGCATGAAGCTCGCGCCGACGAAGCAGTTGTCGCGCCAGACCTCGCTGGGGCCCCTGCCCATGGACGCGGCGAGACCGGCGCCGAACCTGGACTCGGCGGTGACGGCCCGGGAGGCCGCCGCGACGAGCCGCTCGTGGTAGTAGTCCAGCATGTCCATGATCCCCGGGATCCAGCCGGAGCCCTGCTCCGTCAGGACGAGCCTGAGTTCGGGGTGGCGGCGGAACGCACCGCCGAAGATCAGGTGCCACAGGGCCCGGTGGGAGAACCAGGTGGTCTCCACCATGAAGACCGCGCGGGCGGCCGGTTCGTCGCCGAGCGGCGGCGAGGCGGAGCCGCCGTGGTGGTTCACCGGCACGCCGAGTTCGGCGCAGACCGCCCAGATCGGGTCGTACGTCTCCGAGTACAGCTCGGGCACCCCCGACCCCGGCGGGGCGCCCGGCAGCAGGATCCCGCCGGTGAGGCCCGCCTCCTTGGTGCGGCGGATCTCCTCGACGGCCTCGCCGACGTCGTTGAGGAGGATCTGCGCCACGCCCGCCCTGCGGCCCGGCGCGTCGGCGCAGAAGTCGGCCAGCCAGCGGTTGTGCGCCCGCAGTCCCGCCCAGCGGAGCGCGTACTCCTCGCGGGTCGGAGCGGGGGCCATCAGCGAGGCGGAGGGGAAGAACGGCGGGACGGTGTTCGGGAAGACGACCTCGGCGACGATCCCGTCGGCCTCCAGTTCGCGCAGCCGGCGCCCGGAGTTCCAGTTGCGGTCGGCGGTGTCGGCGAGCAGGTCCTCGTACGGGTTGACGTAGGTCGCCGCCCAGGCGTCGAAGGCCTCGTGGTGCCTCTTCTCCAGGTACGGGCGGTAGTCGAGGAGGTCGGCGCCGGCATGGCAGTCCGCCGAGATGACGGTGTAGCGGTCGGGATGGCCGTCGGTGGGGCGGCCGGTGGGGCGGTCCGTCATGGCGTGACCCCCAGGACCGGGAAGTCGTGTTCCGTCAGCCAGTGGCGGCCGACCTCGCGCGAGCGGGCCCAGGAGGCCTCCACGGCTGCCTGGTCGGGCGATTGGCCGAGGTCGGCGGGGGTGGGACCGATCCGACGGGCTATTGGATCCAATGCTTGAATATCGAATCCGAAGACCTCCGCCGCCGAGAGGCCCAGCATCCGGCGCGTCTCCGCCACCGGGATGTCGTGGAACGTGTTCCGCAGCCACGCGCGTGTGTTCGGCCAGGTGCCCTCCGGGTGCGGGAAGTCCGAGCCCCACAGGATGTTGTCGACGCCGATCTCGTACCGCTGGGCGAGTTCGCGCCGCTTGGTGTTGGTGGCGCAGACGAAGACCTGCCGGTCCAGGTACTCGCTCGGCGGCCGGGTCAGCTCCGCGAACGGGGACAGCTTCTTGCCGCCGTGCGCCCCGAGGTAGAGCCGGTCCATGAACCAGAGCAGGTTCGGCAGCCACCAGCAGCCGGACTCGGCGATCCCGAACCGCAGCCCGGGGTGCCGCTCGAAGACGCCCGACCAGAGCAGGAACCACAGCGGCCTGGCCGGCCACCAGGTGACCTCGGAGACGTAGATGCCGAGGTGGTCTCCGTACTCCTCGCGCGGCGCCGCGCCCGAGTGGGTGACGAGCGGCATCCCGGTCTCGGCGGCGGCCGCCCAGATCGGGTCGTAGCGCCGGTCGTGGTACGGCGCCTTGTCCACCCACATGGAGGGGATCATCAGCGCGCCGAGCCCCGACTCCCTGGCCCGGTGGATCTCGGCGACGACCTTCGCGGGCTCCGCGGTGATGGGCAGCAGCGCGACCCCGCAGTGCCGCGCGGCGTTGCCGGCGTTCCCGCCCACGAACTCGGCGAGCCAGCGGTTGTGCGCCTGCGCGCCCGCCATGCCGAGCGCCGGGTCCTGGTCGCCGGAGAGGCCGAGGCCCACGCCGAAGGGGGCGGCGGTCCTGCTGTCGACCGCGTCCGCGTCGGGGAAGACCACCTCGGCCGCGACCCCGTCGCCGTCGAGTTCCTTGAGCCGCTGCACGGGGTCCCAGCCGCCGCGCAGGCCCTCCTCGTTGTCGTGGAACCACCGGTCGGCGAAGGCCTCGTTGCGCACCCCGAGCCGGGTCATGGCCTCCTGGCGGGCCTCGCGTCCGGCGAGGAACTCGTCGAACTCACGGCGGAAACGGGGATCGAGATAGGGCCGGTAGTCCTCGGTGGGCAGCCCGGCATGACAGTCGGAGGAGATGATCAGATACGGGTCTTCATGACTCATCGTGCTGTCCCCCAGTCAGTCGAGGATGAAGCTCTCCAGATAGGACGGGGCGGCGCGGTCGAGCATCGACGTGGAGCGCGCCCTGATCTGCCGGTCGCTGTGCTCGCTCTCCGGCAGCATCCAGAAGCGGTCGGCGCGGATGCCGTCGACGACGTGCTCCGCGACCTCCTCCACCGGGGTGAAGGCCACCTCGTGACCGGCCTCCTTCATGGCGGCCTCCCACTGGTCGAGACTGCGGTACGGGGTCCTGCGCGGGCGCTGCTTGGCGTACCGCTCGGGCCGGTTGCGGTGCGACTCCCAGAGGCCGGTGCGGAGCATGTGCGGTCCCGGGAAGAGCACGGACGCGCCCACGCGCGCGTGCTCGGCCCGCAGATGGGCGTAGAGCGACTCGGTCATGGTGACCACGGCCGCCTTGGTGACCGCGTACACGGAGGCGGTGGGCAGCGGCGCGATGCCGCCGTCGCCGGAGGAGGTGTTGACCACATGGCCCGGTTCGCCGCTCGCGAGCATGCGCGGGACGAAGGCCTGGATGCCGTGGAAGACGCCCCAGACGTTGACGGAGAAGGCCCACTTCCAGTCGTTGGGGTCGTGTTCCCACATGCGGCCCTCGGCGCCGGAGCCGACGCCCGCGTTGTTGCAGAGGACGTGGACCGCGCCGAAGGTGTCGTAGGCGGCCTCGGCGAACGCATGCACTTCGTCGGCGTCCGAGACGTCGACCGTCCGGGCGAGGACCTGCGCCCCGCTCTCCATCAGCTCGTCGGCGGCCCGCGCCAGCGCGTCCTCCTCGACGTCCCCGAGGACGACGGTCAGGCCCTCGGCGGCGAAGCGGCGTGCCATGGCGAGCCCGATGCCGCTCGCGGCGCCGGTGACGACGGCGACCTGCCCCTCGCGCAGCTCCATCAGACGCTCCCCTCGGGCGGGCCGTCGAGGATCTGCTGCGGGTCGTCGTAGCGCTGGTGGACGTACGGCAGCAGGGCCTGCGCGGAGACGCGTTCGGCGACCGTGCCCTTCTGGTCGGTGGTCTTCTCGCCGATCGTGATCTCGACGAGCCGGCGCACGGGGAGGTCGGCGACCGGGTCGTACATGGACTCGCGCAGGACCACGTCACCGGTGACCCGCTCCAGTTTGCGCACCTTCTCGTTGCGCACGCAGTGGACCAGGACGGGGTCGGCGTCGAAGCCCGAACCCTCCACC
Source organism: Streptomyces exfoliatus (assembly GCF_000725545.1). GTDB lineage: Bacteria > Actinomycetota > Actinomycetes > Streptomycetales > Streptomycetaceae > Streptomyces > Streptomyces exfoliatus. The sequence goes on along the minus strand of NZ_JNZP01000001.1, from coordinate 661,453 downwards.
CCCGGCAGGAACTTGAAGTAGAAGTCGGTCTTCTCGACGGGTTCCGGCAGCGGCAGCGGGCCGGAGACCGCGCCCCGGACCTCCACGAAGGCGATGCCGTGCCGGGCGAGGGCGGCGCGGATGACGAGCCCGTCGCGCTCGACGGTGACCTCGCCCAGTTTCTTCGGCTCGCCGAAGACCTCGCGTCCGCCGGTCAGGGCGCGTTCGTGGGTCATCGGCATGACCAGCGGGTACCAGCCCTCGCGGTCGCCGTGGGCGGCGGCGACCGCCACGGAGCCGGCACCCAGGGGGTAGCCGGGCAGGTCGACCCGGCTGATGTTGGCGCGGACGAGCGGGCGTGCGGTGGGTTTCAGCGGGGGCGGCAGGACCGCCGCGACGACGTCCGGATCGGTCTCCCAGACGGCGACCACCCCGGTGGACCAGATGTCGGGGAGCCGGGCGCTCCGTGCGCGGGCCGCCGCCGCCTCGGCGTCGGTGCGCGCCCCGTACCGTACTCGTGCCATGACGTACCGCCTTTCGGGATCGTCAGCCTGTAACACAGTTACACCGCCGGCCCCGAAGGGTAAAGAGGCGTGCACGCAGAGGAGTTGGGGGAATCGATGGCACGCTCCGCGCTGACCCGTGACGAAGTCCTGGACGCCGCGGCCGCCCTGGTGCGGGAGCACGGCCCCGACGCGCTGACCATGCGCAGGCTCGCCGCCGAGCTCTCCACCGCGGTGACCTCGATCTACTGGCACGTGGGCAACCGCGAGTCCCTCCTGGACGCGCTGGTCGCGCGCACGGTCGCCGACCTCGGGACGATCCGCCCGCGCGGGGCGACCCCGGCCGAGCGGATGATGTCGGTCGCCCGCGCGCTGCGCCGGGCCCTGCGCGAGCGTCCGCACCTGGTGGCGATGGTCCACGAACGGGGCCTGACGGAAAGGATGTTCCTGCCGGCCCAGCGGGCCCTGGTCCACGAGGCCCACGCGGCGGGGCTGCGCGGGGCGCACGCCGCGCGGGCGGTCCGCGCGCTCCAGTTCCAGGTGGTCGGCTACGTCCTGGTGGAGCGCAACAGGGAGCGCGCCCCGGTCCAGTCCCCCGCCGAGGAGGAACTGTGGCGCCGCGAGGACGCCGGGGCCGACGGGCCCCTCGCCCGCGCCCTGGCCGCTCCGATCGACACCGAGCGCCTGTTCGTCGACTCCGTGCGCGCCCTGGTCGACGGCCTCCTCGCCGGAGCCGGGGAAGGAGCCGCCGCGGACACCGGAAAGGGAGTTCCCGGGGACACCGGGGACGGGGATGTCGGTCGCGGGCCGTATTCTCAGTGACCGTGCTTGACGACCGTACGACAGCAGCGACGTGGCCGGCCGCCTACCCGCAGGGGTGGGCGGTCGTCGACGTGGAGACCACCGGACTCGCCCGCGACGACCGGATAGTGTCGGCTGCCGTCTACCGGCTGGACGCCCGGGGGAACGTCGAGGACCACTGGTACACCCTCGTCAACCCCGAGCGGGATCCCGGTCCCGTATGGATCCACGGCCTCACCAGTGACGTCCTGGAGGGCGCGCCGCTCTTCCCGGAGATCGCGGCGGAGTTCGCCGCCCGGCTCGACGGACGGGTCCTCGTCGCGCACAACGCGATGTTCGACTGGCAGATGATCGCCCGTGAGTACGCGCGTGCCGAGTCCGCCGCCCCGGTGCGGCAGCGGCTGTGCACGATCGCGCTCGCCAAGGAGCTGTCCCTGCCGCTGCCCAACCACAAGCTGGAGTCGCTCGCCGCGCACTTCGGCGTCGTGCAGCGCCGCGCGCACAACGCGCTCGACGACGCGCGGGTGCTCGCCGAGGCGTTCCGGCCTAGCCTGCACGCGGCGGCCGAGCGCAACGTACGGCTGCCGCTCCTGGAGTGCCGGCCGCTGACCGAGTGGGCCTCGTCGCCGGAGCGGCCCCGGATCGGTCAGCAGGCCTCGGGCCCGTCGGCGTACCGGGCGAACAGCTGGCGTCCCTCGCGGAAGCGGCCGCCGTGCCCGTACCCCAACCCCGGCCGCTACGAGACGGACAAACCGCTCAAGCAGGGCATGCGGGTGGCCTTCTCCGGGGACACCTCCGTGGACCGCGAGCTCCTGGAGGACCGCACCGTCGACGCCGGCCTCCACGTGGCGGGCAGCGTCTCCCGGCTGACCAGCCTGCTCGTCACCAACGACCCGGACGCCGCCACCTCCAAGACCCTCAAGGCCAGGTCCTTCGGCACGCCGGTCGTCGACGAGGCCGCCTACACCCAGCTGCTGCGGGACGTGGCCCCGGCAGACGGGTGACACCCCGGGCCCGGCGGGCGTGCCGAGCTGCGCGCGCCCGCCGGGAGCCCCCACCCTGTGGCGCATGGCACGTTGTGAGGTCTGCGGAAACGATTACGGCATGTCCTTCGAAGTCCACGCGCAGGGCGCGGTGCATGTCTTCGATTGCTTCGCCTGCGCCATCCACCGCATGGCGCCCATCTGCGAGCACTGCCGGGTCCAGATCATCGGACAGGGCGTCGAGGTCGACGGCAACTGGTACTGCGGCGGCCACTGCGCCCGCGCGGAGGGAAAGGTGGGCATCGTCGACAGGGTGTGACCGGACCCGGCGCCGGACCGCGTTGAGGAAACGAATCCCCTGATGGCTTCCGGCCCCCTTCGGTACCCGCCGCAAGGGGGCCTTTCGTCACGTTGTACCGTCAACGGCGTGTACCGCTTCCTGTTGTCCCGGCAGTGGGTGATCCTCACCCTCATCGCCCTCGTCCTCGTCCCGACGATGATCGAGCTGGGCTTCTGGCAGTTCCACCGGCACGAACGCCGGGTGGCCCAGAACGCCCTGATCGCGGACAGCGTCGCGGCGAAGCCGGTCCCGGTCGAGGAGCTCACCTCCCCCGGCCACACCGTCCCGCGCGCCGACTACTGGAAGCCCGTCACGGCGACCGGCACCTTCGACACCGCCCACGAGGTGGTCGTCCGCCGTCGCACCAACAGCGACGACCGGGTCGGCGTCCACGTCCTGAGCCCGCTGGTCCTCCGGGACGGCCGGATCGTCCTGGTCAACCGCGGCTGGGTGCCGGCCGCCGCCGACCAGCACTCCTTCCCCGCGGTGCCGCCCGCCCCCCGGGGCGAGGTCACGATCACCGGGCGGCTCAAGGCCGACGAGACGACCGGCGCGAGCGGCATCAAGGACCTGAAGGGCCTGCCGGACCGCCAGGTCATGCTGATCAACAGCGCCCAGCAGGCCGAGCTCATCGGCCGCGAGGTGCTCGGCGGCTACCTCGAACAGATCGCGCCCGAACCCGCCGGGAACACCCCCGAGCTGATCCCCGAACCCGATCACGACTCGATCGGCGCCCACATGGCGTACGCCGTCCAGTGGTGGCTCTTCACGGCCGGCGTGCCCGTCGGCTGGGTGATCCTGGTCCGCCGGGAGAAGCGCGACAGGGCAGCGGCGGCGGCCGGGGCCGACGCCTCCCGGGCCCCGGAGAACGCCCCCGACGCGATCCAGGCCACTCCGTCCCGCTGATTGACCGCCACCGCTTCCGGGAACAGCCCAAAGCGTGACGCAACGTATCGACGACTACGCCCTCATCGGCGATCTCCAGACCGCCGCGCTCGTCGGCCGCGACGGATCGGTCGACTGGCTGTGTCTGCCCCGATTCGACTCGGCCGCCTGCTTCGCCGCGATCCTCGGCGACGAGAACAACGGCCACTGGCGGATCGCGCCCAAGGGCGCCACGACCTGCGCCACGCGCCGCTACGCCGAGGACACCCTCGTCCTGGAGACCTACTGGGAGACGCGTACGGGCACCGTCAAGGTCGTCGACTTCATGCCCCAGCGGGACAGGGCCCCCGATCTCATGCGGATCGTGGAGGGTGTCAGCGGCAGCGTCGAGATGAGCTCCGTCCTGCGGCTCCGCTTCGACTACGGCTCGATCGTGCCGTGGATGCGCCGGGCGGACGGCCACCGGGTCGCGGTCGCCGGGCCCGACGCGGTCTGGCTGCGCAGCGATCCGCCCGTGAAGACCTGGGGCCAGCAGTTCTCCACCTGTTCCTCCTTCACCGTGAACGCGGGCGAGAAGGTGGCCTTCGTGCTCACCTGGCACCCCTCGCACGAGCCCCGCCCCGAACTCGTCGACCCCTACGAGGCCCTGGAGCAGTCCCTCGCCGACTGGCGGGAGTGGACGGCCCGCTGCACCTACCGCGGGCCGTACCGGGAGGCGGTGCTGCGCTCCCTGATCACCCTCAAGGCACTCACGTACGCCCCCACCGGCGGGATCGTGGCCGCGCCCACCACCTCCCTGCCGGAGGACGTCGGCGGCGTACGGAACTGGGACTACCGCGCCTGCTGGCTGCGCGACTCCTCCCTCACCCTCGGCGCGCTGCTCGCCGCCGGGTACGTCGAGGAGGCCGTCGCCTGGCGCGACTGGCTGCTCCGCTCGGTCGCGGGCGACCCCGCCGACCTGCAGATCATGTACGGGCCCGCCGGGGAGCGCCGACTCCCCGAGACGACCCTGCCGTGGCTGCGGGGGTACGCCGACTCGGCGCCGGTCCGCACGGGGAACGCGGCCGTGGACCAGTTCCAGCTCGACGTGTACGGCGAGGTCATGGACTCGCTCCACCGCGCGCGCGAGGCCGGGATCCCGGCGGAGCGGCACGCCTGGAACCTCCAGCTGAGTCTGCTCGGCTTCCTGGAGTCGACCTGGCGGGAACCCGACGAGGGACTCTGGGAGGTGCGCGGGCCCCGCCGCCACTTCACCCACTCCAAGGTGATGGCCTGGGTGGCCGCCGACCGGGCCGTCCGCACCCTGGAGGCGGACCCCTCGCTGCCGGGGGACGCGAACCGGTGGCGGACGATGCGGGACGAGATCCACACGCAGGTCTGCGCCAGGTCCTACGACCCCGTGCGGAACACCTTCACCCAGTCGTACGGCTCCCTGGAGCTGGACGCCGCGACCCTGCTCATCCCCCAGGTCGGCTTCCTCCCGCCGGACGACCCGCGGGTGGTGGGCACGGTGGACGCCGTCCGGGCGGAACTGCTGCACGGCGGCTATCTGCGCCGGTACAGCACCGGGTCCGAGGCGATCGACGGCCTGCCGGGTCAGGAGGGCACCTTCCTCGTCTGCTCGTTCTGGCTGGCGGACGCGCTGCGCCTGACCGGCAGGACCGAGGAGGCCCGCGAGCTGTTCGAGCGCCTGGTGCTCCTCCGCAACGACGTGGGGCTCCTGGCGGAGGAGTACGACCCGGTGACGGGACGCCAGCTGGGCAACTTCCCGCAGGCCTTCAGCCACATCGGCCTGGTGGGCACGGCCCTCGCGCTGGCCCGGGAGGACCGGGACCCGGCAGGATAGCTCCATGGATCTTGGACTGAAGGACCGTGTGTACGTGGTGACCGGGGCGACGCGAGGACTCGGGCGGGCCTCCGCCGAGGCGCTCCTCGCCGAGGGCGCCAAGGTGCTGGTCACCGGGCGCGAGGAGAAGACCGTCGCCGAGGCCGTGGCCGAACTCGGGCCCGGCGCCGCCGGTGTCGCCGCCGACAACGACGACCCGGAGACCCCGGCGCGGCTCATCGCCGAGGCGCGGGCCCGGTTCGGCGGCTTCGACGGCATCCTGATCAGCGTGGGCGGCCCCGCGCCCGGCTTCGCGGCGGACAACACCGACGAGCAGTGGGCGGCCGCCTTCGGCACCGTCTTCCTCGGGGCGGTACGGCTGGCCCGTGCGGCGGCCGAGACGCTCACCGACGGCGGGGTCATCGGCTTCGTCCTGTCCGGCTCGGTCCACGAGCCGATCCCCGGTCTGACCATCTCCAACGGGCTGCGCCCCGGTCTCGCCGGCTTCGCGAAGTCCCTCGCCAACGACCTGGGCCCGCGCGGGGTACGGGTCGTCGGGCTGCTGCCGAGCCGGATCGACACCGACCGGGTGCGGTCCCTCGACGCGCTCTCCGGCGACGCGGACGCGGCCCGCGCGGCCAACGAGGCCGCGATCCCGCTGCGCCGCTACGGCACCCCGGCGGAGTTCGGGCGGACGGCGGCCTTCCTGCTGTCGCCGGCCGCCTCGTACCTGACCGGCGTGATGCTGCCGGTGGACGGCGGGGCCCGCAGCGGCTTCTGACGGCCCCTGCCCCGCCCCCTCCTCAGGTCACCCGCTTCGCCCGGTGCTTCACCGCCCGCAGGCGCGCCTCGGTGGGCAGGGCGGCCATGCCCGTGGACGTCCGGGCATGTGCAAGGGCCTGGGTGCCGAGGGTCGCCAGGGCGTCCCCCGGGGAGGCGTGCGGCTCCAGCTGGAGCGCGACCCGGGTACGGGGGGCTGTCCGGCGGCCGGTGAGGGCGACCCGGGCCTTCGCCACTCCCTCCTGGGCCGTGGCGTCCGCCTCCAGGACGCCTTCCAGCGCCCTGCCGCGCAGGACCGCAGCCTCCCCGTCGCCGCTGTCGACGAGGACCTCGGCGAGCCGGGCCCGCCGGAACTGCACGAGCAGCCACCACAGGGCGAGCAGGACGAGGAGCCCGAGGGCCGCGATGACCACCGGCCACCACCAGCCCTCGTCGCGCCAGCGCTGCCGGTCGGCGGTGGAGAGCAGCACGTCCGAGGGGCCCGACCAGGGCCACCAGGACGGCACGGACAGGTCGAGGGCGGCGGCGAGGACTCCCCCGCCGACGAGCACGAGGAGCAGCCCGGCCAGGCCGAGCAGGACGCGGTTGACGCGCCGGAGGACCACGGTCACCGTGCTCACCCCTTCCTGGGCGGCCGAGCCACCCGTACCTGCAGTGCGGGCGGGTGGGCGAGGGCCAGCTCGTCGACGCCGGCCGCGAGGACCTTCTCCACGTCGGCGCGGACCTCGTCGAGCGCCCGGAAGTGCGAGACCGCACGGACGCCCACCTTGGAGCGGCCGACGCGCACCCGGACGGACTGCACCCCGGAGACCTCCATGGCGCGGTCCCGCAGGGCGAGGGCGGCGGCGTCGCGGTCGAGCCCCGCCCGGATGTCGGCGTGGTCGCGGCGCATCGGCAGGACGGCGCGCAGGCCCGGCGTCGCCGCGAGGACGAGGAGCCAGAGGCCGAGGACCACCGCGACGGCGGCGCCGGTGACGACCAGGGAGTCGTCGAGCGGCCGGGTCGCGAGGGCGTCGGCGAGTTCGCGCCGCCAGGCCATGGCGGTGCGGTCGGCGCGGACGGCCGCCACGTCGTAGAGGAGCAGCCCGGCCCCGCCGAGGACCAGGGCAGCGAGCAGGGCGGCGGGGATACGGCGCACCGCCCAGAAACGGCGGACGCGCGTGGGCGCGGGGGCGTCGGAAGCCAGGACGGGTACGTCGTCGGGCCGGCCGGGGTCCGGGGGGTCCGGGGCCCGGCCGCGGGTGGGGTCCGGTTCGGGCGTGGTCGTCATGACAGGCGGCCCCTCGGTGCGGCCTGCCGGGTGAGCTGCGAGTGGAGGCGTTCCACATGGACGGTGACCTCATGGACCTCCATGCCGACGAGCTCCTCCACGCGCGCGCGTACCCGGCCCCGGACGGCGCCGCAGCGGCGCCCGAGGTCGGAGGGGTAGTCGAGTTCGAGGCTGATCGCGACCCGGGCGACATCCCGGTGGACGACGACCGAGGCGTGGGGGCGGGCGCCGCCCTGGGGGACGGCGCCCTGGGCCTGGGGGACGGCGCCCAACCCTTCTCTGGCCGCCTGGGCGGCGATCTTCGCGACGACCCGGTCGGCGATCGTGGTCGCGCCACGGCCCCGCACCGGGTCCTTGATCCACTCGGCTGCCACCCCGGGTCACCGCCGCCGTTCGCCGCGGTCGCGGCCCCGGAACAGATCGCCCGGTTCGAGGTCGCCCTCGAGGAAGCGGCCGGCCACGAAGCCGACCGCCCCCAGTACCGCGACCAGCAGAAACGCCCAGAAGCCGCCGAAGTATCCGGCGAAGCCTAGAGCCATACCGGCCAACAGGCCGACCACCGCCATGCTCATTCCTGACCCCTTCCTGAGGATCTCTGGCCCCCCGTACCCGCCGTTCCCGTCTACTGGAGCCGCTGTTCCGTCTCCTCCTCCTCGTCGTCGGGCAGCTTCACGTCACTGACCGCGATGTTCACCTCGACGACCTCGAGGCCCGTCATGCGCTCGACGGCCGCGATGACGTTCTCCCGGACGTCACCGGCGACGTCCGTGATCGAGAAGCCGTAGACGACCACGATTTCCAGGTCGAGCGCGGTCTGTACCTCGCCGACCTCGGCCTTCACCCCTCGGGCGACGCTCGATTTGGTGCCGCCGCCGGGAACGCGGTCGCGTACGGCGCCGAAGGTGCGGGAGAGTCCGCTGCCCATGGCGTGGACGCCGTCGACGTCGCGGGCGGCGAGACCGGCGATCTTCTCGACGACGCCGTCGGCGATCGTGGTCTTGCCCCGGGAGGCCGGGTCGCCGCCGCCGCGCTTGGTGACCTGGGCACGGCGCGCTTCGTCGCCGGAGGTGGAGCCGGAGGGAGTGGTGTCTGCCATCGGATTACGCCCCTTCTGGGATATTTCGGGGTTCTTCGCCCACACTAAGGGCGGTTACCCGGTCTCGCCCCGGGGATACGGCAGGCTGGGGTAATGACGACGGCTGAGGGTTGGACGGCGGCGGTACGGGATCGCCTCGCCCCGGGCAGGCTGGTGCCGCTCGGAAGCGCGGCGGACGGGGCGTGGATCACCGAGCGGGCGGCACGCGGGGTGCTCGGCCCGGTCGCGGCCGCGGTACGGGGTGTGGTGCCGGGCGAACTGCGGATCGGGCCGGACCGGGAGCGGGAGGCGGGGCGGGAACGGGCCGCGCAACCAGGAACCGGACCGGAGCCGGGAACGGGATCGGAGCCGGGAACGGGATCGGAGCCGGAAACGGGATCGGAGCCGGGGGCCCTGCGCGTCTCGGCCTCGTTCGCCGTGGTGGCCGGGCGACCCCTGCCCGAACGCGTCGACGCCCTGCGGACCGCCCTGCTCGCGGCGGCCGAGGACGGGCTCGGGCTCGTGGTGGCCGCGGTGGACCTGCGGGTGACGGATCTCCTCGACGCGGAGCCGGAGCCCGCACCGGAACCGGCCGCGCCCCCACCCGGTCGGACCTCCCCCGCGACGGACGATCCGGTCGCGCTCACGGCGCTCGGGGTGCCGGGCGTCGCCGGGGTGACGGACGCGCTGGGCCCGCCGGTGCGCCGGGGCCCGGACGGGGTGCGGGTGGAGCTGGCCGTGACGGCCGGCGTCCGCCCCCTGGACGTGGCCCGTGCCGTACGGACGGCCGTGACCGCGGCCCACCCTGAGGAGGCCGCGGTCACGGTCGTGGTGTCGGAGCTGCGCTAGCGCACGCTCGGCGTACGGGCGGGCGTGTCAGTCGCCGAGGCCCGCCAGGTCGCGCAGGCGGCGGGCCTGGGCGGCGCGCTCGGCGGCGCGCTGCTCCTCGTACGAGCGGCCGGCGGCGCCCTGGAGCAGCGCCTTGGTCTCGGTGACCGCGTCGCGCGGCGCCGCGAGCAGGGCGGCGCCGAGGTCCCGTACTGCCGCGTCGAGTTCGTCGACGGGCACGGCCAGGTTGGCGAGGCCGATGCGCTCGGCCTCCTCCGCGTGGACGAAGCGTCCGGTGGCGCAGATCTCGAGCGCGCGGGCGTAGCCGACCAGCGAGACGAGGGGGTGCGTCCCGGTCAGGTCCGGGACGAGCCCCAGGCTGGTCTCGCGCATGGCGAACTGCACGTCGTCGGCCACGACCCGCAGGTCGCAGGCGAGGGCGAGCTGGAAGCCCGCCCCGATGGCGTGCCCCTGGACGGCCGCGATCGACACGAGGTCGCTGCGGCGCCACCAGGTGAACGCCTCCTGGTACGCGGCGATCTCCGCGTCGAGGTCCTCGTCGGAACCCCGCGCGAGATCGAGGAAGGACGGCTCTCCGTCGAAGCCCTCGGGCGTGAACGCCTGCCGGTCGAGACCCGCGGAGAAGGACTTGCCCTCACCGCGCAGCACCACGACCCGCACGCTGCCGGGCAGAGACCGGCCGGCTTCTGTCAACGCCCGCCACAGAGCGGGAGACTGAGCGTTGCGCTTCGCCGGATTGGTCAGGGTCACCGTGGCAACGGCGTCCTCGACGGTGAGCCGTACACCGTCCTTGTCGAATACGAGCTCAGAGTCGTCGAGCGTAGTCATGGGGCGCCTCCGGTTCCGGTGCAGCACTGCATCCATCCGATGCTAAGTGACTGCACAGTAACCACCTGGCCGGTCCGGGGACCGACCGGGTGGCCACCGAGAGACCCGGTGGCCCGGTCGAGCCGCCCCTGTGTCAGGCCGAGGCTGCCTTCTTGCCCCGTGTCGCTCCGCCGCGTCCACGCAGCGTGACTCCGGACTCGCTGAGCATCCGGTGGACGAATCCGTAGGAGCGGCCCGTTTCCTCGGCCAGCGCCCGGATGCTCGCACCGGAGTCGTACTTCTTCTTCAGGTCTGCCGCGAGCTTGTCGCGCGCGGCGCCGGTCACCCGGCTGCCCTTCTTCAGAGTCTCGGCCACCCGTGCCTCCTCATGGGAAGTGCGCTCTGGACTTCTCATGATCACCCCTCCCGTCCGTCCTGGCCACCCATTCGACAAGGTCCATGCCGCCGGGTTTGTCGCCGAGTGCGGCGTCATCACGAACGGAAGCCTGCATTCCGGGGGGCCGGAGACGCCCCCTCGCGCCGATCGTCGAGGGAAGTGCCAGGTCAGCGATGTGAGGGGAACACACGTACGGCGCGGGTCTGCCGGAAGGATTCGGCAGAGCACCGCGCCGGAGGTACGAGACACCCTCACTCAGATGAAGGATCACGCATGAGCCGAATGATCCAGCCCGGAATGATCACCAGGGACCGCCGGGGGCCCCGTCCGCATCAGGCGAGCGCCACCAGGTCCGCGTAGTCCGGGCCCCACAGGTCCTCGACGCCGTCCGGGAGCAGGATGATCCGCTCCGGCTCGAGGGCGTCCACGGCCCCCTCGTCGTGGGTGACGAGGACGACGGCGCCCTTGTAGGTGCGCAGGGCCCCGAGGATCTCCTCGCGGCTCGCCGGGTCCAGGTTGTTGGTCGGCTCGTCGAGGAGCAGCACGTTCGCCGAGGACACGACCAGGGTGGCCAGGGCCAGACGGGTCTTCTCGCCGCCGGAGAGGACGCCCGCCGGCTTGTCGACGTCGTCGCCCGAGAAGAGGAACGAGCCGAGCGTCTTGCGGACCTGGACGAGGTCGAGGTCGGGCGCGGCCGAGCGCATGTTCTCCAGGACGCTGCGCTCGGGGTCGAGCGTCTCGTGCTCCTGGGCGTAGTAGCCGAGCTTGAGGCCGTGGCCGGGGGTCACCTCGCCGGTGTCGGGCGTCTCGGCGCCGGCGAGCAGCCGGAGAAGCGTGGTCTTGCCCGCGCCGTTGAGGCCGAGGATGACGACGCGCGAGCCCTTGTCGATGGCGAGGTCCACATCGGTGAAGATCTCGAGCGAGCCGTAGGACTTGGAGAGCCCCTCGGCCGTCAGCGGGGTCTTGCCGCAGGGCGCCGGGTCGGGGAAGCGGAGCTTGGCGACCTTGTCGGAGGCGCGGACCGCCTCCAGGCCGGAGAGCAGCCGCTCGGCGCGCTTGGCCATGTTCTGCGCGGCGACGGTCTTGGTGGCCTTGGCGCGCATCTTGTCGGCCTGCGAGTTGAGGGCCGCGGCCTTCTTCTCGGCGTTCTGGCGCTCGCGCTTGCGGCGCTTCTCGTCGGCCTCGCGCTGCTGCTGGTAGAGCTTCCAGCCCATGTTGTAGACGTCGATCGTGGAGCGGTTGGCGTCCAGGTAGAAGACCTTGTTGACGACGGTCTCGACGAGGTCGACGTCGTGGGAGATGACGATGAAGCCGCCGCGGTAGGTCTTCAGGTAGTCGCGCAGCCAGACGATGGAGTCGGCGTCGAGGTGGTTGGTGGGCTCGTCGAGGAGGAGCGTGTCGGCGTCCGAGAACAGGATGCGGGCGAGCTCGACACGACGGCGCTGACCGCCGGAGAGGGTGTGCAGCGGCTGGCCGAGGACCCGGTCGGGCAGGCCGAGGGCGGCGGCGATGGTGGAGGCCTCGGCCTCGGCCGCGTATCCGCCCTTGGTCAGGAACTCGGTCTCCTGGCGCTCGTACTGCCGCATGGCCTTGTCGCGGGTGGCGCCGGAGCCGGTCGCGATGCGCTCCTCGTTCATCCGCATCTTCTTGAGGAGGACGTCGAGGCCCCGGGCGGAGAGGACGCGGTCGCGGGCCAGGACGTCGAGGTCGCCGGTGCGCGGGTCCTGCGGGAGGTAGCCGACCTCGCCGGAGCGGGCGATGGTGCCGCCGGCGGGGACGCCCTCGCCCGCGAGGCACTTGGTGAGCGTGGTCTTGCCCGCTCCGTTGCGACCGACGAGGCCGATGCGGTCGCCCTTGGCGATGCGGAAGGAAGCGGACTCGATGAGGACGCGGGCGCCGGCGCGCAGCTCGATGCCGGAAGCGGTGATCACGGACAGACTCCAGGGCGGTGGGAAACGGCGGAAGGACGGCTGATGAAGGGCTTCGACGCCGCTAATGCACGGGGAGAATGGCCATACGGCCAGTCTAACGGGCGCCTGCAACTGCTTTTCGGCCATGCGGGGTACGAGGGCGCGATCGGGAGTTATCTCACGTTCCCGCCGATGCTTCGCAAAAGGGGCGACGGGTGAGAGATCACCCGATACTCGGCGGAGGGCGGCGGCCACTGCCGCGGCAGTGACGCGGAGGGTGGTGCACCGTGCAGTTCGACGACGACGCCGATCTGGACACCACGGAGGTACGGGACGTCCGGAGCAGCCGCATCCCCGGCGGCAGGGCCACCGTCGGCGGCGGCGTCATCGGCTTCATCGCGCTGGTCCTGGGCGTGCTCTTCGGGGTGGGACCGGATCAGCTCGGGCTCTCCGGCGGCGGAGAAGAGCCGGCGGCCAGCTCCTCCTCGGTGGCCCAGGTGAACCAGAGCTGCCGGAAGGGCTCGGACGCCAACACGCGCGAGGACTGCCGGATCGTCGCCGTCGTCAACAGTCTGCAGGACTTCTGGCGGAGCGAGTACACGCGCAGGGGCGGCACCTACGGGAGCGCCGCCACCGTGATGTTCAGCCAACGGGTCGCGACCGCGTGCGGCTCCGCGACCTCGGCCGTCGGCCCCTTCTACTGCCCCGGCGACCGGCAGGTCTATCTGGACCTGGGCTTCTTCGAGGAGCTGCGGACCACGTTCGGGTCGAGCGGCGGACCCTTCGCCCAGGCGTACGTGGTGGCGCACGAGTACGGCCATCACGTCCAGAACCTCATGGGGACCCTGAGCCGCGCCCAGGACGGGCGGACCGGCGCGGACTCCAACGCCGTGCGGGTCGAGCTCCAGGCCGACTGCTACGCGGGCGTGTGGGCCCGGCACGCGACGAGCACGCCCGACGACCGGACGGGCCGGCCGCTGCTGACCTCGCTCACGGACGCGGACATCCGGGACGGCCTGGACGCGGCGGCCGCGGTGGGCGACGACCGGATCCAGGAGAGGTTCCAGGGCCGGGTGACGCCGGAGAACTGGACGCACGGCTCGGCGGCCCAGCGGCAGCAGTGGTTCTACGAGGGCTACCGGACCGGTGACATGGCCCGGTGCAACACCTTCCGCTGAGTTGCCGGTGGGGGCTGCAAGACTGAGACCCAGGTCACATTCGGCTGAATCGAAGGGAAGTGATCGGGATGGCTGAGGCCCCCCACATCTGTCCGACGCTGACGTACGAGGACGCGAAGGCGGCGATCTCCCAGCTCACGGAGGGGTTCGGCTTCACCGCGACCGCCGTGTACGAGGGCGAGGACGGGCGGATCGCGCACGCGGAGCTGTCGTACGGGAACGGCATGGTGATGCTCGGCAGCAAGGGCACCGGCAGCGAGTTCGACAAGCTGATGGCGGGGTCCGGCCCGGTGGGCGTCTTCGTGCACGTCGACGACGTGGACGAGCACCACGCGCGGGCCGTCGCCCAGGGCATCGAGATCGTGATGGCGCCGAAGGACCAGGAGTACGGCTCCCGGGACTACATGGCCCGGGACGCCGAGGGCAACATCTGGAGCTTCGGGACGTACACGCCCGGCGCCGCGGAGTAGGGCGCGTCCGGCCCTGATCGGCCGGACGCACGTCCCTGCCCGGGCGCCGGGCGGTGCCGTCTCGGCTCAGGCGCCGCCGGTGTGCACCTGGAAGGCGGCCCTGCGGACGGCCTTGGCCAGGGCCGGGTCCGGGTGGGCGGCGGCCAGCGCGACCAGGACCTGGACGGTACGGGGGTGGCCGATCGCCCTCACCTCGTCGAGGAGCGCCGGAACGGTGCCCTGCACGGCCGAGTCGAGGTGCCGGACGAGCAGCTCGCTCTCGCCGTGGTCGGCGACGGCCGCCGCCGTGTCCACCCAGAGCCAGGTCGACTCCTCGCGGGTCAGGACCTCCTGGGCGTCGTCCGGGTCGGCGCCCTCGTACTCCGCCAGCCAGAGCAGTGCGTACGGCCGCAGCGAGGGCTCGGCGACGGTGGCCCGCACCTCGGCCTCCGCGGGCGCGCCGACGACCCTGAGCGCCTCGAAGGCGAGGCCGCGCAGCAGGGCGTCCTCGCCCCGGGCGACGGCGAGGAGCTCGGTGACCGCGCTGGAGAGGGTGCGGGCCGCGAGCCAGGCGCGGTACTCGGCGCGGGCCGGCCCCGGGGTGAGCCGGGCGCAGCCGCGCAGCATGTCCTCGGCGGACTGCTCGATGTTGCCCGCGGGGCTCTGCGCGGCGACGCAGATCTGCTCCAGCTTGACCCAGACCGCCCAGTTGCCGAGCGGGGTCAGGGTGGCGTGACGCGCCTCCGTGCCCGGGTCGAGGGTGAGCGCGCCGACGGCCGCCAGGCCTTCGAGCGCCCAGTCGAGGAGGGCGGGGAGTCCGTCGGTGCCGGGCGGGCCGGGGATGCCGGCGGCCTCGGGGGCGGGGCCGGCCGCCGGGACCTCGCAGCGCTCCTCGCGCAGCTCCTCGACGCGCTGGCCGAGCAGGTCGAGGAGGGCGGGGACGAGGACCGGGCCCTGGGAGAGCTGGAGCAGCGAGAGCACCTGGGGGACGGCCTCGACGACCTCGGCGACGGCGCTCGGCTCGACCTTCTCGGGGGCCGGGTGGACCAGCGACCAGGCGTCGAAGAGGGCGACCCAGCCGCGCAGCACGGCGGAGTCGTCGCGGTCCCAGGCGTGCAGCCGCCAGCCGGGGCGGGCGGTGTCGCCGTGGAGCTCGACGAGTCCGGCGAGCCGGGCGCGGTCCCAGCCGGCCCGGATCTGGTCGGACGTCAGGTTCAGTGCGGCCGCGGCCCGTTCCTGGGCGGTGACGGGTCCCGGGTCGGTGCGGAGGGTCGCTTCGGCGCCGCTCGGGGCGGCGGCCCAGCGGGCGATCCGTACGGCGTCGGCGAGGACGTGCCGGGCCTGCCGGGCGAGTTCCGCGCGGGGCGGAGTGCCCTCGGGCGGCCTCGGCGCCGGCCGGGTGCGCCGGGTCGTCACGGCCCGTCGGGCGGTGGCCAGCGCCTGCGGGCGGACGAGTCGGAGTCTGGAGTTGCGCGCCAATGGTTCATCGGGCTTTCGAGACGTCACGGGGGCAGTCTTCCCGCTGACGGCCCGAAAGCCCAATCGGAATCGGACGCCCCGTCGGGCCGGGCCCGTGACGGGACCGGCCCGATCGGCGGGGCGCCTCTAGAGGAGCGGGGTGAGGAAGCGGCGCACGGACTCCTCGTAGCGGACCGGGTCGGCGTTCCACATCGCCGCATGCGGAGCCTGCCGGACGGTCTGGAGGGAGACGAGGCCGGGGCGTCGGGCGGCGAGTTCGACGGACCGCTCCCAGGGGGCGATGGTGTCGTCGGGGCCGTGGAACAGCAGGATCGGGATCCTCGGGGCTTCCGGTGCGGAGGCGACGGTGAGCAGGTCCTCGTGCGGGCCGATCCGGCCCTGGGCGGCGCGGACCGCGAGCGGGAGCAGCGGAGCGGGGACGTGGCGGGCCGCCGCGAGGTTGCGGAGGGTGGCCTCCCAGTCCAGTACCGGGGAGTCGAGGACGAGGCCGCTGATCCGGTCGCGCACCCCCGACTCGGCGGCGGCGCGCAGGGCCATCGAGGCGCCGGTCCCCCAGCCGTGCAGGACGACCTTGGCGGCGCCCCTGCGGACGGCGTAGCGGATGGCGGCGTCGACGTCCCGCCACTCCGAGTCGCCGAGGTGGGCCAGGCCGTCCGGGGCGGCGGGCGCTCCCTCGTCGCCGCGGTAGGCGGGGACGAGGACGGGGATCTTGCGGCGGCTGTAGGAGGGGACGACGTTCAGCGGGTGCTCGCGGGTGGTGCCGAGGCCGTGCAGGGCGATGACCCAGGTGGGGCGGGGGCCGGGCACGAGCCAGGCGGGCAGGGGGCCGAGCTCGCCGGGGATCTCGGCGTCCTCGTGGGCGAGCCCCAGGGCGCCGAGCGGCGTGCCGCGGTGCAGCTGGGGGGTGAGGCGGACGCGGGCGCCGGCGCCGAGCACGCCGAGTTCGACGCGTTCGAGCCGCCGGACGACGGTGTCGGCGGTGTGCGGGACCCGGTCGAGGACCGGGCCGACGACGGCGTGCAGGCCGGGGCCTTCCAGTCCGTACGTGCCGGGTCGCAGCGAGGCGAGGCTGCGGGTGAGGGTGATCCGCTCGGGGCCCGTGGCGTGCACGGTCAGCCGTGGATCCCCGGGCAGGGGACGTCCGGACGGTGCCCTGAGGGCGACGTCGCTGGCGTACCGGCCGGCCGCGACCGCGGCCACGCCGACACCGAGCAGAGTGGTGACGGCCGCTGCCGTCGCTGTAACCGGGCGCACGCTCCCAGTCTCGGCAGGATGGGGCGGAGCTGCCACCGGACGGACCCGGACAGACCCGGGCGGGGGCGTTCCCGCGGTGGCCCCGGGGGCCGCGGGACCCACTCCTGGGAGTGACGTGGGTCTCCTCCGCGGGGTCCCCCGGTCGGATGGTTCGGTCCAGGGAGCGGAACCGGGTGCCGGGGGTGGGAGCGGGGTGGGGCCCGTGTGCCCGGTGTGGGCCCGGATTACCCCGGGTTGCGGGTGACCGCATCGTGGACAGTCCGACCGTCGGAGCCGTAAACGGAATCTCTTGACACCGGATCGGGACACCATGCCGCCCGACCCAGTTCACCTTCCGTTCACTCAGGTTGCCTACGTTCGTCCAGCCACTGACGTCAAACGATTGCCTGGGTAAATGGAACACATCACGCTGCTGCTCGCCATTGTGGTCGTGACAGCTCTCGTGTTCGATTTCACGAACGGTTTCCACGACACCGCCAACGCGATGGCCACGACCATCTCGACCGGTGCGCTCAAGCCGAAGACGGCGGTGGCCATGTCCGCCGTGCTGAACCTCGTCGGCGCGTTCCTGTCCGTCGAGGTCGCCAAGACGATCTCCAAGGGGCTCGTCAACGAGGAGGGCATCCAACCCGAGGTCATCCTCGCCGCGCTCGTCGGCGCGATCCTCTGGAACCTGGTGACCTGGCTGGTCGGACTGCCCTCCAGCTCCTCCCACGCCCTGATGGGCGGCCTCATCGGCGCGACCATCGCCTCGATCGGCGTCAGCGGGGTCAACGGCGGGGTCGTCGTCAGCAAGGTGCTCATCCCGGCGGTCGCCGCCCCGCTCGTCGCCGGCCTGGCCGCGATGTTCGCCGCCCGGCTGACGTACCGCATGGACAAGAACGCCGACAAGAAGACGACCGAGAAGGGCTACCGGGCCGGTCAGATCGCCTCCGCCGGTCTCGTCTCCCTCGCCCACGGCACCAACGACGCCCAGAAGACCATGGGCATCATCACCCTCGCCCTGGTCGCCGGCGGCGTCCTCGCGCCCGGCTCCAACCCGCCGGTCTGGGTGATCGTCTCCGCCGGCCTCGCGATCGCGCTCGGCACCTACCTGGGCGGCTGGCGCATCATCCGCACCATGGGCAAGGGCCTGACCGACCTCCAGCCGCAGCAGGGCTTCGCCGCCCAGACCAGCGCGGCGGCGGTCATCCTCGCCTCCTCGAACCTCGGCTTCTCGCTGTCGACCACGCACTCCTGCTCCGGCGCCGTCATGGGTGCGGGCCTGGGCCGCAAGGGCGGTGTCGTCCGCTGGTCGACCGCCACCCGGATGTTCGTCGCCTGGGGCCTGACCCTTCCGGCCGCGGGCCTGGTCGGAGCCGGTGCCGAGTACGTCGCCCGCCAGGGCGACTGGGGCGTCTACACCGTCGCGGCCTTCCTGGTCGCCTCCTGCCTCGCCATCTGGGTCATCTCCCGCCGTCAGGTGGTCGACCACACCAACGTCAACGACGTCGAGACCGAGCCCGCGGGCGTCGTGACCACCGCCATCGCGGCCGTCACCCCGCCGCCGGCGGCCGGATCCGTCGCCGCCGTCGCGGACGAGGACCTCAAGACCACCATCCCCGCGCCGGTTCCCACCGACCCGGCCGCTCCCCCCGCCCCCGCCGCAGCGGTGTAAGGAACGAACGACATGAAGATCGACTGGGCAGCCCTCGGCTCCGTCTTCGGAGTCAGCCTCGTGGCGACCGTCGCGCTGGTGGGCCTCTTCACCCTCGGCATCGTCGGCCTCTCCAAGCAGGAGCAGGCCGCCGCCCAGGGGGGCTCCGCCGCCCTGGCCCGCACCGGCGCCTACGCCTGCTTCGCCCTGTGCCTCGCGGCCGTGGCGTACGGCATCTACCTGATCGTCGTCTGACGGTCCCGCGGTCCCTCGGCCGGGCGGTCCGCACCTTCGGGTGCGGGCCGCCCGGCCGTCGTGTTTGTGGCGCTTCGCACAGTGACGCGACGCAGGTCAAGGGTGAGTTGACGGCTGTTCTCGGCCCGTGGTGGACTGCCGAGGCCATTACGGCGGCAGTAGAGGAAGTCCGGTGCGAATCCGGCGCGGTCCCGCCACTGTGACCGGATCCGAAGGGTCCGGGAGTCAGGAACTCTCGCCGCCGGTCACGTCGATCCAGGGCGCGGACCCTGAGTGAGGACATGCGCCATGCCCGGCCGCAGCCGCAGCCTTTCCAGAGCCAGTCGCCCCTTCCCGGACGGATTCGCGTACGGAGCGGCCGCCGGTCTCGCCGTCGACCTGCTCGTCGGGGACCCCCGCCGCGGACACCCCGTCGCCGTGTTCGGCCGGGCGGCCGCCGCGGTCGAGCGGCGCCTCCACCACGACCACCGCGGCTGGGGCGCCCTGCACACCGCCGTCTGCGCCGGCTCCACCGTCGCCCTGGGCGCGCTCGCCGCACGGGCCGTACGGAACAGGCCGGCCGCCGCCGTCGCCCTCACCGCCGCCTCCGTCTGGGCCGTCGTCGGCGGTACGACCCTGGGGCGGGAGGCCCGCGCGATCGGCGGGGCGCTCGCCGCGGGCGACCTGGAGGTGGCCCGCGAGCGGCTGCCGCACCTGTGCGGACGCGACCCGCAGTCCCTCGACGGACCGGCGATGGCCCGCGCGGTCGTCGAATCGGTCGCCGAGAACACCTCCGACGCCGTGGTCGGCGCCCTCTTCTGGGGCGCGGTCGCGGGCGTGCCGGGACTGGTCGGCTTCCGGGCCGTCAACACCCTGGACGCGATGGTCGGCCACAGATCGCCGCGCCACCGGCGCTTCGGCTGGGCCTCCGCCCGGCTCGACGACGTGGCCGGCTGGCCGGGCGCCCGGCTGACGGCCGTGCTCGCGACCGTCGCGGGCGGGAACCCGCGCGGAGCCGTACGAGCCTGGCGGGCGGACGCGGCGAAGCACCCGAGCCCCAACGCGGGCCCCGTCGAGGCGTCCTTCGCGGGTGCGCTCGGCGTACGGCTCGGAGGGACCCTCTCGTACGGCGGACGCGTCGAGCACCGGCCGGTGCTCAACGGGGAGGGGCGGCCCGTCGAGGTCGCCGACATCGACCGGGCGGTACGCCTGTCCCGCCGGGTCACCGGACTCACTCTGGCCGCCTGTGTGGGCGGCCGGTTGCTCGGATACGCGCTGAAGCGGAGGAACGCATGAGGGGTGGGGGGCTGCTCGTCGCCGGGACCACGTCCGACGCCGGCAAGAGCGTCGTGACGGCCGGCATCTGCCGCTGGCTGGTCCGCAAGGGCCTGAAGGTGGCGCCGTTCAAGGGACAGAACATGTCCCTCAACTCCTTCGTGACCCGCGAGGGCGCCGAGATCGGCCGCGCCCAGGCCATGCAGGCGCAGGCCGCCCGGGTGGAGCCGACCGCGCTGATGAACCCGGTGCTGCTGAAGCCGGGCAGCGACCGCTCCAGCCAGGTCGTCCTGATGGGCAAGCCGGTGGGTGAACTCTCCGCCCGCGGCTACCACGGGGGCAGGCAGAAGGAACTCTTCGAGCCGGTGATGGCGTGCCTGGAGGAACTCCGGGGCATGTACGACGCCGTGATCTGCGAGGGGGCGGGCAGTCCGGCCGAGATCAACCTGCGGCGCACGGACATCGTGAACATGGGCATCGCGCGGGCCGCGCGGCTGCCCGTGGTCGTGGTCGGCGACATCGACAGGGGCGGGGTCTTCGCCCAGTTCTTCGGGACGACGGCGCTGCTGAGCCCCGAGGACCAGTCGCTGGTGGCCGGCTACCTCGTGAACAAGTTCCGGGGTGACGTGACCCTCCTCGAACCCGGCCTCGACATGCTCCACGGGCTGACCGGACGGCGGACCTTCGGCGTCCTGCCGTACGCCCACGGGCTCGGCATCGACGAGGAGGACGGGCTCCGGGTCTCGCTGCGCGGCGCGGTACGCGAGTCGGTCGTCGCGCCGCCGTTCGGCGAGGACGTGCTGCGGGTCGCGGTCTGCGCCGTACCTCTGATGTCGAACTTCACGGACGTGGACGCGCTGGCCGCCGAGCCGGGCGTCGTCGTCCGGTTCGTGGACCGGGCCGAGGAACTCGTCGACGCGGACCTGGTCGTCGTGCCGGGCACCCGGGGGACGGTCAAGGCGCTGGCGTGGCTGCGGGAGCGCGGCCTCGCGGACGCGTTGGCCCGGCGGGCCGCCGAGGGGCGGCCGGTGCTCGGGATCTGCGGCGGCT
The DNA here is from genome assembly GCF_000725545.1 of Streptomyces exfoliatus. GTDB lineage: Bacteria > Actinomycetota > Actinomycetes > Streptomycetales > Streptomycetaceae > Streptomyces > Streptomyces exfoliatus. The sequence continues at coordinate 640,494 of NZ_JNZP01000001.1, read as the reverse complement.
TCCAGGTGCTCGGCGAGCACATCGAGGACGAGGTCGAGTCCCGCGCGGGGGCCGTCGACGGGCTCGGGCTGCTGCCCGTACGCGTCCGGTTCGCGCGCGAGAAGACCCTCGCCCGGCCGGTCGGAGAGGCGCTCGGCGAGCGGGTCGAGGGGTACGAGATCCACCACGGCGTCGCGTCGGTGGCCGGTGGGGAGTCGTTCTTGGACGGGTGCCGGGTCGGCTCCGTGTGGGGCACGCACTGGCACGGCTCCCTGGAGAGCGACGGGTTCCGGCGGGCCTTCCTGCGGGAGGTCGCGGCGGCGGCCGGGCGGCGGTTCGTGCCGGCTCCCGACACGTCGTTCGGGACGCTGCGGGAAGAGCAGCTGGACCGGCTCGGCGACCTGATCGAGGAGCACGCGGACACGGACGCGCTGCTGCGGCTGATCGAGGAGGGAGCCCCGGCGGGGCTGCCGTTCGTGCCGCCGGGCGCGCCGTGAGCATGACGACCGCCGAACATCAACGAGTTGAAGGAGTGACCGACCGATGAGCACCCGGTATCCGTTCACCGCCGTCGTCGGTATGGACGACCTGCGGCTCGCGCTGCTGCTCAATGCCGTCAGCCCGGCCGTGGGCGGTGTGCTCGTCCGGGGGGAGAAGGGGACCGCCAAGTCCACGGCCGTGCGGGCGCTCGCCGAGCTGCTCCCCGCCGTGCCGGTCGTCGCCGGCTGCCGGTTCAGCTGTGATCCGGTCTCGCCCGACCCCGGCTGCCCGGACGGGCCGCACGAGGCCGGGCCCGGTGCCGAACGGCCCGCGCGGATGGTCGAGCTGCCCGTCGGCGCCTCCGAGGACCGGCTCGTCGGCGCCCTCGACATCGAGAAGGCGCTCGCCGACGGAGTGAAGGCCTTCGAGCCCGGGCTCCTCGCCGACGCGCACCGCGGCATCCTGTACGTCGACGAGGTCAATCTCCTCCACGACCACCTCATCGACCTCCTCCTCGACGCCGCCGCCATGGGCTCCTCGTACGTCGAGCGCGAAGGCGTCTCCGTGCGGCACGCAGCACGGTTCCTGCTCGTCGGCACGATGAACCCCGAAGAGGGCGAGCTGCGGCCGCAGTTGCTCGACCGGTTCGGGCTCACCGTGGAGGTCGCCGCGTCGCGCGAGCCCGAGCAGCGGGTCGAGGTCGTCCGGCGGAGGCTGGCCTTCGAGGACGACCCGGCCGCGTTCGCCGCGCGGTGGACGGGCGAGGAGACCGCGCTGCGCGGCCGGATCGTCGCGGCTCGCGCCCTGCTGCCGCAGGTGACCCTCGGCGACGCCGTCCTGCTCCAGATCGCCGCGACCTGCGCCGCGTTCGAGGTGGACGGCATGCGCGCCGACATCGTCATGGCCAGGACCGCGACCGCGCTCGCCGCGTGGGCGGGGCGCACCGAGGTCACCTCCGAGGACGTACGGCAGGCCGCGCTGCTCGCCCTTCCGCACCGGCGGCGGCGTTCGCCCTTCGACGCGCCCGGCCTCGACGAGGACAAGCTCGACGAGACCCTGGAGCAGTTCAAGGGGGACGAGCCGGAGGAGGACCCGGAGCCCGACGGCCCCGGCGACGGCGGCCCCGGCGACGGCGGCCCTGACGGTGGCGGTCCCGGCGGGGGCATTCCGCCGCAGGGGGAAGGCCACGCGCCCGACGACGTAGCGCCCGACGACGCACCGGCTCCTGACGACGTACCGGCTCCGGAGGAGGTTCCGGCTCCCGAGCCCGCGTCCGCCCCGCAGGGTGCCCGCGCCGGTGAGCGCGCCGCCGTCAAGGCCGCCGAGCCCTTCCGTACGAAGATGCTGAGCGTGCCCGGTCTCGGCGAGGGCGCGGCCGGGCGCCGCTCCCGGGCCCGTACCGAGCACGGCCGTACCACCGGAGCCACCCGGCCCCGGGGCGCCCTGACCAAGCTCCACCTGGCCGCGACCGTGCGGGCCGCCGCCCCGCACCAGAAGGCGCGCGGGCGGACCGGCAGGGGACTCGTGGTCCGCAGGGACGACCTGCGGCAGGCGACCCGGGAGGGGCGCGAGGGGAACCTGGTGCTGTTCGCCGTGGACGCCTCCGGTTCGATGGCGGCCCGGCAGCGGATGAGCGCCGTCAAGGGCGCCGTCCTCTCCCTGCTGCTCGACGCCTACCAGCGGCGCGACAAGGTCGGTCTGGTCACCTTCCGGGGCCGGGACGCCGAGGTCGCCCTGCCGCCGACCTCGTCGGTGGACGCCGCGGCCGCCCGGCTCGAACAGCTGCCGACCGGCGGCCGTACGCCGCTGTCCGCAGGGCTCCTCAAGGCCCATGACGTGCTGCGGGTCGAACGGCTGCGGGACCCCTCGCGCCGTCCGCTGCTCGTCGTCGTGACCGACGGGCGGGCGACCGGAGGCGGCGCCGACCCGGTGGCGCTCGCCGCCCGCGCGGCGCGGCTGCACGCCGCCGACGGCACGGCGTCGGTGGTCGTGGACTGCGAGACCGGGCCGGTGCGGCTCGGACTCGCCGTGAGCCTGGCGCGCGAACTCGGCGGCACCGCCGTCAGTTTGGACGAGCTGCGCGCCGACTCGATCGCCGGCCTCGTCAGAGATGTTCAGGGAACGCACAGGACCACTGCCAGGAGGGCCGCTTAATGCCGCAGGGACAGCCGACCGTCGTGCCCGACGACGGTCTCACCACCCGTCAGCGACGCAACCGCGCACTGGTGATGGTGCACACGGGCGTCGGCAAGGGGAAGTCGACCGCCGCGTTCGGCATGGCGCTGCGCGCCTGGAACCAGGGCTGGCCGATCGGGGTGTTCCAGTTCGTCAAGTCCGCCAAGTGGAAGGTCGGCGAGGAGAACGCCCTCAAGGCGCTCGGCGAGACCGGCAAGGGCGGCACGGTCACCTGGAACAAGATGGGCGAGGGCTGGTCCTGGATCCAGCGCGAGGTCGCCGAGGGCGAGCAGTCGCACGAGGAGAAGGCCCGTGAGGGCTGGGAGCAGGTCAAGCGGGACCTCGCGGAGGAGAAGTACAAGTTCTACGTCCTCGACGAGTTCGCCTACCTCCTCCACTGGGGCTGGATCGACGTCAAGGAGGTCGTGGAGGTGCTGCGCGACCGTCCCGGGCACCAGCACGTCGTCATCACCGGCCGCAACGCGCCGCAGGAGCTGGTCGACTTCGCGGACCTCGTCACCGACATGTCCAAGGTCAAGCACCCGATGGACGCCGGTCAGAAGGGCCAGCGGGGCATCGAGTGGTAGCACGTCTCGTCATCGCCGCGCCGTCGTCGGGCGCGGGCAAGACCACGGTCGCGACCGGCCTGATGGCCGCGTTCGCCGGCCGTGGTCTGGCCGTCTCCCCGCACAAGGTCGGCCCCGACTACATCGACCCCGGCTACCACGCCCTGGCGACCGGCAGGCCAGGCCGCAACCTCGACGCGTACATGTGCGGCACGGGGCTGGTGGCGCCGCTCTTCGCGCACGGGGCGCGCGGCTGTGACCTGGCCGTGGTCGAGGGCGTGATGGGCCTGTACGACGGGGCCGCCGACCAGGGCGAACTGGCCTCCACCGCCCAGGTGTCGAAGCTCCTCAAGGCGCCGGTGGTGCTCGTCGTCGACGCGTCGTCGCAGTCGCGGTCGGTGGCGGCGCTCGTGCACGGGTTCGCGTCCTGGGACCCGGAGGTGCGGATCGGGGGCGTGATCCTCAACAAGGTCGCCACCGACCGGCACGAGCATCTGCTGCGGGAGGCGCTCGGGGAGTCGGGTGTGCCGGTCCTCGGGGTGCTGCGGCGGGCGCCGGCCGTGGCCACGCCGTCGCGGCACCTGGGCTTGGTCCCGGTCGCCGAGCGGCAGGCGGCTGCCGTGTCCGCTGTCGCGGCGCAGGCGGAGCAGGTTCTTGCCGGGTGCGACATGGAGGCGCTGCTGGCGCTCGCGCGCAGCGCTCCCGAACTGCACGCCGAGCCGTGGGTGCCTGAGGTCGGGGAGCGGCTGCACGCCGGTGGTCCCGGTGTGCCCACGCCGAGGATCGCCGTCGCCGGTGGGGCCGCCTTCACGTTCTCCTATGCCGAGCACGCCGAACTGCTCACCGCCGCCGGGGCCGAGGTCGTCACCTTCGATCCGCTGCGGGACGAGGCGCTTCCCGAGGGGACGTCCGGGCTCGTCATAGGCGGCGGCTTCCCCGAGATGTACGGGGCCGAGCTGTCCGCCAACGAGCCGCTGCGGAAGGCCGTCGCCGAGCTCGCCCGCTCCGGAGCGCCGATCGCCGCCGAGTGCGCCGGGCTGCTGTACCTGGCGCGGTCGCTCGACGGCACGCCCATGTGCGGGGTGCTCGACGCGGACGCGCGGATGTCGGAGCGGCTCACGCTCGGGTACCGGGACGCCGTCGCCGTCAGCGACAGCGTCCTCGCACCCGCCGGGACCCGGATGCGGGGGCACGAGTTCCACCGCACCGTGATCGAGCCGGGTGCCGGGGCCGAGGCCGCCTGGGGGCTGCGGCAGCCCGAGCGGCGTCTGGAGGGCTTCGTACAGGGCGGTGTGCACGCCAGTTACGTGCACACCCACTGGGCGGGTGCCCCCGAGGTGGCCGCCCGGTTCGTCGAGCGGTGCGCGGGCGGTCCGGTCGCGTGAGGTCAGCCGCCGGAGACGCCCACCACGAGCCAGATGAAGGCCACGCCCGCCACCGTGCACAGCACGGTGGAGCGGGCGGGGTGGTCGTGGTGGGCCTCCGGCAGGATCTCGGCGGCGGCCAGGTAGAGCAGGGCGCCCCCGAAGAAACCGAGATAGCTGCCGAGCAGTTCCTCCGGAAGGGTGAACAGCAGGGTGGAGGCGGCGCCCACGATCGGGGCGAGGGCGTCCGCGACGAGCATCCCGACGGCCCTGCGGCGGGCGTTCCCGTAGAGGCTCGTGATCGTGTACGTGTTGAAGCCGTCGGCGAAGTCATGGGTGATGACGGCGAGGGCGACGGTGGCGCCCATCCCGCCGCCGACCTGGAAGGCGGCGCCGAGGGCGATGCCGTCCATGAGGCTGTGGCCGACCATCGCGGCGGCCGCGGTGAGGCCGACCTGCGGGACCCTCTCGTCGGCTCCGACCCCGTGTGCCGCACGGCGGACGGCGAGGAGCCGCTCCACCACGTGGGCGAAGAGGAAGCCGCCGACGAAGAGCAGCAGGGCCTCCGGAACACCGAAGACCTCGGCGCCCGCGGCCTCCAGCGCCTCCGGCAGCAGGTCGAGTCCGACGACGCCGAGCATGAGACCGCCGGCGAGCCCGAGGACCAGGTGGCGGCGGTCGGTGACGCGCCCGGCGACCCAACCGCCGAAGAGCGTCATGAGGAACGCGCCGAGCGCGACGACCACAGCCATGGGGCTTTGGTATCGGATCGGGGGGCGTCCGCGCACCTCGGCGTCGGGGCCCGGCCCGGGACTCCGGTGGAGGACGTCCTCGCGCTGGTCGACGCGGTGCTGTGGGAGGCGGGGCTCGCGCGGGCGGACGTCCGGTCCCTCGGCACGCTCGACGCGCGGGCAGCTGAGCCGGGCCTCACGGGGGCGGCGGGGGTACTGGGCGTGCCCGTGCGGGGGTTCACGGCGGAGGAGCTCGCGGCCGTGCCCGTACCGCATCCGTCGGCGCTGCCGCTGACGGCGACCGGCACGGGATCGGTGGCGGAGGCGGCGGCGTTGCTGGCCGCGTCGGACGCGTGGGAGGAACTGCTTCCCGGGGCTGTCGTAGAGGCTGTCGCAGGGGTCATGCTGCTCGTGCCGAAGCGGAAGAACGCGCGCGTAACGTGTGCGCTCGCCGCTTACGTCCCGTTACGTCCGAACGAAGGCGCCACAGACGTACGGTTGTTGCACCGGGCTCACGGGTACATCGCTGGCGAGCCCGGCTCACCCCCCACCATCCCCACCCCCCACACGACGGCGGCCATGGACATGCACACGCATACCGACGCCCACGACCTGCGCCACCACGGTGACGCCGAGGTACGGGACGAGAAACTCATCGATCTGGCGGTCAACGTCCGGACGAACACCCCGCCGGACTGGCTTCGGGAGCGCATCGCCGACTCCCTGACGGGTCTCGCCGCCTACCCCGACGGCCGGGCCGCGCGGGCGGCCGTCGCCGAGCGGCACGACCTGCCCTCGAACCGGGTGCTGCTCACGGCCGGCGCGGCGGAGGCCTTCGTGCTGCTCGCGCGGGCGCTGCCGGTACGGCGGCCGGTGGTGGTACATCCGCAGTTCACCGAGCCGGAGGCGGCGCTGCGGGACGCCGGGCACGAGGTGGGCCGGGTGCTGCTGCGCGAGGCGGACGGTTTCCGGCTGGATCCGGCGGCGGTCCCGGAGGACGCGGATCTGGTGGTGATCGGGAACCCCACGAACCCGACCTCCGTGCTGCACCCCGCCGAGTCGATCGCCGCGCTCGCCCGGCCGGGGCGGATCCTGGTGGTGGACGAGGCCTTCATGGACGCGGTGCCGGGCGAGCGCGAGTCGCTGGCCGGACGCACCGACGTGCCGGGGCTCGTGGTGCTGCGCAGCCTCACCAAGACGTGGGGGCTCGCGGGGCTGCGGATCGGGTACGTGCTCGCCGAGCCGGAGACGATCGCGGCCCTGGAGCGGGCGCAGCCGCTGTGGCCGGTGTCGACGCCGGCGCTCGTCGCGGCGGAGGCGTGCATGTCGCGGGCGGCGCTCGCGGAGGCCGAGCACGCGGCGCACCGGATCGGGGTGGAGCGGGCCCATCTGCTGGCCGGGCTCGCCGAGTTCGACGAGGTGCGGGCGATCGAGGGGGCGGAGGGCCCCTTCGTGCTGCTGTGGATCGACGGGGCGGACACGGTGCGGGAGCGGCTGCGGTCGCTGGGCTTCGCGGCCCGGCGGGGCGACACGTTTCCCGGGCTGGACCGGAACTGGCTGCGGCTCGCGGTCCGGGACCGGGCGACGACGAACCGCTTCCTCCAGGCCCTCGACCAGGCCCTGTTGATCGGCGGCTGAGCTCAGGTACGCGCGCGGGGCCGGGGAGGGCGACGTCGTCACCGTCGCCCTCCCCGGCCCCGTGGTTCCCCTTGACCACTCCCCCAGCGCCCGTCCCCCTCGGGCCGTCCCCCCTCGGGCCGTCCCCCCTCGGGCCGTCAGCCTCGGGCCGTCAGCCTCGGGCCGTCAGCCCCGGGAGCGGGCGCGCGAACGGGTCAGCGCGAGGGCGCCGCCGCCGGCCGCGACGAGGGCGAGCGCTCCGGCCGCGATGTACGGGGTGGTGGAGCTGCCGCCGGTCTCGGCGAGGTTCTCGGTGGGGGTGGTGCCGCCGTTGTTGGTCTTGATGCCTCCGGCGTCGCTCGGCTTGGTCGTGGGCTGCTCGGAGGGCCGCTCGCTGGGCTTCTGGGTGGGCCGCTCGGTCGGCTTCTCGGTGGGCTTCTCGGTCGGGGCCGTGCCCTCGGGCGTCTCGCAGGTCGCCTCGGCGAGCGTCACGGTGCCGTTGACCTCGGCCACACCGAGCTTCAGCGGGTCGACCTCCACCTTGAGTTCGAGGGCCGTCGCGGCGGCCGTACGGGAGGTCGTCGAGGTACGGGAGAGGTCGAGGGTGACCTGGCCGACGCCGGGCACGGTGACCTGGGTCCTGCCGCCCGCGGAGAGGGTGGTCTTCTTGCCGAAGACCGTCACGTGACCGAGGACGTTGGACTCGGCGACGGGCTTCTTCCCCACCTCGCACAGGGCCTTCGAGGTGACCTTCTCGACCTCGATGAGGGAGAGCAGCGGGATGCCGGGGACGTGCACCCGCGCCTTGACCAGGTTGACGTGCCCCTCGGCCTTCTCCTCGTCCACGGTGGCCTCGGAGGTGGCGACGTCGGCGGCCAGGATGTCGATCGGCTTCCCGCCCTCGGCCCCCTGCACCTTCACGGAGAGCGCGGTCTCGCTCTCGGTCTCCGGCGCCTTGACCTCGTTGAGGCTGACCCGCAGCGGCACGTCGACCGTCTTGTTCAGCAGGGAGACGTCGAGGCCGGTTCGCAGGACGACGGCGGTGGCGCGCCCTTCGCCGCCCGTGGCCTGCGCCGCCGGCGCCGCGAGGAGCACCGGGCCGATGGTCAGGGCGGCGACGGTCGCGGCGGCGGCGGTACGGCGTACGGGCATGCGGAAGGTGTTGCTGTTCACGGTGGTGGAACCCCCACAAGAGACATGGCGTCGCCGGCCGCTCACCACGGGGACGGTGGGTCGGCGCGGCCTCGGCGACTTGAGACACCGGAATCTTTACGCACGGAGAGTGAACCGGCAGTCGCCTGCCGTGAGTTCACTCCAAAGGGGGGTTTCCGTGTTCATATTCGATTTTTTTCGACACAACCGTTCCCGGGTGTCCCGCGTCTCTCGCACGTGCGGGCGGGCGCGGCACCGCACGCGGGAGGTGAGAACGACCCGCACGTCACCGAAGTAACGGATCGTCAACGCGACGCGTTCAGCTCGGGCGCCAGTACCCGAGCGCGTGGACGCGCTCCTTGGGGAGCGCCAGCTCCTTGCGCGCGTACGTGGCGAGGGTGCGGGTGGTCGCGGTGTCGCAGGCGATCCAGACGTACGGGTCGGCGTCGGCGAGCGCGGGCAGCTCGGCCTTCACCCGGGCGACGAGACCGGCGCCGTCGCGCTCGCGCGGCACCCGGCGCAGTTCGTGCCGCTCGGGGTCGAGCCGGAACGGCAGTTCCTCGTCCGAGGCGTGCTGGGTCTCGAACCAGACGGTGGCCGGGACACCGGGAAGCGCGTCGAGCAGGGAGTTGATCGCGGGCAGGGAGGCCGGGTCGCCGACCACGAGCAGCCGTCCGGGCACCGGCTCGGGGGCCTCGAAGCCGGTGCCCTGGAGGGTCGCGTCCACGGTGTCGCCGGGGGCGCAGGTGCGGGCCCAGCGGCTGGCGACCCCGTCGTGGAGGGCGAACTCCAGACCGAACGTGCCGGCCTCCGCGTCCGGGTCGACCAGGGTGTAGGCGCGCTGGTGGGGCTTGCCCGCGCCGGCGAACCAGATCCGTACCCACATCGTCGGGTGCACCCCGGCGGCGGCGAGCAGGCCGCCGTCCGTGAAGTGCACCCGGCGGTAGTCCTCCGTGACCTGCTCGGCGCCCGTCACGGTGAACGTGAAGTCCTTGCCGCGCATCAGCTTGAGAACGGCACCCTGCCAACCGTGACCCACCGCGATCCCCTCCCCTGAACTCCTGTAGATTATTTAGGTCAGCCTAACCTAAGAAATCACCAGCGGACATGGACGGGAACGGGGTCTCCGTGAGCATCGAGGTCTACCGGGACGCCTGGGGCGTCCCCCATCTGCGTGCCGCGGACCCGGACGAACTCGCCTTCGCCCAGGGCCGGGTCACCGCCCGCGACCGGGCCTGGCAGCTGGAGGTCGAGCGGCACCGGGCGCAGGGCACCACGGCCGCCTTCCTCGGCGCCGCCGAACTCGGCTGGGACAGCTTCGCCCGCCGGTCCCGGCTCGCCGACACCGCACGCCGCTGCTTCGAACGGCTCGAGCGCGACGACGCGACGACGGCCGCCTGGGTGCGCGCGTACGTGGACGGCGTCAACGACGGCCTGGCCGAAGGGGCCTCGCGCGCACCCGAGTTCGCGGAGACCGGTCTCGCGCCCGGGCGCTGGGAGCCGTGGACGCCGCTCGCGGTCTGGCTCTCGACCCACATCCTGTTCGCGGGCTTCCCCACCAAGCTGTGGCGCGAGGAGGTCGCCCGCCGGCTCGGCGAGGAGTGGACCGAGCTCTTCGCGACCGACGGACCCGGCACCGCGGGCTCCAACGGCTGGCTGGTCGCGGGCGAGCGGACCGCGAGCGGGGCGGCCCTGGTGGCCGGCGACCCGCACCGGTTCATCGAGGCGCCCGGCGTCTACCAGCAGATCCGGCTCGCCTGCCCCGCGTACGACGTCGTGGGCATCGCCGTGCCCGGCATCCCGGGACTCGGCCACTTCGGCCACACCGGTCCGGTGGCCTGGGCCATCACCAACGCGATGGCGGACTACCAGGACCTCTACCGGGAGCGGCTGCGGCGGCTCCCGGACGGCGGGGTGGAGGCGTACGGCCCCGACGGGTGGCGCCCCGCGGCGGCGCACACCGAGACGATCGAGGTGGCGGGCGGCGAGCCGGTCGTCGTCGAGGTGATCGAGACGGACCGGGGTCCGGTGATCATCGGCGCCGACGACGAGCCCGGCTCCGCCGGCTGGGAGGCCGTCAGCCTGCGCTACCCGCCCCGGGTCACCGGGCAGCTCGGCTTCGGGGTGCTGCCCGCGCTGCTGCGCGCCCGGACCGTCGCCGACGTGGACGCGGCCCTCGACGGCTGGATCGAGCCCGTGAACGTCGTCCTGGCCGCCGACACCGAGGGCGGTCTGCTGCACCGGGTCGCCGGCCACGTACCCGTACGGGACAAGGCCAACTCGCTGCGGATCGTGCCCGCCTGGGACCCGGCGCACGACTGGGCGGCAGAGCCCGCGCCGCTGCCGCGCGCCGAGGTGAGCGGCCATGCCGTGATGGCCAACGCCCGGGGCCTGGCCGCGCCCCTGGGCATCGAGTTCGCACCGCCGCACCGGGCGGCCCGGATCGACGCGCTGCTCGGCGCCTCGGCGGAATGGACGCCGGAGACGACGACCGCCGTCCACAGGGACACCGACAACCCCTCGGCGGCCCGTCTCCTCGCGGCGGTGGCGCGGGCGGGCGAGCACCTCTCCCCCGCCACCTCCCCGGATGTCCTCCCCGCTTCCCCTGCCCTCTCCCCCGCCGCCTCCGCCGTGCGGGACCGGCTGCTCGCCTGGGACCGGCGGATGGACGCGGAGAGCGCCGACGCCGGTCTCTACGCCGCCGTGCGCGCGGCCGTGGTCCGCCGGCTCGCCGCCCACGAGGCCTTCGCGGCGCTGCGCGAACCCGCCCCGTACCCCGAGGTCTTCCGGCCCTGGCTCGCCCTCGGGCCGCGCGTCGCCTACGCCCTGGAGACCCTCCTCGTGGCCGGTCCCGTGCCCGCGGGCGACGTCGACCGGATCGTCCGGGAGGCGCTCGAGGAGGTCGGCGCCGGCGAGCCGCCCGCCGCCTGGGGCGTGACGCACCGGCTCGCGCCCTGGCAGGCCCTGCCCGACGCCGACGACGCCCAGTGGCCGGGGCTCGGCGGCGACCACGACTGCGTGCTCTCCACGTCCAGCGTGCCCGGCTGGACCGACCGCAGCGCCCGCGCCTCCGCCGCCCGCTACGTCTGGGACCTCGCCGACCGCGAGCGCAGCGGGTGGGTCGTGCCGTTCGGCGCGTCCGGCGTGCCCGGCGACCCGCACCACCGCGACCAACTCCCCCTGTGGCTGAGGGGCGAACTCGCCCCCGTCACCACCGACTGGCAGTACCTCACCAAGGAGCAGGGATGACCACCGCCGTGTACGTCCAGAACGTCGAGGGCTTCGGCACCGTCACGGTCCGGCCCGTCGAGCCCGAGCGCGACGCCCCGCTCCTGCACGGCTGGGTCAACGAGGAGCGGGCCCGCTTCTGGGGCATGACCGGGACCACCGTCGAGCAGGTCCGGGACATCTACGCGCACCTCGACTCGCTCACCACCCACCACGGCTTCCTCGTCGGCCTGGACGACGAGCCGGTCGCCCTCTTCCAGACGTACGACCCCGGGGCCGACCGCGTCGGCGAGTGCTACGAGGCGCTGCCCGGGGACATCGGCGTGCACCTGCTGATCGCCCCGGGCACGGCCCCGCAGCCCGGCTGGACGGGCCGGCTGCTCACCGCGCTCGTCGCCTTCTCGCTGCGCGACCACACCCGGATCGTGGTCGACCCGGACGCCGCCAACGAGAAGGCCATCGCCCGGATGGTGCGGGCCGGGTTCGAGCTGGGCCCCGAGGTCGTGCTGCCCGAGGTGGACCTGCCGGAGGTCTTCATCCCGGAGAAGAAGGCCCGCCTGGCGTTCCTGACCCGCTGATCCCCCGGGGGATCAGCCCATCACCCGGCCGTTGACGACGACCCGCCGCGGCGCCGCGAGGACACGGACGTCCGCGCGCGGGTCCTCGCCGTAGACGACGAGGTCGGCGGGGGCGCCCTCCTCCAGGGAGGGGCGGCCCAGCCAGGACCTGGCTCCCCAGGCGGTGGCGGAGAGCGCGTCGAGCGGCGGGATGCCGGCCTTCGTCAGCTCCTCGACCTCCTCGGCGACCAGGCCGTGGGCGAGGGAGCCGCCCGCGTCCGTACCCACGAAGACGGGGACGCCCGCGTCGAAGGCGGCGCGCACGGTGTCGTACCGGCGCTCGTGCAGCCGGCGCATATGGGCCGACCAGCGGGGGAACTTCTCCTGGCCGCCGTCGGCGAGGTGCGGGAAGGTCGCGATGTTGACCAGGGTCGGCACGATCGCGACGCCCCGCTCGGCGAAGAGCGGAATGGTGTCCTCGGTGAGGCCGGTGGCGTGCTCGACGCAGTCGATCCCGGCCTCGACCAGGTCGCGGAGCGAGTCCTCCGCGAAGCAGTGCGCGGTGACGCGGGCGCCGAGCCGGTGCGCCTCCGCGATGGCCGCCTCGACCTCGGCGCGCGGCCAGCAGGCGGTGAGGTCGCCCGCCTCGCGGTCGATCCAGTCGCCGACGAGCTTGACCCAGCCGTCGCCGCGCCGGGCCTCGCGGCCGACGTACGCCACGAGGTCGGCGGGCTCGATCTCGTGGGCGTAGTTGCGGATGTAGCGGCGGGTGCGGGCGATGTGCCGCCCCGCGCGGATGATCTTCGGCAGGTCCTCGCGGTCGTCGATCCAGCGGGTGTCGGAGGGGGAGCCGGCGTCACGGATGAGCAGGGTGCCCGCGTCCCGGTCGGTGAGGGCCTGCTTCTCGCTGGTGGCCTCGTCGACGGGGCCGTGCCGGTCGAGGCCGACGTGGCAGTGGGCGTCGACGAGTCCCGGCAGCACCCAGCCCTCGACGGTGACCGCCTCCGCGGCGGGCCGGTCGAAGGTGATCCGCCCGTCGACGCACCACAGTTCGTCCCGTACGTCCTCGGGGCCGACGAGCACCCGCCCCTTCACGTGCAGCACCGTGTGATCGCTCATGCCTGCACTGTACGAGGGCGGGTGCCCGGAAGGGGACCCCGGGCGGGGACCACGTCCGTGACCCCGACCGGCCCCTGGCCGGCGGGGGTCACTCGTCGATCGCGGCCCCGAAGCGCGCGTCGAGGTACGGGCCGCCGAAGGTGCCCGCGTTGAAGGTCCAGGAGCCGGTGGCGGTGAGTCCGCCCGTACCGGCCGAGAAGACCCAGACGCAGCCGTCCTCGGTGTCCTCGCCGGGGGCGGCGGCGAGCAGTCCGAAGCGTCCGTCGGCGTTGGGGTCGACGAGCCGGACCTGGCCGCCGAACTTGTCGCCCTTCTCCACCGCGCCGGGTACGGAGGGCGAGTTCTGCGTCCAGGAGGCGGCGCCGGTGGCGGTCAGGCCCCGGGCGGTGCCGCGCAGGACGGTGACCATGCCCGCGTCGGCGACGGTGCCGTTGTCCTCGCCGGGGGCGCCGATCGCGAGGTCGGCGTAGCCGTCCTCGTTCGTGTCGCCGAGGGAGAGGTCCGCGCCCCAGCCGTCGCCGCGCTCGGAGGCGCCCGGCACGCCCGGCGAGTCCTGGGTCCACCACTGCGGCGGGGTGCCGACGCCGGTGGCTCCGGCGGGCCCGTCGGGGCCGCCCCGGTAGACGCCGACGAGACCGCCGGTCATGGAGTCGCCGCCGTCGTCGGGGCTGTGCGGCTCGCCGGTGACGAGGTCGTCGTAACCGTCGCCGTCGATGTCCCCGGAAGCGACGACCGGCCCGCCGCGCAGTTCGCGCCGGTAGTCGAGGGAGTCGCTCTGCCCCGCCAGGTACCAGGACCAGCCGTGGCCGGGTTCGGCCCCGGTGGTGACGCCGCTGATCACCAGGTCCGCGAACCCGTTCCCGTCGTGGTCGCCGGTGGTGAGGGACTTCGCGACGAGGTCCCGAGGCGGCGGCGGCTCCTCCGCGGCGCGCGCACCGCTGCCCGCGACGGCGGCCCCGTCCAGGGGGCGGGCGCCGTGCGCGCGGGGGCCGGTGTCCGTCCGCCGCTCGCCCGGCCGGAGCGCGGCGCCGAACAGGTGCTGCTCGGCGCCCCGGCGGTCGAGGGCGATGAGCTGGTCCCCAGGCGTCTCGGCGGTGAACCGCGCGGCGGCCAGGGCGGAGCCGAAGCGGGCCCCTGCCACCGCGCCGAGGAGGCTGTCGACCCAGAGGCTCTCGGAGCCGACGAGCCCGTGCGGGGAGCCCCACAGGACGATCACGCCGCCGACGTCGGCGCGGGTGCCGATGTCCTCGCCGGGGGCGCCGATCACGGCGTCGTCGTAGCCGTCGCCGTCGAGGTCGCCGGTGGCGACCGCGGCGCCGAAGGAGTCGCCCGCCTCGGCGGCGCCGGGCACGCCGGAGGTGTTCTGGCTGATGACCGTGCCGGCGCGGGTGTCGATGCCGTGAGGCGAGCCGTACTGGACGGTGACGAGGCCGGCGCCCCGGCCGCCGCCGACGGCCGCGCCGGGCGAGCCGACGAGCACGTCGTCGAAGCCGTCGCCGTCGAAGTCGCAGTTGCGGTCGTCGGCGCGGGTGCTGCCGGGCACTCCGGCCCAGGCGGCGGGTGCGGTCGCGATCCCCGCACCGGTGAGAAGGAGGAGCGTCGCCGCGGCGAGGGCGGCGGAACGGTGCTTGCGCATGGAGCGGCTCCTGGATTCGGAGGGTTCCGGGCGGCTGCGGGGGGTGCGCCGGACGGGGCCCGTGCCCGGTCCGTCGTCCAGTTGGACACCTGATGTCCCTTGACGGTTGCACGGGAACGAAGATCCCTTTTGTGCAGGTAGGCCCAGGGGCTTCCGTCGGGTGGGCCCAGGGGCTTTTGTACGGGTGGGCCACGGGGCTTTGTACGGGTGGGCCAAGGGGCGCCCGGGGTGTGCGTCGGTACCCTGATCCGAGTTCCGCCCGCACCGCACCGAGTCGAAGAAGGCACCGCCGTGACCGTGACACATCCGCTCCTGGACCTCGCCCCGCTGACCGCCGCGCACTTCGCGTCGATCGAGCGGCGAGTGGCCGCGCTGCTCTCCACGGAGCAGGACGTGGTGATCACCCAGGGCGAGGCGCTGCTCCCCCTGGAGGGGTGCATCCGCAGCGGGGCGCGGGCCGGTTCGACCGCGCTGAACGTCGTCACCGGTCCGTACGGGCAGACCTTCGGCAACTGGCTGCGCGACTGCGGCGCGACCGTCGTCGACCTGGAGGTGCCCTTCCACACGGCGGTGACGGCCGCTCAGGTGGAGGAGGCGCTCGCCGCGCACCCGGAGATCGACTTCGTGTCCCTGGTGCACGCGGAGGCGGCGACGGGGAACACCAACCCGGTCGCGGAGATCGGTGAGGTCGTACGGGCGCACGGCGCGCTGTTCTACCTGGACGCGGTGGCGTCGATCGGCGCCGAGCCGGTGCTGCCGGACGCCTGGGGCGTGGACATGTGCATCATCGGCGCGCAGAAGGCGATGGGCGGACCCGCGGGCGTGTCGGCGGTGTCGGTCAGCGCGCGTGCCTGGGAGCGGTTCGCCGCCAACCCGGCCGCCCCGCGCCGCTCGTACCTCTCCCTGCTCGACTGGAAGGAGCGCTGGATCGACGGCGGCCGCAAGGCGCTCCTGCACGCTCCGGCGCAGCTGGAGATGCTGGCCCTCGAAGCCTGTGTGGAGCGGATCGAGGCGGAGGGTCTCGACGCCCTGATGGCGCGGCACGCCTCGGCGGCGGCGGCGACGCGGGCGGGCGCGCTGGCCCTGGGCGGCGGCCTCGAACCGTACGTGTACGAGGCGGGGGACGCGGCGCCGGTCGCGACGACGCTGCGCACCCCGGCCGGGGTGGACGCCTCGGAGCTCGTGGCGAAGGCGCTGGCCGCCGATCCGTCGCTGCCGCTGATCGCGGGCGGCGGGGCGCTGGCGACGGAGATGATCCGGGTGAACCACTACGGGGTGGACGCGACGCCGGGGGCCGTGCAGTCCTCGCTGGCGGCCCTGGGCGCGGCGCTCGGCGAATCGGGCCGCGCGGTGGACCTGGAGGGCGCGCGCCGGGCGGTCACGGAGGCGTGGAAGTAGTCCCGGGTACGGGAAGGGGGCGGGGGTCCGGTGCCGGACCCCCGCCCCTTGCCGTGGGCCGCTACAGCGCGGGGTAGTCGGTGTATCCGCGGTGGTCGCCGCCGAAGAAGGTGGCGGGGTCCGGGGTGTTGTACGGGCCGTCGGCCTTCAGCCGGGCGGGCAGATCGGGGTTGGCGAGGAACAGCGCCCCGTACGCGACGAGGTCGGCGGTGCCGTCCTCGATCAGGGTCAGGGCGTCGGCGCCGGTCGGCCCTTCGGTGGCCGGGTTGAGGATGAAGGCGCCGGAGAACGCCTTGCGCAGGGCGAGGGTCAGCTCGCGGATCTCGGGCGCGGCCTCCGTGACGTGCAGGTACGCGATGCCGACCGGCTCGATCGCGGCCACGAGGGCGGGGTAGATCTCCTCGGTGTCGGTCTCGGCGATGTCGTTGTAGGTGTTGGCCGGGGAGATGCGCAGGCCGGTGCGCTCGGGGCCGATCTCGTCGGCGACGGCCTTGACGACCTCGACGGCGAAGCGGATGCGGTTCTCGACGGAGCCGCCCCAGCGGTCGGTGCGGTGGTTGGAGCCGGAAGCGAGGAACTGCTGCACGAGGTAGCCGTTGGCGCCGTGGATCTCGACCCCGTCGAAGCCGGCCTCGACGGCGTTGCGGGCGGCGGCGGCGAAGCCGGCGATCGCCTCCGTCACCTCGTCGGCGGTGAGCTCGCGCGGGGCGACGAAGTCGATGGGTCCGGTGCCGGCGAAGAGCTGGCCCGCCGGGGCGACGGCGGAGGGCGCGACGGGGTGGAGACCGTCGGGGAGGACGACGGGGTGGCTGATCCGGCCGGCGTGCATCAGCTGGGCGAAGATCTTTCCGCCGCGTTCGTGCACGGCGTCGGTGACCTCGCGCCAGGCGGCGATCTGCTCGCGGCTGTGCAGGCCGGGGGTGAAGGGGTAGCCCTGGCCCTGGGGGACCGGCTGGACGCCCTCGGTGATGATCAGCCCCGCGGAGGCGCGCTGGGCGTAGTACTCGGCGACGAGCGCGGTGGGGGTGCGGCTCTCGGCCTCGGCGCGGCTGCGGGTCATGGGCGCCATGGCGATGCGGTTGGCGAGCCGGGTCCCTGCGAGGTCGATCGGGTCGAAGGCGGTGGTCATGGCTGTCCCCTTCACGATTTATGTGGTCGGCCAAGTATCTGGCCCGGATGCCACTGTAACCCATTCATTGGTCGGCCAAGGTAATCTGTGGGGAGAGCCTTCCGGAGGAGCACCGATGTCAGGAACCGACCCCGTCTGTACGGAGACGACGCCGCCGTCCGCGGCCCGTGGCGGACCCGTCAGCATCGCGCTGGCCCGGGTGGCCCGGATGCACCGGATCGCCGCCGGACGGCGTCTGAAGGAGCTCGGCCTCTACCCGGGCCAGGAGATGATGATGATGCGGCTCTGGGACTGCGGCCCCGTCCGCCAGTCCGAGCTGATCCAGTCCCTGGGCCTCGACGCCTCGACGGTGACCAAGATGCTCCAGCGCCTGGAGCAGTGCGGCCACGTCCGCCGCGGCCCGGACCCGGCCGACCGGCGCGCGGTCCTGGTCGAGGCGACGGACGAGGGCCGCTCGCTGCGCACCGGCGTCGAGGGCGTCTGGTCGGACCTGGAGCAGCTCTCCCTCCAGGGCCTCGGCCCGGACGACCGGGCGGAACTGGCCCGGCTCCTCGGGCTCGTGGCGGAGAACCTGCGCGTGGAGGCCGGCGAGGCGGGCGAGTGCCCGCTGGCGCCGGGCGGTGCCGCGCCGCGGGCGAACTGCTGAGGGACCCCGAGGCGCGCCCCGGCCCGCCGGGGAGCCGCTGACGGCCCCGGCGCCCCGGCCCCCGACGACCCGGCCTCAGCCGGCCAGGACGTCCAGGGCCCGGTCCACGTCCGCCGCCGTGTTGTACAGGTGGAAGGAGGCGCGCAGGTTGCCCGCGCGGGCGGAGAGCAGGACGCCGGCCTCGCGCAGCGCGTCCGCCCGGCCCCCGAGGCCGGGGACCGCGACGACCGTCGAGTCGTCCATGACCGGCTCGTGGCCGAGGGAGACCAGCCCGGAGCGGAAGCGGGCCGCGAGCCCCTTGTCGTGGGCCTCGATCCGCCCGATGCCGATCTCTTCGAGGAGCGCGAGCGAGCGGGCCGCCCCGTGGTACGAGAGGAACGCCGCGGGCTCGTCGAACCGGCGTGCGGTCCGGGCCAGTTCGCGGACCGGGCCGTAGCTGTTCACCCACATCTCCTCGCCCGTGACCCAGTTGGCGTGGATCGCGAGGAGCGAGTCCTGTGCCTCCTCCGTGACGGTGAGGAAGGACGCCCCGCGCGGGCAGAGCAGGTACTTGTAACCGCCGGCGACCGTGTAGTCCCACTCCCCCGCGCGCAGCGGCAGCCACCCGGCCGACTGCGTGGCGTCGAGGAGGGTACGGGCGCCGTGCGCGGTCGCCGCGGCGCGGATCGCCGCGAAGTCGGCCGTCCGGCCGTCCGCCGACTGCACGGCGGAGAAGGCGACGAGCGCGGTCCCGGGACGGACGGACTCGGCGAGCCGCTCCAGGGGCACGAACCGGGTCTTGAGGTCGCCGCGGATCGTGAACGGGGTGATGACGGAGGAGAACTCGCCCTCGGGGAAGAGGATCTCGGCCCCGGAGGGCATCGACTGGGCGATCATGCCGCAGTGCACGGCGACGGAGCTGCCGACGGCGACGCGCTCGTGCGGGACGCCGGCGATGCGGGCGAAGGCGGCGCGGGCCTCGTCGACGATCTCGAAGCTTCCGGCGCCGTCGGGGCGGCCGTCGGCGGTCTCCTCCGCGAGGAGCGTGACGGCCTCGATGGTCCGGCGGGGCAGCAGCCCGCAGGCGGAGGTGTTCAGATAGGTCCGCTTGGGCGCGAACTCGGCGCCCCCGAGCGGCTGGTCAAGGGAATCAAGGGAGTCCATGCCCCCACCCTGGGTTCCCCACGATCACCCGTCAATCGGGTCGGATCGTGGGGAATCCCCAAGCCGCGCTTATCTCCGCAGGTCGGTGCGGGTCCGGGCACGGTGCGGGCGGGTCAGGCCTGCGGGACCTCGCAGCTGCCGTCGGGGCCGCAGACCTCCGCGTCGCCGCCGACCGGCTGGAGGACGCGCCCCTGCCAGGCCTGCTCGAGGGCCTGGGTGAAGACCTCGGCGGGCTGGCCGCCGGAGATGCCGTAGCGGCGGTCGAGGACGAAGAACGGCACGCCGTTCGCGCCCAGTTCGGCCGCCTCGCGCTCGTCCTCGCGGACGGCGTCGGCGTAGGCGGACGCGTCGGCGAGGACGGCCCTCACCTCGGTCTCGTCGAGACCGGCCTCGACGCCGAGCGTCACCAGGGTCTCGCTGTCGAAGACGGAGCGCTCCTCGGCGAAGTTGGCACGGTAGGCCAGGTCCAGGAGCTCGTTCTGGCGCCCGCGGTCCTTGGCGAGGTGGAGCAGCCGGTGGATGTCGAAGGTGTTGCCGTGGTCGCGGCCCTCGGTGCGGTAGCCGAGGCCCTCGGAGTGCGCGTTCGACGCGACGTGCGCCTCCATGGCGCGCGCCTCGGCGAGCGTGCGGCCGTACTTCTCGGCGAGCATCTTCAGGACGGGTTCCCTGTCACCCTTGGCGCGGTTCGGGTCGAGCTCGAAGGAGCGGTGCACGACCTCGACGTCGTCGCGGTGGGCGAAGGCCGCGAGCCCCTTCTCGAAGCGGGCCTTGCCGATGTAGCACCAGGGGCAGGCGATGTCGCTCCAGATCTCGACGCGCATGTGACTTCTCTCCGAGGGTTGCCGGTGGGGTGTGCGACGGCCATAACGCCGCCACCAGCCGGGTTCATTCCGTTTCGGCCCGCGATGTGAGCCGGAGCACGGGGCGGCCCCCCGGCCCGTTTCCGGGCCTCCCGGGGCCGGGCGGGCTCCCTCAGGCGCCCTTGCGGTACTGCCCCGGCGCCACCCCGTACTCCCGCTTGAAGGCCTTGGCGAAGGCGAACTCGGAGGAGTAGCCGGAGCGCTGGGCGACCGCGCGGAGGGGGAGGTCGTCGGTGCGCAGGAGGCGGCCCGCCGTGGTCATGCGCCACCAGGTGAGGTACGCGAGCGGGGAGCGGCCGACCAGGGCGGTGAAGCGGCGGGCGAAGGCGGCGCGGGAGAGACCGGACAGGGTGCCCAGTTCCTGGACCGTCCACGACCGCGCGGGGTCGTCGTGGAGGGCCCGGAGGGCGCCCGCGACCGCCGGGTCGCCGAGGGCGGCCGACCAGCCGGTGGTCCGGTCGGCGCACTCGGCGAGCCACCAGGTGCGCAGCAGGTAGAGCAGCAGGGTGTCGAGCAGGGCGGGCACGACCGCGTCGGATCCCGGCTGGGGTTCGGCGAGTTCGGCGCCGAGCAGGTCGACGGCGGCGCGCAGCCGGGGATGGGCGCCGACCCGGGCGGGCAGGTGGACGTACGAGGGAAGCTCGGTGAGGAGCGGGTGGGCGCGGGCACGGCTGAGCTGGTAGGCGCCGCACAGCAGCAGGGTCTCGTCGGCGCCGACGGGCCCCCGGTCGGGCGAGGTGGGCCAGGAGCCGTCGGGCGCGGGCGAGGCGTCGACGAGGGGGGTGTCGGGGTGGTCGGCGAGGCCGTGGCCGGTGCCGTGGGCGAGGAAGACGACGTCGCCGGGGCCGAGCCGGACGGGTGTCGCGCCGTCCGGGGGCAGCAGCCAGGCGGTGCCCTGGAGGACGACGTGGAATCCGGCGCCCCTGCTCGGCGGGAAGCGGAAGCCCCAGGGGGAGAAGCGGACCGTCCGGGAGGAGTGGGGGCGGCCGGTGCGCATGGCGGCGATGGCATCGCTCAGTACGTCCATCCCGGCACCGTACTCCCCGCGAGGGACCGCGAGACGATCGGACATGGTCCCGAGGGAGGGAGACATGGATCGTCTCGCCGGGCGCTCCTAACGTCGCTGTCATGACGACAGCGGACATGACGACAGCGGACCCGACGACGACGGACACGACCACCAGGGCGGTGCTCTTCCACGAGCTCGGTGGTCCCGAGGTGCTGACGGTGGCCGAGGTGCCACTGCCCGCGCCGGGGCCCGGTGAGGTGCTCGTACGGGTCGAGGCGATCGGGCTCAACCGTGCCGAGGCGCTGTTCCGCGCGGGCACCTACTACTACCCGCCGACGCTGCCGGGCTCGCGGCTCGGGTACGAGGCGGCCGGGGTGGTGGAGGCGGTCGGAGCGGGGGTGACGGCGTTCGCGCCGGGCGATCCGGTGATGGCGGCGGCGAACTTCGACTTCGGGGTGCACGGCGTGTACGCGGAGCGGGTGGTGCTGCCGGAGGAGTACGTGGTGGCCCGCCCGGAGGGGGTGGACCCGGTGACGGCGGCGGCGGTCTGGCTGACGTACTTCACCGCGTACGGCGGCATGGTGCTGACCGGCGGTCTCGGCCCCGGCGACCACGTGGTGATCACGGGGGCGTCGAGCGGGGTGGGGACGGCCGCGATCCAGACGGCGCTGCGGGTCGGGGCCGTGCCGATCGCCACCACGCGCGGCGAGGGCAAGCGGAAGCGGCTCCTGGAGCTGGGGGCCGCGCACGTGGTCGTCACGGAGTCGGAGGACGCCGGCGACCTGGTCGAGGAGGTGCGGCGGATCACCGGCGGGGCGGGCGCGGACCTGGTGTTCGACGGGATCGGCGGGCCCGGCTTCGCCCGGCTCGGCGACGCGCTGCGCCCCGGCGGCACGGCCGTGCTGTACGGCTGGCTGGACCCACGGCCGGTCACCCTCTCGATGAACTGGCCGCAGACCGTCCACACGTACGCCAACGGCGTGCTCGCCGGGACCGCGGAGGGGCGCCGCCGCGCCGCCGGCTTCATCGGTTCGGGGCTGCGCGACGGCTCCCTGGCGCCGGTGATCGCCCGGACCTTCGACGGTCTGGAGCGGATCGCCGACGCCCATCGGCTGATGGAGTCCAACACGCACCTGGGGAAGATCGTGGTGCGCGTCGGATCCTGAGGCGGGGCGGGGTCAGCGGCGGGGCAGGCCCAGCGGGTTGCCGTCGCGGAGCTCCGGGGGCAGGAGGTGGTCGGGGGTCGACTGGTACGTGAACGGGCGCAGCCAGCGCTCGATCGCGGTCGCGCCGACCGAGGTGGAGGTGGAGGTGGTGGCCGGGTAGGGGCCGCCGTGGTGCTGGGCCGGGGCGACGGCCACGCCGGTGGGCCAGCCGTTGACGAGGACGCGGCCCGCCAGCGGGGTGAGTTCGGCCAGGAGCGGGGCCGCGTCGGCGTCCTCTTCGCCCTCCGTGGCGACGTGCAGGGTGGCGGTGAGGTTGCCGGGCAGCCGGGAGAGGACCTGGGTGATCTCGTCCCGGGAGTCGTAGCGGGCGACGACGGTGACCGGGCCGAAGCACTCCTCCAGGAGGAGGTGGTGCCGGTCGCCCTCGGCGAGCAGGGCGGCGTCGACGGCGAGGACGCCGGCGCTGACCGTGTGCGCGTCGCCCGCGCCGGGGGCGACCGGGGCCCGTACGCCGTCGAGCGCGGTGCGCTCGGTGACTCCCGCGACGAAGGCGTCCCGCATCCGCCGGTCGAGCAGCACGGCCGGTCCGGTCTCGGAGACCCCGAGGGCGAGGGCGTCGAGGAAGCGGTCGCCGGCCTCTCCCGAGGGGGCCAGGACGAAGCCGGGCTTGGTGCAGAACTGGCCCGCGCCCAGGGTCATGGAGCCGGCCAGGCCGGCGCCGATCTCCTCGGCCCGCTCCTCGATCGCCGCGCTGGTGAGCACGACGGGGTTGAGGGAGCCGAGTTCGCCGTGGAAGGGGATGGGGACGGGTCGGGCGGCCGCCGCGTCGAAGAGGGCCCGTCCGCCGCGCACCGAGCCGGTGAAGCCGGCCGCCGCGACGAGCGGGTGGCGGACGAGTTCCACGCCCGCGTCGAAGCCGTGGACGAGGACGACGACGTCCTCGGGGAGGCCTGCCTCGGCGGCGGCCCTGCGCAGCAGGGAGGCGCAGAGTTCGGAGGTGGCCGGGTGGTCGGGGTGGGCCTTGATCACCACGGGGCAGCCGGCCGCGAGGGCGCTCGCCGTGTCGCCGCCGGGGACGGAGAAGGCGAGCGGGAAGTTGCTGGCGGCGTAGACGGCGACGACGCCGAGCGGGATCTTCCATCGGCGCATGTCGGGCCGGGGCGGGATGGCTCCGGGGTCGGGCAGGTCGATCCGGATGTCGAGGAAGGAGCCCTCTTCGACGACGTCCGCGAAGGCCCGCAACTGGGCCGTGGTGCGGGCGAGTTCGCCGGTGAGGCGGACGGGCCCGAGAGCGGTCTCGGCGTCCGCCGTCTCCACGATCTGCTCGCGCGCCCCGTCGAGGAGGTCGGCGGCGGTACGGAGGAAGGCAGCCCGTACGCTGCGGTCGGCGAGGGTCTCGCGGACCGCGTGGGCGGCCCGTACGGACCGGTCGACGTCCTCTGCCGTGGCCTCCACCGCGACCTGCTCGCGCGGCTTCCCCGTCCGGGGGTCCACACTCCACACTGGTTCTGCCGCCACCGCTACGCCCCTGTTCGCTATTCTGAACAACGTTCCCGTAGATGAACGCATCTGTACGGGACTCTAGGGACGGCCCGGCCGTCTCCACAAGGGGCCCCGGCCGGCCAGGTGGCCACCGGACGGCCGGACGACCGAAAAGGGGCGAGGGACATGGCGACTGTCGACGCGGGCGGAGCACAGGTGAAGTCCGCCGTGCGGACCGTGGAGCTGCTCGAGTACTTCGCGGGGCGCCCGGGGATGCACTCGCTCGCCGCCGTCCAGGAGGCCGTCGGCTACCCCAAGTCCAGCCTGTACATGCTGCTGCGCACCCTGGTCGAGCTGGGCTGGGTGGAGACGGACGCGACCGGCACCCGGTACGGCATCGGGGTGCGGGCGCTGCTCGTCGGCACCTCGTACATCGACGGCGACGAGGTGGTGGCCGCCTCCCAACCCACCCTGGACCGGCTCTCCGACGACACGACCGAGACCATCCACCTGGCGCGGCTCGACGGCACCAACGTGGTGTACCTGGCGACCCGTCAGTCCCAGCACTACCTGCGGCCGTTCACCCGGGTCGGACGCCGGCTGCCCGCCCACTCGACCTCGCTCGGCAAGGCGCTGCTCGCCACCCACACCGACGAGCAGGTGCGCAAACTGCTCCCGGAGACCCTCCCGGCGCTCACCGAGCACACGATCACCGACCGCGAGCGGCTCATCGAGGAACTGCGCGCCATCCGCGAGCAGGGCTTCTCGGTGGACCGCGAGGAGAACACGCTCGGGCTGCGCTGCTTCGGCGTCGCCATCCCGTACCGGACCCCGGCGCGGGACGCGATCAGCTGCTCGGTGCCGGTGGCGCGGCTCACCCCGGCCCACGAGCAGATGGTCAAGGACGCGCTGTTCGACGCGCGGGACCGGCTGACGCTCGCGACGCGCCGCCTCTGATCACACGGTCACGCGCGCTCGGCGAGGGCGGCCTGCCACACCGGGCTGTCGACGTAGTGGTTGTCGTACTTCTCCGAGGAGGCCTTGATCTCCTCGAAGCTCGCCTCGCCGCGCATGACCCGGCCGAGCAGGCGCAGGTAGTCGAAGCGGGCCATGCCCGGCGTGAAGGCGAAGAGCACGTCCGCCTCGGCGCCGGGCGCCGCGGCGAAGGCGTGCGGGGTGCGCGGCGGGACGAGGAGGAAGTCGCCCTGCTCCAGGACGGTCAGCTCCTCGCCGACCAGGACCTGGAGGGACCCGCCGAGGACGAAGAACATCTCCGAGGCCTTGGTGTGGAAGTGGGCCGGGGCCCCGACCGCGCCCTTCGCGAAGGAGGAGCGGTAGCTGGTGAGCTGTCCGCCGGTGCCGTCCGAGTCGGCGAGGAGCGTCATCACGCTGCTCGGGTCGGCGGTGGTCTCGGCGACGGCGGCGCGGGTGAGGAGCGGGGCGAAGGTCGTGATCTCGTTCATGATCATTACTCTAGAGCGCCATTGACCTCCGGCTTGGGTTCAATCGATCATCAGAAACATGGGTCAATTCCCGCTCCCCGGAGGCCCCGGGAGGAGGCCGCCTCCCCCGCGCGGCGGAGGCGGTTCACCACCCGGCAGGACGTGGCACCGGGGGTCCGCCCGGGAGCGTGGAGCCATGACACGGACCGCTCCCCTCCCCCGTCCCCACCACGTCCCCCGTACCCGCCGCGCGCTGCGCGGGCTCGCGATCCTCGCCTGCGTCCCGTACGTCTCGCTCAAGGTCGCCTGGGTGGCGGGCAGCGAGATCGGCATCCCGGCCGGCAGCGTGCTCCTGGACCACCCGCGGATGATGGTGGTCGCCAACGCGGTGACGGTGGTCGCCGACGCCCTCGTCGTCGTCCTCGCCCTGCTCCTCACCCAGGCCTGGGGCCGGCGGTTCCCCGCCTGGCTGCTCGCCCTTCCCATGTGGGCGGCGACCGGGCTGCTCGTCCCGATCATGACCGGCTACCCGACACAGCTCGTGGTCGCCGCCGTCACCGGCGACGGGAAGGCGGCCGCACCCGCCGAACCCTTCCTCGACCCCTGGGTCTTCGGCGTCGTCTACGGCGGCTTCATCCTCCAGGGCCTCGCCCTCGGCACCCTCTTCGTCCTGTACGCCCGGGACCGCTGGGGCCGGCTCTGGAGCGGCCGGCTCGGCGCGCTGTCGGCCCGCACGTCCGGGCCCGGGGTGCGGGCCGTCGCCCTGGCCGGCTCGGTGACGGCGCTCGCGTCCGCCACGCCCCACCTGTTGTGGGCGACCGGCTCGACGACGGGCCTGTCCGCCCGGCGGATCGCCGAACGCGACGCCGACTTCCACGTCCTGGAGGCGCAGTGGCTCTGCTTCCTCGCCGTCGCCGCCGTCGCCACGCTCCTCCTGGTGCTGCGCCGGCCCGCCCGGCTCCGGGTCCGCACCACGCTCGCCCTGGCCTGGACGGCCTCGGCGGCGGTGGGCTGCTGGGGCGCCTACATGTCGCTCGTCGCGCTGCTGCCGGAGACGGATCCCGGCAAGCGCGTCCCCGGGCTCGTACAGCTGTCCTACGCTGGCGACATGATCACCGGGTTCCTGCTCGCCGCGTGCGTGGCCTTCTTCCTGCGGCGCCGGAGCGCCGAGGCGTGATCCACCGGGCATCCCGAGCGCTCTTCGGGCAGCGGGCCAGACGGCGCTGGCTCCATCTCATCGTGGGTGGCGCGCTGTTCATGCCGTTCTGGATGGTCGGCTCCGTCGCCATCGGGCCGTTGCTCGACGAGGGCGGCCTGTTCGTCGGGGGCATCGGGGCGCAGTTCGGGGCGTACGCGGTGGGGCTGCCGCTCGTCGCGGTCGCCGCGCTGTTCCCCCTGGCCCGGCCGATGTCGGTGGCGGCGGCCCGGGCGCTGTGCGGGGTGCCGGCGGACCGGTTCGCGGACGGCCCGGCCCGGGGCTGGGAGGCGAGGGCCCGGACGGCCGGCTGGTTCTCCCTGCACCTGGGCGCCGGGGCGCTGGTCAGCGGGGCGACCCTGGCGCTGCCGCCGTTCGCGGTGTCGGTGATGGCGCTGCCGTTCTCGCCGGCGCTCCGCGCGTCGGAGCTCGGCCGGTTCTGGGGCCTCGACCGGCCCTGGTGGGACTGGGCGGCGCTGCCGGCGGGGCTCCTGATGCTGCTCGCGCTCGCCGCCGTGGCCGCCGCGACCGGGGCCCTGCTCGCCCGGCAGGCGCCCCGACTGCTCGGACCGGGTCCCGGGGAGCGGCTCGCGGCGGCCGAGCGGCGCGCGGCGGAGGCGGAGTCCCGCAACCGGCTCGCCCGGGAACTGCACGACTCGGTCGGTCACGCGCTGAGCGCGGTCACCCTCCAGGCGGGAGCGGCCCGCCGGGTCCTGGACGGCGGCGCCGGGGCCGACCTGGAGTTCGTCAAGGAGGCGCTCACCGCGATCGAGGAGACCACCCGGCGCACGGTCGGCGAGCTGGACGGGGTCCTCGGCCTGCTGCGCGGGGGCGAGGAGGCCGGGGAAGGTGTGGGGCCGGGGCTCGACGCCCTGGAGGCCCTGGTGCGGGGCGCCGGGCCGAAGGTGGCGCTGACCGTGGCCGGTGACCTCGCCGCCGTACCGGAGGCGCTGTCCCGGGAGGCGTACCGGATCGTCCAGGAAGGGCTGACGAACGCGGCCCGGCACGCGGGCGGGGAGCCCGTGACCGTACGGCTCGACGCCCGTACCGAGGAGTTGGAGATCACCATGGAGAACCCGCTGCCCGCGCGGCCCCCGGTCGCCCGCCCCGGCGGAGGACGCGGCCTGATCGGCGTCGCCGAGCGGGCCCGGCTGTTCGGCGGCACCGCGCAGGCGGGCCCGGCGGCCGGCGCCTGGCGCCTCGCGGTCAGGGTCCCGCGATGAGCGCGGCCGTACGCGTGGTGATCGCGGACGACGAGCGGATGGTGCGGACGGCCCTGCGGGTCATCCTGGACGCGGAACCCGACCTGGAGGTGGTGGGCGAGGCGTCCACGGGCGCCGAGGCGGTGTCGGTGGTGCGGGCCGAGCGGCCGGACGTCGTCCTGATGGACGTGCGGATGCCGGAGATCGACGGGATCAGGGCCACCGAGCAGATCATCGCCGGAATGGCGGAGCCTCCCCGGATCGTGGTCGTGACGACCTTCGAGAACGACTCCTACGTGTACGACGCGCTGCGCGTCGGCGCGGCCGGGTTCCTGCTGAAGCGGGCGGCCGCGGAGGAGCTGGTGAGCGCGGTGCGGCTGGTCGCCAGGAGCGACTCGCTGCTCTACCCGGCGGCGGTACGCGGCCTGGCGGCCGAGCACGCCCGCCGCAGGCCGCCGGTGGCGCCGCCGTGGGTGGCGCGCCTCACGGAGCGGGAGGCGGAGGTGCTGCGCCTGGTGGCGACGGGCCTGACGAACGCGGAGATCGCGGCGCGGATGGGCGTCGGCGCGGCCACGGTCAAGACGCACGTGGCGGCGGTCCTGGCGAAGTCCGGCGCCCGGGACCGCACGCAGGCCGTGATCCTGGCGTACGAGTCGGGGTTCGTACGGACGGGGTGAGACCGGGCGGGGCAGACGGGGCGGGCAGGTCCGTTCCGGATGAAGGCTCCGGATGAAGGTTCCCTGAGAAACCGGACACATCCGGAACGCCACCCACCGCCCCGTTCGTCCCCACAGGTGCGATGAACAAGACGATCAGGCACACGTCGGTCTTCGTCCTGCTCCTGGTGCTCGCCCTCCTGGGCCGGGCCACCTGGGTGCAGGCGTACGAAGGCAAGGCGCTCGCGGACGACTCGAAGAACCGGCGGAAGACCATCGCGCAGTACGCGCACCCGCTCGGCAACATCGTCGTGGCCGGCTCGCCGGTCACCGGCTCGAAGAAGACGGAGGGATCGGATCTCGCCTACGAGCGCACGTACACGGACGGCGAGCTGTACGCGGCGGTCACCGGCTACAGCTCGCAGGCGTACGGCGCCACCCAGCTGGAGGGCATCTACGGCGACGTCCTCGACGGCACCGACGACCGGCTGAAGAACCCGGTCGACGCCGTCACGCGCAAGCAGCAGGAACCGGGCACGGTCGTCACCACGATCGACCCGGACGTGCAGGAGGCCGCCTACCGGGCGCTCGGGAACAAGAAGGGCGCCGCCGTCGCCCTCGACCCGGCGACCGGCCGGATCCTGGCCCTGGCCTCCACCCCGTCGTACGACCCGTCGAAGATCGCCGGGACGACGGACGGCGACGCCTGGAAGGAGCTGACCACCGACGAGGACAAGCCGCTGGTCAACCGGGCGCTGCGCCAGCCGCTGCCGCCCGGCTCCACCTTCAAGCTGGTCATCGCCGCGGCGGCCCTGGAGGACGGCCTGTACGGGTCGGTGGACACCGCGACCGAGAGCCCCGACCCGTACACGCTGCCGAACACCCGGACCGTGCTGAAGAACGAGAACGCCTCCGCGCCCTGTGAGAACGCCACGATCCGCACCGCGCTCCAGTACTCCTGCAACAACGTCTTCGCCAAGATGGCCGCCGACCTGGGGCAGGACAAGGTGAGGGCGACGGCGGAGAAGTTCGGCTTCGACGACGCCGAGCTCGACGTGCCGGTGCGGGCGTACCCGAGCGTGTACCCGTCCGGCATGGACAAGGCGCAGACGGCGCTCACCGGCATCGGGCAGTTCGACGTGACCGCGACCCCGCTCCAGATGGCGATGGTGTCCGCGGTGATCGCCAACGACGGTCTGCTCGCCTCCCCGCACATGGTCTCGGAGGTCGTCGACTCCGACGGCGACGCGCTGACGTCGTTCGAGGACGGCGACACCGAGCGGGTCGTCTCCTCCTCGACGGCCGAGCAGCTGCGCAGCGCGATGGTGACCGTCGTGGAGAAGGGCACGGGCACCAACGCGGCCGTGGACGGCGCGGAGGTCGGCGGCAAGACGGGGACGGCCCAGCACGGCGAGAACAACAGCAAGACGCCCTACGCCTGGTTCACGTCGTACGCGAAGGACTCCTCGACCGGGAAGCAGGTCGCCGTCGCGGTGATGATCGAGGACTCGGGCGCGGCCCGCTCCGAGGTCAGCGGCAACGGCCTGGCGGCCCCGGTGGCGCAGAAGATGATGGCCGCGGCGCTGAAGTGACGGTGGACGGGGCCCGACTGGCCGTCGGGCCCCGTCACACGATATGCAGGGTCACGCTCGCATCCGAGCACGTATTCGATCCACCGACCCTGCACTCACCTCGCGGAGGACCGCCGTGCGCCTGCCCCGTTCCCTGTCCGGCTGGACCATCGCGGTCTTCGGTGTGCTCGCCGCCGCGCTGGGGGTGGTGGGCCTGGTCGTACCGGACGCGCTGCTCACCGTGATGGGCTTCGAGCCGGTGCCCGAGGGCGGGCGCGCGGACGGCGACCACACCCTCGTCTTCCTGACGGCGTCCTCGATGGCAGCGCTGAACATGGGCGTCTACTACGTGCTGGCCGCGCTCGCCGACTGGAAGCCCTTCTTCCGTTGGACGGTCCCCTTCCGCCTCCTCACCTGCGCGGTCTTCACCCTCGCGGTCGTCACCGGCCGCGCCCCTGCCGGATTCCTTGGCGTGGGCCTGTGGGAGGGCCTGGGCGCGCTGGTGACGGGGGCGGCGCTGCGGTACGAGAAGCGGGGCGCCGGCGATACCCGCGCGCCCTCGCCGGACACCCTCTAGGGAATCCGCCCGATCCGCGAGCCCCACCTCAGGCGTCAGTCTTCGGCTCATGCGCTGGTATCTGACAGGTGTCGTCGTGTCCGGATTCGGTACGACGGCGATGTGGCTGGTCTCCGGGATCTGGGTGAAGTCCCTGACGGGGTCCGACAGTCTGGCGGCGCTGACCGCCTTCGCCCTCTGGGCGCCCGTGCTCCTGGGGCCGCTCCTCGGCACGCTCGCGGACCGGGTGCGCCGTCGGCCGCTCCTGGTCGTCCTGAACGCGGGGATGGCGGGGCTGCTGCCGCTCCTCCTGTGGGTGGAGTCGGCGGACAGGGTATGGCTGCTGTTCGCCGTGCTCGTGCTGTACGGGACGCAGGGCGCCGTCCACGAGGCGGCGGAGCAGGCCCTGATCGCGACCGCCCTGGACGAGAAGCGGCTGGGCACCCTCAACGGGCTGCGGATGACCGCGAACGAGTCGATGAAGCTGGTCGCCCCGCTCGTGGCGGCGGGGATCCACACCCGGTACGGGGGCGGGACCGTCGCCCTCCTCGACGCGGCGAGCTTCGCGGTCGCGGCGGGCGTGTTCGCGCTGATGCCCGTACGGGAGGCGCGCCCCACCCCCTCCGGGTCCCGGCACTGGTGGCGGGAGACCGCCGAGGGTGTGCGGCTGCTCCGCGTCTCGCCGGTGCTGCGGCCCCTGGTGGCGACGGGCGCGTTCACGATGCTGCTGGCCGGGGTGAACGGGGCCGCGATCTACGCCGTCGTCGACAAGGGGCTCGGGCACTCCCCCGCGTACGCCGGCGTGCTGTACGCCGTACAGGGCGTCGGCTCGGTCCTCGCGGGCCTGGTCACAGGACCGCTGCTCCGCAGGGTCTCCGAGCGGGTCCTCGCCACCGTCGGTCTCGCGCTGTTCGCGGTGGCCGTGGGGGTGCGGGCGCTGCCGTACGAGGCGACGGCCCTGGCGGCGAGCGCGGTGATCGGTCTGGGCCTTCCGTGGGTGCTCGTCGCGGTGGTCACGGCGGTGCAGCGGGAGGCCCCCGCGGAGGCGGTGGGCCGGGTGGCGGCCACCGCGAACACCCTGGTGTTCGCCCCGAACGCGCTGGCCCTCGCCCTCGGCGCGGCCCTGGTCGCCCTGGTCGACATCCACGTCCTGCTGCCGCTGCTCGCGGTGGCGGGAGCCTCCTGGGCGGCCTGCCTGGTCGTGGGGCAGGGGGCGCGGACGGGTGCCGTTCGCGGTGCGGGGTGACCGGCGGGCGGCGAGCATGGAAGGAGGCACGGCACGGCGGGAGGAGGGCAGTGTGACGGCCGGTTCCTTGCCGGGGGCGTCGGGGCCCGTCGGTGTGCCCCTGGGCGGCAAGGGCCTCCTGGACGTGCTCGGGGTCGCCGCCATCGTGGTGGACGCGCGCGGTCGGATCGTGCTGTGGAGCCCGCAGGCGGAGACCCTCTTCGGTTTCGGCGCCGACGAGGCCCTCGGCCGGTACGTGGCCAGGCTGATCGTCGGCGAGGAACACCGGGAGGAGGCGATGCGCCTCTTCGGCGAGGTGCTGCGCGAGGGCACCGCCTGGGCCGGCACCTTCCCCGTACGGCACAAGGACGGCAGCGTCCGGCAGGTGGAGTTCCGCAACATGCGGCTCACCGACGACCTGGGCGCTCTGTACGCCCTCGGGATCTCCGCGGACCGCTCCGCCGTCGAACGGGTCGAGACCGAACTCGCCCTCTCCGACCGGCTCGTCTCCCAGTCACCCATCGGTCTCGCCGTCCTGGACACCGATCTGCGCTACGTCCTGGTGAACCCGACGCTCGAACGGATCGACGGCGTGCCGGCCGCGCTGCACATCGGGCGGCGGGTCGGCGACGTGCTGCCCCTGTTCGACACCGGTGTCGTGGCGGCATCGTTGCGGAACGTCCTGGCCACAGGGACGCCGCTGCTCGACCGGCCCGTCGTCGGACGGACCCCCGCGGACCCGGACCACGACCACTCCTGGTCGGTGTCGTTCTACCGGCTCGAAGGGGCCGAGAACCGGGTCCTGGGGGTCGCCGCCTCGGTGATCGACGTGACCGAGCGGCACCGGGCGGACTCGGCGGCGGCCCGGTCGCGGCGGCGGCTCGCGCTGATCGCGGACGCCTCGGCCCGGGTGGGCACCACCCTGGAGGTGGAGCGGACGGCCGACGAGCTGGCCTCCGTGGTGGTGCCGGAGCTCGCGGACATCGCCGCCGTCGACGTCCTCGACTCGGTCCTGGCGCTGCGCAGACCCGGCGCCCCCGAGGAGGGGCCCGAGCTGTTCCGGGCGCTCGCCGTGAAGGCGGGGGCCCTGACGGAGGCGCTGCCGGCGGCGGACCCGCCCGGGGCGGTCGCGATGTACGGGGCGGACCGGCTGGTCACCCGGTGCGTGCACACCGGTCTGCCGGTCCTGGTGGAACACGTCGGCCCCGGTGACCTGGCCCGGATCGCACGGAACCCCGAGGCCGCGGAGCTGCTCGCCAGGGCAGGGGTGCACTCGTACCTGGCGGTGCCGCTGATCGCGCGCGGCGAGGTGCTCGGCGCGCTCGACCTCAAGCGGGACCGCAACGCGCTGCCCTTCGACGGCGACGACGTGCTGCTCGCGACGGAACTCGCGGCCCGCGCGGCGGTGAGCATCGACAACGCGCGCTGGTACCAGAGCGTGCGGAACTCGGCCGTGACGCTCCAGCGCAGTCTGCTGCCCGGGGCGCCGCCGGAGCGGACGGGCCTGGAGATCGCGGCCCGCTACCAGCCGGCGCAGGCGTCCAGCGAGGTCGGCGGCGACTGGTACGACGTGATCCCGCTGGCCGACGACAAGACGGCGCTCGTCGTCGGGGACGTCATGGGCAGCGGCATCGACGCGGCGGCGACGATGGGGCGGCTGCGGACCGCGACCTGCGCGTTCGCTGACCTCGATCTGTCGCCCGCCCAGGTGCTGCGGCACCTGGACCGGATCACGGCGGGTCTCGAGCACTACATCGCCACCTGTCTGTTCGTCGTGCACGACCCGGTCCTCGGCCGGTGCCGGATCGCGAACGCGGGCCATCTGCCGCCGGTACGGGTCCCGGTGGACGGACCGGCCGAACTGGTGAAGGTGCCGCCCGGGCTGCCGCTCGGCGTGGGCGGCGCCACGTTCCGTACGACCCGGGTGCCCCTCAGGCCCGGGGACCGGCTCGTGCTGTACACGGACGGTCTGGTCGAGACCCGCGACGAGGCGATCGACGAGCGGCTCGCCGTCCTGGTCGGCCTGCTCGACAAGGCGCGCGGGCCGCTGGAGGAGACCTGTGACGAGCTGCTGCGGGCGCTGCGCCGACCGGGCGCGGCGGACGACGTGGCGCTCCTCATCGCCAGGAGCACGGGATGAGTGCCCGGGACCGGCGGCGGGCGCGCGGCGGGCGCCCGGGCCCGGGTGAGCGCGGGACCGGGCTGCGGAGCGTCGCCGGACAGGTGTTCGCCCTGGAGGCGCTGATCGCGCTCCTGGTGATCGCGGCGGCCGTGTTCGTGACGTTCTACCAGGCCCGCAACGACACCGAGCGGGACGCCCGGGTCCGCTCGCTCGCGGTCGCGGAGGCGTTCGCGAAGGCGCCCGGCATCGACGACGCCCTGACCTCGGCCGATCCGACGGCGGAGCTCCAGGACCGGGCGGAGGCCACCCGCCGGGCGACGGGCGTGGACTTCATCGCGGTCCTGAGTCCGGCCGGACTGCGGTACACCGACTCGGAACCGGAACTGATCGGCCTCAAGGCGACCGGTGACCTCACGCGCGCCGTGGTGGACGGCGAGTCCTTCACCGAACTGTTCAGGGGGGCGCCCAACGACGCCGTACGGGCCGTGGTCCCCGTGGTGGACGACCGGGGCCGGATCGTCGGCATGGTCACCAGCGGCGTCGAGGTGGAGAGCATCACGCAGGCTGTGGAGGGCCGGCTGCCGCTGCTCGCGGGCGCGGCGGGGGGCGCGCTGGTCCTCGCCGTGGGCGGGGCCGCCCTGGTGAGCCGGCGACTGCGGCGGCAGACGCACGGCCTCGGCCCGGCCGAGATGACCCGGATGAAGGAGCACCACGAGGCGGTGCTGCACGCCGTGCGCGAAGGGGTCCTGATCGTGGGCCCCGACCGGCGGCTGCTGCTCGCCAACGACGAGGCGCGCCGGCTGCTCGGTCTCACGGCTGACGCGGAGCGGCGGCACGTCTCGGAGCTCGGCCTCGATCCCCGTACGGTCGAACTCCTCGTGTCGGGCCGGTCGGCGACGGACGAGGTGCACCGCGCGGGCGACCGGCTGCTCGCGGTGAGCGTACGGCCCACGGTCACGGACGGCTCGGAGTCCGGGAGCGTGATGACGATGCGGGACACCACCGAACTCGCCGCGGTGACCGGCCGGGCGGCGGTGGCCCGTAGCCGGCTCCAGCTGCTGTACGAGGCGGGTGTGCGAATCGGGACGACGCTCGAGGTGGTGCGGACCGCGGAGGAGCTGGCGGAGGTGGCCGTACCGCGCTTCGCGGACTTCGCGACCGTGGAGCTGCTCGAACCGGTGCTGCGTGGGGAGGAGCCGCCGGGCTCCGCTTCGGCGGCCACCGAGATGCGGCGGACGGCACTGAGCGGGTTGCGGTCCGACCAGCCGCTGCAGCCGGTCGGGGACATCGTGCGGTTCGACGTGCCCAGCACCCCGATGGCGAGGGCCCTGGGCGCGGGCCACGCGGTGGTGCAGGCGGAGCTGGCGGCGGCGGAGGGCTGGCGGGCGCAGGACCCGGAGGGGGCGGCGCAGGCCCTGGCGTTCGGGATGCACTCGCTGCTCACGGTGCCGCTGCGCGCCCGCGGGGTGGTCCTGGGGATGGCGAACTTCTGGCGCGCGGACACCCCGGAGCCGTTCGGGGAGGAGGACCTGTCGTTCGCGGAGGAGCTGGCGGCGCGGGCGGCGGTCGCGATCGACAACGCGCGCCGGTTCACCCGGGAGCACGCGATGGCGGTGACGCTGCAGCGGAGCCTGCTGCCCCGGGTGCTGCCCGACCAGAACGCGGTGGACGTGGCGTACCGCTATCTCCCGGCGAAGGCCGGCGTCGGCGGCGACTGGTTCGACGTGATCCCGCTGCCGGGCGCCCGGGTGGCGCTCGTGGTGGGGGACGTGGTGGGGCACGGGCTGCACGCGGCGGCCACCATGGGACGGCTGCGGACGGCGGTGCACAACTTCTCGACGCTCGACGTGCCGCCGGACGAACTGCTCGGCCATCTCGACGAGCTGACGGGCCGCATCGACGAGCGGGAGTCGGAGGGGCCGGACGTCGAGAGCCGGCGCCGCGAGGAGGGCATCACCGGCGCGACCTGCCTGTACGCGATCTACGACCCGGCGTCCGGCCTGTGCACGGTGGCGAGCGCGGGACATCCGGGTCCTGCGCTCGTGGGTCCTGACGGGCGGGTGGAGTTCCCCGAGCTGCCGCCGGGGCTGCCGCTGGGGCTCGGTCTCGGCGACGTGCCGTTCGAGACGACGGAGCTGTGGCTGCCGGAGGGCAGCAAGCTGGTGCTCTTCACGGACGGCCTCCTGGAGGACCGGGGACGGGACCTCGACACGGGCCTCGGGCTGCTGCGGTCGACGCTGGCCCGCCGGGACCGCAGCCCTGAGCAGATCTGCGCGGACGTGCTCGCGACGCTGCTCTCGCCGTCGCCGCGTGACGACATCGCGCTGCTCGTGGCCAGGACCCGGCTGCTGGAACGGGAGCGGATCGCCGAGTGGGAGGTGGCGCGCGATCCGTCGGCGGTCTCGCCGGTACGGAACGCGGCGGCGGCGAAGCTGGCGGAGTGGGGGCTCGAAGGGCTCGCGTTCTCCGCGGAGCTGGTCCTCAGCGAGCTGATCACGAACGCGGTGCGGTACGGGGCCGATCCGATCCGGGTACGGCTGCTCCACGACCGGACGCTGATCTGCGAGGTCTCGGACGGCAGCAGCACCTCGCCGCACCTGCGGCACGCGGCGACGACGGACGAGGGCGGCCGCGGGCTGTACCTGGTGGCGCAGTACGCGGAGCGCTGGGGGACGCGGTACGCCCGCAGGGGCAAGACGATCTGGGCGGAGCTGCGGGTGGCGGGGGCCGGGATGGAACCGGTGGCCGCGGAGATGCCGGATCTGG
This sequence comes from Streptomyces exfoliatus, assembly GCF_000725545.1. Classification (GTDB taxonomy): domain Bacteria; phylum Actinomycetota; class Actinomycetes; order Streptomycetales; family Streptomycetaceae; genus Streptomyces; species Streptomyces exfoliatus. The sequence goes on along the minus strand of NZ_JNZP01000001.1, from coordinate 604,322 downwards.
ACGCGCTGGAGGACCTGGCCTGGTGAGGGGGCCGACCTGGTGCGGGTCGCCGGATCCTCCGGCGACCCGCGTCTCTGCCCTAACCCAGCTTCCGCAGCGCCGTCCCGACGGCGGTCAGGTCCTCGTCGGAGGCCAGACCCGCGTGGTAGAGCCGCAGTTCGGTCGCTCCCGCGTCACGGGCCCGCTCGGCGTCCTCGGCCAGCCGGTCCGGGGCGCCGCCCATACCGGCGACGACGGAGAGGTTCGCGGCGAGGACGGTGTCCGGGCGGGCGTGGGCGGCGAAGTCCGCGACCCGGGGCGGCCGGGCGACCACCCCGTCCGCGAGGCCGAGGACGTGCGCCGGGTCGGTGCCGGCGTCGGCGCCGCAGCGGTACGGGTCGGGGTCGGCGTGCAGCAGGATCCGGAAGCCGGGCGGGGCCGCGGCCCGTACGGCGGTCACGGCGGCCTCCTGGAAGGTATGGGCGGTCCGGGCGCGCCAGGCCAGGGCAGGGGCCTCCAGGGCGCCCAGCCCGCCGGCCGGTCCCGCTCCCGCCCACACGGGCTCCAGGGCGCCGCGCACGGCGGCGGCCAGCTCGTCGGGGTCGGCGCCCCCCTCCCCGTACCCCTCACGGCAGGAGGGGCAGAAGCAGAGCGACATCAGGTACTGCTCCCGGTCCCCCAGGGCGACGCCGCCGGTCTTGTCGTGGGCGTGCAGGTGGGCCAGGCCGTACCAGCCGCAGGACTCCAGCTCGGTGCCGGCCGCGCCGGGCCGTACGGCGGCCTCGGCGGCCAGGTCGACGAGCAGGGAGCGGACCTCGGGGCGGGCGATGCAGGGCGCCCAGGGGTAGCGGTCGCCGTAGGCGTTGACGACGGAGGTCTCCGGGTGTTCGGCGCCCAGGCGGGAGTTGTGGGCGAGGACGACCCAGCTGTGCACGTCGAGGCCTGCGGCGCCGAGGGCCTCGGCGGCCCGCCCGAAGGAGTCGCCGGGCGCCCAGTCCCCCGCCGGGTACGGGCGGAGGGTGCGGCCCGCCCAGCGGTCCGGGTCCGGCGGGTAGTGCACGGCGGCGTACTCGGCGGTGACGATCCGGTGGGCCGGGTGACGGGGGGTCAGCGCCCGGGTGGAGTGGTAGGCGGCGGCAAGGGTGACCTGTGCGAGACCGAGCCCGGCGAGGAGCGCGGGTGCGGCGGGGTCGCCGTCGACGTCCCAGGGGTAGAGGAAGGCTGCCGCTCTCATGCCCCGGCCTCCTTCAGGAGGGCCCGGCCGCGCTCGACGAGCACCATGAGCTCGTCGACGTGCTCGGGGGCGGGCTCGCTCAGCGGCGGGCGCACCTCGCCGACGTCCAGGCCTCCCCTGCGTACGGCCGCCTTGACGAGCGAGACGGCGTATCCCCTGCCCTGCGAGCGGAGTTCGACGAGCGGCCGGTAGAAGCCGTCGACGAGCAGGTCCACCGTGGCGTCGTCGCCGGTGGTGAGGGCGCGGTGGAAGGCGAGGGCGAGGTCGGGGGCGAAGCAGAAGACGGCGGAGGAGTAGAGGGTGACGCCGATGCCCCGGTAGGCGGCGCCGGTGAGTTCGGCGGTCGGCAGGCCGTTGAAGTAGAGCAGGTCGAGGCCCTCGGCGCGGACGGCGCTGACGATCCGCTGCATGAGGTCGAGGTCGCCGAGGCCGTCCTTGAGGCCGATGATCCCGTCGGTGCGGGCGAGGGCGACGGCGGTGGCCGGGGTGAGGACCGCGTTGTCGCGCTGGTAGACGATGACGTCGAGCGAGGTGGCGGCGGCGAGTTCGGTGTAGTGGCGGAGCAGTCCCGCCTGGTCGGCGACGACGAGGTACGGCGGCATGGCGAGGAGTCCGTCGGCGCCCGCCTCCTCGGCGAGCCGGGCGTACTGGACGGCGAGTGCGGTGCCGTAGCCGGCGCCCGCGACGACGGGGACGCGGCCGGCGACCTCCTCGACGGCGGCGGCGACGCAGTCCCGGAACTCCTCGGGGGTGAGGGCGTGGAACTCGCCGGTGCCGCAGCAGGCGAACACGGCGGCGGCGCCCGCCTCGACACCCGCGCGGACATGGGCGCGGAAGGTGTCGAGGTCGAGGGAGCCGTCCGGCGCGAAGGCGGTGACGGGGAAGAACAGCAGGCCGTCGAGGCGGCCGGCGAGCGGGGCAGTGGTCACGGGCGCTCCCAGGAAAGTCCGTCGTGCAGGGCCATCGCGTGCACAGGTATGACTGTCATCCATATTCTTGAACGGTGCCGCCTCGCACGCTAGAACAGCGCGGAAGCGCCGGTCAAGGAAGAAGCCCGCTCCATCGACGGCTCTTGACGCTCCGTCCGGCCGCTCCCTAGCGTGTCCACGGTTGTGAATGCCGCTCAACAGAGGAGATGCGCTCCATGTCAGCACCCCGCACCGTCCTGCTCACCGGCGCCGCCGGGGGCGTCGGCACGCTGATGCGGGAGCTGCTGCCCCCGTACGGCTACGACCTCCGCCTCCTGGACGTCGCCCCCGTGCCGGGGGCGCCCGACGCGATCGTCGCCGACCTCGCGGACCGCGCGGCGCTGCGCGAGGCCGTCCGGGGCGTCGACGCCATCGTGCACCTGGCCGGCATCTCCCTCGAATCGAGCTTCGAGAAGATCATGGCCGCCAACATCGCCGGCACGTACCACCTCTACGAGGCCGCCCGCGAGGAGGGCGTCCGGCGTGTGGTCTTCGCCTCCAGCAACCACGCCGTCGGCTTCACCCGGCGCCCGCGCGACGGCGAACCGCCCGTCCCGGTCGACACCCCGCACCGCCCCGACACCTTCTACGGCCTCTCCAAGTGCTTCGGCGAGGACCTGGCGCAGCTCTACTGGGACCAGCACGGCATCGAGACCGTCTCCGTCCGCATCGGCTCCTGCTTCCCCGAGCCCACCTCGGTACGGATGCTGTCGATGTGGCTCAGCCCCGCCGACTGCGCCCGCCTCCTGCACACCACGCTCACCGCCGAGAACGTGGGCCACACCGTGGTGTACGGCTCGTCCGCCAACACGCGCGCGTGGTGGGACCTCTCCACGGCGCGGGCCATCGGCTTCGAGCCGCAGGACGACTCGGAGCCGTACGCGGAGAAGCTCATCGCCGAGAAGGGCCTCCCGCCGGAGGGCAGCGCCGACGACCTCTACCTGGGCGGCCACTTCTGCGTGGACCCGCCCCGCTGGCCCTACTGACCCGGCCCGCGCCTCGGCACCCCGCGCCCGCACCTCGGCACCCCGTACCCCGCACCGACAGGAGTGGTCCCATGACCCGTCCCCTCGCCCTCGTGACCGGGGTCGGCCGCACCGTCGGCATCGGCGCCGGCATCGCCCGGCGCCTGGCCGAGTCGGGCTGGGACCTCGCCCTCACCTGCTGGACGCCCTACGACCGGCGCATGGAGTGGGGCGTCGAGCGGGGCGCGACCGAGGCGGTCCTCGGGGAGCTCGCGGAGCGGGGCGCCGCCGCCATGGCCGTCGAGGCCGATCTCGCCGAACCCGACGCCCCCGCGCGCGTGTTCGACGCGGTGGAGGACCGGTTCGGCCGCCCGGTCACGGCCCTCGTCATGGCCCACTGCGAGTCGGTCGACTCCGGCCTCCTCGACACCACGGTGGAGAGCTTCGACCGCCACTTCGCGGTCAACGCGCGCGCGTCCTGGCTCCTGATCCGCGCGTACGGGCGGCGCTTCACCGGCCCCGCGGGCACGGGCCGTATCGTCGCCCTGACCAGCGACCACACCGTGGGGAACCTTCCGTACGGGGCGAGCAAGGGCGCGCTCGACCGCATCACTCTGGCCGCCGCGCGCGAGCTCGCGCACCTCGGGGTCACCGCGAACGTCATCAACCCCGGCCCGGTCGACACCGGATGGATGACGGCGGAGCAGAGGGAGCAGCTGGCCGGTCTGACACCGCTCGGCCGCCTCGGCACCCCACGGGACACCGCGCACCTGGTGGACTTCCTGTGCTCGACCGAGGGCCAGTGGATCAACGGGCAGCTGCTGATGAGCAACGGCGGCCTGGCCTGAACGAACGACGGCGCGTCACGACGGATTACACAGGACCCGGCCGGACTGATACGGGGGGAGCCGGCCGGGGCCCGGGTCACGGTGCGCGCTGGCAGACCGGACTCGCTCACCGTAGGCCCGGACGAAGATCATCGCGAGCCGCGGAACGCGGCACCTGTCCGGATTGCGCGGCGGGTCGACGCACGGAGGCACGCCCCCGCGCACGCCGCCGTCGGCCTGCCACCCCGAGTGCGCCCCGAGCGCGCCGACGGCCCCGCACACGGGTCCTCATCACGACGCCCGGAGCGTCCGGGACGGCGTCTCGCCGAACTTCTCGCGGTAGCGCGCCGCGAACCGGCCCTGGTGGGCGAAGCCCCAGCGCCAGGCCACCTCGCTCACGCTCACCTCGTCCGGCGCGGCCGTCCGCAGCTCCTCGCGGACCCGGTCGAGGCGCACCTCCCGTACGTACGCCATCGGTGACATCCCCACGTACTCGCGGAACGACTCCTGGAGGCGGCGCACGCTCACGCGCGCGTGGGCGGCGAGTTCGGTGGTCGTGAACGGGTGCTCGGGGCGCTCCCGCACCGCGTCCATCGCGCGCTTGACCGGGGCCGGCCGCCGCGGCTCCCCCGGGTGGGCGAGCGCCTCGCGCCAGGGGTGCTCCGCGGCCAGCAGCAGTCCGTTGAGCAGGGCCTCCTGCAAGGGTCGCGCCACCAGCTCGTGCCGGGCGAGGCCCTCTCCGGCGAGCGCCTCCGCGGCCACCTGGCGGGCGAAGCGCACCCAGCTCAGACCGGGGCCGCGGGTGATGTCCAGGCCGGGGGCGAAGACCAGCGGGCCTCGGGGCGGGCGGCCGAGCAGCCGTTCGAGGCGGTCGCGCAGCTCGGCGGCGCCGACCTTGACCGAGAGGGTCCTGCAGTCCCCGGTCCAGCGGTCGAGGAAGGTGTCCCCCGCCGGGTCGAGGAGCAGCGCCTCGTCGGCCGTCGCGACGATCGAGGACCCGCCCTGGCGCATCTCCATCCTGCCGCTGAACGGTGCGTTCAGGTGGTAGGCGCCTAGTTCCCCGAAGCTCATCCGCACGTCGGCGCCGCAGCTGAGGTCGCCGATGACCAGCGGGCCGAACGCGAGGGTGTCGAAGCGCGCGGCGAAGGGGCGTCTCTCCCGGTCGACGACGTCCATCCGGTTCGCGTAGTAGCGGGCGTCGAGTTCCTCGCGCGCCTCGTCCACGTCCCCCGTCCGGAAACGGCTCCCGTCCACAGTGTCCCTGCCCCCCACCGGCCCCGGCAGCACCTCCGCCCCCGCCGCACCCATGGTCGAAAGAATATTCATATGACGGATCTGACCGGGAAGGGCGGGTAATCAAGGTGGCCGAACCGGGCGAGGGTAAGGGAACGGCAAAGGGGCCCGGATCGTTACCCCTGACATGACCGCTATGACCCCCGGCTCGAACATCCCTCTCACCGTCGCGCGCGTGGCGGTGGACGTCGCCGCCCCGGTGCGGCTCGACGTCTCGGGCCTGCTGCTCGGCGCCGACGGCAAGGTGCGCTCGGACGACGACTTCATCTTCTACAACCAGCCGTCCGGACCCGGTGTCACCTACCGCTCCGGCGGCGGGGCCGCCCCCGACGCGATCCTGGTGGACACCGGCGCCGTCCCGGCCGGCATCGAGAGGATCGTCGTCACCGCGAGCCCCGACGCCGCAGGCCAGACCTTCCAGGGCATCGAGCCCACGGCCACCCTGCGCAACGCGGACGATGGCAGCGTCCTCGCCACCTTCACCCCGCCCCGGCTGGCCACCGAGACCGCGCTCGTGGTCGTCGAGATCTATCTGCGCAACGGCGCGTGGAAGGCCCGCGCCGTGGGCCAGGGATACGCGAACGGTCTGGCCGGCATCGCGACGGACTTCGGCGTCTCGGTGGACGACGCGCCCGCCGCCCCGGCGGCTGCGGCGCCCGTCGCGCCGGCCCCCGTCGCCGCGCCGCCCGCCCCGATGGCGCCGCCGGCCGCCCCGCCCGTCGCCCCGGTGGACCCCAGGATCGCCGCCACCACTCCGCCCGCTCCGCCGGCCGCGCCGCCCGCCGCGCCCGTCTCCACCGGCAAGATCAACCTCGACAAGGGTCGGGTCAACCTCCAGAAGAACCAGACCGTGTCCCTGGTCAAGGGCGGCCGCCCGCTGCTGTCCCAGGTCAAGATGGGCCTCGGCTGGGAGCCCGCCTACCGGGGCAAGGACATCGACCTGGACGCCTCCGTCATCGCGTACGGGCCCCAGCGCAACCACCTGGACAGCTGCTACTTCGGCAAGCTGACCATCCTGGGCGGCTCGGTGACGCACTCCGGCGACAACCTCACCGGCGAGGGCGCGGGCGACGACGAGGTGATCGTCGTCGACCTCGGCCGCCTGCCCGCCGAGGCCACCGGTCTGGTGTTCACGGTCAACTCCTTCTCCGGCCAGAAGTTCACCGAGGTCGCCAAGGCCTACTGCCGGCTGATGGACGCGGCGACGGGCGAGGAGCTGGTCCGCTTCGACCTGACCACCGCCGAGCCGCAGACCGGCGTCATGATGGCCAAGCTGATCAAGCAGTTCAGCGGTGAGTGGGAGATGACGGCGATGGGCGAGTTCGTGAAGTCCCGGACCGTCCGGGGCATGGTGAAGCCGGCCGCCCAGGCTCTCTGAGCGACCGGCCGCGGCGCCTGTCTAGAACAGCGCGCTGTAGGCGTTGAGGGCGGGCTGGCCGCCGAGGTGGGCGTAGAGCACGGTCGAGTCCCGGCCGATCTCCCCCCGGTCCACCAGGTCGACCAGACCCGCCATCGACTTCCCCTCGTACACGGGGTCGGTGATCATGCCCTCGGTTCGGGCGGCGAGCCGCATCGCGTCGAGGGTGGCCTCGTCGGGGATGCCGTACACCCCGGCGTGGTAGCGCTCGTCCAGCTCGACGTCCGCCGCCGTCACCGGCCGCTCGACCCCGATCAGGGCGGCGGTGTCCCGGGCGATCCGGGTGATCTGCTCGTGCGTGGGACCGGGCTTCGCCGAGGCGTCGATCCCGATGATCCGGCGGGCAGGACCGCCCTCCTCGGCGAGCGCGGCGAAGCCCGCGACCATGCCGGCCTGGGTGGAGCCGGTCACGGAGCAGACCACCACGGTGTCGAAGAGGACGCCGAGCGCGCGCTCCTGCTCGGCCACCTCGTACGCCCAGTTCGCGAAGCCCAGGCCGCCGAGCCGGTGGTCGGAGGCGCCCGCCGGGATCGCGTACGGCTTGCCGCCGCTCTCCTCGACCTCCCGCAGGGCCAGCTCCCAGCTCTCCTTGAAGCCGATGCCGAAGCCCGCCCTGACGAGCCGTACGTCGGCGCCCGCGAGACGGCTGATCAGGATGTTGCCGACCTTGTCGTAGACGGAGTCGGGCCAGTCGACCCAGCTCTCCTGGACGAGGACGCAGCGCAGCCCCGCGCGGGCGGCGACGGCGGCGACCTGGCGGGTGTGGTTGGACTGGACGCCGCCGATCGAGACGAGGGTGTCGCAGCCCTGCGCGAGGGCGTCGGCGACCAGGTACTCCAGCTTTCGGGTCTTGTTCCCGCCGTACGCGACACCGGAGTTGCAGTCCTCGCGCTTGGCCCAGAGCGCGGCGCCGCCGAGGTGGTGGGTGAGACGTTCGAGCGGGTGGACCGGCGAGGGCCCGAAGAGGAGCGGGTAGCGGTCGAAGTCGGTGATCGGCAAGGCGGCTCCCGGTGGGTGAAGGCTGCTGGTCCTGGACGCTCCTACGGGACCTCGGGGGTGTCGTGCCGATCGGGCCGGGCTCGCGGCGTCCGGTGCCTGATCCGGCCTGATCGACACGACACCCCTTAGGGCCCGGCGATGCCGGTGACCTCGGCCACCTCGACGGCGTCGTCCGCGAGCTGTTCGAGCGCCGCCCAGATCTCCGTGGTGACCCGTACCGCCTCCGCCGCGTCCCCCGCCTCGCAGGCGTCGATGAGCCGCTCGTGCAGCTCCGCCGATCCACAGCTCCCGGCATCGCCGAAGAGCCGCCGTTCGACCCGGCGGATCAGGGGGGTGTACCGCGCGATCGTGGCGGCGGCGGCATGGTTGCCGCTGGCGACGACGAGGACCTGGTGGAGCTCGTCGTCGGCGTTCAGGGCGGCTTCCACGTCGGAGGCGCGGACGGCCGCCGCGAAGCGCTCGTTGGCCTCGCGCATGGCCCGGATGCCCTCGGGTCCCAGGAGGGGTACGCCGGTCCTGGCGGCGAGTTCGTGCATCACCCGCACCACCGAGGCGGCGTCCCTGACGATCCGGCTGACCGGCCGGGTGACGCGGGTGAAGCTCTGCGGCTTGGACTCGACGAGCCCCTCGTCGCCGAGCCGGGCCAGGGCCTCGCGCACGGGTGCGCGCGAGAGCCCGAGCCGTTCGGCGAGCTCGGCGTCCTTGAGCGGGGCGCCGGGGGCGAGGTCGCCGCGCACGATGGCCTCCCGCAGTGCCTCGTACGCCCGGTCACGCAGCAGGGTCCGGCCCACGGGCCGTAGTGCGTCCATGGACTGACATGTTAGATGTCAGTCCATGGGACCGACAGGGCCGGTTCCGGCCTCGGTGCCGGGGACGGAAGGCCTCAGCGGCGGGGCTGGCGACGCCAGGGGCCGGTGATCGCGACCATGATGCCGGGGTTCTGGATGCTGGCGAACAGGGTGTCCCCGTCGGGCGAGAAGGTGACGCCCGCGAACTCGCTGTCGTTCAGGTCGTTGCGGGCGATCGGGTAGGTGCGGCCCGAGTCGGTGGCGCCGAAGAGGTGCTGGACGCCCTCGCCGTCCTCGGCGATGACGATGCCGCCGTACGGGGAGACGGTGATGTTGTCGGGGCCGTCGTAGGCGCCGTCGGCGTCGGGGTCGGCGTTCACGCCGAGCAGCAGCTTCAGGGTGAGGGTGCGGCGCTTCGGATCGTAGAACCAGACCTGTCCGTCGTGCGCGGCGCCGGGGCTCTCCTCGCGCGCGTAGGACGAGACGACGTACGCGCCGCCGTCGGCCCACCACATGCCCTCCAGCTTGCGGCCGCGGGTGATCTGACCGTCCGTGAACTGCTTGCGGACGGGAGTGGTGCGGGCGTCACGGTCGGGGACGTCGATCCAGTCCACGCCGTAGACGGTGCCGATCCGGCTCGCCCGGGAGAGGTCGTCCACGAAGCGGCCCGAGGAGTCGATGCACTTGGCGGCCTGGAGCGCACCGGCGTCGTCGGCGAGGGTACGGAGTTTGCCGCGGCCGTGCTCGAAGCCCTGCGGCGGCACCCAGCGGAAGAGCAGCCCGTTGGGGTTGGAGGCGTCTTCGGTGAGGTAGGCGTGGCCGCGCTTGGGGTCGATGACGACGGCCTCGTGGTCGTACCGGCCGAAGGCCTTGATCGGCTTCGGGTCGCGGTTGGCGCGGCGGTCGCGCGGGTCGACCTCGAAGACGTAGCCGTGGTCCTTGGTCATGCCGTTGACGCCGGCGCGGTCGGAGTTCTCCTCGCCCGTCAGCCAGGTGCCCCAGGCGGTGCTGCCGCCCGCGCAGTTGGTGGAGGTGCCGGCGATGCCGACCCACTCGGCGACGGTGCCGTCGCGGTGCACCTCGACGACCGTGCAGCCGCCGGCCGCGGCGGGGTCGTAGACGAGGCCCTCGGTGAGCGGGACGGGGTGCGCCCACTTGGAGCGGGGGCCCTTGAGCTCGTGGTTGTTGACCAGGTACGTGGTGCCGCGCGGTCCGGCGAAGGCGGCGGTGCCGTCGTGCTTCTCCGGGGTGAACTCACCTGACTCCAGCCGGGTCACGCCGCTGCGGGTGACGACGCGGTAGGAGAAGCCGGCGGGCAGGGCGAGGATCCCGTCGGGGTCGGCGACGAGCGGTCCGTAGCCGAGCCGGTGACCGTGCCCGTGGTCGTGCCCGCTGTCGTGCCCGTTCGCGTGGTCGTGGCCGGTTCCGTACGCCTCCGGCTCGTCCGCGGCGAGCGCCTCGGGGGCGGTGGCGAGAGCGCCGACGACACCGGTGAGGGCGATCCCCGCACCGGTGACGGCGGACTGCTTGGTGAACTCTCTGCGGTTGAGGGGCATGGTGTGGCGTTCTCCCTGTGGTGGCCGGATCTCGCGGACCACCCTGCCGCGCCGCCACGAACGGCGCCTGAACACCACGGGAACACCGCCGGGCGCGAGCCGCCCGGCCCTGTCCGGTCCCGCCCCTGACCCGGCCCCTGTTGTCGGCCGTCGGGCTGTCAGGCCCCGGACCGCGAGCGCGCCTTGAAGGCGGACTTGCGGGCCTCCTTCGCCACCGTCTTGTCCCGGTGCAGACGTCCCATCGCCTCCAGGACCTCCGCCGTCGCCGGGTGCTCCACCCGCCAGGCCGTCTCGAAGAAGCCGCTGTGGCGCCCCGTGAGGCCTTCGACGAGCTCCTGGAGTTCCTCCAGGTCGCCGTCCGCGTCGAGCTGGGCCGCGATCGTGTCGATCGCCAGCCAGAAGATCATCGACTCCGGCGGCGCGGGGACGTCGGCCGCGCCCCGCTCGGCGAGCCAGACGCGCGCGAGGCCGCCGAGCTCCGCGTCGTCGAGGACCTCCCGGACCGCGGGCTCGGCCTCGGCGCCGACGAGGGACAGGGTCTGCTGGCAGTGGAGGCGGCGGAGCGGCGAGCCCGCGTCCGCGCCGCGCGCCGCGTGCAGCAGCTCGCGGGCCGCGCCGAGCGCGTCCCGCCCTGCCAGCCATGCGGCGGTCTCCTCCCGCGCGGCGGCCTCCGGATAGCCGGCGATGCCGTCGAGCAGCGCGTCGGCGCCCTTCTCCGCGAGGTCGCCGACGGCGGGGGCGTCCACGCCGGCCTCCAGCATCCGGGCCCGGACGCCGTAGAGGCCGAGCGGGGTGAGCCGGACCATGCCGTACCGGGTGACGTCCTCCTCGTCGACCGGCGGCACGGGCTCCTCGCCCTCCTCGGCCATCAGGGCCTCGTCGACGGGCTGGTACTCGACGAGGCCGATCGGTTCGAGGAGCCGGAACTGCTCGTCGAGCCGCATCATCGCGTCCGAGACCTGCTCCAGGACGTCGTCGGTGGGCTCGCCCATGTCGTCGGGGACGACCATCGACGCGGCGAGCGCGGGCAGCGGCACCGGTCCCTCGCCGGCCCCTCCCTCGCTGACGGTCAGCAGGTAGAGGTTGCCGAGCACCCCCTCCAGGAAGTCGGCCTCCACCTCGGGGTCCCAGTCCAGCGCGTCGAAGTCGATCCCGCCGTCCTCGCCGAGGACCGCGTCCAGGTCGTCGAGGACCGGGGCGACGGCGTCGGCGAAGACCGCGTCGAAGCCGTCCAGCCAGAGCGCGAGGACGTCCTGGGGCGAACCGGCAGTGAGCAGCGCCAGGTTCTCGCCGGGGGCGGCCCGGCCGGGGGTGTCCTCCGTCTCGCCGTCCTCGCCCTCGATGCCGTCCTCGACGTCCACCAGGCCGGTGTCGACCGCGAGCCGCCAGGCGTCGCCCGCCAGCATCTCGCCGTCCTCGTCGGTGGAGAGGCCGAGGAGCGCGACGGCCTCGGGCAGCTGCTCGTCGACGAGTTCGCCGCCCGCGTCGACGCGGGTGTCGGGACCGGCCCAGCGGGCGAGCCGTACCGCGTGGGCGAGGAGGGGGGCGGCCAGGGCGTCCCGTGCCAGCTCCGCGTCCGCAGGCAGCCGAACGGGGGGAAGGGTGGGGTGCTCCACTGACATCTGGGGGGTCTCCTCGACGCTTACGTGGGTGAAGGGGGTGCAAAGAGCGGGTCCCAGCGTAGACGCATCCGGGGGGACGTCCGCCGGTTCATGGATCCGTCAGCCTTCGTACACCCGTCGACTCTTGACAAGTCCACCACTCGCGCAAGAGATTGACGCGCGTAGATTCATCTGCCGTTCCTCCAAGCACCCTCCGGAGCCCTGATGCCTTCCTCCATACCGAGATCCGCAGCCGTGTCCGCCGTCGTGGCCGCCGCCCTCGCCGCCGGACTCCTCGCCTCCTCGGCGAGCGCCGCCGAGGACAGCGCCACCGGCACGCGCGTCCACGACATCCAGGGCACGACCCGGGTCTCCCCCCTCGTCGGCAAGCAGGTCACCGGTGTGACGGGCATCGTCACGGGTGTCCGCACGTACGGCTCGCGCGGATTCTGGATCCAGGACCCGGAAGCCGACGCGAACCCGGCCACCAGCGAGGGCCTCTTCGTCTTCACGAGCTCCGTCCCGACCGTCGCCGTCGGCGACGCCGTCAGCCTGAACGGCACGGTCACCGAGTACGTCCCCGGTGGCCTGAACTCCGGCAACCAGTCGCTCACCCAGCTGTCGAAGCCGACCGTCACCGTCCTGTCGAAGGGCAACGCCGTCCCGGCGCCCGTGACGATCTCCGGCTGGTCCGTGCCCGACGCGTACGCCCCCGAGGGCGACCCGGCCGCCGGCGGCTCGATCAACGGCCTGACGCTCGACCCGGAGACGTACGCCCTGGACTACTACGAGTCCCTCGAGGGCAGCAACGTCCGGATCGACTCCTCGCGCGTGGTCGGCGCCACCGACCCGTACGCGGAGCTGTGGGTCACGGTGAAGCCCTGGGAGAACGACAACCGGCGCGGCGGCACGGTCTACGGCTCGTACGAGTCGCAGAACACCGGTCGGCTCCAGATCCAGTCACTGACCCCGCTCGCCCAGCAGCCGTTCCCCAAGGCGAACGTCGGCGACCGGCTGACCGGCACGACCGAGGGCCCGCTCGACTTCAACCAGTTCGGCGGCTACACGCTCACCGCCCGCACGCTCGGCACCGTCCAGGACAACGGCCTGGAGCGCGAGTCCACGGACAGGCAGCACAAGAACGAGCTGGCCGTGGCCACGTACAACGTCGAGAACCTCGACCCGAGCGACCCGCAGGAGAAGTTCGACGCGCTCGCGAAGGCGGTCGTCGACAACCTCGCCTCGCCCGACATCCTCGCCCTGGAGGAGATCCAGGACAACAACGGCGCCAAGAACGACGGCACGGTCGCCGCCGACCAGACGGTCAAGAAGTTCACGGACGCGATCACGGCGGCCGGCGGCCCGGCGTACGAGTGGCGCTCGGTCGACCCGCAGAACAACAAGGACGGCGGCGAGCCCGGCGGCAACATCCGTCAGGTCTTCCTCTTCAACCCCGAGCGGGTCTCCTTCACGGACCGCGCGGGCGCTGACGCCACCACCACGCCCACCGCCGTGACGGGCGGGAAGGGCCGCGCCGCGCTGACCCTCTCCCCCGGCCGGATCGACCCGGCGAACACCGCCTGGGACAGCAGCCGCAAGCCGCTCGCGGGCGAGTTCGTCTTCCGCGGCCGTACGGTCTTCGTGATCGCCAACCACTTCGGCTCGAAGGGCGGCGACGAGGGCCTGACCTCGCACCACCAGCCGCCGAACCGTTCCTCCGAGGCGAAGCGACTGCTCCAGGCGCAGGCCGTGAACGCCTTCGTGAAGGACATCGTCGCGATCGAGAAGCAGGCGGACGTCCTCGTCGTCGGCGACATCAACGACTTCGAGTTCTCCGGGACCACGCAGGCGCTCACCGACGGCGGCGCGCTGTACCCGGCCGTGAAGTCGCTGCCGCGCGCCGAGCGCTACTCGTACGTCTACCAGGGCAACAGCCAGGTCCTCGACCAGATCCTGACCAGCCCCGGCGTGCACCACTTCGAGTACGACAGCGTGCACATCAACGCGGAGTTCGCCGACCAGGACAGCGACCACGACCCGCAGGTGCTGCGCTTCCGCCCGTAGGACGGACCGGTCGCCGGGTCACCCGCCCGCGCTCAGGCTGAGCGCGGGCGTGTACCGGCGCACCCGGCTGCCGGCGAGCCCCGGGAAGCGGTGCACCCGCGCCCAGGCCTCGCCGAGCGGCCCGCCCGCGGCCTGCCAATCCGTGTGGGCCCGCTCGTTCTCCCACTCGGCGAGGTTCAGGACGCGGGTGCCGTCGGTGGACAGATGGAAGTGCGCGCCGATCCCGCCGGTGGCCGGCCTCCGCCCCGCGTCGCCCTCCATGGCGGTGAACACGGCGTCCACCCAGGCCTTCTGGCGTTCCGCGTCCGGCCCTTCGAACTCCACCTCGACGACGGCGACGGCCCCGGGCACGGCTCCCGCGCTCCGCTCGTCGAGGACGGCGGAGCGGTACGGCGGCGCGTAGCGGCGCAGGACCACCCGGTCGATGCCGGGCACGGCAGCGTCGATCTCGGCGTTCCGGTCGTCGCGGTAGGTCCGCACGAAGTCCTCGTAGGCCTGCTCGGAGGTCCACTGCGAGTAGTGCAGCAGCGATTCCCCGTCCGTCCCGGTGTAGACGCTGTACGAGAGCAGCCCCAGATCGGGCCACTCCCTGCTCTCCCAGGTCCTGCGGATGGCCTCGACCACAGCGCGCTGGCGCTCGGGGCCGCCGACCCGCCAGGTGCTGACGAGGGCGGCCCCGACGCCGGGGCGGTGGAGGTCGGGACGGGCGTCGGGGTGTGCGAAGGCGTTCATGCGGGAGTCGGCCCTTCCGTTCGGTTCGGATGACTCCACCGTCCTCCCTCAACCTTGCTCGAGGTCAAGGACCCGCCCTGTGCCAGACTGCGGGCCGTGATCCTTCGCCCCGCCACCCGCGCCGAACTGCCGTCCGTGCTCGCCCTCCTGGCCGACGAGCGGACGGTCGTGGACCCCGCCTCGGTCACCGTCACCGAGGCGTACGAGCGGGCCTTCGCGGACATCGAGACCGATCCGCGCAACGAACTGCTCGTCCTCCTCGACGAAGACCTCGTCGTGGGCTGCCTGCAGGCCACGTACATCCCGGGGCTCGGCAAGGGCGGCGCCGAGCGCGCCCTGATCGAGGCGGTCCGGGTCAGGGCCGACCGGCGCGGCGGCGGGCTCGGCCGGGAGCTGATGGAGCGGGCCATGACGCGGGCCCGGGAACGCGGCTGCGCCCTGGTCCAGCTCACCAGCAACAAGGAGCGGACGGACGCCCACCGCTTCTACGCCTCCCTGGGCTTCGCGCGCAGCCACGACGGCTTCAAGCGGGCGCTCTAGCCGGCGGGCCGGTCCGACATCGAGAGTTCGTTCAGCAGAACTGAATCCTCGAAGCAAGCAGATCTAAGTGGACCTTCATCGACATCGGCGCCCAGACTCTCGGGATGAGCACGATGATTACGAAGAGCACGAAGAGCACGAAGAGCCCGATGAGCACCACGCGCACGGAACGTCCTTTCGGCCGCGCGCTCTGCGCGATGATCACCCCGTTCACCCCCTCCGGCGGGCTCGACCTCGACCGGGCCGGCGAGCTGGCCGTCCGGCTGGTCGCTGACGGCTGCGACGGTCTCGTCCTCAACGGCACCACCGGCGAGTCCCCGACCACCACCGACGCGGAGAAGGCCGCGCTCGTCCGGGCGGTACGGCAGGCGGTCGGCCCCGGCCCGGCGCTCCTGACGGGCGTCGGAACCGCCGACACCCGGCACACCCTCGAACTGGCCCGGCAGGCCGGACAGGCGGGCGCCGACGGGCTCCTCGTCGTCACCCCGTACTACAGCCGCCCCCAGCAGTCCGCCGTCGAGGCCCACTTCCTCAAGGTGGCGGACGGGGCGGGCCTTCCGGTGATGGTCTACGACATCCCGGGCCGTACCGGGACCCGGGTCGAACCGGCGACGATGCGGCGGCTCGCGGAACATCCCCGGATCGTGGCGGTGAAGGACTGCGCCTACGACCTCCTGGCCGCGGCCCGGCTGATCGCGGAGACCTCGCTGGCGTACTACTCGGGCTCCGAGGAGCTGAACCTGCCGCTGTACGCGGTCGGGGGCGCGGGCTACGTCAGCACGGTGGCCAACGTGGCCCCCCGTCAGCTGCGGGCCGTCCTGGACGCCTTCGACGCGGGCGACCGCGCCGAAGCGGCCCGGCTGAACGCCCGCACGATGCCGCTGACCGAGCTGATGATGGCCTCAGGTCTTCCGGGCTCGGTGACCGCCAAGGCGCTGCTCGGCGGAGCGCTGCGCGAACCGCTGCAGCCCGCCGACCGGGAGGCGGTCGACGGGCTGCGGGCGGCGCACGAGGCACTGGTTCAGGCGGAGTCGGCGGTGGAGGTGCTGCCGAAGATCGCGGCGTGCTCCAGGACGTCCTCCAGCGGGTCGTCGATCTGACCGGTGTGGATCGAGAGGCTCGGCCCGTTCGTCACGGTCGGACCGCTGCGCGTGTGCGTCTCGTCGGCCTGGGCCGTACCCACGGGCAGCAGGATCGCCGCCGCCGTGAGCATCCCGACGACCGTGCGCTTCGTCCTCATGTCGACTCCTCGCCTTGTCCACTGCTGGAACCTTGCGCTCCGCACTGTTAACGCACCGTCACCGGATCGGTTGCCGTGTGACAGGAGTTTCACGGCGCTGTCCCCGTTGCGTACCGCCGCCGGGGGAAGCCCTGTGCCCCGGCTAACCTGAGCGCGCTTCGGGCCGCGGACGGCGGCCCGGCCGTGGGACGGGGAAGACGACGTGGTGAGAAGGCCGATGGGGACACTCGGGGCGCGCACGGCCGGGGCGCGGGACACCGGAGCGGGCGGTGGAGGAAGCGAGCCGTCCCGTAGGCGTCTGCTCCGCCTCGCCGGGACCGGACTCGGCCTGACGGCCCTGGGCGCGGGCGCGTGGGGCTGCGGCCCCGTCGAGGAGCCGTCGGCGACCGCACCGGACACGGGAGCGACCCCGGGCAAGGGCGGGGACGCGTTCACCGCTCCGCCGGACGGCACGGCCCCCCGCCCGCTGTGGCAGGGCGAGGCCGCCGGCGGGTCGCTGGGCGCGCTGGACGCGCTCGCCGTCGCCGGAGACGTGGTCCTGGTGTCGGGCGATCCGCTGGTGGGCCGGGACATCGTCACGGGCAAGGAGGTCTGGTCCCGGAAGGAGGTCGCCGTACCGGGCGCGAAACTGCTCGTCAGCGGAGGGACCCTCTACCTCGCCAGCGCCCGGTACGACGGGGACGTCGTCGGCCTCGATCCGGCCACCGGCAAGGAGACCTGGCGCAGCAGGCTCGGTGGCGAGCGGTACGCCCAGCCCCGCACGCTCGCGGCCGACGACCGGCACGTCTACGTCCTCGCCGGCGTCCTGGAGAAGGACTTCAGCGTGAAGAACAACGTGATCGCGGCCCTCGACATCGCCTCGGGCAAGGTGGTCTGGCAGGAGCGGCGCGACGCGGGTACCGAGGAGTACGGCATCGTCGCCGCCGTCGTCGGCCGGCACCTCGTCTACACCGACCTGCGGGAGAACGTGACGGTCCGCGACACCGCCACGGGCCGGCAGGTCTGGACGAAGAAGATCGGCACGTCCAACCACCGCAGGCTCGCCTTCCACGAGGACCTCGTCATCGTCCCCGACACCCATCGGCTGCGGGCCTTCGCACTGGGCGACGGGCGCGAGCGCTGGTCCCTCGCGGCCGACGAGACGTACGTCTGGTTCCGGGATCCCGCGGTCCTGGACGGGGTGCTCTACGTCGCCGACTCCTCCCGCTCCCTGTGGGCCGTGAACCCGGCGACGGGCAAGGAGATCTGGCGCAACGACGACCTCGCCGGGCTGTCGACGCCCTGGCAGTACACCAAGGTCGGCGACACGCTCTACGGTGCCACGGAACTCGACCCGAAGGGCGGCGTGCACGCCTTCGACGCCCGCGACGGACGCCTTCGCTGGACCTACAACGACGGCACGAAGTCCAGCGAGAAGTGGTACGTCGTCCCGTCCGGCAAGCGCCTCGCCGCCCTGCACGGAAAGCGACTGACCGCCCTCCCTGCCGTCTAGGGCCTGAAGGGCGGTCAGGGTGTCCCGCGGACGCCTCAGTTGTGGCTGTGCAGGATGTCGTTGAGGCCGCCCCAGACCGCGTTGTTCGGGCGGGCCTCGACGGCGCCGGTGACCGAGTTGCGGCGGAAGAGGATGTTCGAGGCGCCGGAGAGCTCGCGGGCCTTCACGATCTGGCCGTCGGGCATGGTGACCCGGGTGCCTGCGGTGACGTACAGGCCGGCCTCGACGACGCACTCGTCGCCGAGGGCGATGCCGACGCCCGCCTCGGCGCCGATCAGGCAGCGCTCGCCGATGGAGATGACGACGTTGCCGCCGCCCGAGAGGGTGCCCATGGTGGAGGCGCCGCCGCCGATGTCGGAGCCGTTGCCGACGACGACTCCGGCGGAGATGCGGCCCTCGACCATGGAGGTGCCGAGGGTGCCGGCGTTGAAGTTGACGAAGCCCTCGTGCATGACGGTGGTCCCGGCGGCGAGGTGGGCGCCGAGACGGACCCGGTCGGCGTCGGCGACGCGGACACCGGCGGGCACGACGTAGTCGGTCATGCGCGGGAACTTGTCGATGCTCGTGACGGCGAGGTGCAGGCCCTCCGCGCGCGCGTTGAGCCGCACCTTCTCGATGTCGTCGACGGCGACGGGACCGAGCGAGGTCCAGGCGACGTTGGCGAGCAGGCCGAAGACGCCGTCCAGGCTCTGGCCGTGCGGCTTGACCAGCCGGTGGCTGAGCAGGTGCAGACGCAGGTAGGCGTCGTGGGCGTCGAGCGGCTTCTCGTCGAGCGAGCCGATGACGGTACGGACGGCGACCACCTCGACGCCCCGGCGGGCGTCCACGCCGAGGGCCTTGACGGCGCCTTCGCCGAGGGCGTTCAGGGCCTCGTCGGAGGTCAGCCGCTCGGTGCCGGCGGGGCCGGGCGCGTCGGTCAGCGAGGGGGCGGGGAACCAGGTGTCGAGAACGGTGCCGTCGCCGGCGATGGTGGCGAGGCCGGCGGCGACGGCGCCGGTGGTGCGAGGAGCAGTGGTCATGACGGAAAACCTAACCGGCGGGGCCCCGCGCGGGCCAACCGGTCTCAGGTGCCGGTCGGGCGCGTCGGCGGTTCCGACAGGTCCCGGGGCGGGGAGTTCGGTGGTTCCTTCAGGATCCGGGCCAGCATCGCGCGCGCGTACTCCTCGTCGTACGCACCGCCGGTGAGCAGCACCTGGAGGCAGAGGCCGTCCATGAGGGCGACCAGGGCGCGGGCGGTCACGGGGTCGGTGCGGTGGGCGAGGACGGCGATGACCGTCTCGGTCCACTCGGCGGCGACCGGGCGGAGCGCGGGGCGCCGCAGGGCGGCGAGGTAGAGCTCGTACTCGAGCTCCACGCGCGCGCGTGCGCCGCCCATCCACTCCCCCAGGAGGCGGGCGAGCACGGCCGCCAGGTCGGCGTCCGGCGCGGCGAGGGCGGGGCTCTCGCGCAGCAGCCGCCCGAAGTCCTCGTTGGCCTTGCGGAGGGCCGCGACGAGGAGTTCGTCGAGGGAGGCGAAGTGGTACGTGGTCGAGCCGAGCGGCACGTCGGCCTCGGCGGCCACCGTGCGGTGGCTCAGGCCGGTGATCCCGGCCCGGCCGACGACCCGCAGGGCCGCGTCCACGATCCGCTCCCGCCGTTCGGGGTCGTGGCGGCGGGTCCTGGCCATCAGTGGGCGCCGCCGAGGTTGAGGACGGCGACCCCGGCGATGATGAGGACGATCCCTGCGATCTTGGCGAGGCTGAGGGTCTCGCCGAGGAAGAGGATGCCGATGGTGGCGACGGCGGCGGTGCCGACGCCGGACCAGATGGCGTAGGCGGTGCCGACCTGGAGCGTCTTGAGCGCCTGGGCGAGGAGGGCGAAGGCGATCAGATAGCCCGCGCCGGTGACGATCGAGGGCCAGAGCTTGGTGAAGCCCTCGCTGTACTTCATCGAGGTGGTGGCGAGAATCTCCGCCACGATGGCGCCGGCGAGCAGTCCGTAACCCATGCGTACGAGCGTACACAGCAATACGTACAGGCGTACGCATCGGCGCCCTATACGGTGTCCCGCATGACGTTTCCCCCAGGGCCGCCGCCCTACGGCTACGGCTATCCGCCGCCGCCCCCGCCGCCGCAGCCCGGCGTGATACCCCTGGCGCCGCTCGGCTTCAACGCGATCCTGAGCGGTGCCTTCTCCACCTTCGGCCGCTACTGGAAGCAGCTGCTCGGAGTGACGGCCGCCGCGTACGGGATAGCCGTGCTGATCGTGGCGGCGGCGCTCGGCATCGCGTACGCGGCCGTCGGCGACCTCTTCCCCGCCGTGTTCGACCTGCCGTCCGGCCAGGAGCCGCGATGGGACGACGTCCGCCCCCTGCTCGTCGCCTTCGCCTGCGTCTGGGTCGCCGGCACGCTCGCGGCCCTGTGCGCCAACGCCGTGGTCGCGGCGGCCTGCCCCGCCGTGATCCAGGAGGCGGTCCTCGGCCGGCCGACGACCTTCGGTGCGACCTGGCGCCGCTCATGGGCCCGGATGCCTGCCGTCCTCGGCACGGTGATCCTGACGAGCCTGCCGATGGTGCTCCCGGTCGCGGTGTTCGTGGGGACGCTCGCCGCCCTGCTGATCAACCTCAACGGCGGCAGTCCGGTGACCATGGTGTTCGTGATCTTCGGCGGCGCGACGCTCGCCGCACTGCTCTTCGTCCCGCTCGCCCTCTGGCTCTGGGTGAAGTTCAGCCTGGCCCCGGCGGCCGCGGTGATGGAGAACAGGGGCGTCGTGGCCTCGATGCGCCGCTCCTCGACCCTGGTCCGCGGCTCCTGGTGGCGCGTCTTCGGCTGCCTGCTCGTCGCCGCGCTCATGGCGGCCGCCATCGGCTGGCTGATCCAGCAGGTCTTCTCCCTGCTGATCTCGGTCCCCCTGGCGACGACCGACTTCTCCGGCGGCGATCCCGCGGCCGTGATCGCCTCCCTGGTCGGCGTCGTCGCCTTCCTTGCCGTGGGCCAGCTGCTCAGCCAGGTCGTGGTCTCCGTCTTCCCGCCCCTGATCACCAGCCTGCTCTACGTCGACCAGCGCATCCGCAGGGAGAACCTGGCCCCGGAGCTGGCGAGGGCCGCGGAGACGGCGCCGCAAGCCTGGCACCGCCCCCGCAGTGCCAGGCTGCACTAGTCGGTGCTAGTCGACGAGTGACCGCTTCGGCCGCAGCACGCAGAACTCGTTGCCCTCGGGATCGGCGAGGACCACCCAGGTCGCGTCCTCGCCCTGCCCGACGTCGATCCGCCGCGCCCCGAGGCCGATGATCCGCTCCACCTCCGCGTCCCGGTCGTCGGGCGTCAGGTCCAGGTGGAGACGGTTCTTGACGGTCTTGGACTCGGGGACCGTGAGCAGCACGATGCCGGGCAGCGCGTTCTCGCCCGCACCGATGACGATCTCCTCGTCGTCCTCGTAGAGCACCTTCCAGTCGAGCACCCGAGTCCAGAACTCGGCCTGACGCTTGGCGTCGTGGACATCGATCGCGATTTGGTACAGAGAAACGGCCATGCCCTCCAGTCTATGGAGGGCATGGCCGTCTCTACGGGGTCGATCAGACGTTGAAGCCGAGCGCGCGCAGCTGCTCGCGGCCGTCGTCCGTGATCTTGTCCGGGCCCCACGGGGGCATCCAGACCCAGTTGATCTTCAGTTCGCTGACGATGCCGTCCGTCGCGGACTTCGCCTGGTCCTCGATCACATCGGTCAGCGGACAGGCCGCCGACGTCAGGGTCATGTCCAGCGTCGCGACGTTCGAGTCGTCGATGTGGATGCCGTAGATCAGGCCCAGGTTGACGACGTCGATGCCCAGCTCGGGGTCGACGACGTCGTACAGCGCCTCACGGACTTCTTCCTCGGAGGCCGGCTTCATCGTGGCCTCGGCGTTCTCGGTCATGCCGACTTCCTCACAGACTTCTCGTCGTCACCCAGCGCCTGGGCGGTCGCGTCCTTCCACGCCATCCAGCTGAGCAGCGCGCACTTCACCCGGGCCGGGTACTTGGAGACCCCGGCGAACGCGACCGCGTCCTCAAGGATCTCCTCCATGGCGTCGTCCGGCTCGATCTTGCCCTTGGACTGCATCAGCTCCAGGAAGGTGCCCTGGATCTTCTGCGCCTCGGCCAGTTCCTTGCCGACGAGCAGCTCGTTGAGGACGGACGCCGAGGCCTGGCTGATGGAGCAGCCCTGCCCCTCGTACGAGACGTCCGCGATCCGCGATCCCTCGTACTTCACGCGGAGCGTGATCTCGTCGCCGCATGTCGGGTTGACGTGGTGCACCTCGGCGTCGCCGTCCCGGAGACCGCGCCCGTGCGGGTGCTTGTAGTGGTCCAGGATGACGTCCTGGTACATCGAATCCAGCTTCACGACCAGCCCCTACCCGAAGAAGTTCCGTACGTGCTCAAGGCCCGCGACGAGGGCGTCGACCTCGCCGGGGGTGGAGTACAGATAGAACGACGCTCGCGTGGTCGCGGGAATTCCGTACCGCAGGCAGACCGGCCGCGCGCAGTGGTGACCGACCCGGACCGCGATGCCCTCCTCGTCGAGCACCTGACCCACGTCGTGGGGGTGGATGTCGCCGAGCGTGAAGGAGATCGCCGCGCCGCGGTCCTCGGCCGTGGTGGGGCCGATGATCCGCAGGTCCGGGACCTCCTGGAGGCGCCGGACGGCGTACTCGGTGATCGCGTGCTCGTGGCGCGCGATGTTCTCCATGCCGATCGCCGAGAGGTAGTCCACGGCCGCGCCGAGGCCGACGGCCTGGGCGATCGGGGGCGTACCCGCCTCGAACTTGTGCGGGGCCGGAGCGTACGTCGAGGAGTGCATCGAGACGGTCTCGATCATCTCGCCGCCGCCGAGGAAGGGCGGCAGGTCCTCCAGGAGTTCCTGCCGTCCCCACAGCACGCCGATGCCGGTCGGGCCGACCATCTTGTGGCCGGTGAAGGCCACGAAGTCGGCCTGGAGCGCCTGCACGTCCAGGACCATGTGGGGCGCGGCCTGGGAGGCGTCGATGCAGACGAGCGCACCGACCTCCTGGGCGCGGCGGATGATCGTCTCCACCGGGTTGATCGTGCCCAGCAGGTTCGAGACCAGCGTGAACGAGACGATCTTGGTCTTCTCGGTGATGACCTCTTCGATGTTCGAGAGGTCGAGACGGCCGTCGTCGGTGAGGCCGAACCACTTCAGCTTCGCGCCGGTGCGCTGCGAGAGCAGCTGCCACGGGACGATGTTGGAGTGGTGCTCCATCTCCGTGATGGCGATCTCGGTCTCGTGGTCCACGCGGTAGGGCTCGTCGGCCCAGCCCAGCATGTTGGCCACCAGGTTGAGCGACTCCGAGGCGTTCTTGGTGAAGATCACCTCGTCGCGGCTCGGGGCGTTGATGAAGGCCGCGACCTTGTCACGAGCGCCTTCGTACAGCGCCGTCGCCTCCTCGGCGACCGTGTAGACGCCACGGTGGACGTTGGCGTTGTGCCGCTCGTAGTACTCGTTGAGCGCGTCGAGGACCTGCCGCGGCTTCTGCGAGGTCGCCGCGGAGTCGAGGTACACGATCTTCTTGCCGTCGTGGACCACGCGATCCAGGAGCGGGAAGTCCTTGCGGATCGCCTCGGTGTCGAGGAGGCCGGAGAGCCCCTGGTGGGCAGATGTCACGCGGATGCGCCACCCTTCGTGCTGTAGGCCTCGTAGCCCTCGTTCTCCAGCTTGTCGGCGAGCTCGGCGCCGCCGGACTCGACGATGCGGCCGCCGGAGAAGACGTGCACGAAGTCGGGCTTGATGTAGCGGAGGATCCGGGTGTAGTGCGTGATCAGCAGCGTCCCGACCTCACCGGTCTCGCGGACGCGGTTGACGCCGTCGGAGACCTGGCGGAGCGCGTCGACGTCGAGGCCGGAGTCGGTCTCGTCGAGGATCGCGATCTTCGGCTTGAGGAGCTCCATCTGGAGGATCTCGTGGCGCTTCTTCTCACCGCCGGAGAAGCCCTCGTTGACGTTGCGCTCGGCGAAGGCCGGGTCCATCTGGAGCTGCTCCATCGCGGACTTGACCTCCTTCACCCAGGTGCGCAGCTTGGGGGCCTCGCCGCGGATCGCCGTCGCCGACGTGCGCAGGAAGTTGGAGACCGAGACGCCGGGGACCTCGACCGGGTACTGCATGGCCAGGAACATGCCGGCGCGGGCGCGCTCGTCGACCGACATCTCCAGGACGTCCTCACCGTCGAGGGTGACGGTGCCACTGGTGATCGTGTACTTGGGGTGCCCGGCGATCGAGTAGGCGAGGGTCGACTTGCCGGAGCCGTTGGGGCCCATGATGGCGTGGGTCTCGCCCTGCTTCACGGTCAGGTCGACGCCCTTGAGGATCTCCTTGGTGCCGTTCTCGGCTACGACGGAGACGTGCAGGTCGCGGATTTCAAGCGTTGCCATGGGTGACTCAGGACTCCTGGGTGACGGAGACGAGCACATCGTCCCCTTCGATCTTTACGGGGTAAACGGGGACCGGACGCGTCGCGGGAAGGCCGGAGGGCTTTCCGGTGCGCAGGTCGAAGCTCGACCCGTGCAGCCAGCACTCGATGGCGCAGTCCTCGACCTCGCCCTCCGAGAGGGACACGTTCGCGTGCGAGCAGATGTCGTTGATGGCGAACACCTCGCCCTCGGTGTGCACGACCGACACCGGCGTGCCGTCGACCTCGACCCGCTTCGGGGTGTCGGCCTCCAGCTCGCTCAGCGCGCAGACTCGGACGAAGGCCATCAGACGGAGGCCTCCAGCTCGGCCTCGATCTTGGCGAGGAGGCGCTCCTGGACGTCCGGCAGACCGATCTGCTGGACCAGCTCCGCGAAGAAGCCACGGACGACGAGGCGGCGGGCCTCGGACTCCGGGATGCCGCGGGACATCAGGTAGAAGAGCTGCTCGTCGTCGAAGCGGCCGGTGGCCGAGGCGTGACCGGCGCCGGCGATCTCGCCGGTCTCGATCTCCAGGTTCGGTACGGAGTCGACCCGGGCGCCGTCCGTGAGGACCAGGTTCCGGTTGAGCTCGTACGTGTCGGTGCCCTCGGCGGCGGCCTGGATGAGCACGTCGCCGATCCAGACGGCATGAGCGTCCTGGCCCTGCAGCGCGCCCTTGTAGGCCACGTTGGACTTGCAGTGCGGGGCGTCGTGGTCGACCAGGAGGCGGTGCTCCTGGTGCTGGCCCGCGTCGGTGAAGTACAGACCGAAGAGCTCGGCCTCGCCGCCGGGGGCGGCGTAGCGCACGCGCGGGTGGATGCGGACGACGTCGCCGCCGAAGGTGACGACGACCGACTTGAAGGAGGCGTCGCGGCCGACCAGCGCGTTGTGCTGGGCGACGTGGACGGCCTTCTCGTCCCAGTCCTGGACGGAGACGACGGTCAGCTTGGCGCCGTCGCCGAGGACGTAGTCGACGTTGGCGGCGAGCACCGCGTCACCGGTGTGGTCGATGACCACGACGGCCTCGGCGAAGGCGCCGAGCTCGATCACCTGGTGGCCGAAGGCGACGCCGCCCTGGCCGTGCACGGCGATGCGGATGGGCTCGGTGAGGACGGCCTCCTTGGCGACGGTGACGACCGAGGCCTTCTCGAAGGAGGAGTACGCCTGGGCCGCGACGCGGTCGACGGGCGTGCCGGCCTTGCCGAGGCGCTCGTCCTCACGTCCGACGGTCTCCACGGTGACGCCCTCGGGGGCCTCGACCTCGACGCGGACGCCCTCGCCCGTGGCGACGGCGGTGCCGTCGTGCAGGCCGCGGAGGCGGGCCAGCGGGGTGAACCGCCATTCCTCCTCGCGGCCGTGCGGGACGGGGAAGTCCGCGACGTCGAAGGACGGGGGCGCGCTCATGCGCGTGGCGACGGTGGACTCGGCGGCCACCGCGATCGAGCCGGCGGTGGTGGAGCCCGCCGGGATGTTCTGAGCCTCAGCCATGGCTGTCGTGTTGCTCTCTTCCTGCGTACGTGTGAGTCGGTCGCTGCGGGTGCGGTGGCGGTTAGCCGACCGCGCCTTCCATCTGCAGCTCGATCAGCCGGTTGAGTTCCAGGGCGTACTCCATCGGGAGCTCCTTGGCGATGGGCTCGACGAAGCCGCGGACGATCATCGCCATGGCCTCGAACTCGGTGAGGCCGCGGCTCATCAGGTAGAAGAGCTGGTCCTCGGAGACCTTGGAGACGGTGGCCTCGTGGCCCATGGAGACGTCGTCCTCGCGCACGTCCACGTAGGGGTACGTGTCCGAGCGGGAGATCGTGTCGACGAGCAGCGCGTCGCAGAGCACGTTGGACTTGGAGCCCGGGGCGCCCTCGCCGATCTCGATGAGACCGCGGTAGGAGGTCCGGCCGCCGCCTCGCGCCACCGACTTGGAGACGATGTTGGAGGAGGTGTTCGGAGCCATGTGGACCATCTTGGCGCCGGCGTCCTGGTGCTGGCCCTCGCCCGCGAAGGCGATGGAGAGCGTCTCGCCCTTGGCGTGCTCGCCCATGAGGTAGACGGCCGGGTACTTCATGGTGACCTTGGAGCCGATGTTGCCGTCGACCCACTCCATGGTGGCGCCCTCGTAGGCGACGGCGCGCTTGGTCACCAGGTTGTAGACGTTGTTCGACCAGTTCTGGATGGTCGTGTAGCGGCAGCGGCCGCCCTTCTTGACGATGATCTCGACCACGGCGCTGTGCAGCGAGTCCGAGGAGTAGATCGGGGCGGTGCAGCCCTCGACGTAGTGGACGTAGGCGTCCTCGTCGACGATGATCAGCGTCCGCTCGAACTGGCCCATGTTCTCCGTGTTGATACGGAAGTAGGCCTGGAGCGGGATCTCGACCTGCACGCCCTTGGGCACGTAGATGAACGAGCCGCCGGACCACACGGCCGTGTTCAGGGAGGCGAACTTGTTGTCGCCGACCGGGATGACGGTGCCGAAGTACTCGCGGAAGAGCTCCTCGTGCTCCTTCAGCGCGGTGTCGGTGTCGACGAAGATGACGCCCTGCTCCTCCAGGTCCTCACGGATCTGGTGGTAGACGACCTCGGACTCGTACTGGGCGGCGACACCGGCGACGAGGCGCTGCTTCTCCGCCTCGGGGATGCCGAGCTTGTCGTACGTGTTCTTGATGTCCTCCGGCAGGTCCTCCCAGGACTCGGCCTGCTTCTCGGTGGACCGGACGAAGTACTTGATGTTGTCGAAGTCGATGCCGGAGAGGTCGGAGCCCCAGGTCGGCATGGGCTTCTTGCCGAAGAGCCGCAGACCCTTGAGACGCAGCTTCAGCATCCACTCGGGCTCGTTCTTCTTCGCGGAGATGTCGCGGACGACGTCCTCGTTCAGACCGCGCTTGGCAGTGGCACCGGCCGTGTCGGAGTCGGCCCAGCCGTACTCGTACCGACCCAGGCCCTCGAGCTCGGGGTGGCTGATCTCGGTGGTCATGCGGGGTTCCTCCCGGCCGTACTTGCGGATGCTGATTCGGTGGTCTGTGGGGCGCCGTGCGGGATGAACGTGGTGCAGACGCCGTCACCATGGGCGATGGTGGCCAGACGCTGGACGTGGGTTCCCAGGAGGCGGGAGAAGAACTCCGTCTCCGCCTCGCACAGCTGTGGGTACTGCTCGGCGACGTGGGCGACCGGGCAGTGGTGCTGGCAGAGCTGCTCGCCGACCGGCGCGTTCCGCGCAGTGGCAGCGTACCCGTCGGCCGTCAGGGCCTTGGCCAGTGCCTCGGTCCGCCGGGCCGGCTCGGCCGCCTCGACGGCCTCGCGGTAGGCGCCCGCCTGGGACTCGATGCGGTCCCGGGCGAAGGCGGCGACGGCCGCTTCCCCACCGGCGTTGCGCTCGATCCAGCGGAGTGCCTCCACGGCCAGCGAGTCGTACGACTGGTCGAAGGCGTCCCGGCCGCAGTCGGTGAGCGCGAAGATCTTCGCGGGGCGGCCGCGGGCACGGGTCCCGTAGACGCGCTTCTCGCGGGCTTCGACGACCTTGTCGGCGACCAGCGAGTCGAGGTGGCGGCGGACGGCGGCCTGGGTGAGGCGGAGCCGTCCCGCCAGATCGGCGACGGTCGAAGGACCGTGGTCCAGGATCGACCGCGCGACCCGGTTGCGCGTCGAGCGCTCGCCGGTCGCGAGTTCCTCCACCGGAGCCTCGCCAACGTTTTTCACAACGCCATTGTTGCGTAATTAATCTCGGACTGACAAGCCGCGCCGGAACCGGCCGCGGTGCCATGCGTCACTCAGGTAAGGCTTACCTGACCTGCGGAAATGATCATTCGTAGGACGAATGAGCCCCGCCCGGGGGCCCCGCGACCGGAGGACCGCCGGAAGCTCTCTAGACTTCCGGACATGCGAGACCAGCCCGCCGACAGTGCCGCCAGTGCCGACAGCGCCGTCCGCGTACGCGGTCTGGTCAAGCGGTACGGAAGAAAGACCGCCGTCGACGGCCTCGACCTCGACGTACGTACGGGAACCGTCACCGCCGTCCTCGGACCCAACGGAGCCGGCAAGACCACCACGATCGAGACCTGCGAGGGATACCGCAGGCCCGACGAGGGCACCGTCCGCGTCCTGGGCCTCGACCCGGTCGCCGACGCGGCGGCCCTGCGCCCCCGGATCGGCGTGATGCTCCAGTCGGGTGGCGTCTACTCCGGCGCCCGCGCCGACGAGATGCTCCGCCACATGGCGAAGCTCCACGCCCACCCCCTGGACGTGGACGCCCTCGTCGAGCGGCTCGGCCTCGGCTCCTGCGGCCGCACCACCTACCGGCGCCTCTCCGGCGGCCAGCAGCAGCGCCTCGCGCTCGCCATGGCCGTCGTCGGCCGCCCCGAACTCGTCTTCCTCGACGAGCCCACGGCCGGACTCGACCCACAGGCCCGCCGCGCCACCTGGGACCTGGTCCGCGAGCTGCGCGCCGACGGCGTGACCGTGGTCCTCACCACGCACTTCATGCAGGAGGCGGAGGAACTCGCCGACGACGTCGCCATCGTCGACGCCGGCCGGGTCGCCGCCCAGGGCACCCCCGAGGAACTGTGCCGGGGCGGCGCCGACAACACCCTGCGCTTCACCGGACGCGCGGGGCTCGACCTGGGCTCCCTGCTCAAGGCGCTGCCCGACGGCACCGCCGCCGCCGAGCCGCTGCCGGGCACGTACCGCATCACCGGCACGGTCGACCCGCAGCTGCTCGCCACGGTCACCACCTGGTGCGCCCAGCACGGGGTGATGCCCGAGGGCATCTCGGTGGAACGCCACACCCTCGAAGACGTCTTTCTCGAACTGACGGGCAAGGAACTGCGGTCGTGAGCACTGGCACCCATCTCCCGAAGCCGGGAGCCGCCCCCGTCGGCCGGATGATCGCGGCGCAGACGGCACTGGAGACCCGGATGCTGCTGCGCAACGGCGAGCAGCTGCTCCTGACGGTGATCATCCCCTCGCTGCTCCTGGTGCTCTTCTCGACCGTGGACGTCGTCGACACGGGTGCCGGCGAGGCCGTCGACTTCCTCGCCCCCGGCGTCCTCGCGCTCGCCGTGATGTCCACCGCCTTCACCGGCCAGGCCATCGCCACCGGTTTCGAGCGGCGGTACGGCGTGCTCAAGCGCCTCGGCGCCTCACCGCTCCCCCGCTGGGCGCTGATGACCGCCAAGACGCTCTCCGTCCTGGTCACCGAGGTCCTCCAGATCGCCCTCCTGACGGCGATCGCGCTGGGCCTCGGCTGGTCCCCGCAGGGCAACCCCGCCGCCGTCCTGCTCCTGCTGGTCCTCGGCACGGCCGCCTTCTCCGGCCTCGGCCTGCTCATGGCGGGCACGCTGAGGGCGGAGGCCACCCTGGCCGCCGCCAACCTGGTCTTCCTGCTGCTCCTGGTGGGCGGCGGGGTCATCGTCCCGCTGGAGAAGTTCCCCGACGCGGCCCGCTCCGTCCTGGAGCTGCTCCCGATCTCGGCGCTCTCCGACGGCCTGCGGGAGGTCCTCCAGGGCGGCGCGGCGATGCCCTGGGGCGACGCGCTGGTCCTTGGGGTCTGGGCGGTCCTGGGGCTCGGTGCGGCGGCGCGGTTCTTCCGCTGGGAGTAACCGTAAGGTTCCGTTCCGCCATATACGCCCCCCTCGTGAAAGCGCGCACAAGCGCCGTCCTACGATAGGGCCCGTGCTGACCCCCCTCGCCTTCATCGCCAGGCGCTGGACCCCGTCCCCCAGGACGCTCCGGCGCGCCGCGCTCTCCGCCGTCGTGATGAGCGTGCTCATCATCGTCACGGGCGGCGCGGTCCGGCTGACCGGTTCCGGTCTCGGCTGCGACACCTGGCCCAAGTGCACCGAAGACAGCCTCATCGTGACGCCCGAGCAGGGCTACCGCGGTGTGATCGAGTTCGGCAACCGGATGCTGACGTACGTCCTGTCGGCGGCCGTCGGCTGGGCGATCATCGCCGCCCGGTCCACCAAGCCGTGGCGCCGGAACCTGACCCGCTGGGGCTGGGCGCAGTTCTGGATCGTGATGAGCAACGCCGTCCTCGGCGGCATCACGGTGTGGATGGGCCTCAACCCGTGGACGGTGGCCGGACACTTCCTCGCCGCCAACGCCCTGCTCACCGTCGCCGTCATCACCTGGCACCGGACCGGCGAGGGCGACACCGCCCCCCGCCCCCGCGTGCCGCGCCCGGTGCGGAAGCTGTCCTGGGCGATCGCGATCACCTCGGGTCTGCTGATCGCCCTCGGCACCACGGTGACCGGCGCGGGCAAGCACGCCGGTGACAGCAGCGACGTCCCGCGCATGCCGTGGAACTGGACGGACGCCGCGCACCTCCACGCCATCGCCGCCTGGGTCGTCTGCGCGCTCGCGCTCGCGATGTGGCTGGTGCTCCGCGTGGTGGACGCCCCGGTCGACACCCGGGCGCGCGCCCGCGACCTGCTGATCGTGCTGCTGGCCCAGGGCGGGATCGGATACGTCCAGTACTTCACCGGGGTCCCCGAGCTGCTCGTCGCCGTCCACATGCTCGGCTCCTCGCTGATGTGGATCGCGGTGCTGCGGCTCGCCCTGAGCACGCGCGAGCGCCCGCTCCCCGTCGCCGACATCCCGGCCCAGGCGGAGCCGGAGCCCGCACGGGCCTGACCTGCCCGCACACCCTGTACGGACCGCCCCGGGTCTACCGGCTCCCCGCGAGCCGGTAGACCCGTCGCGCGTTTCCGGCCCCGATCATCGTGGCGACCCGCTGGGCGTCCGTGCGGGACCAGGCGCCGTCCATGACCCACTCGCCGAGCACACGGCCGAGGGCGGCGCGGAAGACGCTCGCGGCGACCACGTGGAGTTCGGGAAGTCCGTGGGCGCCGCTGGAGAACAGCAGCTTGCCGAACGGCGCCCGTTCCAGGACCTCGGCGAGCACGGCCGCCGCCCGCGCCCCGGTGTGCGCGAGGACGGGGCTCAGATCCGCGTACACGTGCGCGTGCATCCCGGTCAGCCGGGCGGCGGCGCGGTGGTACGGGTAGGAGTGCAGCAGGACGAGGTCGGTGCCGAGTCCCGTGGTGGCGGCGGCGAAGTCGGCGACCGAGGCCGGACCGCGGTCCCCGGTGTGCAGCTGGAGCGGGCGTCCCGCGGTGACCGCGATCCAGAGCAGATGGCGCAGCAGTACGGGGTCGGTGAGCCGGCCGCCGGCCGGGCGTCCGGCGAGCCAGCGCCCCGCCGCCCCGCGCACCTCCCCGGGCCCCGGCGGTTCGGACGCGTACGCGAGCCCCTGGCGTACGCCCGCCACGGAGGCGAAGGCGACGGCGACGGCCGCGGCCCCGTGGACGGCCTCGGAGAGGTTGGCCAGAAAGGCCTCGACGGTTCCCGAGGTGTCGGCGACCTGTTCGGCGAGGGGCTCCAGGCGGACGATCTCATGGGCGTCGGCGGCGCCCGTGGCGGCGATCTCGGCGGGGCCCGTCAGATCGTCGGGGAGCCCTGTGTCGACCAGGTAGGTCGCGATGCCGGAGGCGCGCAGGAGGCGCCGGCCCGCTTCGGCGACACCGAGTTCGCGGCGGCGCGCGAGGTAGCGGGCCGGCGGGCAGTGCGGTTCGAGCCCGAGGAGCGGCGGGCACCAGCGGCGCACCGCGAAGCCGGTCTGGGTGTCGAAGAAGGTGGTGCCCGTGGCGGGCAGCGCGGGGCGCCCGCCGAGCTGGGCGCCGAGGTGGGCCTCGAAGGTGCCGAGGCCGAGTTCCGTGCGGAGCACCCCGTGGCAGTGCTGGTCCACCAGGCTCGGCGTGTCGATCATCTCGGGGGGCTCCCTGTGTGGACGAGTCGCGTCTCCACACGTCCTAACGGGTGAGCCCCGCGCGAGGTTGTTGCCTCAGCGGTTGGAGGGGCCGCCGATCTGGATACCGGCCATCCGGGTCCACTCGTACGGGCCGGTCTCCACCTTGGCGGCGAACTCGCCGTCGAACTCCTCGTGGAGGGTGAGCCCGGCCTTCTCGGCGGCCTGCCGCGCGATCGCGTGGGTGGGCGCGACGAGGTCGCCCCAGCCGCCGTCGGTGCCGACGAGGACGATCCGGGTGCCCGCCTGACCGATGTGCGCGAGGTGTCCCTCGGAGCCGCCGTGCTCCTTGGAGAAGGCCTGGATCTCCTTGGCGAGCTTGGCCGCCTTGCGCTCTTCCTGCTTCGTTTCTGCCATGACAGCGATGCTACCGACGCGTAGATCTACTGACGACGGCCGGGCCACGTGGCCTATCCCACGTGACCCGGCCGTCGGTCGGGACAGATCATCTGAGCGGGCCACCCCGCCACAAAACCGGCGTACCGCCCGGCGGAGTGCGTGTCAGCGGAGGAAGGGGTCCACCGCGACCGCCACGAAGAGCAGCGAGACGTAGGTGATGGACCAGTGGAAGAGGCGCATCTCCTTGAGCTTCGCGCCCGTGGCGCCCGCCTTGGCGCGGGCGAGGAGCGCGTGCGCCTCCCAGAGCCACCAGCCGCCGGTGAGCACGGCCACGGCCAGGTAGAACCAGCCCGTGTAGCCCAGCGGGGTGAGCAGCAGCGAGACGGCGACCATCACCCAGCTGTAGAGGACGATCTGCTTGGCCACGACCTTGTTGGAGGCCAGGACGGGAAGCATGGGGACGCCCGCGCGCGCGTAGTCGTCCTTGACCTTCATCGACAGCGGCCAGTAGTGCGGCGGCGTCCAGAAGAAGATGACGAGGAAGAGGATGACCGCTGCCCAGGACATCGAGTTCGTCACGGCCGACCAGCCGATGAGCACCGGCAGACAGCCGGCGATGCCGCCCCAGACGATGTTCTGCGCGGTCCTGCGCTTCAGGATCATCGTGTAGACGACGACGTAGAAGAGGAGCGCGCCGAGCGAGAGGGCCGCGGAGAGCCAGTTGACCAGCAGGCCGAACCAGAGCGTGGAGACCACGGCGAGCGTGAGGCCGAAGACCAGCCCCTCTCGCGGCGTCAGGACGCCCGTGACCAGCGGACGCTGGGACGTGCGGTCCATCAGCGCGTCGATGTCGCGGTCGATGTACATGTTGAGCGCGTTCGCTCCGCCCGCGGACAGGTAGCCGCCGAAGCAGGTGGCGAGCACCAGCCACAGATCCGGCACGCCCTGTTCGGCGAGGAACATCACCGGCACGGTGGTGATGAGCAGCAGCTCGATGATCCGCGGCTTGGTCAGCGCCACGAATGCCTTGACGCGGGCCCCGAACGGCCGATGGCCCCCCGGGCTGGGAGTCAAGACGACCCCTGCGGGTCGGGACTCGACGGCCGTCACGCACACCCCTGACAGAGAAATTCCCAGCAAGCTCCCCGGGCGAAGGCGGGGTGAAGCTTGCGCGTACCACGCCACTGTAGACGTTGCCCAGACACCGATCTTCGCGGGGGTGGGGTCGTGTTGAGGGGGTGTGTCCCACGGTGTGGACACACCTCGGGAGGCGAACTCACACGGGCGGCGGCAGTCTTGCTGTGTCCGCTCATTTGAGGGCGCGCATACGAAAAGACGCGGGTTCCGGCGGGGGTAGGCTCGACACCGCCGGTACACCCTCAGTCACCGGCTCAAGACATGTGGAGAGGAGCCCTGACCCAGGGTGAGCACTAAGCCGACCACCACAGACCTCGAGTGGACCGAGTTGGACCAGCGGGCTGTCGACACCGCCCGCATCCTGGCCGCGGACGCCGTACAGAAGGTCGGCAACGGCCATCCTGGTACGGCCATGAGCCTGGCGCCCGCCGCGTACACCCTCTTCCAGAAGGTGATGCGGCACGACCCGGCCGACCCCGAGTGGGTCGGACGCGACCGGTTCGTCCTCTCCGCCGGCCACTCGTCCCTGACCCTCTACACCCAGCTGTACCTGGGTGGCTTCGGGCTCGAGCTGGATGACCTGAAGGCCTTCCGCACCTGGGGCTCGAAGACCCCGGGGCACCCGGAGTACGGCCACACCGCCGCCGTCGAGACGACCACGGGTCCGCTGGGCCAGGGTGTCGCCAACGGCGTGGGCATGGCGATGGCCGCCCGCTACGAGCGCGGTCTGTTCGACCCGGAGGCCGCCACCGGCACCTCCCCGTTCGATCACCACATCTACGTGATCGCCGGTGACGGCTGCCTCCAGGAGGGCATCTCCGCGGAGGCGTCCTCGCTCGCCGGCCACCAGAAGCTCGGCAACCTGATCCTGCTGTGGGACGACAACCACATCTCGATCGAGGGCGACACCGAGACGGCCGTGTCCGAGGACACGATGAAGCGGTACGAGGCGTACGGCTGGCACGTCCAGCGCGTCGAGCCGCAGGCCAACGGCGACCTGGACCCGGCCGCGCTGTACGCGGCGATCAGGGCCGCGGAGGCCGAGACCGAGCGTCCGTCGTTCATCGCGATGCGCTCGATCATCGCCTGGCCCGCGCCGAACGCGCAGAACACCGAGGCCTCGCACGGCTCGGCGCTCGGCGACGAGGAGATCGCGGCCACCAAGCGCGTCCTCGGCTTCGACCCGGAGCAGACCTTCGAGGTCACCGACGAGGTCATCGCGCACACCCGGGCGCTCGGCGACCGCGGCCGTGAGGCCCGCGCCGCGTGGGAGAAGTCGCTCGCCGAGTGGCGTACGGCCAACCCGGAGCGCGCCGCCGAGTTCGACCGCATCCAGGCGAACGAGCTGCCGGCCGGCTGGGCCGAGAAGCTGCCGGTCTTCGAGCAGGGCAAGGGTGTCGCCACCCGTGCCGCCTCGGGCCAGGTCCTCAAGGCGCTCGGCGCGGTCGTCCCGGAGCTGTGGGGCGGCTCGGCCGACCTCGCCGGCTCCAACAACACGACGATCGACAAGAACTCGTCGTTCCTGCCCGAGGGCAACCCGCTGCCGGAGGCCGACAAGTACGGCCGCACGATCCACTTCGGCATCCGCGAGCACTCGATGGCCGCGGAGATGAACGGCATCGCGCTGCACGGCAACACGCGGATCTACGGCGGCACCTTCCTGGTGTTCTCCGACTACATGCGCAACGCGGTGCGTCTGTCCGCGCTGATGCACCTGCCCGTGACGTACGTCTGGACCCACGACTCGATCGGTCTGGGCGAGGACGGCCCGACGCACCAGCCGGTGGAGCACCTCGCCTCGCTGCGCGCGATCCCGGGTCTGAACGTGGTCCGTCCGGCCGACGCCAACGAGACGGCCCTCGCGTGGCGCGAGATCATGCAGCGCCACACCAAGGTCTTCGGCAAGGGCGCCCCGCACGGCCTCGCGCTGACCCGTCAGGGCGTGCCGACGTACGCGCCGAACGAGGGCACCGTCAAGGGCGGCTACGTGCTCTTCGACGCCGAAGGGCCCTCCGGGCAGATCACGGAGCCGGAGGTCGTGCTGATCGGCACGGGCTCCGAGGTGCACCTGGCCGTCGAGGCCCGCGAGCAGCTCCAGGCCGCCGGTGTCCCGACCCGCGTGGTCTCGATGCCGTCCGTGGAGTGGTTCGAGGAGCAGGACCAGGCGTACAAGGACTCGGTCCTGCCGCCGTCGGTCAAGGCCCGGGTCGCGGTCGAGGCCGGCATCGGTCTCACCTGGCACCGGTATGTCGGGGACGCCGGCCGGATCGTCTCCCTGGAGCACTTCGGTGCCTCGGCGGACGCGAAGGTCCTGTTCCGCGAGTTCGGTTTCACGCCGGAGGCGATCGTCGCCGCCGCCCGGGAATCGATCGCCGCCGCCGCGCGCTGACCCGCATACGTACGACTTATTGGAGATGCAATTCTCATGACAGACGCTCTCAAGCGCCTCTCCGACGAAGGCGTCGCGATCTGGCTGGACGACCTCTCGCGCCAGCGGATCACGTCCGGCAACCTGGCCGAGCTGATCGACCAGAGCCACGTGGTCGGTGTCACCACCAACCCGTCCATCTTCCAGAAGGCCATCTCGGAGGGTCACGGCTACGACCAGCAGCTCGCCGACCTCGCGGCCCGCAAGGTGACCGTCGACGAGGCGATCCGCATGATCACGACGGCGGACGTCCGTGACGCCGCCGACATCCTGCGGCCGGTCTTCGACGCGACGGACGGCCAGGACGGCCGGGTGTCCATCGAGGTCGACCCCCGTCTCGCCCACGAGACGGCCGCCACCATCGCCGAGGCCAAGCAGCTGGCCTGGCTGGTGGACCGCCCCAACACGCTGATCAAGATTCCGGCCACCAAGGCGGGTCTGCCGGCGATCACCGAGGTCATCGGCCTCGGCATCAGCGTCAACGTCACGCTGATCTTCTCCCTGGAGCGCTACCGCGCGGTCATGGACGCCTACCTGGCGGGCCTGGAGAAGGCCAAGGAGCGCGGCCTCGACCTCGCGAAGATCCACTCGGTGGCCTCCTTCTTCGTGTCCCGCGTGGACTCGGAGATCGACAAGCGCCTGGACGGCATCGGCACCGACGAGGCCAAGGCGCTGAAGGGCAAGGCCGCCCTGGCCAACGCCCGCCTGGCCTACGAGGCCTTCGAAGAGGTGTTCAGCGGTGAGCGCTGGGCCGCCCTCGACAAGGCGCAGGCCAACAAGCAGCGTCCGCTGTGGGCCTCGACCGGCGTCAAGGACCCGGCGTACAAGGACACCCTGTACGTCGTGGACCTGGTCGCCCCCGGCACGGTGAACACCATGCCGGAGGCCACCCTGGAGGCCACCGCCGACCACGGCGAGGTCACCGGTGACACCATCCGCGGCACCTACGACCAGTCGCGCGCCGAGCTCGCGGCCGTCGAGCGGCTGGGCGTCAGCTACGACGACGTCGTGCAGCTCCTCGAGGACGAGGGCGTCGACAAGTTCGAGGCGTCCTGGAACGACCTGCTCAAGTCCACCGAGGCGGAGCTTCAGCGCCTCGCACCTTCGGAGGCGTAAGCACTTTGAGCGCAGTCCACGGAGCCAACCCGCTCCGTGACGCCGCAGACCGACGGCTCCCGCGCATCGCGGGGCCGTCGGGCCTGGTGATCTTCGGCGTCACGGGCGATTTGTCCCGTAAGAAGCTGATGCCTGCCGTCTACGACCTGGCCAACCGCGGCCTCCTGCCGCCGGGCTTCTCGCTCATCGGCTTCGCCCGCCGCGAGTGGCAGGACGAGGACTTCGCGCAGGAGGTCTACGAAGCCGTCAAGCAGCACGCCCGCACGCCGTTCCGCGAGGAGGTGTGGCAGCAGCTGATCCAGGGGATGCGGTTCGTCCAGGGCGACTTCGACGACGACGACGCCTTCGAGAAGCTGAAGTCCACCGTCGAGGAGCTGGACAAGGCGCAGGGCACCGGCGGCAACTTCGCCTTCTACCTGTCCGTGCCGCCGAAGTTCTTCCCGCTCGTCGTCCGGCAGCTGAAGAAGCACGGCCTGGCCGACCAGAAGAACGGCTCCTGGCGCCGCGCGGTCATCGAGAAGCCCTTCGGGCACGACCTGGTCTCCGCGAAGGAGCTCAACGAGGTCGTCCACGAGGTCTTCCCGCCCGACGCGGTCTTCCGGATCGACCACTACCTCGGCAAGGAGACCGTCCAGAACATCCTGGCGCTCCGCTTCGCCAACACCCTCTTCGAGCCGATCTGGAACCGGTCGTACGTCGACCACGTGCAGATCACCATGGCCGAGGACATCGGCATCGGCGGCCGGGCCGGTTACTACGACGGCATCGGCGCCGCCCGTGACGTCATCCAGAACCACCTGCTCCAGCTGCTCGCGCTGACCGCGATGGAGGAGCCCGCCTCCTTCGACGCCGACGCGCTGGCCGCCGAGAAGACCAAGGTCCTCGGCGCGGTGAAGCTGCCCAAGGACCTGGGCGAGTCCACGGTCCGCGGTCAGTACGCGGCCGGGTGGCAGGGCGGCGCGAAGGCCGTCGGCTACCTCCAGGAAGACGGCATCGACCCCCAGTCGAAGACGGACACCTACGCGGCCGTCAAGCTGGAGATCGACAACCGCCGCTGGGCGGGCGTCCCCTTCTACCTGCGCACCGGCAAGCGCCTCGGCCGTCGCGTCACGGAGATCGCGGTCGTCTTCCAGCGCGCCCCGCACTCCCCCTTCGACCACACCGCGACCGAGGAACTCGGCCGCAACGCCATCGTGATCCGGGTGCAGCCCGACGAGGGCGTGACGGTGCGGTTCGGCTCCAAGGTGCCCGGCACCCAGATGGAGATCCGGGACGTGTCGATGGACTTCGCGTACGGCGAGTCCTTCACGGAGTCCAGCCCCGAGGCGTACGAGCGGCTCATCCTCGACGTCCTGCTCGGCGACTCGAACCTCTTCCCGCGCGTCGAGGAGGTCGAGCTGTCCTGGAAGATCCTCGACCCGATCGAGCAGTTCTGGGACAAGCACGGCAAGCCCGCGCAGTACCAGTCCGGGACCTGGGGTCCGGTCGAGGCGGACGAGATGCTCGCACGAGACGGACGGAGCTGGCGCCGGCCATGAAGACCGACCTGACGGACACCACGTCATCCAAGATCAACAAGGCGCTGGTGCTCGGGCGGCGGGCGATCGGCACGCCGGCCGTCGGCATGGTGCTCACCCTCGTCATCGTCACCGACG
The DNA here is from genome assembly GCF_000725545.1 of Streptomyces exfoliatus. Lineage (GTDB taxonomy): Bacteria > Actinomycetota > Actinomycetes > Streptomycetales > Streptomycetaceae > Streptomyces > Streptomyces exfoliatus. Next base: position 565,741 of record NZ_JNZP01000001.1, on the reverse strand, counting down.
AGGAGAACGCCTACGACGCGCTGAAGGCGGCGAACGAGGCGTCCCGCGAGCACCCCTCGCGGACCCTCGTGGTCATCAAGCGGGTCTCGCGCTCGCCGCGGGACCGCGCCAAGGCACGGCTCGACGCCGAGGTCCGCCTCGGCGCCGACGCCAGCACCGGCGAGACGGTGGTGCTCCGGCTGTACGGCGAGGTCGTCGACCACGCCCAGTCGGTCGTGCTGCCGCTGCTCCTCCCGGACGCCCCCGTCGTCGTCTGGTGGCCGGTCAACGCGCCGACCGACCCGGCGAGCGACCCGCTGGGCGCCCTCGCCCAGCGCCGGGTGACCGACACGTACGCCGCCGAGCAGCCCATCCAGGAGCTGACCGCGCGCGCGGACCGCTACACCCCCGGCGACACGGACCTCTCGTGGACCCGGATCACCCCGTGGCGTTCGATGCTCGCCGCCGCGCTCGACCAGGTCGTGTGCGAGGTGACCTCCGCCGAGGTGGAGGGCGAGGAGTTCAACCCGAGCGTCGAACTGCTCGCGATGTGGCTGGCCGAGCGGTTGAAGGTGCCGGTGCGGCGCTCGAAGTCCGCGGGCCCCGGTCTGACGTCCGTACGGATGGAGACCAGCTCGGGACCGATCGTGCTCGACCGGCCCGACGGCTCGCTCGCGACGCTCTCCATCCAGGGACAGCCGGACCGCGGCGTGGCGCTCAAGCGCCGCGAGACGGCCGAGCTGATCGCGGAGGAGCTGCGCCGGCTCGACCCGGACGACACCTACGCGACGGCGCTCAAGTTCGGCATAGAACGGCTGGACGAGGAGGCGGCGACGCTCGCTCCCACGCCGGAGCAGGACGCCGTCACGGCACCGGCCGAGCCCGCCGCGGCCCCGGCCGAGCCCGTCGAGAAGCCCGCCGCGAAGAAGGCACCGGCCAAGAAGGCGGCGGCCAGGTGAGCACTCCCCAGCTGGTCGTCCACCGCGACAAGGAGCTGATGGCCGAGGCCGCCGCGGCCCGGCTGATCACGAAGATCGTGGACGCCCAGGCCGCCCGCGGCTCCGCCTCGGTCGTCCTGACCGGCGGACGCAACGGCAACGGCCTGCTCGCGGCGCTCGGCGCGGCGCCCGCGCGGGACGCGATCGACTGGTCGCGGCTCGACCTGTGGTGGGGCGACGAGCGTTACCTGCCCGAGGGAGACCCCGAGCGGAACGTGACCCAGGCCAGGGAGGCGCTGCTCGACCGGGTGCCGCTCGACCCGGCGCGGGTGCACGCCATGCCGGCCTCGGACGGGCCCTACGGCGCCGATGTCGACGCCGCCGCGGCCGCGTACGCGGCGGAGCTGGCCGCCGCCTCGGGTCCCGGCGACCACGGCGGGGTGCCGACCTTCGACGTCCTGATGCTGGGCGTCGGTCCCGACACCCATGTGGCCTCGCTCTTCCCCGAGCTGCCCGCGGTCCGCGAGACCGAGCGGACGGTGGTCGGCGTGCACGGCGCGCCCAAGCCGCCGCCGGTACGGGTCTCCCTGACCCTTCCGGCGATCCGGGCGGCCAAGGAGGTCTGGCTGCTCGCGGCCGGTGAGGACAAGGCGAAGGCGGCGGCCATCGCGCTGTCGGGCGCCGGCGAGGTGCAGGCCCCCGCGGCCGGTGCCTACGGCCGCTCGCGCACGCTGTGGCTGCTCGACGCGGCGGCGGCCTCGGAGCTGCCGCGGAGTCTGTATCCGCCGGCTTCGGCCTGACCGACGTATACGGAGGCCCGGTTCACCGTCAGGTGGACCGGGCCTCCGTCGTCGGTACGGGCTCCAGGAAGGGCGCGAGGAGGTCCGGTACGGCCCCGGCGGCGAAGGTCAGGCCCTGGCTCTGCCCGGCGTCGAGGATGTCGTACGCGCCCGCTCCGGCCGCCGTCGTGGCGGTGAGCGTCAGGACGCCGGCGCGCCGCTGGAAGTACGACTGCCTGACGGTCCAGCCGATGACACCGGAGCGCTGGAGGGCGACGGTGGCGCGCCGGACCGTCCCCGAACGGGTCACGAGGTAGGCGCCGCTGACGCCGTGTCCGAGGCCGCGGTACGCGTCGAGGGCGAACAGTACGGCGACCGGGGTGAGGACGACCGCGCAGCCGGCCGCCACGTACAGCAGGACCGGGGTGAGGAGGAGTCCGAGGGCGCCGAGGACGGCGACGGGGACGCCGACGGACCACAGGGCCCAGCGCAGCCGCCGGGTCCGGGCGGCGCGGGGGTGGCCGGCGAGCGGGGCCGCGGTCGGCGGCTCCGGCTCGCGCAGGACCTGGGCCGCGACGCGGTCGGCCGTCTCCCGGCCCACGGCCGGCAGCAGGGTCTTGAGGTCGGTGTGCCGGTCGTCGCCGCTCTCGGAGAGACCGGTGGCGACGGCGTCCACACGGGCGGCCCCGCACAGCCGGACCCCGAGCGGCTCGACCAGCTCTATCCCCCGCAGCCTGCGCTCCTCCAGGGAGACCGAACGGGTGGTGAAGAGGCCGCGGGAGACCCGCACGGTGCCGCCCGGCTCGCGCTCCAGCCGGTAGTTCCACCACATCTCGACCCAGAGGCCGAGGGCGCCGACGACCCCGGCGACGGTGGCGAGGAGGATCAGGTCCGCGATCATCCACGGGACGGAGACGTCCCGGAAGCGGTCCCCTATCCAGTCGATGACCTCTCCCTGGGCGCCGAACCACTCGCTGACCTGCATGACGGCTCCGGCCGCCGCGCCGCCGAGGGCGGGGGCGACGAAGGAGACGGGGGCGTAGCGGATCCAGCGCGGGTCGAGGACGGCCAGGGCGTTGTCGTGGTCCGGATCGTCGGGGGCGGTGGCGGTGACGCGGGCGAGCAGTTCGCGGCGGAGCCGCTCCCCCTCGGCCCGGGTGACCAGGTCGAGTTCGAGCGTGGACTCGCCGCCGGAGGTGTGCTCGCCGGTGCCGATGCGGAGCTTGACGAGGCCGAAGACGCGCTGGAGGGGGTTGGCGGTGAGATCGGCGCTGCGGACGCGCTCGCGGCCCAGCGAGCGACGCTGGACGACGAGGAGTCCGGTGTGGAGTTCGACGCGTTCGAGGCCGACACGGTAGCGGGTGCGGCGGTAGCGGACGGTCTCGGCGACGATGTCGGCGGCCAGGGCGAGGGCGAAGCCCGTGGCGACCCACGCGAAGGCCTGCCACAGGGGGCGCGACCCGGCGAGGCCGAACGCGACGGGCAGCGCCGCTCCGGCGAGGACGCCGGCGAAGAGGACGACGCGGACGAGGACGGTCCGGGGATCGAGCCGCAGCCAGGCCGTGTCCTGGTCCACCCTGTCGGCGCGGTCCACGCTCATGTGGCGTCCCCGGGGGTGGCCTGGGTGATGACGGTCAGCCGCTCGGCGAGACCGGCGGCCAGTTCGTGGTCGAGGCCCGCCATCCGGATCGCGCCCTTGGAGGAGGCGGTGGTCACCGTGACGGTGGCGAGCCGGAAGAGCTGCTCCAGCGGGCCCCGCGAGGTGTCGACGGTCTGGATGCGGGACATCGGCGCGATCCGCCATTCCTGCCAGAAGGCTCCCGTGCGGACGTAGACGGCGTCGCCGGTGACCTCCCAGCGGTGCACCCGGAACCACCAGGAGGGGAGGAACGCGGCGCAGCCGAGGCCCACGGCCGCCACGGCACCGGCCGCGATCAGCAGCCAGGACCTGGCGGGTCCGATGAGGGCGCCGAGGACGGCGAGGACCACCACCGGCACGGCGGTGGTCGCCAGGAGCCGGCTCCGCCACCAGGTGACGGCCCGCTCGTCCACGGCGTTCCTGGGCGGCCGCAGCCGCACCGCGTTCTCCCCCGTCATGCCTCTACCGTCCGCGCAGCGAGCGGTAGGTGGTCACGAGACCGGCGGTGGAGCTGTCGAGCTGTTCGCCTCCCTCGCCTTCGGTGAGGACCGGCTCGATCCGCTTGGCCAGGACCTTGCCGAGTTCGACGCCCCACTGGTCGAAGGAGTCGATGTTCCAGATCGCGCCCTGGACGAAGACCTTGTGCTCGTAGAGCGCGATCAGCTGGCCGAGGACGGAAGGGGTGAGTTTCTCGGCGAGGATCGTGGTGGTGGGGTGGTTCCCCTGGAAGGTCTTGTGCGGGACGAGCTCCTCGGGGACGCCCTCGGCCCGTACCTCCTCGGGCGTCTTGCCGAAGGCGAGCGCCTGGGTCTGGGCGAAGAAGTTGGCCATGAGCAGGTCGTGCTGGGCGACGAGGCCGGGCAGGAGGTCGGCGACGGGCCGGGCGAAGCCGATGAAGTCGGCCGGGATGACCTTGGTGCCCTGGTGGATCAACTGGTAGTACGCGTGCTGCCCGTTGGTGCCGGGGGTGCCCCAGACGACGGGTCCGGTCTGCCAGTCGACCGGCCTGCCCTCGCGGTCCACCGACTTGCCGTTGGACTCCATGTCGAGCTGCTGGAGGTAGGCGGTGAACTTCGACAGGTAGTGGGAGTACGGGAGTACGGCGTGCGACTGGGCGTCGAAGAAGGCGCCGTACCAGACGCCGAGGAGGCCGAGGAGCAGCGGCGCGTTCTCCTCGGGCGGGGCGGTGCGGAAGTGCTCGTCGACGAGGTGGAAGCCGTCGAGCATCTCGCGGAAGCGCTCCGGGCCGATGGCGATCATCACGGAGAGGCCGATGGCGGAGTCGTAGGAGTAGCGGCCGCCGACCCAGTCCCAGAACTCGAACATGTTCGTGGTGTCGATGCCGAACTCCTCGACCTTCTCGGCGTTGGTCGAGAGGGCGACGAAGTGCTTGGCGACGGCCTCCTGGCCGGCGCGGAGGCCGGTGAGGAGCCAGTCGCGGGCGGAGGTGGCGTTGGTGATCGTCTCGATGGTGGTGAAGGTCTTCGAGGCGACGATGAACAGCGTCTCGGCGGGGTCGAGGTCGCGGACGGCCTCGTGGAGGTCGGCGCCGTCGACGTTGGAGACGAAACGGAGCGTCAGGTCCCGCTGGGTGTAGGAGCGCAGGACCTCGTAGGCCATGGCGGGGCCGAGGTCGGAGCCGCCGATGCCGATGTTGACGATGTTCTTGATCGGCCTGCCGGTGTGGCCGGTCCACTCGCCGGCGCGGACCTTGTCGGCGAACGCGGCCATCCTGTCGAGGACGGCGTGGACGCCGGGGACGACGTTCTCCCCGTCGACCTCGACCACGGCGTCACGGGGCGCGCGGAGCGCGGTGTGGAGGACGGCGCGGTCCTCGGTGGTGTTGATCTTCTCGCCGCGGAACATGGCGTCGCGCAGCTCGGCCACGCCGGTGGCGGCGGCCAGTTCGCGCAGCAGCGTCAGCGTCTCGTCGGTGACGAGGTGCTTGGAGTAGTCCAGGTGGAGGTCGCCTACCCGGAGGGTGTGGCCGGTGCCCCGCTCGGGGTCGGCGGCGAACAGGTCGCGCAGGTGGGTCTCGCCCAGCTGCTCACGGTGCTTGCCGAGGGCCGCCCACTCGGGCAGCCGGTTGAGCCTGGTGCGGCCTTCGTTGTTCATCTCGGACATCGCCCACTTCTTCTCGTACTGCTTGTCTGCCCCGCTGCGTCTCCAAACCTAATTGATCAGGGGGGCCGACGACGCGACGGCGAGGCGCGAACGGCAGGGTCGTGAGGAGAGCGGTGGTGCACGGTCGCCGGGAACGCCGGGAACGCCGGGAAACACAGAACGGGCCTTGCCCGCGAACTGGGTTCGCGGGCAAGGCCCGTTCGTCACACCGTCACACCACGCTCAGATCTCGCCCCGCAGCTTGGCGAGGGCTTCGGCGAGGATCGCCTCGCCGTCCGCGTCGCTGCGTCGTTCACGCACGTACGCGAGGTGGGTCTTGTACGGCTCCGTGCGCGGCGGGTCCGGCGGGTTGTCCCGGTCCTGACCTGCCGGGAAGCCGCAGCGAGGGCAGTCCCAGGTCTCCGGGATCGCCGCGTCGCTGGCGAAGCTCGGCTGCGTCTCGTGCCCGTTCGAGCACCAGAAGGAGATGCGGGCGCGCGGCGCCGATTCGCCCCGCTCGGCCTCGCCCATCGGCCCCGCTCCGACCCGGCTTCCCCGGATCGCGTTGCCACTTGCCACGGTCGTAACTCCCTGCGTGATGGTGCTCGAAGATGCCCCAGTCTACGTAAGGCCCAACGCGCGTCCAGTGTTCGGAGTTACCCGTCCAACTTCATCAGGAGACCAAGTACCACAATGCAGGCGAACCAGAGCAGACCGACCACGACGGTGATCCGGTCCAGGTTGCGCTCGGCGACCGAGGAGCCACCGACGGACGACTGCATGCCGCCACCGAACATGTCGGAGAGACCGCCGCCCTTTCCCTTGTGCATCAGTACGAGCAGCATCAGCAGCCCGCTGAAGACGAGCAGGGCGATCGAGAACCCCATAACCACGGCTGGACCAACTTCCTCGGACTTATACGGACGGGGGCCGGGCACCTGCCCGACCCCCGCTAGGGTACGACGTAACTCCGCTACCGCATACTCACTGGTCGCGGAAGCGCACGATCTTGACGAACTCGTCGGCGTCCAGCGCCGCGCCGCCCACCAGGGCGCCGTCGACGTCCGGCTGCGCCATGATCGCGGCCACGTTGCCGGCCTTGACCGAGCCGCCGTACTGGATGCGGACCTTGTCGGCCAGCTCCTGCGAGTACAGCTCCGCGAGGCGCCCGCGGATCGCGCCGCAGACCTCCTGCGCGTCCTCGGGGGTGGCGACCTCGCCGGTGCCGATGGCCCACACCGGCTCGTACGCGATCACGATGGTCTCGGCCTGCTCGGCCGGGACGTCCTTCAGACCGCCGTCGAGCTGGGCGAGGGTGTACTCGACCTGCTGTCCGGCCTTGCGGATGTCCAGGCCCTCGCCGACGCAGAGGATCGGGGTCACGCCGTGCTTGAAGGCGGCCTTCACCTTGGCGTTGCAGACCTCGTCGTTCTCGGCGTGGTACTGGCGGCGCTCGGAGTGGCCGACGGCCACGTAGGCGCACTTGAACTTGGCCAGCATCGAGCCCGAGATCTCACCGGTGTAGGCACCGGAGTCGTGCGCCGAGAGGTCCTGGGCGCCGTACTTGATCTTCAGCTTGTCGCCGTCGACCAGGGTCTGTACGGACCGCAGGTCGGTGAAGGGGACCAGGACCGCGACCTCACAGGCGTCGTAGTCCTTGTCGGTCAGGGCGAAGGCGAGCTTCTGGACGTGGGCGATGGCCTCGAGGTGGTTGAGGTTCATCTTCCAGTTGCCCGCCATCAGCGGGGTGCGGGTGCTCATGTGTGGGTCAGTCCTCCAGTGCGACGAGGCCGGGGAGCTGCTTGCCCTCGAGGTACTCGAGGGAGGCGCCGCCGCCGGTAGAGATGTGGCCGAACTTCGTCTCGTCGAAGCCCAGGATGCGGACGGCGGCGGCGGAGTCGCCACCGCCCACCACGGTGAAGGCCGGGGAGTCGAGGAGCGCCTGGGCGACGGCCTTGGTGCCCTCGGCGTAGGCGGGGTGCTCGAAGACGCCCATCGGACCGTTCCAGAAGACGGTGCCGGCGTCGGCGAGCTTCGAGGCGTAGAGCTTACGGGTCTCCGGACCGATGTCCAGGCCCTCCTCGTCCGCCGGGATGGCGTCCGCGGCGACCGTGGTGGGGTGGGCCGGGGCCTTGGTCTTCAGGTCAGGGAACTCGGACGAGACCAGGACGTCGACGGGGAGCACGAACTCCACGCCGCGCTCCTTGGCCCGCTTCAAGTAGTCCAGGACCGCCGGGATCTGGTCCTCCTGGAGCAGCGAGATGCCGACCTCGTGGCCCTGGGCCTTGAGGAAGGTGTACGCCATGCCGCCGCCGATGAGGATGCGGTCGGCCTTCTCCAGGAGGTGGTCGATGACCCCGAGCTTGTCGGAGACCTTGGCGCCGCCGAGCGCGACCACGTAGGGCCGCTGGACGTCGTCCGTGAGCTTCTTCAGGACGCCGACCTCGGTGGCGATGAGGTAGCCGGCGGCGTGCGGGAGGCGCGCCGGGAGGTCGAAGACCGAGGCGTGCTTGCGGTGCACGGCGCCGAAGCCGTCGCCGACGTAGACGTCGGCGAGGGTGGCAAGACGGTCCGCGAAGGCGCCGCGCTCGGCGTCGTCCTTCGAGGTCTCGCCGGCGTTGAACCGGAGGTTCTCGATCACGGCGACCTGGCCGTCGGAGAGGCCGGCGACGGTGGCGGTGGCGGAGTCGCCGACCGTGTCCGTCGCGAAGGCCACCTCGGCGCCGAGCAGCTCGCCGAGGCGGGCGGCGGCCGGTGCGAGCGAGAACGCCGGGTCCGGGGCGCCCTTCGGGCGGCCCAGGTGTGAGGCGACCACGACGCGGGCGCCCGCGTCGGCGAGCGCCTTGACCGTGGGGACGACGGCGCGGATGCGGCCGTCGTCGGTGATGGTGGTGCCGTCGAGCGGCACGTTGAGGTCGGCGCGGACGAACACCCGCTTGCCGGAGACGCCTTCGGCGAGAAGCTCGTCGATCGTCTTCATCTGTCACAGACTCCTTGGTACGCGGTGGAGCACACAAACAGGGCTCGTACAGCGCGGCGTTGCGCTGCCCGAGCCCTGCTCACATCGAAAGCCCGCCCTGAAGCTTAGAGCTGGCCGCCGACGAAGACGGTGAGGTCGACGAGACGGTTGGAGTAGCCCCACTCGTTGTCGTACCAGCCGAGGATCTTGACCGTGTTGCCCTCCTGGACCATGGTCAGGGAGGCGTCGAAGGTGCAGGACGCCGGGTCGCTGACGATGTCGGAGGAGACGATCGGGTCCTCGGTGTAGACCAGGACGCCCTTGAGGTCGCCGTCCTCGGAGGCCTTCTTGAACGCGGCGTTGACCTCGTCCTTGGTGACCTCGCGGTCGAGGGTGACGACGAGGTCGGTGGCGGAACCGGTCGGGACCGGGACGCGCATGGCGATGCCGTCGAGCTTGCCCTTGAGCTGCGGGAGGACCAGCGCGGTGGCCTTGGCGGCACCCGTCGTGGTCGGGATGATGTTCTCCGCGGCGGCGCGGGCGCGGCGCAGGTCCTTGTGCGGGAAGTCCAGGATGCGCTGGTCGTTGGTGTACGCGTGGACCGTCGTCATCAGGCCCTTGACGATGCCGAAGTTCTCGTCGAGGACCTTCGCCATCGGCGCGACACAGTTCGTCGTGCAGGAGGCGTTGGAGATGACGTGGTGCTTGGCCGCGTCGTACTTGTCCTGGTTGACGCCCATGACGATGGTGATGTCCTCGTCGCTGGCCGGAGCCGAGATGAGGACCTTCTTGGCGCCGCCGGCGATGTGCTTCTCGGCGTCGGCCTTCTTGGTGAAGATGCCGGTCGACTCGATGACGATGTCGACGCCCAGCTCACCCCAGGGGATGTCGGCAGGGTTGCGCTCGGAGAGCACCTTGATGGTGCGGCCGTCGACGGTGATGGTGTCGGCGGTGTGGGTGACCTCGGCCTTGAGGCGCCCCAGGATGGTGTCGTACTTCAGCAGGTGCGCGGTGGTCGCGGTGTCACCCAGGTCGTTGACGGCCACGATCTCGATGTCAGCACCCTGATCAAGGAGCGCGCGGAAGTAGTTCCGGCCGATGCGGCCAAAGCCGTTGATGCCTACGCGGATCGTCACGAACCGATCTCCTCGTTAGGTACGCCGGTGTGCTCGACGCCGGCGAGATTTTTGTTTTTAGGGATGTCCCCGACCGCTTACGACCCTACCTCTCCAGGGAGCCGGGAGTGACATCCAGCGCATCCGGACGAGCCCGGAAAGTGAGGGTGGGGGGCCGACGGCCCGTACCTACCGGCGGGTACGGGCCGTCGTGGGACCTTTGTCCCGACTACTCTCCGTCAGCGGCGGAGCACCCCGAGGGCGCTGCGGACGAGTCGTGCCCGGTCCGCCGCACCGGGCACGTGCTCCAGGCCGTAGCCGAGGAGGACGGTGTCACGGGTGGTGACGGCGGCCTGCGAGTGGAAGAGCGCCGCGGAGCGCGTCCAGTCGGCGCCGTTGCCGGGGCTGCCGTCCGGAGCGCCCGGTACGGTCCACGCGCCGAGGGCGGTCTCGAAGCCCTCCGCCTCCGTGGTGGTCCCGGTGACGAGGCGGGTGTCGTCGACGAACGCGCCCATCTCGCCCGTACCGGGGTCGGAGACGTACGAGATCGACAGCTCGACCTGCTTGCCCGCCCAGGCGCTCAGGTCGACGGAGGCCTGCCGCCAGCCGTTGGAGGGGCCGGTGAAGGCGTTCCAGGAGCCGGTGGTGCCGGTCGCCGCGCAGCCGTCCTCGCCGACGGTGAGGTAGTGGGCGAGGAAGGGGTGGCCACGGACGTAGTAGCCCTCGCCGCAGTCGGCCGGGGGCTCGGCGGAGGTGCCGCCGTTGCTGTCGGGCAGGGTCGTCCAGTCGTCCTGGCCGACGGTGTGGGCCTCGACGACGAGGTTGTCGTAACCGGGCTCGGTGTCGTAGCTGACCTGGAAGTCCAGGCGCGGGGCGGCGCCGGCCGCGACGCCGGTGAGGTCGACGGTCCTGCTGAGCCGCGCCCAGGTGTTGTCGGCGTGCTTGACGGCGGCGAAGGACGTGCCCTCGGCGGGCTCGAAGGGCATGCGGATGCCCGGGTAGTCACCGGCCGAGGCGCTGCTCGCGAACTGCGGGAACTCCCCGGGCGGCAGCGTGTCCGAGGTGACGGTGTACGCGCCGGCGTGGTCGAGCGGGTTGTCGGCGGCGCCGGCGAGGCTCGCGCCGGCGCCCGCGAGGGCTCCGGTGCCCGCGAAGGCCGGGGGGTTCTTGAGGCCCGCGCGGTGGTAGGCGCCGAGGTAGTACTGGGCGAAGTCGTTGGACTCGGCCCGGCCGATCCGGGTCAGGCCGCCGGACTTCTCACCGGCGTTGATCAGCTTGCCGCCCTCGTTGAGGTAGGCCCGCACGGCGAGCTGGGTGGTGCCGGAGGGCGCCTCGGCGCCGGTGTACCAGACGACCGTACGGAAGTGGGACAGGATGCCGAGGGCGTCGGGGGTGCCCTGTGTGGCGACGTCCCAGACGGCGGCCCTGCGGCCGTTGTCGGCGAGCGCCTTCACGTACGCGGCGGTGTGCCGGGCGGCGGTGGTGCCGCCCTCCTCCGCGAGGACGAGCACGTCGCCGCGGGGGCGCTCGGCCACCTTGTAGGTGAAGGGGGCGGAGGCGGTGGTCCGGCCCTCGCGGGTGCGGGCGGTGAACCAGACCTCGACGGAGTCGCCGGTCCTGGCGCCCTCGACCTCGGCGCGGTACTCGTCGAAGTAGAGGTTGTCCTCGCCGCCGAAGGTCTCGCCGCCCTTCCAGGCGTCGAGCTCCTCGCTGTGGGTGCGGCCGCCGTTGATCCGGTACTTCAGGGTCTTGCCGCGCAGGGACTTGCGGGCGGTGACGGCGACCTCCTGCTCCTCGCCGCGGGCGTAGGAGGTGGTGAAGGTCTTCGGGGTGAAGTCGGGGGCGTCGATGCCGACCGGGGAGACGGGCCGGTCCGGGTGGGCGGCGGTCTCGGCGACGGCGAGCGCGAAGGGGATGTTCTTGGCGAACTCGGCCTGGATCAGCTTCTCGTCGTCCGGGAAGGTGAAGACGGACGCGCAGTCGGCCGGGTTCCAGGCGTCGTTCGGGTCGACCCGGGAGGCGGTGGCGCAGGTCGACATCTCCGGGGTGAACATCTGCATCCCGTTGACGTTGGCGGCGTGTCCGTCCGCCTCGCCGTTGGTGATGTAGAGCTCCGAGGAGACCTGCGGCCGGTAACCGGGCACCGCCGGGTTCTGCGGGGTGCCGGCGAGGGCCTTGAGGGCCACGTCGTCGGGGGTGTCCGTGGCGACCTGCCAGCCGACGCCGTACAGGATGAGCTGGGCGGCCGAGTGGTAGTTGATGCCGTACGCGAAGCCGATCCGCTTCTGGAAGGCGTCGAGGGCCTTGGTCTCGGGCTCCGACATGGGGCCCGTGCCGCGGAAGGTCTCGTCGGCCGGGTCGGGCGACGAACCCTCGTTGTCGTAGCCCCACTTGTAGGCGAAGTTGCGGTTGAGGTCGACGCCGTCGCCGGGGGCGATCTTCCCGTCGCCGTCGTTGTCGCGGAGGTTCTTGCGCCACTGACGGTTCGCGGGGGCGGCGTGCGTGAAGTCGTAGCCGTCCGGGTTGGCGGAGAGCACGAACCACAGCTCGGTGGTGTCGACGATCCGGGTGATCCGCTCGTCCTTGCCGTAGCCGTCGAGGTAGTGGTGGAGCAGCCGCCGGGTCATCTCCGGGGTGATCCACTCGCGTGCGTGCTGGTTGGACAGGTACAGCGTGGCGGGCTTGGTGCCGTCCTTGACCCGCTGGGCGCCCTTGCTGACCTTGACGGCGAGGATGTCCTGGCCCTTGAGGCTCTTGCCGATGGAGACGACCTTGGTGATGCCGGGGTTGGCCCGGGCGGTGTCCCGGATCTCCTGCTCGAGCCCGCCCGGGCCGCTGTACGGGCGGAAGACCCCGTCTCCCGCGGCGGCCACCCGCCGCTCGGCCTGGGCGGTCAGGCTGTGCCGGGCGAGTTCGACGCCCTGGCCGCGCAGGTGTCCGGCCTGCCGGCCGGTGAGGAAGAGCTCGACCGTCGCGGAACCCTTGTCGGGGACCTGTTCGGTCATCTCGTGGGCGTCCGCACCGGCTTCCAGGAGCAGCGGGACCTGCTCCTTGGTGACTTCGGCACGCCATACGGAGAAGGCGTCGCCGCCGTCCCGGTCGTCGGGCTGCGCTCCGGCGACGGGTGCCGCCGCCATGCCCGCGATCAGCAGTGAAGCCGCGGCGAGGATCGATCTCGCTCTGCGTCTCATGAGCCCCCCTTGCTGTTGTCTGCCCCGAAGGTGAACAGACGCCAGGCTCATGGGCACCCATGGGCCTGTCAAGGGTGCCTCGCGGCGGTACGAAAAAGCTGCCGGTGCCTCAGAAGGGCACCGGCAGCTCGGAGTTCGAGGTTCCGTTCGGGGCGGAACGGCTCAGCCGACGAGGCTGTCGTCGAGCTCCTCCGTCAGGTTGGACTCGGTCCCGGGGATGCCCAGGTCCTGCGCCCGCTTGTCGGCCATGGCGAGCAGCCGGCGGATCCGGCCGGCCACCGCGTCCTTCGTCAGCGGCGGGTCGGCGAGCGCGCCCAGCTCCTCCAGGGAGGCCTGCTTGTGCTCCATGCGGAGCCGGCCGGCCGCGGCGAGGTGCTCGGGCACCTCCTCGCCGAGGATCTCCAGGGCGCGCTGCACCCGGGCCCCTGCGGCGACCGCCGCGCGGGCCGAGCGGCGCAGGTTGGCGTCGTCGAAGTTGGCCAGGCGGTTGGCCGTGGCGCGGACCTCGCGCCGCATCCGCCGCTCCTCCCAGGCGAGCACCGACTCGTGCGCGCCGAGCCGGGTGAGGAGGGCGCCGATCGCGTCGCCGTCACGGACGACGACCCGGTCCACACCCCGTACCTCGCGGGCCTTCGCCGCGATGGAGAGCCGGCGGGCCGCGCCGACGAGGGCGAGCGCCGCCTCGGGACCCGGGCAGGTGACCTCCAGGGAGGAGGACCGGCCGGGCTCGGTCAGGGAGCCGTGCGCGAGGAACGCGCCGCGCCAGGCCGCCTCCGCGTCACAGGTCGCGCCGGAGACCACCTGCGGGGGGAGGCCCCGGATGGGGCGGCCTCGGCCGTCCACGAGACCCGTCTGCCGGGCCAGCTGGTCGCCGCCCGCCACCACCCGCACGACGAAGCGCGAGCCGCGCCGCAGGCCGCCGGGGGCCATCACGATCAGCTCCGAGCTGTGCCCGAAGATCTCCATGATGTCCCGCTTGAGGCGGCGCGCCGCCATCGCCGTGTCCAGCTCCGCCTCGATCACGATGCGGCCGCTCACCAGGTGCAGCCCGCCCGCGAACCGCAGGATCGACGAGACCTCTGCCTTCCTGCAGCAGGTCCGGGTGACGGGAAGCCGGGAGATCTCGTCCTTCACCGCTGCCGTCATCGCCATGGGCCGATCCTTCCATGCATCCGAAAAATACGGTCGTACGCGGCGGCCAACAGCTCCGGGTCATGCTTCGCGGAGCCGTCGGGCCCGGCCACCGGCGCCAGCTCGACCGCGGCACCGAGCCGCTTGGCGGCATCGGAGAGGGACTCGCGATCGGGCACGGCGGCCTCGTCGGCCAGCACCACGTCCAGGGCGAGTTTAGGGGCGTGTCGTCCCAAAACCTCCAAATGACGCTGCGGGGAGAAGCCCTCGGTTTCTCCGGGCTGCGGCGCGAGGTTCAGCGACAGCACCTTCCGGGCCTTCGTCGTGGCCAGGGCGTCGAGCAGTTCGGGCACGAGGAGGTGCGGGATCACCGAGGAGAACCACGAGCCGGGACCGAGCACCACCCAGTCCGCGTCCAGGACCGCCTCGACCGCCTCCGGCACAGCCGGCGGGTCGTGCGGCACGAGGTGCACGGACTGCACCTCGCCGGGGGTGAGCGCCACGGTCGCCTGACCGCACACGGTGTCCACGTCGTCCGGCCGCTCCGGGTCATGGCCCCTGACCAGGGCCTGGAGCTCCAGGGGTACGGCGGACATGGGCAGCACCCGGCCCTGGGCGCCGAGCAGCCGGCCCACCAGGTCCAGGGCCTGCACGGGGTCGCCGAGCTGCTCCCAGAGGGCGACGATCAGCAGGTTGCCGACGGCGTGGCCGTTGATCTCGCCCTTGGACTGGAAACGGTGCTGGATGACCCTGGCCCAGGTCTGGCCCCAGTCGTCGTCGCCGCAGAGCGCGGCGAGCGCCTTGCGGAGGTCTCCCGGGGGCAGCACGCCCAGCTCCTCCCGGAGCCGGCCGCTGGAGCCGCCGTCGTCGGCGACGGTGACGACGGCGGTGAGGTCGCCGGTGATCCGGCGGAGGGCGGCGAGGGAGGCCGAGAGGCCCATGCCGCCGCCCAGCGCGACCACCTTGGGCTGGGCGCCGCGCCTGCGGAGCGTGCGCCGCGCCGTGAGGGTGGAGGCGCGCCGTCGGTACGGCTTCACTCGCGCCCCATGTCCCGGTGGACGACCACGGTCTCGACGCCTTCGGCGGCGATGCGGGCGGCGAGGCGCTCGGCGGTGGCCACGGAGCGGTGCTTGCCGCCGGTGCAGCCCACGGCGATGGTCACGTACCGCTTGCCCTCGCGGCGGTAGCCCGCGGCGATCAGCTGGAGCAGCTCCGTGTAGCGGTCGAGGAACTCCTTGGCGCCGGGCTGGTTGTAGACGTAGTTCGACACCTCCTCGTTGAGGCCGGTGAAGGGGCGCAGCTCGGGGACCCAGTGCGGGTTCGGCAGGAAGCGCATGTCGACGACGAGGTCGGCGTCGACCGGCAGGCCGTATTTGAAGCCGAAGGACATCACGGTGGCCCGCAGCTCGGGCTCCTCGTCGCCGGCGAACTGGGCGTCCATCTTGGCGCGCAGCTCGTGGACGTTGAGGCTGGAGGTGTCGATCACCAGGTCGGCGTCGCCGCGCAGCTCGCGCAGCAGGTCGCGCTCGGCGGCGATGCCGTCGGTGATCCGCCCGTCGCCCTGGAGCGGGTGGGGCCTGCGGACCGACTCGAAGCGCCGGACCAGGGCGTCGTCGGACGACTCCAGGAAGACGATGCGGCGGGTGACCTGCTTGGCGTCCAGGTCGGCGAGGGACTCCCTGAGGTTGTCGAAGAACTGCCGGCCGCGGACGTCCACGACGACGGCGATCCGGGCGACGTTGCCCTGGGAGCGGGCTCCGAGTTCCACCATGGTGGGGATCAGCGCGGGCGGGAGGTTGTCCACGACGAACCAGCCGAGGTCCTCCAGGCACTTCGCCGCGGTGGACCGGCCCGCTCCGGACATGCCGGAGATGATCACCAGTTCGGGGATGGCCGCCTCGGCGCCGTTGTCGCCGGGGGTCTCCTTCGTGCCCGTACTCACGTCTCCTGCTCCGCCTTCCCTGTCATGCTGGTCCTGCGCGTCCTGCTCATCGTGCCGGTCCTGCTGCTCGTGCGCGGTCATGCCGTGCCGCCCCCGTCGTCGTCCATGATCTCTCCTGTCGCCGTGTTCACGGCGGGTGCGGCCGGGGCCGCCTGGGCGAGGGCCACGACGACCGCTTCCGCGGTCTTCCGGCCCATGCCGGGAACTTCGCAGATCTGCTCGATTGTCGCCTGCCGGAGCCGCTTCACCGAGCCGAAATGCTTGATCAACGCGCGTTTCCGGGTGTCACCCAGACCGGGGACCTCGTCGAGAGGGCTGGTCCGGATGCGTTTCGTCCGCTTGGACCGCTGGTAGCGGATGGCGAAGTCGTGAGCCGTGTCACGTACGCGCTGAAGGAGGTACAGGCCCTCGCTGGAGCGGGGCAGCACGACCGGGTCGTCGTCGCCGGGCAGCCAGACCTCCTCGAGACGCTTGGCGAGCCCGCAGACCGCGATGTCATCGATGCCCAGCTCGTCCAGGGCCCGCCGGGCGGCGGCGACCTGCGGCTGCCCGCCGTCGACCACCACGAGCTGCGGCGGGTACGCGAAGCGCTTGGGCCGCCCGGTCTCCTCCGGGTCCTCGACCACGCCCTCCGGATCCCACTCCCCCGTCCTCTCCTTCTCGGCGAGATAGCGCCGGAAGCGGCGGCCGATCACCTCGTGCATGGACCGGACGTCGTCCTGCCCCTCGAAGCCCTTGATCTGGAAGCGGCGGTACTCGCTCTTGCGGGGCAGTCCGTCCTCGAAGACCACCATCGAGGCGACCACGTCCTCGCCCTGGAGGTGCGAGATGTCGAAGCACTCGATCCGCAGCGGCGCCGACTCCAGGTCCAGGGCCTCGGCGATCTCCTCCAGGGCCCGGGAGCGGGTGGTCAGATCGCTGGCGCGCTTCGTCTTGTGCAGCACGAGCGCCTGCTGGGCGTTGCGCGCGACCGTCGTCATGAGGTCCTTCTTGTCGCCGCGCTGCGGGATCCGCAGCGAGACGTTCGACCCGCGGCGGCCTGTGAGCCAGGCGGTGACGGCCTCCGCGTCCTCGGGCAGCGCCGGGACCAGGACCTCCTTGGGGACCGCGTCGCCGCTCTCCTCGCCGTACAGCTGCTGCAGCGCGTGCTCGACGAGGCCGGCCGTGTCGACGGCCTCGACCTTGTCGGTGACCCAGCCGCGCTGGCCGCGGACGCGTCCGCCGCGCACGTGGAAGATCTGCACCGCGGCCTCCAGCTCGTCCTCCGCGAGGGCGATCAGGTCGGCGTCGGTGGCGTCGGCGAGCACGACCGCGCTCTTCTCCATGGCCCGGCGCAGCGCCTCTATGTCGTCGCGCAGCCGACCGGCCTTCTCGTACTCCATGTCCTCGGCGGCCAGCATCATCTGCTTCTCGAGACGGCGGATGTAGGTCCCGGTACGGCCGGCCATGAAGTCGCTGAACTCCTCGGCGAGTTCGCGGTGCTCCTCGGGGGTGACCCGGCCGACGCAGGGGGCCGAGCACTTGCCGATGTAGCCGAGGAGGCAGGGGCGGCCGGCCGAGGCCGCGTTCCGGAAGACGCCCGCCGAGCAGGTGCGGACGGGGAAGACCCGCAGCATCAGGTCGACGGTCTCGCGGATCGCCCACGCGTGCGCGTACGGCCCGAAGTAGCGCACGCCCTTCTTCTTGTGGCCGCGCATGACCTGGACGCGCGGGAACTCCTCGTTCATGGTGACCGCGAGGTACGGGTAGCTCTTGTCGTCCCGGTACTTCACGTTGAACCGGGGGTCGTACTCCTTGATCCAGGAGTACTCCAGCTGCAGCGCCTCGACCTCGGTCGACACGACGGTCCACTCGACGGAGGCGGCGGTGGTCACCATGGTGGCCGTGCGCGGGTGCAGGCTCGCGAGCGGCTGGAAGTAGTTGGCGAGCCGCTGGCGCAGGGACTTCGCCTTCCCCACGTAGATCACGCGGCGGTGCTCGTCGCGGAACTTGTAGACCCCCGGGGAGTCGGGGATCTGACCCGGCTTGGGGCGGTAGCTGGAGGGGTCTGCCATGCTCCCCACCCTACTGGCGGGCACCGACACCCCTGCCTCGCACAACCCGACCACCGGCCGGCGGTCGCCCCTCGCGCGGGTGACTGCCGGCCGGTGGCGCGGGGCCCGGTCGCTCAGGCCTCCGTGGTGCTCCGGGTACGGCTCCGGAGGAGCACCGTGCCCGTAAGGGCGAGGGCCAGGAGCGCGCCCGCACCCGCCGCCGCGGAGGCGCCCGTGAGGGCGGCCTCGTCGTGTGCGGCGGCCGTACGGGACGCGGGCCCGGGTGCCGCGGCCTGCGGGGCGTACCCGCCGGCCGCGCCCTTCGCCGCGTACGCCGAACCCGGCAGCTTGTCGCCGTACGCGCGGGCGACCCTGTCCCGGTACGCGGTGAGGCTCGTCCCGTTCCGGCCGACGGCCCGTATCGCGTCCTCGTCGAGCGGGAGCACCTTCGTGCCCTTCTGCACGTACCAGGCGTCGATCTGCGGCTCGCGGAAGACGAGGCCGCCGGGCAGCAGACGCCCGCCCTGTTCCGCGAAGCGGATCTCGTCGTCGCCGGTCGCGATGTTCACCACCTGCCAGCCTCCGGCCCCCTTCACCGTCCAGAGCGAGGCCTTCTGCCCGTCCGGCGCCACGGCGCGGCTCGCGCGGAACTCGGTCCGGGCGACCGGGGCACCCGCCTTCCCCGCGACGAAGTCCGGGGAGAGGATCCGTACCGGGACGGACCCTCCCTCGACGCGCGGCGCGGCCGCCGAGCGGGCGGCGGCCCCGTCCCGGGCGAAGAACCGGGCCAGGGTGTCCAGGGTGCCGGGCGCCGAGGCGGCCAGTTCGGGGGTCGGCGCGGGCGGCGGTCCCCCGGCGGCGGCCGCCGGGAGCGTCCCGAGGAGGACGAGGGTCGCGGCGGCCAGGAGGCCGGCACCCGTGGCACGAGCGTTCATCGTCGTCACGCCCCGATCCGGTAGAGCGAGTGGGTCCAGGAGAACGACTCGTTGTCGACGTACCAGGCGTGCGAGGCCCAGTTGTAGCGGTTGCTGGAGGGCCAGGGGTCGCCCCAGTAGACCCAGCTGCCGGAGTCGTCGTAGCCGTACAGCACGTGCATGTGACCGCCGCCGCCCGCCCACTGGATGCGGGTCTCGACGGGCCGGTTCGCGTTGATCTCGGTCTGCACGGTCGAGTAGCGCAGCCAGCCGTCGACGTACGAGCCGGGGTTGATCCCGGCCCAGCGCAGGCCGGTCTGGACGTTGCCGAGCGTGGCCTGCCAGTTGGGGCAGTCGTAGCCCTGCCGGCGGTCGAAGGCGGCGTTGCAGAACTGGTTCTGGCTGTGGTTCCGGCCGAACCAGGTGGCGATGGTGTTGCCGCCCGCCGCCCAGCACCAGTTGGTCTTCTGCTGGGCCTGCATGGTGATGTTCAGCCGGTGGGAGCCGAGGACGGCGGTGTCGTCGACGGGGGCCGCCGAGGCCGAGGTGGTGGGGACGAGGAAGAGGGCGGCCGCGGCGAGTGCCGCGAGGTTCAGCTTTCTTCTGCGCATCGCGTTCCTCCCTGGAGTGGGGGGTGGGGATGGGGTGGAGGAGCGCGTCCGGACGCTGGTCAGGAGCATCGGCCGTTGTCCTGATCTGGTCAACACGCTTCAATGCGGGGTGACATCGGGCTGTGAACGGTGTGGCCCGGGTGTGAACGGACACCCTCGGCCCACCTGCCCGCCCGCCCCTCGCGGCGCACCGGTCCGCGCCCCCGTCGTGAATGTTCACCGAGGAGCCCTCGTGAGCCACACCGAGGCCGATCTGCTGCGGCTGCTGCACACCGGCCCCTTCCATCTGGCGCTGCGCACCGCGCTCGCCGTGCGCGGGCTGCCGCTCCAGCGGGTCCAGCACCATCTCGCCCACCGCGGGGTCAAGGTCGGGGTGACGAGTCTGAGCTACTGGCAGCAGGGCGCCCGCCGCCCGCAGCGGCCGGAGTCCCTCAAAGCGGTCCGCGCCCTGGAGGAGGTGCTCCAGCTCCCCGGGAACTCACTGCTGCGGTTGCTCGCGGAGGACGCGGTCGCGCGCGCCGAGGCGGAGCGTCCGGCGGCCCGCTCGTACCGCTCCCTCGTGGAGGCGTCCGGCTCGGTCGAGGAGCTGCTCGCCGAGCTCGAGACGCCGACGGACGGCGGACTGCACACCGTCGGGCACCACGAGCGGGTGCGGATCGGGGCGGGGCGGGAGCTGGTGGGGCGCGAATCGCAGCACGTGGTGCGGGCGCACCGGGACGGCGTGGACCGCTATCTCGCCATCCACCACGGGGACCCCGGCTGCGACCCGTCGCGGGTGGCGGTGCGGGCGGTGGAGAACTGCAGGACCGGGCGGGTGCGGTGGCACGCCGGGACGGGGGTGCTCGTCGCGGAGCTGCTCTTCGACGTGCGGCTGCGGGCCGGGGACACGTACCTCTTCTCGTACGGCTTCGAGGACGGTACGGCGGGGCCGAGCCGGGAGTACGTGCGCGGGTTCAGCTTCGCGGGCGGGCAGTACGTGCTGCAGGTGCGCTTCGACGAGGCGGCGCTTCCGCTGCGGTGCCGGAGGTTCGCGCAGGCCTCGACGGGCGCGCCGCGCGGGGGCCGTGCGGAGCTGACCCTGAGCGGCCGGCACCGCACGGTGCATGTCGTGGAGCAGGGGGTGCGCCCGGGGATCCTGGGGATCGACTGGGACTGGACGTAGCGCGCCTGGCGGGAGCCTGCGAACCGTGCGGCCCGGGCTCAGGCCTTGGGGGTCGTCGCCTCGGGTCCGGCGATCAGCTTGCCGTTCTCGACGCGGACCGCGACCTCGGGGAGCGGGACGGTGGCCGGGCCCTTGAGCGCCTTGCCGGTCGTCACGTCGAAGCGGCTGCCGTGGCAGGGGCAGTTGCCCTCGTTGTTCTCGATCTTGTCGAGGACGCAGCCGGCGTGGGTGCACTGGGCGCTGAACGCCTTGTACTGGCCCTTGGCCGGGCAGCTCACCAGGACCCGCTGCTCGCGGTAGAGCTTGGCGCCGCCGACCGGGACCTCGTCCGGGGCGCCGAGGGTGACCGGGGCGGTCGGGGTCGGCACCTGGGCGTGGCCGAGGTTGGACTCGGTGGAGCAGGCGGTGACTCCCAGCCCGGCGGCACCGGCGAGGGCGGCGCCTTTCAGTACGGTGCGGCGGCTGGACTGGCCGGACATGGGCGCTCCACGGTGGATCGGGGCAAGGCGTGACCGAACCGACGATACCGGCGGCGGCGGGCAGGCTTGAGGCAGGGCCCCCGGTGGGGGCCCTGCCTCGGACGTCAGGCCTTGCGGGCCCGGGTCGTCGCCTTCTTGGCCGCGGCCTTCGTGGCGGTCGCCTTCGCGGCCGTCTTCCTGGCGGGCGCGGCCGCCTTGGTGGCGGTCGCGTCCGCGGCGGTCGCCTTCTTGGCCGGGGCCTTCTTGGCCGGGGCCTTCTTCGCCGCCGTCCTCTTCGCCGCCGTCTTCGCGCCCCGGGCCGCGGGAACGGTCGCTCCGGCGTCGCTGATCCGGTCCGCGCCGAGGACCTCGCGGAGGAACTTGCCGGTGTGGCTGGTGGAGACCGAGGCGACCTCCTCCGGGGTGCCCTCGGCGACGACCAGGCCGCCGCCGTTGCCGCCCTCGGGGCCCATGTCGATGACCCAGTCGGCGGTCTTGATGACATCGAGGTTGTGCTCGATGACGATCACCGAGTTGCCCTTGTCGACCAGTCCGGACAGCACCTTGATCAGCTTCGAGATGTCCTCGAAGTGCAGACCGGTGGTCGGCTCGTCCAGGACGTAGACCGTGCGGCCCGTCGAGCGCTTCTGGAGCTCGGAGGCGAGCTTCACGCGCTGCGCCTCACCGCCGGAGAGCGTCGGCGCCGACTGGCCGAGCCGGACGTAACCGAGGCCGACCTCGTTGAGCGTCCGCAGGTGGCGGGCGATGGTCGGGACGGCCTCGAAGAAGTCCAGCGCCTCCTCGATCGGCATGTTCAGGACTTCGGCGATGGACTTGCCCTTGTAGTGGACCTCCAGGGTCTCCCGGTTGTACCGGTCGCCGTGGCAGACCTCGCACGGGACGTAGACGTCCGGGAGGAAGTTCATCTCGATCTTGATCGTGCCGTCGCCGGAGCAGTTCTCGCAGCGGCCGCCCTTGACGTTGAAGGAGAACCGGCCGGGCAGGTACCCCCGGACCTTGGCCTCCATCGTCTCGGCGAAGAGCTTGCGGACGTGGTCGAAGACGCCGGTGTAGGTCGCCGGGTTCGACCGGGGGGTGCGGCCGATCGGGGACTGGTCAACGTGCACGACCTTGTCGACGAGGTCGTCGCCGTCCACGCGCGTGTGCCGCCCGGGCACCGACTTGGCGCCGTTCAGCTCGCGCGCCAGGTGCGTGTAGAGGATGTCGTTGACCAGGGTCGACTTGCCGGATCCGGAGACGCCGGTGACGGCGGTGAGGACGCCCAGCGGGAAGGAGACGTCGATGTCCCGCAGGTTGTTCTCGCGGGCCCCGTGCACGGTGAGCCGGCGCCCGGGGTCCACCGGGCGGCGGATGTCCGGGGTGAGGATCGACCGGCGGCCGGACAGGTACTGCCCGGTCATGGACTCCTCGTTGGCGAGGAGCTCCTTCAGGGTGCCGGTGTGGACGACCTTGCCGCCGTGCTCGCCGGCGCCGGGGCCGATGTCGACGATCCAGTCGGCGACCTTGATGGTGTCCTCGTCGTGCTCGACGACGATGAGCGTGTTGCCCATGTCGCGGAGGCGTACGAGGGTCTCGATGAGCCGGTGGTTGTCGCGCTGGTGGAGGCCGATGGACGGCTCGTCGAGCACGTACAGCACGCCGACGAGGCCGGAGCCGATCTGGGTGGCGAGCCGGATGCGCTGGGCCTCGCCGCCGGACAGGGTGCCCGCGGCGCGGTTGAGCGAGAGGTAGTCGAGGCCGACGTCGACGAGGAAGCGCAGCCGCTCGTTGACCTCCTTGAGGACCCGCTCGGCGATCTTCTTGTCCCGCGCGTTGAGCGTCAGGCGGCCGAGGAACTCGGCGCAGTCGCTGATCGACATGGCGGAGACCTCGGCGATGGACCTGTCCATCACCGTGACCGCGAGCACGATCGGCTTCAGCCGGGTGCCCTCGCAGGTGGGGCAGGGCACCTCGCGCATGTAGCCCTCGAAGCGCTCGCGGCTGGAGTCGCTCTCGGCCTCGGTGTGGCGCCGCTTGACGAAGGAGACGGCGCCCTCGAAGGCCGGGGTGGTGTACGCCCGCTCGCGCCCGTACCGGTTGCGGTAGCGGACCTCGACCTGGGTCTTGTGGCCGTGCATCAGGGCCTTCTTGGCGCGCTGCGGCAGTCCCGCGTACGGGATGTCCGTGCGGAAGCCGAGGGCCTGGGAGAGACCGCCGATGAGCCGGCCGAAGTACTCCTTGGTGTGGCCGTGCGACCAGGGGTGGATGGCGCCCTCGTCGAGCGACTTGTCCTCGTCGGGGACGATCAGCTCGGGGTCGACCTCCATGCGGGTGCCGATGCCGGTGCAGTCGGGGCAGGCGCCGAAGGGCGAGTTGAAGGAGAAGGAGCGCGGCTCCAGCTCCTCGAAGGACAGGTCGTCGTACGGGCAGTAGAGGTGCTCCGAGTACATCCGCTCGCGCTCGGGGTCGTCCTCCGCGAGGTCGACGAAGTCGAGCACGACCATGCCGCCGGAGAGTCCGAGCGCCGTCTCGACGGAGTCGGTGAGACGGCGCTTGGCGCCGTCCTTCACGGTGAGGCGGTCGACGACCACCTCGATCGTGTGCTTCTCCTGCTTCTTCAGGGTCGGCGGCTCGCTCAGCTGCACGGTCACCCCGTCGACCCGGGCACGGCTGTAGCCCTTGGTCTGGAGGTCGGCGAAGAGGTCGACGAACTCGCCCTTCCGCTCGCGGACGAGCGGGGAGAGCACCTGGAAACGGCTGCCCTCGGGGAGCTCCAGGACCCTGTCGACGATGGCCTGCGGCGACTGGCGGGAGATGGGCCGGCGGCACTCGGGACAGTGCGGCTTGCCGATGCGGGCGAAGAGCAGGCGGAGGTAGTCGTAGACCTCCGTGATGGTGCCGACCGTCGAGCGCGGGTTGCGCGAGGTCGACTTCTGGTCGATGGAGACGGCGGGCGACAGACCTTCGATGAAGTCGACGTCCGGCTTGTCCATCTGGCCGAGGAACTGCCGGGCGTACGAGGAGAGCGACTCGACGTAGCGGCGCTGCCCCTCGGCGAAGATCGTGTCGAACGCGAGGGAGGACTTGCCCGACCCCGAGAGCCCGGTGAAGACGATCAGGGAGTCACGCGGGAGGTCGAGCGAGACGTTCTTGAGGTTGTGCTCACGAGCGCCACGGACGATGAGACGGTCGGCCACGCCGGTCCGCACCTTTCTTCAGAGAGCGAATGTCTTCAGAGCTGAAGTCTTCGGAGCAGAGGTGTCTGCACACCCAACACTTCAAGGATGCCGGATGCTTCCCTCGAGCTTATAGCACGCACATTCGATTTCCGGTCTTCCGGAGACCGCTTCACCCGAACGAGTGGTGACACCCCTGCTGCCACTAGGGTCGGCGCCATGATCGACCACGAGAGCGACCTCATTCAGGTCCGCGAAGCGACCGAAAGGCTGCTGACCGCGGCCGCCTCCCTGGACAACGCGGCGACGGCCATGCCGTCACGGCTGCCCGGCTGGAGCCGGGGCCACGTGCTCGCCCACGTCGCCCGTAACGCCGACGCCCTGGTGAACGTGCTGCAGGGCCGCCCCATGTACGCGGACGCCGCCACCCGCGACGCGGACATCGAGCGCGACTCCGGCCGCCCGATCGACATCCACCTCGCCGACCTGCGCGAGACCGCCGACCGCTTCCAGGCCGTGGGCGCCGAGCCCGCCGACTGGAGCCGCACGGTCGAGCTCCGCAACGGCGTCACGGACAGCGCCTCCCGGATCCCCTTCCGCCGCTGGGTGGAGGTGGACCTGCACCACGTCGACCTGGGCGTCGGATACGAGCTCGAAGACCTGCCCGAGGAGTTCGTGACCCGCGAGATCGAGTTCCTCGCCGAGCGCTTCACCGGCCTGGAGAGCGTCCCGGAGACGGCCCTCTGGTCCACCGACGGCCGGATCTGGACGACCGGCGGCACGACCGGCGGCACGACCGGCGGCGTCGTCGTCATGGGCCGGGCGCCCGAGCTGCTCGGCTGGCTCGCCGGCCGCCGCGACGGCACGGCCCTGGAGACCAAGGGCGGGCCCCTTCCGGAGCTTCCCGCGCTGTAGCACCCCTGTCGGTGGGCGAAGCTAGGCTGATCCCATGACGTACAGCGGAGTGGTGAAGGTCGGCGGACCGGCGGACGTGCACGAGCTGACGGACCTGATGATCTCGAAGGTCGCGGTCGGCCCGATGGACAACAACGCGTATCTGCTGCGCTGCCGGGCCACCGGCGAGCAGCTGCTGATCGACGCGGCCAACGACGCCGGCACGCTGCTCACGCTGATCGGTGACGACGGCATCAGGGCCGTCGTCACCACCCACCGCCACGGCGACCACTGGCAGGCGCTCGCCGAGGTCGTCGCCGCGACCGGCGCCGTCACGTACGCGGGCGCGTACGACGCGGAGGGCATCCCGGTCGCCACGGACGTGCCCGTCGAGGACGGCGACACGATCCGCGTGGGCCGGGTCGAGCTGACCGCGCGCCGCCTGGTCGGGCACACCCCCGGTTCCATCGCCCTCGTCTACGACGACCCGCACGGCCACCCCCACGTCTTCACCGGCGACTGCCTCTTCCCGGGCGGGGTGGGCAACACCTGGAAGGACCCCGAGGCCTTCGCGAGCCTGATCCACGACGTGGAGACCAAGCTGTTCGCGGTACTCCCGGACGAGTCCTGGATCTATCCGGGCCACGGCAAGGACACCACGCTCGGTGACGAGCGCCCGTCCCTCGCGACGTGGCGCGAGCGCGGCTGGTGACCCGCGGCGGGCCGACGGCGTCCTGTCGGTCAGGCCTGGCGCGCGGCTGAGCAGCCGCGCGCTTCCGCACGCCCCCGTAACCCGGATGCCGACGGGGTAGTTGGCGCGACATGCGCCTCAGTGACTCTCCGTCGCCACCCAGAGCCCCCTCCATGGCCCGGATCGCCGCCGCCTCGCTCGTCGGCACCGCCATCGAGTTCTTCGACTTCTTCGTCTACGGGACCGCCGCCGCCCTCGTCCTGGGGCCGCTGTTCTTCCCGACCTTCTCCCCGCTCGCCGGGACCCTCGCCGCCTTCGGCACCTTCGCCATCGGCTTCGTGTCCCGCCCGCTCGGCTCGGTCCTCTTCGGCCATGTCGGCGACCGGTACGGCCGGCGACCGGTCCTCTTCACCTCGCTGCTCCTGACCGGCTGCGCCACGGTCGCGGTCGGCTGCGTCCCCACGTACGCGACGCTCGGCATCGCAGCTCCCGTGCTGCTGCTCGTCCTCCGCTTCCTCCAGGGTCTGGGGCTCGGCGGCGAGTGGGGCGGGGCGGTCCTGCTCACCGCCGAGCACGCCCCCGCCCACCGGCGCGCGCTGTGGTCGAGCTTCCCGCAGATCGGCCCGGCGATCGGCTTCCTCCTGGCGAACGGGGTGATGCTGGCGCTCACGGCCGGTCTGAGCGACGCGGCGTTCCGCTCCTGGGGCTGGCGGGTGCCGTTCTGGGCCGCGGGCCTGCTCGCGGCGGTGGGGCTGCTGCTGCGCTCCTCCCTCGCGGAGACCCCGCAGTTCGAGGAGCTGTCCGCGTCCGGGAAGCGCGCGGGCGCCCCCCTGGCCGAGATCGCCCGCGACCACTGGCGGCTCGTCCTGCTGACGGCCGGGGCGCTCGCGGTCGGGTACGCCGTGTTCTACACGGTCTCCACCTGGGCCCTGGCCTACGGCACGAAGCACCTCGGGGTGAGCAGCACCGTGATGCTGACCTGCGTCATGGCGGCGGTGGCGATCAAGGGGGCGGCCACGCCCTTCGTGGCGCTGCTCGCCGACCGCTGGGGCCGTCGGCCGCTCTGCCTCGCGGGGTGCGCGGCGTCCGCGCTGTGGATGTTCCCTATGGTGGCCCTGCTGCACACCGCGCGGCCGTTCCTGATGTTCCTCGGCTTCCTGGGGGCGCTGCTCGCCTTCATCACGATGTTCGCGGTGGTCGCCGCGTACCTCCCGGAGCTGTACGAGCCCCGTGTCCGCTGCACGGGCGCCGCGGTCGGCTACAACCTCGCCGGCGTCCTCGGCGGCGCACTGACCCCGCTGGTCGCGACCGCCCTCTCCGACGGGGGCTCCGGTCCGCCGTGGGGCGTCGCCGCCTATCTGACCCTGGTCGCCCTGGTCAGCCTGGGCTGCTTCGCCCTCCTCCCGGAGACGCTGCCGCAGCGCTCCGTGGAACCGGCTCCCGCCCCCGCCTCGGCCTGACCCCGTTCCAGGACGCGAGAACGGCGACGGCCGGCCGGGGGGAACCCCGGCCGGCCGTCGCCGTGTGTGCCGCGTCAGGCGCCGATGCTGTCCTTCTCGGCGTCGTCGGCGTCGGCCACGCTCTCGGCGGCTTCCCGCTCCGCCTGCTTCTTGGAGGCGATGAGGCTGGTGATCGTGGTGATGACCAGGACGCCGCAGATGACCGCGAGCGAGAACGGGATGGAGATCTCCGGGACGTGCACCCCGGACTCGTGCAGGGCGTGCAGCACGAGCTTCACGCCGATGAAGCCGAGGATCACCGACAGGCCGTAGCTGAGGTGGACCAGCTTCTTGAGCAGGCCGCCGATGAGGAAGTACAGCTGGCGCAGACCCATGAGGGCGAAGGCGTTGGCGGTGAAGACGATGTACGGGTCCTGGGTGAGGCCGAAGATCGCCGGGATGGAGTCGAGGGCGAAGAGGATGTCGGTGGTGCCGATGGCGAGCATGACGATCATGAGCGGGGTCATGATCCGCTTGCCGTTGCTCCGGATGAACAGCTTGGTGCCGTGGTACCGGTCGGCCACGCCGAACTTCTTCTCGACGCTCTTGAGGAGACGGTTCTCCTCGAACTCGTCCTCCTCGTCGTCGGAACGCGCCTCCTGGATGAGCTTCCAGGCGGTGTAGATCAGGAACGCGCCGAAGATGTAGAAGATCCAGGAGAAGTTCGCGATGACCGCCGCACCGGCGGCGATGAAGATGGCGCGGAGCACCAGGGCGATCAGCACGCCCACGAGCAGCACGCGCTGCTGCAGATGGGACGGCACCGAGAACTTCGCCATGATCAGGACGAAGACGAAGAGGTTGTCGACGCTGAGCGACTTCTCCGTGATGTAGCCCGCGAAGAACTCCCCCGCCGCCTGGCTGTTGCCGAAGACCAGCAGGCCGATGCCGAAGAGGGCGGCGAGCACGATCCAGACGACCGTCCAGATTCCGGCTTCCTTGACCGACACGTCATGGGGCTTGCGCCCGATGAAGAAGTCGGCTCCGATCAGGGCACCCAGACCGAGAATGGTCAGCACCCAGAGAGTCATCGAAACGTCCACTGCGCCTCCGGCGTCGTACGGCTACTTGATCAGCGTCGTCGCTGCCGGAGGTCTCTTCCACCCGTGCGACGGACGATCGCCGCCGGGCCGACGCCCCGGGATCGGATCGATGAGGATCCGTCCGTATTGACGGGTACGCCGCGCAATGGGGAGTACTCCCCTCCGCACCAAGAAGACTACCCGAAAGACCAAGAGAAGGTAAAGGGAAGGGTAAAGAGCCACCAAGGCCGCAGGTCAGCGCCGGTTTACCGGCGAGCGCCCGCCACCTGTGCGAGGACCTGCCGGAGCACCGTACTGCCCGGGGGCAGCACCGGCGGCTCGTACGACCAGGCGTGGCCGACCCACGGATCGGCGAGGTGGTCGTCGGGTACGGGCGTGAGCCGGAGCAGCGAACGCCACAGCGGGTCGAGCAGCGGCCCGTACGCCGACGCGTCCTGCCGGTCCGCGACCATCAGCAGGTGCACCCCGACCGACGGCCCCTCGTCGGCGAGGTACCGCAGCCGGGTGACCGCCCGGTCGTCGAAGCCGTGCGGGAAGTCGTGCACGAGCAGCAGCTGCCGTGCCGCGTCCAGACCGGGCGGCAGGGCGTCGGCCGCCCCGCCCCGCAGCGCCATCTGCAGCAGGTCGACGCGCTCCGTGAGCTGTTCGAGGACGGCCGACACCCCGGCCGCGCCCCTGGCCGGCGGGGCCGCGAGGACACCCGACTCCACCAGCGGCGCGAGCGCGGCGGCGCCCGCGCCGGCCGCGTCGACCACATGGACGGCGAACTGGCCCGCCGGATGGGCCGCGAGCAGCCGTGCCGTGTGCGCGACCGCGCTGTCCAGGGCGAGCCGCCGCAGTTCGACCTCGTCGAGGAGCCCGGCCGCCTCGGAGCGCCCGCGCCCGCTGTCCACCCACAGCCCCCGCTCCAGCGGCAGGCGGACGAGCATCGGGATCCGCAGCTCCGACCGCTCGGGGAGGTGCAGGTCGCCGAGCCGGACGGCCATCGGTTCCTCCGCGGGGACGCGGTAGGCGTGCCAGACCGGGTTGTCCCAGCGGGCGAAGGCGGCGGGCAGGGCCGGTTCGACGACGGCGGACTCGGCCGCGAGCTGGGCGAGGTCCCGGTCGAGGACGGCCTGGGCCCGCTCCACCAGCTCGTCGTGCCGGGCGCGGGCGGCGGCCCGCGCGGAGTCGTTCGCGCCGCCGACCCGGGACCGGTAGTCCGAGAGCGTCTCGTCGAGTTCCCGGTCGAGCCGGGACTCCGCGAAGTCGCAGGCGCTCCGGTAGGCGGCGGCGGTCCTGGCGAGGTCCTCGAACATGCCCCAGACCTGGTTGTACAGGCGCTCGTCCATGGACCAGCCCGAGGCGTCCCCCGCGACCGGCGCGGGCGGCGCCTGCCGGGGTTCGGGCGCGGGCGCGGGGGTGGCGGCCCGGCGGCGGGGGTGGGAGTAGTCGATGGGACCGCCGCTCGGCGCCGCACCGGACGTGGCCGGGGCGGGCGTACCGGTGGCCGGGGTCGGCGCGCCCGTGACGGGGGCACCTGTGCCCGCGACAGGGGTGGGGGTGACAGGTGTGGATGTGACGGGGCTGGGCGTGACGGGTGCGGGCGTACCGGTGGCCGGGTCCGCCGAGGTCACCGGCGCGGTGTGGCGTACCCGCTCCGCCTCGGGGACGCGCTGCGTCGGCGCGGCGACCTGGGCGGGGCCGGGTGCGACCGTCTCCAAGATGGACGCGGCTACGTCGGCGGGGCGTTCCAGGCCCTGGTCGCCGAGCAGCGCGGCGAGCCCGCCGTCGTATCCCTGGCCCATGGCACGGACCTTCCAGGCGCCCTGGCGCCGGTACAGCTCCAGGGCGATGACGGCGGACTCGCTGTCGAGTCCGGTGATCGTGTAGCTGGCGATCTCGGTGCCGTCGCGGCCGGCCACGACGACGTGGGGGGCGGCGACGGCTCCGAAACGGGCGGCTCCGGCGGCTCCGCGCGCCCCCGGCAGCGCCAGGAGGACCGACACGCGGTGGACGGCCCCGGGGACCGCCTCCAGGTCGACGGTGAGGCGGTGGTCCGCCGCGGCCTCTTCCGGGACGGCGACGCCGTGCAGGGAGGGCGCGCCGGGGTGCGCGATCCATTCCGCGCCGGGGACCCGGCCCTGCTCGTCGCCGAGGGTGGCGCCGGCGAGGACGGGATGACCGGCCGACACCCGGATCTCGAGGCGGGTGTCGGGCAGGGGGTGGTTCTGCCCCCGGACCAGCTCGGCCGTCATCGACTCTGTCCCCTCAGCGTTTCCCGGTCGGATCGACCGGATCGACATGTGTGACTCATGCGGGACAGCTCCCGGTGGCCTGACGCCTCCGGGAGCTGTGGGTGTGTGCCGCGCGGGCGCGACTAGAGGTGCGGCAGGATCGCCGGCATCAGGTCCTGGAAGGTGCGGCCGTTGGCCGGGTTGCCCAGGGCGGTCATCTGCCAGCCGGAGCCGACCCGGTGCACCTTCGCCATGATCTGGGCGGTGTAGTTGCCGCCGCCGTCCAGGGTGTAGCGCGCGAGCTCCTGGCCGTTCGTCTCGTCGACGATCCGGCAGAAGGCGTTCTGCACCTCCTGGAACGTCTGACCGGTGAAGGAGTTCACCGTGAAGACGATCGTGTCGATGTGGACCGGGACCCGCTGGAGGTCGACGAGGATCGCCTCGTCGTCCCCGCCCTGGCCCGCGCCGCCGACGAGGTTGTCACCGGTGTGCTTGACCGAGCCGTCGTCGCTGACCAGGTGGCGGAAGAAGACCACGTCGACCGGCTGCTTGTCCGCGAAGAGGACGGCCGAGGCGTCCAGGTCGATCTCCTGCGTGCGCTTGCCGAAGAGACCGCGGCGCGGTGCCGCCTGCCAGCCGAGCCCCATCCTTACCTGGGTGAGACTGCCCCCGCCCTGCTTCTCCAGGCTGATGGCCTGACCCTTGGTCATGTTGACCGTCACGCGCTTGCCCCTCTCGTTGCGTTCCCCGCCCCGCTGTCCGTGCGTGCGGTTGTCCAGCACCCTACGCAGGGGGACTGACAGCGCGGAGACGCGGTCCGGATTTGTGTCGGTCTTGCAACACACCGGACCGCGTCCGGTCAGGCGAGTCCCGCCTCCTTCATCTGGCGCAACTCCTTCTTCAGCTCTCCCACTTCGTCGCGGAGCCGGGCCGCCACCTCGAACTGCAGCTCGGCCGCGGCGGCGCGCATCCGGTCGGTCATCTCCTCGATGATCGCGGCGAGTTCCGTGGCGGGCCGGTCGCCGAGCTCCATGGTGGAACCGGCCTTGCCCTTGCCCCTGGCCTTGACGCCGTGCGCGGCGAGCGCGGGGACGGGGGCCTTGGCACCCTTGCCCTCCTTGCCCTGGCGGTAGCCGGAGCCGAGGAGTTCCTCGGTGTCGATCTCCTCGCGCGCGATGGTCGCGACGATGTCGTTGATCTTCTTGCGCAGCGGCTGCGGGTCGATGCCGCGCTCCGTGTTGTACGCGATCTGCTTCTCGCGGCGCCGGTTGGTCTCGTCGATGGCCTGCTCCATCGCCGGGGTGATCCGGTCGGCGTACATGTGGACCTGGCCCGAGACGTTTCGGGCGGCGCGGCCGATCGTCTGGATCAGGGAGGTGCCGGAGCGCAGGAAGCCCTGCTTGTCGGCGTCGAGGATGGCCACGAGGGACACCTCGGGGAGGTCGAGGCCCTCCCGGAGGAGGTTGATGCCCACGAGGACGTCGTACTCTCCGGCGCGCAGTTCACGGAGCAGCTCGATGCGGCGCAGGGTGTCGACGTCGCTGTGCAGGTAACGCACCTGGATGCCGAGCTCCAGGAAGTAGTCGGTGAGGTCCTCGGCCATCTTCTTGGTGAGAGTGGTGACGAGGACCCGCTCGTCCCGCTCGGTGCGCAGCCGGATCTCGTGGACCAGGTCGTCGATCTGGCCCTCGGTGGGCTTGACGACGACCTCGGGGTCGACGAGGCCGGTGGGGCGGATGATCTGCTCGACGAAGCCGTCGCCCCGGGACAGCTCGTACGTCCCCGGGGTCGCGGAGAGGTAGACGGTCTGGCCGATCCGCTCCTGGAACTCCTCCCACTTCAGCGGGCGGTTGTCGAGGGCGGAGGGGAGCCGGAAGCCGTGGTCGACGAGGGTCCGCTTGCGGGAGGCGTCGCCCTCGTACATGGCGCCGATCTGCGGCACGGTGACGTGCGACTCGTCGATGACGAGGAGGAAGTCCTCGGGGAAGTAGTCGAGGAGGGTGTTGGGCGCGGAACCGGGCTCGCGTCCGTCGAAGTGCATCGAGTAGTTCTCGATGCCGGAGCACGAGCCGATCTGGCGCATCATCTCCAGGTCGTACGTGGTCCGCATGCGCAGGCGCTGGGACTCCAGGTGCTTGCCCTGCTTGTCGAGCTCGGCGAGACGGCCCTCCAGCTCGCGCTCGATGTCGTTGACCGCGCGCTCCATGCGCTCGGGGCCCGCGACGTAGTGGCTGGCGGGGAACACGTACAGCTCGCGGTCCTCGCTGATGACCTCGCCGGTGAGCGGGTGCAGGGTGGAGAGGGCCTCGATCTCGTCGCCGAACATCTCGATGCGGACGGCGAGCTCCTCGTAGACCGGGAAGATCTCGATGGTGTCCCCGCGGACCCGGAAGGTGCCGCGGGTGAACGCCAGGTCGTTGCGCGTGTACTGGATGTCGACGAAGCGGCGCAGGAGCTGGTCCCGGTCGACCTCCTCGCCGACCTTCAGGGGGACCATCCGGTCCACGTACTCCTGGGGCGTGCCGAGGCCGTAGATGCAGGAGACGGAGGCGACCACGATGACGTCCCTGCGGGTGAGCAGGGAGTTCGTCGCGGAGTGGCGCAGCCGCTCCACCTCCTCGTTGATCGAGGAGTCCTTCTCGATGTACGTGTCCGACTGCGGCACGTACGCCTCGGGCTGGTAGTAGTCGTAGTACGAGACGAAGTACTCCACCGCGTTGTTCGGCAGGAGCTCGCGGAACTCGTTCGCCAGCTGGGCGGCCAGCGTCTTGTTCGGCGCCATCACCAGGGTGGGGCGCTGGAGCTTCTCGATCATCCAGGCGGTGGTGGCCGACTTTCCGGTGCCGGTGGCACCGAGGAGCACGACGTCCTTCTCGCCCGCGCGGATGCGCCGCTCGAGGTCGGCGATGGCCGTGGGCTGGTCGCCGCTGGGCTGGTAGGAGCTGACGACCTCGAAGGGCGCCACCGAACGTTCGATCTTGGAAACGGGCCGCATGCAACCACCGTACGACCCGGCACCGACACTCGGGCGGTGATCACCAGTCCTGGGAGCGGTGACCACCCCTGGCGGCGGTCTTGCGGGCGGCACGGCCGGCGGGCCTGGAGCTCCAGTTGGCGGGTTCGCCGTAGGACGGGACGTGGCGCGGGGCGGGCACGCCGGGGCGGTGCGGGGCACGGGCCGCGGCCGCCTGCCAGTCCGGGTCGCCCATCACGAGCAGCGGGTCGAACATGACGACGACGGCGGCGAGGATGAGGAAGACCGCCGGGCCGATCAGCATCGGCAGCAGGAGCGAGGTGGCGGTGTCGCCGGTGCCGTCGGCGGGCTCGGTGCCGTGCAGATGGACGCTGACCGCCGACATGGCCGTGTAGTGCATACCACTGACGGCGACGCCCATCACCAGGCTGGCACCGAGACTGGCCAGAAATCCATGTACGGAGACGGCCGCCCAGAGGGCCGTGGTGGCCGCCACGACGGCGATGACCACGGAGAGCGCGACGGTGAGCGTGTCGTACTCGATACGCCCCTGGAGGCGCATACCGGCCATCCCGAGGTAGTGCATGGTGGCCACCCCGAGGCCCGTGATGGTGCCGCCGGTGACGAGGGTGAGGGCGGTGGCCCCGCGGTACCCCACGATGAAGATGCCGATGCCGACCATGAGGACGGCGACGCCCAGACTGGCGAAGGTGATGGGCCGGTCGTAGTTGATGGGCGCGTGCTGGACGGAGAAGCCCATCATGGCGATGAAGTGCATCGTCCAGATGCCGGTGCCGATGGAGGTGGCGCCGAGGGCCAGCCAGCCCGCCTTGAAGCTGTCGTGATGGCGGAGCGATCTCGTGGTGCACCGGAGGCCGAGGGCGCCGCCCAGGCACGCCATGAGAAAGGCCGCCACCGGGGTGACGAGCCCGTAGCTGAATCCGTCGACCGTGCCCTGCATGAGCGTGTGTCCTCCACCCCTGGTGCCACGTCGTCCGAAAACAGTCGGTACCGCTGGGTAGTACTACCGGGCGAGATTATGGCGCGCCCGGGGTCCCGCGACCATGTGACCGGGGAATTGGCGTTCGCGAGACCGGAGCGAGACCGGTCCGTGATCTTGGCGGGCTTGGTTCGCTCAAAGTCCGGGGAGCGCTCGGTGCGCAGATCCCGTTGTCAGTGGCGGGTCGTACCGTGGTCGGCATGGACATCGAAGCGGAGCCGTCGGGCGGCGGGCGGGCCGTCCCGGCGGAGTGGACGGTCATGGAGAGCGCCCTCGGGCCGCTCTTCCTCGCCGCGACCGAGCGGGGGCTCGTGCGGGTGGAGTTCCACGCCGACGCGGCGCGGCGGGAGCGGATGCTCGACCGGCTGGCGGGGCAGCTCGGCACGGAGCCGGTCGAGCGCGCCTCGGGGCTGCTCGCCGGCGCGATACGCGGCCTCGACCGGTACTTCGCGGGCGAGCCGGGCGACATCGACGTGCCGCTGGACTGGAGCCTGACGGCGGGGTTCAACCGACAGGTCCTTCGCGAGCTGGCCGACGGCGTCCCGTACGGCACGGTCGTGGGGTACGGGGAGCTGGCGCGGCGTGTGGGCCAGCCGGGGGCGGCTCAGGCGGTCGGGGCGGCCATGGGCTCCAATCCACTGCCGGTGGTGGTGCCCTGCCATCGCGTGGTGGAGAGTGACGGCGGGCTCGGCGGCTTCGGGGGCGGCCTGGAGACCAAGCGCCGGTTGCTGGCCCTGGAGGGCGTGCTGCCCGCACCGCTGTTCTGAGCGGAGGGTGGCGATCGGTCTCGCGGTCGTGGCGCGGGACGGTCGGCCTCTCGTCGCGGTCGGAACCGCTCGCTCCGACGGGGCGGCGGGCGTTCCCCTCGGGTGGGGCGACTGGCACACTCAGGTAAGTGACCAGCACCCCCGATGCCCCTGACTCTGCCCCGCCCGGGCACATACCCGCGCCCATGGCCGTCACCGACACCGAGCTGCCCGCGCTCCGCCGGCGGATCCAGGCCGTGCTCATCGCCACCCAGATCCTCGGGGGCCTCGGCATCGCCACCGGCGTCGCGCTGTCCGCCGTCCTGGCCAAGGACGTCAGCGGCTCGGAGGCACTGTCCGGCCTGGCGTCGACGGCGACGGTGGCGGGCCCCGCCCTGCTCGCCATGCCGCTGGCCGCCCTGATGGCCTCGCGGGGACGCAGGGCAGGACTCGTCCTCGCGTACCTGATCGGGGCGCTCGGGGCCGGAGTGGCGGTGCTCGGCGCGGTCGTCGGGAGCTTCCCGCTGCTGCTCGTCGGGCTCGTCGGCTTCGGTGCCGGATCCTCGGCGAACCTCGCGGCCCGCTTCGCCGCCGCCGACCTGGCCGCGCCCGACCGCAGGGCGCGCGCCATCTCCACGGTGGTGTGGGCGACCACGATCGGGGCGGTGCTCGGCCCGAACATCGCCGCGCCGGCCGGCGAGAGCGTCGCGGGACTGGGGATACCCGCCACCGCGGGCCCCTTCGTCTGGGCGGCCGGGGTGTTCGTGATCGCGGCGCTCGTGGTGGCCCTGCTGCTGCGCCCCGACCCGCTCCTCACCGCCCGCGCGCTGGCCGACACCGGGGCGGACGAGACGGCGGAGGAACGTTCGCTCCGGGCCGGGATGCGGGTGGTACGGGAGTCCCCGCGGGCCCGTCTCGCCCTGGTCACCGTCGCCGGCTCGCACACCGCGATGGTGTCGATCATGTCGATGACCCCGGTGGCCCTCACCCACCACGGCGCGGACATCCAGCTGATCGGACTCGTGATCAGCGGGCACATCGCGGGCATGTACGCCTTCTCGCCCCTGATGGGGTGGCTGTCGGACCGGCTGGGGCGGCTCTCGGTGATCGGGCTCGCGGTCGGACTCATCGGTGCGGCGGCGCTCGTCGCGGGCACGGCGGGACCCAGCCACGGCCGGATCGCCCTGGGGCTCTTCGTCCTCGGCCTGGGATGGTCGGCGGGCCTGGTGTCCGGCTCGGCGCTGCTCACGGACTCGGTGCCGCAGGCGGCGCGGGCGGCGGTGCAGGGACTCTCCGACTTCATCATGAACACCGCGGCCGGTGTCGGCGGCCTCGCGGCGGGCCTGATCGTCGCGAAGGCGGGCTACGGCCCGCTGAACGCGATCGCCGCGTGCCTGCTGCTGCCGATGGCCGCGCTCGCGCTCCGCGGCTCGCTCCGCAAGGCCTGACCGCCCGAAAGGCCTGACCGCCGAAGACCTGGCACCCGAAGACCTGACGCCGGGAGATCAGCCCGGCTGCGGCACCGCCGGGGAGGACGCCCCTCCCGCCAGCCGGCGCGGGGCACCCGTGCCGTCCGCGGGCACGGACCAGACCGCTCCCCCGTATCCGTACGCGAGGGTCGACCGGTCCGTCCACAGCGCTTGGTCGTCGATGCCGCGCCGCTCGGCGACCGCGTGTTCGCGCCCGGTCCCCAGCTCGTACACGTACAGCCTCCACGGCTCGCGCGGACCCTCGGACACCTTCTTCTTGAAGGCGATCCGGGTGCCGTCCGGGGAGAGCGACGGGCATTCGACGTTCTCCCGCAGGGTCCTGGCCGACCAGTTCCGTATGTCGCCCTCGACGAGGTGGGTGCGGCCGGCCGTCGAGACGGTGGCGTAGAAGCGGTTGTCGTCCGCGGCGAAGCTGACACCCCAGTAGTTGACGTCGGGGGCGTGGTGGCGACGGCCGCCGAGGGTGAGCGGGATCTGCTCCATGTTCTTCACCAGGTAGCCGGTGCGCAGATCGAGGATCGAGGTGCGGGTGGAGAAGGACGAGCGCGCGTAGGAGTCGCCGGTCGCGAACATCGTCCAGGAGAGCATGTTCCCCGAGGCCGAGACCCGGGCGCGGCTGGGGATGCCAGGCAGGCCGATGCGCCGCACCTCGCGCAGCCTCCGGTCGAGGACGAGGGCGTACGAGCGGGCCGGTACGCCCGGCCTGCGCTGGAGGCAGAGGGCGGTCCCGCCGGCCGCGTGGAAGCGGTCGCAGGAGGGGCCGCCCACCACCCGGCCGCCGTGCGCGGACGGGTCCACGCGCGCGACGCGGCCGGTCGCGGTGTCCCGGGCGTAGAGCGCGCCGGGGCCGGCGGCGAGGGTGAAGCCGGGGTCGGCGGCGCCGGTGGTCGCGGCCCCCCGTCCTGAGGCCGCCCGCAGGGTGTAGGCCGTGGCTCCGCCGCCGAGCAGCAGGAGGGCGAGTACGAGGATCCACACGCGCGTGCGGGTGGACGGGCGGGCACCGGTCGGAACGGGCATGGGTCAGTCGGTCCTCTCGGAGGGCTCGGGGACGGCGGCGGCCACGGAGGGCCTCGGGGCCCCGCGGTCCACGGGGGTGTCGGGCAGCATGCGCGCGGCGCAGCAGAGGGCGGCCGTGAGGGCGAGCAGCGCCGCCACGAGCGCGGTCCCGGGTCCGCCCGCGGTCCAGACGGCGCCGAACGCGACGGCGGCCCCCACCCGGGCGAGCGCCTGGGCGGTCTGGACGAGCGCGAGGCCGCCCGCCTGCCGCCCCTCGGCGAGGAAGGGGCCGGTCAGGGCCATCAGGACGCCGTCGGTGGCGGCGTAGAAGACGCCGAGCAGGACGAGGA
The DNA here is from genome assembly GCF_000725545.1 of Streptomyces exfoliatus. Lineage (GTDB taxonomy): Bacteria > Actinomycetota > Actinomycetes > Streptomycetales > Streptomycetaceae > Streptomyces > Streptomyces exfoliatus. Next base: position 527,712 of record NZ_JNZP01000001.1, on the reverse strand, counting down.
CGCCCAGGAGGACCGCCGTGTCGGGCAGCGGTGCCAGGAGCAGTCCGTAGGCGAGGAGCAGGGCCACGTGCCCGTACAGGAACGGTGCGCGCCGCCCGATCCGGTCGGCGAGGCGTCCGGCGGGGACCGCGAGCAGCAGGAAGACGCCGGCGGCGGCGAGTGGCAGGAACGGGAACCAGACGGGGTCGAACGCGAGCCGCCGCTGGAGCAGCAGGTAGAGGAAGGAGTCGCCGACGGTGGCGGCGCCGAGGAGTCCGGCGCAGAGCACGATCCGCCGGTACGCGGGCGAGCGCAGTCCGGCGAGAAGCCCACCACGCGCGCGTGGCGCCGCCGATTCGGCGGCCGGCTTCGTCGGAACCCCTCCCGGCCCCTCCCGCGTCCGGCCGGGGACGAGCAGCACCCACAGCAGGACGCCGAACGCCCCCACGCAGAAGCTGACGGCGAAGACGGCGTCGTACGCGTCGGCCGTCGCCCACAGCAGGGCGAAGGCGGCCAGGGGCCCGAGGAGGGCGCCGACGGTGTCCATGGCGCGGTGGGTGCCGAAGGCGCGCCCCAGGTCCTCGGGTGGGCTGTGCAGCGTGATCAGGGCGTCGCGCGGGGCCGTGCGGACGCCCTTGCCGAGCCGGTCGGCGGCGATGGCGGTGGCGATCCAGCCCGTCGCGCCGCCCGCCAGGAGGAGGCCGAGCCGTGAACAGGCGGAGAGGGCGTAGCCGAGGCCGCCGATCTGTTTGTGGCGGCCGCCCCGGTCGGCGGCGGTGCCGCCGAGGAGCCGTACGAGCGCGGTGGCGCCGGTGGAGAGACCGTCGAGCAGCCCGAACTGGAGCGGGGACAGGCCGAGTCCGAGGACCAGGTAGAGCGGCAGGACCGCGGTCACCATCTCCGAGGAGACGTCGGTGACCAGGCTGACCGCGCCCAGGGCGAGGACGGTGCCGGGGACGCGCCGCCGGACCCCCGAGGGGGTGGGCGGCGCGTCGCGGCGACCGGTGGTCGCGAGGTACATCAGTGGCAGGTGTAGGTCGGGCCGGTGTCCTTGACCTGGTTGTCGACGCCGACGTACTGCCAGGTGTACGTCGTGTCGGTGAAGTCCAGCTTCAGGACGCCGTACGGACCGCTGATCCGCTTCTGGCTGTTGGGCTGGACCGTCTCGATCGCGTACGGCTCGGCGCCGCCCATGCCTCCGACGATCTCGACGATGCCGTCGGCGGCGGCCTGTCCGCTCGGGTTCTGCCGGGCGAACCGCTCGTAGTGGTGGTCGTGGCCGTTGAGCACCAGGTCGGCCTTCGCGCCGTAGAGGATCTGCCACACGGGCTTGGAGACGGGGTCGTTGCCGTGGCCGCCGGAGGAGTACAGCGGGTGGTGGAAGTAGGCGGCGACGCAGCCCTTGGTGTTCCGCGCGAGGTCGTCCTTGAGCCACTGGATCTGCGCGGCGTCGTCGAAGGAGTTGGAGTCGAGGGCGATGAAGTGCCAGTTGCCCTGGTCGTAGCTGTAGTAGGGCTTGCCCTGGGGGTAGGCGATGGCGCCGAAGTACGACTTGTAGCCGGCGAACGCGCCGGCCGGGTCGTAGGACTCGTGGTTGCCGGGCACGGGCCGGGTCTGCGCCTTGAAGGCGCCCCACGTCTTGTCGTAGTAGTTGCGGAAGTCGGAGAGCCGGGCGTCGTCGTACTGGTTGTCGCCCATCGTCAGGTAGAAGGACGGCGCGATCCGCTGGGCGAGGGCGGCGGTCTTGGGGTGGGCGCAGGAGCTGCTGGAGGCCGTGCACTGGGCGGCGATGTCACCGGCCGCGACGACGGTGAACGCGCCGGTGGGCGGGGGCGTGGTGCCGGCGGTGCCGTAGACCTCGACCGTGTAGAGCGAGTAGCCGTACGGGGTGCCGCGCGCGGTCCCGTACACGCGCAGGTAGCGGCCGGTCCCGGTGAGTCCGGTCCAGTCGTCCGTGCCGCCGTTGCCCGCGCTCTCGGTGGCGAGGCTCGTCCAGGTCGTGCCGTCGGTGGAGATCTCGACGCGGTACGCCTTGGCGTGGGCGACCTCCCAGACGAGCTTGACGCGGGAGATGGTGGCGGAGGGGCCGAGGTCGACCCGGATCCACTGCGGGTCGATGCCCTCGGCGCTGGCCCAGCGGGTGGTGGAGACGCCGTCGAAGGCCTTCTCCGGGCCGAACGTGCTGTCCTCGACGGAGGAGGACGTGGCCGGCCGGCCCTGGGAGATCAGGACGTCGACGGCGGCTCCCGCCCGGTCCGGCAGGGCGAGGAGGAGTCCGCCGACGAGCATGAGCACGGCGGTGAGGACGAGGGGAAGTCGGTGGGAAACGGTGGGGCGGGGTGGGGCGGAGGCGTTCAGGCGCATACCTGGGCTCCCTGGCCTGGGGGACGGCGAGAGCTGGACACCGGTGCGGCGCACCACGGGCCGCCGCGGGGCGCGGACCGGTTCGCCCGTGCCCCGGGACATGGGGCACGGGCGGCCGGCCGTGGCGATTCGGGGCGCCACGCGGTGGGTGGTGCTCGGCGGCCGGGTCAGAGCTCTCACTGAGCGCGTCACGCCCTGGGAAGGGTCGCCGCGCCAAGCCGCTGCCCGGGGATGCTAGCCGACAGGAAGGTTTCCTACCAGACCTTCGGTGCCCCGGATTCCAGCCCACTGGAAGCGCGCGGCACCCCCGACCCAAGGGGCTTCAGAGGCTGATGTGGTACGCCTTGCGCAGGGTCTCGTGCACGGTCCAGGTCGTCCGGTCGCCCTCGCGCAGCACACAGGCGTCGCCCGGCCCGATCTCCAGGGTGTCGCCGCCCTCGACGGCGACGGTCGCCCGGCCCGAGACCACCACGAAGAGCTCGTTGGCCTCGGTGTCGGTCACGACGCCGGGCGTGATCTGCCAGATGCCGCGCAGCTGCTTGCCGTCGGCCGACTCCCACAGCACCTTGCCCGTGACCTCCGGCGTGCCGGAGACGATCTGGCCGGGATCGAGCGGCTCCGTCTCGAGGTCCGCGTCCGGGATGTGCACGGCGAAGGAGGGCTGGTCATGTGTCGTCATGGGCGGTGACTGTAGCGGTGGTCCAGGGGTGCCCCGAGGCCGGGACCGGCTGGACGACAGCCCTCCGCTTCCCCTCCCACCAGGGACGATGCCGGTATCCCGCGAGGACGACGAAATCCGTACCGGCCCTTCCTCCCGGCCTCCGGCGGGCGGCGCGTCCGTCCGGGCGACCGCCCCGGGCACCCCGTGACGGATTCCGAAGGCGCGGCTCTCCGGGTGGCCGGTGCTCGCCGACGAGGTTTGCCGAGCCGGTGGTCGCGCCAGGAATGGGACATGTCGACACAGGTGTCCGAAGAGGTACGGGAGGCGCTCCACGAGGGGCGTCCCGTCGTCGCGCTGGAGTCGACGATCATCGCCCACGGCCTGCCGCGCCCGCGCAACCTGGCCGTGGCCCTGGAACTGGAGGAGCTGGTACGGGCCGGGGGCGCCGTCCCCGCCACCGTCGCCGTGGTCGAAGGGACGGCCAGGGTCGGCCTGGACCGGGAGGCCCTGACCCGGATCGCCGAGGACCCGGCCGTGCGCAAGCTCGGGCACCGCGACCTCGCCCCGGCGCTGGCGACGGGCACGACGGGAGCGACGACGGTGTCGGCGACGGCCTGGCTCGCGGACGCGGCGGGCATACGGGTGTTCGCGACCGGCGGGCTCGGCGGCGTCCACCGCGGGTGGACCGAGACCCAGGACGAGTCCGCCGACCTGCGGCTGCTCGCCCGGGTCGGGATCACCGTCGTCTGTGCCGGGGTCAAGTCGATCCTCGACGTGCCCGCGACGCTCCAGCGCCTGGAGACCCTGGGGGTGACGGTCGTCGGGTACGGCACGGAGCACTTCCCCGGCTTCTACCTCTCCTCCTCGGGCGAGACCGTGGACTGGACCCTCCGCACACCGGAGGAGGTGGCCGCGGTGATACGGGCGCAGGACCGGCTCGGCGGGCCCCGGGCGGCGCTCGTCGTCGGCAACCCGGTACCGGTGACGGAGCAGTTGGATCCCGCGTTGCACGACCGGGTGCTCGCGGGAGGCCTGGCGGCGGCGAAGGAGAAGGGGATCTCGGGGCAGGGGGTGACACCGTTCCTGCTCGAATACCTGACGGTGCACACCGAGGGGGCGTCCCTGGAGGCCAATCTTGCGGCGGTACGGGGCAATGTGCGGCTCGCGGCGAGCATCGCGGGAGCGTACGGCGCGGGGGCGGACGGCGTGACGGCGGCGCCCGGCGCGGACGGCCGGTGAGCCGGACGGCGGGTGCGCTTCTGGTCGTCGGGGACGTGGTCACCGACGTCATCGCGCGGCACCGGACCCCGCTCGCCCCGGCCACGGACACGGCGGCGGAGATCCGCACGCTCCCGGGCGGCGCCGGGGCCAACGCGGCCTGCTGGGCCGCGCGTTCCGGTCGCTGCGAGGTGCGGCTGCTCGGCCGGGTGGGCACGGACGCGGCGGACTGGCACGTGCGGGCCCTGCGGCACGCGGGCGTACGCCCCTTGCTCGTACCGGACCCGGAGGCGTCGACGGCCACGGTGATCGCGCTCGTGGACTCCTCGGCGGAGCGCACCTTCCTCACCGACAGCGGCGCCGCCCTGCGCCTCTCCCCCGGCGACTGGTCCGCCGCCCTGCTCGACGGCGTGGCCCGGCTGCATCTGTCGGGCTATCTGTTCTTCGCCACGCCGAGCCGCGAGGCGGCTCGGCGTGCGCTGCGGGACGCGCGGGAGGCGGGGGTTCCGGTGAGTGTGGACCCGGCCTCGGCGGGGTTCCTGACGGAGCTGGGGGTCGACCGGTTCCTGACGGCGGCGGAGGGCGCCGAGGTCCTGCTGCCCAACGCCGACGAGGCCCGTACGCTCACCGGCCGCGGCGAACCGGAGGCGGCGGCCGCCGAGCTGAGCCGCCGGTTCCCGCTGGTGGTGGTCACCCTCGGGGCGGCGGGCGCGCTGGTCGCCGAGGGCGGCGCGGTCACCGCGCGGGTGGCGGCGCCGGGGGTGCGGCCGGTGGACTCGACCGGCGCGGGCGACGCGTTCACCGGGGCGTTCCTCGCGGCGCGGCTCGCGGGGGCGGATCCGGCGCGGGCGGCGGAGGCGGGCTGCCGCGCGGGCGCGGAAGCGGTCACCGTGGTGGGCGGTCGCCCACCCGACCTCCAGCGTCCCCTCCCGGCCGGCGCCTGACACAACCTCCGTCCGGGCCTACCGGGGCCCGGTCCTACCGGCATCCGGGCCTACGAGCCGAGCCCCGTCCAGGCCGGGTGGCGGGGGTCGTCGGCGCGGACCACGGCGTCGGCGGTCGCGGTGGGGTCGACCTCCGTCTCGTACCGGGCGAAGGCGGGCAGGGTCCAGGTCTCCTCGGTACGCCGGGCCAGGGCGGCGGGCGAGAGCCGCAGATGCACGGTGAGGTCGAAGGGGAACCAGTGGCCCAGCAGGAAGGGCCCGTGCAGCACGAGGACCCCGCCCGGCGGCAGGGTGACGTACGGGCTGCGGGTCGCGCGGTCCCGCGCCGGGTCCCACAGGTCGGGCAGCACGCGCCCGGTGCCCCCGGGCTCCAGCGGAGCGAAGACCTCCCGCCACAGGGCCTTGATGTCGGTCCACCCGTCGTAGTACGCGTCGGGGTCCCGCTTCCCGTACTCGTACCGGAGGGAGGCGGGCCGCAGGAAGCCGCCGGTCCCCACGACGTGGACGGAGCGCCCGCGCGTCCGCAGCCGCTCGGCGAGCAGGGCGGCGAGTTCGCCGCCGGGTGCGGCGGGCGGCCCGTCGATGCCGACCTTGAGCCAGTCGCCGCCGTCGCCGGGGGTGGCCGCGTCGACGTGCCCGGCGAGGGTCGCCGCCAGCCGTTCCCAGGTGATCGCCTCGTATCGCATCCCGCTCATCCCGCTCGTCACCGGTCACAGGTCACGGCTTGACCTTGTCACTGGCGTCACTGTTTCACCATCGGATTCATGGACACCACCACACCCACCAGGGTCGTCGTCGTCACCGGCGCGGGCACCGGCATCGGCCGGGCCACCGCCCGCGCCTTCGCCGGGCAGGGGGCGACGGTCGTCGCCGTCGGCCGCAGGAAGGAGCCGCTGAGGGAGACCGCCGAGGGGCATCCCGGGATCCGTCCGTACGTCGCCGACGTCACGGCGGAGGGCGCGGCCGAGGAGATCGTCCGTACCGCGCTGAGCGACCACGGCCGGCTCGACGTGCTCGTCAACAACGCCGGCGTCGCCACGGGCGGCCCGCTCGGCACCCTCGACCGCTCCGTGATCACCCCGCTCCTCGAGACCAACCTCGTCGCCCCGGTCCTGCTCACCCAGGCCGCCGTCCCCGCCCTCCGCGCGTCCCGGGGCGTCGTGGTGAACGTGACGACGACGATCGGACAGCGCGGCTGGCCGTCCAACTCCTTCTATCCGGCCACCAAGAGCGCCCTGGAGACCCTGACCCGCTGCTGGGCGGTGGAGCTCGCGCCCGACGGCGTCCGGGTGGTGGCGGTCGCCCCCGGCGCGATCGAGACACCGATCGGGGACCACATGGGCCTCTCCCCCGAGCAGCTGCGGGCCGTGCGCGCGTGGCAGCTCGCGCACACCCCGCTCGGCCGGATCGGCAGGCCCGAGGAGGTCGCCTGGGCGATCACCGCGCTCGCCGCGCCGGACGCCGCCTTCCTGACCGGCACGGTCCTGCCCGTCGACGGGGGTGCGCTGGTCGCGTGATACGACTGCGTGAGGAGGTGGCGCCCTTGCGCATCGGTGAACTGGCCCGGCGGACAGGGGTGTCGCCCCGCGCCCTGCGCCACTACGAGACGGCGGGGCTGATCTCCTCGACCCGCGCGGCCAACGGCTACCGGGTGTACGGGGAGGGCGCGGTGGTCCGGGTGTCGAACATCCGGTACCTGCTGGACGCGGGGCTCACCCTCGACGACGTGTCCGCGTTCCGTTCCTGTCTCGACGGGGACATGCCGTCGACCCCGCCGTCCGCCCGTGGTCTGGAGATCGCCCGCGAGCGGCTGGCCGTCCTCGACGCACGGATCGCGGCGCAGACCGAGGCCCGGGACCGCCTGGCGCGCTCCCTGGCCGCGGAGTCGGACCAGCTGATCAGCTGACCCCGGCGACCGGTGTCAGGGGGCTCCCCGCGGCCGGCCCGGTCCGTTCGAGGGTGGCGCGGCCCGATCCGATCGCCTCGGCGAGCGTCAGTTCCCCGCCGGCGAGGGCCCGGCAGGTCGCCGCGTCGGTGCTCAGCCGCGCGTCGGCCACCGCCGCCGTACCCGCCCCGTACACCCCGTCCCCGTACGCGACGCTCCCGTCGTCACCGACGCGTACGTGGAACTCGCCCTCGTCCAGGGTCACCTGGACGACGCCCGCGCCGAGCTCGGCGAGCGCCCCGAGCAGGGGGATCGCGTACCAGTGGGCACGGACCGCGTCGGTGGGCCGCGGCTCGCCCAGGTCCGGCACTCCCCAGGCGGCGAGGGCGCGGAGCACGGGCAGCAGCTCGCGGCCGCGCGGGGTGAGCTCGTACACGAACGACGAGGCGGGTGCGGGCAGTCGGCGGCGGGTGACGAGTTCGGCTGCCTCCATGTCCTTGAGCCGCCCGGCGAGCATGTCGGTGCTGACGCCCGGGAGGTCGGCGTGGAGGTCGGTGTAGCGGCGCGGCCCGGCGAGGAGTTCACGGACGACGAGCAGGGTCCAGCGGTCGCCGACCAGGTCGAGGGCGCGCGCGGCGGCGCAGTGCTGGTCGTAACTGCGGCGGCGTGGCTGACGTGGCATGCGACGCAGTCTAGACAAGTTGTTGGACTTTCCAAGCTCGAACTTGGTAAAACCAAGCAACACTGATTCCGGGGACTTGGGGAGGTCGGACATGGAGTTCCGGCAGTCGAGCAAGCTGAGCGAGGTCTGTTACGAGATCCGGGGCCCGGTCATCGAACACGCCAACGCGCTGGAGGAGGCGGGCCACAGCGTCCTGCGCCTCAACACCGGGAACCCGGCGCTCTTCGGCTTCGAGGCGCCCGAGGAGATCGTCCAGGACATGATCCGGATGCTCCCCAAGGCCCACGGGTACACCGACTCCCGCGGCATCCTCTCCGCCCGGCGCGCGGTGGCCCAGCGCTACCAGGCCATGGGCCTGCCGGACGTGGACGTCGACGACGTCTTCCTCGGCAACGGCGTGTCCGAGCTGATCTCCATGGCCGTCCAGGCCCTCCTGGAGGACGGCGACGAGGTCCTCGTACCCGCCCCGGACTACCCCCTGTGGACGGCGGTGATCACGCTCGCGGGCGGCAGGCCGGTGCACTACCTGTGCGACGAGTCCGCCGACTGGTATCCCGACCTCGACGACATGGCGTCGAAGATCACCGACCGCACCAAGGCCATCGTCGTCATCAACCCGAACAACCCCACGGGCGCCGTCTACCCGAAGGAGGTCCTGGACGGCATCTTCGAACTCGCCCGGCGCCACGGCCTGCTGGTCTTCGCCGACGAGATCTACGACCAGATCGTCTACGACGACGCCGTCCACCACCCGGCCGCCTCCCTCGCCCCCGACCTGGTCGTCCTCACCTTCGGCGGGCTCTCCAAGACGTACCGGGTCGCGGGCTTCCGCTCCGGCTGGCTGGTCGTCACCGGCCCCAAGCAGCACGCCAGGAACTATCTGGAGGGCCTCACCATGCTGGCCTCCATGCGGCTCTGCCCCAACGCGCCCGCCCAGTACGCCATCCAGGCCGCGCTCGGCGGCCGGCAGTCGATCGACGAACTGACCGCCCCGGGCGGCCGGCTGCGCGAACAGCGCGACCGGGCCTGGGAGAAGCTCAACGAGATCCCGGGCGTCTCCTGCGTGAAGCCGAAGGGGGCCCTCTACGCCTTCCCGCGTCTCGACCCCGCCGTGCACAAGATCCACGACGACGAGAAGTTCGTCCTCGACCTGCTCCTGCGCGAGAAGATCCAGGTCGTCCAGGGGACGGGCTTCAACTGGCCGCGCCCGGACCACTTCCGCATCCTGACCCTGCCGTACGTCGACGACCTCGACGCCGCGATCAGCCGCATCGGCCGCTTCCTGAGCGGCTACCGGCAGTGACGTCCCGCCCCTCGGCTGTCATGATCTACAGGTCCGACAGCTGAGGGAGACGGAGGGGCGAGCGGTCGTGGATGTGGCGTTGATAGCGGTGGCGGGAACCCTGTTGGGCGTCGTCGCCACGCACTGGTTCCAGAGGCGGACCACCGAGCGCACCGCCTCGCTCGCCCGGACCGAACAGCTCCGCCAGGAGCGGATCGCGACCTACAGCGCCTACGCGGGCGCGGTCGTCGACTACCGGCACAGCCAGAACGACCGCTGGTTCCGGGCGATGAAGGAACCCGGTTCCGAGGAGGCGGAGGAGTCCCGCCACGCCTCCTACCGGCGGCGCACCGCCGCCCGACAGGCCCTCTTCCGCGTCCAGTTGGTCTGCGACGACCCGCGGGTCCGCCGGCTGGCGGAGGCCGCCTTCGAGGAGGCCCACTGCATGCACGAGGCGGAGGGGGAGGCGGAGCGCGCCCGCCGCTCCGCACAGGCGAAGGAGGCGCTCGCCGTGTTCATCGCCGCCGCCGCACCCGGCGTCCGCTGACCGGGGAGGGGGACATGGACCTCGTCGCACCCGTCGTCGTCGAACCGCTCAGGCGCCCCCGCTGCTCGGAGTGCCGGCAGGGACCGCTGGAGCGGATGATCGTCGAGTTCAACGCGCCCGTCTGTCTGGACTGCGCCGACCTCGGGCATCTCGTCTTCCTGCGCCGGGGCGACACGGCCCTCACCCGGCGTGCCCGGGAGGCCAGCACTCTCTGGGCCGTCGTCGTACGGCACAACCGGCGCCGTACGCGGTACGAGCGTCAGGGCCTCCTCGTGGAGGAGGCTGCGCTCGCCGTGGCGGAACTCGCCTGCCTCGCGGACGCGGAGGCACGGGCGAGACGGCGGGCCAGGGACGCGGTACGGCGGGCGGCGCAGGACGCCGAGATCACCGAGGTCCTCCGGGCGGAGGTCCTGCGACTCTTCCCCTCCATCCCGGCGGACCGGGCCACGGAGGTCGCCGTCCACGCCTCGGCGAAGGGCAGCGGGCGGGTGGGGCGCACCGCCGCGGGCCGCTCGCTCGACCGCGGCGCCGTCACCGCCGCGGTGCGCGCCTCCGTACGCCATGTCGACACACCGTACGACTCCCTGCTGATGGCCGGGGTTCCCCGGCACCAGGCCCGGACGAGGGTCGCACCCGCCATCGAGGCGGTGCTCCGGGCCTGGCGTCGTGGTGGCGAGGACACCCACGGCCGGGGACACGACTGACGGCTCGGGGGTCAGCGCGCCTCCGCCGGACCGTGGGACGCGACCCTCAGGCCTGGTCGCCCGTGCGGCGCGCGCGACGGTACAGGAGGGCGCCGCCGAGCAGCAGCGCCGCGCTCGCGGAGGCGGCGTAGCCGAGGGTCTCCGAACCGGTGGCGGCCAGCGCGGCCCGGCTCGTCTCACCCTGCGGCGCGGGAGCCGGGGCGGGCGTCTCGCGCTCGGTCTCGCGCTCCGTCTCGGTCTGCGGGACCGGCACGTTCCGGACGGGGGTCTGCGGGCGCGGGGTCGGCTTCTCGATCGGCTGGGCGGGCTTCGCGGGGCCGTTGACCGCCGTGTTGCCGAAGACCGGGTTGAGGATGCCGACCACGTTGGCCGAGTTGCCGCTGACGTTCACGGGCAGGTCGATCGGCAGCTGGAGGCCGTTCCCTGAGAGGACGCCGGGCGAACCCTCGGCGCGGCCCTCGGCGGTGGACCCGCCGCCGTTGGAGGAGCCGCCCTGCGTGCCGCCTCCGTGGGAGCCGCCGGCCTGCTCGCCGCCGCGCGGGGTACCGGGCTGGTCCTTGTGGGACCGGCCGCCGCCGTCGTCCGAACCGTAGCCCTCGGACTCGGGCTCGGCGGAGCGGTTGGCACAGCTGTTGCCGAAGGCCGGGTTGAGCAGGCCGACGACATTGACCGTGTTCCCGCAGGCGTTGACCGGCACGTGCACCGGGAGCTGAACCGTGTTGCCCGAGCCGACGCCCGGCGAACCCACCGCGGCGCCCTGCGCGCCGGAATCGGCGTGCGCGGCGCCCGCCGAGAGCGCGAGCGCTCCACCCGTGACCAACAGTGTGGCCAGACCACTTCGGCGAATCTGCCTCATGGCTTCCTGCCTTCCGGAAATGTGCGGGCAAGTGCCCGTACCGGAATCAACGCGACAAACGCACGTGCCGGATCCAGCCGTTGACGGGTTTCACTCCATCGAGTGGGACTCCGTTCGAGTGGCGGTCAGCGCCCCAGGAGGTCGGTAAGCGCTCCCACCGGGTCGGCGTCGGGGGCACCACGCGGCCACCAGTCCTCGCGCCCCGCGTCCGACTCGTAGCCGTACCAGAGGCCGTCCCGACCGAGGCGGAGCTGGAGGGACTCGGTGGAGAGCCGGTTGCGCCAGGGCCGGAACGCGGGGAAGTCGGCGGCGATCAGCGCGGGTCTGGCCCGGTCGAACGGGCCCGCCGGCGGGTCCCAGAGCTCTTCGAGTACGGCGAGACCGGCCGCACCGCCCTGTCGCCACGCGGCGACGGCCCTGGCGAGATCCGTGGGGGTGCGGTCGAGCGCGTACCCCAGGTCGCGGTAGAGGGCGCGGGTCGAGGCGGTGAGACCTGAGCCGGGGTGCGCCGCGGCGAGGCGGACGGCGTCCTGCCAGGGGGTGAGCGAGGCGACCGGGTCGTGTCCGGTGGTGAGGAACACATGGGCGCGGGCGGCGGCTTCGGCGGCGAGCAGGTCGAGCGCGAGCGGATCGGGGGCGTCCGGGTCGGGCGGGAACACCGCGGGGCGGCCGGGCCGGTCCGGCACCGGCAGCGGAGGGGGCAAGGGAGGCCCCGGTCGCTCCGTCGCGTCGAGCACGGCACGGGCGGGGACCGTCGGCATCAGCGGGGCGGCGGCGATCGTCTCGGCCGCGGAACGGGCCGCGTTGCGCCGGGTGAGCTCGGCGAGCAGCTCCTGCTCGCCCCGGCCGCGCATCAGGAAGAGGACGAACGGGTCCTCGTCGAGGAGCCGCGCGGCCTGGTAGCAGAGGGCTGCGGCGTGCTTGCAGGGGTAACCGTCGTCCGGGCAGGAGCAGTCGGGGACGAGGTCGCCGGGAGCCGGCAGCAGTCCGGTGACCGCCTCCAGGGCGTGCGGCACGTCCTTGTCGAGGAGGGCGGCGATGTGTTCGGGGCGGGCGGTGGCCTCGTCGAGGAACCTCTCCCAGCCTTCGTCGCCGAGGGTCCGCATCCTGATCTCGGTGCGGTACGGGCGGGCGCGGCTGCCGTGGACGTAGGCGACGACCCGGCCCGGGGTGACGGTGATCGCGTCGACGTGCCCGCGCCCGGCGTACGCCTTGCCGCGGGCGAGGCGCGCCGGGTCGAGCGCCGTGTCCTCCAGCGCCTCCACCCAGGCGTTGCCCCACCAGGTCGCGGCGAACCGGCCGTCGGGCGCCTCGCGGGGCGCGACCTGCGGGAAGCTGCGGCGGCGGTCGTCGTGGCGGGGAGCGGCTCCACGCGCGCCCCTTGCCGTGTTCACGAGGGCCTCCTCAGGGACACCAGGTCGGCGAGCTCCCGGTCGGTCAGTTCGGTGAGGGCGGCCTCGCCCGAGCCGAGGACGGCGTCGGCGAGGGCCCGCTTGGCACGCAGCATCTCGGCGATCCGGTCCTCGACCGTGCCCTCGGCGACCAGCCGGTGGACCTGCACCGGCTGGGTCTGCCCGATGCGGTAGGCGCGGTCGGTGGCCTGCTCCTCCACGGCCGGGTTCCACCAGCGGTCGTAGTGCACGACGTGACCGGCCCTGGTGAGGTTGAGGCCGGTGCCCGCGGCCTTGAGGGAGAGCAGGAAGACGGGGATCTCACCGGCCTGGAAGCGGTCCACCATCCGCTCCCGCTCGGCCACCGGCGTTCCGCCGTGGAGGAGTTGGGTCTGGATGCCGCGCGCGGCCAGATGGTCGGCGAGGAGCCGTGCCATCGACACGTACTGGGTGAAGACGAGCACCGACCCGTCCTCGGCGAGGATCGTGTCGAGGAGTTCGTCGAGCAGGGCGAGCTTCCCGGAGCGGCCGGCGAGCCGCGCGGTGCCGCTGCCGCGCGGCGCCTGTTCCTTCAGGTACTGCGCGGGGTGGTTGCAGATCTGCTTGAGCGAGGTCAGCAGCTTCATGACGAGGCCCCGGCGGGCCATGCCCCGCGCCTCCTCGATCTGCGCCATGGTCTCGCGGACCACCGCCTCGTAGAGCGAGGCCTGTTCGCGGGTGAGGGAGACGGGATGGTCGGACTCGGTCTTGGGCGGCAGCTCGGGGACGATGCCGGGGTCGGACTTGCGGCGGCGCAGCAGGAAGGGCCGCACGAGCCGGGCGAGCCGCTCGACGGCCTCCTCGTGCTCGATCTCCTCGTGGTTCTCCACGGCGCGGGCGTGCCGGGAACGGAAGGCCTTGAGCGGGCCCAGGAGACCGGGGGTGGTCCAGTCGAGGAGGGCCCACAGCTCGGAGAGGTTGTTCTCCACGGGGGTACCGGTGAGGGCGACCCGGGCGGGCGCGGGGATCTCGCGCAGCGCCTTCGCGGTCGCGGAGAACGGGTTCTTGACGTGCTGGGCCTCGTCCGCGACGACCATCCCCCACTCCCGCTCGGCCAGTTGGGCGGCGCTCGTGCGCAGGGTGCCGTACGTGGTGAGGACGAAGCCGCCCTCGGCGCCGTCGAGGTCCCGCTCGGCGCCGTGGAAGCGTCGGACGGGCACGCCGGGGGCGAACTTCCCCACCTCCCGCTGCCAGTTGCCGAGCAGGGAGGCCGGACAGACGACGAGGGTGGGGGCCCGGCGGGCGCGGCGCAGATGGAGGGCGATGAGGGTGATGGTCTTGCCGAGGCCCATGTCGTCGGCGAGGCAGCCGCCGAGACCGAGCGAGGTCATCAGGTCGAGCCAGGCGAGGCCGCGCAGCTGGTAGTCACGGAGGGTGGCCGTGAGACCGGGCGGGGCCTGCACGTCCTCGGGTCCCGCGAGGAGCCGGTCGCGGAGCGCCGCGAGCGCCCCGACGGGGACGGCGGGCACGGTCTCGCCGTCCACCTCCGCGGTGCCGGTGAGGGCGACGGCGAGGGCGTCGACCGGTTCGAGCAGGCCCAGCTCCCGCTTGCGCGCCTTGCGGACGAGGTCGGGGTCGACGACGACCCACTGGTCGCGGAGGCGCACGACGGGCCGATGGGCCTCGGCGAGCAGGTCCATCTCGCGCTCGGTGAGCGGATCGCCGTCGAGGGCCAGCTGCCAGTTGAACCGGAGGAGTTCCTCGCTGTCGAAGAAGGCGGTGCCGTCGGTCGCGGACCCGGGTGCGGTGTGGCCGGCCCGGACGACGGCGGAGGCGCTGAGCGAACGGGCCAGCTCGCGGGGCCAGTGGACGGCGACGCCGGCGTCGGCGAGCCGGGCGGAGGCGGGGCCGAGCAGCTCGTACAGCTCGTCCTCGGTGACGGCGAGGACATCGGGCACGTCCCGCTCCAGGAGCCGGGCGAGCGGGGCCCAGACGCGGGCGGCCCGGCGCAGCGCGAGGACGGCGTCGATCCGGGCGCGGGGCCCGAAGTGGTCGCCGTCCCCCGCCCACAGGGCCGCGGCGTCGATGACGAGGGTCGGGTCGGCGAGGCTGTGGACCTGGAGGAGCGCGGCGGCGGCATGGCGCTCGCCGCGCGGCCTCTCGTCCGCCCCGTGGGCCCCATCGGCCCCGTCGGCCGGATCACCGGCGGCCGTGTCGAAGAGTTCGTACGCCGAGAGGTCCAGGCGGAGCGAGACACGGACACCCGCGTCCATCCCGGCGGCCGCCTCCGCGGCCCAGGCCCGCGCGCGGGGCAGGTGCTGCGGCTCGCGGGAGGCGAAGGGCGCCCCCACCGCGTGCGCGGCGGCCGGGGTGCGGGGCAGCACGTCGGCGACCGCGTCGAGGAAGGCGCGCACGAGCGCCTCGGGATCGGGCAGCCGCAGCGGGCCGGGCCCCGGGACGGGCACGGCGTGCGCCTCGTACGGCAGGGCGGCGGCGACGGCCCGCAGATGGGCGATGTCGTCGGCGTCCAGCGGCCCGGCCCGCCAGGCGTCCAGGTCGTCGGCGGTCAGCCCCGGAAGCATTCGGCCGCGGGCCGCCAGGTGCAGGGCGTGCAGGGCGGCGGCGCCCCAGCCTGCGGTCGCCGGGTGGGCGGCCGGATGGTGGCGGGCCGCGACGAGATGGGGCAGCGCGGCGTCGACGGGCAGCGTGAGCGCGGGGACCGCGCGCCCCCGGGCGCCGCTGCCGTGCCGCCGGGCGACGGTCAGCTCGACGCGCTCCGCTCCGCTCCCCGCCGGATCGGGCAGCGCGCCGCCGTCCGGGGCCCAGAAGGCGACCCGGCCCTCGCGCGGCAGTGCGGCCGGCAGGAAGACGGCGGCGACGGTGATCCAGGGCTGTGTCACGGCTGCGCGCTCCTCCCACCGGGTGACGATCCTCGACCTGACCTCCGACCTTACGGGTGGGGTCTGACAACGGCCGCCAGGCGGGCTCCCCCGGGCGGCCCAGCAGCGGATGACACCGGGCCCGGAGGGCGGGAAGGTGGCCTGGAACTCCTCCGCCACGGAGCCCGCCACCGCACCGCCGCCGCACCACCGCCGCATCCGTCTCAGCGCCACCACAGAAGAGGATCCGCCCATGTCCGTTCACCGGCGTCTCACGACCGCCACCGGGGCCGTGCTGCTCACTCTCACCGTCGCCGGTTGTTCGGGTCTCGGCCGCACCGCCGTGGGCACGATCGAGTACGAGACCGGGCGTGAGCTGGGGGTGATGGTGACGAGCCCCTCGGTGAACGGCTGCCACCGCCTCGCCCCGAGCGGCGCGACGAAGGTCGAGAACAACACCCTGGTCGACATCGTGCTGTACCCGACGCGCGACTGTAAGGGCAAGAACTCCAGGTACCTGCCCACCAACAGCGGCGACGAGATCGTGCCGGGGACCCTGCCCTGGCGCAGCTACAGCGTCGTCCACTGAGAGCGCACGCCCGGCCACCTCCCGCGCGGTTCCCTCGGCCCCGTCCCGGGGTCCATCCTGGAAGTGCCCCAGAGGCTCCGACGGGAGACGGTGACCGTCATGCGTACCGGGAACGAGCCGGCGACCGCGCGCAGCGCACTGCGCCTGCGGTTCTGGCTGAGTGTGTGGGGACTGCTCTGGGCCGCCTTCGGCACGACCGTGTTCTCGCTGGTGGGCCGCCCCGGCTGGGCCGCGGCATGCGGGGTGCTCTTCCTGGTGGTCGTGTGCGACCTGGCGTTGGTGCTGCGCCACCTCCACCAGGGTCCGCACTGGCAGCCGGGGCGGAACATCCCTCCGTACGAACCGGACCACGGGGGCACGGGGCGCTGAGCGCCCTGCCCGCCGCTACTTCTCCGTGTCGAACCCCGCCGCCTGGAGGTACTCCGGCTTCGGGTCGAGCGCGGCGGCGAGGCGGAAGTGCCGGGTGGCCTGGGCCGTCTGCCCCGAGCGCTCGAAGGTGCGGGCCAGCGCGAAGTGCGCGAACGCGTTGTCCGGCTCGCGCTCCAGGACCAGCTCGAACTCCAGCTGGGCGGGACGCAGCTGCGCGGCGGCGAAGAACGCACGGGCCCGCAGCAGACGCGCCGCCGTGTTCTCGGGGTGGGCGGCGATCACCGAGTCCAGCAGCTTCACCGCGCCCCGAGGGTCCCGCGCGGCCAGCAGGTGCTCGGCGGCGCGGAAGTCGATGACATGCGTTTCCGGGTTTCTGTCGGCCACCATGGCATCCTTCCCCTCGATCCGGTGGTTGAACACCGGACCCGACCCCCGCATTCCACCGACAGCGCTCGGCGGGGCCCCGCGACGGCTCCCGCGGCCCGTCCTAGGCGGCGTCCGCGGCCCTGCGCTCCAGCTCGTCCCAGACCTTCCGCACCTGCGGTTCGAGGGCGTCGAGAGGTCCGTCGTTGTCGATCACGAGGTCGGCCACGGCCAGCCTCTGCTCACGCGTGGCCTGGGCCGCCATCCGGGCCCGTGCCTCGGACTCGGCCATGCCGCGCAGCCGTACGAGCCGGTCGAGCCGGGTCTCCGGGGACGCGTCCACGACGACGACCAGGTCGTACAGGGGCGCGAGGCCGTTCTCGGCGAGCAGGGGTACGTCGTGGACGACGACGTCTCCCCTACCGGCCCTGCTCTCCAGCTCAGCCGACCGCGCCCCCACCAGGGGGTGCACGATGGCGTTGAGCGTGGCGAGGCGGTCGGCGTCGGCGAACACGACGGAGCCGAGCTTCGGCCGGTCGAGCGCCCCGTCCTCGGTGAGGACGCCGTCCCCGAAGGCCGCGACGACGGCCGCGAGCCCCGGAGTGCCGGGCTCGACGACCTCGCGGGCGATCCGGTCCGCGTCGATCAGCACGGCCCCGTACGAGACGAGCAGCCGTGACACTTCGCTCTTGCCGGCGCCGATCCCGCCGGTCAGGCCCACCTTCAGCATGAGCGGCAGCTTAGGGGATGTCCTGGGCGTGCCGCGGGCGGGTCAGGAGTCGCCCTCTCGCTCGGCGAGGAAGCGCTCGAACTCGCGGCCCAGCTCGTCCGCCGACGGCAGGTCGACCGGTTCGGCGACCAGGCTGCCGCGGGTCTCGGCCCCGGCCACCGCGTCGTACTGGTGCTCAAGGCCCTGCACGAGTGCGACCAGCTCCTCGTCGCCCTCGCCGATCTGGCGGTCGATCTCGGTCTGGGTGCGCCGGGCCTCCGTCCGCAGGGCATGGGCGACGGCGGGAAGGACGAGGCCGGTGGCGGCCGTGACGGCTTCGAGGACGCTCAGGGCGGCGTCCGGGTACGGGGACCGGGCGACGTAGTGCGGCACGTGCGCGGCGACACCGAGGGTGTCGTGGCCGGACTCGGTGAGCCGGTACTCGAGGAGGGACTCGGCACTGCCGGGAACCTGGGCCTCGTCGAACGGGCTGCGGTGGCCCGGCATGAGGTCGGTGCGGCTGCCGTGCGGCGTGAGACCCACGGGGCGCGTGTGCGGCACACCCATGGGGATGCCGTGGAAGTTGACGGAGAGGCGCACTCCGAGACGCTCGACGACCTGGCGGACGGCGGCGGCGAACCGCTCCCACTCCACGTCCGGCTCGGGGCCGGAGAGGACGAGGAAGGGCGCGCCGGTGGCGTCCTGGACGAGGTGGACCTCGATGGACGGCGTCTCGTACGCCGTCCATCGGTCGCGCCGGAAGGTCAGCAGCGGTCTGCGGGCGCGGTAGTCCACGAGCCGGTCGTGGTCGAATCGGGCGACCAGCTGGTGGGGCAGTGTGTCGAGCACGCGCTCGATGATCTGCTCGCCGGTCTCGCCCGCGTCGATGTAGCCGTCGAAGTGGTACAGCATGACCAGCCCGGCCGACTCCTGCGCCAGGGCGAGGTCGACGACGGCCAGGCCCTTCGCGTCCCATTCGTACAAATCCTGGGGATCAAGCACGATTACCGCTCCTCCTCGTGTTCTCTCTGGGAACGTCTCGTGCGGCACCGCCATTCCCACGCCGCGCGATCTTCCGGGGCGGAGCGGGACCAACTCCGACCACTGGTCCAGACCTTGACATGTCCACAGCCTCTCCCTACCGTCTCGGGACAGCATCGCGTTCAGCATCTCGGTCATCGTGCACATACAGGAACACCCTCGCTCCCCACACCGCACGGAACCCATGCGCACCCGGACGTTGCTCCTCCCCCTCCTCCCGGCGCTCCTCGCCGTCCCCCTCGTCACGACCCCCGCCTCGGCGGCGACCGTCGACGTCTCGACCGCCGCCCAGCTGAAGACCGCGCTCACCAACGCCCGCCCCGGCGACACGATCCGCCTCGCGGACGGCACCTACACCGGGAACTTCAAGGCCACGACCCCGGGCACCTCCTCGGCCCGGATCACCCTGACCGGCTCCTCCCGCGCGGTCCTGACCGCAGGCGGCGGCTACGGACTGCACCTCAACGGCGCCTCGTACTGGACGGTCGCCGGCCTCACCGTGACCGGCGGCCAGAAGGGGATCATGGCGGACGCCGCGAACGGCGTGGTGATCGACGGGGTGACCGTGCACGGCCTGGACATGGAGGGCGTGCACTTCCGCAACTCCAGCAGCAACGGCGTCATCAGGAACTCCCGGATCTACGACACGGGGAACGACGGCCGGGGCATGGGCGAGGGGATCTACGTCGGCTCCGCGAACACCCTCGGCGACCGGAGCGACAACGCGCAGATCCTCGGCAACGTCATCGGGCCGGACGTCGGCGGCGAGAGCGTCGACATCAAGGAGGGCACCACCGGGGCGCGGATCGTCGGCAACACCTTCGACGGGCGCGGGCTGACCGGCGCCAACTACGACGACTCCTGGGTCGACGTGAAGGGCAACGGCGTCCTCGTGGCGGACAACACCGGCGTCAACACGACGAACAACGGCTTCGAGACCCACAGCCAGCAGAGCGGCTGGGGCTGCGGGACCGTCTTCCGGAACAACCACGCGGACCTGACGGGCGCGACCGGGCCGCAGCGCCTCGCGATCAACGTGACCAACCGGAGCGGCTCCTGCCCGACCACGGTGTACGCCTCGAACACGGTGACCGGCGGGAACGGCCTGACGAACATCCCCGTCACGCCCTGAACCGACCGGCGGCACCCGGAAAGGCCGGCACCGCCCGGACATGACCGAGGCCCGCTCCCCCGAAGGGAAGCGGGCCTCGATTCGCTAGCGGCTAGCGCTCAGCGGAGAGCCTGTTCAGCTCTGGCCGCCGGCCAGCTTCTCGCGCAGGGCGGCAAGCGCCTCGTCCGACGCCAGGGCGCCGGAGGTGTCGTCCGACTCCGAGGAGTACGAACCACCCGAGATGCCCGCACCGGCGTTGCCACCGGCGGCCGGGGCGGCAGCGCCCTCGGCAGCAGCGGCCTCGTCGGCCTCGCGGGACTTGATGACCTGAGCCTGGTGCTGCTCGAAACGAGCCTGCGCCTCGGCGTACTGGGTCTCCCAGGCCTCGCGCTGGGTCTCGAAGCCCTCGAGCCAGTCGTTGGTCTCGGGGTCGAAGCCCTCGGGGTAGATGTAGTTGCCCTGGTCGTCGTAGGACGCGGCCATGCCGTACAGGGTCGGGTCGAACTCGACCGAGGCCGGGTCGGCACCGAAGGACTCGTTGGCCTGCTTCAGCGAGAGGCTGATGCGACGACGCTCGAGGTCGATGTCGATGACCTTGACGAAGATCTCGTCGTTGACCTGGACGACCTGCTCCGGGATCTCCACGTGGCGCTCGGCCAGCTCGGAGATGTGGACCAGACCCTCGATGCCCTCGTCCACGCGGACGAACGCACCGAACGGAACCAGCTTGGTGACCTTACCCGGGACGACCTGACCGATCTGGTGGGTCCGGGCGAACTGCTGCCACGGGTCCTCCTGCGTCGCCTTCAGCGACAGGGAGACACGCTCGCGGTCCATGTCCACGTCGAGAACCTCGACGGTGACCTCCTGGCCGACCTCGACAACCTCGGACGGGTGGTCGATGTGCTTCCAGGACAGCTCGGAGACGTGCACGAGGCCGTCGACGCCACCCAGGTCCACGAAGGCACCGAAGTTGACGATCGAGGAGACGACGCCGGAGCGGACCTGACCCTTCTGCAGGGTCGTGAGGAAGGTCTGGCGAACCTCGGACTGGGTCTGCTCGAGCCAGGCACGGCGGGACAGGACCACGTTGTTGCGGTTCTTGTCCAGCTCGATGATCTTCGCCTCGAGCTCCTTGCCCACGTAGGGCTGGAGGTCGCGGACGCGACGCATCTCGACGAGAGAGGCCGGCAGGAAGCCACGGAGGCCGATGTCGAGGATGAGACCACCCTTGACGACCTCGATGACGGTACCGGTGACGATGCCGTCTTCTTCCTTGATCTTCTCGATCGTGCCCCAGGCACGCTCGTACTGAGCGCGCTTCTTGGACAGGATGAGGCGACCTTCCTTGTCCTCCTTCTGGAGAACAAGGGCCTCGATCTCGTCGCCGACCTTGACGACCTCGTTCGGGTCGACGTCGTGCTTGATCGAGAGCTCGCGGCTCGGGATCACACCTTCGGTCTTGTAACCGATGTCGAGCAGGACCTCGTCCCGGTCGACCTTCACGATGACGCCGTCGACGATGTCGCCGTCGTTGAAGTACTTGATCGTCTCGTCGATCGCGGCGAGGAAGGCTTCCTCGTTACCGATGTCGTTGACCGCAACCTGCGGGGTGGTGCTGGTGGCGGTGGTCTCGGTGCTGCTCGTCATGTGGGAAAGGGCTCCGGTTACGGACAGAAAGTCGTAGGTACTGCTACGCCGAGAGCCCGTATCGCACCAAGAAGCCGGACAGCCAATGAAGCACCCTTCCCGAGAACGGGAAGGAGCCTCGAAAACCGAGGGGACATACAACAGGTACGAGCGCGGCCTGCTCCGTCTGAGGCGCGCAGGCCCGCAGCGCAACCTTTAGCATACGGGGGCGGCCGGACAGGGTCAATGCGCGAAGCGCGCACCCGGGGCAGATCGGCTCAACTCCGGCACTACTCGTGTCCTTGGACGCCGCATCGGCGGGTCCGCCGCAGGGCGGCACTGAGCGCAAACTACATCGGCGGGCGAGATGAACCAAGAGTACGAACACGAAGTTGCTCCCCACTCGACGGAGGACGAGGCGGAGGCGACCCGGCGTGACGCGGGGGACGCGGAGAGCAGCCGGGCCAGCCGTGGCTGGTGGGACAGGAACGCCGACGAGTACCAGAACGACCACGGCTCCTTCCTCGGCGACGACCGGTTCGTGTGGGGGCCCGAGGGGCTCGACGAGGCCGAGGCGGGGCTCCTCGGGCCGGCCTCCTCGCTGAAGGACCTGGACGTCCTGGAGATCGGGGCGGGCGCCGCGCAGTGCTCGCGGTGGCTGGCGGCGCAGGGGGCCCGGCCGGTGGCCCTCGACCTCTCGCACCGGCAGCTCCAGCACGCGCTGCGGATCGGCGGGGACGTTCCACTGGTGGAGGCCGACGCCGGGGCGCTGCCGTTCCGGGACGGCTCCTTCGACCTGGCGTGCTCGGCGTACGGGGCGGTGCCGTTCGTCGCCGACCCGGTGCGGGTGTTCCGGGAGGTGCGGCGGGTGCTGCGGCCGGGCGGGCGGTGGGTCTTCTCGGTGACGCATCCGATCCGCTGGGCGTTCCCCGACGAGCCGGGCCCGGAGGGCCTGTCGATCGCGGCCTCCTATTTCGACCGCACCCCTTATGTGGAGCAGGACGAGCAGGGGCGGGCCGTCTACGTGGAGCACCACCGGACGATCGGCGACCGGGTGCGGGACGTGGTGGCCGGCGGGTTCCACCTGGTGGACCTCGTGGAGCCGGAGTGGCCCGAGTGGAACAGCCAGGAGTGGGGCGGCTGGTCCCCGTTGAGGGGGAACCTGATCCCGGGCACGGCGATCTTCGTCTGCGAACGCACGGCATAGCCGCGGCGCGGTTGTCGTACTGACGGTTGTCGTACTGACAGGTGGGCCCTGTGGACAACGGGGCCCACCTTTTCGCGTCTCGTACGAGACTGACTGCGTGATCCGAAACGACGCACTCGACCTTCTCCCCGTCCGCCATGCCGTCCCCGAGCTGCTGGCCGCGCTCGACCGGCGCGGTACGGCCGTGTTGTCCGCGCCTCCCGGCACCGGCAAGACGACGCTGGTGCCGCTGGCGCTCGCGGGTCTCATAGGGGAAGGACCGCGGCGACGGGTCCTGGTCGCGGAGCCCCGCCGGATGGCGGTGCGGGCGGCGGCCCGGCGGATGGCGTGGCTGCTCGGCGAGGACGTCGGCGGGACGGTCGGATTCTCGGTGCGCGGTGAGCGGCGGACAAGCCCGGCGACCCGGGTCGAGGTGGTGACCACCGGCATCCTGCTCCAGCGGCTCCAGCGCGATCCGGAGCTGGCCGGTGTGGACGTGGTGCTGCTCGACGAGTGCCATGAGCGGCACCTGGACGCGGACACGGCGATGGCCTTCCTCGTGGACGTACGGGCCACCCTGCGCCCGGAGCTGAAGCTGATCGCCGCGTCGGCGACGAGCGACGCCGCGGCATGGGCGGATCTCCTCACGGTCCTGGACGGCGGCGGGCCCGCTCCGGTGGTGTGGAGCAAGGGTGAGGGGCACGGCTGTCGGGTCTTCTTCGCGACGCCGCCCGCGGGTGTCCGGCCGGCCCACGGCACCTGGGTGGACCCGGCGCTGTTGCGGCACGTCGCCGCGACGGTGCGGCTCGCGATGGAGCGGCACGAGGGCGACGTCCTCTGCTTCCTGCCGGGCACGGGGGAGATCGCCCGGACGGCCGGAATGCTGGCCGGCGTGGACGCGGAGGTGCTCCAGCTGCACGGGCGGGCACCGGCGGCGGTGCAGGACGCGGTGCTGCGCGGCACGGAACCCGGCGGGCGGCGCCGAGTGGTGCTCGCGACCTCGGTGGCGGAGTCCAGTCTGACGGTGCCGGGAGTGCGGATCGTGGTGGACTCGGGGCTCGCCCGGGAGCCGCGTACGGACCACGCCCGGGGGCTTGGCTCGCTGGCGACGGTGACGGTGTCCGAGGCGACGGCGACGCAGCGGCTCGGCCGGGCCGGCCGCGAGGACTTCGGCTTCGTGTACCGCTGCTGGGCGGAGGCGAGCGACGGAGGCAGGCCGCGCTTCCCCTCCCCGGAGATCAAGGTCGCCGACCTGGCGGACTTCGCCCTGCGGGCCGCCTGCTGGGGCGATCCGACGGCGGAAGGACTCGCGCTGCTCGACGCGCCGCCGGCCGGGGCGATGGCGGCGGCCCGCTCGGTCCTCGGGTCGATCGGGGCCGTGGACCCGGCAGGCCGGGCGACGGAGCGGGGAGTACGGATGTCCCGGCTCGGGCTGCACCCCCGGCTCGGCCGTGCCCTGCTGGACGGAGCGCGGGAGGTCGGGGCACGGCGGGCGGCGGAGGTGGTGGCGCTGCTCAGCGAGGAGCCGCCGCGTGACTACGGGGACGATCTGGCGGCGGCCTGGCGGGCCGCACGCCGGGGCTCCGACGGGTACGGCGCCCGGTGGAAGGCGGAGGCCCGCCGTCTGGAACGGTCGGCGACCGAATCGGCGGACGGCGGCGGGGGCGGCGGGGCAGGGGGCGGCCGGGCAGGGGCCGGCTCGCCGGTGGGTGAGGACGCGGTGGCCGGCCTGGTGACGGCGCTGGCCTTTCCCGAACGGGTGGCCAGGGCCCGGGAACAGGGGGGCTATCTGATGGTGTCCGGAAGCGGGGCCAGGCTCGCGGAGGGCTCGGCGCTGCGGGCGACCCCGTGGCTGGCGGTGGCGGTGGCGGACCGTACGGCCCGGGACGCCACGGCACGGGTGCGGCTGGCCGCCGTGCTGGACGAGGACATGGCGCGGCGGGCGGCCGGTCATCTGCGGTCCACCGGCGAGGAGGTCCACTGGGAGGACGGGGACGTGGTCGCGCGTTCGGTGGACCGGCTGGGCGCGGTCGAGCTGACGGTCCGGCCCCTCGGGTCCGGTGCCGAGCCCGTGCTCGTACGGGAGGCGCTGCTCGACGGCCTGCGGCGGGAGGGGCTCGGTCTGCTGCGGTGGAGCCGGGAGGCCGGGGAGCTGCGGGAGCGGCTCGCTTTCCTGCACGGGGAGCTGGGGGAGCCGTGGCCGGACATGGCGGACGAGTCGCTGGTCGACCGGGCCGGGGAGTGGCTGGAGCCCGAGCTGTCCCGGGCCGCGCGCCGGGCGGATCTGGGGCGGATCGACGCCGGTGAGGCGCTGCGGCGGCTGTTGCCGTGGGCCTCGGGCGAGGCGGGCCGGCTGGGAGAGCTGGCGCCGGAGCGGATCGAGGTGCCGAGCGGTTCGCGGATCCGGGTGGAGTACGGGGGTGGGCGGCCGGTGCTCTCGGTGAAGCTCCAGGAGTTGTTCGGGCTCGCGGAGACGCCTCGGGTGGCGGGTGTCCCGGTGCTCGTCCACCTCCTCTCCCCCGCCGGGCGGCCGGCGGCGGTGACCGCCGACCTGGCGTCGTTCTGGCGGGACGGCTACCGGGCGGTGCGGGCGGAGTTGAGGGGGCGCTATCCGAAGCACCCGTGGCCGGAGGATCCGTCGACGGCGGAGCCGACGCGGCACACGAGTGCGCGGCTCAGACGGGAGGGGTGACCGGGGCGGCGCCGGGTTCCGGCGCCGGGCGGCGGGAGCGGGCCTCCAGCCAGAGGGCGAGGGCGAGGAGGAGGAGCGCGAGGAAGGCGAGGCTCCAGGGGAGGTAGGAGACGAGCATGAGAACCATGAGGCGGTTGGAGGAGACCATCTCGCCGACGCTTCGGACGTAGTCCTCGCGCATCTTCACGTGTCCCTCGAAGACGGTGATGGTGTCCCGGCCCATCAGCGCCTTGGCGTTGCGGAGCTCCTCCTTGTGGATCTCCTCGCCGTTGACGGGGGCGCCGGTGACCGGCTCGATCCAGAACATCCGCTTGGTGGTGTACCAGCGGCTGAGGCCGGATTCGGCGATGACCTCCGGGGGGATCTTGACCGGCATGGTCTTGGGCATGGGGACCCGGGTCCAGGGGATGGTCTGCTCGAAGTAGTAGACCTCCATGCCCCGGAAGGTGCGGGTGCCCTTGTAGTGGATGGGGGCGGAGGTGCGGGTCTGGGCGTCGAAGTACTGGTAGTCCCGCTTCTCGGTGAGGAAGGGCCACTTGAACTCGATGCCCTCGCGCCGGACCGGGTCGCCGTCGACGGACTCGCCGGTGGCGTGGACCGGGTCCTGGGTGTGGGCGTCGAAGATGTACCGCTCGGGGACCTTGGAGACCATCTTGCCGTCGGGGCCGGTGATGTAGGCGAGGGCGTCCCAGACGACGACGTCGCGTCCGGCGTCGCGTTCGATGCGCCGCGACTCCTCCACGTTGCCCTTGAGGGTCTGGATGATCGTGATCTTCTCGACCTTCTCCGCCTGGAGCGTGGAGTAGTTGAGGAGGGTCGCGGGCTTCGCCTCCAGGACGGTCTCCTGGTACTGGTTCGGCGGAATCTTCGCCAGCCGGGGGAAGGCGTACCAGCGCAGGGTCGGGGCCATCGCCGCGCAGAAGACGGCGAGGGCGAGGAGGACGAGGCCGGCTCGGCGGCGCACGGTCGCCGCCCCTACTTCTTGGGGCCGGGATCGGCGGTCAGCAGGGGCTTGGGCGAGGTGGGGCCGTCGGGTGGCAGATCGACCACGGAGACGAGGAGGACGAAGAGGAGGACTGGGGCGAGTCCGATGGCGGCGGCGACGAGGGCGCGCATGGTCGGCCTCCCGGAAGGTGATCTGATGGCTCGTCAGGGCGGGGGCACCGTAGCAACGTGACCGCGAGATGAGAACACGTTGCACCACGCGGGCCACCGCGACCGCACCTCCCCCACCGGGCCGGGAACGCGAAGCGCCGCCTCGCCGTCCGGTGGGGACGGGAGGCGGCGCGGAGGGAGATGCGGGTGCGGAAGCGCGGCCGGGTCAGGCCGAGGGCGACGGGGAGGCCTCGGGCGACTCGGTGCCGGACGACGTCGGTTCCGGGCTCGGCTCCGGAGTCGGGGTCGGGGTCGGGGTCGGGGTCGGGGCGGGAGCGGTGACCGTCAGCTTGACCTCGGTGCTGCCGCCGCCGGGCGCGGTCAGACGGATCACGTACTCGCCGGCCTTGTCGCCCGCGAGGAGCGCGGGAAGCGTGATCAGGCCGTCCGCGCTGGTCTTGAGGGAGACCGTCCGGAACGTGTCGCCCGTCACCGCGTCCTTGAAGTACGGGCTGTCGGCGCTCTCTTCGCCCGTCGCCGAGGCGACGATCACGGCGGTGACGAGTACACCGGGGGCAAGCACGCCCTTGTCGGTGGCCTTCAGCTGCACCTTCGGGGTGAAGGCGGTGCCCGTGGTCGCCGACAGGGTGTCATCGGCGATACGGACGAGGGTGTCCGCCCGGCGCTCGGTGACGGTCGCGGCGAACACGGTCGCGTTCATGGTGCGGCCCGAGACGGTGGCATTGACCGTGAACGAGCCGACCTTCACGCCCGCCCGCAGCGCGGGGGCGTGGGCGATGCCGCTCGAACCGGTGGTCACGGTGACGGTCGTCGCGCCGCCGGGGAAGCGGGTGTCGGTGGCGCCGGCGATCTGGAAGCGGATGCTCACACCGGGGACCGGCGTACCCGAGGCGTCGAGGGCGGCGACCGCCGGGGACTTGGCGAAGGTGCTCTCGGTGACCGCGGTGAGCTGTCCCGTCGCGACGGGCGCGAGCCGCGCGACCGTGACGGCCGGGGGCACGGTCGGGGGCTTCGTCGGCGGGGTGACCGGCGGCGTGGTCGGGGTGGGCGGCGTCGGCGTCGGCGTGCTGCCCTCGGCGGGCCCGCCCGGCTGGGTCGGCCTCGGGTTGCCCGGCGTGGACGGCTGGGGAGCGGGCGACGTCGGGGAGGGCGAGAGCGGACCGGTTGGGCGGTTGCCCCGCGGGCCGTCGCTGCGGTCGACCGGCAGCACCCCGGTGCCGTCCGGGATCTGGTGGGTGCCGCGCTGGTAGTACTCGAACCACGACAGGACCGTGTTGAGGTACTCCCGCGAGCGGTTGTAGCTGAGGATCGCCCGGTCGAGGTCGGCCTTGAGGGCGAGGTTGCGGTCGCCGGCGCAGAGGTAGAGACCGGCGGCCTGCGCGGCGTCGTAGATGTTGTTGGGGTCCTTCTTCCCGTCGCTGTTCGCGTCCTGGCCCCAGGTGGCCCAGGTGGACGGGATGAACTGCATCGGGCCCACGGCGCGGTCGTGGGTGGCGTCGTTGTCGTAGGCGCCGCCGTCGGTGTCGGAGATGTTGGCGAATCCGACGCCGTTGAGGACGGGGCCGAGAATCGGCGAGAAGGTCGTGCCGTTGGCGTCGACCCGGCCGCCCCGGGCCTGTCCCGACTCGACCTTGCCGATGCCGGCGAGCAGCTGCCAGGGCAGGTTGCAGCCGGGGTCGGTCGAGCGAATCGACTGCTCGGCGCGCTTGTAGGCGGAGAGCACGGACGCGGGTATGCCGGCTTCGGCGGGCCCGGTGATCACCGGCAGGTTGATGCTCGCGCCGGGCTTGTTCGGCGTGGTCAGCGGCGGCAGCTCGGTGTAGTACGGGGAATCGCCCGTCGCCGAGTGGTCGCCGGACGGCGACGCCGTGTCCCCGGCGCCGATCGCACGGTCCCCGCCGGCGTTGTCGGCGGTCGGCGGTATCGCTTCGGGTGCCTGCGAGGCGGCGAGCGCGGCGACCGCCGCGGCCACCACCGCACCGCTGGTGGCTCCCTTGCGCAGCCTGCGGCCCAAGTGCGCTGACATCTCCGTGGTCCCTTCCCCCTCGACGGCGGTCCCGCGCTCCCCGCGTGAGACCTCCGGCGACCCTATGCCAACTCCGGCCCGTCGAACACCGGCGCCTGACCGGCTTTCACTCTTTCGTCACCTCTCGGCCGCTCCCCGACCAGGTACGGACGGGAACCGAGTGGAGCGTCGGACACCTCTTGCACTGCGGCCGATGCCACACTCCGGCCGTCACCACCGGAACCTGGGGGAGCTCCCGTTGCCGTTCACGCTGAGTCATGCCGCTGCCGTGCTGCCCGTATTGCGCAGGAACGGGACCGCGCGCGGACCCCTGGTCGCGTCGGCTCTCGTCGCCGGCTCCTTCGCGCCCGACATGACCTATTTCGCCGCCACGGCGTTCCCCGGGGCGATGGTCTTCGGGGACGTCACCCACTCCCCCGTCGGGATCGTCACCGCCGACGTCCTGATCACCGCCGCGCTCGTGGCGCTGTGGCTGATGGTGCGTGAGCCGCTCGTGGTGCTGCTGCCCGCCCGGTGGCGCGGGCGGGTGTACGGGCTCGTCCGGGGCGGCGACTGGCGCGACCGGCACCCGGCGGTGCTCGCCGGATGGTTCGGTCTCTCCGCGATCCTCGGCGCGACGACCCATGTGGTGTGGGACTCCTTCACCCACCTCGACCGCTGGGGCACCCGGGCGGTCCCGTTCCTCGGCGATGTCGTGGCCGGGTTCCCCGTCTATCTCTACGCGCAGTACGGGGGTTCGGCACTGGCCCTGGGGCTACTGGTCTGGTTCGTCGCGCGGGCGCTGCGCTCCGCGGGCCCGGGCGTGGAGCTGCCGGCCCGGGTCCCGGTACCGGGACGGCGCGGGCGGCTGTTCGCGGTCTGCCTGATCGGCGGCTGTGTCCTCGCCGGCGTCGCGCACCGGGTGCTGCGCTGGGCCGCGTACTGGGGCTGGGACCGGATCGAGACGCCCCTGGACGTCATTCCGACGGCCTGCTTCGGGGCCGGCGCGGGGCTCGCCGTCGGGCTCGTGCTGTACGGGGCGGTGACGCGGCTGTTCCGAAGGCCGCCCACCGCGGTGCCGGATGTCCCCGCCACCCCTCTCCCGCCGGAGGAGAAGGCCGGGGATCCCCGGGCGGAGCGCTCCCGTCAGGGAGCTCGCTGATCTTCTCCGGCGGGGTGAAGCCGCGGGCGGCGACGGCACCGGAGAGTCCGCGGTGCACGACGAGGGAGATGCCCTCCAGGGTGCGGACGCCGTACCGCATGCTGGGGTTGTCGTGGCTGAGGAGGGCGATCCGGTAGTCGGTCGCCGACGCTGCGAGGGCGGCCGGGCGTGCGATGCCGATGCTGTGGACGCGCCAGGCGTGGGTGGCCCGGGGCAGCCAGCCGTTCTTGAGGTGGACCTTGACCGTGCGGGGCGCGCCCGCGGTGACACCCCAGGCCTGGTCGCGGACCACCTGGCCCATCAGGTTCAGCGCCTCGGTGCGGCGGGAGACCGCGGCGAGCAGGGCGAGCTGGTCCCGGGCGGTGGTGCGGGTGAGGCCCCAGTAGCGGTCGTGGCCGAGGATCGTGTCCTGGGCTCCGGCCTCGCGCAGGACCCTGTACAACCGGGCGCGGGAGAGCCCCTGCCACAGGGCGGTGGCGGCGGTGTTGTCGGAGCGGGTGATCATCGCCTTCATCCGCTGGGTCTCGAGCCGGGTGGGCTCCCGGCCGAGCTCCTCGGCGCGCCCGAGGACGGCCTGCAGGATGAGGACCTTCGCGATGCTGGCCGAGTCGTACGCCAGGGTGTCGCCGAGCCGGCAGCGCAGTCCGCGGCGGGTGTCGTGGACGGCGACCGAGACCGTGCCGTCGCGGCCCTTGAGGGCGGCCGCGATGTCCTGGGAGAGGCGGGCGGCGAGGGCGGGCTCGCGGGACGAGGTACAGAGTGCGGGCGCCCGGTGCGCCTCGGCCGGCCAGGCGGTGCCGGACGCCCCGAAGAGGGCGGTGAGGAGGACCCAGGCTCTCAGGCGGGAGCGGCTCGTGATCATGCGCCCAGTCTCGGGAGCGGGGCCGTGAGGCCGCCCCTCGACTGGTCCACCTGGCGCAGGTGCCCCTGCGCGCCGGGCCGGACTAGGGGTGTGGGTTCAGGCCTGGAAGTCTAGGCCCGGCAGGGGGCGCCGTCCCGTGTCCACCCGTCCCGCCCAGCGGGACGACTGCCCACAATGGGGGGGTTGGGGTGGGCGCGGCCCGCAACGGGGTGGGCGCAGGCCACCACCGGGTGGGCGGGCCCGTAGGGGCCCGCCCGTCGTCCTGCTGTCAGTGCGCGGCTGAGTCCCAGTCGTGGCCCACGCCGACGGAGACGTCCAGCGGGGCGCGCAGGTCGGCTGCCGCGGACATCTGCTCGCGGACCAGTGCCTCGACCTGCTCGCGCTCGCCGGGGGCGAGTTCGAGCACGATTTCGTCGTGGACCTGGAGGAGCATCCGGGAGGCGAGGCCCGCCTCCGTGAGCGCCCGGTCCACGTTCAGCATGGCGACCTTGACGATGTCGGCGGCCGTGCCCTGGATGGGAGCGTTGAGCGCCATCCGCTCGGCGGACTCGCGACGCTGCCGGTTGTCGCTGTTGAGGTCCGGCAGATAGCGGCGGCGGCCCAGCATCGTCTCCGTGTACCCGGTGGCGCGGGCCTCGTCGACGACCCGGCGCAGGTAGTCCCGCACCCCGCCGAAGCGCTCGAAGTAGGTGTCCATCAGTCCGCGGGCCTCGCCCGGGTCGATGTTCAGCTGCTGGGAGAGGCCGAAGGCGGAGAGGCCGTACGCCAGGCCGTACGACATGGCCTTGATCTTGCGGCGCATCTCGGCGTCGACGGCGGACCGCTCGACGCCGAAGACCTGGGAGGCGACGGTGGTGTGGAGGTCCTCGCCGGAGGTGAAGGCCTCGATGAGGCCCTCGTCCTCGGAGAGGTGCGCCATGACGCGCAACTCGATCTGGCTGTAGTCGGCGGTCATGAGGGCCTCGAAGCCCTCGCCGACGACGAAGCCGTGCCGGATGGCCCGGCCCTCGTCCGTCCGCACCGGCACGTTCTGCAGGTTGGGGTCGGTGGAGGACAGCCGGCCGGTGGCGGCGACGGTCTGGCTGAAGGTGGTGTGGATCCGGCCGTCGGCGGCGATCGTCTTGATCAGGCCCTCGACGGTGGAGCGCAGCCGCGCCTGCTCACGGTGCCGGAGCATGATCACGGGCAGGTCGTGCTCGGTCTGAGCGGCGAGCCAGGCGAGCGCGTCGGCGTCCGTGGTGTAACCGGTCTTGGTCTTCTTCGTCTTCGGCAGGTTCAGCTCGCCGAAGAAGACCTCCTGGAGCTGCTTGGGCGAGCCGAGGTTGAACTCGTGCCCGACGGAGGCGTGCGCCTCCTTCACGGCCTGCTGCACGGCGCCGGCGAACTGCTGCTCCATCGCCTCCAGATGGTCGCGGTCGGCGGCGATGCCGTGCCGCTCCAGACGGGCGAGCAGCACGGAGGTGGGCAGCTCGACCTCGTGGAGGAGTTCACGGGCGCCGACCTCGGCGAGCCGCTCGTCGAAGGCCCCGGCGAGGTCGAGGACGGCCCGCGCCTGGGTCATGAGGGCCTCGGCCTCGGCGGTGTCGTCGGCGCCGAAGGCGAGCTGCCCGTCGGCGGCGGCCGCGGGGGCCAGCTCGCGGTGGAGGTACTCCACGGAGAGCGCGTCGAGCGCGAAGGAACGCCGGCCGGGCTTGACGAGGTAGGCGGCGAGGGCGGTGTCCATGGTGACGCCCGCGATGCTCCAGCCGTGCTCGGGGAAGACCCGCATGGCGCCCTTGGCGTTGTGCATGACCTTGGGCCGGGCGGGGTCGGCGATCCACGCGGACCAGGCCCGCTCGTCGGCCTCGTCGAGCGCGCTGGGCTCGAACCAGGCGGCGGCTCCGCCGGCGGCGGCGAGGGCGATCTCGCTGACGTTCCCCGTGCCGAGGGCCCAGCTGTCGACGGTGGCGATGCCGAGGGGCTCGGTGCCGTGCTCGGCCAGCCAGGGGGCGAGCTCTCCGGAGCCGAGGACGGACCCGTCGATCTCCACGCCGGCGTCGGGGGCCGGGGCGGCTTCCTCCGCGGCGCCCGGGTCGACGGCGAGGAGCCGCTCGCGCAGCGAGGGGTTGCGGATCTCCAGGGTGTCGAGGACGAGCGCGACAGCCCCGCGGTCGTACGGCTCGCGGGCCAGGTCCGTCACGGCCTTCGGCAGCTCGACGTCCCGGACCATCTCGGTCAGGCGGCGGTTCAGCCGGACCGACTCCAGGTGGTCGCGGAAGTTCTGGCCTGCCTTGCCCTTGACCTCGTCGGCGCGCTCGACCAGCTCGGCGAAGGAGCCGAACTGGTTGATCCACTTGGCGGCGGTCTTCTCACCGACGCCGGGGATGCCCGGCAGGTTGTCGGACGGGTCGCCGCGCAGGGCGGCGAAGTCGGGGTACTGCGAGGGCGTGAGGCCGTACTTCTCCTGGACCTTCTCCGGGGTGAAGTGGGTGACCTCGGAGACGCCCTTGGTCGGGTAGATCACGGTGGTGCGGTCGGAGACCAGCTGGAAGGAGTCCCGGTCACCGGTGAAGATCCGGACGTCGAAGCCCTCGGCCTCGGCCTGGGTGGTGAGGGTCGCGATGACGTCGTCCGCCTCGAAGCCGTCGACGGCGAAGCGCGGCACGTTCATCGCGTCGAGGAGCTCGCCGATCAGCTCGACCTGCCCCTTGAACTCGTCGGGGGTCTTCGAACGGTTCGCCTTGTACTCCGGGAACTCCTCGGACCGCCAGGTCTTCCGCGACACGTCGAAGGCGACCGCGAAGTGCGTGGGCGCCTCGTCGCGGAGCGTGTTCGCCAGCATCGAGGCGAACCCGTAGATCGCGTTCGTCGGCTGCCCCGTCGCGGTGGTGAAGTTCTCCGCGGGCAGCGCGAAGAACGCCCGGTACGCGAGCGAGTGCCCGTCCATGAGGAGCAGGCGGGGGCGGGTGTCTGCGGGGTTCTTCGATGCTGTCTCGGCCACACCACGATCCTGCCACGGCCCACCGACAATCCCGTCCACAGCGGCTGAGGTGCCGGGCTGTCCGTACCGCGTGACAGGATCGGAGACGTACGCCACAGGATTACCGCTCAAGGGAGAGCGCGATGGTCAGCAAGCCGCCGGTCGGTGACCCGGTCCAGGACGCACCGCAGGTCACGCCGCCCCAGCACGCCGCGGCGGGCCTGCCCGCCGTCGGGCACACCCTGCGGATCGCCCAGGAGCAGATGGGGACGCTGCGCACCGCCCGGACCCTCCTGAAGGTCAACCAGAAGGACGGCTTCGACTGTCCCGGCTGCGCCTGGCCCGAGGCGGACAAGCGGCACGTGGCGGAGTTCTGCGAGAACGGGGCGAAGGCGGTCGCCGAGGAGGCGACGCTGCGCCGGGTGACCCCTGAGTTCTTCGCCGCGCACCCGGTGGCGGACCTGGCGACCCGCAGCGGGTACTGGCTGGGCCAGCAGGGCCGGATCACCCAGCCGATGCTCCTGGAGAAGGGGAGCGCCCCGGAGGGTGGCGAGCGGTACGAGCCGGTGACCTGGGAGCGGGCCTTCGCGATCATCGCCGAGGAGCTCCGGGCGCTCGGCTCCCCCGACGAGGCCCTCTTCTACACCTCGGGACGGACGAGCAACGAGGCGGCGTTCCTGCTCCAGCTCTTCGCCCGCGAGTTCGGCACGAACAACCTGCCCGACTGCTCCAACATGTGCCACGAGTCCTCGGGCTCGGCCCTGACGGAGACCATCGGCATCGGCAAGGGCAGCGTCTCCCTGGAGGACCTGCACCAGGCGGACCTGATCATCGTGGCCGGCCAGAACCCGGGGACGAACCACCCGCGGATGCTCTCGGCCCTGGAGAAGGCGAAGACGGCCGGCGCGAAGATCATCTCGGTCAATCCGCTGCCCGAGGCCGGCCTGGAGAAGTTCAAGAACCCGCAGACCCCGCAGGGCATGCTCAAGGGCGCCGCGCTCACCGACCTCTTCCTGCAGATCCGCATCGGCGGCGACCAGGCCCTCTTCCGGCTCCTCAACAAGCTGGTCCTCCAGACGCCCGGCGCGGTCGACGAGGAGTTCGTACGGGAGCACACCCACGGCTTCGAGGAGTTCACGGCGGCGGCGAAGGAGGCCGACTGGGACGAGACGCTCGCCGCCACCGGGCTCGACCGGGCCGCCATCGAGCGTGCCCTGGAGATGGTGCTCGCCTCGGAGCGGACCGTCGTCTGCTGGGCGATGGGCCTCACCCAGCACAAGCACTCCGTGCCGACCATCCGCGAGGTGGTCAACTTCCTGCTGCTCCGCGGAAACATCGGCCGGCCGGGCGCCGGGGTGTGCCCGGTGCGCGGCCATTCCAACGTTCAGGGCGACCGCACGATGGGCATCTTCGAGCGGCCCGCGCCCGCCTTCCTCGACGCCCTGGACAAGGAGTTCGGGATCGTCTCGCCGCGCCACCACGGCTTCGACGTGGTCCGTTCGATCCAGGCGCTGCGCGACGGCGAGGCGAAGGTGTTCTTCGCAATGGGCGGCAACTTCGTGGCGGCGACGCCCGACACGGAGGTCACCGAGGCCGCGATGCGCACCGCGCGCCTGACCGTGCACGTGTCGACGAAGCTGAACCGCTCGCACGCGGTCACGGGCACGCGCGCGTTGATCCTTCCCACCCTCGGCCGCACCGACAAGGACGTGCAGAGGAGCGGCAAGCAGTTCGTGACGGTCGAGGACTCGATGAGTCTGGTGCACGCCTCGCGCGGCAACCTGCCCCCGGCCAGTCCGCACCTGCTGTCGGAGCCGGCGATCGTGGCACGGATGGCCCGCGCGGTCCTCGGCGCCGGTTCGGCCACCCCCTGGGAGGAGTTCGAGGCGGACTACGCCACGATCCGGGACCGCATCGCGCGCGTGGTGCCCGGTTTCCAGGACTTCAACGCCCGGCTCGCGGCGAACCCGGGCGGCTTCGCGCTGCCGCACGGCCCGCGCGACGAGCGCCGCTTCCCCACCAAGACCGGCAAGGCCAACTTCACCGCGGCGCCCGTCGAGTACCCGAGGGTGCCCGAGGGGCGGCTGCTGCTGCAGACGCTGCGCTCGCACGACCAGTACAACACCACGATCTACGGCCTGGACGACCGCTACCGGGGCATCAAGGGCGGCCGCCGGGTCGTCCTGGTCCACCCCGAGGACGCGGCGGCCCTCGGCTTCGCCGACGGGGACTACGCGGATCTGGTGAGCGAGTGGACGGACGGCAGCGAGCGGCGGGCGCCCGGCTTCCGGGTGGTGCACTACCCGACGCCCCGGGGATGCGCGGCGGCCTACTACCCGGAGACCAACGTCCTCGTGCCGCTGGAGTCGACGGCGGACATCAGCAACACCCCCGCCAGCAAGTCCGTGATCGTGCGTCTGGAAGAATCCGCTTCCGCCTAAGCGTTTGCTCAGGCAGCTCAGGAAGATCAGCCGTACGAAGACGAACGGAGTCGGGCCATGGGTGAACAGCAGCACGTGAAGTTCCCGCAGGAGGTCATCGACGAGTACGCGGCGCTGGGCGTCGACCTCCCGGCACTCTTCTCCGCCGGGCACCTCGGGAACCGGATGGGCGTCCAGATCCTGGAGGCCTCGGCCGAGCGGGTCGTCGGCACGATGCCGGTGGAGGGGAACACCCAGCCGTACGGCCTGCTGCACGGCGGCGCCTCCGCGGTGCTCGCCGAGACCCTCGGGTCCATCGGCTCGATGCTGCACGGCGGGGTCTCGAAGATCGCGGTCGGCGTCGACCTGAACTGCACCCACCACCGCGGAGCGCGCAGCGGCCTGGTGACCGGCGTCGCGACCCCGGTGCACCGCGGGCGTTCCACCGCCACGTACGAGATCGTGATCACCGACGAGCAGGACAAGCGGGTCTGCACCGCCCGGCTGACCTGCATGCTGCGCGAGATCACCACCAAGGACGCGGGCGACCTGCCGGAGGCCGGACGGGCCTGACCGTCCGAGCGGGGCGGGTGACGGGCCTGACTCTCCGAGCGGGGCGGGTGACGGGCCTGACCCTCCGAGTGGGGCGGGTGACGGGCCTGAACCGTCCGAGCAGGGCGGGCGACGCCCCCCACAGGGACGGACGGCACACCACGGCGCGGCGCGGGACGGGGCGACCCTCCCGCGCCGCGCCGTTCTCCTCTCCGCTCCCTCCAACTTCCTTACCCCCGGCCCCTCTTGCCCCACGCGGCCACAGCCGCTTCACTGGCGAACCTCCCCCACAGGAGAACACCCGATCCACTCACACACCGAGGGGTTCTTCGTGACCGCCGTTCGCACCACCTACGCGCTGACCACCGTCACCGCCGCCGCCTGCGCCGCCGTCCTCGCCACCGCGATCCCGGCCTCGGCGATCAACTCGTACAACGCGGCCCCCGCCCCCGAGCGCACCGAGGTCGGCGCGCTCGTCGCGACCTGGGACAACGACGGCGACCCCGCCACACCGGACCGCGTCGACTGGGTCTGCTCCGGCACCATGATCGACGCGAACACCTTCCTCACGGCCGCGCACTGCACGACGGACTGGCCGGACAACGTCCGCTTCCACGTCTCGCTCGACCAGGACGTGCAGGCCGGGCTGGACAGGGCCGCCGCCGCCCACCCGGGCGACCCGGCCGCCCAGGCCCGCAGCGTGGCGGTCGAGGGCACCGCCCACAACCACCCCGCCTACCCCGGCCCCGCCTCCGACACCCACGACATCTCGGTGATCGAAGTGCCCGCCTCCGCCATGAAGGCCCGCTGGTCCTTCACCCCGGCGACCCTCCCCCGGGCCGGCGCCCTCGACGCGCTCGGCGCACAGGGCCTGAACACCACCCCCTTCCTGGTCGCCGGCTACGGCACCGAGGAGTCCAAGCGCGGCCCCGGCGGACACACCCACCCCGGCGGCGGCGTCCGCATGAAGGCACCGGTCTCCTTCGACGCGCTGAACCCCGCCTGGATCCGGCTCGCCATGACCGCGCCCCAGGGGAACGGCGGCGCCTGCTACGGCGATTCGGGCGGCCCCAACTTCGCCACGCTGAACGGCACGTTCACCCTCGTGGCCACCACGATCACCGGCGATTCGCCGTGCTACGCCACCAATGTGACGTACCGCCTGGACAGTCCCGGTGCACGCGCCTTCCTGAAGCCGTACGTGCAGCTCCCCTGACGTCGGCCGTCACCCTGAGTGACGTTCGCGCGGGTGGGGGAGGGCGGGAGCGGACGGTGGCCGGCGAGGCGTTCCGTCCGCTGAGGTTTCTGCCACTGTCCGATATCCGGAGAGTCGGCCGACGCCCCCGACAGGAGCAAGATTCACTCAAGCCCCTTAGCGGAACTGCACGTTCTCACTATGTGAACACTGCATTACAGACCGCTATGCCCCGGTTTTCCCACCCGTCGAACACACTCTTTCCCCGTCGGCATAACAAGACAGTCACATCCTTCCCTCGGCGCTCCCCGACCCTCCCCACCTGCGCTTAGAGTCACCGCCAGTCACCGCGCCGCCGGGCGCGTCCTACTGCACGGCCCTGTACCAACCCAGTACGGCCCGGCGTTCCAAAAACGGCACCCCTCGCATTGCAGCTTCACGGCACCGCCTCATCCGAGGGGGCCGCGCCAGGGAAAGGACCCTTCGTGCGAAACCGTTCGATGCTCATACTCACCACCGCGGTCACCGCGGGAGCACTCACCCTCACCGCCTGTGGTTCGCGCGACGACAAGGACGGCGCGGCCAAGGACGGTGACACCGGCAACGTCACCGTGACCATCGGCCTCGACGCCCCCCTCACGGGCGAGCTGTCGGCCCTCGGCCTCGGCATCAAGAACTCGGCCGACCTGGCGGTCAAGACGGCCAACAAGAAGGAATACGTCAAGGGCGTGACCTTCAAGCTGGAGTCCCTGGACGACCAGGCCCAGCCCTCCGCCGGCCAGCAGAACGCCACCAAGTTCGTCGCCGACAAGACCGTCCTCGGCGTCGTCGGCCCGCTGAACTCCGGCGTCGCCGAGGCCATGCAGAAGGTCTTCGACGACGCGAAGCTGGCCCAGGTCTCCCCGGCCAACACCAACCCGGCCCTGAGCCAGGGCGTCAACTGGGCCTCCGGCGACAAGAAGCGCGGCTACAAGTCGTACTTCCGCACCGCCACCACGGACGCCATCCAGGGCCCCTTCGCGGCCCAGTACGTCTTCAACGAGGCCAAGAAGACCAAGGCCTTCATCATCGACGACAAGAAGACCTACGGCGCCGGCCTCGCGGGCACCTTCAAGGGCGAGTTCGAGAAGCTCGGCGGCAAGGTCCTCGGCACCGAGCACATCAACCCCGACACCAAGGACTTCTCCGCGGTCGCGACCAAGGTGAAGAGCTCCGGCGCCGACGTCGTCTACTACGGTGGCGAGTACCCGGCCGCCGGCCCGCTGGCCAAGCAGATCAAGGAAGCCGGCGCGAAGGTCGTCGTCGTCGGCGGCGACGCGCTCTTCAGCCCCGAGTACGTGAAGCTCGCGGGCGCCACCGCGGCCGAGGGCGACTTCGCCACCTCCGTCGGCGCGCCGATCGAGTCCCTCGCCTCGGCCAAGGACTTCCTGGCCGACTACAAGACCGGTGGCTACAAGGAGGCCTACGAGGCCTACGGCGGCTACTCGTACGACTCGACCTGGGCCATCATCGAGGCCGTCAAGAAGGTCGTCGACGGCAACGGCGGCAAGCTCCCGGACGACGCCCGCGCCAAGGTCGTCGAGGCCGTCCAGGGTGTCTCCTTCGAGGGCGTCAGCGGCAAGGTCTCCTTCGACGAGTTCGGTGACACCACCAACAAGCAGCTGACCGTCTACAAGGTCGAGGGCGGCGCGTTCAAGCCGGTCAAGTCCGGCACCTTCGGCGGCTGATCCCCACCTCACCACTCACGCACCACCTTCACCGCGCGGGGGGCCGCACCTGGCTCCCCGCGCGGTGTCACATCCGTCGAAAGTCTCGGAGGACAATGCGGTGAACGAACTGCCGCAGCAGCTGGT
This sequence comes from Streptomyces exfoliatus, assembly GCF_000725545.1. Classification (GTDB taxonomy): domain Bacteria; phylum Actinomycetota; class Actinomycetes; order Streptomycetales; family Streptomycetaceae; genus Streptomyces; species Streptomyces exfoliatus. The sequence continues at coordinate 488,528 of NZ_JNZP01000001.1, read as the reverse complement.
CAACGGCCTGCTACTGGGATCCATGTACGGGCTCGTCGCCGTCGGCTACACGATGGTCTACGGCATCGTCCAGCTCATCAACTTCGCCCACGGCGAGATCTTCATGACCGGTGGCTTCGGAGCCCTCACGGTCTGGCTCATCCTGCCCGGCGGCACCACCATGTGGGTCGCACTGCCGCTCATGATCATCGGTGCCGTGCTCGTCGCGACCACCATAGCCATCGGGGCGGAACGGTTCGCCTACCGTCCGCTCCGCGGCGGCCCCCGCCTCGCCCCGCTCATCACGGCCATCGGTCTCTCGCTCGCCCTGCAGTACGCCGTATGGGTCTGGTACCCGGAGGCCAAGTCCGCCCGGACCTTCCCGCAGATCCCCGGCGGCTCCATCGAACTCGGCCCGATCACCATCCAGACCGGCGACGTCTTCCTCCTCATCGCCGCCCCCATCTGCATGGCCTTCCTCGCCTTCTTCGTCATGCGCACCCGCACCGGCCGCGGCATGCAGGCCACCGCGCAGGACCCGGACACCGCCAAGCTCATGGGCGTCAACACCGACCGGATCATCGTCATCGCGTTCGCCCTCGGCGCCGCCATGGCCGCCGTCGGAGCCGTCGCCTACGGCCTCAAGTACGGCGTCGTCGACTACAAGATGGGCTTCCTCCTCGGCCTCAAGGCCTTCACGGCCGCGGTCCTCGGCGGAATCGGCAACATCTACGGAGCCATGCTCGGCGGAGTCGTCCTCGGTGTCGCCGAGACCATGGCGACGGCGTACATCAGCCACATCCCCGGTATGGAGCAGCTCGGCGGCCAGTCCTGGGCCGACGTCTGGGCCTTCGTACTCCTCATCGTCGTACTCCTCGCCCGGCCACAAGGCCTCCTCGGCGAGCGCGTCGCGGACAGGGCGTGAGCACCATGACCACCATCTCCGAGAACCCCAAGGCGTCCGCGGCTCCCGAGCCCGCCGCCGAGGCGACCGGCCTCATCGGCTTCATCCCGGCCACGGCAGCCCGCGCCCTCACCCTGGGCGGCGGCGTCCTCACCGTCGTCAGCTGCTTCCTCGCCTGGACCTGGACCCCCCGCTTCCCCGGCGACCTCACGTACTACGGCTCCCCCGCCGGCCTCCAGATGCAGGTCCTGGTCACCGGCGTACTCACCGCCCTCTTCGCCCTCTCCTCGTACGGCGTCAGGGGCACCCGCTGGCTGACCCCGGCCGGCGGCGACGCGGCCCTCAAGCTCGCCGCCCTCGCCAACTTCGCCATCACCTGGTTCACCGTCGGCGCCATCAGCATCCAGCTCGGCGGCCCCGTCAACCTGGAGCCCGGCGGCGCGGTCGTCGCACTCGCCAGCCTCCTCGCCCTCCTCGGCGCCCTCGCCCTCCCCTTCGAGCGGCCGAAGGTCCTCCCCGTGGACCCCGAGGACACCTCCTGGGACCAGTTCAAGCACCGCGCCGGCAACGGCTGGGCCTCCTTCAGGGCCGCCTTCGCCACCACCGGCACCGCACGCCGGCTCCCGACGATGCACTCCTCCGTCGAGATCCTGATCATCGCCGGCGTCCTCGCCATCGCCCTCGGCGTCTTCACCTACGGTGTCGGCACCGAGTACGACGAGCTGTTCCTCGGCTTCCTGATCACAGCCGGCCTCGGCTTCGCCGCCGTCAGCAAGTCGGGCCTCGTCGCACAGGCCACGCAGCTCACCAGCAAGCACCAGAACCTCTCCATCGCGGGCGCGTTCACCGCCGCGGCGCTCTTCCCCTTCACCCAGACCGACGACCAGTACGCGACGCTCGGCGTCTACATCCTGATCTTCGCCACGGTCGCCCTGGGCCTGAACATCGTCGTCGGCCTCGCCGGTCTCCTCGACCTCGGATACGTCGCCTTCCTCGGCGTCGGCGCCTACGCGGCCGCCCTCGTCTCGGGCGCCCCGAGCTCCCCCTTCGGCGTCCACTTCCCCTTCTGGGCCGCCATCCTGGTCGGCGCCGGAGCCTCCCTGGTCTTCGGCGTCCTCATCGGCGCCCCGACCCTGCGACTGCGCGGCGACTACCTCGCCATCGTGACGCTCGGCTTCGGTGAGATCTTCCGCATCGCGGTGATGAACACCGACGGCACCTCCGGCCCCGACATCACCAACGGCTCCAACGGCATCTCGTCCATCCCGAACCTCAACATCCTCGGATTCGACTTCGGCGCCGCGCACTCCATCGCCGGCTTCACCATCGGACGCTTCGCCAACTACTTCTTCCTGATGCTGCTGATCATGGCGGTCGTCGTACTCGTCTTCCGACGCAGCGGCGACTCCCGCATCGGCCGCGCCTGGGTCGCCATCCGCGAGGACGAGACCGCCGCACTCGCCATGGGCATCAACGGCTTCCGCGTCAAGCTCATCGCCTTCGCCCTCGGCGCCGGCCTCGCCGGCCTCGCCGGCACCGTGCAGGCCCACGTCACCTACACCGTGACCCCCGAGCAGTACCTCTTCGCCGGCCCCATCCCGCCCAACTCCGCCTTCCTGCTCGCGGCCGTCGTCCTCGGCGGCATGGGCACCATGAGCGGCCCCCTGGTCGGCGCGTCCCTCCTCTTCCTCATCCCGAACAAGCTCCAGTTCATGGGCGAGTACCAGCTCTTCGCCTTCGGCGTCGCACTGATCCTCCTCATGCGCTTCCGCCCGGAAGGCATCATCGCCAACCGGCGCAACCAGCTGGAGTTCCACGAGAAGGACGAGACGCCCGCCACGCTCGCCAAGGCAGGTGCCTGAACCATGACGACCACCACGAAGACCGCCGGCGCCACCACCGCGCCCACCGGCGAGACCGTCCTCGACGCACGCGGGGTCACCATGCGCTTCGGCGGCCTCACCGCCGTCCGCGACGTGAACCTCACCGTCAACAGCGGCGAGATCGTCGGCCTCATCGGCCCCAACGGCGCCGGCAAGACCACCTTCTTCAACTGCCTCACCGGCCTCTACGTCCCCACCGAGGGTGAAGTCCGGTACAAGGGCACGGTCCTGCCGCCCACGTCCTACAAGGTCACCGACGCCGGCATCGCCCGCACCTTCCAGAACATCCGTCTCTTCCACAACATGACGGTCCTGGAAAACGTCCTCGTCGGACGCCACACCCGCATGAAGCAGGGCCTCTGGTCCGCGCTGCTCCGCCTCCCCTCCTTCAAGAAGGCCGAAGCGGAGGCCTCCAAGCGGGCCATGGAACTCCTGGAGTTCATCGGCCTCCAGGACAAGGCCCAGCACCTCGCCAAGAACCTCCCGTACGGAGAGCAGCGCAAGCTCGAGATCGCCCGCGCCCTCGCGAGCGACCCCGGCCTGATCCTGCTCGACGAGCCCACCGCCGGCATGAACCCGCAGGAGACGCGGGCCGCCGAGGAACTCATCTTCGCCATCCGGGACATGGGCATCGCCGTCCTCGTCATCGAGCACGACATGCGGTTCATCTTCAACCTCTGCGACCGCGTCGCCGTCCTCGTCCAGGGCCAGAAGCTCATCGAGGGCGACAGCCAGACCGTCCAGAGCGACGAGCGCGTCATCGCCGCCTACCTGGGCGAGCCGGTCGAGGCGGACGCGCCGTCCGCGGAGGCCACGCCCGCGGAGGCCACGCCCGCGGAGGCCACGCCTGCGACGGACGCGGCGCCTGCGACGGACGCCCCGGAGGCCGAAGAGACCGACGAGGCCGACGAGGCCCCGGAGCCCGCCGAGGACCCGGAGACCGACGAGGCCCCCGCCTCCGACGAGACCCCGGCCGACGAGGCCCCGGCCTCCGACGAGACCCCCGCCTCGGAGGACACCCCGCACGACCCTGCTTCGGGCAAGGAGAACGACGCATGACCGCAATGCTCGAAGTCGAGGACCTGCGCGTCGCCTACGGAAAGATCGAGGCCGTCAAGGGCATCTCCTTCTCCGTCGACGCCGGTGAGGTCGTCACCCTCATCGGCACCAACGGCGCCGGAAAGACCACCACCCTGCGGACCCTCTCCGGGCTCCTCAAGCCGGTCGGCGGCCAGATCAAGTTCGAGGGCAAGTCCCTCCGCAAGATCCCCGCCCACAAGATCGTCTCCCTCGGCCTCGCCCACTCCCCCGAGGGCCGGCACATCTTCCCCCGGATGACCATCGAGGAGAACCTCCTCCTCGGCGCCTTCCTCCGCAAGGACACCGCCGGCATCGCCAAGGACGTCCAGCGCGCCTACGACCTCTTCCCCATCCTGGGCGAACGTCGCAAGCAGGCCGCCGGCACCCTCTCCGGCGGCGAGCAGCAGATGCTCGCCATGGGCCGCGCCCTGATGTCCCAGCCCAAGCTGCTCATGCTCGACGAGCCCTCCATGGGCCTCTCCCCGATCATGATGCAGAAGATCATGGCGACCATCGCCGAGCTCAAGGCCCAGGGCACCACCATCCTGCTCGTCGAGCAGAACGCCCAGGCCGCGCTCGCCCTGGCGGACCACGGTCACGTCATGGAGATCGGCAAGGTCGTCCTCTCCGGCACCGGGCAGAACCTGCTCCACGACGAGTCCGTCCGCAAGGCGTACCTCGGCGAGGACTGAGCAGCAGCACCACGAACCGAAGGCCCGCCCCACAGTGCCGTGGGGCGGGCCTTCTTCTGTACGGATGTACGGAGTACGGGTACGGGCTACTGCCCCTTCGCCGCCTTCTTCTCCTCGGCGTCCTCGATGACCGCCTCGGCGACCTGCTGCATCGACATACGACGGTCCATCGACGTCTTCTGGATCCAACGGAACGCGGCCGGCTCCGTCAGCCCGTACTGCGTCTGCAGGATCGACTTCGCCCGGTCCACCAGCTTGCGGGTCTCCAGACGCTGCGAGAGGTCCGCGACCTCCTGCTCCAGGGCACGCAGCTCGGAGAAGCGGGACACCGCCATCTCGATGGCCGGCACCACGTCGCTCTTGCTGAACGGCTTCACCAGGTACGCCATGGCACCGGCGTCCCTGGCCCGCTCGACGAGCTCGCGCTGCGAGAAGGCGGTGAGCATGAGGACCGGGGCGATGGACTCGCCGGCGATCTTCTCGGCCGCCGAGATGCCGTCCAGGATGGGCATCTTCACATCGAGGATGACGAGGTCGGGGCGGTGCTCACGGGCGAGCTCGACGGCGGTCTGGCCGTCTCCGGCCTCGCCGACGACCGTGTAGCCCTCTTCCTCCAGCATCTCTTTGAGGTCGAGGCGGATGAGGGCCTCGTCCTCGGCGATGACGACACGGGTCGTCAGCGGCGGGACGTGCGACGTGTCGGCGGCGTCGTCGGCGGGCTGGGGCGACTCGGGGGCGGTCACGGGGGCTCCTCGTTCAAGGCCTCTTCCAGGCGGATACAGCTCACCAAGAGCCTACCTAGCTGCGGTATGGTGGACGCGCAGAGGGTCAGGGGAAACCTTTGATTCCGCGGGCCCCGGTAGCCCAATTGGCAGCAGGCAGTGGATTCAAAACCCACACAGTGTCGGTTCGAGTCCGACCCGGGGCACTTTTCCTTCGATTCGAAGGTCGACGAGCGGCCAGTGATCGTCACTCACACGCGTGAACCCTGTCGATCCACCCGCAGCCACACGCGCGCATCAGCAACCCTCGACCGTGTGTACGACATCGGAACGCGCCAACGGGCACTCACTCTTCTGCGTAGCGGCGCGAAGAACGCGGCTGTCGCCCGGACACTGAACATCCCCCCCGGCACGATCAGCTCCTGGAAGCACGAGGACCGCGCGAAGCGCGGCGAGTGCTCAGGCAGGGTCAAGCGCCCCCTCTGCCCACGGTGCGACGGACGCCATCTCGATGAAGCCGCGTACGCGTATCTTCTCGGGCTGTACCTCGGTGACGGGCACATCAGTCACCCCCGGCAACACCGGGTGCCGAGCCTGCGGATCACACTCGACGACGCCTGGCCCGGGGTGCAGAAGGAAGCCATGACGGCCGTACGTACGGTGTTCCCCGACAACACAGCCTCCTGGGCACGGAAGACCGGGTGTAGCGACGCCAAGGTGTACTCCAAGCACCTCACCTGCCTCTTCCCGCAGCATGGACCCGGCCGGAAGCACGAACGGGCCATCGTCCTCGAACAGTGGCAGCAGGAGATCGTCGACGCCCACCCGTGGTCGTTCATCCGAGGACTGATCCATTCCGACGGGTCGCGCATCGTCAACTGGACGGAGAAGACCATCGGCGGGCGGATGAAGCGGTACGAGTACCCCCGCTACTTCTTCACCAACACCTCGGACGACATAGCGCGGCTGTACACCGACACGCTGGACCGTGTCGGTGTGGCCTGGCGGAGCAGGCGCCGAGCGACCGGTGCTCGCGATGTCTCCGTCGCCCGCAAAGCCTCCGTCGCGCTCATGGATCTGCACGTCGGGCCCAAGCACTGACTACGTCAGGGGGTCCCCGATGTGGTGCACGCGGACCAGGTTCGTCGAGCCCGCCACGCCCGGCGGGGAGCCCGCCGTGATGACCACGACGTCGCCCGGGCGGCAGCGGCCGATCCTCAGCAGCTCCTCGTCCACCTGCGCCACCATCGCGTCCGTCGAGTCCACGTGCGGGCCCAGGAACGTCTCGACGCCCCACGTCAGGTTGAGCTGGGAGCGGGTGGCCGGGTCCGGGGTGAAGGCGAGGAGGGGGATCGGGGAGCGGTAGCGGGAGAGGCGCTTGACCGTGTCGCCGGACTGGGTGAAGGCGACGAGGAACTTGGCGCCGAGGAAGTCGCCCATCTCGGCGGCGGCGCGGGCGACGGCTCCGCCCTGGGTGCGGGGCTTGTTGCGGTCGGTGAGGGGCGGGAGGCCCTTGGCGAGGACGTCTTCCTCCGCCGCTTCCACGATGCGGCTCATGGTGCGGACCGTTTCGATGGGGTAGCGGCCGACGCTGGTCTCGCCGGAGAGCATGACGGCGTCGGTGCCGTCGATGACGGCGTTGGCGACGTCGCTGGCTTCGGCGCGGGTGGGGCGGGAGTTGTCGATCATGGAGTCGAGCATCTGGGTGGCGACGATGACCGGCTTGGCGTTGCGTTTGGCGAGTTTGACGGCGCGCTTCTGGACGATCGGGACCTGTTCGAGGGGCATTTCGACGCCGAGGTCGCCGCGGGCGACCATGATGCCGTCGAAGGCGGCGACGATCTCGTCGATGTTGTCGACGGCCTGGGGCTTCTCGATCTTGGCGATGACGGGGAGCCGGCGGCCTTCCTCGTCCATGATCCGGTGGACGTCGACGATGTCGCGGGCGCTGCGGACGAAGGAGAGGGCGATGACGTCGGCGCCGATGCGCAGGGCCCAGCGGAGGTCTTCGATGTCCTTTTCGGAGAGGGCGGGGACGGAGACGGCGACGCCGGGGAGGTTGAGGCCCTTGTTGTCGGAGACCATGCCGCCCTCGATGACGAGGGTGTTGACGCGGGGGCCGTCGACGGAGATGACTTCGAGGGTGACGCGGCCGTCGTCGACGAGGATGCGTTCGCCTGCGGTGACGTCTCCGGCGAGGCCGGAGTAGGTCGTTCCGCAGCAGGTGCGGTCGCCTTCCATGGGTTCGACGGTGATGGCGAACTCGTCGCCGCGTTCAAGGAGTACGGGTCCTTCGCGGAAGCGGCCGAGGCGGATCTTCGGGCCTTGAAGGTCGGCGAGGACGCCGACGCTGCGGCCGGTCTCGTCGGAGGCTTTGCGTACGCGCTGGTAGCGCTCCTCGTGTTCGACGTAGCTGCCGTGGCTGAGGTTGAGGCGGGCCACGTCCATTCCGGCCTCGATCAATGCCTTGATCTGGTCGTATGTTTCGGTGGCGGGCCCAAGGGTGCAGACGATTTTCGCTCGGCGCATGGGTCGAGCCTAGGGCTTACCGATCGGTAGCGAATGGGCGTGACATGACTACTCAACAACCTTTCCGTGAAAGGCTGTTGACAAGTCTTGAATCTGTGCAGTGGGGTGCTCCGATGAGCGTTTCCGGTGCCTTCCCGGCCCTCGTCTCAGAGTGCGGGCGGTGCCATGGTGAAGCGTGCGACGACTTCGGCCGTGACCGTCTGCCGCTGGGGTTCGAGGTCGAGCGGGGGTGCTTCTCCGACTCCTTCGGCGGCGAAGGCCATGGGTGCTCCGGCGAAGGCCGGGTGCATCGGCGCCCCGGGTCCCGCGAGGCCTGCGTCCGAGAGTTCGAGGAGTGAGGCGAGCGAGGTGCCGAGTGCCTCCGCGTACGTGCGGGCGCGTCGTACGGCCTCGGTGACCGCGAGTCGTCGGGCCTCGGCGTACGCCGGGGAGTCGGGGCGCAGTTCCCACCAGGGTCCGTCGACGCTGGTCATGTCGAGGTCGGCGAGGCGGGTGACGAGTTCGCCGAGGGCGGTGAAGTCGGTGAGTTCGGCGGTGACGCGGACCCGTCCGACGTAGGCGTGGACGCGTTCCCCGCGGCCGCGTCTGCCGAGTTCGGGGGAGATGGAGAGCCTGCCGGTCTCGAGGCGTTGGACCGTGTCCCCGTGCGCCTTGACGAGGTCGAGCACGTGCGCGTTGCGTCGGGTGAGGTCGGCGAGGGTGGCGGTGCGGTCCGTGCCGCGTGCGGAGACGGTCAGCCAGATCCGGGCGAACTCGGGGTCGACCTCCAGGCGTCCTTCGCCACGGACGGTCACCTGGGGCGCGTCGGGGGTCGCGTGTTCCTGTGTCACGTCGTGGCTCCTCGGTGTTCGGTATCGGGCGTCCACCGAACACTTTCCCACTCCGTAACCCGGCAGGGCTGTTGCCGACGTGCCGCTCCGGGTCAGAATCTACGCGCGTTGTGCGCCACGGTCGGCGCGGGCGTCACAGAACCAAAGGGGAGAAACACATGCCGCTGAACCGCAGGACGTTCCTGGAGCGCTCGGCCGCCGCCGGGGCCGGAGTGGCCGTCGCCGGAGCCGTCGCCGTTCCCGCCGAGGCCCACGGGTCCGGCCGCCCGCGTCCGCAGAAGCGGTACTCCTTCACCGTGATGGGCACCACCGACCTGCACGGGAACGTCTTCAACTGGGACTACTTCACGGACCGGGAGTTCGACGACAAGGCGCACAACGACATCGGTCTCGCCAAGATCTCCACGCTTGTCGACCAGGTCCGCGCGGCGAAGGGCCGGCGCAACACGCTCCTCATCGACGCCGGCGACACGATCCAGGGCACGCAGCTGTCGTACTACTACGCCAAGGTCGACCCGATCACGAAGGCCGGCGGCCCGGTCCACCCGATGGCCCAGGCCATGAACGCCATCGGGTACGACGCCGCCGCGCTCGGCAACCACGAGTTCAACTACGGCATCCCGGTGCTGCGGAAGTTCGAGGAGCAGTGCGACTTCCCGCTGCTCGGCGCGAACGCGCTCGACGCGAAGACCCTGCGGCCGGCCTTTCCCCCGTACAGCATGCACTGTCTGCGTACCCCGCACGGCAAGGACGTGAAGGTCGCGGTGCTGGGTCTGACCAACCCGGGCATCGCCATCTGGGACAAGGCGAACGTCAGCGGCAGGATGGTCTTCCCCGGGCTCGAGGAGCAGGCGGCGAAGTGGGTGCCGAAGCTGAGGTCGATGGGGGCGGACGTGGTCGTCGTCTCGGCGCACTCCGGTTCCAGTGGCACGTCCTCGTACGGTGACCAGCTCCCGCACATCGAGAACGCGGCGGGGCTGGTGGCCGAGCAGGTGCCGGGGATCGACGCGATACTCGTCGGTCACGCGCACACGGAGATCCCGGAGTACCGGGTGAAGAACAAGGAGACCGGGAAGGACGTCGTCCTGTCGGAGCCGTTGAAGTGGGGTCAGCGGCTCACCCTGTTCGACTTCGACCTGGTGTGGGAGAAGGGCCGCTGGGTGGTCGAGAAGGTCGCCGCGCAGGTCCTGAACTCGAACACGGTGGCGGAGGATCCGAAGATCACGGGGCTGCTCGCGGACGAGCACGAGAAGGTCGTCGCGTACGTCAATCAGGTGATCGGCACCTCCACGGCTGTCATGTCGACGGCGGACGCGCCGTGGAAGGACGAGCCGATCATCGATCTGATCAACGTCGTGCAGGCGGAGACCGTGAAGGCGGCGCTCGCGGGTGGCGCGTACGCGGCTCTGCCGGTGCTGTCGCAGGCGTCGTGCTTCTCGCGTACGGCGCGGATCCCGGCCGGTCAGGTCACCATCAAGGACGCGGCCGGTCTGTACCCGTTCGAGAACACGCTTGAGGCGCGTCTGATGACGGGTGCCCAGCTGAAGGAGTACCTGGAGTACTCGGCGAGGTACTACGTCCAGACCGCGGCGGGTGCGCCGGTGGACACGGCGAAGCTGACCAACGCGGGCGGGACGCCGGATTACAACTACGACGCGGTGTCGGGTCTGACGTACGAGATCGACATCGCGAAGCCGGCCGGGTCGCGGATCGTGAACCTGTCCTTCGAGGGCAGGCCGCTGGACCCGGCGGCGAAGTTCGTCCTCGCGGTGAACAACTACCGGGCGAGTGGTGGCGGCGCGTTCCCGCACGTCGCGAACGCGCAGCAGCTGTGGGCGAACTCGGACGAGATCCGTAACACGATCATCCAGTGGGTGACGGCGAAGGGGACGGTGGACCCGGGGCAGTTCGCGTCGGTGGACTGGAAGCTGACCCGGGACGGCGTGCCGGTGTTCTAGCTTCTACTGCTGCACGAGGGGCGTCAGTTTCCGGTCCTGGGCCGGGATGCTCGGCGCCTCTCGTGTTTCCAGGCCGAAGGTGGTGAAGGCGGTGCGGCGGGGCAGCGGGTAGGGCTCCTTGCCGGTGACGGCGTTGAGGATGGTCGCGCTGCGCCACGCGGCGAGGCCGAGGTCGGGGGCGCCGACGCCGTGGGTGTGCTTCTCGGCGTTCTGGACGTGGACGGCGCCGGTGACGGACGGGTCGAGGACGAGTCGGTAGTGCTGGTCGACGCGGGCGCGGCCCGCGGAGTCGTGGCGGAGGTAGGGGTCGAGGCCGGCGAGCATCCGGTCGACGGGGCGTTCGCGGTAGCCGGTGGCGAGGACGACGGCGTCGGTGGTGAGGCGGGAGCGGGTGCCCTGTTGGAGGTGTTCGAGGTGCAGTTCGACCTGGGTGGTGGCGACGCGTCCCGCGGTGCGGACGCGGACGCCGGGGGTGAGGACGGCGTCGGGCCAGCCGCCGTGCAGGGTGCGGCGGTAGAGCTCGTCGTGGATGGCGGTGATGGTGTCGGTGTCGATGCCTTTGTGGAGTTGCCATTGGCGGGGGACGAGTTCGGCGCGTACGGGTTCGGGCAGGGCGTGGAAGTAGCGGGTGTAGTCGGGGGTGAAGTGTTCGAGGCCGAGCTTGGAGTACTCCATGGGGGCGAAGGCCTCGGTGCGGGCGAGCCAGTGGATCTTCTCGGCTCCGGCGGGGCGGGCTCTGAGCAGGTCGAGGAAGATCTCGGCGCCTGACTGGCCGGAGCCGATGACGGTGACGTGTCCCGCGGCGAGGAGGGTGTCGCGGTGGGCGAGGTAGTCGGCGGAGTGGAAGACGGGGACGCCGGGGGCGTCGGCGAGCGGTTTGAGGGGCTCGGGGACGTAGGGCTCGGTGCCGACGCCGAGGACGACGTTGCGGGTGTAGGCGCGGCCCAGGGCCTCGGCTTCGCCGTCGGGGTCGAGTTGGGTGAAGTCGACTTCGAAGAGGCGTCGTTCGGGGTTCCAGCGGACGGAGTCGACCTGGTGGCCGAAGTGGAGTCCGGGGAGTCTTTCGCTGACCCAGCGGCAGTAGGCGTCGTATTCGGCGCGGTGGATGTGGAACTTCTCGGCGAAGTAGAAGGGGAAGAGCCGTTCGCGGCTCTTGAGGTAGCTGAGGAAGGTCCAGGGGCTGGCGGGGTCGGCGAGGGTGACCAGGTCGGCGAGGAAGGGGACCTGGAGGGTGGAGCCTTCGATGAGGAGGCCGGGGTGCCACTGGAAGGCGGGTTTCTGCTCGTAGAAGGTGGCGGCGAGGCCGCCGGGGATGCCGTGGGCGAGGGCGGCGAGGGAGAGGTTGAAGGGGCCGATGCCGATGCCCACCAGGTCGTGGGGCTGGTCGAGGTCCTGCTGGGGAGTGGTGCCGGTCATCGGTGCGTGCTGCCTTCCACGAGGGTGATGAGCTGTGCCAGGTCGCCGGGGGTGGCGTGGGGGTTGAGCAGGGTGGCCTTGAGCCAGAGGCGGCCGTCGGCGTGGGCGCGGCCGAGGACGGCGCGGCCTTCGGTGAGGAGGGTGCGGCGGATCGCGGCGACGGTTTCGTCGGTGGCGTCGGTGGGGCGGAAGAGGACGGTGGTGAGGGTGGGCCGTGCTCGCAGGTCGAGTCCGGGGCGCTTCTCCATGAGGTCGGCGAGGTCCTGGGCGCGGTCCATGCAGGCGTCGACGAGGGCGCCGAGGCCGGTGCGGCCGAGGGCGCGGAGGGTGACGGCCGTCTTGAGGACGTCGGGACGGCGGGTGGTGCGCAGGGAGCGGCCGAGGAGGTCGGGGAGTCCGGCGTCGGTGTCGTCGTCGGCGTTGAGGTAGTCGGCGGTGTGGCCGAGGGCGGTGAGGTCGGCGGTGTCGCGTACGACGAGGAGTCCTGCGGCGGCCGGCTGCCAGCCGAGTTTGTGGAGGTCGACGGTGACGGTTCGGGCGCGGTCGAGGCCGTCGAGGAGGTGGCGGTGGGTGGGGCTGAAGAGGACGGGGCCTCCGTAGGCGGCGTCGACGTGCAGGTCGGCGTGGTGGGCTTCGCAGGTGTCGGCGAGTGCCGGGAGGGGGTCGATGAGGCCTTCGTCGGTGGTGCCTGCGGTGGCGGCGACGAGCATGGGGCCGGTGAGGGTGGTGAGGGCCTCGTGGAGGTCGGCGGGGTCGATGGTGCCGTGGGGGGTGGGTACCACGACCGGCTCGGGGAGGCCGAGGAGCCAGGCGGCGCGGTGGAAGGAGTGGTGGGCGTTGGCGCCGACGACGGTGCGGAGGGCCGGGCCGTGGCGTTCTCTCGCGAGGAGCAGGGCGAGCTGGTTGGACTCGGTGCCGCCGGTGGTGACGAGTGCGTCGGGGCGGTCGGCCCGCGGGTGGATCTCGGCGGCGAGGGCTGCCGTGACCTGTGCTTCGAGTGCGGAGGCGGCCGGTGCCTGGTCCCAGGAGTCCATGGACGGGTTGAGCGCGGAGGCGGCCAGGTCGGCGGCGGCGGCGAGGGCGAGGGGTGGGGTGTGGAGGTGGGCGGCGCAGAGGGGGTGGGCGGGGTCTGCGGCGCCGGCGGCCAGCGTCCGGACGAGGGTGTGGAGTGCCTCGTGGGGGTCGGTGCCGTGGTGGGGCAGGGCCTCGCCGAGGGCGTGCCGCAGCCGGTGGGCCACGGTCTCCGGGCCGCCTGCCGGGAGTGGTCCGCCTCGCTCCTCGGCTCCGGTGCGGAGGGCGTCGAGGACGGTGTCCAGGAGGGGGCGGAGGGCGTCGGGGCCGGGGGTGCCTCCGGCGAGGGGTGGGGGTGCGGCACGCATGGACGACAGGGTGGCGGGCCCTGGCGGTGGCTGTCCGGGGAGTTGGGGGTTGTGACCCGAACGAGGGACGGCGCGCTGGTGGTCGGGGCGCCGTCCCCGGACCGGCGCTGGTGGTCGGGGCGCCGCCCCCGGGTCGGTGCTGGTGGTCGGGGCGCCGGCCCGGGGGACGGCGCCGCTGTTCGGTGCGCCGTCCCTGAGGTGTTGTCAGGCCTCGCGGACGCGCAGTGCTCGGCGGAGGTCGTCGAGCTGGTCGACCAGTTTGCGGTGGAGGGCGGGGATCATGGTGTCGTCGTTCAGGTGGCGTTCGCCGAGGGAGAGGGACTCCGGGTCGATCGCGTAGGTCGGGAAGGCGTAGCGGCCCGCCGCCTCGGCCATCGCGGGGCCCCGGCGGTCGCCGAGCGCGACGGCCGCCTCGTAGAAGCGGGGCACGTACGCGCTGACGAGTGCGGTCTGTTCGGGCTGCCAGAAACCCTGGGCGGTGGCGGTGAAGAGGTAGTTGGAGAGGTCGTCGGAGTCGAAGAGGGCCGACCAGGCGGTGGCCTTCGCCTCGGGGTCGGGGAGGGAGGCCCGGCAGCGGGCGGCGCCTTCCTGGCCGGCGGCGCTGGTGTCCCGTTCCAGTTCGGCGGCGATCGTGGTCTCGTCGGTGGCGCCGAGGACGGCGAGGCGGGCGAGGATGCGCCAGCGCAGTTCGGGGTCGAGTTCGGGGCCGCCGTGGACGGTGCCCTCGTCGAGCCAGGAGGCGATCTGGTCGGGGGTGGTGGCGCTGTCGATCAGGGCGCGTACGGCGGTGAGGCGCAGGCCGGGTGCCTCGCCGTCCTCGGTGCGGCGGAGCAGGGCGCGGGCGATCTGCCGGATGGTGGAGAGGGCGGCGGGGCGCTCGTCCTCGGTGACGTACCGGTCGGCGATCTGGGTGCGGGCGAAGCTCAGGACGCCCTGGACGAGGGCGAGTTCGGTCTCCTCGGTGAGGTGGGCGAGGGCGAACTCCAGGTAGTCGGCGGGGGCGAGGTCGCCGTCGCGGACCATGTCGCGCATCGCGTTCCAGATCACGGCCCGGGTGAGGGGGTCCGGGATGCGGGAGAGGCCGCGGAGGACGGATTCCTCGGACGCCCCGTCGAAGCGGAGCTTGGCGTAGGTGAGGTCGCCGTCGTTGAGGACGACGAGGGCGGGGCGGGGGCCGGTCAGTTCGGCGGGTGCCTGCTGCGGGATGTCGAGGGAGAGGCGCTCGCGGCGGGTGAGCTCGCCGTCGGGCTGCCGGTCGTAGACGCCGGCCTCGACGCGGTGGGGGCGGCTGCCGTCGCGGTCGACGTGGAGCTGCCAGCGGGTGCCCTCGCCTTCGAGGCGGGGGGTGAGGGTGTCGACGCCGGTGGTGCGCAGCCACTGGTCGGCCCAGGCGTGGACGTCGCGGTCGGTGGCGGCGGCGAGGTTGTCGATGAAGTCGGCGAGGGTGGCGTTGCCGAACCTGTGGCGCTTGAAGTGGATGTTGATGCCGGCGAGGAAGTCCTTCTCGCCGAGCCAGGTGACGAGCTGGCGGAGGGCGGAGGCGCCCTTGGCGTAGGAGATGCCGTCGAAGTTGAGGAGTGCGGAGGCGGTGTCGGGGACGGCTTCCGGGTCGGGGGCGACGGGGTGGGTGGAGGGCCGCTGGTCGGCTTCGTATCCCCAGGCCTTGCGGGTGACGCCGAAGTCGACCCAGGTGTCGGGGAAGAGGTCGGCGCAGGCCTCGTTGACGGTCTGGTAGCCCATGTACTCGGCGAAGGACTCGTTCAGCCAGATGTCGTCCCACCAGCGGAGGGTGACGAGGTCGCCGAACCACATGTGGGCCATCTCGTGGGCGATGACCATGGCGCGGGTCTGTCGCTCGGTGACGGTGACGGCGGAGCGGAAGACGAACTCGTCGCGGAAGGTGACGAGTCCGGGGTTCTCCATGGCGCCGGCGTTGAACTCGGGGACGAAGGCCTGGTCGTAGGAGTCGAAGGGGTAGGGCTCGTCGAACTTCTCGTGGAAGCGGTCGTAGCAGGCCTTGGTGACGGTGAGGATCTCGTCGGCGTCGGCGTCGAGGTGGGGGGCGAGGGAGCGGCGGCAGTGGATGCCGAAGGGGAGTCCGGCGTGTTCGGTGCGGACCGAGTGCCAGGGGCCGGCGGCGACGCAGACGAAGTAGGTGGAGAGCGGGGGGGTGGGGGCGGCCTTCCAGCTTCCGTCGGGCTGTTGTGCGGTGATGCCGTTGGCGAGGACGGTCCAGCCTTCGGGGGCGGTGACGGACAGTTCGAAGACGGCCTTGAGGTCGGGCTGGTCGAAGGCGGCGAAGACGCGCTGGACGTCTTCCATGAAGAGCTGGGTGTAGACGTACGACTCGCCGTCGGTGGGGTCGGTGAAGCGGTGCATGCCTTCGCCGGTGCGGGAGTACCGCATGGTCGTACTGATCTGCAGGACGTGTTCGCCTTCGGTGAGGCGGAGCGGGAGCCGGTTCTCCTCGAGGGTGGTGGGGTCGAGGGGCTCGCCGTCCAGGAGCGCGGAGTGCAGGGTTTCGGGCTTCAGCTCGACGAAGGTGTCCCCGGCGGTGCGGGCGGTGAACCGGATGTGGCTCCGGGAGTGGAAGAGGTCGTCGCCGGTGGTGAGGTCGAGCTCGACCTCGTAGTGCTGGACGTCGAGGAGCTGGGCACGGGTCTGCGCTTCGTCGCGCGTCAGTACGGACATGGCCCTATGCTGCCCGATGCCCGGGGCGGGGGGCAGGGGTGGTGGGGTCGAGTCCCTCGGGCGCCCCTGTCGGCGCCCCCGGTGCGGGGTCAGGCGACGCCGGTGCCGTTGAGGTGGGCGAAGGCGGCGGTGATGCGGGGGCGGTCGTAGCCGGCGGGTCCTGCGGCGCCGCTGGAGAGCAGGGTGTGGAGCAGGATCCGGGCCTTGGGCGGGTCGAGGGGTCCGGCCGGGATCAGTCCGTGGTGCAGCAGGTCGTACTCGGACCCGGGGCTGCGGTACGTGTCGGTGAGGGTCGTGCCGCCGCCGGTGCGGGAGGCCAGGACGACGGGGATGCGGCGGGCGATGTCGGCGAGGGGCGGGACGAGCCAGGCGGGGGCGTGTCCGGCGCCGAAGGCGGCGACGACGAGGCCGTGGAAGCGGCCGTCGACGGCTTCGAGGAGTTCGCCGCGGTCGCCGAGGGTGAGGGTCACGAGCGCCACCCGTACCTCGGGGTCGTAGGTCAGGGGGCAGAGCGCGGCGGGGACGGCGGGCCGGAGCAGGATGCGGGGTTCGCCCTCGACGACGGTGCCGATCGGGCCCGCGCCGGGTGAGGCGAAGGTGGCGACGGAGGTGGTGTGGGTCTTGCGGGCGAGGCGGGCGGTGTGGATCTCGTCGGCGAGGACGACGAGGACGCCGAGGTTCCGGCAGGCGGGGTCGGCGGCGACGGCGAGTGCGGCGGCGAGGTTGGCGGGGCCGTCGGCGCCGGGCAGGTCGGGGCGGCGCATGGCGCCGGTGACGGCGATCGGCTGCTCGGTGGTGCAGAGCAGGTCGAGGAGGAAGGCGGTCTCCTCCAGGGTGTCGGTGCCCTGGACGACGACCACGCCGGAGCCGGCGGCGACGGTGGCGCGGACTTCGGCGGCGAGGGCGGCGAGGTCCTGGTGGGTGAGGGTGGAGCTGGGGACGCGGCGGAAGTCGTTCAGGACGACGTCGTGGCCCGCGCCGAGTTCGGCGAGGACCTCCTGGCCGCTCATGCGGGCCGCGTCACCGCCGCGTGCGGAGATGGTCCCTCCGAGGGTGAAGACCGTGACGCGGGCCATCAGCGTGCTCCGTCCGCAATCGTCTCGTGGTGGCGGATGACCTCGGCGATGATGAAGTTCAGGAGTTTCTCCGCGAAGGCCGGGTCCAGTTTCGCGCTCTCGGCGAGTTCCCGCAGCCGGGCGATCTGGCGTGCCTCGCGCGCGGGGTCGGCGGGCGGCAGCTGGTGTTCGGCCTTGAGGACGCCGACCTGCTGGGTGCATTTGAAGCGCTCGGCGAGCATGTGCACGACCGCCGCGTCGATGTTGTCGATGCTTTCGCGCAGCCGGGTGAGTTCGGCCCGGACGGAGTCGTCGACGGGCTGGGGCGGGGTGGGCTCGTGGGGGCGGGGGGAGTCACTCATGATCTGCGAGCTTAGACGGATCGGGGGAGGATCGTCGGCGGGTGTTCGGGATCCGGAACGCGGTTGCTCCAGCCGCCGTGGACGGAGCGTCCCTGCTGTTCGCGGAAGCGGATGGGGGCGGTGCCGACCCGTCGGGTGAAGAGCCGGGAGAAGTAGGCGGGGTCGTCGTAGCCGACGCGGCGGGCGACGGCGGCGACGGGGAGTTCGGTGGCGGCGAGGAGTTCCTTGGCGCGGCCGAGGCGGACGGTGAGCAGGTAGTCCTTGGGGCTGCAGCCGGCGGCGCGGCGGACGGCGGTGCGCAGTTCGGCGGCGGTCATGCCGTGGCGGGCGGCGTGTTCGGCGACGGAGAGGGGCTGGAAGGCGTCGCGGGCGAGGGCGGCGAGGACGGGGTCGCCGTCGGCGTTGGTGTCGGCGCGGGCGCGGCGCAGGGCGACGAGGAGTTCGTGGACGGCGGCGCCGGTCTCGACTTCGAGGAGGGGGTTGCCGGGGCGGGCGGCGCGCGCGATGCGGCTGATGGCGTCGCGGGCGGGGGCGGCGTCGGAGAGGGGGACGACGGGCCGGTCGGGTTCGATGTAGCCGAGTTCGGTGTAGGTGGTGGTGGCGGGTCCTGTGAAGTCGACGAAGGCCTCGTCCCAGCCGGTGCCGGGGTCGGCGCCGTAGTGGTGGGGGGTGCCGGGGGTCAGCCAGAGCAGGGCGGGCGCGGTGACGGTGGTGCGGCGGCCGTCGGCGCCCCGGTGCCAGCCGCTGCCGGCGGAGACGACGACGGCGACGTGGTGGTCGAGGGTGCGGGGGCCGACGGTGGGCAGGGTGCCGTGCTGGAGCCCGACGCCGAGGCAGACGAGGCCGAGGCGGTGGTGGACGGGGCTGGGCGTGAAGTAGCGCATCCAGGTGTGGTACATCGCCGGGCCTCCGTAACGTCCAAACTGCGACGATCTTTGTCCATGGACCGGTTCGCCGCCAGGGGGTGAGGGTGAGGTCATGAGCACGTTCGCTGTGGGTGACGAGGACTTTCTGCTCGACGGGCGGCCGGTGCGCCTCCTTTCGGGGGCGCTGCACTACTTCCGGGTGCACGAGGAGCTGTGGGAGCACCGGCTCGGGATGCTGCGCGCGATGGGCCTCGACTGTGTGGAGACGTACGTTCCGTGGAATCTGCATGAGCCGGAGCGGGGGCGGTACGCGGATGTGGGGGCGCTCGGCCGGTTCCTGGACGCGGTGGCGGCGGCGGGGATGCGGGCGATCGTGCGTCCGGGGCCGTACATCTGCGCCGAGTGGGAGAACGGCGGCCTGCCGCACTGGCTGACGGGGCCGCTGGGGCGGCGGGTGCGGACGCTGGATCCGGATTTCCTGGGGCCGGTGGAGGCGTGGTTCCGGCGGCTGCTGCCGCAGGTGGTGGAGCGGCAGGTCGACCGGGGCGGGCCGGTGGTCCTGGTGCAGGTGGAGAACGAGTACGGGAGTTACGGCAGCGATCTGACGTATCTGGAGTGGCTGGCGGAGCTGTTGCGGGGCTGTGGGGTGAGCGTGCCGCTGTTCACCTCGGACGGGCCGGAGGACCACATGTTGACGGGTGGTTCGGTGCCGGGGGTGCTGGCGACGGCGAACTTCGGCTCGGGCGCGCGGGAGGGGTTCGCGACGCTGCGGCGGCATCAGCCGAAGGGGCCGCTGATGTGCATGGAGTTCTGGTGCGGCTGGTTCGACCACTGGGGCACGGAGCACGCGGTGCGGGACGCGGAGGACGCGGCGGGGGCGCTGCGGGAGATCCTGGAGTGCGGGGCGTCGGTCAATGTGTACATGGCGCACGGGGGGACGAACTTCGCGGGCTGGGCGGGCGCGAACCGGTCGGGTGAGCTGCACGACGGGCCGTTGCGGGCGACGGTGACCTCGTACGACTACGACGCGCCGGTCGACGAGGCGGGGCGGCCGACGGAGAAGTTCTGGCGTTTCCGTGAGGTCCTCGCGCGGTATGCGGAGGGGCCGCTGCCGGAGCCGCCGGAGCCGCCGGCCCGGCTGGCGGCGCCGGTTTCCGGTGCGCTCGACGGCTGGGTGTCGCTGGACGGGGTTCTGGGGGTGCTCGGCGGTGTGGAGACGGTGTCGCCCGTCCCGCCGACCTTCGAGGAGCTGGGGGTGGACCGGGGTCTGGTCCGTTACCGGCTGACGGTGCCGGGGCCGCGGCAGCCGTACCCGTTGTCGGTGACGGGGTTGCGGGACCGGGCGGTGGTGTACGTCGACGGGGTGCCGGCGGGGGTGCTGGACGCGGAGGAGTCGGTGCTCGCCGAGCCGGTGGCGGGGTCGGCGGTGGTGGATCTGTGGGTGGAGTCGCTGGGCCGGGTCAACTACGGGCCCCGGCTCGGTGAGTCGAAGGGGATCACGGGCGGGGTGCGGCACGAGCGGCAGTATCTGCACGGGGTACGGGCCAGGGGGCTGCGGCTGGACGCGTTCACGGCGGCCGGGGTCGGCGCGCTGGCCTTCCGGGAGGTTCCGGAGGGGGCGGGCCGGGGTCTCTACCGGGGCACGGTCGGGGTGGCGGGCGCGGGGGACGCGGTACTGCGGCTGCCGGGTGCGACGCGGGGCTTCGTGTGGGTGAACGGCTTCTGTCTGGGCCGGTACTGGTCGTCGGCGGGTCCGCAGGAGTCGCTGTTCGTACCGGGTCCCGTGCTGCGGGAGGGCGTGAACGAGGTGTGGGTCCTCGAACTGGAGGGGGACGGCGTGCCGGGCGTCGAGTTCGGCGTCCTCCCGGACGCCCACTGAGGGAGGTCTTCGCGGGAACGAAGGGTGCCCCGGAGCGGAGACCGCTCCGGGGCACCCGTTCAGGTGGTGCGGTTACAGCGTGGCCGCGGCCGACTTGATGGCGGCGGCGAAGGTCGAGACCTCCGTGTAGACGCCGGGGTAGCCGGCGCGCGCGCAGCCCTCGCCCCAGCTCACGATGCCGACCTGGATCCAGGCTCCGGCGTTGTCCTTGCGGAACATCGGGCCGCCGGAGTCGCCCTGGCAGGTGTCGACGCCGCCCTGGGTGTAGCCGGCGCAGATCTCCTCGCTGGGGACGAGGTCGCTGCCGTACGAGGCCTGGCAGGAGGCGTCGGAGACGAACGGGACGTTGGCCTTGAGGAGGTAGCGCTGCTGCGCCCCGCCCTCGCGGGCGGCGCCCCAGCCGGCCACGGTGAAGGTGCCGCTGTTGTACGCGGTGGTCTCGGCGATCTTCAGGGTGGGCAGCGAGGTGATGGGGCTGGCGAGCTTGATGAGTGCCCAGTCCTTGCCCTTGCCGTTGTAGCCGGGGGCCTGGAGGACCTTGGTGGACCTGACCTTGATGGCGCTGGTGCTCTGCAGGTCGACGACGCCGGCGGTGGCGGTGATGCCGGTGTTGTTGCCGGAGCCGCTGACGCAGTGGGCGGCGGTGAGCACGACCTGCGGGGTGATCAGGGAGCCGCCGCAGCCCATGGAGAGCCTGACCATCCAGGGGAACTCGCCCTGGGCGGCGCGGACGCCGCCGACGACGGGCGCGGGGGCGGCGGAGGCGGTGGTGGTGGGCTGGAGGCTGACGGCGGCCAGGACGACCGCGCCGGCGGCGGCCAGTTTCTGGAGCGCGCGGACCATTCGGTTCTGCTTCACGTGTGTTCCTTCTTTCATGGGGGGTTGAGCCCGACGAGGCATGACATGCGCCCGTCAAGTCATGTCCGGATTATGGACAGCGCCCAACTCCCCCCACAAGAAAGCCTTTTCGGCCAGATCGCGGCGCGGAACCGTACAGTGGACGGGCAAGGGGGTGAGGCATGACGAACCGCCAGGAGGGCGACCGCGTCGCCCACGGCTTCCCGCACCTCGCCACGGTGGAGGCCTCGCTCACGGCGCTCTACCGGCGCCTCTCCCCCGACGGCGTGCACCGCTACCCGGCGAGCGTCCCCGCCGCCGACGTGGCCCTCGGCGACGACGAGGACCTGCGTCCGGGCACCCAGCGGGTGGCCCGCGCGCTCGTCCGGCACCTGCGGCTGCCCGAGGCGCGCATGGTGGTGGGCTTCCGGCCGATGGAGTACGCGGCGACCGTCGAACTCGCCGCGGGGCCGGAGTACCGCGTGGAGCTCAACGAGCGCTTCCGGACCCGCCGCAGGGACATCGGCGCCGCCCTCGCCCACGAGATCACCCACGTCCTGCTGCACCGGCTCGGGCTCGCCTTCCCCGACACCCACGAGAACGAGATCCTCACCGATGTCGTCACCGCGTACCTCGGCGCGGGCTGGCTGCTGCTCGACGCGTACCGGCAGGACGGGGTGGAGAGCCAGCGGCTGGGCTATCTGACCCCCGAGGAGTTCGGGTACGTCCTCGCCAAGCGGGCCGCGGTGTTCGGCGAGGACCCGTCACCGTGGTTCACCAGCGCGGTCGCGTACGAGGCGTGGACACGGGGCCGGGCGCGGGCGGACCGGGAGCGGACCCTGCCGCCGCTCACCGGGGCGGGCTGGGCCGAACACCGGCGGTACGCCTGGGAGCGGCGCCGGGGCCGGGCGAACGACGGCGCCCCGTACGCCTTCCACGGCGGGGCCCCGGCGACCGGCGTCTCGTTCCGCTGCCCGGTCTGCCGCGGCCGGCTCAGGATCCCGGCGGGCCGGACCCTGCGGGCCAGGTGCGGGGTGTGCCGCACGGTCCTGGAGTGCGCGGGCTAGGCATGATCCAAACGAAGGACCCTAGGCGGTCTCGTCGGCGTCCCCGGTCAGGCTCTTGTGGAAGTGGACGTCCTCGGCGCCGCCCGGGATCCCCAGGACGCGTCCGGTCTCCACGTACCCGTGCCGCCGGTAGAAGTCCGGTGCCTGGAAGGTGAAGGACGACACGGTGGCCCGGTCGCAGCCGCGGCGCCGGGCCTCGTCCTCGGCCGCGCGCAGGAGCCTGCTCCCCCAGCCGTCCTTCCGGCTGCCCTCGCGGACCCACAGCATGTCGATGCCGAACAGGCCGCTCCAGGTCCAGCCGGTGAGCCCGCCGATGAGGTCGCCCTTCGCGTCGACGGCCTTCACCGACAGCTCGCCCTGGTCCTCGGCGGTGGTGCCGGTGGCCGCGAAGTTGAACGCGTCGAGCCCCTCCTCCAGGAGCTTCGCGAGTGCGGCGTCGCCGTGGCCGACGCTCAGCGCCGCGCCGTCGTGATCATGCGTCATGCGGCCGATTCTGGCACGGCCGTACGAGGGGACGGGGAGCGCCGGTCCCGTCGGACCGGCGCGCGGGCCCGGAATCGGATTTGCGCCGGACCCGGACGGCGGGTCAGGGTCGGCGCATGAGCACGCTGTTCGACGCCATCCGGGACGGGGACGAGGACGGGGCCGTACGAGCCCTGCGGGACGGGGCCGACCCCGAGGGCCGGGAGGACGGGGAGACCGCTCTGTACCGGGCGGCCGTCGGCGCCGAGGCCGGAATCGTACGGGTGCTCCTCGCAGCCGGGGCGGATCCGGGCCGGGGAAGCGGCGAGGAGGGTGACGAACTGCCGTTGTGCGGGGCGGCCGTCGGCGGACACACCGGGGTGGCGCGGGCGCTGCTCGCGGCGGGCGCGCACCCGGACCAGGAGGAGACGTACGGCTTCACGGCCCTGGCGTGGGCGCTGCGGCTCGGGCACGCGGACACGGCGCGGGTGCTC
Source organism: Streptomyces exfoliatus (assembly GCF_000725545.1). Classification (GTDB taxonomy): domain Bacteria; phylum Actinomycetota; class Actinomycetes; order Streptomycetales; family Streptomycetaceae; genus Streptomyces; species Streptomyces exfoliatus. Next base: position 465,443 of record NZ_JNZP01000001.1, on the reverse strand, counting down.
CTGGAGTACGGGGCCGACCCCGACCGGCGCGGGCCCGACGGGGTCCTGCCGCTGGTGGCCGCCGCGCGGCGCGGCTCCACCGGCTGCGTACGGGCGCTCCTGGACCACGGGGCGCAGGCCCGCGAGGCGGCGCTGCGGGAGGCCCGGCGGTGGATCGGCGCCGACATGGCGGCCGAGCTGCGGCGGGGGCTCGTCGCGGGGAACGAGGGCGGGGAGACGTACGAGGCCGTGGTGCGCCGGGTCAGGGAGGACGGCGGAGTGACCGTCGTCGTGGAGCTGCTGCGGGAGAACGGCGCCCCCGGGCGCGGTGACGACCGCCAGACCGGCCATGCGGCCATCGCCACGCTCCTGGAGGCGGCGCTCGGACTGCGGACCTCGCACGAGGAGCTGGCGGCGCGGGCCCTGCGCTGCGGCGATCCGGAGCTCGACGACTGGACGACGGCGGTGGCCGAACTGGCGGGGCGGGCCGACGAGGAGACGTTCGTGGCGGCGGCCGCGTGGTGCGCGTACCGCGATCCGCTGCGCCGGGCCCTGGGCGCGCGGGTGCTCGGCGCCCTGCCCGGCTTCGCGCCGAGCGCGGTCCCGGTGCTGCGGCGGCTCGCGGCGGAGTGGGCGGCGGCGGGAGTGCAGACCCGCGAGACCGCGGGGCCGGCGGGATCGGCGGGGGCGGCCGTGCAGGCGCGGGAGCCGGTGCTCTCGGTGGTGACGGCGCTCGGGCAGTGCGCGGACCCGGCCGCCGTGCCGGAACTCCTCGCGGTGGCGGGGCATTCCGACGCGACGGTACGGCGGGCGGTCGCGGGAGCCCTCGCCGGGATCGTGCCGGCCGGGCACATGGAGGCGCTCGGGGTGCTGCTCGCGCTGAGCCGGGACGGTGACGCGCGGGTACGGGACTGGGCGACGCTCGCGCTCGCCGAACTGCCCGACGACACCCCGCTCGTACGGGAGGGGCTCGCCGAGCGGCTCGGCGACACCGATCCGGAGACGGCGGCGGAGGCGGCGCGCGGGCTCGCGATCCGGCAGGACCCGCGGGCCGTGGACGCGCTGGCGTCGGCCCTCGCGGACGGCGACCCGGAGGGCGCGGCGCGGGAGACGGCGCTGGCCGCCCTCGAGCACGTGCGCGACCCCCGGGTCAGGACCCGCCTGGAGTGGACGTTTCCGCGCCGCGTCTGACGGCTCGGCGGGTGCCGTTCGGCGGGGTGAGGGTTCCGGAGCGGCTCAGCAGTCGTGGTCGATGAGGTCGAAGGACGCGTAGTGGTCGGCCGTGTAGTAGTCCTCCCGCGCCGCGTCCCCGGTCACGATCCGGCGGGCCCCGCGGGTGGTGACGCCCGGGGTCTTGACCGTGTACTCGTGGTAGTAGCCGAGCGAGTGGGCCGGCAGGATCCGTTCCCGGTTCTGGAAGACGGTGCCGTCCTGGCGGTACGGGAAGGGGCCGCCCGCGTCGATCAGGCGCAGGGTGTCGTGGGCCTGGCTGGGCAGGTCGGAGTAGCAGATGTCCCCGACGGCCGCGGTGACGGCGGCCGAGGACACGACGGCGGCGGGGCCGGGCGCGGGGGCCGCGACGGCGGTGGCCGGGGCGCCGAGGAGGAGGGAGGAGAGGAGGGCGGTGGCGACGCCGCCGGCGAAGGTGAATCGAGGGGGGATTCGCATGCCTCAGATGATGACGCGCGTAGATCGGCCCACGAAAGCCCAACGCCCTTGAGTTTTCCGGAAGTTCACCGGCCCCCACGGAATGTGCGAACCGTCTGCACACACCACCGGGGCCCTCGTGGAGGACCCCGGTGTGCGCTGCTCCCGTGTCGTACCGCCCCGAGGACCGTCGTACCGCCCCGTGGGACGTCGTACGGTCCCGAGGGGCTACGAGTCGGTCGGCCTCGGCCTGGAGCCGCGCGAGCCGCCCGAGCCGCCCGCGCTCCGCGAGCGCCCGGCGCCCGGCGCCTGACGTCCGGCGCGACCGGCACCGGACGCGGCTCCGCGCCCGCCGCCCGCACCGGCGCCCCGGCCGGAGCCCGCGCCACGCCCGGTACCACCGGTGGAACCGGCGGCGCGGCCCGAGGAACCGGCGGCGCGGCCCGAGGCCGTGCCGGTGGCTCCGGAGCGAGCGGAGCCGGAGCCCGTACCGGCCGTCCCGCCGGCGGGGGCCGGACGGCGGCGGCGACGGCTGCCACCACCGCTGCCGCTGCCCGCGGCGCCCGTCGCCTTGCGGGGCGGGGTCGGCTGCGGGGTCTCGATGACGACCGGGACGCCCGAGGGCTCCCGCGCGCCGGTCAGCTCGATCAGCTGCTCGTCGCTGGACTTGATCTGCGCCGTACGGGGGCTGATGCCCGCGTTCGTCATCAGCCGGCCCATGTCGCGCTTCTGCTCGGGCAGGACCAGGGTGAAGACGCTGCCGGACTCGCCGGCGCGGGCGGTGCGGCCGCCGCGGTGCAGGTAGTCCTTGTGGTCGATCGGCGGGTCGACGTTCACGACCATGTCGAGGTCGTCGACGTGGATGCCGCGCGCCGCCACGTTCGTCGCGACGAGCGTGGTCACCTGGCCGGTCTTGAACTGGTCCAGGGTCCGGTTGCGCTGCGGCTGCGAACGTCCGCCGTGCAGGCCGGAGGCCCGTACGCCGTTGGCGAGGAGCCGCTTGACCAGCCGGTCGACGGACCGCTTGGTGTCCATGAAGAGGATCGTCCGGCCGTCGCGGGCCGCGATCCGCAGGGTGACGGCCTTCTTGTCGGTCTCGTCGGCCACGTACAGGACGTGGTGCTCCATGGTGGTGACCGCGCCGGCCGACGGGTCGACCGAGTGGACGACCGGGTCGTCGAGGAACATCTTGACGAGCTTGTCGATGTTCTTGTCGAGGGTGGCCGAGAACAGCAGCCGCTGCCCGCCCGGCTCGACCTGCTTCAGCACCTTCGTGACCTGCGGGAGGAAGCCCATGTCGGCCATCTGGTCGGCCTCGTCGAGAACCGTGACGGCGACCTGGTCGAGGCGGCAGTCGCCCCGCTCGATGAGGTCGTGGAGCCGGCCGGGGGTGGCGATGAGGACCTCGGCGCCGCGCCGCAGCGCGGAGGACTGCCGGCTGATCGACATGCCGCCGACGACCGTGGTGATCCGCAGCCGCAGCGCGGAGGCGTACGGCGTGAGGGCGTCGGTCACCTGCTGGGCCAGCTCGCGCGTGGGCACCAGGACGAGCGCGAGCGGCGCCGTGGGCTCGGCGCGGCGGCCCGCGGTCCTGGCGAGGATCGCGAGCCCGAAGGCGAGGGTCTTCCCCGATCCGGTACGCCCGCGGCCGAGCACGTCACGGCCGGCCAGCGAGTTCGGCAGGGTCGCGGCCTGGATCGGGAACGGCTCCGTGACGCCCTGCTCACCCAGGGTCCGCAGCAGGCCCTCGGGCATGTCGAGGTCGGCGAAGGCGGCCACCGCGGGCAGCGCGGGCGTCACCGTCTCCGGCGGCGTGAACTCGCTGGGCGGCGGCGGCGCGGTGGGACGGCGCCCTCCGCGGGAGGCCTTCGGCTGTGACGTGGACTTCGCCTGGGCGGTGCGGGGGCTGCGCTTGTGAGGGCGTTCGGAGCGGGTCATGCGTGCCTTTCTGGCCGGTGCTCGCGGCACAGCGGGGGCCCGCACCTGCACGGTGCGGGCCCCGGCTGCTCTACCCGGAACACGCGATACGGGCTCCGGATGTCTACCGGAACACGTGATACGGGCCCCGGATGTCTCTACCGGAACAATAGTGCGCCCGGGAACCTTCCCGCCCCTCCCGACCGATGCCCGGACGGATCAGACCTGCCCAGGGCGGTGCGACGTGGGCGACCTCACAGCCCGCCGGCCTCTCCCCCCGGCCGGGCCGGGCGTACGGCGACCCCGTCGAGGACCATCGACAGGTACTGGCGGGCGATCTCCTCCGGGCTGTGCCGGCCGCCGGGCCGGTACCAGGACGCGGCCACCCACACGGTGTCGCGGACGAAACGGTAGGTGAGGCGGACGTCGAGGTCGGCGCGGAAGACTCCGGCCGCGACGCCCCGCTCCAGGGTCCCGAGCCAGGCCTTCTCGAACTTGTGCTGCGAGTCGGTGAGGTAGTGGAAGCGGGGCTGGTCGGTGAGGTGCCGGGACTCCTTCTGGTAGATGGCGACGGCGGCGCGGTGCCGGTCGATCTCGCGGAAGGACTCGGTGACCAGGGCCTCGATCGTCTCCCGGGGGCCGAGCCCGGCGGCGAGGACGGCGTCGTACCCCTGCCACAGCTCGTCGAGGAAGGTGGAGAGGATCTCGTCGAGCATCGACTCCTTGGAGTCGAAGTGGTAGTAGAGGCTGCCGGCGAGCATCCCGGCGGCGTCCGCGATCTTGCGGACGGTGGTGGCGTTGTACCCCTGGGCGGCGAACACCTCGGCCGCCGTGTCGAGGAGTTCGCGGCGCCGCTCGGGCGCGGCGCTCGCCTGGGTCTTCTTCTTGGTCGCTGACACACGCCCATTCTGGTCCTACGCGGGCGGCACCCGGCGCGGTGGGCTGTCGTCGTTGCCGCGCCGGTACGTCCGGGTCGGTCGCCCCCGCGCCCAGCTGTGGAGGACCATCTCGTGCCCGTCCACCCAGGTCCGTACGACCTCGGTCGGCTCCACCCGGAAGAGGTGGAACGGCAGGGGCGCGCCCGCCTCGGCCGCGTACCGGTCGACGGTCGCCGGGTCGGTGACCTCGACCGCCCGCCCGGAGACGCGGACGTCGCCGCCCCCCATGTCGGTGCCGGAGCCGGGGTTGGCGAGCAGGGCGAATCGGGGGTCGCGGCGCAGGTCGAGGGCCTTGCGGGAGTTCGGCATCATGCCGAGCCAGAGTTCGCCGAAGCGGAAGTCGGCCTCGATGCCGCTGAGCCGGGGCGAGCCGTCCTTGCGGACGGTGGCGAGGGCGTGGTGGGTGTACTGCCCGAAGCGTGCGCGGACGGTCGCGGCGAGTTCGGGTTCGGCGGCCTCGAAGGCGGACCAGGTGGTTCCGGTGTCTCCCATACGACCAGGAGACACCGGATACCCGACAGCCACTGTCCGGATTACTCCGGACGTTCCCGGGAGCCGGCCGCCTCAGGAGGTGGCGGCGCGCTCCGCCGCGTTGCGCTCGACGCAGAACTCGTTGCCCTCCGGGTCCGCCAGGGTCGCCCAGCCGGTGCCGTCAGGGTTCCTCCGGTCGTCGACGAGGGTGGCGCCGAGGCCGAGCAGCCGCTCGATCTCCTCGTCGCGGGTGCGGTCCTGCGGCTGGAGGTCGAGGTGGACGCGGTTCTTCACCGTCTTCGCCTCGGGCACCTGGATGAAGAGGAGGTCGGCACCGGCCGACACGACCTCGGGGTCGCCGACCCCGTCCTCCGCGGTGACCTCGGCGTCGAGGACCTGCGCCCAGAAGGCGGCCAGGGCGTGGGCGTCGGCGCAGTCGATGGTCACGTGTCGTACGAGAGAAGTCATGGGTCTCATGATCGCCCGCGTGCCGCGCCCGGGACCACCGCTTTCCCGCCGGTCATTCCTCGGGGGCTAGGGCCTCTCGTTTGGATCATGCCGGGCTCGCGGGGTCCGGCACCGCACCTCGCCGCGTTGTCGTCGGTTCCCATGGCTCCGCCATGGCGCCCTCCTCCGCCTTGCGAAGCACGGCACCAGACCCCACTCCCTGATCCGGCCTGATCCAAACGAAAGACCCTAGGGGTGTCCTGTCGGTGAGCCCGGCCTGATCGGCGAGACACCCCCTAGGGTCTGCCCTCGGTCGCCGCCACGAGCGCCGCGAGGGAGGAGCGGGTGCCCTGGAGGTCGTGGATCTCCTCGTCGATGGCGTGCAGCCGGGCGACGAGCACCGGGCTGAGGCAGGGTTCGATCTCCGCCTCGCTGCCGCAGACGCAGTCCAGGACCTCGGCGATGACCCGGGTCGGCAGCCCTGCGCCGAGCAGGGCCCGGACGCGGCGGACGAGGGCGGGGGCGTCGGGACCGTACAGCCGGTGCCCGCCGGGGGTGCGCTCGGAGCCGAGGAGGCCCTGCTCCTCGTAGTAGCGGAGCAGCCGTACGCTCACCCCGGTCTCGCGCGCCAGTTCACCGATCTTCACGGCGCCCCCCGGGGGAAGTGGGCGGTTTCATGAGCGGACGATGCCCTGGTTCCGGGCGGCGGTGAGCCAGGCCGGGAAGTCGGCGACGACCCGGTCGTACAGCTCCGCGTCCGGGATGCGGCTCGGGTCCTGGCCGGCGTGGAAGAAGCCGGAGTTGTCGACGGGGCGCTTCGCGGGGACGGCCAGCTCGTCGAGCCTGCGCAGGAACTCGAACTGGCGGCTGGTGGGGTCTCCGAAGCCGATGAACTGCCAGAAGAGGGGCAGCCGGGCGGCCTTGCACACGTACCGCTCGGCGGCGAGCTTGTTGATCGGCCCGCCGTCGGTCTGGAAGACGACGAGCGCGGGCGCGGTGGAGCCGCTGTCGAGGTAGTGGTCGATGACGGCGTCCATGGCCAGGTGGTAGCTGGTCTTGCCCATGTGGCCGAGTCCGGCGACGATCCGGTCGATCCGGCCCGCGTGGTCGTCGAGCCGGATGTCGGTCTCGGCGTCGATGTCGGTGGAGAAGAAGACGACCGGCACGCGTCCGTCGTCGTCGAGCTGTGCGGAGAGCCCGAGGACACGGTCGGCGAGGGCCTGGACGGCACCGCTCCTGTAGTACGGCTTCATCGACCCCGAGTAGTCGACGACGAGGTAGACGGCGACGCGCTGCCCGCTGATCCCGTGCCGCTGGAGCGAGGCGCCGGCCTCCTTGTAGAGGTTCACCAGGGCGGGCGCGGTCTCCTCGACCTTCCGCAGGCTCAGTGCCATGGACGTGTCCCCCTCCGACGGGTCGCCGGGAACCCCGGCGGCTGTGGCGGCCCCGGCCCCCTCGCCGTCTTCCCCTCCGCCACGAACGGCAGTCTACGGGCGGGCCGTCGACGGTGTCCGGAGCTGTGGACGGCCTCTGGCGACGGCGACGGTCTCCGGAACTGTCGACGGTCTCCGCAGCTCCCCCGGGACGCGCATCGGCGCCCACCCAGTCGTCCGGTCGGGGACATTCGGGGGGCGCCGCGCTCAGTTCCGTACGTCGTTGTACGGGACGTCTCTGGGGTGATCCGGCGGGATCAGACCGTCAGCGAACGGTCCGTCGGGCGGATCGGGGCCGGCAGGGAGCTGGCTCCGGTCAGGTAGCGGTCCACGCCACGGGCGGCGGAGCGGCCCTCGGCGATGGCCCACACGATGAGGGACTGGCCGCGGCCCGCGTCACCGGCGACGTACACGCCGTCGACGTTGGTGGCGAAGTCCGCGTCACGGGCGATGTTACCCCGCTCGTCGAGGTCCAGACCAAACTGGGCGACCAGGCCGTTCTCCACGTCCGTGCCGGTGAAGCCCATCGCGAGCGTGACCAGCTGGGCGGGGATCTTGCGCTCCGTGCCCGGCTTCTGGGTCAGCTTGCCCGCGACGAACTCGACCTCGACGAGGTGGAGGAACTGGACGTTGCCGTCCTCGTCGCCCTCGAAGTGGGTGGTGGAGACGGAGTAGACCCGCTCGCCGCCCTCCTCGTGCGCGGAGGTGACCTTGTACAGCATGGGGAAGGTCGGCCAGGGCTGGCCGGCGTTACGGTCCTCGCCCGGTCGGGGCATGATCTCCAGCTGCGTGACCGAGGCCGCGCCCTGGCGGTGGGCCGTGCCGACGCAGTCGGCGCCGGTGTCGCCGCCGCCGATGACGACGACGTGCTTGCCCTCGGCGGTGATCGGCGGGGTCACGAAGTCGCCCTCGACGACCTTGTTGGCGAGCGGCAGGTACTCCATCGCCTGGTGGATGCCGTTCAGCTCGCGGCCGGGGACGGGCAGGTCGCGGGCGGTGGTGGCGCCGGCGGCGATGACCACGGCGTCGAACCGCTTGCGCAGGTCCGTCGACGTGAGGTCGCGGCCGATCTCGATGCCGGTGCGGAACTTGGTGCCCTCCGCGCGCATCTGCTCGATGCGGCGGTTGATGTGCCGCTTCTCCATCTTGAACTCGGGGATGCCGTAGCGCAGCAGGCCGCCGATGCGGTCGGCGCGCTCGTACACGACCACGGTGTGGCCGGCCCGGGTCAGCTGCTGTGCGGCGGCGAGACCCGCCGGGCCGGAGCCGATGACGGCGGCGGTCTTGCCGGAGAGGCGCTCGGGCACCTGCGGCTTGACGTCGCCCCCGTCCCAGGCCTTGTCGATGATGGAGACTTCGACGTTCTTGATGGTGACGGCCGGCTGGTTGATGCCGAGCACGCACGCGGACTCGCAGGGAGCCGGGCACAGGCGGCCGGTGAACTCCGGGAAGTTGTTGGTGGCGTGCAGGCGTTCCTGCGCCGCCGACCAGTCCTCGCGGTAGGCGTAGTCGTTCCACTCGGGGATCAGGTTCCCGAGGGGACAGCCGTTGTGGCAGAACGGGATGCCGCAGTCCATGCAGCGGCCGGCCTGCTTGCTGATGATCGGCAGCAGGGAGCCGGGAACGTAGACCTCGTTCCAGTCGCGGACGCGCTCGGCCACGGGGCGGGTCTCGGCGACCTCGCGACCGGTGGTCAGGAAGCCCTTGGGGTCAGCCATGGGTCGCCGCCTCCATCATCTTCTCGGTGGTCTCGGCCTCGGAGAGACCGGCGAGCTCAGCGGCGTCCTTGGCGGCGAGCACTGCCTTGTACGTGGTGGGGATGATCTTGCTGAACCGGTCCGCGTTCGCGTCCCAGTCGGCGAGGAGCTTCTCGGCGACCGTGGAGCCGGTCTCCTCCTGGTGACGGCGCACGACGTCGTGCAGCCACACCTTGTCGGAGTCCGACAGGGCCTCGATCGCGCCCAGGTTGCCGGAGTTGACGTTGTCCCGGTCGAGGTCGACGACGTAGGCGACACCGCCCGACATGCCGGCCGCGAAGTTGCGGCCGGTCTCGCCGAGGACGACCGCCGTACCGCCGGTCATGTACTCGCAGCCGTGGTCGCCCACGCCCTCCGAGACGACCAGGGCGCCGGAGTTGCGGACGCAGAAGCGCTCGCCGGTGCGGCCGCGGAGGAACAGCTCGCCGCCGGTGGCGCCGTAGCCGATGGTGTTGCCCGCGATCGTCGAGTACTCGGCGAGGTGGTCGGCGCCCCGGTCGGGGCGGACGATCACCCGGCCGCCGGAGAGTCCCTTGCCGACGTAGTCGTTGGCGTCGCCCTCCAGGCGGAGGGTGACACCGCTCGGCAGGAAGGCGCCGAACGACTGGCCGGCGGAGCCGGTGAAGGTGATGTCGATGGTGTCGGCCGGGAGGCCGGCGCCGCCGAACTTCTTCGTCACCTGGTGGCCGAGCATGGTGCCGACCGTGCGGTTGATGTTGCGGATGGCGACCTGGGCGCGGACCGGCTGGGCCTCCTCGGCGGAGGCGGCGCCCAGGGCCTCGGCGGCGAGCTGGATCAGCTCGTTGTCGAGGGCCTTCTCCAGGCCGTGGTCCTGCTCGATCACGGCGTGGCGGACCGCGCCCTCGGGCAGCTCCGGCACGTAGAAGAGCGGCTCCAGGTCGAGACCCTGCGCCTTCCAGTGGGTGACGGCGCGGCTGGTGTCGAGCAGCTCGGCGTGGCCGACGGCCTCTTCGAGGGTGCGGAAGCCCAGCTCGGCGAGGAGCTCGCGGACCTCCTCGGCGATGAACTCGAAGAAGTTGACGACGAACTCGGCCTTGCCGGAGAAGCGGTCGCGCAGGACCGGGTTCTGGGTGGCGATGCCGACCGGGCAGGTGTCCAGGTGGCAGACGCGCATCATGACGCAGCCGGAGACGACGAGCGGCGCGGTCGCGAAACCGAACTCCTCGGCGCCGAGCAGTGCGGCGATGACGACGTCGCGGCCGGTCTTGAGCTGGCCGTCGGTCTGGACGACGATCCGGTCGCGCAGGCCGTTGAGCAGCAGGGTCTGCTGGGTCTCGGCGAGGCCGAGCTCCCAGGGGCCGCCCGCGTGCTTCAGGGAGGTCAGCGGGGAGGCGCCCGTTCCGCCGTCGTGGCCGGAGATGAGGACGACGTCCGCGTGGGCCTTGGAGACACCGGCGGCGACCGTGCCGACGCCGACCTCGGAGACCAGCTTCACGTGGATGCGGGCGACCGGGTTGGCGTTCTTGAGGTCGTGGATCAGCTGGGCGAGGTCTTCGATGGAGTAGATGTCGTGGTGCGGCGGCGGCGAGATGAGGCCGACGCCGGGCGTCGAGTGACGCGTCTTGGCGACCCACGGGTAGACCTTGTGGCCGGGCAGCTGGCCGCCCTCGCCGGGCTTGGCGCCCTGGGCCATCTTGATCTGGATGTCGTCGGCGTTGACCAGGTACTCGCTGGTGACGCCGAAGCGGCCGGAGGCGACCTGCTTGATGGCGGAGCGGCGCGTCGGGTCGTAGAGGCGGTCCGGGTCCTCGCCGCCCTCACCGGTGTTGGACTTGGCGCCCAGCTGGTTCATGGCGACGGCGAGGGTCTCGTGCGCCTCCTTGGAGATGGAGCCGTACGACATGGCGCCGGTGGAGAAGCGCTTGACGATCTCGGAGACCGGCTCGACCTCGTCGAGCGGGATCGGCTCCCGGTCGGTGGAGAAGCCGAAGAGGCCGCGGAGCGTCATGAGGCGCTCGGACTGCTCGTTCACCCGCTCCGTGTACTGCTTGAAGATGTCGTACCGCTTGTTGCGCGTGGCGTGCTGGAGGCGGAAGACGGTCTCCGGGTCGAACAGGTGCGGCTCGCCCTCGCGGCGCCACTGGTACTCGCCGCCGATGTCCAGGGCGCGGTGCGCCGAGGGGACGCCGGAGACGGGGTACGCCTTGGCGTGGCGGGCGGCGACCTCCTTGGCGACGACGTCGAGGCCGGCGCCGCCGATCTTGGTGGCCGTGCCGTTGAAGTACGTGGCGACGAAGGTCTCGTCGAGGCCGACGGCCTCGAAGACCTGGGCGCCACGGTAGGAGGCGACGGTGGAGATGCCCATCTTGGACATGACCTTGAGGACGCCCTTGCCGAGGGCGTAGATCAGGTTCCGGATGGCCTGCTCGGGCTCCAGGCCCTCGATGAAGGTGCCGGCGCGGACCAGGTCCTCGACGGACTCCATCGCGAGGTACGGGTTGACCGCCGCGGCGCCGTAGCCGATGAGCAGGGCGACGTGGTGGACCTCGCGGACGTCACCGGCCTCGACGAGCAGGCCCACCTTGGTGCGCTGCTTGGTGCGGATGAGGTGGTGGTGGACGGCCGCGGTGAGCAGCAGCGAGGGGATCGGGGCGTGCTCGGCGTCGGAGTGCCGGTCGGAGAGCACGATCAGGCGGGCGCCGCCCTCGATGGCGGTGTCGGCCTCGGCGCAGATGTCCTCGATGCGGGCGGCGAGGGCGTCGCCGCCGCCTGAGACCCGGTAGAGACCGGAGAGGGTGACGGCCTTCATGCCGGGCATGTCGCCGTCGGCGTTGATGTGTATGAGCTTGGCCAGCTCGTCGTTGTCGATCACCGGGAAGGGCAGCGTGACGCTGCGACACGACACCGGGGTCGGCTCCAGGAGGTTGCCCTGGGGGCCGAGGGAGGAGCGCAGGGAGGTCACGAGCTCTTCGCGGATGGCGTCGAGCGGCGGGTTGGTGACCTGCGCGAAGAGCTGGGTGAAGTAGTCGAAGAGCAGCCGGGGGCGGGCGGAGAGGGCCGCGATGGGCGAGTCCGTGCCCATGGAGCCGAGCGGCTCGCCGGCGGTGCGGGCCATCGGGGCGAGGATGACGCGGAGTTCTTCCTCGGTGTAGCCGAAGGTCTGCTGGCGGCGGGTGACCGAGGCGTGGGTGTGCACGATGTGCTCGCGCTCGGGGAGGTCGGAGAGCTCGATCTCGCCGGTCTCCAGCCACTCCGCGTACGGGTGCTCGGCGGCGAGGGCGGCCTTGATCTCGTCGTCCTCGACGATGCGGTGCTCGGCGGTGTCGACGAGGAACATCTTGCCGGGCTGGAGGCGGCCCTTGCGGACGACCTTGGCGGGGTCGATGTCGAGGACGCCGACCTCGGAGGAGAGGACGACGAGGCCCTCGTCGGTGACCCAGTAGCGGCCGGGGCGCAGACCGTTGCGGTCGAGGACCGCGCCGACCTGGACGCCGTCGGTGAAGGTGACGCAGGCCGGGCCGTCCCAGGGCTCCATCATCGTGGAGTGGTACTGGTAGAAGGCGCGGCGGTCCGGGTCCATGGTCTCGTGGTTCTCCCACGCCTCCGGGACCATCATCAGGACGGCGTGCGGCAGCGAGCGGCCGCCGAGGTGGAGCAGCTCCAGGACCTCGTCGAAGGAGGCCGAGTCGGAGGCGTCGGGGGTGCAGACCGGGAAGATGCGGTCCAGCGAGCCCTCGCCGAAGACGTCGGAGGCGAGCTGGGCCTCGCGGGCGGTCATCCAGTTCCGGTTGCCCTTGACGGTGTTGATCTCACCGTTGTGGGCGACGAAGCGGTACGGGTGGGCCAGCGGCCAGCTCGGGAAGGTGTTGGTGGAGAACCGGGAGTGGACCAGGGCCACGGCGGTGGCGCAGCGGCGGTCCGACAGGTCCGGGAAGAAGGGCTCCAGCTGGCCGGTGGTCAGCATGCCCTTGTAGACGATGGTGCGGGCGGAGAGCGACGGGAAGTAGGTCGCCGCCTCGCGTTCGGCGCGCTTGCGCAGCACGAAGGCCTTGCGGTCCAGCGCGATGCCGGTGGCGGCGCCTTCGGCGTCCGCGACGAAGAGCTGGCTGAAGACCGGCATGGTGGAGCGGGCGGAGGCGCCGAGCAGCTCGGGGGCGACGGGGACCTCGCGCCAGCCGAGGACGTTCAGGCCTTCTTCGGACGCGATCGTCTCGATCTGCGAGACGGCCTGTGCGGAGCCGTCGGCAGGGAGGAACGCGATGCCGACGGCGTACGCGCCGGCCTCGGGGAGCTCGAATCCGGCGACCTCGCGCAGGAAGGCGTCCGGGACCTGGAGCAGGATGCCGGCGCCGTCGCCGGAGTCGGGCTCGGAGCCGGTGGCGCCGCGGTGTTCGAGGTTGCGCAGTACGGTCAGCGCCTGCTCGACCAGCGCGTGGCTTGCTACACCGGTGAGGGTGGCCACGAACCCGACACCACAGGCGTCGTGCTCGTTACGGGGGTCGTACATTCCCTGCGGAGCAGGGCGACCGTCCATGGGCGACCAGGCGTCGGAACGCATCGGCTCTCCCGTCGTCGTCGTGGCTGGGGGCACCTCCCAGACCACGTCTGGGGGAGCTGCTGCCGAGGGACGACGCTGGCCCTCCGCGAAATTTCGTGCAGGTTACATGATGGCTGGCTTCTCGCGAAGCGGATAGCTCATTCCAACATGCGGACACCACCGACACGGAGCGGTGGCGCGGGTTCACCTATGGGGTGCGGGCACGGATGCCGTCCCGCGGGGGACGGATCGGGGTGGCCCGGATGATCTCGGGCCTACGGCGACCCGTCACTGTGTGGGCTTCGTTGCCCAGCGACGCTCATGCCTCATTCCCGTTGGTCACGGGTTCGAAACCGCCGGGTAACCGGCTACATATGTGGCGTCCTGCATAGTGTCTCATCGCTGCCGTGGTTCGGACCAGGGATATACGTCACAGCCATTCCGCCCCTTTCCTCCCACAAGGGTGCCCTGAAATGCCGGAAAGGCCCCTTGGAGGGGCCTCTCGGGCGTCTCTGCGCGTACGGAATCCGTTCCTGGCGCCTGCCGGGCTACAGCGCGGCCCCGAGGAGCATGCCGAGGCCGTAGGTGACGGCCGCGGCCGCACCGCCCAGGACGAGCTGGCGCAGCCCGCTGAAGAGCCAGCCGCGGGCGGTCACCCGGGCCACGAGGGCTCCGCAGGCGAAGAGGCCCAGGAGCGCGAGCAGCACGGCCGGCCAGAGCGAGGTCGCCCCGAGCAGGTACGGCAGTACGGGCAGCAGCGCGCCGAGCGCGAAGGAGCCGAAGGACGAGACGGCGGCGACCATCGGCGACGGCAGGTCGTCGGGGTCGATGCCCAGCTCCTCGCGCGCGTGGATCTCCAGGGCCTGCTCGGGGTCCTTCGACAGCTGCATCGCGACCTCGCGGGCGAGCGCGGGCTCGACACCGCGGGAGACGTAGAGCGCGGCCAGCTCCTCCATCTCGTCGGTCGGGTGCTTGCGCAACTGCCGACGTTCGACGTCCAGTTCCGCCTGGACGAGCTCGCGCTGGGAGGCGACGGAGGTGTACTCGCCGGCGGCCATGGAGAAGGCTCCGGCCGCGAGGCCGGCGAGCCCGGTGATGACGACGGTCTGCGGGGAGACCGAGCCTCCGGCGACGCCGGTCATCAGGGCGAGGTTGGAGACGAGGCCGTCCATCGCGCCGAACACGGCGGGACGCAGCCAGCCGCCGTTGACGTCCCGGTGCGTGTGGTTGTCGCGGTGGGCCTCGTGCAGTGGTGCCTGAGCTTCGATGATGGACATGGCTCTCCCCTCGTTCCGGCGGGCCGGGTCGCACCCGCTGCCCCCAACATCCTCGAAAATACGCGCGATGTAAGGGGCGCGCCAGCAAGGCAGGCCGTACTTACTAAGGCTCGCCTTGGTGCGGTCACCACTTCTGGCGAGGTGTCAGGCGGGTGACAGAGACGTTTCTTCGGCGAGTTCGCGGCCCCCCGTGGCACAGATCCAGGCATCGGGGCGCCATGGGTGCGCCTCTCCCGAGGAAGGGGCCGCGAGATGGTGACCACCACGGCATGCGACACGCGCGAACGGGCGAGAGGGGCGCTCCTCGGCCTCGCCGTCGGCGACGCGCTCGGCGCGCCCGCCGAGAACATGCGGCCCTCCGAGATCCGCCGCCGCTGGGGCCGGATCGAGGGCTTCGTGACCGAGAGCCCCGCGGGCACCGACGACACCGAGTACGCGATCTTCTCCGCGCTGCTCCTCGCCCGGCACGGCTCGGCCCTCACCGTCCGGCACGTCGAGCGGGCCTGGCACCACTGGATCGCCGACCTCGACGAAGGACCGTTCCGCGGTGCGGGCTTCTCGGAGCGCGGCACCCTGGAGAACCTGCGTCGGGGGCTCGCCGCCCCCATCTCCGCCCAGCACCGCCACGCGTGGTCGGACGGTCTCGCGATGCGCGCCGCCCCCTTCGGCGTCTTCGCCGCCGGCCGCCCGGCCGAGGCGGCCCGGCTCGTCGCGATCGACGGCAGCGTCAGCCACGACGGCGAGGGCATCTACGGCGGCCAGGCGGTCGCGGCGGGCGTCGCGGCGGCGATGGCGGGCGAGACGGTCACCTCCGTGATCGCGGCGGCCCTCTCGGTCGTCCCGATGGACTCCTGGACGGCCCGCTCGCTGCGGCGCGCGGTGGTCGCCGCCCAACGGGTCCAGCCGGACCCGCTCACCCGCGAACGCCAGGTCCGCTCGGCGGTCGTCATCGGCGGCTACCCCTGGACGGACCTGGCACCGGAGGCCGTGGGCCTGGCCTTCGGCGCCTTCGCCGCGGCCCGCGGGGACTTCCGTACGGCCGTCCTGACCGCCGTCAACATGGGCCGCGACGCCGACACGACGGCGGCGGTGGCGGGCGCGCTGGCCGGCGCGGCGGGCGGCATGCGCGCGATCCCCGAGTCCTGGGCGACGGCCATCACCCCGGTGACGGGCAGCTGCCTGCCATCGATGCGCGGCTACCACGTCCTGGACGTCGCGGACCTGCTGACCCCGGAGGGCGAATCCTGATGACCCCGGAACCGAACACACCGACCACCACGGCCGCCGTCACCAGCGCCACCCCTGTGGGCAAGCGTCCCGCGGGGCGGGACGGGTGGGCACAGGCCCCCATGCCGGATCCCGGCCCTCTGCCGGGTGCCCATCAGGACCCGACGGCGCCCCCGGTGCCGGGTTCCGGCTCACCGGACCTCGCCCCGCAGGGACCCGCCCGGGAGCTCACACCGGTGCGCGGCACCGGCTCGTGGGGCGCGATCCACGAGGCCCCACCCCCCGAGCCCTCCCGCAGACCCGCCCGCGACGCGGTCGAAGGCCTCCTCCTCGGGCTCGCCGCAGGCGACGCCGCCGGATGGCCCGCCGCCCGCCACCGCGCCGCCCGAATGCCCGAGTGGACCCGCCGGCTCACCCGCGAACTGGACACCTTCGCCGAACAGAACGCGACGACCACCCTCCCCGTCCCCATCGCCCTCAACCAGCCGCCCGAACCCCTCCGCCTCGGCCCCTCCGACGACGCCGAGTGGGCGGTCTTCACCGCAGAGGCGGTCCTCACCGCCTCGGGCCAGGTCTTCGCCGGCCTGCCCCAGGAGCGCCGCCTCCGCGCCGCCGTCGACCTCGCCTGGAACGCCCTCGCCGGACAGGTCGCCGCCGCGGCCGAGCGCGCCCCCGAGGTCGAGTCCGCCGTGCTCCCGCTCCGCGCCCGGATCTCCGTCCGCGCGGGGCTCGGCAATCTCGCCACCGGTCTGCGCCCGCCCGCGACCGGCCACGACAACCCGCACTTCTTCGACGACGCCGCGTGCGTGCGGGCCGTGGTCCTGGCCCTCGTCCACCCCGGCGACCCGCGCGCCGCCGCCGAACTCGCCGAGTTCGACGCCCGGTACACCCAGGACGGCGACGGTGTGCACGGCGCCCGTGCGATGGCCGCGGCCGTCGCCGCGGCCTTCGGCGGGGCTACGGTCGACGAGAGCGTCGAGGCGGCGCTCGACGAACTCCCGCCCGTCACGGAGATCGGCCGCAACGCCCGGTACGCGGTGAAGTTGGCCCAGACCGCCGGTTCGGCCTTCGAGCTGGTCCCGCTCCTGGAGCACCAGATCGTGGACCACGTCTACAGCTACGGCATCGCCGCCGCCGAGACCGTCCCGGTCGCCCTCGCCCTCGCCACCGCCGCCCGTGGCGCGATGACGGCCGCCGTACCGGCCGCGGTCTGCCTGTCCCGGGTCGCCGACTCCGCCCCCGCGCTCGCGGGCGCGCTCACCGGGGCGCTCGGCGGGGGCCGTTCGGTGCCGGTGACGTGGCGTGACGCGTGCCGGACGCTCGCGGGCTGTGCGCTGCCCCGGCTCGCGGGGACGGATCTGGTCGAACTCGCCGGGCTCCTCGCAGCCACGGAACCGGCCACCCCGGGTGGACAATTCCGACATGACACCCACACTGGATGTGCCCAGCCTGGATGACCGGATCACCGGCAGCCTCCTCGGGGCCGCCGTCGGCGACGCGCTCGGCGGCCCCGTCGAGGGCTACACGCCCGAGCAGATCGTGGAGCGCCACGGCGGCCGGGTGACCGGGATCGTCGGCCCCTGGAACGGCGACGAGTGGCGCACCGCCCGCCCCGTCGCCCCGTACCACAAGGGCGACGGGCGCGTCACCGACGACACCTTGATGACCCACGCCCTGGTCCGGGTGTACGGACGAGTCCGCGGCCATCTCGACGCGTACGCGGTCGCGGACCATCTCGTCCCCGAACTCATGGGCTCCCCGGTCTGGATCCCCGAGCTGGAGGCCGAGGCGCTCCCCCTCCAGCGGATCTTCCTCGCCGAGAAGTGGATCGTGGCCCGGCTCCACTACGGCCATGTGGACCCGCGCGAGGCGGGCAGCGGCAACATCGTCAACTGCGGCGCCGCGATGTACATGGCGCCGGTCGGGCTCGTCAACGCCGCCCACCCGGAGGCCGCGTACGCCGAGGCCCTCGACGTGGCGGGGGCGCACCAGTCCTCGTACGGCCGCGAGGCGGCGGGGGTGTTCGCGGCGGCGGTGGCCGCGGCGTGCGCGCCGGGCGCCACGCCGTCGACGGTGGTGGGGACGGCCCTCGCCCTCGCGAAGGACGGCACGCGGTCGGCGATCGAGGCGGTCGCCGAAGTGGCGTCCGGCCACAGGGACTTCGAATCGGCGCTGACCCCGCTCCGCAGGGCGGTGGCCCCCTTCGACTCGGTAGGACCCGACTACCGCTCCCCCTCCCTCGGTGCCCGCCGGCCCTCCCGGCTGCACGCGATCGAGGAACTCCCGATCGCCCTCGGCATGCTCCTTGTCGGCGAGGGCGACTACCGCCGTACGGTCCTGGGCGCGGTCAACTACGGCCGTGACTGCGACTCGATCGCCACGATGGCGGGCGCGATCGTGGGGGCGCTGTACGGGGAAGCGGCCGTGCCCGCCGACTGGGCGAAGCAGGTGGCGGAGGCGAGCCGCCTCGACCTGCACGCCCCGGCGAGGGCGCTCGCCGAAGTGACCCGCGAGGTGTTCGCCGAGGACACGGAACGGCGCAGGGCCCACGCGTCGGCGTTCGCGGCCCTGACGAGCGCGGACCGGTGAACCTCCGTCTGACCTGGGTCCAGCCGGAGGACCTGGTGGGCCACGAACTGCGCCAGGCGAGGGAGGACGGCCGCGCCGCGACCGCCCTCGCGGCCCGCTGGGCGGCGGCGGGCGGCCCCCCGGCCCCGGAGACGGCAGGCGCGTCCGCGACCCCCCGCCCGGACCTCCGCCCCCTGGCGGAAGAACTCCTGACCGCGCTGGCGTCCCTCCCGACCCCCCTGGCGAACCGCGAACCGACCCCCCTCCACGACATCCAGACCCTGACGAACAGTCGCCCCACCGGCACCGCTGTGGGCAAACGTCCCGCAGCGCGATGGGGGCACCCCCTGCCCGAGCGAAGCCGAGAGCTTGGGGGAGGGTGGGCACAACCCCCACCGCCGGGCCCCGGCCTCCCGCCCCGCGCCCCCCAGGACCTGCCCGCACCCGAGCCGGCCGGTGCCGCCCCACACGAAGCGCCGAGGCTCCACACACGCCAGGGGCTCGGTCGCGAAGCCCCCGACGGACTCCGCGACCGTCTGCACGCCGCCTGGCTCGGCCGCGCCGCCGGCTGTCTGCTCGGCAAGCCCGTCGAGAAGCTCCCCCTCTCGGCCATCCGCGCCCTCGCCCGCGCCACCGGCAACTGGCCGCTCTCCACCTGGTTCACCGCCCGCGGCGTACCCCAGGGCCTACTGGCCGCCCACCCCTGGAACCGTCGCTCCGCCACCACCTCCCTCGCCGAGAACATCGACGGCATGCCCGAGGACGACGACCTCAACTACCCCCTGCTCAACCTGCTGCTGCTCCAGCGGTACGGCCGCGACTTCACCACCGCCGACGTCGCCCGCCTCTGGCTCGACGAGCTTCCCGCCGGCCGCACCTTCACGGCCGAGCGCGTCGCCTACCGCAACCTCCTCGACGGCGTCGAACCCCCGCTGACCGCCGTCCACCGCAACCCCTTCCGCGAGTGGATCGGCGCCCAGATCCGGGCCGACGTCCACGGCTGGACCCACCCCGGCGACCCGGCCGCCGCCGCGGCGCAGGCGTACCGGGACGCGGTGCTCACCCACACCGCGAACGGCGTCTACGGCGCCATGTTCGTCGCCGCCGTCCTCGCCACCGCGGCGACCGGCACCGCCGACGTCCACCAGTCGCTCGCCGCCGGCCTCGGGGTGATCCCGCCGCGCTCCCGCCTCGCGGAGGCCGTCCGCCGAGGAATCGGGCTGGCCCGCGAGACGACCGACTTCGACACCGTCGTCGACCGGCTGCACGCGGAACTCGGCGGGTACCACTGGGTGCATGCCGTCCCCAACGCCGCGCTGCTCGCCGCCGCCCTCACCCACGCCGACGGCGACTTCTCCCGCTCCGTCTGCGCGGCCGTGTCCGGCGGCTGGGACACCGACTCCAACGGCGCCACCGCGGGTTCGGTCGCCGGGCTGCTCGCCGGGCACCCCGACCGGCTGCCCGAGCGGTGGACCGCTCCGCTCAAGAACCGTCTCTCGACCTCCGTCCCGTCCTTCGACGGCGTCGGCTTCGACACCCTGGCCGAACTGACCCACCGGGAGGCAGTACGCCCATGACCAGCATCGTCGTACTCGGCAGCACGAACATGGACCTCGTCACCTACGTACCGAGGGCCCCGGCCCTCGGGGAGACCGTCACCGGCCGCTCCTTCCTCACGGTCCCGGGCGGCAAGGGCGCCAACCAGGCCGTCGCCGCGGCACGCGCGGGCGCCGAGGTGGCGATGATCGGAGCCGTCGGCGCGGACGACTTCGGAGCACGGCTGCGCGACAGCCTGGAGCACTGCTCGGTGGACACCGATCTCCTGCGCACCGCCGAGGGCGCCTCCGGCACCGCCCACATCGTCGTCGACGACGAGGGCGGCAACGCGATCGTCGTCGTCCCCGGTGCCAACGGCACCGTCACCTCCCTCTCCCACGGCGACGAGGCACTCATCGGCACCGCGGACGTCCTCCTCCTGCAGCTCGAACTCCCCCTCTCCGTCGTCGTGGAGGGCGCCGCGACCGCCCGCCGGCTGGGCGTCCGCACCGTCCTCACCCCGGCTCCCGCCCAGCCACTGCCCCCCGAACTCCTCGCCGCCGTCGACCTGTTGGTGCCCAACGAGCACGAGGCCGCCGCGCTCACCGGACTGACCGACCCGCGCGAGGCCGCCATGGCCCTGCTCCGGGACGTCCCCGAGGTGGTCGTCACCCTGGGTGCGGCCGGCAGCCTGTACGCGGCGCGGGGCGCCGATCCGGTCCTGGTGCCCGCGCCCCGGGTCCGGGCCGTGGACACCACCGGTGCCGGAGACACCTTCGTGGGCGCGCTCGCGGTCGCCCTCGGCGAGGGCCGCCCCGCCCCGGAGGCCCTGGCCTGGGCACAGGCCGCCGCCGCGCTCTCCGTCCGGCGCGAGGGCGCGTCGACCTCGATGCCGTACCGCGTCGAGATCGAGGCCGCCTTCCACTCCCCCGACACCCTGGAGGCCGACCCCGTATGACCGTCCACGCCACCGTGCACGCCACGGTCCACCCACCGGCCACCGCGCCCGAGGCACCCGCTCCGCCTCTGCGCGGGCTGCACGTCCTGGATCTCGCGACCCTCTTCGCCGGCCCTCTCGCGGCCATGATGCTCGGCGACTTCGGCGCCGACGTCGTCAAGGTCGAGCATCCCCGCAAGCCCGATCCGTCCCGTGGCCACGGCCCCGCCAAGGACGGCATCGGTCTCTGGTGGAAGGTCCTCGGCCGCAACAAGCGGACGATCACCCTCGACCTGTCCTCGCCGGGAGGCCGTGACACCCTCCTGGCTCTCGCCGCCGACGCCGACGTGATCGTGGAGAACTTCCGCCCCGGCACCCTGGAACGCTGGGGCCTGGGCTGGGAGGAGCTCTCCACCGTCAACCCGCGTCTGGTCCTCGCCCGCGTCACCGGCTTCGGCCAGTTCGGCCCGTACGCCCACCGGCCGGGCTTCGGCACCCTCGCCGAGGCGATGAGCGGCTTCGCGGCCATCACCGGCGAACCCGACGGCCCGCCCACCCTGCCCCCCTTCGGCCTGGCCGACTCCATCGCCGCCCTGGCCACGGCGTACGCGGTGATGACCGCGCTCACCGCCAGGACGACGACCGGCCGCGGCCAGGTCGTCGACATGGCGATCATCGAACCGATGCTCGCCGTCATCGGCCCCCACCCCCTCTGGTACGACCAACTCGGTTATGTACAGCCCCGGACGGGCAACCGCTCCCGCAACAACGCCCCGCGCAACACCTACCGGACCGCCGACGGCTCCTGGGTCGCCGTCTCCACCTCCGCCCAGTCGATCGCCGAGCGGGTACTGCGGCTCGTCGGCCGTCCGGAGCTGATCGACGAGCCGTGGTTCGCCGACGGCGCCGGACGGGCCGCGAACGCCGACGTCCTGGACGAGGCGGTCGGCTCGTGGATCGCCCGTCGCACCCGGGACGAGGCGATGGCGGCCTTCGAGAAGGCGGAGGCGGCCATCGCCCCCGTCTACGACATCCGGGACGTCGTCGACGACCCGCAGTACCGGGCGCTCGGCACCGTCACCGAGGTCGAGGACCCCGAACTCGGCCCGATCAAGATGCAGAACGTCCTCTTCCGCCTCTCCGAGACACCCGGAGGCATCCGCTGGCCCGGCCGCCCCCACGGCGCCGACACCACCGCCGTCCTCTCCGAACTCGGCCTCACCCCCGCCGAGATCGACCGCCTCCGCGACCAGGGGGCGGTATGAGCACCCTCGCGGGGGTCGACGGTCTCAGCCTGGTCCGCACCCCCCTCACCTGGCTGTACGCCCCGGGCGACCGGCCCGAGGTCGTCCGCAAGGCCCTCGCCTCGGGCGCCGACATCGTGATCGTCGACCTGGAGGACGCGGTCGCCCCGCACCGCAAGACGTACGCCCTCGACGCCACGGCGGATCTCCTCACGGACATCCACCCCGTCCCGGTGCACGTCCGCGTCCACTCCCCGCACGACATCCCCACCCTGGCCCCCCTCCCCGGCCTCTGCGGTCTCCGTGTACCCAAGGTGACACACGCCACTGACATCCACCGGATCGCCGAAGCCGCCCCGGGGCTCCCCCTCTACCCGCTCCTGGAGAGCGCCCTCGCCGTGGAGCAGGCGTACGCGGTCGCCACGGCCCACCCCGCCGTGCGCGGCATCGCGCTCGGCGAGACGGACCTCCGCGCCGACCTGGGGGTACGGGAGGACAGCGGCCTCGACTGGTCGCGCGGCCGGGTGGTGGTCGCGGCCCGCGCGGCCGGCCTCCCGGCCCCCGCCCAGTCGGTCCACCCGGACGTCGGCGACCTGGAGGGACTGGCGGCCGGCTGCGCCCGGGGCCGGGCCCTGGGCTTCTTCGGCCGGGCGGCCATCCACCCCCGCCAGCTCCCGGTGATCGAGCGCGCCTACCTCCCCACCCCGGAGGAGATCGACGCGGCGCGGGAGGTCGTCGCGGCGGCCGCGACGGAGCGGGGCGCCCAGGCCCTCCCGGACGGCCGCTTCGTCGACGCCGCGGTGGTGGAGGGCGCCCACCGCGTCCTCGCCCTGGCGGCGAGGACGGGCTGAGGCATGAAAAAGGGCCGCCGGGACCTCTCGGTCCCGACGGCCCTCCGGCCGGCTGGAAGGGATCAGCTCTTGGCGGCGGACCCTGCGCCGTTGTCGGCACCGCGCTCCGCGTCCTTGTCGGAGTCCGCGTCCTCGTCGGCCGCGGCGTCCTCGGGCTCGGCGTCCGCGTCGTCCGCGGTCGCGGCCGCATCCTCATCCGCGTGCGCCTCGTCGGCCTCGTCGGCCTTCGCGATCTTCTCGCTCTTGTCGGCCTTGGGCTCCACGATCTCCTCGCGGCCCGGGCGGATCCGCGACGAGATCACGATGTAGACCACCGCGAGGACGAAGACGATGATCGCCGTCCACACGTTCAGCCGCAGGCCGAGCACGTGGTGCGCCTCGTCGACGCGCATGTACTCGATCCAGGCCCGGCCGGCGCAGTAGGCGGCGACGTAGAGCGCGAAGGCGCGCCCGTGGCCAAGCTTGAAGCGGCGGTCGGCCCAGATGACCAGGAGGGCGACGCCGATGCACCAGAGCGACTCGTACAGGAAGGTCGGGTGGTACGTCCCGGCCTCGCGGTTCGCGCTCTCGGAGATCTCCAGGGCCCAGGGCAGGTCGGTCGGCTTGCCGTACAGCTCCTGGTTGAACCAGTTGCCCCAGCGGCCGATGGCCTGGGCGAAGGCGATTCCGGGGGCGATGGCGTCGGCGTAGGCCGGGAGCGGGATGCCCCGTCGGCGACAGCCGATCCAGGCACCGACCGCGCCGAGCGCGATGGCGCCCCAGATACCGAGGCCGCCCTCCCAGATCTTGAAGGCGTCGACCCAGTTCTCACCCTCGCTGAAGTACAGCTGGTAGTCGGTGATCACGTGGTAGAGGCGTCCGCCGACGAGGCCGAAGGGCACCGCCCAGACGGCGATGTCGGCCACGGTGCCGGCGGTGCCGCCCCGGGCGATCCAGCGCTTGTTGCCGTACCAGACGGCGACGAAGACACCGATGATGATGCAGAAGGCATAGCCGCGCAGCGGGATCGGTCCGAGGTTGATCACGCCGGTCGACGGGCTGGGAATATAGGCAAGGTCCATGGCAGGACCGACGCTACCCTGCCGGGCGGGCGGGACGGCAGCCCACCCGGCAACGTATGGGTAACTAACCTGCGGACTGCCCCGCCGAAGGGGCGGCCGTGCCGGGCTTCTTGCCCTTGTTGGCCTCGGCGACCCACTTCTTCAGGTTCTCCGGGGAGATCTGCTCGCCCCCCTTGGTCGGGAAGATCGATTCTCCGTTGAGGAGGACGGAGGGCGTGCCGCGGAAGCCGCCGTTCTGGAAGGCCTCGTTCGACTTGACCACCCAGCTGTCGTGCGTGCCGTCGTTCACACAGCTGCGGAACGCGGGCGTGTCGAGCCCCGGCACCTTCGCCGCCAGCTCGATCAGCTTCTCGTTCTTCCCGAAGGCGTCGTCCGTCTCCTGCGGCTGGTTGATGTAGAGCGTGTCGTGGTACGCGGTGAACTTCCCCGCGTCCTGGGCGCACGCCGACGCGTTCGCCGCGCGCAGGGAGCCGCTGCCGCCCATGTTCCCGTCGATGAGGGTGGCGAGGTGGTACTCGGTTCTGAGGGCGCCGGACGCCTCCAGCTCGTGGATCGTGTCCCGCATGACGTTCTCGAACTGGGCGCACGCGGGGCAGCGGAAGTCCTCCCAGATCGCGAGCGTCGACGGTGCGTCCGTCCTGCCCGTCGGGATGGCGGGCTTGCCGTCCTCCTCGGTCGCCCCGGTGGGGGCGACGACCGGGCCCGCCTTGTCCGACCCGCCGTCCTTGTCGCCGCCCGCGGCGATCACGCCGACGACCGCGGCCAGGCCGAGTACGCCGACCACCGCCGCCGACACGATCAGGACACGTCGCTGCTTCTCGCGGGCCTTCTCGCGCTCACGCTGCTGTTGGAGGCGCTCCCGCGCGCTCCCTGACCCGTCACCACGGTTCTTCTCGCTCACACCCCAGGAACGAACCGGGGAGGCACGTGCGTGCCTCCCCGGTCCCAGATCCATCCGAATGGGTTACGAAACGCGGCGGACACCCTCGGCGAGTTCGGCCGCCAGTTCCCTTACGGCGGCGAGTCCCGCGGCCTCGTCGCCGTCGGCGTCGAGGATCCGCTTCACGAAGGCGGAGCCGACGATCACGCCGTCGGCGAAGGCCGCGACCTCGCGCGCCTGCTTGGCGTCGGAGACGCCGAGCCCGACGCAGACGGGGAGATCCGCCGTGGCCCGGGTGCGGCGGACGAGGTCGGCGGCCTGTTCGCCGACCGACGCGCGGGTGCCGGTGACCCCCATCAGGGAGGCGGCGTAGACGAAGCCGGAGCCGGCCGCCGTGATGGTGGCGAGGCGCTCGTCCTTGCTGCTGGGCGCGACGACGAAGACGGTGGCGAGACCGTGCTTGTCGGCGTGCTCGCGCCAGAGCGCGGACTCCTGGACCGGCAGGTCGGGCAGGATGCAGCCCGCGCCGCCGGCGGCGGCGAGCTCCTCGGTGAAGCGTTCGACGCCGTACCGGTCGATGGGGTTCCAGTACGTCATGACGAGGACGGGCTTGCCGGTGGCCGCGTGGGCCTCCTTGACCGTGCGCATCACGTCGGCGATCTTGACGCCGCCGCGCAGGGCGATGTCGTCGGCGGTCTGGATGACCGGACCGTCGAGCACCGGGTCGCTGTGCGGGAGGCCGACCTCGACCACGTCCGCGCCGCCGTCGAAGACGGCCTTGATGGCCGCGATGCCGCCGTCCACGGTCGGGAAGCCGGCCGGCAGGTAGGCGATGAGCGCCGCCCTGTTGTCCGCCTTCGCCTTGGCGAGGGTGTCGCTGAGCAGCTGGATGTTGCCGGTCACTTGGCGTCCCCCTCGATCTCTGCGGTGCCGGCGCCGGCGTCCGCGGCGACCTCGGCGTCGGTGTCGTACAGGCCGAAGTAGCGGGCGGCCGTGTCCATGTCCTTGTCACCGCGGCCCGAGAGGTTGACGAGGAGCAGCGCGTCCTTGCCGAGCTCCTTGCCGACCTCCAGGGCCCCCGCGAGCGCGTGCGCCGACTCGATGGCCGGGATGATGCCCTCGGTGCGGGAGAGCAGTCGCAGCGCCTGCATGGCGGCGTCGTCGGTGACGGCGCGGTACTCGCCGCGCCCGCTGTCCTTGAGGTACGCGTGCTCGGGGCCGATGCCCGGGTAGTCCAGGCCCGCCGAGATCGAGTACGGCTCGGTGATCTGGCCCTCCTCGTCCTGGAGGACGTACGACCGCGAACCGTGCAGGATGCCCGGTTCGCCGGCGGTGAGGGTGGCCGCGTGTTCACCGGTCTCGACGCCGTGGCCGGCCGGCTCGCAGCCGATCAGGCGGACGTCCGCGTCCGGGATGAAGGCGTGGAAGAGGCCGATGGCGTTGGAGCCGCCGCCGACGCAGGCGATCGCCGCGTCGGGCAGGCGCCCGGCGCGCTCCAGGAGCTGGCGGCGGGCCTCGACGCCGATGACCCGGTGGAAGTCGCGGACCATCGCGGGGAAGGGGTGCGGTCCCGCGACGGTGCCGAACAGGTAGTGGGTCCTGTCGACGTTGGCGACCCAGTCGCGGAACGCCTCGTTGATGGCGTCCTTGAGGGTGCGGCTGCCGGACTTCACGGCGATGACCTCGGCGCCGAGCATCCGCATCCGGGCCACGTTGAGGGCCTGGCGCTGGGTGTCGACCTCGCCCATGTAGATGGTGCAGTCGAGGCCGAAGAGGGCGCAGGCGGTGGCGGTGGCGACGCCGTGCTGGCCGGCGCCGGTCTCGGCGATGACCCGGGTCTTGCCCATGCGCTTGGTCAGCAGGGCCTGGCCGAGCACGTTGTTGATCTTGTGCGAGCCGGTGTGGTTGAGGTCCTCCCGCTTGAGGAAGATCCGGGCGCCGCCGGCGTGCTCGGCGAACCGGGGGACCTCGGTGAGGGCGCTCGGGCGGCCGGTGTAGTTGACCATCAGGTCGTTGAGCTCGCGGGCGAACTCGGGGTCGGCCTTGGCCTTGTCGTACTCGACGGCGACCTCGTCCACGGCGGCGACGAGGGCCTCCGGGATGAACTTGCCGCCGTAGGCGCCGAAGTAGCCCTCGGCGGTGGGGACCTGACCCTCCGGGTCCGGAATGAAGAACTCGCTGGACATGCGGTTGCTCCTCGCGGGGCGGATGCCCCGTGTGACGTGGGGTTGATGGTCACGTTATGCGCGCGAACCACACACGTACGGCAACGCCGTCGCCGACCGTCCGCCACCCCCGTTGTGGGCAGTCGTTCCGCTGGGGCGGAACGGGTGGGCACAACGGAACGGCGCCCCTTGCCGGGCCCAGGTTTCCGCGCCTGGACCCGCACCCGTGGTGCGGCGCCCTCGTGGTGCGGGCCGGTACAGGAGGCGGAGGCGCCGCCGAGGGCGCCGTCCCGTGTGCCCACCCGTCCCGCCCAGCGCGGGACGACTGCCCACACGGCGGTGGGGTCGCAGCTGCCGGTCGGTGCTCGGCGTGTCAGACGGCGTCGAGGTCGTGTGTGAGTACGCGCGCGAGGCGCGGACGCCATCGCATGCCGTTGACCTGGCCGGGCTCCGAGCCGATGACGTACCGCACCCGGCGGCCGTGGACACGGCGGGCGGGTGCGCGGCAGCCACGCGGCCGGCAGCCACGGGCCAGCGGGGCGTGGGCGGGGACGGACGCCGCGGTACGCAGCAGTCGGCGCCGCCCCACGGGGTTCGCCGACGGCACGCCGACCGGGCCCGGGGCGGTGCCCCGGAAGGTCGGCGTGGCGCGGCGGCGGGTCATGGCGCGGTCAGCTCCGGCCGTGCCGGAGGGCGGGGTGGGCGCCGGCGGCGACGAGGTCGGCGACGGCGGCCTTCGGGTCGCGGCCGGTGACGAGGGACTCGCCGACCAGGACCGCGTCGGCGCCCGCGTTGGCGTAGGCGATGAGGTCGTGCGGGCCTCGGACGCCGGACTCGGCGACCTTGACGATGTGCGCGGGGATCTCCGGGGCGACGCGCTCGAAGGTGGTGCGGTCGACCTTGAGGGTCTTGAGGTTGCGCGCGTTGACGCCGATGATCCGGGCGCCCGCGTCGACGGCCCGCTCGACCTCGTCCTCGTCGTGCACCTCGACGAGCGGGGTGAGCCCGATGGACTCGGCGCGCTCGATGAGGGAGACCAGCGCCTCCTGCTCAAGGGCGGCGACGATGAGGAGCGCGAGATCCGCTCCGTACGCCCGTGCCTCCCAGAGCTGGTACGCGGTGACGATGAAGTCCTTGCGCAGGACCGGGATGTCGACCCGGGCCCTGACGGCCTCCAGGTCCGCGAGCGAGCCGCCGAAGCGGCGCTGCTCGGTGAGGACGGAGATGACGGCGGCGCCGCCCGCCTCGTAGTCCGCGGCGAGACCGGCCGGGTCGGCGATCGCGGCGAGCGCGCCCTTGGACGGGCTGGAGCGCTTGACCTCGCAGATGACCTTGACGCCGTCTCCGCGCAGCGCGGCGACGCCGTCCTTGGCCTGCGGGGCCTTGGCGGCGCGCTCCTTGAGCTCGTCGAGGGTGACCCGCGCCTGCCGCTCTGCGAGGTCGGCGCGTACGCCTTCGATGATCTCGTCGAGCACACTCACGCGAGGGGCCCCCTTCCGGGACGTTGATGGTGATGATGAACCAGGTTCAGCCACATCGATCCTATCCGCAGGACGGCTCCGTCATCGCATCGAGCGGAGCGGCGTCCCACCTGCTGGGACTCTCTCCAGGGTCCTCCCGGTGCCGCGCGGGACCCTCAGGGGGCCAGCGCGGAGCCGAAGGGAAGGTTCCGGACCAGGGTGAAGAGGGCGAGTACGGCCCCGATCCCCCACCACCAGACCGAGGAGATCGCGAGGCGCATGGGCTCCCCGCGGACGGCTCGAATCAGCCAGAGGGTCATGAGGACGCCGAAGAGTCCGTAGCCGACGACGGCGAGGGCGTTGGCGCCGAGGGCGGCCGGGAGGTCGCCGTGGGCGAAGGCGTGGGCGCTGCGCAGTCCGCCGCAGCCGGGGCAGTAGACGCCGGTGAAGCGGAGCAGCGGGCAGACCGGGTAGTGCCCGGGTTCGTTGGGGTCGACGGTCCCGACGTACGCGAAGGCGGCGGAGACCCCGGCGAGCGTGGCGAGGGGCGCGGAGAGCCGTCGCGCCGGCGAGCGGGGTGGCGGCGGCGGTACGGGCCCGCCGGGCCACACCCCCGCGTGCGGGGGCACCGCACCGGAGGGATGGGGCGGGCCGGACTCGCCCGGCGGGCCGAGTTCGCCCGGCGGGGCAGGTTCACCCGTCGGGCCAGGTTCACCCGGTCGGGTGGAGGAGGTGTCGGTCACGGCTGCGGCCGTCGGCTGCGGGTCCACCCGGTGATTCTCGCCCCCGACGCGCGGGAGCGCAGCCCGGCACGGCCGGACTGCGCTCTCGGGTGTGTCGTCGCGCTTCAGGAACGGGCTCGCGCGGTCGCGGTCGCGGCCTCGCGGGCGGCGGCGACGGCCGCCGACTCCTTCGGCATGCCGAGGCCGGCCGCCTTCATCGCGCCGCCGACGATGCCGCCGAGGACAATGACACCCATGCCGGCCCAGAAGCCGGGCTGGTTGGCGGCCACCATGAAGACTCCGGCGATGCAGAAGCCGATGAAGGAGATGATGACACCGGTCCAGGCGGCCGGGGTGTGTCCGTGGGCGCTGCCCGCCATGAGTTGCTCCTCGTTGCAGTTGCTCGATGGTGAGGTCTCGCGTGCGCGGACACTCTGCGCTCATTGTCCCGCACGCGGGCGCGCGAGGATGAATCGGGGGTACCGGGACGATCACGCGTCGCGGCCGGCTCCTCCGTCAGGCGCCGCGGGTGGGGTCCTCGCCGCGGTCCAGGGCCTTCCAGAGGTCCTCGGGCCGGTCCGGGTCGGTCGTGGGCGCCTTGCGCGCGGCGCGGGGGGTTCCGGAGCGCTCGTAGCGGCCGCCCATCGCCGGCCAGCTCTTGCCGAAGCGCAGGGCGAAGAGGCCGGCGAGCAGGATGAGGACGGCGCCTGCGGCGGTCACGTACGGCCAGGCGGTGTGCGTCAGGCCGGCCACGGCGGCGGCGGTGTCGCCGCTGATGCGGGCGGCCTCCGCGTTGAGGGCGGAGCTGTCGGACGCGCCGAGGACGGCGGCGAGCGCGGCGCCCGCGCCGCTGAGCGCGAGGAGCGCGGCGACGAGGGTGCGGCCGGTGCGGCGGACGGCGAAGACGGCGAAGAGCGCGGCGAGACCGACGATCGCGAGGGCGGTCGGCACACCGGTGACCGTGCCGCCGTCGGCCTCGACGGGGACGGTGCCGCCGCCGACGGACGCGGTGCCCTCCGCCCAGATCTGGCCCGCGGAGAGCAGGACTATGGTGGCGCCGAGGGCGCCGAGGAGGAGGGCCGCGGCCAGGCTGCGGCGGCCGCCGGTGGGGACGGCCGCACGGGCGGCCCGGGGCTGGGGTACGGGTACGGCACTCACGTACCCCACTATCCCCTACGTGCTCAGCTGCCGTTCATCCGGTTGGCGGTGTGGACGGCGCGGAGGACGGCGGCGGCCTTGTTCCGGCACTCGTTGTCCTCGGCCACGGGGTCGGAGTCGGCGACGACACCCGCTCCGGCCTGCACGTACGCCGTTCCGTCGCGGAGCAGGGCGGTGCGGATGGCGATGGCCGTGTCCGCGTCGCCGGCGAAATCGAGATAACCGACACATCCGCCGTAGAGGCCCCGGCGGGAGGGTTCGAGCTCCTCGATGATCTGCATGGCGCGGGGCTTGGGCGCGCCGGAGAGCGTGCCGGCCGGGAAGCAGGCGGTGAGCACGTCGAAGGCGGTCCTGCCCTCGGCGACCTCGCCGGTCACGGTGGAGACGATGTGCATGACGTGCGAGTAGCGCTCGACGGACATGAAGTCGACGACCTCGACGGAGCCGGGGGTGCAGACCCGCCCGAGGTCGTTGCGGCCGAGGTCGACGAGCATGAGGTGCTCGGCGCGCTCCTTGGGGTCGGCGAGCAGTTCCTCGGCGAGGTCGTGGTCCTCCTGCGGGGTGGCGCCGCGGTGCCGGGTGCCGGCGATGGGGTGGAGCAGCGCGTGCCCGTCCTCGACCTTGACGAGGGCCTCGGGGCTGGATCCGACGACGTCGAAGCCGTTCTCGAAGCGGAAGAGGTACATGTACGGGGAGGGGTTGGTGGCCCGCAGGACCCGGTAGACGTCGAGCGCTGAGGCGGCGCAGGGGGTCTCGAACCGCTGTGAGGGCACGACCTGGAAGGCCTCGCCCGCGCGGATGCGTTCCTTGATGTCCTCGACGGCGTCCTGGTAGGCCGGGCCGCCCCAGAGGGCGGAGAAGTCCGGCAGCGCGGAGGCGGGGAGGGCGGTGGGGGCGGTGGCGACGGGCCTGGCCAGGTCGGCCTCCATCGCGTCGAGGCGGGCGACGGCGTGCGCGTACGCCTCCTCGACGCCGGTCTCCAGGTCGTTGTGGTTGATCGCGTTGGCGATCAGCAGGACCGAGCCGTCCCAGTGGTCGAGGACCGCGAGGTCGCTGGTGAGGAGCATGGTCAGCTCGGGGAGCCGCAGGTCGTCGCGGGTGGAGTCCCCGATCTTCTCCAGTCGGCGCACGATGTCGTAGCCGAGGTAGCCGACCATGCCGCCGGTGAAGGGGGGCATCCCGGACGCCAGGTCGCGGGGGGTGTGGAGGGTCTCGACGGTGGCGCGCAGGGCCTGGAGCGGGTCGCCGTCCGTGGGGACGCCGACGGGCGGGGTGCCGAGCCAGTGCGCCTGGCCGTCCTTCACCGTCAGGGTGGCGTCGCTGCGGACGCCGATGAAGGAGTAGCGGGACCAGCTGCGGCCGTTCTCCGCGGATTCGAGGAGAAAGGTGCCGGGCCGCTCGGCGGCGAGCTTGCGGTAGAGCCCGACCGGGGTGTCGCCGTCCGCGAGGAGCCTGCGGCTGACGGGGATGACGCGGCGGTCGGCCGCCAGCTTGCGGAAGGTGTCGAGATCCATGGCACCGGACCTTACTGGGATACGGGGAGCACGTCGGCGTCGAAGCAGGTGCGGGCGCCGGTGTGGCAGGCGGCCCCGACCTGGTCGACCTTGACGAGGAGGGTGTCCGCGTCGCAGTCGAGGGCGACGGACTTGACGTGCTGGACGTGGCCGGAGGTGTCACCCTTGACCCAGTACTCCTGGCGGCTGCGCGACCAGTAGGTGCAGCGGCCGGTGGTGAGGGTGCGGTGCAGGGCCTCGTCGTCCATCCAGCCCAGCATCAGCACCTCGCCGGTGTCGTACTGCTGGGCGATGGCGGGGACGAGCCCGTCGGGGCTGCGCTTGAGGCGGGCGGCGACGGCCGGGTCGAGATTGCTGCTCATGTCGCCATTGTGCCGCGCCCCGGGGTGGTGTCCGGCGGAGCGTCCACTGGGCGGACCGGTGGCGGCGGTCGTACGCTGGAGGTCATGTCGACCCATGCCAAACGTGAACGGCTTCTGCTCGCCGACCTGTTGGAGGCGGCGGGCCCGGACGCACCGACGCTCTGCGAGGGCTGGCGTACCCGGGACCTCGCGGCCCATGTGGTGGTGCGCGAGCGGCGCCCGGACGCGGCGGCCGGTTCGCTCGTACCGGCGCTGAAGGAACGGCAGGACCGGGTGCAGGCGGAGTTCGCCGACAAGCCCTACGAGGAGCTGATCCAGCTCATCCGTACGGGGCCGCCGCGGTTCTCGCCGTTCACCATCAAGCAGGTGGACGAGGGGGCGAACGTCGTCGAGTTCTACGTCCACGCGGAGGACGTGCGCCGCGCCCAGCCCGACTGGTCGGCGCGCGCGCTCGACCCGGTCTTCGCGGACGCCCTCTGGTCCCGTCTGGAGCGCACCGCCCGGCTCCTCGGCCGCAAGGTCCCGGTGGGCCTGGTCCTTCGCCGCCCGAACGGCCAGACGGCGGTGGCGCACCGAGGCACCCCCGTGGTGACGGTCTCGGGGGAGCCGGGTGAGCTGGTGATGTACCTGTACGGGCGCCAGGACGCGGCGAAGGTGGAGCTGGACGGGGAGGCGGAGGCGATCGAGCGGATGCGCGAGACCAAGCAGCTGGGGCTCTGACCCGGAAACGGGTTGCGGTCCGTCAGGGCATTTCCGCGCGGCGCAGGGCCTTCACCGAGAGGCCGTAGAGCCCGCCGAGGGCGCAGACGGCGGCGCTGGCGGTGAAGACCGGCGCCGGGCCCCACAGTCCGACGGCCGCCCCGGTGAGCGGGAAGCTCAGCGGGGCGACGCCGAGGCTGAAGAAGGTGGTCACCGAGGTGACCCGGCCCAGGTAGGCGGGGTCGCACTCGGTCTGGGTGAGTGCTCCGCACAGGGCGCCGCTGAGTCCGGCGAGCAGACCGATCGCGACGGACACGGCCACGGCCGCGGGCAGCCCCGGTACGTACGCGAGGGCGCCGATCGACACCGCGCCGAGGGCGATGGTCCAGGAGAGCATCCGTCCCGCGCGCGGGACGCGGCCCCGTACGGTCAGGACCAGGGACGCGGCGCCTGCTCCCGTGCCGAAGCCGGCGAGGACCCAGCCGATGCCGGCGGCGCCCCAGCCGCGCTGGTCGGAGAGGAGCGCGAGGCCGACGTTGAGGGGGCCGACGAAGCCGAGGTCGCTCAGGGCGATGACGATCGTCAGCGGGCCGAGGACGCGGTGCCGGCGGATGTAGCGCAGTCCGTCGGTCAGGTCGCGCAGGGCGGTGGTCCTCTCCCGTGGCTGCCCGTCGTCGGAGGGCAGTGGCGAGAGGCGGAGCGCCAGGAGCAGGGGCAGCGAGAAGGCGAAGAGCAGACCCGCCGCGCCGAACGCGGCGGCCGGTCCGCCGAGGGCGACCGCGAGTCCGCCGAGCGGGGCGCCGAGCAGGACCGATGTCCGGTAGGAGAGGCCCCGCATGCCCTGGACCCTGCCGAGCTGCGCGGTGGGGGCGATCCGCGGCGGCAGGGCGCCGACGGCGGGCATGAAGAGGGCGTCCACGGCTCCGAAGACGAGCGCGAGGGCGGCGAGGGCCCAGAGCCCCGGGGTGGAGAGGGCGAGCAGGGCGGCGACGCCGAGGACGACGACACAGCGGACGGCGTCGGAGGAGATGACGACCCGGCGGGGTCCGAACCGGTCGGCGACCACTCCCCCGAAGAGCATCAGGAGGGCGCGCATCACGGCGCTGAGGGCGAGCACGATGCCGGCCTGCGCGGGGGTGCCGCTCTGGACCGCGGCCCAGGAGAGGGCCAGGTGGTAGACCATGTCGCCGGTGGTGGAGGCGGTGTAGGCGCCGAGCCAGCGCAGGATGTTGGGGTCGCGGTAGGCGGGGCGCTCTACGGGGGCGAGCTGGGTGGCCGTCACGAGCGGTAGGGGAACGCGTGGAGGTGGACAGCGACGTTCTCGCGGCCCTCGGTCTCGCCGGCCGCTTCGGCGGCGCGGGCGGCCTGGTCGTGCTTCATGAGGACGGCTTCGAGCTCCTGGCCGAGGGCGGTGAGTTCGGCGGCGGTGAGGCGGGGCAGCCATTCGCTGCTGACGGAGGCGGAGCGCCACTCGTCGGACCAGGTGAGCCGCTCGTCGAGGAAGCGGCGGTGGAGTTCGACGCGCTGTTCGTTGACGGTCCGCCCGAAGGCGTCGCTCGCGGCGACCAGTTCGGGGGCGTCCCGGACGTCCTCCTCCTGGATGCTGAAGCCGTACGAGCTGGGCTGCCACCAGCGTTCACGGCCGTCCGCCGACTGGGTCTCGGCCTCCTCGATGAGGCCGTGGTCGGCGAGCTTGCGCAGGTGGTAGCTGACGAGGGAGACGGCCTCGTCGACCTGGTCGGCGAGCTGGGAGGCGGTGGCGGTGCGGGCCACGAAGAGGGCGCGGTAGAGGCGCATCCGCAGCGGGTGCGAGATGGCTTTGAGGGTGCCGAGATCGGTGATCCGGCGGTTCTCCGGCGAGGTCATGACACGACGTTAGATGCGAAGGAAAAACTGCGCAATGAGAATTGCGCAAATAATCCTGCGCATCTGGCGAAGAAGGAGGGCCCCCGGAGGGGCCCTCACCCGCACCCGCTCAGCGGACCTGGTGGCCCGCCTCCCGCAGCGCGTCCTTGACCTGGGGGATCCGCAGGTCGCCGAAGTGGAAGACGGAGGCCGCGAGCACCGCGTCCGCGCCCGCCGCCACGGCCGGCGGGAAGTCGGCGAGCTTGCCGGCGCCGCCGGAGGCGATCACCGGCACCGTGACGTGCTTGCGCACGGCCGCGATCATCTCGGTGTCGTAGCCGTCCTTCGTCCCGTCCGCGTCCATCGAGTTGAGCAGGATCTCCCCCGCCCCGAGCTCGGCGGCCCGGTGCGCCCACTCGACGGCGTCGATGCCGGTGCCCTTGCGGCCGCCGTGCGTCGTCACCTCGAAGGACCCCGAGGCGGTACGCCGGGCGTCGACCGACAGGACCAGCACCTGGCGGCCGAAGCGCTCCGCGATCTCCTGGATCAGCTCGGGGCGCGCGATGGCGGCTGTGTTGACGCCCACCTTGTCGGCCCCGGCCCGCAGCAACTTGTCGACGTCCTGTGCCGCCCGGACGCCGCCGCCGACCGTGAGCGGGATGAAGACCTGCTCGGCGGTGCGGCGCACCACGTCGTAGGTGGTCTCCCGGTTGCCGGAGGAGGCGGTGATGTCGAGGAAGCACAGCTCGTCGGCACCCTCGGCGTCGTACAGCTTCGCCATCTCGACGGGGTCACCGGCGTCCCGCAGGTTCTGGAAGTTGACGCCCTTGACGACCCGGCCGTTGTCGACGTCCAGGCAGGGGATCACCCGTACGGCGAGGCTCATGCCGCATCACCCCGGAAGGCTTCCACCTCGACCTCGACGACCAGGCTGGGGTCGACGAAGCCGGAGACGATGATCATCGAGGCGGCGGGGCGGACGGCGTCGAACAGCTCCTTGTGCGCGCGGCCGACCTCCTCCACGTCCCGGGCGTGCGTGATGTACATCCGGGTGCGCACGACGTGCTCCGGGCCCATGTCCAGCTGCTTCAGCGCGCCGAAGGCCACGTTGAAGGAGTTCATCGCCTGCTCGTAGGGGCCTCCCCCGGCGATCTGGCCGCCGACCACCGACGTACAGCCGGAGACCAGGACCAGGCCGTTCGGCAGCCGCACCGCGCGGGAGTAGCCGAACTGGTCCTCCCAGGGAGCGCCGGTCACGACCTTGCGGACCTCGGCGGTCACGGCCGCACCGCCGCGAGCGCCTCTTCCAGGGTGAACGCCTTGGCGTAGAGCGCCTTGCCGACGATGGCGCCCTCCACGCCCAGCGGGACCAGCTCGGACAGGGCCCGCAGGTCGTCCAGGGAGGAGACGCCGCCGGAGGCGACGACGGGCTTGTCGGTGGCCGCGCAGACGTTCTTCAGGAGCTCCAGGTTGGGGCCCTGGAGGGTGCCGTCCTTGGCGATGTCGGTGACGACGTAGCGGGAGCAGCCCTCGGAGTCGAGGCGGGCGAGCGTCTCGTAGAGGTCGCCGCCGTCGCGGGTCCAGCCCCGGCCGCGGAGCGTCGTGCCGCGTACGTCGAGTCCGACGGCGATCTTGTCGCCGTGCTCGGCGATGACCTTGGCGACCCACTCGGGGGTCTCCAGGGCGGCGGTGCCGAGGTTGACGCGGGTGCAGCCGGTGGCGAGGGCGGCGGCGAGCGAGGCGTCGTCGCGGATGCCGCCGGAGAGCTCGACCTTGATGTCCATGGCCCGGGCGACCTCGGCGATCAGCTGCCGGTTGTCCCCGGTGCCGAAGGCGGCGTCGAGGTCCACCAGGTGGAGCCACTCGGCGCCGGAGTTCTGCCAGGCGAGGGCCGCTTCGAGCGGGGAGCCGTAGGAGGTCTCGGTGCCCGACTCGCCGTGCACGAGGCGGACGGCCTGGCCGTCGCGGACGTCGACGGCGGGGAGGAGTTCAAGCGTCTGAGCCATGATCAGAGGGTCTCGATCCAATTGGTGAGGAGCTGGGCTCCGGCGTCGCCGGACTTCTCGGGGTGGAACTGGGTGGCCCACAGGGCGCCGTTCTCGACGGCCGCGACGAAGGGTTCGCCGTGGGTGGCCCAGGTGACCTTGGGGGCGCGCATGTTCTTGTTGCCGACCTCCAGGGTCCACTCGCGCACCGCGTAGGAGTGCACGAAGTAGTACCGGGCGTCGGCGTCGAGGCCGGCGAACAGCTGCGTGTCGGCGGGCGCGTCGACGGTGTTCCAGCCCATGTGGGGGACGACGGGGGCGTTCAGCGGCTCGACGGTACCGGGCCACTCGTCGAGGCCCTCGGTCTCAACGCCGTGCTCGATGCCGTGGGCGAAGAGGATCTGCATGCCGACGCAGATGCCCATGACCGGGCGTCCGCCGGAGAGCCTGCGGCCGACGATCCAGTCGCCGCGGGCCTCCTTGAGTCCCTGCATGCAGGCGGAGAAGGCACCGACGCCGGGGACGAGGAGCCCGTCGGCGTTCATGGCCTTGTCGTAGTCGCGGGTGATCTCGACGTCGGCGCCGACCCGGGCGAGGGCGCGCTCGGCGGAGCGGACGTTGCCGAAGCCGTAGTCGAAGACGACGACCTTCTTCGGGGAGGAGGTGCTCATGGTCACGCCCACACGCTCAGTCGGAGCACGCCGGCGGTGAGGCACATCGCCGCGCCGACGGAGAGCAGCACGATGACGCTCTTGGGCATCTGCTGCTTGGCGAAGGAGTAGATGCCGCCGAGCAGGAAGAGCCCGACGACGATGAGGACGGTGGAGAGGCCGTTCACGACTAGAGGGCGCCCTTCGTGGAGGGGAGGATGCCGGCGGCGCGCACGTCGCGCTCGGAGGCGTAGCGGAGGGCGCGGGCGAGCGCCTTGAACTGGCACTCCACGATGTGGTGGGCGTTGCGCCCGTACGGGACGTGGACGTGCAGCGCGATCTGGGCCTGGGCGACGAAGGACTCCAGGATGTGCCGGGTCATCGTCGTGTCGTACGAGCCGATCATCGGCGCCATGTTCTCGGGCTCGGTGTGCACGAGGTACGGCCGGCCGGAGAGGTCGACGGTCACCTGGGCGAGCGACTCGTCCAGGGGGACGGTGCAGTTGCCGAAGCGGTAGATGCCGACCTTGTCGCCGAGGGCCTGCTTGAAGGCGGCGCCGAGGGCGAGGGCGGTGTCCTCGATGGTGTGGTGCGAGTCGATGTGCAGGTCGCCGTCGGTCTTGACGGTGAGGTCGAACAGACCGTGCCGGCCGAGCTGGTCGAGCATGTGGTCGTAGAAGCCGACCCCGGTCGACACGTCGACCTTTCCGGTGCCGTCGAGGTCGATCTCGACGACGACGGAGGTCTCCTTGGTGGTGCGCTCAACGCGGCCTACGCGGCTCATCGCTCCTGCTCCTTCATCAATTCACGAACCGCGTCGAGGAACGCGTCGTTCTCTTCGGGTGTGCCGGCGGTGACCCGCAGCCATCCCGGTACGCCGTTGTCCCGGACAAGGACGCCCCGGTCGAGGATCCGCTGCCAGGCCGCGTGGGTGTCGGGGAACTTCCCGAACTGCACGAAGTTGGCGTCCGAGTCGGTGACCTCGAAGCCGATCGCGCGCAGCTCGGTGACGAGCCGGTCGCGCTCGCCCTTGAGCTGTTCGACGTACCCGAGGAGGGTGTCGGTGTGCTCGAGGGCGGCGAGCGCCGTCGCCTGGGTGACGGCGGAGAGGTGGTACGGGAGGCGGACCAGCTGGACGGCGTCGACCACGGCGGGGTGGGCGGCGAGGTAGCCGAGGCGCAGTCCCGCGGCGCCGAAGGCCTTGGACATGGTCCGGGAGACCACCAGGTTCGGGCGGCCCTCGATGAGGGGCAGCAGCGAGTCCCGGTGGCTGAACTCCACGTACGCCTCGTCGACGACCACCATGGAGGGCCTGGCCGCCTGGGCCGCCTCGTAGAGGGCGAGGACGGCGTCGGCCGCGACGGCGGTGCCGGTGGGGTTGTTGGGGGAGGTGATGAAGACGACGTCGGGCCGGTGCTCGGCGATCGCCTTCTCGGCCGCCGCCACGTCCAGGCGGAAGTCCTCGTGGCGCGGGCCGGAGATCCAGCCGGTGCCGGTGCCGCGGGCGATGAGGGCGTGCATCGAGTACGAGGGCTCGAAGCCGATGGCGGTACGGCCGGGGCCGCCGAAGGTCTGGAGCAGCTGCTGGAGGACCTCGTTGGAGCCGTTGGCCGCCCACACGTTCTCGACGGCGACCGGGTGCTTTCCGGTGCGGGTGAGGTAGCGGGCGAGTTCGGTGCGCAGCTCGACCGCGTCCCGGTCGGGGTAGCGGTTGAGGCCGCGGGCGGCCTCGGCGACCCGCTCCGCGATCCGGGCCACCAGGGACTCGGGCAGCGGGTAGGGGTTCTCGTTGGTGTTCAGCTGGACGGGGACGTCGAGCTGGGGCGCGCCGTAGGGGGACTTGCCGCGCAGCTCGTCGCGGACGGGGAGGTCGTCGATGCGGACTGTCTCGTTCGGGGTCACTTGCTCTCCGGCACCTTCCACCCGAAACGGGCCTTGATCGCGGCGCCGTGGGCGGGCAGGTCCTCGGCCTCGGCGAGGGTCACCACGTGGTGGGCGACGTCGGCGAGCGCGTCGCGCGTGTAGTCCACGATGTGCACCCCGCGCAGGAAGGACTGCACGGAGAGGCCCGAGGAGTGGCAGGCGCAGCCGCCGGTGGGCAGGACGTGGTTGGAGCCGGCGCAGTAGTCGCCGAGCGAGACGGGGGCCCAGGGGCCGACGAAGATCGCGCCCGCGTTGCGGACGCGGTCGGCGACGGCGGCGGCGTCGCGGGTCTGGATCTCCAGGTGCTCGGCGCCGTACGCGTCGACGACGCGCAGGCCCTCGTCGAGGCCGTCGACGAGGACGATCGCGGACTGGCGGCCGGCCAGGGCGGGGACGATCCGGTCGTCGACGTGCTTGGAGGCGGCGACCTGGGTCTTCAGCTCGGCCTCGGTGGCCGCGGCCAGCTCCTCGGAGTCGGTGACGAGGACGGAGGCGGCCATCGGGTCGTGCTCGGCCTGGCTGATCAGGTCGGCGGCGACGTGGACGGGGTCGG
The DNA here is from genome assembly GCF_000725545.1 of Streptomyces exfoliatus. Lineage (GTDB taxonomy): Bacteria > Actinomycetota > Actinomycetes > Streptomycetales > Streptomycetaceae > Streptomyces > Streptomyces exfoliatus. Next base: position 425,739 of record NZ_JNZP01000001.1, on the reverse strand, counting down.
CGGTGGAGTCCGCGAGGACCGCGATCTCGGTGGGGCCGGCCTCGGCGTCGATGCCGATGCGGCCCTTGAGGAGGCGCTTGGCGGCGGCGACGTAGATGTTGCCGGGGCCGGTGACCAGGTTGACGGGGGCGCAGCCGGGCTCGTCGGCGGTGCTCCGCGTGCCGTACGCGAACATGGCGATGGCCTGGGCGCCGCCGGCCGCGTAGACCTCGTCGACGCCGAGCAGGGCGCAGGCGGCGAGGATCGTGGGGTGCGGCAGGCCGCCGAACTCCTTCTGCGGCGGGGAGGCGATGGCCACGCCCTCGACGCCGGCCTCCTGGGCGGGGACGACGTTCATCACGACGGAGGACGGATAGACGGAGCGGCCGCCCGGCACGTACAGGCCGACGCGGTCGACCGGGATCCACTTCTCGGTGACCGTGCCGCCGGGGACGACCTGGGTGGTGTGGGTGGTGCGGCGCTGGTTCCGGTGGACGAGGCGGGCGCGCCGGATGGACTCCTCCAGGGCGGCGCGGACGGCCGGGTCGAGCTCGTCGAGGGCGCGGCGGAGCTCCTCGGCGGGGACGCGCAGGCGCTCGATGCGGACGCCGTCGAATTTCTCCCCGTAGTCGATCACCGCTGCGGCGCCATGATGCCGTACGTCCTCGCAGATCGGCCGCACCTTCTCCAGGGCGGCTTCCACGTCGAACTCGGCACGGGGCAGCAGGTCGCGCAGGGCGGAACCCTCGGGGAGGGCCTCGCCGCGCAGATCGATTCGAGAGATCACGGGTCAATTCTCGCAGACGGCCTACAACGCCGGTCGCCCGTATCACCAGCTGATACATGCCAATCACTGACTGATACACGTCACATTGGCGTCCTCTCGCCACTCCTGACCGTTAGCGTTCAGCCCGTCACTCAGCGGGAAGAACGGCTGTACGAATCGGAACCGCGGAATCTCGACACGGAATCACGGAATCGCGGAGACGGATCGTGGAAAGCGAGGGGGCGGCAGTGACCGAGCCGCACGAGGACGGAATGCCGGACGGTCTCACGGGCCCGGAACGGGCCGTGTGGCGGGCGTTCCGGATCGGCAGGACGTGCGATCTGACGGAGGGCGTCGCGGAGTGGGACGACCCCTTCGGGACGAGGGAATGGGGAGAGGAGCGGAGCGTCCGCGCCGAGGTGGTGGCGCTGCTGCTGCTCGCGGGGCCGCCGGCCAGATCCGGGCGGGTGGCCGCGCTGAAGCTGCGCGGGGTCCGCATCACCGGGGTGCTCAACCTGGCGGGCGGGACGATAGGGCCGTACGTCGAGCTGTACGGCTGCCGGTTCGACGGCGAGGTGGTGCTGCCCGAGGCCCGCTTCGGGACGCTGCGCATGGTCGAGTGCGCCCTGCCGCGCCTGGAGGCGGCCCGGCTGCACACCGAGGGGGACCTGCACCTGCCGCGCTGCCGGGTGCAGCGGGGCATCCGGCTCACCGACGCGCAGATCGGCACGGACCTGCTCGTCAACCAGATCCAGGTGTGGCCGGACCGGCGGGGACGGGCCATCACCGCGGACGGCCTCGTGGTCGCCCAGGACCTGCAGGCCGAGCTGATCGAGACGCACGGGGAGCTGAGCCTGCGCGGGGCGAAGGTCGGCGTCTCGCTCAGCCTGCGCGGCAGCGTGCTGCGCGGCGCCCAGGGCCGCCGCGCGCTGAACGCGCCGCAGCTGACGGTGGAGCGCTCGCTCTATCTGAACGCGGCCTGGGTGTACGAGGAGACGGGCCCCGCGGGGACCGCGGGCAACTCGACGGCCACCCCGCCGTACGGCGTGACGCCCACCCAGGGCGCCCGGCGCAAACCGGTGGAGTTCCACGGCGGGGTGCGGCTCGACGACGGGCGGTTCGGTGACGCGGTGGACCTGCACCACGCCCGGTTCCTGCTGAACGGGGCACGCCGGGAGGAGGTCTCGCTGCGCCGGATAGTCACCCCGGAGCTGAGGTTCAACGGCGAGCGCCCGGAGGAGGGCCGCGTCGTGCTCAACGGCGCCAAGGTCGTCACCCTGATCGACCTGTGGACCAGCTGGCCGGGCCCCGGCGGGCTCGCGATGGGCGGCTTCGTCTACGAGAACCTGGTGCCGTACGAGCGCTTCCCGCTGGCCTGGCGCCTGGAGTGGGTCGCGGCGGCGACCCCGGAGTACGCCCCCGAGCCGTACGAACGACTGGCGACGGTCCTGCGCAACAGCGGGGAGGACGCCGACGCCCGCGAGGTGCTGCTCGCCAAGCAGCGGCGCAGACGGGAGACCCTGCCGCTGGCGGGGAAGCTCTGGGGATACGTCCAGGACTGGACCGTGGCGTACGGCTACCGGCCGGGCCGGGCGGCCCTGTGGATGGCGGTCCTGTGGGCGGCGGGCACGGTGGCGTTCTCCCGCTACCGCCCGATACCGCTGAAGGCGGAGGAGGCCCCCGCGTGGAACGGCCCGCTGTACGCCCTCGACCTGCTGATACCCGTGATCAACCTCGGCCAGGACGGCTACTGGCGCCTCGAAGGCGTCTGGCAGTGGGCCGCGGCGGTGCTCATCCTGCTCGGCTGGATCCTGGCGACCACGGTGGCGGCGGGCGCGACCCGGCTGCTGAGCAGGGGGTGAGCGGCGGAGGTTTGGTGTACGGGGTGTGAGGTGGGCTGCCGGGGCGGCGGGGGCCGGGGGAGAATACGACACACCATGTCCTTGTTCCGTGCCCTGATCGGCGCCGTCCACCCGGCCCGGTACGCCCCGCGGCCCGCCGCCGGGTTCGTCCCGGACGACGACGTGCTGCTCGACGCCCCGGACGGGCGGCTCGCCCCCGCCCTGGTCGCCGCCGCCCTCGCCGATCCGGAGCCCGCCGCGAAACTGCTCGCCACCACCCGGGACTCCGGCGAGTGGGAGGACCGCGACCGGTACGTCACCCGGCTCGCGACCTTCGCGTACAGCAGGGGCGACTGGCTGGCCCACTGGCTCTCCGCCTCGCCGGGCGACCCCGACGCGCTCCTCGTCACGGCGCAGCTCGCCGTCCGCAGGGCCTGGGAGTCGCCCGCCCGGGCCGAGCGGCTGCGCGAGCTCGGCCCGCTCGTCACGGCGGTCACCGAGGCGGCTCCGCACGACCCGGTGCCGTGGCGTCTCGCCCTGGACCACGCGCGCGGGGCGCACGCGGGGCACGGCGTCTTCGAGTCGCACTGGGAGCAGGCCGTGCGCCGCTCCCCGCACCACTACGGCTGTCACGTCGCGGCGCTCAAGTACCTCTCCGCGCAGTGGTACGGCTCGCACCGCGCCGCCTTCGACTTCGCCGAGGAGGCGGCCGACGACGCCGCCCCCGACTCGCTCGTCCGGGCGCTGCCGGTCCGCGCGGCCTACGACCGGCTCCGGGTACCGACGGACAGCGACCCGGCCGTGCCCGAGGCCCGGATCGACCGGGCGGCGGACCGTGCCCTGACGCTGTCGGCGGCGTTCCCGGTGGGCGACCCGTGGCCGGCCGAGGTCCGCAACCTGCTCGCGTACGTGCTGGTCGAGCGTGGCCGGTGGGCGGAGGCGCGGGAGGAGTTCGGCCGGATCGGGGCCCACGCGACCTCGTTCCCGTGGGGGGCCGCGCGCAGTGCCGGGCGGGGCTCCGTACGGGAGGATCCCCTCCTCCGTTTCCTCGCCGTGCGGGACCGGGTGCGGCGCGAGCCGGCCCGCCGGTCGGCCTTCCGGGACGCCGGACGTGGACGGGCCGGACGGAGCGGGCCCGGCGGCCATTAGGCTGACCGCTGTGACCACCGCTCGCCTGCCACTCTTCCCGCTCAACGCGGTGCTGTTCCCCGGCCTCGTGCTGCCGCTCAACGTCTTCGAGGAGCGCTATCGCGCCATGATGCGCGAGCTGCTCACGATCGACGACTCGGAGCCGCGCCGCTTCGCCGTCGTCGCCATCCGGGACGGCCGCGAGGTCGCGCCGACCGCACCCGGCATGCCGGACCAGACGGCGCTGCCCGAGAAGGGCCCGGCGGCGGGCTTCGGCTCCGACCCCATCCAGGCCTTCCACCGGGTCGGCTGCATCGCGGACGCGGCGTCGATCCGTGAGCGCGCGGACGGCAGCTTCGAGGTGATGGCCACCGGCACGACCCGGGTCCGGCTGCTCTCGGTCGACGCGAGCGGGCCGTTCCTGGTCGCCGAGACCGAGGAGATCCCCGAGGAGCAGGGCGAGGAGGCCGGCACCCTCTCCGAGGGGGTGCTGCGGGCCTTCCGGAGCTATCAGAAGCGGCTCGCGGGGGCACGGGAGCGCTCGCTGACGGCGAGCGACCTGCCGGACGACCCCTCGGTGGTGTCGTACCTGGTCGCGGCCGCGGCGGTGCTCGACACCCCGTCCAAGCAGCGGCTGCTCCAGGCGCCCGACACGGCGACCCGGCTGCGTGAGGAGCTGACGCTGCTGCGCGCGGAGACGGCGGTGCTGCGGCACCTGCCCTCGCTGCCGGTGGTCGACCTGACGCAGGGCCCGACGTACCCGAACTGAGCCGATCCGGACCCACCGAACCGGGCTGAGCCGAGGAAGAGCGCGTGGCGAAGAAGCAGAAGAAGAACAGCGGCGGCACCCCTGCGACGGTCGCCCTGACGGCGGCCGGTACCGCGTTCACCGTGCACGCCTACGAGCACGACCCGGCCTCCCCCTCGTACGGCGAGGAGGCGGCGGAGGCCCTCGGTGTCTCCCCCGACCGGGTCTTCAAGACGCTGGTGGCGGATGTCGACGGCGAGCTGACGGTCGCGGTGGTCCCGGTGGCGGGCCAGCTCGATCTGAAGGCGCTGGCCTCGGCGGTCGGCGGCAAGCGCGCGGCGATGGCGGACCCGGCGGCGGCGGAGCGGACGACGGGCTACGTGCGGGGCGGCATCTCGCCGCTCGGTCAGCGCAAGCGGCTCCGCACGGTCCTCGACTCCTCGGCCTCGGACCACGCGTCCATCTGTGTCTCGGCGGGTCGGCGCGGCCTGGAGGTCGAGCTGTCCCCCGCCGACCTGGCCGCCCTCACCTCGGCGGTCGTGGCCCCGATCGGCCGCGCCTGACGTTCCCCGCCGGCACGGCCGTCCGTACGGCCGCGTCAGCTCGGGCCGGGGCCCGGGGCGTACGGCTTCGGCTGGTCCCACGGTTCCGGTTCCGGGTCGCGCGGCCCGAAGAGGGCGGTCAGCGCCAGGTGCACGAGCGTCGCCGCGAGCGGCCAGGCCAGCATGGCGGCGGCCCCCAGGTTCAGTTCGAGCGGTGCCTCGAAGGCCACGTTGGGGCCGACCGCCTTCGCGTGGGCGACCACGTCCCGCGCCGGGCCGAAGTACGTGCCGAGTCCCCAGGCGAGCAGGGAGCCCAGCACGCCGCCGACGGCGAGGCCGAGCACCAGCGGCACGCCGCCCTTGCGGCGCAGCAGGAAGACGACGAGCCCGGCGATCGCGCCGAAGGCCAGTGCGAGAAGGACGAACGTTCCGTCGGAGCCGATCGCCGCCTCCCCCTCGGAGTTGCGGAGGTAGACCCCCTCACCGTCCGAGATGAGCAGGACCCGCGGGGCCAGATTCAGCCAGAGCACTCCGAGGAGCGCGCCCGCGACCGCCGAGACGAGGGTCACCAGAACGCCCTGCACGACTTCGGCCACCGTGATCGGGTCCCCTGCCGGACCGAGCATCGGCGGGGGCGGCGGCGGCCAGTCGGGGTCGTGCGGCGGCGGCTGGTGAGGCGGAGTCAGAGGTGCGGTCACTCAGCCATCGTGCCAGGTGTGCCTGTGGCCCGCCTCAGCGGACGGCGGCCCGCCGGTAGGCCCAGGTGGCGACCGCGAGGGAGAGCACGCCGACCGCCCCGCACACGGCGAGGTCGAGGCCGACGGCCGTCCAGTCGGGGTGCGGGTCGAAGGTGCGGGCCAGGGCCTCCACTCCGTACGTCGACGGCAGCAGGTCCCGCGCCAGACCGATGGGCTCCGGAAGCCGCTCCGCCGGCAGGACGCCGAGCAGCAGCGCCGCCGACATGCCGAGCTGGCCGAGGAGGGTGGCCAGTTCCTGGCGGGGTGCGAGGAGTCCGAGGGCAGCGCCGAGCCCTGCCAGGGCGGCCCCGGCGAGCGGGACGACGGCGGCCAGGATCCAGAGGTGGCCGAGCGGCAGTCCGAAGAGCACGGAGCCGGCGACGGCGGTGACGGCGGTGCCGGGCAGGGTGAAGGAGGCGTACGCCCCGGCGGCGCCGAGCACCACGGCGGCGGGCGGCACGGGCAGGGTGGCGTAGTGGTCGAGGCCGCCGGTCGCCCGCAGCTGCCCGAAGTACTGGGCGAGCAGGTTGAGCGCGACGAAGGCGACGACGAGGACCGTGGAGCCGGCCACGACCGCGCGTGCCTCGGAGCCGCCGTCGACGACCCCGCGCATCAGGACCATGATCCCGACGGACTGGAAGGTGGCGACGAAGAGCAGCGGGATGCGGGCGACCCGGGCACGGGACAGCTGGGCGCGGTACACGGCGGCCAGGGAGGGCAGCAGGCGGGCGCGCGGGGCGAGGGGCGCCGCGGCGGCCTCGCCCTCGTGGGTCTCGCCCTCGTGGGTCTCGTCGTCGCGGGTCCGGAGGGAGGACGCGCCGGTCGGCAGGGCCTCGGCGGGCAGGGTGCTCACTGCGTACAGCTCCTGACGGTCACGTACGGAACGCGCGGGCTTCGGGGGTCGGGGCCGACGGCCCGGGGACCGCGGCGGGTCATGCCTTCACCAGCCCCTCGGTCGCGCCGCCCAGCGCCAGGTACACGTCCTCCAGGCTGGGCGTGGCCAGGGTGAAGTCGTCGAGGGCGGCGAAGGCGGCCCCGCCGGTGACGGTGGCGACCGCCGCGCGGGCCGCGTCGGGGGCGAGCCTGAGGATCCAGCGCCGGCCCGTCTCCTGGGCGAGTCCGCGCAGCGCGGCGACCTCGGGGAGATGGAGGGGTGCGGCGTCGCGCCAGACCAGCTCGACGCGGACCTCGCCCGCGACGCGTTCCTTGAGCCCGGCCGGGGTGTCGCAGGCGATGACCTTGCCGTGTTCGAGGACGGCGACCCGGTCGAGCACGGTCTCGGCCTCGATGACGTTGTGGGTGACGAGCAGCACGGTGGCGCCGTGTTCGGCGCGCCGCCGGTCGACGGCCGCCCAGACGGCGCGGCGGGCGACGGGGTCCATGCCGGTGGTGGGCTCGTCGAGGACGAGGACGGGCCGCCGGCCGACGAGCGCGGCGGCGAAGCAGGCGAGCCGCCGCTGGCCGCCGGAGAGCTTCCTGAGGGGCCGGGAGGCGAGCGGACCGAGGCCGAGTTCGTCGAGGACGGCGTCGCGCCCGGCGCGCGCGTCGTGGGCGGTGAGGCCGCGCAGCCGTCCGGTGGTCTCGGCGGCGAGGGCGACGGTCAGCTCGTCGAGGGCGGTGGACTCCTGGCCGAGGTACGCGAGGAGCCGGGCGGCCCGCTCGGGGTGGCGTACGAGGTCGTGGCCGAGGAGCCGGACGGTGCCGGAGTCGGGGCGCAGCAGGCCGGTGAGCTGGCGGACCAGCGTGGACTTGCCGGCTCCGTTGGGGCCGAGCAGCCCGAAGATCTCGCCGCCGCGCACGTCGAGACTGATCCCGTCGGTGGCCCGCACCTCGGGTGTCGCGGGCGCTCCGCGCCTGCCGCGCGTGGCGGGGTACGTCTTGACCAGATCCCGCACCACGCACACCGTACTCACGGGGGAAGAGACTACGGGGTCGCCGGGCCCGCTCCGGGCGCGGGGGCGTGTTCGGCGGCGGCCCGGACGTCGATCTCGCGCCAGAAGCCGGCCCGGATGGCGTAGCGGTCGTGCTCGTCGATCTGGTCGTCCTTGTGGGCGAGGAGGCCGAATCGTGCCGCGTAGCGGAGGAGTTCGCCGTCGATGCGGTGCGGGATGCGCGGGTAGAGCGTGGAGAGCTTCTGGACGTGGCTCTGCTCGGGGAGCCGTTCCATCCACCGGCGGGCGAACACCTGTCCGACCTCGAACGGGTCGCCGCCGACGGTGGTGATGTCCTCCTCGCGGTCCGCCCAGCGCTGCTCGGCGCTGGTGAGGGTGGCGAGGGTGGGCAGGGACGCGGTCTCGGCGGGTTCACCGAGCGCGGGGGCGGGGCGCTCCACCCATCCCCGGTCGGAGGACCAGCGGAGCGCGCTCGCGCCCTGCGGCACTGGGCCGCCCGGGGTGCCGGCGGCGGCGGGGGCGCGCAGTCCGGCGAGGTCCTTGGGGGTGGGGACGCCCTTGCCCGGGGCGGGGGCGGGGACGTCGGCGCCGTGCGTGTGCTCGTCGTCCCGGACGTGGCCGTTGGGATGGACGTGCCCGTGGCCGTTGGGGCGGACGTGTCCGTTGCCGTGGGGCGCGGAGCCCTCCCCCGCGGTCCCGGCGGGCGAGGCGGCCGCTTCGGCCGCGCGTTCCGCGGAGGCGGCGAGGGCCGCCTCGGGCAGCGGCGCGGAGAGGATGGCGGCGATCTCGGGGCGCGGGGCGGGCGGGGGTGCGCAGATCCCGGTGAGGTCCTTGGCGCGGACGGCGCGGGTGATCCAGACCCGGTCGAGGACCCGGCGCTCGTCGGCCTCGGCGACGAGGTCCTCGGACTGGTTGTAGTCGCCGTCGGCGGCCTGGACGGCCCAGAGGTGGACGGCGACGCCGTGTTCCTTGGCGGACATCAGGCCGGGCAGCAGGTCGCCGTCGCCGGTGACGAGCACGATGTCGGAGCAGGCCCGGTTCCTGGCCAGCTCGGTCAGCTCGGTGTGCATGGCCGCGTCGACGCCCTTCTGGGCCCAGCGTCCGTCGCTCCGGGTCAGTGCGCCGAGCCGGACGGTGACCCGGGGCATCACCCGCAGTCTGCGGTGCTCGGGCTGGGGCACCCGGTCGGGCGCGCCGTCGAACCAGTAGATCCGCAGGAGGGGCAGCGCGGTCTCGGCCTCCGCGCGCTGGCGCAGCTGCTGGATGAGCCCGGCGTGGTCGACGGTGATCCGGGAGCGGGCCGGTTCCCCGGCGAGCAGACTGGCGGCGGCGCCCAGCAGGTAGCCGGCGTCCACCAGGACGACGCAGCGGTCCACGTGTTCCACCCTCTTTCGGGAACCTCGGGATCGGAGTTGCTTCGGAGTTTGCTTCGAGTCTGCCCGAAGCGCGGGGGCTCGACGGTCGGAACTGGATCATCGGCGTGGCGGAAGTCACGTTCGGGCGGGTGCTTACGTTCCGTAATGATCCAACATGCGCCGGTTCATGCCGTATGTGAGTCTGACAGCGGCCCTGGCCCCCAGGGCCTGTCCGGCGGATCAGGGCCGGACAGGCCGCGGCGGCTGGTGCGGCGCCTCGCACGGCGCCGGAGCGTCCTCATAGCGGAGCTATGCGGGCGTTTCGGCAACGCGGCGAGGTGCCGTGCCGGACGTCGCGGGCCCGGCCATGATCCGCCGGACAGGCCCCAGGTCCCTTTGAGGAGGCATCCCCATGGCCAAGAACCGCAGTCAGAACCGTAGCCAGAAGCAGCAGTCGCCGGCCGAGCGCGGCGCCCAGCAGGCACAGCAGTCGTCGATGGAGTCCCAGGCCGAGCAGCGCGCCAGCCAGGTCACGCCGGGGGACATGGCACGCAAGGGCCGTCAGAAGCGCTTCGGCCACAACTGACGCACCCACGGCAAAGGGGCGCGCCCGTGACGACGGGCGCGCCCCTTGCGCGTGGGCGGAGGAGGCCGCTAGGGGGTGTCTGATTCCCTAGCCGGCCAGGCAGGACGGGCCGAGCAGCACCTTCAGGTCGCCGAAGAGCGCCGGGTCGGCCTGCACCCGGTGCCGGTCGAGCCGGAGCACCGTCGTCTTGCGGGGGCCCTGGAGCTTGATCCGGACCTCGGTGTTGCCCTTGTGGTGGCCGAGGATCTCACCGAGCCGGGTGACCATCGGCGGGGTCACCTTGACGGTGGGGATGGTGAGGACGACCGGTGCGTTGGTCCCGGCGTTCGACAGGTCGGGGACCATCAGCTCCATGGCGACCAGCCGGGGGACGTCCTCGCGCTTGTCGAGCCGTCCCTTGACGAAGACGACCGTGTCCTCGACGAGCTGGGTGGAGACCAGCTGGTAGGTGGCCGGGAAGAACATGCACTCGATGGAGCCGGCCAGGTCCTCGACGGTGGCGATCGCCCAGGCGTTGCCCTGCTTGGTCATCTTGCGCTGGAGGCCGGAGATGATGCCGCCGATGGTGACGACCGCGCCGTCGGAGTGCTCGCCGCCGGTGAGCTGGGAGATCGCCGCGTCCGTCTTGTCGGACAGGACGTGCTCGATGCCGAAGAGCGGGTGGTCGGAGACGTACAGGCCGAGCATCTCGCGCTCCTGGGCGAGCAGGTACGACTTCTCCCACTCGACGTCGGAGAACTCGACGTCGAGGCCGAAGCCGGGCTCGTCGGTCGCCTCGTCGCCCATGCCGCCGAAGAGGTCGAACTGTCCCTCGGCCTCCTTGCGCTTGACCGCCACCACGTTGTCGATCATCGGTTCGTGGTGGGCGACCAGGCCCTTGCGGGTGTGGCCCATCTCGTCGAAGGCGCCGGCCTTGATCAGCGACTCGATGGTCCGCTTGTTGCAGACGACGGCCTCGACCTTGTCGAGGAAGTCCGGGAAGGAGGTGTACTTCCCCTTCGCCTTGCGCGACTTGATGATCGACTCGACGACGTTGGTGCCGACGTTGCGGACGGCGGAGAGGCCGAAGAGGATCACGTCGTCGCCCTGGGCGGCGAAGTTCGACTCGGACTCGTTCACGTTGGGCGGCAGGACCTTGATGCCCATGCGGCGGCATTCGTTGAGGTAGACCGCGGACTTGTCCTTGTCGTCCTTGACCGAGGTGAGCAGTCCCGCCATGTACTCGGCGGGGTGGTTGGCCTTGAGGTAGGCGGTCCAGTAGGAGACCAGGCCGTACGCGGCCGAGTGGGCCTTGTTGAAGGCGTAGCCGGCGAAGGGGACCAGGACGTCCCAGAGGGCCTTGATGGCCTCGTCGCTGTAGCCGTTCTTCTTGGCTCCGGCCTGGAAGATGGTGAAGTTCTTCGCCAGCTCCTCGGGCTTCTTCTTGCCCATGACGCGACGGAGGATGTCGGCCTCGCCGAGCGAGTAGCCGGCGATGATCTGGGCGGCCTTCTGCACCTGCTCCTGGTACACGATGAGGCCGTAGGTGACCGCGAGCACCTCTTCGAGCGGCTTCTCCAGCTCGGGGTGGATCGGGGTGATCTCCTGCTGCTTGTTCTTGCGCAGGGCGTAGTTCGTGTGCGAGTTCATGCCCATCGGGCCCGGCCGGTACAGGGCGGACACGGCGGAGATGTCTTCGAAGTTGTCGGGCTTCATCAGCCGGAGCAGCGAGCGCATGGGCCCGCCGTCGAACTGGAAGACGCCGAGGGTCTCACCGCGCTGGAGCAGTTCGAAGGTGGCCGGGTCGTCCAGCGGCAGGGCCAGCAGGTCGAGGTCGATGCCCTTGTTGGCCTTCACCATCTTGACGGCGTCGTCCATGATGGTGAGGTTGCGCAGGCCCAGGAAGTCCATCTTGAGCAGGCCGAGCGACTCGCACTGGGGGTAGTCCCACTGCGTGATGGTGACGCCGTCGGTGTGCCGGACCCAGATCGGCGCGTGGTCGACGATCGGCTCGCTGGACATGATCACGCCGGCCGCGTGGACGCCCATCTGGCGGACCAGGCCCTCGACGCCCCGGGCGGTGTCGATGACCTTCTTGACGTCCGGCTCGTTCTCGTACATCGCGCGGATCTCGCCGGCCTCGCTGTAGCGGGGGTGCGAGGGGTCGGTGATGCCGTTGAGGTCGATGCCCTTGCCGAGGACGTCGGCGGGCATGGCCTTGGTGAGCCGGTCGCCCATGGCGTACGGGTAGCCGAGGACGCGCGCGGAGTCCTTGATCGCGTTCTTCGCCTTGATCTTGCCGTACGTGCCGATCATGGCGACCTTGTCGGAGCCGTACTTCTCCGTCACGTAGCGGATCACCTCGACGCGCCGGCGCTCGTCGAAGTCGATGTCGACATCGGGCATCGAGATGCGCTCGGGGTTGAGGAAGCGCTCGAAGATCAGGCCGTGCGGGATCGGGTCGAGGTCGGTGATGCCCATGGCGTACGCGACGATCGAGCCGGCCGCGGAGCCTCGGCCGGGGCCCACGGCGATGCCCTGCTTCTTGGCCCACATGATGAAGTCGGCGACGACGAGGAAGTAGCCGGGGAAGCCCATCGAGATGATGGTGTCCATCTCGTACTCGACCTGCTTCATGCGGTCGTCGGGGATGCCGCCGGGGAAGCGGCGGTGCATGCCCCGCATGGTCTCCTCGCGGAACCAGCTGACCTCGGTGTAGCCCTCCGGGATGTCGAACTTCGGCATGAGGTTCTTCTCGACGAACATGCCCTCGGTGCTGACCTGCTCGGCGACCAGGAGGGTGTTGCGGCAGCCCTCCTGCCAGGCGTCCGAGGAGTCGATCGCGTACATCTCGTCCGTGGACTTGAGGTAGTAGCCGGTGCCGTCGAAGCGGAAGCGGTCCGGGTCGGAGAGGTTCTTGCCGGTCTGGATGCAGAGCAGGGCGTCGTGCGCGGTCGACTCGTGCGCGTACGTGTAGTGCGAGTCGTTGGTGACCAGCGGCGGGATGCCGAGCTTCTTGCCGATCTCCAGGAGCCCGTCGCGGACCCGGCGCTCGATCTCGATGCCGTGGTCCATCAGCTCCAGGAAGTACCGCTCCTTGCCGAAGATGTCCTGGTACTCGGAGGCCGACTTGAGGGCCTCGTCGAACTGGCCGAGGCGAAGGCGGGTCTGCAGCTCGCCGGAGGGGCAGCCGGTGGAGGCGATGAGCCCCTCCGACCACTTGGAGATGGTCTCCTTGTCCATCCGGGGCCACTTCTGGAGCCAGCCCTCGGCGTACGCGTCGGAGGAGAGCTTGAAGAGGTTGTGCAGTCCGGTGTCGTTCGCCGCCCAGATCGTCTTGTGGGTGTAGCCACCGGAACCGGAGACGTCGTCCCGCTTCTGGTGCGGCTGGCCCCACTGGATCTTCCGCTTGTTGCGCCGGGACTCGGGGGCGACGTACGCCTCGATGCCGATGATCGGCGTCACCCCGGCCTTCTTCGCCGTGTGGAAGAAGTCGTACGCCCCGTGCAGGTTGCCGTGGTCGGACATGGCGATATGGGTCATGCCCATCTCGTTGCACGCGTTGAACATGTCCTTCAGCCGCGCGGCACCGTCCAGCAGCGAGTACTGGGTGTGGACGTGGAGGTGCGTGAAGGGCGGCTTGGTCACGGCGAGAGGTCTCCGTAGCGGTCACAGGGGTGGCTGGGGGGACCGTGGAAGTCTACGTCGGGCGACTGACAGCCGAGGGGCACTCGGGGCTAGGGTCGCGCGTTGAGAGACAGGGAACACCTGTCCCATTTGTCATGAACAGCCTGTCAGCACGCCCGGTACCAGGAGGCACCTCGAATGTCGGTCCCCCAGCCCACCGCCGCCGAGCGCGGTGAGCACATCCTCGCCGTCTTCGACACCGCCTTCGGCGAGCTCCTCGCCGCCGACCCCGCGGCCTTCCGCGTCAAGTTCCGGAAGATGGCCGGCTCCGCCTTCGCCTTCTACCGGGGCACGGCCTGCCTCTTCTACTCCGACCTGGAGCGGGAGGCCCTCGGAGGCCCCTACCTGGACGAACGCACCGGCCGGGTCTGGATCCACGGCGATCTGCACGCCGAGAACTTCGGCACCTACATGAACGCCAACGGGCGGCTGATCTTCAACGTCAACGACTTCGACGAGGCGTACGTCGGCCCCTTCACCTGGGACCTCAAGCGGCTCACCGCCTCCCTGGCGCTCCTCGGGTACGCGAAGGCGCTCGGCGACGGCCAGATCACCGACCTGGTGCGGATCTGCGCCACCGCCTACCGGGAGCGGATCCACGCGCTCGCGACCGGCGCCGCGGACACCTACTCGTCGGACCTCTCCTCCTTCACGCTGGAGACCGCCGACGGGGCCCTCCTGGGCGCCCTGCGCGAGGCACGCTCGCTGACCCGCTTCGGGCTGCTCGACTCGATGACGGAGATCCGCGACTCCGAGCGCCGCTTCTCGGCGGGCGGCGGGGCGATCGAGCTGGACGCCGCCACGCGGTACAAGGTCCTCGCCGCCTTCGACGGATACCTGGAGACCCTGCCGGAGTCCAGCCTGGACCGCCCCGACTCGTACCGGGTCAAGGACGTCGTCGGGCGGCGCGGGATCGGCATCGGCTCGGCCGGCCTCCCCTCCTACAACATCCTCCTGGAGGGCAACAGCGACGCCCTGGAGAACGACGTCGTGATCTACCTGAAGCAGGCGCAGACGCCGGCGGTCTCCCGCCATGTGACGGACTCGGCGGTACGGGAGTACTTCCGGCACGAGGGCCACCGCACCGTGATCTCGCAGCGGGCGCTCCAGGCCCACGCGGACCCGTGGCTGGGCTGGACCGAGCTCGACGGGGCCGGGCAGCTGGTCGCGGAGGTCTCGCCGTACGCGGTGGACCTCGACTGGTCCGACATCGACGACCTGGACGAGATCGCCGCGACCGTCGCGGACCTGGGTCGCGCCACGGCGACCATGCACGCGGCGGCGGACGACTCCAGCGGCCACTCGCTCGTGCCGTTCTCGACCGAGCGGGCCATCGACGCGGCGATCGCCGCCGACGAGGAGGGGTTCGCGGACCTCCTGGTGGACTTCGCGCACGCCTACGGCGCACGGGCGCGGGCCGACCACCAGATCTTCGTGGACCTCTTCCGCAACGGGCGGATCCCGGGCCTGTGACGGTGGGGCCGGTGAGGCGTCGCACAGCTCGCGCTTAGCGACTCCTTACGGCCCGGCATGGCACACTCCACGACGATGGACATGGCAGGGACGCAGCTGAGGGCGCTGCGGGCGGCGTTCTTCACGGCACTGGTCGTGACGCTGTCCGTGGCCTCCCACGTGCTGCTCTCCCGCGTGCCGCTGCCGCTCGGCACGGTCGTCCCGGTCGCCGTCGGCGTCTACGCCGTGGCATACGCGCTGGCCGGCCGCGAGCGCGGCCTCGGCCCGATCGCCGGGCTCCTCGTGCCGCTGGAGCTGGCGGCCGACACGCTCTTCACCAGCGGTCAGGCGGTCTGTTACGGGGCCGCCGGCGGCCCGGTCGCCGGATCGCTGCGCGCGGTGGGCCTGGAGGTGTTCTGCGGCGGCGCCGTGGGCACCCCGCTGCCGGGCGTCGCGGCCCCCGAGAGCGGCACCACGGCCGCCCTGCTCGACTCCCCGGACCCGTCGCTGCCGTGGCTGCTGCTCCTCGCCCATGTGGGCGTGGGGCTCTCGGCCGCGCTCTGGCTGCGCGGCGGGGAGCGGGCGCTCGTCCGGCTGCTCGGCGCGATGGCCGCCTCCGCCTTCCGACCGCTGCTGCTCGTCGCGGCCCTCTTCCGCACCGGTCCGGCGCCGCGGCGCGCCCAGCGGCCCGCGGGACGGCCCCGGCCCTCCCGCACCCGGTTCCTCACGCACTCCGTGGGACGGCGGGGACCGCCGTGCCCGAGCCTCGCTCTCGTCTGAGCGGCGCAGGCCCCCGAGCACGCAGTCCCCTCTCGGCTTCCCGGTCCCGACGGACCTCACCCCACGGAGAACACGATCATGAGTGCACGCAACTCGCAGTCCAACAAGGCCGCCGCCCGCGAGCGGCTGCGCGTCGAGCGCGAGCGCCAGGCGAAGAAGGACCGGGCGCGCCGGCAGCTCGTCGTCGGCGTCTCGGCGCTGGCCGTCCTGGCCGCCGCCGGCGGCATCGGCTACGCCGTGGTGCAGTCCAACAAGCCCTCCCACTGGGAGTCGGTGGCGGAGGCCTCGACCGTGAAGGCCCCGAAGAACACCTCGGGCACGAACGGCACGACCGTCGTCGTCGGCAAGGAGTCGGCGAAGAAGACCCTGGAGCTGTACGAGGACTCGCGCTGCCCGGTCTGCGCGACCTTCGAGCAGTCCGTGGGCTCCACGGTCGAGAAGGACGTCGAGGCCGGCAAGTACAAGATCAAGTACGTCGGTGCCACGTTCATCGACGACGCCGCCACCGGTGAGGGCTCGAAGAACGCCCTGTCCGCGCTCGGCGCGGCCCTGGACGTGAGCCCCGAGGCCTTCCTGAAGTACAAGGCGGCGCTCTACTCGGAGGAGTTCCACCCGGAGGAGAACGACGACAAGTTCGCCAAGGACTCCTACCTCCTGGAGATCGCGGACTCCGTACCGGCCCTCAAGGGCAACGCCGAGTTCAAGAAGAACGTCGAGGACGGCACCTTCGACGCCTGGGCGATGAAGATGTCCAAGGCCTTCGACGCCAGCGGCGTGACGGGCACCCCGACCCTGAAGATGGACGGCAAGCCGGTGACGGTCGCGGGCACCGACAACCCGCCGATGACGCCGGCCGAGTTCACCACGGCGGTCGACGCGGCCCTCAAGGCCTGACCGGGTCCGACCCCTTGCGCGAAACAGCCCCCTGACCCTGTGGGTCAGGGGGCTCCCCTGTGCGGCGGCGCGTGCGCTGCCGGGGTGCGGCCGGTGGGCGACGGACCGGCGAACTTCCGGATTTCGCCTGCCTTCCGGGCGTACCCGCCAGTAATCTGACTGGCCGTGACCAGTCGATTCGATCTTCCTTCCCCCAGCCGGCGCACGGTCGTCAAGGCCGCCGCCGTCACCGCCGCCGCCGCGCCGGCCCTCCTCGGCGCGGCCTCCACGGCCCAGGCCGCCCCCGCGGCGACCGCGTTCCTCCACGGCGTCGCCTCCGGCGACCCGCTGCCCGACGGCGTCCTGCTCTGGACGCGCGTCACCCCCACCCCCGAGGCCGTGCCGGGATCGGGCCTCGGCCCGGACGTCCAGGTCGGCTGGGAGATGGCCGAGGACCGCGCCTTCGCCCGGGTCGTCGCCTCCGGCACGACCACGGCGAGCGCCGCATCCGACCACACCGTGAAGGCGGACGTCCGGGGTCTGCGCCCGGCCACCTCCTACTGGTTCCGCTTCACCGCGGACTCCGTCGTCTCCCCCGCCGCCCGGACCCGTACGGCGCCGGCGCTCGACGCCGCCGCGCCCGGCGTCCGCTTCGGCGTGGTCTCCTGCGCGAACTGGGAGGCCGGCCACTTCTCCGCGTACCGCCATCTCGCCGCCCGCGCCGACCTGGACGCGATCCTCCATCTCGGCGACTACCTGTACGAGTACGGCAGCGGCACCTACCCGGAGGCGAAGTACACCGTCCGGCAGCACGAGCCGCGCCACGAGATCGTCTCGCTCGCCGACTACCGCACCCGGCACGGCCACTACAGGACGGACGCGGACCTCCAGGCGCTGCACGCGGCCCACCCGGTGATCGCGATATGGGACGACCACGAGTTCGCGAACGACGCCTGGACGGGCGGGGCCGAGAACCACACACCGGAGGCCGAGGGCGAGTGGGCGGCACGGGTGGCCGCCGCCAAGCAGGCGTACTTCGAGTGGATGCCGGTCCGCGCCTCCACCGAGGGGACCGTCTTCCGGCGCCTCCGCTTCGGCACGCTGGCCGATCTGCACCTGCTCGACCTGCGCTCGTTCCGCTCGGCCCCGGCGAAGACGGGCAGCGGCTCGGTCGACGACCCGGAGCGGAGCATCACGGGCCGCGCCCAGCTCGACTGGCTCAAGTCGGGGCTCGCGGGCTCGGCCGCGACCTGGCAGCTGGTCGGCACCTCCGTGATGATCACGCCGGTCGCCTTCGGCGCCCTGCCCGCCCACCTCCTGGAGCCGCTCGCCGAGCTGATGGGCCTGCCGAAGGAGGGGCTCGCGGTCAACGTCGACCAGTGGGACGGGTACACGGACGACCGGAAGGAACTCCTCGCGCACCTGACCTCGCGGGCCATCCGCAACACCGTCTTCCTGACCGGCGACATCCACATGGCCTGGGCCAACGACGTCCCGGTGAAGGCGGCGACGTACCCGTTCTCGGCCTCGGCGGCGACGGAGTTCGTCGTCACCTCGGTGACCTCGGACAACCTCGACGACCTGCTGCACGTGGCGCCGGGGACGGTCTCGGTGGTGGCCGCGGGCGCCGTGAAGGCCGCCAACCGGCATGTGAAGTGGGTGGACATGGACCACCACGGGTACGGCGTCCTCGACGTGACCGCCGAGCGCTCGCAGATGGACTACTACACGGTCTCCGACAAGACGGATCCGGCCGCGTCGACGGCCTGGGCACGCTCGTACCGGACGCTCAGTGGTACGCAGCGCGTGGAGCGGGTGTACCAACCCGTCCGCTGACGTTTCCCCGTTGTTCCCCTGGCGGACCATCATGGTTGATTTTCAGCCATGATCGCTTCTGTTAACAGAAGATCACATCGCTACGGCGGGTGGCCGGTTTTCGAGATCGAATCCGGACACACCACCCGCCTCCGCCACTTCGACTGTTACGTCGACGTCTCAAACTCCGGAAGCCGCCCAAGATTTTCTTCCCGATGCCCCGAATTGCTCCATGAATGATTGGGCCTGATCGCTTCTCAACGACGCCTGACATGGACGCGTAATCTCCCCGCAGTGGCGAGGAAGTTCCTCACCACCACCCCCCGCGAGGAGTCACCGTGCGTGCTCTTGTCCGTATATCGCCGCGTATGTCACGTCGTATGCTCGGCACTGCCGTGATGGCCGGAACCCTGGCCCTGGCACCCCTTTCCGCCCCGGTGGCCACCGGCGCCGCCGTCACCACCCTGGCCGGTTCCTCGGCCGAGGAGTGCGTGGACGGCCACGACGACCACGAGGCCCTCTCCGGCGCCCGCAAGGCGCGCGGCGCCGACAGCCACGCCTTCGAGCCGAACGAGGTCACGGCCGCCCAGGCCAAGGCCATGGACGCGGACTTCAAGAAGAAGCTGGACGCCGCCCGCGCCGAGGGCCGCCTCAGCGCCTCCGCCGAAGCCGGCGCCGCCGCGGTGGTGAACATCCCGGTCTACTTCCACGTCATCCACTCCGGTACGACGGGCAAGCTCACCGCCACCCAGATCAACAACCAGATGGCGGTCCTGAACTCGGCGTACGCCGGCCAGGGCACCGGCAACGTGAACTCCAACTTCCAGTTCACCCTTGCCGCGACCACCTACACGGACAACGCCTCCTGGTACAACCTGGCCTCCGGCTCCACCGCCGAGAAGGCGATGAAGCAGACCCTCCGCCAGGGCGGCGCCGGCGCGCTGAACTTCTACACGGCGAACCTGAGCGGCGGCCTCCTCGGCTGGGCGACCTTCCCGTCCTCGTACGCCTCGAACCCGTCCATGGACGGTGTCGTCGTCCTCGATTCCTCCCTCCCGGGCGGCTCCGCGGCCAACTACAACGAGGGTGACACCGCCACCCACGAGGTCGGCCACTGGATGGGCCTCTACCACACCTTCCAGGGCGGCTGCAACGGCGCCGGTGACTCCGTCGCCGACACCCCGGCCGAGAAGAGCCCCGCGTACGAGTGCCCGACCGGCCGTGACTCCTGCGCCTCCAAGACCGGCGTGGACCCGATCCACAACTTCATGGACTACACGTACGACGCGTGCATGTACCAGTTCACCCAGGGTCAGGTGACCCGGATGAACGACTACTGGACCGCCTACCGCGCCTGATCCTGATCCGGCCGGACAGAGGTGTGGCCCCCGGGGAACTCCCCCGGGGGCCACGCCCGTTCGACAGGTCCTACGGTCCTACAGGTCCTAGAGATCCTCGATGAAGGCCAGCGCCACCGACCAGGCCCGCTCGGCCGCCTCCTCGTCCCAGTCCGGCAGCTCCGCGTCCGTGAACACGTGCCCGGCGCCCGGGTAACGGTAGATCTCCACGTCCGCCCCCGCCTTGCGCATCTGGAGGTACCAGGAGGACAGCCAGTCGTGCGTCTCGAACGGGTCGGGATCGGCCACGTGCAGCTGCACCGGCAACTCGTCCACCGACGCGGACTCCGCCAGGTCCGAGGTGCCGTGGAACAGCAGCAGCCCGCGCGCCTTCTCGTCCCCGAGCGCCAGGGTCTGCGCGATCGAGGCCCCGAGGGACAGGCCCATGTAGACCAGTCCGCGCTCGGAGTAGGGGGCGGCGGCGAGGACCGCCCGCTTCAGCAGCTCGTCCTTGCCGATCTCGTCCCGGAGCTCCACACCCTCCTCCACGGTCCCGACCGTCCGGCCCCCGTAGAGGTCCGGGGTCCAGACCTGGTGCCCGGCGGCGCGGAGCCGCTCGGCAGCGGCCTCGACGGAAGGGGTCAGCCCGTAGGCCGAGTGGAAGAGCATGATGTCCATGCGTCCCATCCTGCCATCCGGCCCCCGGGGCACCGGCCTCACCGCAGGCTGCGCACGTCCAGCTTGCGCAGCACCCGGTCCACCACCTCCGGGTCGGCGCCCGGCTCGCTGCGCGCCGAGAGGACCTCGTGCCGGGCGGCCGACATCAGCTCGTGCTGGATCCGCTGCACGGCCTTGAACCGCTTCGAGCGCTCCGCGAAGGCGGCCTTCCGCTCCTCGTCGACCATGTCGGGGCTGATCCGCGCCCCGATGTCGTACGCCCCGCGCAGCAGCCGCTCCTGAAGGTCCTCCGGCAGCTCCTCGACCTCCTCGATCTCCTTGAGCCTGCGCTTGGCGGCCTTCGCCGCCCGGATGGCCAGATCCCGTTCGAGGGCCCGCTCGGCGTCCGCGTCGGCCCGCACCCCGAGCCGCCTGACCAGCCAGGGCAGGGTGAGCCCCTGGCAGACGAGGGTGGCGATGATCACACAGAAGGCGATGAAGACGATCTCGTCGCGGCCGGGAAAGGGCGAGCCGTCGTCGGTACGGAGCGGGATCGCGAGCGCAAGGGCGACCGAGGCCACCCCGCGCATCCCCGCCCACCACATGACGATGGTCTCCCGCCAGCTCGTCGGGATCTCCTCGTCGACGTCCCGGCGCGTGTGCAGCCGCTTCGCGAGCCAGGTGGCGGGCAGCAGCCAGAGGAGCCGGACCCCGACGACCACCGCGACGACGGCGGCGCCCCAGCCGAGCATCTCCAGGCCGTGCCCGTCCGCCACCCCGAAGACGTGGACGAGTTCGAGACCGATGAGGCCGAAGGCGATGCCCGTGACGAGGGTGTCGACGATCTGCCAGAAGGTCTGCCCGGCGAGCCGGCCCATCACGTCGTCGGCGTCGGCCGCGTGCTCGGCGAGGAAGAGGGCCGTGACCAGGACGGCGAGGACGCCGGAGCCGTGCAGTTCCTCGGCGAGCACGTAGCTCACGAAGGGCACCAGGAGGGTGAGGCCGGTCTGGAGGGTGGCGTCGCCGAGCAGCCCGATGAGCTTGTTGGAGAGCCAGCCGAGCCCCAGGCCGACGACCAGGGCGACCACGGCGGAGAGCACCAGCGCGCCGACCGCCTCGGGCCAGGAGAAGGAGCCGCTGACGACGGCGGCGATGGCCACGTGGTAGAGCACGATCGCGGTGACGTCGTTGAAGAGGCCCTCGCCCTCCAGGATCGACACCAGCCGGCGGGGCAGTCCGAGCGAGCCGGCCACGGCGGTCGCCGCGACCGGGTCGGGCGGCGCGACGAGGGCGCCGAGCGCGATGGCGGCGGCCAGCGGAAGGCCGGGCACGAGCGAGTGCGCGACCGCGCCGACCGCGGCCGTGGTGACGAAGACCAGGGCGACCGCGAGCAGGAAGATGGGCCGCTTGTTGGCCGCGAACTGGCGCCAGGAGGTGCGCTGCACGGAGGCGTACAGCAGCGGGGGCAGGACCAACGGGAGGATGAGTTCCGGCGGGATCTCGACGTTCGGCACGAAGGGCAGGAAGGCCAGCACGATCCCGATGAGGGTCATCAGGACGGGGGCGGGCAGTCCGAGCCGCTCACCGAGGGGGACGGTGAGCAGGGCGCCGAGCAGCAGCAAGAACAACAGGGCCAATTGATCCACGGGCCCACCCTGCCACGTATGCCCGTTTTCACACCTGGCGCCCCGAAGGGGCATCAGGGAACAGACAACGACGGCGCCCGGCCCACGACCGGAGAGACCTCCGCCTACAGGAACCTTCGCATCGCCCGGTGCGGCATGCCCGCGTCGGGGAACTCCGGGCCGTACGCCTCGTAGCCGAGGCGCTCGTAGAAGCCCAGCGCGTGGGTCTGCGCGTGCAGGTCGACGGCGGTCAGACCGCGCTCGCGCGCCACGTCCTCGACGGCCCGGACGAGCGCGGCGCCGACGCCGAGGCCGCGGGCCGCCTTGGCGACCGCGAGCCGGCCGAGCGAGCCCACCGAGGCGTCGCCCCCGGTCTTCCCGACCGCGTCCGCCCCGAACAGAAGGCGCCCGGTGCCCAGCGGCAGCCCGTCCTCGCGCACGGCGAGCACATGCGCCGCGGTCGCGTCGTACGCGTCGTACTCCAGCTCCTGCGGAACGCCCTGCTCCTCGACGAAGACCTCGCGGCGCACCGCGAAGCACGCCTCCCGGTCCTCGGGGCTCAGCGCCTCGCGGACGCCGAACACGGCACTCACTGACTCTCCGCCGCGATCCGGTCGAGGGCCTTGCGCAGGTCCTCGGGGTAGGTGCTGGCGAACTCGACCCACGAGCCGTCGCCCGGGTGCTCGAAACCGAGGCGGACGGCGTGCAGCCACTGCCGGGTCAGGCCGAGTCGCTTGGCGATCGTCGGGTCCGCGCCGTAGGTGAGGTCGCCGACGCAGGGGTGGCGGTGGGCGGACATGTGCACCCGGATCTGGTGGGTGCGGCCCGTCTCCAGCTTGATGTCGAGCAACGAGGCCGAGCGGTACGCCTCGATGAGGTCGTAGTGCGTGACCGAGGGCTTGCCCTCGGCGGTGACCGCCCACTTGTAGTCGTGGTTCGGGTGCCGGCCGATGGGGGCGTCGATGGTGCCGCTCATCGGGTCGGGGTGCCCCTGCACGAGGGCGTGGTAGCGCTTGTCGACCACGCGCTCCTTGAACTGGCGCTTGAGCGAGGTGTACGCGTACTCCGACTTGGCGACCACCATCAGACCGGAGGTGCCGACGTCGAGGCGGTGCACGATGCCCTGGCGCTCGGCGGCGCCGGAGGTGGAGATGCGGTAGCCGGCGGCGGCGAGGCCGCCGATGACCGTGGTGCCGGTCCAGCCGGGGCTGGGGTGCGCGGCCACACCGACGGGCTTCATGATCACGACGATGTCGTCGTCGTCGTGGATGATCTCCATGCCCTCGACGGGCTCGGCGACGATCTGGACGGGCGCGGCAGCGCCCGGCATCTCGACCTCCAGCCACGCCCCGCCGCTCACCCGCTCGGACTTGCCGACGACGGAGCCGTCGACCTGGACCTTCCCTGCGGCGGCCAGCTCGGCCGCCTTCGTACGGGAGAACCCGAACATACGGGCGATGGCGGCGTCGACGCGCTCGCCCTCAAGGCCATCGGGAACGGGCAGCGTGCGGATCTCGGGACTCATGCTCACCCGTCGAGTATGCCTGGTGCGGGAGGTACTCCGTCCGGGCGTCAGTCCTTGTGGACCGTTCCGTCCGGGTCCAGACCCCGGAACGACAGGATCACGATGAGGATGCCGCCGCACACGATCGCCGAGTCGGCGAGGTTGAAGACGGCGAAGTGCGCGGGGGCGATGAAGTCGACCACGGCGCCCTCGAAGACCCCCGGCGAGCGGAAGATCCGGTCCGTGAGGTTGCCCAGCGCGCCGCCGAGCAGCAGACCGAGCGCGATGGCCCAGGGCAGGCTGTAGAGCTTGCGCGCCAGCCGGATGATCACGACGATCACGGCGACGGCGATGCAGGTGAAGATGATCGTGAAGGCCTCGCCCATGCCGAACGCGGCACCCGGGTTCCGGATGGCGTCGAAGCGCAGCACGTCGCCGATCACCCGGATCGGCTCGCGGCCCTCCAGCTTGGCGACCACCAGCATCTTGCTGCCCAGGTCGAGCAGGTAGGCGACGACGGCCACCACGAACAGGGCGAGGATCCTGCGCCTGCCCCGCGGCCGCTCCCCGGAGGCGGCCGACCCGTCGGGGACGGCCGTCTCTTCGGAGGGGACCGACCCGTCGGCCCCTGCTGAATCCGGCGTACCGATGATGCGCTCCGCCTCTGCCACGTGAGTGAGTCCCTCGACCTCGATGCCTGACCGTGCCCCGAGGGTACGGCACAGGCGTACGAGACCGTCAGCCGAGATCGTCAGCCGCGCCGCTCCTGCCGCTGCTTGTCCTCGACGCAGAGCGTGGCCCGCGGGAAGGCCTGCATCCGCGCCTTGCCGATCGGCTTGCCGCACACCTCGCAGAGCCCGTACGTGCCGGCGTCGAGCCGTTCCAGGGCGTGCTCGGTCTGCTCCAGCATCTCCCGGGCGTTGGCCGCGAGAGCCAGCTCGTGCTCCCGGGTGATGTTCTTGGTGCCGGTGTCGGCCTGGTCGTCCCCCGCGCCGTCACCGGAGTCCCGCATGAGGCCGGTGAGCTCCTCCTGGGAGTGCGCGAGCTCGCTGCGGAGTCTCAGCACCTCCGACTGGAGCACGGTGCGGGCCTCGGTGACCTCCGCCGGGGTCCAGGGGTCCTCGCCCGGCCGCACCGCGAGCTCGCCGGTACGGGCCGGAGGCACGGCGGTCTCGTCCCCGGCGGTCGTGACGCCACCCGCGGTCTTCTTCGCTGCCACCGTCCTGGCTCCTGTCTGCTTCTTCGCGGCGGGCGCCTTCTTGGCGGCCGCCTTCCTCGCCACGGCCTTCTTGGCAGGCGTCTTCTCGGCGGGCGCCCGCTCGGCGGCGGTGACCCCGTCCTCCGTCGCGACCGCGTCCTCCGCGACCGCCTTCTTCACGGCAGCCTTCTTCACGACCGACTTCCGCGCGACTGCCGGCTCCTTCGCGTCGTGAGCGTCGTGCCCGTCGTGCGCGTCGTGCGCTTTCTTCGTGGTCCTCGCATTCTTCGCGACCGTCGGCGGCTCCGCGACCGTCGTCTTCTTCCCGGCCACGTCCTTGGCGCCCTCGGCCGAACCGGTGGAACCGGCGGTCGAGGTCTTCTTCGCGGCGGTCTTCTTCGCCACCATGTCGCGGCCCCTTCACATTTTGTGATCTTGCTCGCGAATCGTGCTGGGACGATAAATCGGCCCAAGGCCCGCGGCAACGGGGCACGCCGCCGTTCCCACCCGCCCCCGCGCCCCTCGGGGCGGGCCTGCCTCCGTTGTGCCCAGCTCCCCGCCGGGTAATCCGTCCCGCCCCTCCCCCACATGGCCGTACCCCGAGTCCCGCTCGCCCGTGTGGCCATTCGGGTCACGGAAAACCGGTCTGCCGCCGGGCTCCGGGGCCCGTACACTGGGCCCAGCGAAAGGCTTGGATGGGGACGAGTAGCGTCGTACGCAGCCATGAGCGACCCGGGGACGGTGAGAGCCCGGGGGCGAGCCCGATGTGAAGCATCACCCCGGAGCCGTCGGAAGAAAGCCGCACGACAGCGCGGTGACTAGACCCGGCGTCGCGACCCCAATGAGGGGGCTCAGGGCGGATGCGCCCCGGGCCAAGGAGGGTGGTACCGCGGGAGCAGCGCTCTCGTCCCTCCGACGGAACGACGACAGTCCGCCGGAGGAACTCGATGACACCGCCGCAGTACCGCCAGGTGCCCGCCCAGGTAGACCTGCCCGCGATGGAGCACGCCGTGCTCGATTTCTGGCACGAGAACAAGGTCTTCGCCAAGACCCTCGAACAGTCCGAAGGACGCCCCGAGTGGGTGTTCTACGAAGGCCCGCCCACGGCCAACGGCATGCCCGGTGCGCACCACATCGAGGCCCGCGTCTTCAAGGACGTCTTCCCCCGCTTCCGGACCATGCGCGGCTACCACGTGGCCCGCAAGGCCGGCTGGGACTGCCACGGCCTGCCGGTCGAGCTCGCCGTCGAGAAGGAGCTCGGCTTCTCCGGCAAGAAGGACATCGAGGAATACGGCATCGCCGCGTTCAACGACAAGTGCCGCGAGTCCGTGACCCGCCACACCGACGCCTTCGCCGAGCTCACGACCCGCATGGGCTACTGGGTCGACCTGGACGACGCGTACCGGACCATGGACCCCTCGTACATCGAGTCGGTCTGGTGGTCCCTGAAGCAGATCTTCGACAAGGACCTCCTCGTCCAGGACCACCGGGTCGCCCCCTGGTGTCCCCGCTGCGGCACCGGCCTCTCCGACCACGAGCTGGCCCAGGGCTACGAGACGGTCGTCGACCCCTCCGTCTACGTGCGCTTCCCGCTGACCTCGGGACCGCTGGCCGGCAAGGCGGCGCTCCTCGTCTGGACGACGACCCCGTGGACCCTGGTGTCCAACACGGCGGTCGCCGCCCACCCCGAGGTCACCTACGTGGTCGCCACCGACGGCGACGAGCGGCTCGTGGTCGCGCAGCCGCTGGTCGAGAAGGCGCTCGGCGAGGGCTGGGTCACCACCGGCGAGTCGTTCACGGGCGCCGAGATGGAGCGCTGGACGTACCAGCGTCCCTTCGAGCTGATCCCCTTCGACGCTCCGGCGCACTACGTCGTCAACGCCGAGTACGTGACGACCGAGGACGGTACGGGTCTGGTCCACCAGTCCCCCGCCTTCGGTGAGGACGACCTCAAGGTCTGCAAGGCGTACGGCCTGCCGGTCGTGAACCCGGTGCGCCCCGACGGCACCTTCGAGGAGGACGTGCCGCTGGTCGGCGGCGTCTTCTTCAAGAAGGCCGACGAGGCGCTCACCGCCGACCTGGAGGCCCGCGGCCTGCTCTTCCGGCACATCGCGTACGAGCACAGCTACCCGCACTGCTGGCGCTGCCACACGGCCCTGCTCTACTACGCGCAGCCGTCCTGGTACATCCGCACGACCGCGGTCAAGGACCGCATGCTCGCCGAGAACGAGCGGACCAACTGGTTCCCGGACTCGGTCAAGCACGGCCGCTTCGGCGACTGGCTGACGAACAACGTCGACTGGGCGCTCTCCCGGAACCGCTACTGGGGCACCCCGCTGCCGATCTGGCGCTGCGAGGACGACCACCTCACCTGCGTGGGCTCGCGCACCGAGCTGACCGAGCTGACCGGCACGGACCAGTCGGAGCTCGACCCGCACCGCCCGTACATCGACGCGGTCACGTTCGCCTGCCCGACCGACGGCTGCGGGAAGACGGCGACGCGCGTACCCGAGGTCATCGACGCCTGGTACGACTCGGGCTCGATGCCGTTCGCGCAGTACGGCTACCCGTACGAGAACAAGGAACTGTTCGAGTCCCGGTACCCGGCGCAGTTCATCTCCGAGGCCATCGACCAGACCCGCGGCTGGTTCTACACGCTGATGGCGGTCGGCACCCTCGTCTTCGACAAGTCGTCCTACGAGAACGTGGTCTGCCTGGGCCACATCCTCGCCGAGGACGGCCGCAAGATGTCCAAGCACCTGGGCAACATCCTCCAGCCCATCCCGCTGATGGACCAGCACGGCGCCGACGCCGTCCGCTGGTTCATGGCGGCCGGCGGCTCGCCGTGGGCGGCGCGCCGGGTGGGCCACGGCACGATCCAGGAGGTCGTCCGCAAGACGCTCCTGACGTACTGGAACACGGTCGCCTTCCAGGCGCTGTACGCCCGTACGTCCGGCTGGGCGCCGAGCGCGGCGGACCCGGCGCCGGCCGACCGCACGGTCCTCGACCGCTGGCTCCTCTCCGAGCTGAACACGCTCGTCGCCGAGACGACCGAGGCGATGGAGTCGTACGACACCCAGCGCACCGGCAAGCTGATCTCGGCCTTCGTCGACGACCTTTCCAACTGGTACGTACGCCGGTCCCGCCGCCGCTTCTGGCAGGGCGACAAGGCGGCGCTGCGCACCCTCCACGACGTGATCGAGACGGTCACCCGCCTGATGGCCCCGCTGACCCCCTTCATCACGGAGCGGGTCTGGCAGGACCTGGTGGCGCCGGTGACGCCGGACGCCCCGGAATCCGTCCACCTGGCCACCTGGCCCGAGGCGGACACGGACCGGATCGACAAGACGCTCTCGGAGCAGATGCTGCTGGTCCGGCGTCTGGTGGAGCTGGGCCGGGCGACCCGCGCCGAGTCGGGCGTGAAGACCCGCCAGCCGCTCTCCCGCGCGCTGGTGGCGGCGACGGGCTTCGCGTCCCTCTCCCCCGAGCTCCAGGCCCAGATCACGGAGGAGCTGAACGTCAGCTCCCTCGCGTCCCTGTCGGAGGTCGGCGGCTCGCTCGTCGACACGACGGCGAAGGCCAACTTCCGCGCGCTCGGCAAGCGCTTCGGGAAGGGCGTCCAGGACGTGGCGAAGGCGGTCGCGGCGGCCGACGCGGCGGCGCTCTCGCTGGCCCTGCGCGAGGGCGAGGCGACCCTGGAGGTGAACGGCGAGACGATCACCGTCACCTCCGAGGAGGTCATCATCACGGAGACCCCGCGCGAAGGCTGGTCGGTCGCCTCCGACGCGGGCGCGACGGTCGCCCTGGACCTGGAGATCACCCCGGAGCTGCGCAAGGCGGGCCTGGCCCGTGACGCGATCCGCCTGATCCAGGAGGCCCGCAAGAACAGCGGCCTGGACGTCGCGGACCGCATCGCCCTGCGCTGGACGTCGGAGTCCCCGGAGACCGTCGAGGCCCTCACGGCCCACGCGGACCTCATCGCCGACGAGGTCCTGGCCACGGACCACGCCCAGGGCGACGCGGACGACACGTACGGCGCCCCGTTCGAGGACGAGGGCCTGTCCCTGACGTTCCGCCTCCGCAAGGCGTAGGCGATACGGCGAAGGGCCCGGCACCGGTGACGGTGCCGGGCCCTTCGCCGTACCCCGGACGCGCACGCGAGCCCGGCCTGATCCGGAAGACAGGCCCCTGACGCACGGCAAAGGGCCGGCCCCCCGTAGGGGACCGGCCCTTCCAGCCTGCCGACGGCTACGCGCTCATCGCGCGACCAGGCGCCGTCAGTTGTCGTCCTCGTCGATCAGGAAGCCGCGCATCGGCGCCGGCGCCTGCTGCATCGGCTGCGGTGCCTGCGGGCGGACCGGAGCCATCGGCTGGGTCATCGCCGGAGACATCTGCTGCTGGCCGCCGTAGGACGGGGCGCCACCCATGGACGGCGCACCGCCCATGGAGCCGTTCCCACCGTAGGACGGCGCGCCCGCGCCGGCCGAGGCCATCGACGGGGCCGGCGGCAGCGAGGCCGCGGCCGGGGTGCGCGGCGGGGCCAGCGAGTCGTCGGCCTGGGTCTCCAGCTGACGCAGCTGCGACTCCAGGTAGGACTTCAGCCGCGTGCGGTACTCGCGCTCGAAGCCGCGCAGGTCCTCGACCTTGCGCTCGAGCGTGGCGCGGGCGGACTCCAGGGAGCCCATGGCGACGCGGTGCTTCTCCTGGGCGTCCCGCTCAAGAGCGTCCGCCTTGGCGCGGGCGTCCCGCTCCAGGCCCTCGGCGCGGGAACGCGCCTCGCCGACGATCTTGTTGGCCTCGGAACGGGCCTCGGCGATCGCCTGGTCGGCGGTCTGCTGGGCCAGCGAGAGGACACGCGCGGCGCTGTCGCCACCGGGACCCTGGGCAGGCTGCTGCTGCATCTGCGGCGGCATCTGCTGCTGCTGCATCTGCTGCATCTGCTGCTGCTGCGGGTGACCCATCGGGCCGCCCTGCATCGGGCCGGGGCCCATCGGGCCACCCTGCATGGGGCCGCCCTGCATGGGCCCACCCTGCATGGGGCCGCCCTGCATCGGGCCGGCGGGAAGCTGCGGGGCACCGGACGGCAGCTGCGGCGGGCCCATCTGCGGCGGCTGCTGCTGGACCGGCGGTCCGGATATGGCCGCGGGCACGGGGGCGCCGGGACCGACGGGACGATCCTGCGGCTCCGGGGGCTTGCGCATCCCCTGCTGCTGCTGGTTCTGCGCGGCGGCACGGGTCGCGGCGGCCAGCTTGGCGCGCAGGTCCTCGTTCTCGCGGAGCAGGCGGGTCAGCTCGGCCTCGACCTCGTCGAGGAAGGCATCGACCTCGTCCTCGTCATAGCCTTCTCGGAGGCGGACGGTCGTGAACTGCTTGTTCCGCACGTCCTCGGGGGTCAGCGGCATCTCTTCTTCACCTCTACGTAGTCGTCGGCAGTCGGCAAGACCGTATCGTCCACATTCACCTCGCGAAGCTGCTCACGATGGAGATCAGGATGTAGACGATGATCATCAGAACGAAGAAGGACAGGTCGAGTGCCACGCCCCCGAGACGCAGCGGCGGGATGAGTCGCCGCAGAAGCTTGAGCGGTGGATCGGTGACAGTGTAAGTGGCCTCGAGAACGACCACCATCGCCTTACCGGGTTGCCATGAACGGGCGAACTGGAAGACGTAGTCCATGACAAGTCGGACGATCAGGAGGACGAGGAAGCACATCAGCACGATGTAGACCACCTGTAGTGCGACGCCCATCCCGCGTTTCCCTCTCCCCTGACTTACGTGCTCTTACTTGTCCGGCCGCTTCGCGACCGGCCCGTCCGGTTCTCGTGTTCTCAGCTCTGGTTGAAGAATCCGCCCTCTGCGATCCGGGCCTTGTCCTCCGCCGTGACATCGACGTTAGCAGGCGACAACAGGAACACCTTCTGCGTCACGCGCTCAATGCTGCCATGGAGCCCGAAGACGAGTCCGGCGGCAAAGTCGACAAGTCGCTTCGCGTCCGTGTCGTCCATCTCCGTGAGGTTCATGATCACCGGGGTGCCCTCACGGAAGTGTTCCCCGATGGTACGGGCCTCGTTGTACGTCCGCGGGTGCAGCGTGGTGATGCGGTAGGGCTCCCGCTCGGACACGACCTTGGGCATGATCACCGGTGCGTTCTTCTCCATGCTCGGACGTTCGGGTGTGATGGATGCCACGGGGGCAATTCGGGCCGGACGTCCACTTTCGGCGAGTACCGGGACAGAATGAGCGATCGGTTCCCGGGGAGCAGGGGGCTGCACCACTCGTACCGGCTCCTCGCGCTCCACCTGGCGCGGAGGGGTGTGACGCCGGTCGCGCTCGGGCTCCGGCTCCAGCTCGGGTTCGAAGTCGTCGTCGGGGTCAAAGCCCCGGCCGTCGTACCCATCGTCCTCCACGAGGCCGAGGTAGACCGCCATCTTGCGCATCGCGCCGGCCATTCTCCGATTCCTCCGCTCTGTGGTGGATCGCCCTACTGGCCAATTCGCAGCGTCACCAAGTGCCCGCGATCCACGGGCCATCCCGCCGTTCTGCGGAATGACCATATTTTCTGCTGTGGTCCGACTTGCTTCGCGACGTTACCCGAGCTTCGGGCGGACGCCGAGTACCGCCGTACCGACGCGTACGTGTGTCGCCCCGGCAGCGACGGCCTCCTCGAGGTCCGCACTCATCCCTGCTGACACCATGTTCGCAGCCGGACGGGTCGCGCGCAGGGCAGTCGACAAATCCATCAACCGGTCGAAGGCGGCGCGTTGCCGTCCCGCGTACGGACCGGCGAGCGGTGCGACGGTCATCAGACCGTCGAGCCGCAGTCCGGGTGCGGCGTCCACCGCGACCGCCAACTCCTCGATCCCGTCGGGCGCGACACCGCCCCGCTCGCCCCGCTCGCCGGACCCGGCGTCGAGGGCGACCTGGAGGAGGCAGCCGAGTTCGCGGCCCTCCTTCTCCGCCGCGGCGGAGAGAGAGGAAACGAGCTTCAAGCGGTCGACAGACTGCACCACATCGGCATAACCCACCACGGATCTGACCTTGTTGGTCTGCAACTGGCCCACGAAGTGCCAGGTCAGATCAAGGTCGGCACAGGCCGCCGCCTTGGGGGCGGCGTCCTGGTCGCGGTTCTCGGCGACGTGCCGCACACCGAGCCCGTGAAGGATTCTCACGTCGCTCGCGGGGTAGGTCTTGGTGACCACGATGAGCGTCACCTCCTCCCGCGGGCGGCCGGCGGCGGCGCAGGCGGCGGCGATGCGCGCCTCCACCCGGGCCAGATTGTCGGCGAGTTCCGACGTGCGGTCCGTCATGTCTCTTCTCAGTCCAACCAGACATATCCCGCGAGTCGCCCCGTGGTGCGATCGCGGCGGTACGAGTAGTGGTCACCGGACTCCCGGGTGCAGACCGTACTGGCCCGCAGGTCGGTGACACCGAGCCGTTCGAGCTGGGCGTGCACTCCGGCGGTGACGTCGACGGCCGGGGTGCCCCAGCTCGTCTCGGCCCAGGCGGCCGGTTCGGTCTCGGCGACCTCGGCCCGCATGGCCTCCGGCACCTCGTAGCAGCGCCCGCAGACGGCGGGGCCGGTGCGGGCGACGACACGGGCGGGATCGGCGCCGAGTTCGATCATGGCCGCCACCGCGGCCGGGACCACTCCCGCCACCATTCCGGGGCGTCCGGCGTGGGCGGCGGCGGCGACTCCGGCGACCGGGTCGGCGAGGAGGACGGGAACGCAGTCCGCGGTGAGGACGGCGAGACCGAGTCCCGGCCGGGTGGTGACGAGGGCGTCCACCGAGGGGATCCCGGCGGTGCCCCACGGCCCGTCGACCTCGGCGACGTCGGCGCCGTGCACCTGGTTCATCCAGACCACCCGCGCCGGGTCGAGCCCGAGGGCGCCGGCCGCGAGCGCCCGGTTGGTCCGTACGGCTTCGGGGTCGTCCCCCACCGCGCCGCCGAGGTTGAGCTCCTCGTACGGAACGGCGCTCACCCCGCCCCACCTGTCGGTGAAGGCGAAGTGCGCGCCGTTCGCGTCGAAGCGCTGTCCTATCACTTCAGGAAGTCCGGGACGTCCAGCTCTTCGGCCTGGCTGTCCGCGTACGGACGGGCCGGCGGGACGACCGGAGGGGCCGACGACAGCGGGGTCTCGTTGACCGCCGGGGCCGGCTCGGCCGGAGCCGGGGCTGGCTCCTCGCGCGGGGCGACGGTGCCGAGGCCTCCCAGCGGGCGGGAGTTCTCGACGTGGCGGGGCGCCGGGGCCGGCTCCTCGCGCTTGGCCGAGACCGAGCCGATGATGTTGTCCCGGCGGGCCGGCGGCTGGCCGCCGTCGAAGCCTGCCGCGATGACGGTGACCCGGACCTCGTCGCCGAGGGCGTCGTCGATGACGGCGCCGAAGATGATGTTGGCCTCGGGGTGGGCGGCCTCGCTGACCAGCTGCGCGGCCTCGTTGATCTCGAAGAGACCGAGGTCGCTGCCGCCGGAGATGGAGAGCAGCACGCCGCGGGCGCCGTCGATGGAGGCTTCCAGGAGCGGCGAGGAGATCGCCATCTCCGCCGCCGCCACCGCGCGGTCGTCGCCGCGGGCGGAGCCGATGCCCATGAGGGCCGAACCCGCCTCGGACATGACCGACTTGACGTCGGCGAAGTCGAGGTTGATCAGACCCGGGGTGGTGATGAGGTCGGTGATGCCCTGGACACCGCTCAGCAGCACCTGGTCGGCCGACTTGAAGGCGTCGAGCACGGAGACCTGACGGTCCGAGATCGACAGGAGCCGGTCGTTCGGGATGACGATGAGGGTGTCGACCTCTTCGCGGAGTTCGGCGATGCCGTCCTCCGCCTGGTTGGCACGACGGCGTCCTTCGAAGGTGAACGGCCGGGTGACCACACCGATCGTGAGGGCGCCGAGCGAGCGTGCGATGTTGGCGACGACGGGTGCGCCGCCGGTGCCGGTGCCGCCGCCTTCGCCGGCGGTGACGAAGACCATGTCGGCCCCCTTGAGGACCTCCTCGATCTCCTCACGGTGGTCCTCTGCCGCCTTGCGACCGACGGCCGGGTTGGCCCCGGCCCCCAGGCCGCGGGTGAGTTCACGGCCGACGTCGAGCTTGACGTCGGCGTCGCTCATCAACAGCGCTTGCGCGTCGGTGTTGATCGCGATGAACTCGACGCCCTTGAGACCGACCTCGATCATTCGGTTGATGGCATTGACACCACCGCCGCCGACACCGATGACCTTGATGACTGCGAGGTAGTTCTGCGGTGCTGCCACGTCGAAGGCCTCTCGCCTCGAGTTACGTGTCGTCGCCGCGCGGTGGTTGGGCGCGCTGCTGACGACGGATGCCGATTGGGACGGTCCGAAACGCCGACCCAAACCCTAACGTTGAAGTTTAGGGTTACCAGTGTCTCTGTTCGCTGGACTCTTCCGAACGAGACACTAAGTCGACAAGCGGCGCACGTTCAACGAACACGCCGAACCTCCCGTTTTTCTTTTCACCCTATGTGATCACCCGTAGCGCTGGCCAACCAGGGTGCTGGCCAGGGGCGATACCCGTCAACTTCCGGACGAGGCGGGCGCCGTGGGGGCACTTACATCGAAGTGCCCCGCTTTGGGAGTGGCCTTCAGGAGCGCGGTGAGCACCCGGGCCTTGACCGGACCGTGCTCGCCGCTCCCCCAGAAGACGCTGCGCCCCCTGGTCAGCTCCAGAGTGACGGAGTCGTACGAGGTGACGCGCACGACACGAGTGTTCCGGGCGATTTCCGCCGGGAGTTCACCCCGGACGCGGACCGCCTCTCTGAGCAGCCGGTCCGCGTCGAAGCGGCGCAGGCTCGGGGAGGAGGCGGCGTCGAGGACGAGCAGGGGGACGCCTCGGGGGGCGGTGTCGACCGTGGCGAACGGCGTACCGGTCGCGTCCACTTCGACGAACTTTCCGCCCTTTTTCATCAACAGAACGGGCTTCCTTTCCGTCACTTTCAGCCCGATTCCGTGCGGCCAGGACCGCACGACGTCCACCGACTCGATGCGCGGCAGCCGCTGCCTGAGCCGGGCCTCGACGGCCTCGGTGTCGAGCGAGACGAGCGGGGCGCCGACCGGGACGGCGGCGACCTCCTCGACCTCACGCGGGGTCAGGACCGAGGTGCCGTAAGTCTTCACACGTTCCACACGGAACCAGGTCGAGCCGTAGAGCGCCCAGACCCCGCCGGCCACGAGCGCGAGGACCGCGAGCGCGATCAGGAGCACCCGGGCGCCGGGTACCCGGAACTTGCCATTCCGGGCACCCGTGCGGGACGGACCGTCCGACGACCCCTTCGACGTGCTGGCGCCGCTCTTCTCGGCGGTCGTCGGTCCGGCTGCCACCTGGCGTCTCCTGCCCTCAGCCGCCGCGCTACGCCTGCCGGCGGGCGGCGATCGCCTCGTACACCATGCCGACGAGCAGGTCGTCGGCGTCCCGGCGGCCGAACTCGGCGGCGGCGCGGGACATCTCGTACAACCGGTGCGGATCGGCCAGGACGGGCAGGACGTTGCCCTGCACCCACTGCGGCGTCAGCTCCGCGTCGTCGACGAGGAGTCCGCCGCCGGCCTTGACCACCGGCTGGGCGTTGAGCCGCTGTTCGCCGTTGCCGATGGGCAGCGGGACGTACGCGGCGGGCAGCCCGACGGCGGAGAGCTCGGCGACGGTCATCGCGCCCGCGCGGCAGAGCATCATGTCGGCCGCGGCGTACGCGAGATCCATCCGGTCCACGTACGGTACCGGCACGTAGGGCGGCATTCCGGGCATGTTGTCGACGCGCGGCATTTCGTTCTTCGGGCCGACCGCGTGCAGGATCTGGATGCCCGAGCGCTGGAGCACCGGGGCGATCTGCTGGACGACCTCGTTGAGCCGCCGGGCGCCCTGCGAGCCGCCCGAGACGAGGAGCGTCGGCAGGTTCGGGTCGAGCCCGAACGCGGCGCGCGCCTCGGGACGCACCCGCGCCCGGTCGAGGGTCGCGATGGTGTGCCGCAGCGGGATGCCGATGTAGCGCGCGTTGCGGAGCTTGCTGTCCGGGGTGGCGACGGCGACCCCGGCCGCGTACCGCGAGCCGATCTTGTTGGCGAGCCCGGGCCTGGCGTTGGCCTCGTGGACCACGATGGGCACACCGAGCCGCTTGGCCGCGAGATAGCCGGGCAGCGCCACGTAACCGCCGAAGCCCACCACGCAGTCCGCCTTGGTGCGCTCCAGGATCTGCTCTGCGGCCTTGATCGTGCCGCGCAGCCGCCCGGGGACGGTGATCAGCTCGGGGGTGGGCTTGCGGGGCAGCGGTACGGCGGGGATCAGGGCCAGCTCGTAGCCGCGCTCGGGCACGAGCCGGGTCTCCAGACCCTTCTCCGTGCCGAGCGCCGTGATCCCCACACTGGGGTCCTGCCTGCGCAGGGCGTCCGCGAGGGCCAGCGCCGGCTCGATGTGGCCGGCGGTCCCCCCGCCGGCGAGTACGACATGCACCGAAATTCACCGCTCTCCGGACGGGCGCTTCTTGACGCGCCGTCGCATCGACTTCCATCTCACCCCGGCCCGCTTGCCCCAGCCGGGGCGGCGCATGGCCAGGGCCGCTTTCGCGGCGGGTTCCTGTCGCGCGAAGGCGATGAGGAGCCCGACGGCGAACATGGTCGGCAGCAGGGCCGACCCACCGTAGGAGAACAACGGGAGCGGGACCCCGGCGATCGGCAGCAGACCGAGCACCGCACCGATGTTGATCACGGCCTGAGCCGTGATCCAGGTGGTCACACCTCCCGCGGCGAACCTCACGAAGGGGTCCTCCGTGCCTCCGGCCACGCGGATACCCGCATAGCCTAGAGCCGCGAACAGGGCGAGTACCGACAGCGTCCCCGCGAGACCCAGTTCCTCACCGGTGACCGCGAAGATGAAGTCGGTGTGCGCCTCGGGCAGTTGGCCCCATTTCTCGACGCTCGCACCGAGACCGGAACCGAACCATCCACCCGACGCCAGAGCATAGATTCCGTGCGCGGCCTGCAGACAGGGGGCTCCCTCCCCGCCGGGGTCGGTCGCTCCGATGCAGTCGAAGCGCTTCATCCGGTTGTCACTCGTCTTGATCAGCAGGACGCCGATCGCGCCGGCGACCGTGAGCACCCCGACGAAGAGCCGGGTGGGTGCTCCGGCGGTCCACAGGAGCCCGAAGAGGATGGCGGCGAGGATGATCGAGGTGCCCATGTCGCCGCCGAGCATGATCAGTCCGAGCAGCATGAAGGCTCCCGGGACCAGGGGCACGAGCATGTGCTTCCACTGGGTCAGGAGCCGGGTGTCGTGCTTGCGGGCGAGCAGGTCGGCGCCCCACAGGATCAGCGCCAGCTTGCCGAACTCGCTGGGCTGGAGCTGGAAGGGGCCGCCGAGGGAGATCCAGTTCTGGTTGCCGTTGACCGCGTGCCCTATCCCGGGGATCTGCACGAGCACCATCAGGAAGACGGCGCCGACCAGGATCGGGTAGGCGAGGGCCCGGTGCAGCTTCACCGGCATCCGGGAGGCGACCAGGAGGAGTCCGGTGCCGAGCAGGGCGGCGAAGAACTGCTTGCGGAAGAAGTAGGACGGCACGAGGTCGTAGGTGAGCGCCGTGATCATCGAGGCGGAGTAGACCATCACGAGGCCGAGCGCGGTGATGAGCATCCCCGCGCCGATGATCACGTAATAGGCCGTCAGCGGCCGGTCCCAGGCCTTCAGGGCCCGATCACGAAGGCCTCGTACTCCTCCGCCGCGCACCCGCCGCGGGGTCGCGGGGGCCCGCCCTCCGCCGCGTACGGCGGAAGGCCGGCGTGTCCCTGCGATCTTGCTCGGCATGGTCGCTGCCCCCTCCGGTCGTGCCCGGTCCTGCCGGACCTTCCCACTGGGCAGGTCAGGCGTCCCCGGTGGCGGCCAGGGCGCGGACCGCGTCCGCGAAGGCCTCGCCGCGCTTGTTGTAGTTGGTGAACATGTCCATCGAGGCGCAGGCCGGGGCGAGGAGCACCGTGTCCCCCGGTCGGGCCATCCGTGCCGCCTCGCGGACCGCCTCGGACATCGCCCCAGTGTCGGTCCGGTCGAGGTCCACCACCGGTACTTCCGGGGCGTGTCGCGCCAGGGCTTCGCGGATCAGGGCGCGGTCGGCGCCGATCAGGACGGCGCCGCGCAAGCGCTTCGCCGACTTCTCCACGAGCTCGTCGAAGGTCGCGCCCTTGGCGAGTCCGCCGGCGATCCAGACGATCGGGTCGTAGGCCGCCAACGAGGCTTCGGCGGCGTGGGTGTTGGTGGCCTTGGAGTCGTCGACGTACGTGACTCCCTGGACCTCCTCGACCAGTTCGATGCGGTGCGGGTCGGGCCGGAAGGCCCTCAGGCCGTCCCGTACGGCCTTCGCGTCGACGCCGAAGGCGCGGGCGAGGGCGGCGGCGGCGAGCGCGTTGGCGATGTTGTGCGGGGCCGGGGGCTGGACGTCGGCGACCTCGGCGAGCTCCTGGGCGTTCTTCTGCCGGTTCTCGACGAAGGCCCGGTCGACGAGGATGCCCTCGACGACGCCGAGCTGGGACGGGCCGGGGGTGCCGAGGGTGAAGCCGATCGCCCGGCAGCCCTCCTCGACGTCGGCCTCCACGACCAGGTCCTCGGTCGCCTTGTCCGCGACGTTGTACACGCAGGCGATCCGGTTGCCCTCGTAGATCCGGCCCTTGTCGGCGGCGTACGCCTCCATGGAGCCGTGCCAGTCGAGGTGGTCGGGCGCGAGGTTGAGCACGGCGGCCGAGTGGGCGCGGACCGAGGGCGCCCAGTGGAGCTGGTAGCTGGAGAGCTCGACGGCGAGCACGTCGTACCGCTCCTCGCCGAGGACGGCGTCGAGCAGCGAGACGCCGATGTTGCCGACGGCCGCGGTCCGCAGGCCCGCCGCCTCCAGGATCGAGGCGAGCATCCGTACGGTCGTGGTCTTGCCGTTGGTGCCGGTGACCGCCAGCCAGGGGGCCGCGTCGGGGCCCCGCAGGCGCCAGGCCAGCTCGACGTCGCCCCAGATCTCCACGCCCGCCTCGGCGGCGGCCGTGAAGAGCGGCTTGTCGGGCCGCCAGCCGGGGGTGGTGACGATCAGCTCGGTGCCGGACGGCAGGGTCTCCCCGTCGCCCAGGCGGACGGTGATGCCCTCCGCCTCCAGTGCGGCGGCCTGCGCCCGGGAGCGCTCGTCGTCGCCGTCGTTGACGACGGTCACGGCCGCGCCGAGGCCGTGCAGGACGCGGGCGGCCGGAATGCCGGACACCCCGAGCCCCGCGACGGTGACGTTCCTGCCGGTCCAGTCGAGCTGTTCTGTCACTTCTCCGATGCCCATCCCGCGTAGAAGAGGCCCAGGCCCACGATCACGCACATGCCCTGGATGATCCAGAACCGGACGACGACAAGGACCTCGGACCACCCCTTGAGTTCGAAGTGGTGCTGGAGGGGTGCCATCCGGAAGACGCGCTTGCCGGTCATCTTGAACGAGCCGACCTGGATGACCACGGACATCGTGATCAGTACGAACAGGCCGCCGAGCAGGGCCAGCAGGAGCTCCGTACGGGAGCAGATGGCGAGACCGGCGAGCGCGCCGCCGAGCGCCAGCGAGCCGGTGTCACCCATGAAGATCTTGGCCGGCGAGGTGTTCCACCACAGGAAGCCGAAGCAGGAACCCATCAGCGCGGAGGCGACGACCGCGAGGTCGAGCGGGTCGCGCACCTCGAAGCAGGCGTTGGGGTTGGTCAGGGTCATGGCGTTCGCACAGGACTCCTGGAACTGCCAGAGCCCGATGAAGGTGTACGCGCCGAAGACCATCACCGAGGCGCCGGTCGCCAGGCCGTCCAGACCGTCCGTCAGGTTCACGCCGTTGGACATGGCGAGAATCATGAAGAGCGCCCAGATCACGAACAGCACCGGACCGATGGTCCAGCCGAAGTCCGTGATGAAGGAGAGCTTCTCGGAGGCGGGCGTGAGCCCGCGCAGGTCGGCGAACTGCAGCGACAGCACGGCGAAGGCGATGCCGACGATCAGCTGGCCGGCCATCTTCGCCTTGGCCCGCAGGCCCAGCGAACGCTGCTTGACGATCTTGATGTAGTCGTCGAGGAAGCCGACCAGGCCCATGCCGGCCATCAGGAACAGCACCAGGACGCCCGAGTACGTCGGGTCCTCACCGGTGATGACCTTGGCCAGGGCGTACGCGATGAGCGTGGCCAGGATGAAGGAGATGCCGCCCATGGTGGGCGTGCCCTTCTTCCCGGCGTGGCCGCGGGGGCCGTCGTCGCGGATGAACTGCCCGTATCCCTTGCGGGCGAGGAGCTTGATCAGCAGCGGCGTGCCGATCAGGGTCAGGAAGAGCCCGATGGCCCCCGCGAAGAGGATCTGCCTCATCGGCCGGTGACCTCGCCCTCGGTGTCGAGGAGAGCCAGGGCGACCTGTTCGAGACCGACCGACCTGGAAGCCTTCACAAGGACGACGTCCCCCGGGCGCAGCTCACTGCGCAACAGGTCGA
This sequence comes from Streptomyces exfoliatus, assembly GCF_000725545.1. GTDB lineage: Bacteria > Actinomycetota > Actinomycetes > Streptomycetales > Streptomycetaceae > Streptomyces > Streptomyces exfoliatus. The sequence goes on along the minus strand of NZ_JNZP01000001.1, from coordinate 385,779 downwards.
CAGCCGCCTGCGCGTCGGACACGTGCACCGACTCCTCACCCCACGAACCCTCGTTATATGCGCCCAGTTGCAGCCAGGACGCTTCCCTGTCCCCGACCGCGACGAGCTTGCTGACGTTGAGCCGGACGGCGAGCCGTCCGACCGCGTCGTGCTCGACGAGCGATGCGTCACCGAGCTCGGCCATCTTGCCGAGCACCGCCCACGTACGAGCCCCTCGGGCCTGTGCGGCCCTGCCCATGGCCGCGAGCGCGCGCAGGGCGGCTCGCATGGACTCGGGGTTCGCGTTGTAGGCGTCGTTGACGATCGTCACGCCGTCCGGACGCTCGGTGACCTCCATGCGCCAGCGCGAAAGGGTGCCGGCCTCGGAGAGCGCGGTGGCGATCTCCTCGACAGGCATGCCCAACTCGTGCGCGACGGCGGCCGCTGCGAGCGCGTTCGACACGTGGTGCTCACCGTACAGGCGCAAGGTCACGTCACTGCACCCGGTGGGTGTGTGAAGCCGGAAAGAGGGCTGTCCGGTCTCGGTGAGGTGGACGTTCTCGGCCCGTACGGCCGCTTCGTCCGCTTCGCCGAAGAAGGTCACGCGGGCCTTGGTGCGGCTCGCCATCGCGCGGACGAGCGGGTCGTCGGCGTTGAGGACCGCCACACCGCCCTCCTCGGCCGACGGCAGCGACTCGACGAGTTCGCCCTTGGCCACGGCGATCTGCTCCCGGCCGCCGAACTCGCCGATGTGGGCGGTGCCCACGTTGAGGACGAGGCCGATGCGCGGCGGGGTGAGGCCGGTGAGGTAGCGGATGTGCCCGATCCCGCGGGCACCCATCTCCAGGACCAGGTGGCGGGTCTCGTCGCTCGCGCGGAGCGCGGTGAGCGGCAGGCCGATCTCGTTGTTGAGGGAGCCGGGCGTCCACACCGTGGGCGCGTGGCGGTCGAGGACCTGTGCGATCAGGTCCTTCGTGGAGGTCTTGCCCGCCGAGCCGGTGAGGGCGACGACGTCGGTGCCGAGGCGTTCGACGACGGTGCGGGCGAGGGCGCCGAGCGCGGTCTGGACGTCGTCCACGACGATCGCGGGGACGCCGACGGGGCGGACCGCGAGCACGGCCGTCGCACCCGTGGCGACCGCGCGTTCCGCGTAGTCGTGGCCGTCGACGTGCTCACCGGCGAAGGCCGCGAAGAGGCTGCCGGCCCGCACCTCGCGGGAGTCGATGACGACGGGCCCGGTGATCCGGACGGCCGGATCCGGTATGTCGTGCGCCTGCCCGCCGACGATTTCGGCGATCTCGGCGAGGGAGAGGGCGATCACTGCTTCATCCCTGACTGTTCTGGTGGCTGGCTTCGCCGGGGAGGTCCCGGGCGTTCTGTCGGAGGATCGCCGCGCGCAGGACCTCGCGGTCGTCGAAGGGGCGGACCACCCCGGCGACGTCCTGGCCCTGCTCGTGGCCCTTGCCGGCGATCAGGACGGTGTCGCCCGGCCGCGCGCGGGCGACGGCGGCCGCGATGGCGGCTGCCCGGTCGGGTTCGACCAGGACGTCGCCGCGCTCCCCCGCCGGTACCTCCGCGGCGCCCGCGAGCATGGCGGTGAGGATCACGAGCGGGTCCTCGGAGCGGGGGTTGTCGGAGGTCAGCACGGCGGTGTCGGCGAGCCGGGCCGTGGCGGCGCCCATCGGGCCGCGCTTGGTGGTGTCCCGGTCGCCGCCGCAGCCGATGACCACGTGCAGCCTGCCCTCGGTGACCTCGCGCAGGGAGCGCAGGACCGATTCGACGGCGTCCGTCTTGTGCGCGTAGTCGACGACGGCGAGGTACGGCTGGCCGGCCTCGACCCGCTCCAGGCGCCCCGGTACGCCGGGGACGGCCGCGACGCCCTCGGCGGCGCTCTTGGGGTCGATGCCCGCGGCGGCGAGGGTGGCGATGGCGGCGAGGGTGTTGGCGACGTTGAACGGGCCCGGCAGCGGGGCGGTGGCGGCGATCCGCACGCCCTCGGGGCCGACGGCGGTGAACGTCGAGTCGTGGGAGCCGAGGACGAGGTCCTCGGCGCGCCAGTCGGCGTCGGCGCGGCCCTCGGCGGAGAAGGTGACGACCGGGACGGTCGCCTCCGTCACGAGCCTGCGGCCGTACGCGTCGTCGAGGTTGACCACGCCCAGGCGGCTGCGCTCGGGCGTGAAGAGCCCGGCCTTCGCCCGGAAGTAGTCGTCCATGTCGGAGTGGAACTCCATGTGCTCCGGGCTGAGGTTGTTGAAGACGGCGACGTCGAAGACGCAGCCGTCGACCCGGCCGAGCACGAGCGCGTGGCTGGAGACCTCCATGGCGACCGCGTCGACACCGCGCTCGCGCATGACGGCGAACAGCGCCTGGAGGTCGGTGGCCTCGGGGGTGGTCCGCTCCGACTTGATGCGCTCGTCGCCGATCCGCATCTCGACGGTGCCGACGAGGCCGGTGTGGTGGCCGGCGCCGCGCAGTCCGCCCTCGACGAGGTAGGCCGTGGTGGTCTTGCCGGAGGTGCCGGTGATGCCGATCTGGAGGAGGTCGGCGCCGGGCCGTCCGTAGATCTCGGCGGCGAGTTCGCCCATCCGGCCGCGCGGGTTCTCGACGACGAGGACCGGCAGGCCGGTCGCGGCGGCGCGCTCGGCGCCCGCCGGGTCGGTGAGGATCGCGGCGGCGCCGAGTCCGGCTGCCTGGGCGGCGAAGTCGGCGCCGTGCATGTGGGCGCCGGCCAGGGCCGCGTACAGGTCGCCGGGGCGCACGGCCCGCGAGTCGTGGGTGATGCCCGAGATCTCGGCGGGCTGGGGGGCGTCGACCCCCAGCTGCGCGGCCAGGTCGCCCAGGGGTGTCGGGCGGGCCTGCTCCGGCCGGGGCGGGGCGGTTCGGTACTGATCAGCGTGTGGCACGGCGGTGAGCGTACCGGGCGCACCCTGTGGGGGGCCAAAAGCGCCCGGGGCCTCGCCGGAGTTCGATTTCCGGTTCCCGGAATGGGGGGTGATCGTTGTCACTGGTGCTCCCGGAGTGTCACGGGGTGGGTTCGGAGAAGACCGGCAGTCGGGCGGGGGCGCTGCCCGTGGGGGCGACGTGGAGGGTCTTGAGGGAGAACTCCATGACCTTCTTGTAGATGGGGCCGCAGATCTGGCCGCCGAAGTAGCTGCCCTTGGTGGGGTTCTGGATGGCGCAGTAGACGGTGATCCGCGGTTCGTCGGCGGGGGCGAACCCGGCGAAGGAGGCGGTGTAGCCCTTGTAGCGGCCGAGTTCGGGGTCGACGCGGTTGGCGGTACCGGTCTTGCCGGCGACGCGGTAGCCGGGGATGGCCGCCCTGGTGCCGGTGCCCTCCCGGTCGTCGACGACGGACTCCAGCATCCTGGCGAGGGTGTCGGCGGTCTTCTCGCTGACGACGCGGGTCTCCTTGGGCGTGGGGGCGGGGGCGAAGCGCCCGTCGGGCCCCTTGGTGCCGCGGACCAGGGTCGGTTCGACGCGTACGCCTCCGTTGGCGATGGTCGAGTACACGGAGGCGGCCTGCAGGGCGTTGACGGAGAGGCCCTGGCCGAAGGGGATCGTGTACTGCTGCGAGGTCGACCAGTCCTGGGGCTTGGCGAGGATGCCGGAGGTCTCGCCCGGGTAGTTCAGGCCACTGGGGCTGCCGATGCCGAACTTGCGCAGATAGCCGTGGAGGACCCGGTTGGACTCGGCCTGGGTGGCGCCGAGCTGGCCGGTGGCGAGGATGGTGCCGATGTTGCTGGACTTGGCGAGAACGCCGTTGAGGGTCAGGTACCAGGTCTTGTGGTCGACGTCGTCCTTGAAGAGCCGGTCGCCGCGGTGGAGCCGGTTGGGGACGGTGACATGGGTGTCGGGGGTCGCCCTGCCCTCCTCCAGGACGGCGGCCATGGACATGACCTTGCTGGTGGAGCCGGGCTCGTAGGCGTCCTGGAGGGCCGCGTTGCCCATGGAGGCGGCGTTGGCGGCGGAGAGGTCGTTGGGGTCGAAGCCGGGGGCGTTGGCCATGGCGAGGACCTCGCCGGTCCTGGTGTCCTGCACGATGACGTAGCCCCGGTCGGCCTTGGACTTCCTCACCTGCTCGGTGATGGCCTGCTGGGCGGCCCACTGGATGTCCCGGTCGATGGTGAGCTCGATGTCGGAGCCCGGGACGGCGGGGGTGCCCTGGGAGCCCGCGGTGGGCACCTGGCGGCCGCCGGACTGGGTGAAGCGGATCTTGCCGTCCTTGCCCGCGAGCTCCGGGTCGAGCATGGACTCCACGCCGCCCGCGCCCTTGCCCTCGGCGTTGACGTAGCCCAGTATCCCGGCGGCCAGTTCGCCGTTCGGGTAGACGCGCTTGGTGCTGGGCTCGCTGAGGATGCCGCCGAGGAGGTTGACGCCGTTGCCGCCGGCGGAGCGCTGGGCCTTCTGCCCGTAGACCCGCCTGAGGTCCCTGATCTGGTTCCAGACCTGCGGGGTCTGCTTGCGGGCGAGCAGGGTGTAGCGGGACTTGGGGGTACGGAGCTTCTTCGCGAGCTCCGCGGGCTCCTTGCCGAGGAGCGGGGCGAGGAGGGCGGCGGCCTGCTCGGGCGCGTCGGGGACCTTGGACTCCTCGGGGGTGAAGAGCTTGGGGTCGGCGGTGATGTCGTACGCGTCGACGCTCGCGGCGAGAGCGATGCCGTTGCGGTCGGTGATCTCGCCCCGCTCGGCGGAGAGCGTGTACTCCTGGAAGCGGTACTTGTCGGCCTTGGCCGCGTACGCGCTGGCGTCGACGGCCTGCACCTGGAGCAGCCGCACCACGAAGGCCAGCATGACGAGGGTCAGTCCGAGCGAGATCAGGCGCAGCCGGGGCCGGGGGCTGCCGAGCCGGATGGTGCGGGGCTGCCGGGCCGGCGGCCGGGGCGCGGTCCGCTTCGCGGCCGGGCGCGGTGCCGGACGGGACGGGCGGGCTCCGGCGGAGGCGGGCCGGGGGCGTGCGGGCCTGGCGGGGCCGGGGACGCGACGGCGCGGGGGCTCCTTGGGGGGCACTGCTCGGTCACCTGCCGGAGGTCGGTGGGGTGGGGGTCTCTGCGGGCGCGGTCGCGGGACCTGTCCGTGCCGGGTCCGCGCCGGTGGGGCTCCCGTCGGCGGCGGGAAGGGTGCCGGCCGGGTCCGTGCCGGGGTCCACCGGAGGCTTCGAGGAGGCCGCCTGGGAACCCGTCGGGGCCGGCGGCGCGCTCTTCGGCGTGGCGCTCGGTGTCGGGCTCGGCTTCGGGGCCGTCGCGACCGAGGGCTCGCCGAGCACCTTGCCGTCGGGGCCCAGGAACGCGGGGCTGCCGCCGGGAACCATGCCGAGCTCGCGGGCCCGCCGCTCCAGGGCGTCGGGGGCCGCGTAGTCGTCGACGTCCCGCTGGAGCGCCTGCTCCTCGTCGGTGAGCTCGGTGGTCTTGTTCTTGAGCTCGTTGAGCTGGAAGGAGCCCTGGTTGAGGGCCGAGTTCAGCAGCAGCAGGGTGATCAGACCGCCGCCGAGCAGCACCACGACGAGCAGGACGAAGGGGGTGCGGGCGGCCGAGCTGGGCCCTGACGGCATGAGCCGTCCGAGCCGCGCGGCCCGCCCTTTGAGCGGCCCCTTCGCCGTGCTCACAGGACGTCTTCCCGGATCCGCTCGGCGCCCCTGAGCCGGGCCGGGGCGGCGCGCCGGTTCTCGGCGACCTCTTCCTCGGTGGGCAGCTCCGCGCCCCGGGTGAGCAGCTTCAGGCGGGGCTGGTACTTCTCCGGGACGACCGGCAGGCCGGGCGGGGCGGTGTTCGCCGCACCGGCCGCGAAGACCTGCTTGACGAGCCGGTCCTCCAGGGAGTGGTACGAGAGGACGGCGATCCGGCCGCCGACGCCGAGGGCCTTCACGGCCGCCGGGATCGCCCGCTCCAGGACGCTCAGCTCGCCGTTGACCTCGATGCGCAGGGCCTGGAAGGTGCGCTTGGCCGGGTTGCCGCCGGTGCGCTTGGCGGCCTGCGGCAGGGAGTCGCGGATGAGCTCGACGAGCCGGGCGCTGTTGCTGAACGGCTCCTTCTCGCGCTCGCGCACGATCGCGGAGACGATCCGCTTGGCCTGCTTCTCCTCGCCGTACGCGCGGAGGATGCGGACCAGCTCGCCCGGCGGGTAGGTGTTGAGGACCTCGGCGGCGCTGATGCCGGTCGTCTGGTCCATGCGCATGTCGAGCGGGGCGTCCTGGGCGTAGGCGAAGCCGCGGTCGGCCTCGTCCAGCTGCATGGAGGAGACGCCGAGGTCGAAGAGGACGCCGTCGACCGTGGGGATGCCGAGCCGGTCGAGGACCTCGGGCAGCTCGTCGTACACGGCGTGGACGAGGGTGGCGCGCTCCCCGTAAGGGGCGAGCCGCTCGCCGGAGAGCCGCAGGGCCTCCTTGTCGCGGTCGAGGGCTACGAGCCGCGCCTCGGGGAACCGCTTCAGGAGCGCCTCGCTGTGTCCGCCGAGGCCCAGGGTGCAGTCGACGACGACCGCGCCGGGGCGCTCCAGGGCGGGGGCCAACATGTCCAGGCACCGCTGGAGCATGACCGGGACGTGACGGTCGTTGCTCAATGCGCCCTCTCAGATCCGGCGCGGAGGTACGGGCGAGCGGGAGGAGGCCGAGCCGTAGGTACCGCCGCACACACGGGGGAGAAACCGCGGAAATCGCTCGTTGTCTCCGTGAACTTCGCGTCACTTTAGTCCACGGGACCCGCCGGTCAATCAACCGGCTGGCGCGTCGCACGGCGCCGGGGAGCCGCCCGGACATTCCGGACGGCTCACCCGTTCGGGGCCCGGGCGGCCGACGGCTGTGGCTTAGCTCACAACAAGCCACAATGGCGTTCTTTGTCCCCTCTCACAGCAGGCCTGGAGGGCCTGTGACCATTAACGTCGGTTTCATGTCGACCTCTACGCACTCCTCTGCCGACGCCGTGCGCACCAGCAGCACGGTCACCGACCGTCTCGTCGAGGCGAACGCACGCTATGCCGCCGATTTCACCGACCCCGGCATGGACGCGCGGCCCGTCCTGGGCGTCGCCGTCGTCGCCTGCATGGACGCCCGTCTCGACCTCCACGCGGCCCTCGGCCTCGAACTCGGCGACTGCCACACCATCCGCAACGCGGGCGGCGTGGTCACCGACGACGTGATCCGGTCTCTGACCATCAGCCAGCGGGCCCTCGGCACCCGCAGCGTGGTGCTGATCCACCACACAGGCTGCGGCCTGGAGTCCCTCACCGAGGAGTTCCGGCACGAGCTGGAGATGGAGGTCGGCCAGCGGCCGGCCTGGGCGGTCGAGTCCTTCCGCGACGTGGACCAGGACGTCCGGCAGTCGATGCAGCGGGTGCGGACCTCCCCCTTCCTGCTGCACTCGGACGACGTCCGGGGCTTCGTCTTCGACGTGACGACGGGCCTGCTGCGCGAGATCGACCCGTCGACCGAGTCGGCGGACGGTCCCGCCGACCAGGCGTAACCGTCCAAAGCCCGGCATTTCCCTCGCACTTGTCCACGGGCAAGTGACACGACCCGGCGATGCGAACAAGAATGCTCGGGTGACACCCCCCGAACATTCCACCGGGGGCAGGTGTCCGTGTTCCGGAAGGCCGAGGAGGGCCGGGTGACGACCTATGACGATCGAGCGAGCCTCGCTGATCTGACCACCACTGTGGAGCGTGTCCGCAGGTCGGTGGAGAGCGTGATCGAGGGCAAGCCCGAGGTCGTTCGGCTTTCGCTGACCGTGCTGCTCGCCGAGGGGCACCTCCTCATCGAGGATGTCCCCGGCGTCGGCAAGACCATGCTCGCCAAGACCCTGGCGCGGTCCATCGACTGCTCGGTGCGCCGCATCCAGTTCACCCCCGACCTGCTGCCCTCGGACGTCACCGGCGTGTCGATCTTCGACCAGCAGCGGCGGGACTTCGAGTTCAAGCCGGGCGCGATCTTCGCGCAGATCGTGATCGGCGACGAGATCAACCGCGCCTCGCCGAAGACCCAGTCCGCGCTCCTGGAGTCCATGGAGGAGCACCAGGTCACCGTCGACGGCCAGACCTACGAGCTGCCCAGCCCGTTCATGGTGGTCGCCACGCAGAACCCGGTCGAGATGGAGGGCACCTACCCGCTGCCCGAGGCCCAGCGCGACCGCTTCATGGCCCGGGTCTCCATCGGCTACCCGAGCGCCGAGGCCGAGTTCCAGATGCTCGACGCGCACGGCTCGGTCTCCCCGCTCGACGACCTGCAGCCGGTCGCGCACGCCCACGACATCCTGAAGCTGATCGAGGCGGTGCGCGCGGTCCACGTCGCCGACGCCGTACGGCGGTACGCGGTCGACCTGGTCTCCGCCACCCGCACCCACCCCGACCTGCGGCTCGGTGCCTCCCCGCGGGCCACGCTGCACCTGCTGCGGGCCGCCAAGGCCTCCGCCGCGCTCAGCGGCCGGGAGTACGTGTTGCCCGACGACCTCCAGGCCCTCGCCGCGCCGGTCCTCGCCCACCGCCTGCTGCCGACGGCGCAGGCACAGCTGAACCGCCGCACCGCCGAGCAGGTCGTCCACGACATCCTGCAGCGCACCCCCGTCCCGGCCGCGGCCCCGCCCGCCGCCGGACCGCTCTACGGCCAGCAGCCCGGCGCCCGGCGGCTGTGATGAGTGCCGCTGCCGTTCCGGACGGGCAGCGGGGCGACGACGACCGGGGCGGTCTGCGGGCCGCCTTCGGCGGTCTCACCACCCGTGGCCGTTCCTTCCTCGCCGCGGGGGTGGCCGCCGCCGTCTGCGCGTACGTCCTCGGCCAGGCCGACCTGCTGCGCGTCGGGCTGCTGCTCGCCACGCTGCCGCTGATCTGCGTCCTCGTGCTGCACCGCACCCGCTACCGGGTCGCGGCCTCCCGCCGGCTCACCCCCCAGCGGGTGGAGGCGGGCACCGAGGCCCGGGTCCAGCTGCGGATGGAGAACGTCTCCAAGCTGCCCACCGGGCTGCTCATGCTCCAGGACCACGTGCCGTACATGCTCGGGCCCCGGCCCCGCTTCGTCCTCGACCGGGTCGAGGCGGGCGGGCGGCGCGAGGTGTCCTACCGGGTCCGCTCCGACCTGCGCGGACGCTTCCCGCTCGGCCCGCTCCAGCTCCGGCTCAACGACCCCTTCGGGATGTGCGAGCTGACCCGCTCCTTCAGCGCGTACGACACCCTCACCGTCGTACCGAGGACCGAGGTCCTTCCGCCGGTGAAGCTCTTCGGCGAGGCCTCGGGGTACGGCGACGGGCAGCAGCGCTCGCTCGCCCTCGCCGGCGACGACGACATCATCCCGCGCGCCTACCGCCACGGCGACGACCTGCGCCGGGTGCACTGGCGCTCCACCGCCCGGTACGGCGAACTGATGGTCCGCCGCGAGGAGCAGCCGCAGCGGGCCCGCTGCACGGTTCTCCTCGACACCCGCCGGGTCGCCTACCAGGGCTCGGGGCCGGACTCCGCGTTCGAGTGGGCGGTCTCCGGCGCCGCCTCCGCCCTGGTCCACATGCTGGAGCGCGGCTACGCCGTCCGGCTGGTCACCGACACCGGCAGCGTGGTGCCCGGCGAGGGCGCCGAGGGCTTCGCCGGCTCGGCCCAGGACTCGGCCGAGTCGGCGGGTCTGATGATGGACACCCTCGCGGTGGTCGACCACTCCGAGGGCGGCGGTCTCTCCCGCGCCTCCGACGTGCTGCGCGGCGGCGACGAAGGGCTGCTCGTCGCCTTCGTCGGCGACCTCGACGAGGAGCAGGCGGCCCTCACCGCCCGGATGCGCGGCCGCGCCGGCGCGGCCGTCGCCTTCGTCCTGGACTCCGGGACCTGGGTGACCGGCGGCCCGGTCGCCGGCGCCGTCGATCACCGGGTGCAGCAGCTGCGCGAGGCCGGCTGGACGGCGCTGGCCGTACCGCCGGGGGCGCGGCTCGCCGACCTGTGGCAGCAGGCGGCCGGAGTCCGCGCGGAGTCCGCGGCCGACACCTACGGAGGATGGTCATGAGCGGGCGCGCACGGCTGACCCTGGCCGCCTGGGGCGCCACCCTGATGGCGGCCGGAGCGATGCTCCCCCTGGTGAAGCCGGCGAACTGGATCTTCACGGCGGCCTTCGTCCTCGCCCTGGTGAGCGGCGTGGGCACGCTGGCCCGGCGGGCACCGCTCGCCCGGCCGTTGACCCTGCTCGCCCAGATCGCCGTCACGCTGGTCGCGCTGACCGCGATCTTCGCCCGGGAGCAGGCCGTCCTCTGGTTCCTCCCCGGGCCGCAGGCCATCGGCCACGCCATCGACCTGTTCAAGGCCGGCGCCTCGGACGTCGGCCAGTACGCGGTCCCCGCGCCGGACACCGAGGGCATCCGGCTCATGCTGGTCGGCGGTGTGGTCGCGATCGGTCTCCTGGTCGACACCCTCGCGGTCACCTTCCGCAAGGCCGCCCCGGCCGGCCTTCCGCTGCTCGCCCTGTACTCGGTGGCGGCCGGACTCTCCGGCGGCGGGGCGGGCTGGCTCTGGTTCCTCCTCGCCGCCTCCGGCTATCTGCTGCTGCTCCTGGCGGAGAGCCGCGACCGGCTCTCCCAGTGGGGGCGGGTCTTCGGCGGCGCCCAGCGTCCCGGCCGCGGCGGCTCGGCCACCGGGAGCGGCGGCAACGCCTTCGCCCCGGCCCGCACGGGCCGCCGGATCGGCGCCGTGGCCATGGGCGTCGCCCTGGTGGTACCGCTCGCACTGCCCGGCTTCACCGGCGGACTGCTGGGCGGCGGCGGTGACGGCGAGGGCACGGGGGGCGCGGGCAAGGGCGGCACGATCTCGGCCGTGAACCCGCTGGTCTCCCTCCAGGAGAACCTGCGCCAGCCGGAGGACCGCGAGGTCCTGCGCTACCGGACCAACGCCCGCGACACCTCCGGCATGTATCTGCGGCTCGTGTCGCTCGACCAGTTCGACGGCACCTCGTGGAAGTCCTCCGTCCGCCCGATCGAGGACGTGCCCAAGCAGCTGCCCTGGCCCGAGGGACTCTCGCAGGAGGTCGCGGTCACCGAGGTGACCAGCAACTTCGTCGCCTCCGAGAACTACGAGCAGAAGTGGCTGCCGATGCCGTACCCGGCCGGCCGCGTCGACATCGGCGGGCGCTGGCGGTACGAACCGGCCGGCCGGATGCTCGTCGGCGACGACAAGCAGACCACCCGCGGCGCCCGCTACCAGGTCGCCAGCCTGGACGTACGGCCCACGGCCAAGGAGCTGGCCGCGGCCGGCCCCGCCCCGGAGAAGCTGCGCCGCGAGTACACCAAGGTCCCCGCATCGCTCCCGGCCGATGTGAGGGCCACCGCGCTGCGGATCACCCAGGGCGCGACGAGCGACTACGAGCAGGCGGTGAAGCTCCAGGACTGGTTCGCCCGGGACGGCGGCTTCCGCTACGACGTCGACGTGGTGTCCGGCACCGGAGTGCAGGCGATCTCCCGCTTCCTGAAGGACAAGGAGGGCTTCTGCGTCCACTTCTCCTTCACCATGGCGGCGATGGCCCGCACCCTCGGCATCCCGGCCCGGGTCGCCGTGGGCTTCATGCCGGGTACGGCGCAGTCCGACGGCTCCCTGTCGGTCGGCATCCGGGACGCGCACGCCTGGCCCGAGCTGTACTTCGAGGGGGCCGGGTGGACGCGGTTCGAGCCGACTCCTTCGCGGGGCTCCACCCCCGAGTACACCCGGGCGGACACGCCCTCGGGTGCGGCCACCGGTCCCGCGCAGCCCCAACAGAGCGCCTCGGCGCTGCCCTCCGCCGCGCCGAGCGCCTCGGAGAGCTGCACCCCGCAGATGCGGAGGCTCGGTGACTGCGGTCCGGACGCGGCTGTGGGCGATGTGTCGTCGGACGGCTCCGGCACGAACCCCCTGATGGTGGTTCTGGTGACCCTGGCGGCCCTGCTCCTGCTCTCGCTCCCCCTCCTCCCGCTGCTCTGGCGGACCCGGGTACGGGCCCGGCGGCTCGGCTCGGACGGGGCGCGCGGCCCCGAGGAGACGGCGGCACGGACACTCGCCGCCTGGCAGGAGATCAACGACACGGCCTGGGACTACGGGGTCGAGCCTGACGAGTCGCGGACCCCGCGGAAGACGGCGGCCCGGATCGTCCGCCTGGGCGAGCTGCCGGACGAGGCCGCGGGCGCGGTGCACCGGGTGGCGCGGGCGGTCGAGGAGGTGCTGTACGCGCCTCACTCGCGCCCGGCCACCGGCCTGGCGGACGACGCCGCCCGCATCAGGGCGGGCTTCCACGCGACCTCCGACCGCCGCACCCGCCTGCGCGCGACGCTGGCCCCGCGCTCGGCGGCCCGCCTGCGCTGGGCCGCGTCGACCCGCTGGTCTGAGGTGTCGACGGCCTGGTCGGTACGCCGCCACGCCCTGTCGACCCGGGCGGCTGCCCTGTTCCGCCGCCCCACCCACAACCCGAACTGACCTCTCCGTGGATGCCGGGGCCCCGGCATCCACGGACGGGCAGGGCGCGGGCCGTGAGTGTGTGCGGGTACGACCGAGCCCCGCCGGTCGCGCGAGTGGCGCGGCCTGCGGGGCTCGGTCATGTGCGGGTGCGGGGCTACCGCTCGGGGCCCGTCAGTGGCCGCCGCCCTGCTGCTCGTCGCGGCGGCGCTGCCACCGCTCTTCCATTCGGTTCATCATGGAGCGTCGCTGCTGCCGGGTCTGACGGCCACCTGCCGCCGTCCCACCCCCGGCCTGCTGCTCACCCGGTTTCGGCGCCTTGCGCCACCCGGTGACGGCCAGGACCGCGCAGCCCAGCATGACGAGGAATCCCACCACGCTGATCCAGATCTGCTGTGCGACCATTCCGGCCATGAGGAGCGCGATACCCACCAGGAAGCCGGCGACTGCCTGGTAGACCCGTCGCCGGGTGTACGTACGCAGTCCGCTTCCCTCGAGCGCTGTCGCGAACTTGGGATCTTCGGCGTACAGCGCTCGCTCCATCTGCTCGAGCATTCGCTGCTCGTGCTCCGAGAGCGGCACGGAGTCCTCCTAGTCGTCGGTCGCGGGGGCGACCGGTTTGCGGCCCTTTCAGGATAGGCAGGGATTCGCCCCCGTGAAACCCGCCCTCAATGCCGATTAGCCAATCCGGGCCGCCATGCGGATCGGTTGCTGAGGCGTTGATTCCCCAGCCCCTCCTCCGTCATGCCGGATGCTGTCCCCCGATCATACGGGGCGAAGCCCGATACGGGGCGGGCTGTGGCGTACTCCATCGAGCGCCGCGACCCGCACCGTCGAACGGGTGGGCTCCAGCTCAGGCCCGCTTCTCGCCCAGGACGTGCAGCTGCGTGGCGATCGCGTGGAAGGCGGGCAGCTCGGCCGCCGCCGCCTCCAGCTTGAGCAGGGCCTCCGCCGCACCGGGCTCGGTGTCGACGAGGACGCCGGGGACGAGGTCGGCGAAGACCCGGACGCCGTGTACGGCGCCGATGTCGATTCCGGCCGCTTCGGCCAGTTCGCCGAGCTGCTCGGCGGTGAAGCGCCGGGGCACCGGGTCGCCCGCGCCCCAGCGGCCCGCCGGGTCGGAGAGCGCGTGCCGGGCCTCGGTGAAGTGCCCGGCGAGCGCGCGGGCGAGGACGGCGCCGCCGAGTCCGGCGGCGAGCAGGCTGAGGCTGCCGCCGGGCCGGAGCGCGGCGACCGCGTTGCGCACGCCCTCGGCGGGGTCGTCGACGTACTCCAGGACCCCGTGGCAGAGCACGGCGTCGTATCCCTCTCGCCCGGCCACGTCGAAGAGGCCGCTGATGTCGCCCTGGACACCGGTCACCAGGTCGGCGACGCCGGCCTCGGCGGCCCGGCGCTCCAGCGCGAAGAGCGCGTTGGGGCTGGGGTCGACGACGGTGACCCGGTGGCCGAGGCGGGCGACCGGAACCGCGAAGTTCCCGGAGCCGCCGCCCGTGTCGAGGACGTCGAGGCTGTCCTTCCCGGTGGCCTCGATCCGGCGGTCGAGGGCGTCTTTGAGGACGTCCCAGACGACGGCGGTACGGAGGGAGGCGCGCGACGGACGTGACGTCGCCTCTCGACCGAAGACAGAGGAAGGGTCCGGCACGGCTGTTGACTCCTCGGTGACGGGTACGGACCTCCCCACCCTATGGCCTCGGTCCCGCGTTCCGGATCATCCGTCCGTCTCGTCCGTCCCGGTCCTGCGGGGCGGCACCGGCTTGAGGGCGAGCAGCCGCTCGACCAGGCGGAGGAAGTGGGCGGCGTCCCTGAGCAGGTCGTCGGCCTCGCGCGGGGTCGCCGCGCTCGTGATTCCGGCCTCGGCCCGGGCTCTGCGCCCGGCGCCCGAGGCGAAGAGGGCGCTCCACTCGGTCAGCTCCGGCGCGAGCCCTGCGAGGAGCTCCCAGGCGCTCCGTATCGGCTGCCTTCGGCGGGGGCCCGGCAGGGGCCGGGCGCGGGCGGCGAGCACGGCGGCGGCGGCTCTGAGCGCGGCGAGGTGGGCGGCGGCGTACCGCTCGTGGGGGCGGTCGAGGGTGGCGGCCTCGGCCAGTCCCGCGCGGGCCTTGGCGAGGAGGTCGAGGGCTGCGGGCGGGGCGGCGGCGCGACGCGGCACGGGGTGGACGTCGGACGCGGGTCCGGACCCGGAGCCGGACGCCGCCGGGCCGGACGCTGCAGGGGCGAACAGTGCGGCGGGGACGGGACGGCCTCCGGGGTCGCGGCGGGGCGCGGCTGCTGCGGAAGGGCTTGCCATGACGAGTCCTCCTGTCGTCGCGTGACGGCGTCGTGGCCGTATGTGTCCATCGTGCCCGGCCCCACTGACAACGCCCCTGACCTGGGCTTTTGCTCGAAATCCACGACCGGGGTAGTTTTTGCACTGACCAGTCAGTTCAAAAAGGGGAACAGGGGGTGGGGGGCCGTGGGAGCGGAAGCCGATGAGCGGCCGCGCGGCGCCGCCGTCGTCGCGGACGGCTTCGGGCTGAAGGGGCCGCGCGGCTGGGCCTTCCGGGGGGTGTCCTTCCGGGCGGAGCCGGGCGCGCTGGTGGCGATCGAAGGACCCTCGGGTTCGGGCCGCACCTGTCTGCTGCTCGCGCTCACCGGGCGGATGAAGGCCAAGGAGGGCACCGCCGAGGTGGGCGGTCTCCCGCTGCCCCGGAAGATGGCCGCGGTGCGCCGGATCGGCGCCCTCGGACACGTGCCGGGCGTCAGCGAGCTGGACCCGGCCTTCACGGTCGCCGAGCACCTGGGCGAGCGGGCCCTGCTCCAGCGCCGTTACGACGGTTCCGTCCGCGGGCTGCTGCGGCGCCCGTCCGAGCGGGCCGCGGCCACCCGGGCCCGGATCGAGGAGGCCCTGCAGGCCGCGGGGCTCGACCTCTCCACGCTGCCGAAGGGCGAGCGGACCTCCGTACGGGACCTGGAGCGGCTCGAGGCACTGCGGCTCTCGATCGCCCTGGCCCTGATCGGCCGCCCGCGGCTGCTCGCCGTGGACGACACGGACCTGAAGCTCTCGGACACCGACCGGGCCGAGGCCTGGGCGCTGCTGCGCTCGGTGGCCGCTTCCGGGACGACCGTCCTCGCCGTCTGCAGCGAGGCTCCGGAGGACGCCCTGCGGATCACCACGCGCGGGGACGCCACGGCGCCGGAGACACCCGCCGCGCAGGCGGCACCGGACGACGACAACGACAACGACAACGACAACGACGAACCCGAAGCGGAAGCCGAAACGGAAGCCGAAGCCGAAGCCGGCACAGACTCCGGCTCCGATGCCGACTCCGAGAACGACACCGAGAACGACACGACCGAGGAGGGGGCGGCCGATGCGCTCGCCGAAACTGGCCGCGCTTGAGCTGAAGCGTTTCGGCAGGGGAAAGCTGCCGCGCGCCGCACTCGTCGCGATCCTGCTGCTGCCCCTGCTGTACGGCGCCCTGTACCTGTACTCGTTCTGGGATCCGTACAGCAGGCTCGACAAGATCCCCGTGGCCCTCGTCAACGAGGACCGGGGCGCCACCGCCGATGGCAAGCCGATCAACGCCGGTGACGACATCACCGAGGGGCTCCTGGAGAGCAGCACC
The DNA here is from genome assembly GCF_000725545.1 of Streptomyces exfoliatus. GTDB lineage: Bacteria > Actinomycetota > Actinomycetes > Streptomycetales > Streptomycetaceae > Streptomyces > Streptomyces exfoliatus. Next base: position 369,829 of record NZ_JNZP01000001.1, on the reverse strand, counting down.
TTCGCCTGGCACCGGGTGAGCGACGCCGAGGCACGCGAGGGCGTCGAGAACGGGACGTACTACCTGTCCCTGACCATGCCCGGCGACTTCAGCTCCCGGATCGCCTCCAGCTCCGGCGACTCCCCCGAGACCGGCGCCCTCCGGGTGCGGACGAACGACGCCAACAACTACATCGTCGGCCAGATCTCGCGGACGGTCTTCTCCGAGGTGCGCACCGCGGCCTCCACCAAGTCCTCGCGCTCCTTCCTGGACAAGATCTTCATCTCCTTCTCCGACATCCACGACGCGACCGCGAAGGCCGCCAAGGGCGCCGACGACCTCAAGCAGGGCGTGGACAAGGCGAAGAAGGGCTCCAAGGACCTGGCGGACGGTCTGAAGACCGCCAAGACCGGCAGCGGCGACCTGGCCGCAGGACTGAAGAAGCTCGACAAGGGCGCCAAGGACCTGGAGAGCGGCTCCCGCCAGGTCGCGAACGGCACCCAGTCGCTCGCCGACAAGGTCAACGGCACCGCCGACAAGGTCCGTCCCTACCTGGCGAACAACGGCAAGTCGATCCGCGACACCGCCCGTCTCGTCTCGGACTCCACCACCGCCGTCCGCAACAACCTCGCCGACCTGGTCAAGCGCGCTCCGGTGCTCCGCGCCGCGGCCCACGAGGCGGACGACGGTCTGGCCGCGATCCACCGCGAGGAATGCGAGCTGAAGCCGGAGGCCGACGCCCGGATCTGCGAGAAGCTGAAGAAGGCCTCGGTCACCGCCGACGACGTGGCCACCATCGCGGACGACGTGCACGAGCTGACCAAGGACAGCAGCGGCGATCTGAAGGTCCTGGACGCCCGGCTCGTCACGCTCAAGAAGCAGGCCGACGAACTGGCCACCCGCGCCCCGCACCTCGACGAGGACGTCGAGGACGCCATCCGGAAGATCAACGAGCTGAACGCGGGCGCGAAGAAGGTCGCGGCGGGCGCGGACCGGCTGCACACCGGCATCACCGACGCCAAGGCCGGTTCCGTCAGCCTCGACACCGGGGTCGGCAAGCTCAAGAAGGGCGCCGGAGCCCTCGACGGCGGTCTGTTCAAGCTGGCCGACGGCTCGGGCGAGCTGGCCGGTGGTCTGCACGACGGCGTCGAGCAGATCCCGGACTACGACAAGCAGGACCGTGACCGGCGTACGGAGGTCATGGCGGACCCCGTACAGCTGGCCTCCCAGTCGCTGCACAAGGCACCGAACTACGGCACCGGTTTCGCCCCGTACTTCATCCCGCTCTCCCTCTGGGTCGGCGCGATGGTCGCGTACATGATCATCCAGCCGATGAACCGGCGTGCCCTGGCCGCCGGTGCCTCCGCCTGGCGGATCGCGCTCGCGGGCTGGTTCCCGGTGGCGGCGATCGGCATCCTCCAGGTCGCCGCCCTCATGTCCGTGCTGCACTGGGGCCTCGGCCTCCAGATGGACCGGGCCGCCGGAACCGTCGGCTTCCTGGCGCTGGTCACCTGCTGCTTCGCGGCGATCATCCAGTGGCTCAACGCCCGCTTCGGCGCGGCCGGCCGGATCCTGGTCCTCGCCGTCCTGATGCTCCAGCTGACCTCGGCGGGCGGCACGTACCCCGTCCAGACCAGTCCGGGCTTCTTCAACGCCGTGCACCCGTTCCTCCCGATGACCTACGTGGTCGAGGCGCTGCGCCGGCTGATCACGGGCGGCGGGATCGGGCCCGTCTGGCAGGCCTGCGCGGTCCTGACCGCCTTCACCCTGGGCGCCCTGGCCCTCACCGCCGTCTCGGCCCGCAAGCGCCAGGTCTGGACGCTCGACCGCCTCCACCCCGAACTCACCCTGTGAGAGCGGTCCTGTGCCATCCGCCACACCTGTGAGAATCGACCCCATGGACAGCAGCAGCACCCGACGCCAGGCCACGCGCGCGAAGCTCTACGAGGCGGCCGTCACCCTCATCGCGGAGCAGGGTTTCTCCGCGACGACGGTGGACGAGATCGCCGAGCGGGCCGGCGTGGCCAAGGGCACGGTCTACTACAACTTCAAGAGCAAGACCGAGCTCTTCGAGGAGCTGCTGCGCCACGGCGTGTCGCTGCTCACGGCCTCGCTGCGCTCGGCGGCAGAGGAGACCGCCGAGCGCGGCGGGAGCCGGGTCGACGCGCTCGACGCGATGATTCGGGCGGGCCTCGTCTTCATCGACCGCTACCCGGCCTTCACCCAGCTGTACGTGGCCGAGCTCTGGCGCACCAACAGGGCCTGGAACTCGACGCTCCTGGTGGTCCGCCAGGAGGCGGTCGCGGTGGTCGAGGGGGTGCTGCGGGAGGGGGTCGCGGCCGGTGAGCTGAGCGAGGACATCGACGTCCAGCTGACGGCGGCGGCGCTTGTCGGCATGGTCCTCGTGGCGGCCCTCGACTGGCAGGCCTTCCAGAGCGAGCGGTCGCTCGACGACGTGCACGCGGCGCTCTCGCGGCTGCTGCACGGCCGGGTGGGCGGCGGCAAGTAGCGAACGGCACGCGCGCGTGGCTCAGCGGAACGGCGACACGCGCGCGTGGATCACGAAAAGACCGGTGCGGCGAGGCTCGATCCCCCCGAGCCTCGCCGCACCGGTTTCTTTTTCACGCACCCCCGTGCCGTCAGGTGCGCGGCCCCGTTCCGCAGCCCCGTGCCGGCGGTGCCGGAGCCGCGCCCCTTCCGTGACTCCACTCTCTCCCGCGGGGGCTGCCCCGCCCATCCGCGCATCTACTCATCTCGACCCCTAGGTACGGGTACTCAGTCCTGGTTACGATCGCGGGCGTGTCCGTACTCCCCCTGGTGTTCACCAGCGGCTGGGCGAGCGGGATCAACGCGTACGCGGTGGTCCTGCTGTTCGGCGTCTTCGGCGCGACCGGGCTCACCGACGAGGTGCCCGAGTCCTTGCAGCGCACCGATGTCCTCGTCGTCGCCGGTGTGCTCTTCCTGTGCGAGGCGGTGGCGGACAAGATCCCGTACGTCGACTCGATATGGGACTCGGTCCACACGGTGATCCGGCCGGTCTCGGGGGCCGTCGTCGGCGCCCTGCTCGCCGGGCAGGACGGTTCGCTGCCCCAGCTGGCGGCGGGTGCCGTCGGCGGTTCGACGGCCTTGTTGAGCCACTTCGTCAAGGCGGGGACGAGGATGGCGGTCAACACCTCGCCCGAGCCGTTCTCCAACGTCGCGCTGAGCCTGGCGGAGGACCTCGGGGTCGCGGCGATCGTCACCTTCGCGATCTTCCATCCGGTGGCGGCGGCGGTCATCGCGGCCGTCCTGCTCGCCCTCGGTCTGGCGATACTGGTCTTCCTGGCGAAGCGGATCCGCCGCTTCCTGCGCCGCAGGTCCCAGCGCAGGGAGGAGAGACGGCTCGTGGACGTGACGGCCGGGGCCCGCTCGCGACCACCGTCGGAGGACGGCTCGGAGCACTTCTGACCACCCCTCCGCCGACGTCCGACCGCTCCCCGTCGGCTCCCCGACCGACGCCCGACCGGCCGTACGGGAGTGTCCGAGGCGCCGGATAGAGTCGCCGGCATGGCACGGATTGTGGTGATCGGCGCGGGACTCGGCGCCATGGCGGCGGCGGCCCGGCTGGCCGTGGCGGGCCACCGGGTGACGGTGTACGAGCGGGGCGCGACGTACGGCGGCGCGGTCGGCCGCTTCGAGCGGGACGGGTTCGCCTTCGACACCGGCCCCGGACTGCTGCACCTGCCCGCCGTGTACCGGGACCTGTTCGTGAAAACCGGCAAGGAGCCCCTCGAGGAGTGCGTCGCGCTGACGCAGGTCGACCCGGCGAGCCGGCACGTCTTCGCCGACGGCACCCGCGTGGACCTGCCGAACGCCTCCCGGGCCGGTACGGTCGCCGCCCTGGACGCGGCTCTGGGAGCCGGAGCGGGCGAGCGCTGGGGCGACTTCCTGGTCCGCGCCCGCGAGGCCTGGGACCGCACCCGCCGCCCGCTCCTGGAGGAGCCCCAGCCTGCCGACCCCACCCCGCTCGCCCGTGAGCCGTACCCGGCCCTGAAGCCGGGCCTGTTGCGCCGTCCCACGACGACGCTCGCGCGGATCGGGACGCGGGAGCTGCGCGACCCGAGGCTGGCCGCCCTCCTCGACGCGTACGCGTGGACGTACGGCTTCGACCCGGCGACCGCCCCGGCCTCGGCCGCCGTCCTGCCGTACATGGAGCAGACCTTCGGCAGCTGGTACGTGGGCGGGGGGCTGCGGGCGCTCGCGGACGCGGTGTACGAGCGGTGCCGGAAGCGGCGTGTCGAGTTCGTCTTCGACACGCCCGTGGAGGACGTCCTGGAGAAGGACGGCCGGGCGGTCGGCGTCCGGCTGGCCGGAGGCGACACCGTCGAGGCCGACCACGTCGTCTCCGGGGCCCCGGTGCCGGCCCTCCCCCCGCAGAGCGACGGCCTACCTCGCCATCAGGTGCTCGGCACGAGCCGGGTGACGGTCTGTCTGGCGCTGCGCGGGCCCCGTGAGTCGGCGGGGGTCCACCGCACGGTCGTGCACGCGGACGGCGATCGGCCGACGGTGACGGTGCTGCGTCCGGACGACCCGGCGCTGCGCCCCGACGCGGACCACGAGTCGGTGACGGTCACCGCGACCGTCCGTACGTCTCCGGAGCGGGACGCGGGTGCGTGGGAGGCCTTCGCCGACGGCATGGTCGAGGCGGCCGGGCGGGCGGTCCCGGGGCTGCGGGAGCGGCTCCTCTGGCGGCACGTCCGCACCCCGGAGGACGTACGGCGGGACACGGGCGCCGCCGAGGTGCCGGGACCGGCGCTCGCCGGGGCCGACGGCCTGCTGCTCCCGGCCGCCAACCGGTCACCGCTGCCGGGCCTCTGGCTCGCGGGCGGCTGGTCCCATCCCGGCGGCGGGCTGGCCCACGCGGGCATGTCGGGCGCGCTCGTGGCGGGGTTCATCGTGGAGGGCGCGGACTTCCGCGGCTCGCGGTGAGCACGCGAAGGCCCCGGCGCGACGCGCCGGGGCCTTCACCGTCTCACGGTCACTCGGTACCGGTACGACTCAGTACCGGTACTGCTGCTGGTCGTCCGGGTGCGGCTCGTAGCCGTACGTGCCCGGGGCGTCCGGCTGCTGCTGCGGCGGCTGGGGCGCCGGCTCGGCGTCGCGCTGCTGCGGGACCCAGACACCGCCGGGCGGCGTGTCGTAGGTGTACGAGGGGGCGTACGGGTCGCCGTAGTAGGAGCCGTACTGCTGGCCGTCCGTGCCCGGGCCGATGTACGGGTCGGAGTAGGCGGCGTACTGCTGCTGTCCGGCGGCGCCGTAGTCGTAGGCGGGCTGCTGCTCGTAGCCGGGGGCGTACGGGTCGTAGGCGGGCTGCTGCGGCGCGTACCCGCCACCCTGACCGGCGTCCTGGTGCCCGGCGCCCTGGTGGGCGCCGCCGTAGACCGCGTACTGGCCGGTGTCCTCGGGAATCGGCAGCGGCTCGTAGACCGCGGTCGTCTCTGCGGCCGCGTGGACGTCGGCCTCGTCGGGCACGGTGTACCCGGGGTCCTGGCCGTCGTAGGAGAGCTCGGTGACCTCGAGGGTCGGCCCTGCCTTGGCCGCCCCACCGGACCGGCGGCGACGGCTCGCTCCCGGGTTGCCGCCGATCGCCCAGCCGGTGGAGAAGCCGCGGCGGAAGGAGAGCGTCACATAGGTCTGGCCGACGGCGAAGGCGACCGCCCCCACGATGATCACCGCCACCGAGGGCAGCAGTACGCCCAGGACCACACCGAGGAAGCCGCAGAAGGCGAGCACCCGCCAGCGCAGCCGTGCCTTGTACTGGAGGAGCACCTCCCCCAGCAGCCACAGTGCGACCACGCCGAACGCGATGTAGAGGACCGTCCACCCCATGCCCCGCCGCCCCTCTCCACGGTCACCGCCGCGGGTCGGGGCGGGTACGACCGGTCACGACTGCTGGTGCAGTCCGAGATTCTCGTAGATCTCGAGCGTCGCGGTGGAACTGTTCAGCGTGATGAAGTGCAGTCCGGGGACACCCTCGGAGAGCAGCCGCGCGCAGAACTCCGTCGCGAACTCGATACCGATGGAGCGTACAGCGGCGGGATCGTCCTTGACGGCGAGGATGCGCTCTTTCACGTCCGGGGGGAAGAGCGCGTTGCTCAGCTGGGGCAGCCGGTCGAGGGTCTTCACGTTCACGACGGGCATGACCTCGGGGATGATCGGGGTCTCGCAGCCCGCCTTCGCGACGCTGTCGCGGAGTCGCAGATAGTTCTCCGGGTCGAAGAACATCTGGGTGATCGCGTAGTCGGCGCCCGCGCGGCACTTGTCCACGAAGTGCCGGATGTCCGTGTCCCAGTCGGTGGAGCGGGGGTGCATCTCGGGGAAGGCGGCGACGCCCACGCAGAAGTCGCCCGACTCCTTGATCAGCCGGACGAGGTCGGCCGCGTAGCGCACGCCCTCGGGGTGCTCGACCCACTCGCCCAGCGGGTCGCCGGCCGGGTCGCCGCGCAGCGCGAGCATGTTGCGGATGCCGGCGTCGGCGTACTGGCCGAGGACGTTGCGCAGCTCGGCCACCGAGTGGTCGACGGCCGTGAGGTGGGCGACGGGGGTGAGCGTGGTGTCGGAGGCGATCTTCTGGGTGGCCTTCACGGTGCCGCCGCGGGTGGAGCCGCCGGCGCCGTAGGTCACGGAGACGAAGCTCGGCCCGACCGCCTCGACCCGCCGCATGGCGTTCCAGAGGCCCTGCTCGCCCTTCTCGGTCCGGGGCGCGTAGAACTCGAAGGAGTACGACGTGCCGCCGGAGGCGAGGATGTCGCGGACCGTGCGAGCGCGGTCGGAGCGGACGGAAGCGGTACCAAGGGCCATACGGGCAGGTTAGACGCGGTCCGGGAAGCCGCGTAAACGGCGTCCGAGTGCTGGACACCTTTTCGGACACACCGCCGGTCACGCCGCCTGGCGCCCGGCGGAGGCCCGGCGGATGCCCTCGCGAGCCCCTCCGGGTGCTGCCGGGAAGGCAGGTCCTAGACTTCCGCGCGCTCCCGTACCCGCTTGGCGAGGGCGGCCGTCGCGGCGGCCGGGTCGTCGGCCTCGGTGATCGCGCGGACGACGACGATCCGGCGCGCGCCCGCGTCCAGGACCTCGTCGAGGTTGGTCTCGTCGATGCCGCCGATGGCGAACCAGGGCCGGTCCTGGGCCAGCCCGGCCGCGTACCGCACGAGGCCGAGGCCCGGCGCGTACCGTCCGGGCTTGGTGGGGGTGGGCCAGCAGGGCCCGGTGCAGAAGTAGTCCACGCCCGGTTCGGCGGCGGCCGCGGCCACCTCGGTCTCGGCGTGGCAGGAACGGCCGATCAGGACGTCCTCGCCGAGGATCGCGCGGGCGGCGGGCACGGGAAGGTCGCCCTGGCCCAGGTGGAGCACGTCGGAGCCGATGGCGTGGGCGACGTCGGCCCGGTCGTTCACGGCGAGCAGTCTGCCGTGCCGGCGGGCGGCTTCGGCGAAGACGGCGAGGTGCTCCAGCTCCTCACCGGCCTCCATGCCCTTGTCGCGGAGCTGCACGATGTCCACGCCGGAGGAGAGCACGGCGTCGAGGAAGGCGGGCAGGTCGCCCTGGCGCTTCCGCGCGTCGGTGCAGAGGTAGAGCCGGGCGTCGGCGAGCCGCTCACGAGGCGTGGGCATGGGTGGGTTCCCCCCGTCGGTGTCGCCGGCGCCGCGGCGGCCGGCCCCGCGAAGGGCCGGTCGCCGCGACACCCGCTGATGGTGTCCTGGTGCGTGCGTGCCTCAGAGGGCGAGCGCCTGGGCGCGGCGCTTCACCTCCGTGCCGCGGTTCTCGTTGAGCGCCTGCGCGGGCGTGCCCGGCAGGCTCTCGTCCGGAGTGAAGAGCCACTCCAGCATCTCCTCGTCGGTGAAGCCGTCGTCCCGCAGCACGGTCAGGAGCCCGACGAGGCCCTTGACGATCTTGTCGCCCTGGATGAAGGCGGCGGGAATCTGCAGGGCGTTGTTCTCTCCACGGCGCACGGCGATGAGCTGACCTTCCTTGATCAGCTGCCGCACGCGCGTCACCTCGACATCGAGCATCTCCGCGATGTCGGGCACGTAGAGCCAGGCGGGGACGAGCGCATCGATCTTTACGTCAATCTCGGTCACAGGACAAGCCTGCCATCCCGGACCGACAGCCGGTACCCGGGCCCCGTGCGACGCCTCCTTCAGGGGGACGGACCTATCGGACCGCCGCCTTCAGGGGCACGGCCGGGTCGGCGGCGCGTGCGGGGTCGACGTGCGCGGCCGTCTCGATGAGCTTGCGGCCCTGGGCCAGGTCGCGGGGGCGGCCGACGGCGAGGAGGGCCACCAGCGTTCCGGCGCGCAGCCAGAGCACGGACCAGGCTTCCCCGGCCGGGTCGCCGCGCCACAGCAGCTCGTCCGCGCCCGCGTGGTGCCCGGCGTACTGGACGAAGCGGCCGAACTGCTCGGACCAGAAGTACGGAACGGGGTCGTACGGCCCGGAGTCGGCCCCGGTGATCGTGGCGGCGACCGTGCGGGGGCCCTGGAGCGCGTTGTCCCAGTGGTGGACGAGGAGGCGCTCCCCGTAGCGGGCGGAGGGGAAGGAGGCGCAGTCGCCGACGGCGTACACGTCGGGCAGGGAGGTGCGCAGCCGCTCGTCGGCGGTGACGGCGCCGCTCGGGTCGAGGGCGATGCCGGAGTCCGCGAGCCAGTCGGTGGCGGGGCGGGCGCCGATGCCGACGACGACGGCGTCGGCGGGGAGCTCGCGGCCGTCGGCGAGGACCACCCGCCCGGGCGCGCCGGGCTCGACGGAGTCCACGCGCGCGTGGGTGAGGAGTTCGGCGCCGCCTGCTCCGTACCACTCGGCCATGGGGGTGGTGACCTCGGCGGGCAGGGCGCCGGCGAGGGGGCGGTCGGCGGCCTCGACGACGGTGACGGCGCAGCCCGCCTCGCGCGCGGCGGTGGCGAACTCGGCGCCGATCCATCCCGCGCCGACGACCACGACGTCGTGGCGGCGCTCCAGGACGGGGCCGAGGCGCACGGCGTCGTCGAGGGTGCGCAGCAGGTGGATCCCGGGGACGCCCTCGGTGCCGGGCAGGGTGACCGGGTGGGCCCCGGTGGCGACGACCAGGACGTCGTACGGGACGGGCCCGGCCTCGGTGTCGATCTCGTGGTCGGCGGCGCGCAGCCCGGTGACGTCGAGGCCGAGGCGCAGCTCGATGCCGAGGTCCTCGAAGTCGACGTCGAAGGCGGAGTTCTCGGCCGTGCCGAGGAGGATGGCCTTGGAGAGCGGGGGCCGGTCGTAGGGCTGGTGGGTCTCGGCCCCGATGAGGGTCACGGGGCCGGTGAAGCCCTGTTCGCGCAGGGCGACGGCGGTCTGCACGCCCGCCATCCCGGCGCCGACGATCACGACATGCTGCTGGGCCTGCTTCTGCTCGCTCACCCGCCCACCTTACGTTCCTGACGCACCGTCAGCCAGGGAGGGGCCTGGGCCCCGAAAGGGCCTGCGGTTAGTCTGGCGGGCGTAAAGCACTCGCGGGAGCCCGGACGCACCGGGCTGAGAGGGAGGCTGGGACGGCCTCCGACCGTACGAACCTGATCCGGGTCATGCCGGCGAAGGGAGGGGCTGGACGCCCATGCGTTCTTCCGATGTCAGTGAAGTCACCGACGCCACCCATGGCACCGATACCTCCGACGTCCTCGTCGTCGGCGGCGGCATCATCGGTCTGGTCACGGCCTGGCGGGCCGCGCGGCGCGGACTGCGCACCGCCGTCGTCGACCCGGACCCGGGCGGCGGCGCCGCACGGGTCGCGGCCGGCATGCTCGCCGCCGTCACCGAACTCCACTACGGCGAGGAGACCCTGCTCGGGCTCAACCTCGCCTCCGCCGCGCGCTATCCCGCGTTCGTCGCCGAGCTCCAGGAGTTCACCGGCCACGACGTCGGCTACCGCGCCTGCGGCACCCTCGCCGTCGCCCTCGACGCCGACGACCGGGCCCACCTGCGCGAACTGCACGCCCTGCAGACCCGCTGCGGGCTCACCTCCGAGTGGCTCAGCGGCCGCGAGTGCCGCCGCCTCGAACCGATGCTCGCCCCGGGGGTGCGGGGCGGGCTGCGGGTCGACGGCGACCACCAGGTCGACCCGCGCCGGCTCGCCGCCGCGCTCCTCGTCGCCTGCGAACGGGCCGGGGTGGTCTTCCACCGCGCGCTCGCGCAGAGCCTGACGGTGGTACGGGACCGGGCGCGCGGTGCCGTACTCGCCGGGGACCGGGAACTGACGGCCGACCAGGTCGTCCTCGCCGCCGGAAGCCTGAGCGGGCGGCTCGCGGGCGTCCCCGCCGAGGTGCTGCCGCCCGTCCGCCCCGTCAAGGGCCAGGTCCTGCGGCTGCGGGTGCCCGCCCCGTACGCCCCCTTCCTCTCCCGTACCGTCCGGGCCGTCGTCCGGGGCAGCCACGTCTACCTGGTGCCGCGCGCGAACGGCGAGCTCGTCGTGGGCGCCACCAGCGAGGAGCTTGGCTGGGACACCACGGTGACGGCGGGCGGGGTGTACGAGCTGCTGCGCGACGCCCACGAACTCGTCCCCGGCCTCACCGAGCTGCCGCTCACCGAGACCCTCGCCGGGCTCCGCCCCGCGTCCCCGGACAACGCGCCGCTGCTCGGCCCCACCGCCCTGCCCGGCCTCCACCTGGCCACCGGCCACTACCGCAACGGGGTCCTCCTCACCCCCGTCACCGGCGACGTCATGGCCGAGGTGCTCACCACGGGCGTCCTCCCGGACGAGGCGCGCCCCTTCACCCCCCGCCGTTTCTCCCCCGCCCTCCCCGTACGTCAGGAGCAGCCCGCATGAACGTGTCCGTGAACGGAGAACCGCGCGAGCTCTCCGGCCCCCTCACCCTCGACGCCCTCGTCGCGACCCTGACCACGTCCCGCTCCGGGGTGGCCGCCGCCCTCAACGAGACGGTCGTGCCGCGCGGCGAGTGGGCGGCGACTCCGCTCGGCGAGGGCGACCGGGTCGAGGTCCTCACCGCGGTGCAGGGAGGCTGAGCGCGATGTCCGACGACGTGTTCACCCTCGGGGGTACGGAGTTCACCTCGCGCCTCATCATGGGCACCGGCGGGGCGCCCAGCCTCGACGTCCTGGAACGCTCGCTGATCGCCAGCGGTACGGAACTGACGACGGTCGCCATGCGGCGCCTGGACCCGACCGTCCAGGGCTCGGTCCTGTCCGTCCTCGACCGGCTCGGCATCCGGGTCCTGCCGAACACGGCGGGCTGCTTCACGGCCGGCGAGGCGGTCCTGACCGCCCGGCTCGCGCGGGAGGCGCTCGGCACCGACTGGATCAAGCTGGAGGTCGTCGCCGACGAGCGGACCCTGCTGCCGGACGGGGAGGAGCTCCTCGCCGCGGCCGAGACCCTCGTCGACGACGGCTTCACCGTCCTCCCCTACACCAACGACGACCCGGTCCTGGCGCGCAAGCTGGAGGACGTGGGGTGCGCGGCGATCATGCCGCTCGGCTCCCCGATCGGCTCGGGGCTCGGCATCCGCAACCCGCACAACTTCCAGCTGATCGCGGAACGGGCCGGGGTGCCGGTGATCCTCGACGCGGGCGCGGGCACCGCGTCGGACGCGGCGCTCGCCATGGAGCTGGGGTGCGCGGCGGTGATGCTGGCGTCGGCGGTGACCCGGGCGCAGGAGCCGGTCCTGATGGCGGCGGCGATGCGGCACGCGGTGGAGGGGGGCCGCCTCGCCCACCGGGCGGGCCGCATCCCCCGCCGCCACTTCGCGGAGGCGTCCTCCCCGATGGAGGGCCGCCCCGTCCTGGACCCGGAACGCCCGGCGTTCTGACGGGGGCGGCGGGGGCGTGGTGCGGGGCTCGTCACAGCTCCGTCGCAGTCGGGGCCACCCGGCCGAGCCCCCGCCGACCGGCTCGTAGACTCGTCGTCGTGGACACGACCCTCCAGGACCCCCTCGTCGGGCGGCTGCTCGACGGCCGCTACCGCGTCGACGCGCGCATCGCCGTCGGCGGGATGGCCACGGTCTACCGGGCCGTGGACACCCGCCTCGACCGCGTCCTCGCGCTCAAGGTGATGCACCCCGCCCTCGCCACCGACGCCGCCTTCGTCGAGCGTTTCATCCGCGAGGCGAAGTCCGTCGCACGGCTCTCGCACCCGAACGTGGTCGGCGTCTTCGACCAGGGCACCGAGGGCGCGTACGTCTACCTGGCGATGGAGTACGTCGAGGGCTGCACCCTCCGTGACGTGCTGCGCGAGCGCGGCGCCCTCGCGCCCCGGGCCGCCCTCGACATCCTGGAGCCGGTGCTCGCCGCGCTCGGCGCCGCGCACCGGGCCGGGTTCGTGCACCGCGACATGAAGCCGGAGAACGTCCTGATAGGGGACGACGGCCGGGTCAAGGTCGCCGACTTCGGTCTCGTACGGGCCGTGGGCTCGGCGACCGCGACCACCGGCTCGGTCCTCGGCACGGTCTCGTACCTCGCGCCGGAGCAGATCGAACACGGCACCGCCGACACCCGCGCCGACGTGTACGCCTGCGGTGTCGTCCTGTACGAGATGCTGACCGGCGGCAAGCCGCACGCCGGTGACACCCCCGCGCAGGTCCTCTACCAGCACCTCCACACGGACGTCCCCGCCCCCTCCGCCACCGTCCCGGGGCTCGCCCTGGAGCTGGACGAGCTGGTGGCGGCGGCCACGGCCCGTCACCCCGAGGCCCGCCCGCACGACGCCGTCGCCCTTCTCGCCCTCCTCCGGGAGGCCCGCGCCGCACTCGGCGAGGACCAGCTCGACGCCGTGCCCCCGCAGGCGCGCTCCGAGGCCAGGGACACGGCCGAGGACCGGACCAGCGTGATCGCCCGGCCCGTACCGGCGGCCGAGGCGGACGACGCCCATCAGGTCCAGCACACGAACCGGCTGCCCGCACCGGAGTCCCCCGTGCCCACGGCCCGCAGGCGCCCGCCGCGCGGCCCGCTCCTCGTGGTCGTCGCCGTCCTGCTCGCACTCGGTCTCGGCGCCGGTGTCTGGTACATCAATTCCGGCCAGTTCACCCGCGTCCCCGCCGTCCTCGGCCAGACCGAGGCCGCCGCCACGCAGCGGATCACCGACGCCGGCCTGGAGGTCGGCGCGACGAAGCGCGCGTTCAGCGAGGTGTACGAGCGCGGCACCGTCATGGCCGTCGACCCGGCACCGGGCGAGCGCATCCGGGGCAACGGCACGGTCACCCTGACGCTCTCCCGCGGCCCCGAGGTCGTGAAGGTGCCCAACCTCAAGAACAAGCCGCTCGCCGAGGCCAAGGCCGCCCTCGAACGGGAGGGCCTGCTGCCCGGGGTGATCACCACCGCGTTCAGCGAGTCCGTCGCGCAGGGCTCCGTGATCGGCTCCGACCCCGAGCCCGGCACCGAGCGCGCCCCCGACTCGGCCGTGGCCCTGCTGGTCAGCAGGGGCGCGCCGATCGACGTACCCGACGTCGCCGGCGAGACCGTCGCCGACGCCACGGCCCTGCTCCAGGAGGACGGGCTGACCGTCCGGGTCGCCCCGGAGCGCATCCACTCCCCCGAGGCCGCCGGCACGGTCGCCGCGCAGTCCCTCGCCGAGGGCAGCCGGGCCGCCGACGGCGACACCATCACGCTCACCGTCTCCAAGGGACCGAAGCAGGTCGAGGTCCCGGACGTCACCGGGGAGACGGCCGACGACGCCCGCACGGCCCTGGAGGACGCGGGCTTCGAGGTGGAGGTCAAGAAGTCCTTCCCCTACCTCGGCGACACGGTCGCGAGCCAGTCCGTGGAGGGCGGCTCCACCGCGCCCGAGGGATCCACCGTCACGATCACGATCAAGGGACTGTAGAAACCGATGCGCAATCCCGTCGGCGGCCACGTCCCGGTGGCCGGTGGCCTCGCCACGACCGGTCTGGGCTACGCCCGTGAGCTGGGCGCGGAGACCGTGCAGGTCTTCGTCGCCAACCCGCGCGGCTGGGCCACCCCGGTGGGCAACCCGGCCCAGGACGAGCGGTTCCGGGCGGAGTGCGAGGCCGAGTCGATCTCGGCCTGGGTGCACGCCCCGTACCTGATCAACTTCGGCTCGCACACCGAGGCCACCGCCGAGAAGTCGGTGGAGTCGATGCGGCACTCGCTACGGCGGGGCCGGGAGATCGGCGCGAAGGGCGTGGTGGTGCACACCGGATCGGCGACCGGGGGCCGCCCCCGCACGGTGGCGCTCGCCCAGGTACGGGAGCGGCTGCTGCCGCTCCTCGACGAGCTGACGCACGAGGACGATCCGTATCTGCTCCTGGAGTCGACGGCCGGGCAGGGCTTCTCGCTCTGTTCGCGCGCGGAGGACTTCGGGCCGTACTTCGACGCGCTCGACCACCACCCCAAGCTGGGCATCTGCCTCGACACCTGCCACATCTTCGCCGCCGGCCACGACCTGACCGGTCCCGACGGTGCGACACGGACCCTCGACGAGCTGGTGGCGACGGTGGGCGAGGGCCGCCTGAAGCTGATCCACGCGAACGACTCTCAGGACGTGGTCGGCGCGCGCAAGGACCGGCACGCGAACATCGGCATGGGTCACATCGGCGAGGACGGGTTCCGCAACCTTCTCCGGCACCCGGCGACCGACGGCGTGCCGCTGGTCATCGAGACGCCGGGCGGCAAGGACGGGCATCTGGCGGACGTGGAGCTGCTGAAGAAGCTCAGGGACGCCGTTTCCCGTTGAGGAATACCCCTAGGGGGTATACGGTTCCTGTAACGGCAGGAACCGCTACCCGACATGGGGGGCACCCGATGAACCACGACGCACACACCCACCACGACGACGGCGCTCACACCGCTCACGCGAGCCACGAGCACGCCGACCACGAGCACGCGGGCCACTCCGGCAAGGTCTCCTGGGCCATGGCGGCCAAGGCCACCCTGCACTGCCTCACCGGCTGCGCCATCGGCGAGGTACTCGGCATGGTCATCGGCACCTCGCTCGGCTGGGGCAACGTGGAGACGATGATCCTCGCGATCATCCTGGCCTTCTTCTTCGGCTACGCGCTCACCCTGCGCGGCGTCCTGGCCGCCGGCGTCGACTTCAGGACGGCGTTCAAGGTGGCCCTCGCGGCCGACACCCTCTCCATCGCGGTCATGGAGACCATCGACAACGGCGTGCTCGCCCTCTGGCCCGGCGCCATGGACGCGCACCTCTCGGAGCCGTTCTTCTGGATCGTGCTCGCCATCGCGCTCGCCGCCGCGTTCGTGATCACCACACCGATCAACAAGTGGATGATCGGCCGCGGCAAGGGCCACGCGGTGGTCCACCAGTACCACCACTGACCGAAAAGAACCGGCCCACAGGCCCCTACAGCTCCGGGCCGTCTCCCGGTTCCTCCTGGTACGAGTACCGCTGCTCTTTCCAGGGGTCGCCGAGGTTGTGGTAGCCGCGCTCCTCCCAGAAGCCCCTGCGGTCGGCGGCCATGTACTCCACACCCCGGACCCACTTCGGGCCCTTCCAGGCGTACAAGTGGGGGACGACGAGCCTGAGGGGGAAGCCGTGCTCGGCGGTGAGCAGCTCACCGTCCTTGTGGGTGGCGAAGATCGCGCCGTCGGCGGCGAAGTCGGCGAGCCGCATGTTGGCGCTGTAGCCGTACTCGGCCCAGACCATCACGTGCGTGACCTGGGGAGCGGGCGGCGCGAGGTCCAGGACCGTCCGGGCGGCGACACCACCCCATTCGGCCCCGAGCATGCTGAATTTCGTGACGCAGTGCAGATCGGCCACGACCGTGGAGAACGGCAGGGCCGAGAACTCCTCGTGGTTCCAGCACCGCTTGTCACCGTCCGCCGTCGCCCCGAAGACACGGAACTCCCAGCGGTCCGGCTTGAACTTGGGGACGGGCCCGTAATGGGTGACCGGCCAGCCGCGCTGGAGCCGCTGACCCGGCGGAAGGTCCGGTGAACGATCCGGCTGCCCCGCTTCCCGGTGTACCCCGCTCTCCGGCTGACCCATGCCATCCATGGTGACAGACGGCGAGGGGTGGTCATGACCAGGAGACCTTCCCCGCCACGGGATTCGGGCAACTCACACTAAGCCTGCACTTACTGGACGCCCCCCATTCGGGGTGCGAGGATGCGGCCATCCTGCCCAGTGACGGCATAAACACGTAACGTGGAAGGAGCCTCTGCGATGCAGGGCGACCCCGAGGTCCTCGAGTTCCTCAACGAGCAGCTGACCGGCGAGCTGACGGCCATCAACCAGTACTGGCTGCACTACCGCATCCAGGACAACAAGGGGTGGACGAAGCTCGCCAAGTACACCCGCGAAGAGTCCATCGATGAGATGAAGCACGCGGACAAGATCACCGAGCGCATCCTCATGCTCGACGGTCTGCCCAACTACCAGCGGCTCTTCCATGTGCGGGTCGGCCAGACCATCACCGAGATGTTCCAGGCGGACCGGCAGGTCGAGGTGGAGGCGATCGACCGCCTCAAGCGCGGCATCGAGGTCATGCGCGCCAAGGGTGACATCACCTCGGCGAACCTCTTCGAGGAGATCCTCGCCGACGAGGAGCACCACATCGACTACCTGGACACGCAGCTGGAGCTGATCGAGTCCCTGGGCGAGGCGCTCTACATCTCGACGCTGATCGAGCAGCCGAGCTAGGCGGCTTCCCCGAGCCGGGCGACTTCCCCGACGACGGCGGGCTCTGCGGTCAGCGCGGGAACGCCCTGGTCGAGGAGTTCGCGCCGGGGGCAGTTGCCGCGACCGAGAATGGCCTGAATTCGACGGACACAGGAACCGCAGTCCGTTCCGGCCTTGCAGGCGGAGGCGATCTGGCGAGGCGTGCAGGCGCCCGCGCTCGCATGCTCCTTGACCTGCTTCTCCGTCACACCGAAGCATGAGCAGACGTACAACGCGGTTCACCTCCCGCCGTGATCGATAAGGCTAACCTAACCTTACCCGGCGCGGGGGGACCGCAAAAGCCCTGGATACGACGATGGGGCGCGGATCACATGGATCCGCGCCCCGTCGTCGTAGGTACCTACTTACTGATCGCGGTACATCTCCGCCACCAGGAACGCCAGGTCGAGGGACTGGCTGCGGTTGAGGCGCGGGTCGCAGGCCGTCTCGTAGCGCTGGTGCAGGTCGTCGACGAAGATCTCGTCGCCGCCGCCGACGCACTCGGTGACGTCGTCACCGGTGAGCTCGACGTGGATGCCGCCCGGGTGGGTGCCGAGGCCCTTGTGGACCTCGAAGAAGCCCTTGACCTCGTCGAGCACGTCGTCGAAACGGCGCGTCTTGTGGCCGGAGGCGGCCTCGAAGGTGTTGCCGTGCATCGGGTCGGTGACCCAGGCGACGACCGCACCGGAGGCGGTGACCTTCTCGACCAGCTCGGGGAGCTTGTCACGGACCTTGTCGGCGCCCATGCGGACGATGAAGGTCAGCCGGCCGGGCTCGCGGTCGGGGTCGAGACGGTCGATGTACGTCAGCGCCTCGTCCACCGAGGTGGTCGGGCCCAGCTTGATGCCGATCGGGTTCGCGATCCGCGAGGCGAACTCGATGTGGGCGTGGTCCAGCTGGCGGGTGCGCTCGCCGATCCAGACCATGTGGCCGGAGGTGTCGTACAGCTTGCCGGTGCGCGAGTCCGTACGCGTGAGGGCGCCCTCGTAGTCGAGCAGCAGCGCCTCGTGGGAGGCGTAGAACTCGACGGCCTTGAACTCGGCCGGGTCGGTGCCGCAGGCCTTCATGAAGTTCAGCGCGTTGTCGATCTCGCGGGCCAGCTGCTCGTAGCGCTGTCCGGAGGGGGACGCCTTGACGAAGTCCTGGTTCCAGGCGTGCACCTGGCGCAGGTCGGCGTAGCCGCCGGTGGTGAAGGCGCGCACCAGGTTGAGCGTGGAGGCGGAGGCGTTGTACATCCGCTTCAGGCGCTCGGGGTCCGGGATGCGGGACTTCTCGTCGAAGGCGAAGCCGTTGACCGAGTCGCCCCGGTACGTCGGCAGGGTCACGCCGTCACGGGTCTCGGTGCCCTTGGAGCGGGGCTTCGAGTACTGGCCGGCGATGCGGCCGACCTTCACCACGGGCACGGAGGCCGCGTAGGTGAGGACGGCGCTCATCTGGAGCAGCGTCTTGAGCTTGGCCCTGATGTGGTCGGCGGACACGGCGTCGAAGGCCTCGGCGCAGTCGCCGCCCTGGAGCAGGAACGCCTCGCCACGGGCGACGGCTCCCATCCGGGCGCGCAGCTGGTCGCACTCGCCGGCGAAGACGAGCGGAGGATACGACTCGAGGTCCGCGATCACATCGCGCAGAGCCTCGGCATCGGGGTACTCGGGCTGCTGCGCCGCGGGCAGGTCTCGCCAGGTCGCCTTGGCGACGGCGTGGGAATCAGCGTTCACGGTCACACCCACCACATTACGGGGTTCTTCGTCCGGTCCTGTCCCCCTGACCAGTGGCTGAGACGCGCGCCCGATATGTCCAAGGGCGATCTTCACGCCTTCGGGGGGTGTTACCCTCTGGCCCGTTTCAACAAGTTCACAGTCGAACTACAGGGGTGGGCGTGACCCAGAGGCACCGCAGGGACCGCAAGAAGAAACGACTCTTGTACGGAGCGGCGGCCGCCGTCGTCGCCACGGCGACGATCGGCACCCTCGCGGTCGCCTCACCGAGCCTCCTGGGCACGGCGGACGACGGCAAGGCTGCTGGGGACACTTCCCTGCAGTCGCAGTTCGCAAACGCGGCGCGCGAGTTCGATGTGCCGCAGAGCGTGCTGATGGCGGTGTCGTACCAGAAGTCGCTGTGGGAGTCGCACGACGGCGCGCCCAGCACCACCGGCGGGTACAACGTCATGGGCCTGACGAAGGTCGACCCGGGCGATGTCGAGGTCGAGATCACCGACGAGCAGATCCGGCACTCCAACGGCAGCGGCCACGCGGAGTTCGAGAAGAACTTCGACCCGGAGGCCGTCCGCCGCATCCTCGAGAAGTCGGTCGTGGACACCGACGACCCGAAGCTGCACACCCTGGACAAGGCCGCCGAGCTGATCGACAGCTCCACCGAGGCCGTCCAGAACGACACCAACGCCTCCATCCGGGCCGGCGCCGCGCTCCTGGCCGAGTACCAGAAACAGGCCGGTGCCGAGCTGTCCGAGGAACCGGGCGACTGGTACCCGGCCGTGGCCCGGTTCAGCGAGTCCTCGCAGAAGAAGGGCGCCGACGTCTTCGCGAAGCGCGTCTTCGAGTCGATCGAGAACGGCGAGCGAGCGCTCACCCTCGACGGCGAGCAGGTCGCCCTGCCGGCCGACCCCTCGGTCGAGCCGGTGAAACCGGCGAACGTGCCGCTGGCCGCCTCCTTCGCGACCACCACGGCGACGACGGCGACCCTCGAATGCCCGACGACCGTGAACTGCCAGGCCAAGTTCATCGTCCCCACGTCCACGGGGCGGAAGAACTTCACCTTCGCCAACCGTCCCGCCGACGGCATGGACATCCGGCAGATCGTCATCCACGACACCGAGGGCGACTGGACCTCTTCGTACAACACGCTGAGCAGCCCGACGGGTGCGGTCAGCGCCCAGTACCTGGTCAGCGAGAAGGGCGACCTGGTCAACCAGCTGGTCCAGAACAAGGACGTGGCCTGGCACGCGGGCAACTGGAGCCACAACATGCACACCATCGGTGTGGAGCATGTGGGCTGGGCCCTCAAGGAGGGCTTCTGGTTCGACCCGCAGCTCTACCGCACCTCCGCCGAGCTGGTGAAGCACCTGGCCAAGCAGTACAACGTACCGCTCGACCGTGAGCACATCATCGGCCACGACGAGGTGGCGCTCGCGACGGACGGCCGCACCGGCGACCTCCATTGGGACGCGGGCCCGTACTGGGACTGGAACTACTACATGTCCCTGCTCGGCGCCCCCCAGGGCGACAAGGGCGCGGGCGGCCTGCTCCGTGCCGGGCAGACGGTCCGCGCGGTGCCGCCGCTCACCGAGGCCAACCAGCCCAAGCTGACGTACGTCGACGAGGACACCGGGCAGACGCTGACCGCGTCCCCGCGGCCGTCGAACTTCGTCTACCTGCACACGGGGCCCTCGACCAGCGACCCGATCGTCAAGGACCCGTACTTCACCGGCAACGACCCGACCCTGGGCTGGTACTACGGCAGCAAGCTCCGCGCCGGTGGTCTGTACGTCGTCGCCGAGGTCCGGTCCGACTGGACCGCGATCTGGTACGCGGGCGTGAAGGCGTGGTTCCACAACCCCGGCGGCCAGTACACCGCGCCGGTGAGCGCCACCACGGTGAAGGCCAGGTCCGCTGAGACCCCGGCCAAGATCTACGGCCGCTCCTACCCCGAGACCGCCGCCTACACGGCCGCCGGTCTCGAAGCGCCGGGCGACGAGAACGACTCGCTCACGGAGTTCTCCCTCCCGGCCGACCAGGCCTACGTGAAGGCCGGTCCGGCCGTGGCGGGCGACGAGTGGTTCGGCTCCGCGCAGAAGAACGTCATCGGCTCCACGATGTTCGTGCCGATCCGCTACCACCACAAGATCGTCTGGGTGAAGCAGAGCGAGATCACCGAAGCTCCCGCCACCGCCCCCGTCCCCGCGAACAACCGCTACAACCTCCTCGCCCGTGACACCTCCGGTGTCCTCTGGCAGTACCAGGGCACCGGCAGCTCCACCGCGCCGTTCCTGACCCGGTACCGGGTCGGGGGTGGCTGGGGGGTCTACAACGCGGTCACCCCGATGACGGCGCTCCGCGCCGACGGCACCGGCGACGCCGTCGCCCGCGACGCCTCCGGCGTGCTCTGGTACTACCAGGGCAGCGGCAACCCCTCCGCGCCGTTCAAGGCGCGGCTGAGGACCGGTGGCGGCTGGCAGATCTACGACCAGATCATGGGCGTCCGCGACCTGACCGGTGACGGCAAGGCCGACCTGATCGCCCGTGAGAAGTCGGGTGTCATCTGGCTGTACAAGGGCACGGGCACCCCGGCCGTGCCGTTCGCGCCCCGCGTGAAGGTCGGCACCGGCTGGCAGATCTACAACAACATCGTCAGCACCGGCGACCTGACCTCCGACGGCAAGCCGGACCTGATCGGCCGCGACGCCAACGGGATCATCTGGCTGTACAAGGGAACCGGCAGCGCCACCGCCCCGTACGCCCCGCGCGTCCAGGTCGGCACCGGCTGGAAGATCTACAACAGCATCGTGGGACCGAGCGACCTCACCGGCGACGGCAAGGTGGACTTCGTGGCCCGCGACGGTTCCGGCACCCTGTGGCTGTACAAGGGCACCGGCAGCGCGACCTCCCCGTACGCCCCGCGCGTGCAGGTCGGTCCCGGCTGGCAGAGCTACAATCTGATCTTCTGATCGGGTAGTCCGACGGGCCTCGGGGTCCGGCTCGCACCGTCCACGGTGCGGACCGGGCCCCGTTTCCGTGTCCCGTCGGGTTACAGTGCTCGCATGTTCGCGCCTCAGATCCAGAACTGGTGGTGGACCGCTCATCCGGCGGCCCACTGATCGCGCGTACACCGACTGACACGCGAAGGCCGCCCGAGGGGCGGCCTTTTCTCGTACCCGGGCCGTCTCCTCCTCTCCGTAGTCCTCCCGGAAGGAACAGACCCGCCCCATGGACCTCTCCCGTCTCCTCGACGATTCCTGCCCGCCCTTCGCCCTGCTCCGCAGGCGCACCCCCGGCCGTGACCACGACACCGTCGAGGTGCTGATCGGCCGGGTCCACGAGGCCGAGCGCCTCGCCGAGCTGCCCGTCGGCCCGCTGCCGACGCTCGCGCTCGTGCCCTTCCGGCAGATCCGGGAGCGGGGCTTCGACGTGCGGGACGACGGCACCCCGCTCTCCGTGCTCGTCGCCGACGAGACGTACGAGCTGCCGCTCGCGGAGGCGCTCGCCCAGCTTCCCGCGCACGACGTGACCGTCGAGGGCGGCGGGTTCGACGTCTCCGACGAGGAGTACGCCGGGACCGTGCGGCGGGTCATCGACGAGGAGATCGGCTCCGGCGAGGGCGCGAACTTCGTCATCCGGCGGACGTACACCGGTGAGATCCCGGGCTTCGGCCGGGCCGACGCCCTCGCGCTCTTCCGGCGGCTGCTCGCCGGCGAGCGCGGCGCGTACTGGACGTTCGTGGTGCACACCGGCGACCGGACGCTCGTCGGGGCGAGCCCCGAGGTGCACGTCCGGATGTCGGGAGGCACGGTCGTGATGAACCCGATCAGCGGCACCTACCGCTACCCGGCCGGGACCGCCCCCACCGCCGAGGGCCTCCTCGGCTTCCTCGCCGACCGGAAGGAGACGGAGGAACTCTCCATGGTGGTCGACGAGGAGCTCAAGATGATGTGCACGGTCGGCGACATGGGCGGGGTGGTGATCGGCCCGCGCCTGAAGGAGATGGCCCATCTCGCGCACACCGAGTACGAGTTGCGCGGCCGGTCCTCGCTCGACGTGCGGGAGGTGCTGCGGGAGACGATGTTCGCGGCGACGGTGACCGGCTCGCCCGTGCAGAACGCCTGCCGGGTGATCGAGCGTCACGAGGAGGGCGGGCGCGGCTACTACGCGGGGGCGCTCGCCCTGCTCGGCACGGACGAGGGCGGCGCCCAGACGCTCGACTCGCCCATCCTGATCCGGACGGCCGACATCGACGCCGACGGACGGCTGCGGGTGCCGGTCGGCGCGACCCTCGTCCGGCACTCGGACCCGGCGGGCGAGGTCGCGGAGACCCACGCGAAGGCGGCCGGCGTGCTCACCGCCCTGGGGGTACGGGAGGGGCGGCCGTCCGGCGGACCGGCACCGGCCCCCGTACTCCTCGCCGACGATCCGCGGGTGCGGGCCGCCCTGGACGCGCGGCGGGCCGATCTGGCGCCGTTCTGGCTGAAGATGCAGGTCCGGTCGGCGGAGCTGTCGGGCCACGCCCTCGTGATCGACGCCGAGGACACCTTCACGGCGATGCTGGCGCACGTCCTGCGCTCCTCCGGCCTCGACGTGTCGGTGCTCCGCTACGACGAGCCGGGGCTGCGCGAGCTGGCACTGACCCACGAGGGGCCGGTGGTCCTCGGCCCCGGCCCCGGGAACCCCTCGGACACCGCCGACCCGAAGATGCGCTTCCTGCGCGGTCTGACGGCCGACCTCGTACGGGACCACCGGCACGGTCTCCTCGGCGTCTGCCTCGGGCACGAGCTGATCGCCGCCGAACTGGGCCTGGAGATCGTCCGCAAGCGGACCCCGTTCCAGGGGGCCCAGATGCGGATCGACCTGTTCGGGCAGGAGCGGACGGTCGGCTTCTACAACAGCTTCACCGCCCGCTGCGACGATCGGACGGCGACGGAGCTGGCACTGCACCGGATCGAGGTGAGCCGGGACGCGGAGACCGGCGAGGTGCACGCGCTGCGCGGGCCGGGCTTCGCGGGCGTGCAGTTCCACCCCGAGTCCGTCCTGACGCTCGAAGGGGCCGCGCTGACCGCCTCGCTCCTCGCGGGGGTGCTCGTCTGACTAGGGCCTGTCTTTTGGATCGGGCCGGAACAGGGAGCGGCGTCTGGTGCCGTGCATCGCAAGGCGGAGGAGGGAGCCAACGCGGAGCGGTGGGGGTACCGCCCTCCTCGAGCGAAGCCGAGAGCTTGGGGGGAGACCGACGACAACGCGGCGAGGCGCGGCACCGGACGCCGCGAGCCCGGCATGATCCGAAAGACAGGCCCTAGCCTCGCGGGACCAGGACGTTCTCGCTGCGCCGCCCCGCGGTGTAGTCGAGGACGTTCCGGACCGTGGTGTCGATGATCTGGCCGACCGCGTCCACGGTGTAGTACGCCTGGTGGGAGGTGACCACCACGTTCGGGAAGGTGACCAGGCGGGCCAGGGTGTCGTCCTCGACGACCTCCAGGGACCTGTCGAGGAAGAAGAGCCCCGCCTCCGCCTCGTACACGTCGAGGCCGACGCCGGCGAAGCGTCCGCCCCGGAGTTCGACGACCAGCGCCTCGGTGTCGATGAGACCGCCGCGGCTGGAGTTCACCAGGATGGCGTCGTCCTTCATGATCTTGAGGGCGGCGGCGTCGAGGAGGTGCTGGGTGGAGGGGAGCAGCGGCACGTGGAGGCTGATGAGGTCGGCCTCGGCGAGGAGCCGTTCCTTCTCGACGTACGTCATGCCGAGTGCGACGCAGGTGGGGTTCTCGGCGACGTCCCAGCCGAGGAGCTTCATGCCGAAGCCGTGGGCGATCCGGGTGAAGGCCTCGCCGATCTTGCCGGTGCCGAGGACGCCGACGGTACGGCCCCGCAGGTCACGGCCCATCAGTCCGTCGAGCCGGAAGTCGAAGTCGCGGGTGCGGTTGGAGGCGCGGACGATCCGACGGTTGACGGCCATGGCGAGGGTCCACGCGAACTCCGCGACGGAGTACGGCGAGTAGTACGAGACACGGGCGACGGTGAGGCCCAGGCGCTCGGCGACCTCCAGGTCGATGTTGTTGAAGCCCGTCGAGCGCTGGGCGATCATCTGCGTCCCGCCGGCGGCGAGGGTCTGCAGGACCCGGTTGTTCAGGTTGGCGTTGACGCTGGTGGAGACGATCTCGTAGCCGGCCGCGATGGGGGCGGTGTCCTCGCTGAGGAAGACGCTCAGACAGCGGACGTCGTGGTGCCCCGCGAACGCCTTCTCGATCAGGGGCTTCTCGTCCGCCTGCACGCCGAATGCCAGGATTTCCACGAGATTCCCCTCAGGACGGTGATGGGCCGTATGTCCGCACTCCTCGCGAATATACGACCCCTTCCGTCGGCCCGCCCGGCCCCGGGACTCAGGCGTCGTCGAGGCCCCGCTCGATGGCGTACCGGACGAGTTCCACCCGGTTGTGCAGCTGGAGCTTGCCCAGGGTGTTCTGGACGTGGTTCTGCACCGTGCGGTGCGAGATGACAAGCCGCTCGGCGATCTGCTTGTAGCTGAGCCCCTTGGCGACGAGCCGCAGGACCTCCGTCTCGCGCTCGGTCAGCTGCGGGGCCTTCGGCTCGTCGCCGCCCGTCGCCGGGACCGGCTCGGACGCGAGCCTGCGGTACTCGCCGAGGACGAGACCGGCGAGACCGGGGGTGAAGACGGGGTCGCCGACCGCGGTCCGCCGCACGGCGTCGATCAGCTCCGCCGTACTGGCCGACTTGAGGAGGTAGCCGGTGGCGCCGGACTTGACCGCCTCCAGGACGTCGGCGTGCTCACCGCTCGCCGAGAGGACGAGGACCCGCAGTTCGGGCCGGCCGCCGACCAGCTCCTTGCACACCTGGACGCCCGGCTTCACGGGCAGGTTCAGGTCCAGGACCAGGACGTCCGGGGTCACCGTCCGGGCACGGCGCACCGCCTGCTCGCCGTCGCCCGCGGTGGCCACCACGTCGAGGCCCGCCTCGGCCAGATCGCGGGCGACCGCGTCCCGCCACATCGGATGGTCGTCGACGACCATCACCCTGATCGGCCGCTCGGCCTGCTGCTCGTTCATCTTCCTCGTCCTGCCTTCCCCCGTGGAACCTTCAACTCGACTTCCGTGCCCTGGCCGGGTACCGAGACCAGCTCGGCCGTGCCGCCCAGCTCCCGCAGTCTCCCCCGGATGGAGAGTGCGACGCCCATCCGACCCTCGCCCTCCGCCTGCGCGAGGCGGCCCTCCGGGATGCCGGGGCCGTCGTCCCTGACGGTGACGATCACCTCGTCCGGCCAGTCCTCGACGAGGATCCAGGCCTGGGCGTCCTCCCCCGCGTGCACCCGCACATTGTCCAGGGCGGCGCCGACGGCGGCGGCCAGCTCACGGGCGGCGGGCGGCGGCAGGAGGACCGGGGCGCCCGGCTCGGAGAGGGTGACCCGGGCCCCGGCGCGCGGCGCGAGGAGGACTCGCAGGTCGACGGGCGTGTCGTCGTCCGGGTCGTCGACCTCGACCACGCGGACGACGGCCCCCTCGGACTCGTCCTCGGACACCAGGCTCGGGCGGGTCAGTCCGCCCGCGACGAGGGTACGGAGGGCCACCTCCTGCTCCCCCGCCATCCGTCCCAGTTCGGCGGCCTCGCCGCCGAGCGCCGTGCCGCGCCGCTGCACCATCGCGAGGACCTGGAGGACGCTGTCGTGGATGTCCCTGGCGAGCCGCTCCCGCTCCCGGGTCGCGGCCTCGATCTCCAGGGCGCGGGCGAGGGTGCGCTCGGAGGCGCGGGCGACCTCGACCACGTATCCGATGGCGATGGAGGCCACCCAGACGAGCAGGACGTTGTGGAAGGTGTCCCGACTGGGGTGGCCGCGCTCGACGATGTTGGCGACGGCGACGAGGGAGGAGGCGACTCCGGCCCAGCGCCAGCCGCCCTTGATGGCGAAGGCGAGGACGGATCCCGCGGTCCATATCGACGGCAGGGTGGGGCCGTCGATCGTCTGGGCGTGGGCGTCGGCGAGGGGGGTGAGGAGGATGCCGACGAGGGCGACGGTGAGGTCGACGCCGAGGAAGCGCTTGGTGCAGCTGGCCGCGTTCGCCACCTTGGGGAGGGTGGCGAGGGTCCAGACGCACATCACCGCCAGATAGGCGACGGCGACCCAGGGCCGCTCGTACCGCTCCCGCCCGAAGGCGAACAGCAGGACGGCGTACACCATCGTCAGGACGCGGTAGCCGGTGAGCGCCCGCCACAACGGCTGCTCGACCGACATGCGCACGACACGCTCGCGCTTGGCCATCTCCCCCACCCCCGGACGTCCGCGAAGGACGCCTACCCGCCGGACCGTCACGTGTCCGGGCCTACCCGCCGGACTGTCACGCCCGGAACGACCCGCCGGACCGTTCTGCCCGCCGGGCTCCTACGCGCTCGTGGTCACCCGCCGAGCTCTTGCGCCCCCGTGCCTACGCGCCGGACTCTTCCCGGGCCGCGATCTCGGCCTTGACGGCCTCCTTGGCCGCCTTCTCCGCGTCCGCGATCTGCCGCTTGGCGGCGGTCGCGTAGATGTCGACGTACTCCTGGCCGGACAGCTTCATGATCTCGTACATGACCTCGTCGGTGACCGAGCGGAGGATGAAGCGGTCACCCTCCATGCCCTGGTACCGGGTGAAGTCCAGCGGCTTGCCGATCCGGATCCCCGGCCGCATCAGCTTGGGGACGACCTTGCCGGGAGGCTGGATCTTCTCGGTGTCGATCATGGCGACCGGGATCACCGGCGCGCCGGTGGCCAGGGCCACCCGCGCCAGACCGCCGGGCTTGCCCCGGTAGAGCCGCCCGTCGGGCGAGCGGGTGCCCTCGGGGTAGATCCCGAAGAGCCCGCCCTTCTCGATGACCTCGATGCCGGCCTTGATGGCCGCCTCGCCCGCGCCCCGCGCACCCGAACGGTCCACCGGGAGCTGGCCGACACCCTTGAAGAAGGCGGCCGTCAGCTTGCCCTTCACGCCCGGCGAGGTGAAGTACTCCGCCTTGGCGATGAAGGTGACCTTGCGGTCGAGGACGGCGGGCAGGAAGAAGGAGTCGGAGAACGACAGGTGGTTGCTCGCCAGGATCGCGGGACCCTCGGCGGGAACGTTCTCCAGACCCTCCACCCAGGGTCGGAAGGCAAGCTTCAGGGACCCTCCGAGGGAGAACTTCATTGCGCCGTAGATCAACTCGCCATGCCTTCCGTGTGCCGTGGCGACGACTTTATCCCGTACCGGCGCACGGCCCCCGCTACGGCCCTGGTCGGTGTCGGTCCGGTCGCGTACCGTGAAGGTCCTTCCCCATTTTCCGTCGCTCCGGCGCACCTGAAGACGCCGAAGTCGCAACCGAACAGGAGACCCCGGTGCCGGTCCTTCCCGGAGCCGAGCCGTACCGCCACGAGGGCGGAGAGGTCGGCGTTCTTCTCTGTCACGGATTCACCGGCTCCCCGCAGTCACTGCGCCCGTGGGCGGAGTACCTCGCCGAACGCGGTCTGACGGTGTCCCTGCCCCTGCTGCCCGGCCACGGCACCCGCTGGCAGGACATGCAGCTCACCACCTGGCACGACTGGTACGCGGAGGTGGACCGGGCGCTGCGCGAGCTCCTGGAGCGGTGCGAGACCGTCTTCGTGTTCGGCCTCTCCATGGGCGGGGCGCTGACCCTGCGGCTCGCCGCCCAGCACGGGGACGCCGTGAAGGGCATCGTCCTGGTGAATCCGGCCAACAAGGTGCACGGTCTGGCCGCTCACGCGCTGCCGGTCGTCCGCCATCTGATCCCGTCGAACCCGGGCATCGCCAGCGACATCGCCAAGGAGGGCGTGACCGAGGTCGGCTACGACCGGGTGCCGCTGCACGCCGCGTACTCCCTGCGCCGGTTCTTCCGGACCGTGGACGCGGAGCTCCCCCAGGTGACCCAGCCGGTGGTGCTGCTGCACAGCCCGCAGGACCACGTCGTGCCGCCGGCCGACTCGGCCCGGATCCTCTCCCGGATCTCCTCGACGGACGTCCGGGAGATCCTGCTGGAACAGAGCTACCACGTGGCGACGTTGGACCATGACGCGGAGCGGATCTTCGACGAGAGCCTGGCCTTCGTCGAGCGTCTCGCTCCGGGTCTGGTCGACGGAAAGGGGAGCAGGAGCGGTGGCTGAACAGCAGGACGGCGGCGAACGGGAGCCGCAGCCCATCGACGAGGAGGCGGCCTGGGCCGCGATCGTCGCCGGGTACGGCGACGAGCCCGTGGATCCGCCGGAGGCGAAGCCGTTCCGGACCATCGAGAACCTGTCGCTGCCGGAGCCCGAAAGCACAGATGACGCGGACGCGGAAGGGAGCGACGGGGGCGGTGGGACCCGGCCCGTGAAGCCGCGGCCGACCCTCGGTGAGGGCACGCCCTGGAAGCCGAAGCCCAGGCCCGACACCGCCGAGACCACCCCGGAGGCCTCCGGGGGACCCGAGGCGGAGGGGGACGAGGGTCCGGAGGACGACGGTCCCGCGCGCCCCGCGCTCGGCAGCTCCGTCGTCTTCGCGCCCGGGGTGCGGCCCGCCGGCCCCCGGGACTACTCGCCCGCCGAACCGGAGGACGCCCCCGGTGGCTCGGAGGAGGGCCACTTCGTCCCGCCGGAGCCCCCGCCGCTGCCGGACGCGGACACGACGACCAAGTTCGCCTGGCTCGCCGTGGTCGGCGGGCCGGTACTGATGCTGCTCGCGGTCCTGCTCCGGTGGGACATGACGTGGTGGCTGACCACGCTGTGCGTCGGCGGCTTCCTGGGCGGCTTCGCCACCCTGGTGGGGCGCATGAAGCACGACGACGATGACGACGGCTTCGACGACCCGGGCCGCGGCGCGGTGGTCTGAGCCGTCCGGCCGTCGCACGGCCGTTTCCTACGACGCGGGGACGCGGACCGCCGCGAGCACCGGAAGGTGGTCGGTGGCGGCCCGCAGATCCGCCGGATCGAGGTCGGTGGGCACTCCGCAGCCGAGGAACTCGACGCCCGGGGTGGCCAGGACCGCGTCGATCCGCTGGTGCGGGTCGGCGGGTGTCGAGGTGTTCGCGCCGCCCCAGGGGCTGACCTCCCAGCCGTCCTGGAGTTCCTTCGTCAGCCGGCGGAAGGCGGGGCCGTCGGGCCTTTCGTTGAGGTCTCCCGCGACGAGGGCGTACGGGGTCCCCAGGGCGGCGACCTGTTCGAGGACCATCCCGGCCTGGGCGTACCGCTCCTCCTTCCGCAGGCTCAGATGGCAGCTGACGAGTCCGACCCGGGCCCCGGCGAAGCGGACGACGGCCGTCGCGAGACCCCGCCGGTGGAGGCCGGGGGTGAGCGGCAGCAGCACGTCCTCGGTGCGTTCCACGGTGGCCCGCAGGGAGCAGAGCAGCATCGGTCCGGCCGCGGTGGCGCCGCCGCTGAGCATGACGAGCTCGCTCTTGGCCGCGAGCCGGGCGGCGTGCTTGCGCCAGCGGAAGAAGCGCGGGGCCTCCTGGACGAAGACGAGGTCGGGCGCGCAGGCCCGGATCACCCGGGCGAGGGCGTCCTCGTCGTCGCGCATCGATCGCACGTTGTAGCTGAGGACCCTGAGGACGGCCGAACCGTCCGCCTCGGTCCGGGAGTTGGGCAGCTCACTGATCGCCATGCCACGTAACGTACGACAACCGCCCGCCGCGTCCGGGAGGACGCGACGGGCGGATGGCGTGAAGGGGTGTACTCAGCCCTGGCGGGCCAGGTCAGCGGCGCCGACCAGGCCGGCCTTGTTGCCCAGCTGGGCGGCGAGGACCTGGGCGTGCGGACGCCACTGTCCGCCGATCAGCCAGCGCCGGAAGGACTTGCGGATCGGGTCGAGGACGAGGTCGCCCTCGTCCGAGACGCCGCCGCCGACGATGAACGCCGAGGGGTCGAAGAGCGAGGCCAGGTCGGCGAGACCGGCGCCCGCCCAGCGGGCCAGCTCCCGGAAGGAGTCGATGGCCACCGGGTCGCCCGCGCGGGCGGCCTGGCTGACGTGCTTGCCCTCGATGCCCTCGGGGGTGCCGTCGCCGAGGGCCAGCAGGACCTCCGCGCGCTCCGGGGTGGCATTGGCGCGCTGCCTGGCGTACCGGACGAGGGCACGCCCGGAGGCGTACTGCTCCCAGCAGCCCTGGCTGCCGCAGCCGCACAGGAGTCCGTCGGGGACGACCCGGATGTGGCCGAACTCGGCGGCCACGCCGAAGCGACCGCGGCGCAGCTTGTTGCCGATGATGATGCCGCCGCCGAGACCGGTGCCGAGGGTGATGCAGATGACGTCCTCGTGGCCCTGGCCGGCGCCGAACCTGTACTCGCCCCAGGCGGCCGCGTTGGCGTCGTTCTCGACGACGACGGGCAGGCCGACGCGCTGCTCGACCTTGTCCTTGAGCGGCTCGTGCCGCCAGTCGATGTTCGGCGCGAAGAGGACGGTGGCACGCTTGTCGTCGACGTAGCCGGCGGCGCCGATGCCGACGGCCTCGATCGAGTGGCCCTTGCCGGCTTCGGACACGGCGGCGCTGATCGCGTCGACGATGCCTTCGGGGGTCGGCGGGGTGGGCACCTTGTGCGTGTCGAGGATGTTGCCCTCCTCGTCGACCACGCCGGCCGCGATCTTCGTGCCGCCGATGTCGACGCCGATGGTGAGTCCCATGTGTCCCTCAGTTTTCGGTCGAGCCCCGCTAGGGCCCACCGTACCCGAGGGGGACGGGCGTCCCGGTCAGTCGAGGTCGATGTGCTGCCCGGTTCCCGGCCCTTCGTCGTCCTTGCGGTCGCCCTCGCCCGGCCCGTCCGCTTCGCGGCGGGGGTCGCGCGGGTCGTCCGCCGGCACCGTGCCTTCGCGGGTCCAGCGGCGCTCGTGGCCCTCGACGGCAGAGCGGTAGGCGGCGAGGAGTTCGCTGCCGGCGGCGGCGAGGTGGTCGAAGACCTGCGGGTTGCGCTCGATGACGGGCTCGACGGCGGCCTTGGCCTGGCTGACGAGCTGCTGCACGGTCTGCGCGGCCTGGCCGGCGAGCAGCGGGTTCCCGAGGCCGCCGGCGACCTTGTCGGCGACGGCGTCGAAGAGCTTGCGGAACTCCTCCGCGGGCGAGCCGGGTCCTTCTCCGCGCTCTGCCCTGCGGCG
Organism: Streptomyces exfoliatus; assembly: GCF_000725545.1. Taxonomy (GTDB): domain Bacteria; phylum Actinomycetota; class Actinomycetes; order Streptomycetales; family Streptomycetaceae; genus Streptomyces; species Streptomyces exfoliatus. The sequence continues at coordinate 338,405 of NZ_JNZP01000001.1, read as the reverse complement.
GGCCTTCTCCGCCTCCAGGTCCTCGGCGCACGCCTTGGCCCAGGCGTCCGAATCGCTCATGGCGTACTCCTCACTGGCTGGTACTTCGACGGTACACGCCCCCTCAGGGGGTACGGGGCCAGAGGCCGGGGTCCGGGGTGAAGCGCACCCGGAGGTCTCCTTCGACGAGTCCCGCGCCGGTGACGGCGCAGCGCCGCAGGGCGCCCGGCAGGGGCACGTTGCGGCGGAAGGCGCCGACGGTGAGGAGCAGTTCGTCACCCCGACGGACGAGGGACAGCTCCTCCTTGACGGCCCCGGGCAGCGGGATGTGCCAGACGAGGACGCCGTCCTCCTCGCGCCGGTCCTCGACGGGCCACTCCGGGGCGGGGGCGGGGTCCTGGGCGGATGCGGGGCGTGCGGGCGCGAGGAGCGTGAGGTCCTCGGGCCCGCGCGGATCCCGGCCGAGGTGGGGCAGCTCGTCGAGGACACAGCCGGTGACGGCGCCGGTGACGGTACGGAGCTCCGCCAGGTGCCGGTGCTGCTGGGCGGTGAGCCCGGCGAGCCAGGGGTCCTCGGAGTCGGAAGGCAGCAGCCGGTTGGCGACGACGGCGTCGAGGGCCAGGCCCTGGAGGGCGAGGCCGAGCCGGGCGGTGCGCAGGGCGCGGCCGGCGGCGGGGCCCGGTTCGAGGACGAGGCGGACGCTGGTGGCGGGGGCGTCGACGACGGCCTGCACGGCGGCGAGCTCGGCCTCCCAGCGGGCGGTGGTCTCGTACAGCCACTGCGCGGGCATGGGGACGCCGGCGAGCTGGGCGAGCATGGGGCGCAGGGCGCGGGCGGCCTGCCGCTCGGGGGGCAGGAGGCGGCGCAGGTAGCGGCGGAGCTGCTCGGGCAGGGCGAGGACGGCGAGGGCCTCGGGGAGCGGCGGCAGGTCGACGACGGCGAGCTCGTGGTCGCCGTCGGCGGCGTCGCGCAGGGCGCGCAGCAGGGCGAACTGGCGGCTGCCGGGGAGTTCGGTGAGCTCGGCGTCCTCGAAGGGCGCGGTGCCGAGCAGGTCGAGGGCCGTGCCGGAGCGGGCCTGGAGGGCGAGGAACTCGCGGCGGAAGTCGGCGGCCGGCGCGGGGCGCAGCACGCGGAGGCCTTCACCGCCCAGGAGCGGGTCGGCGTCCTCGGAGACGAGCAGGACCCGGCGACCGGCCCGCGCCTCGGCGAGGGCGGTGGCGGCGGCGACGGTGGTGCGTCCGGCGCCGCCGAGGCCGGTGACAAGGATGATCCGCATGCCGCGGAACGTTACCGGCCCCTGGCCGCCCACCGGCCCGGAGGGGCTACCGGTCCGACTCGACGCGCTTCTTCAGGCCGGCGAGGGCGCGGTCGATGATGACCTTCTCCGCCTTGCGCTTGATCATGCCGAGCATGGGGATCTTGACGTCGACGGTGAGCTGGTAGGTGACCTCGGTGCGGTCGCCGCCGCCGAGCGGGGCGAGCCGGTAGGAGCCGTCGAGCGAGCGGAGCATCTGGGACTTGACCAGGGTCCAGCTGACCTCGTCGGCGCCGGTCCAGGTGTAGGCGAGGGTGTGGTCGTCCTTGATCGCACCGGCGTCGAGGAGCAGCCGGACCTTCTCCGCGCGGCCTGAGGCGTCCGTCTCCAGGACCTCGGCCTCCTTCACCTCGCCCGTCCACTCGGGGTAGCGGGCGAAGTCGGCGATCACGCCCATGACGTCGGCCGGCGCCGCCTCGATGGTGATGCTCGAGCTGGTGTGTTCGGCCATCGTGCTGGCTCCTCCACTGTGCGGTCCGGCGGAAATCGAGGGAAGTCGCGGGGCACGGGCGTGCCGACGGAAGGCTATCGCGCCCCGGCGCCGGGCCCGTCACCACGGGCCCGGGCGGCCGGCGCGCCACTCCGGTGGCGCCGGCTCACCACTCCAGGGCGTAGGGGGTGCCCGTCGAGGCGAAGTGGCCGACGTTGACGCACTCGGTCGCGCCGATCCGCATCCGCCGGGCGAGCGGCTGGTGGACGTGGCCGAAGAGGGCGTAGCGGGGCCGGGTGCGGCGGACGGCGTCGAGCAGGGCCCGGCTGCCGCGCTCGAAGCGGCGGGCGACGGTGTCGTACGTGAGCTCCGGCACGTCCGGCGGGATGTGGGAGCACAGGACGTCGACGTCGCCGAGGGCCTCGACCTTCGCCGCGTACTCCTCGTCGGAGATCTCGTACGGGGTGCGCATCGGGGTGCGCAGGCCGCCGCCGACGAAGCCGAAGACGAGGCCGCCGAGCTCGATCCGCTCGCCGTCGAGGACGGTCGTCCCCGGCCCGGCGAAGTCAGGCCAGAAGCGGGGGATGTCGACGTTGCCGTAGGTGGCGTACGTGGGGGTGGGGAAGGCGGCGAAGAGTTCGGCGTACTGGCGGCGGACCGCGGCCTCGATCGCGGTCTCGCGGTCGACGTCGAGCTCGGCCCAGAGGCGGCGGCCCAGCTCACGGGCCTCGTCGAAGCGGCGGGCGGTGCGCAGTTCCACGAGCCGGTCGGCGTTCTCGACGCCGAAGAGGTCGGGGAAGATCCCGCGGCTGTGGTCGGCGTAGTCGAGGAAGAGGACCAGGTCACCCAGGCATATGAGGGCGTCGGCGCCGTTCCCCGCCTTGGCGAGGTCGTCGGCGTTCCCGTGCACGTCACTGACCACATGGACTCGCATGGGCCTACTTTAGGGGGTGCGACCTGCGGTTACTTCCGAGTCGGGAAACCTGTGGATTACTCTGCGCAGAGCACCGCCATACATGTGTGACGCACCGAACATCTGACCGGGACCCCCTATCGGGAACCACGTACTGATGGGTAACGTCCGGGCAGTCCAGTCGTGCTCACCCCCACTGAGCGCCCGCCAGTTCTTGGACTTCACCGGTGCATCACACAGAGCCGTGGCGCCGGCGCCCGATGAGGAGCAGCAGTCTTGCGCGAGTTCAGCCTTCCGGCCCTGTACGAGGTCCCCGCGGACGGCAATCTGACGGATCTCATCCGCCGCAACGCCTCCCAGCACCCAGATGTCGCCGTGATGGGCCGCAAGGTCGACGGCGCCTGGACCGACGTGACGGCCACGGAGTTCCTCGCGGAGGTCCGTGGGGCCGCCAAGGGCCTGATCGCCGCCGGTGTCGAGCCGGGCGACCGCGTCGCGCTGCTGTCGCGCACGCGGTACGAGTGGGTGCTCCTGGACTTCGCGATCTGGAGCGCGGGCGGCGTGACCGTACCGGTGTACGAGACGAGCTCGCCGGAGCAGATCCAGTGGATCCTCGGCGACTCGGGCGCCACCCTCGTGCTGGTCGAGAGCGCGGCCCACCAGGAGTCGGTGGAGTCCGTCAGGGCGAACCTGCCGCAGCTCAAGGGCGTGTGGCAGATCGAGGACGACGCGGTCGCGCGGCTGACCGCCTCCGGCGCGGACGTCTCCGACGAGCTGCTGGACGAGCGCATGTCGGCGGCGAACGCGGACGACCCGGCGACGATCGTCTACACCTCGGGCACGACGGGCCGCCCCAAGGGCTGTGTCCTGACCCACCGGGCCTTCTTCGCCGAGTGCGGCAACGTGGTGGAGCGGCTGAAGCCCCTCTTCCGCACCGGCGAGTGCTCGGTGCTGCTGTTCCTGCCCGCCGCGCACGTCTTCGGGCGGCTCGTCGAGGTCGCGTCCGTGATGGCGCCGATCCGTCTCGGCTGCGTCCCGGACATCAAGAACCTGACGGACGAGCTGGCCTCGTTCCGGCCGACGCTGATCCTCGGCGTGCCGCGGGTCTTCGAGAAGGTCTACAACTCGGCCCGGGCGAAGGCGCAGGCCGACGGCAAGGGCAAGATCTTCGACAAGGCCGCGCACACGGCCATCGCGTACAGCCGCGCGCTGAGCACCCCGAGCGGCCCGTCCTTCGGTCTGAAGCTGAAGCACAAGGTCTTCGACAAGCTGGTCTTCAGCAAGCTGCGGGCGGTGCTCGGCGGGCGCGGCGAGTACGCGATCTCGGGCGGCGCGCCGCTCGGCGAGCGGCTCGGCCACTTCTTCCGCGGCATCGGCTTCACGGTCCTGGAGGGCTACGGCCTGACGGAGTCGTGCGCGGCGACGGCGTTCAACCCCTGGGACCGGCAGAAGATCGGCACGGTCGGTCAGCCGCTGCCGGGCTCGGTGGTGCGGATCGCCGACGACGGCGAGGTGCTGCTGCACGGCGAGCACATCTTCTCGCGGTACTGGAACAACGAGACGGCGACGGCCGAGGCGCTCGCGGACGGCTGGTTCCACACGGGCGACATCGGCACCCTCGACGAGGACGGCTACCTGGCGATCACCGGCCGGAAGAAGGAGATCCTGGTGACGGCGGGCGGCAAGAACGTCGCCCCGGCCGTCATCGAGGACAGGATCCGGGCGCACGCGCTCGTCGCGGAGTGCATGGTGGTCGGCGACGGGCGCCCGTTCGTGGGCGCGCTGGTCACGATCGACGAGGAGTTCCTCGGCCGCTGGGCCGCCGAGCACGGCAAGCCGACGGGTTCGACGGCGGCCTCGCTGCGCGACGACGTGGAGCTCGTCGCGGAGGTCCAGCGGGCGATCGACGACGGCAACGCGGCCGTCTCCAAGGCGGAGTCGGTCCGCAAGTTCCGTATCCTTCCGGCCCAGTTCACCGAGGAGGCGGGCCACATCACCCCGTCCCTGAAGCTGAAGCGGAACGTGGTGGCGAAGGACTTCGCGGACGAGATCGAGGCGATCTACAGCGCCTGATCCGAAAGCACGTACGGCCGGAGGCCCGGAGCGATGTCGCTCCGGGCCTCCGGCCGTCCTGTCCGTACAACGGCCCCGCGCGGGCCTAGAGCAGCTGCTTGAGCCGCTCCGCGAGGAGGTCCCAGCGCCACTTCTCCTCCACCCAGGCACGGCCCCGCTCGCCCATGCGGGCGCGCAGCTCGGGGTCGAGGAGGAGGGTGGCGACGCGGTCCGCGGTGTCCTCGGAGGACTCGCCGCGGACGACCCAGCCGGTCTCGCCGTCGAGGACGGCGTCGGGGGCGCCCCCGGAGTCGCCCGCGACGACCGGGAGGCCGGTGGCGGAGGCCTCCAGGTAGACGATGCCGAGGCCCTCGACGTCGAGGCCGCCGCGCCGGGTGCGGCAGGGCATGGCGAAGACGTCTCCGGCGCCGTAGTGGGCGGGCAGCTCGGACCAGGGGACGGCGCCGGTGAAGCGTACGGATCCGGCCACTCCGGTCTCGGCGGCGAGGCGGCGCAGATCCTTCTCGTACGGGCCGCCGCCGACGATCAGGAGGACCGCGTCCGGGACCCGGCGCAGGATCCGCGGCATCGCCCGGATCAGGGTGTCCTGGCCCTTGCGCGGGACCAGCCGGGAGACGCAGACGACGACGGGGCGGTCGCTGAGCCCGAGGCGGGCGCGGACCTCCGCGCCGCCCGAGTCGGGGTGGAAGGTCTTCTCGTCGACGCCGGGCGGGAGCTGCGTCATCCGGCCCGCGGCGGCCGGTGTGAGGGCCGCGGCGATCCGGGAACGGGTGTACTCACCGAGGTAGGTGATGGTGTCCGTACCCTCGCCGATCCGCCTCAACAGCTGGCGAGAGGCGGGGAGTTGGGCCCAGCCCGCCTCGTGGCCGTGAGTGGTGGCGACGAGTCGCCGGGCGCCCGCGCGGCGCAGCGCGGGGGCCATCAGGCCGAGGGGTGCGGCGGCGCCGAACCACACGGACTCGCAGCCGTGCTCACGGAGGAGCGCGGTGGCCCGTGAGGTGACCCGAGGAGTCGGCAGCAGCATGGTGGTGCGATCCCGCACGACCGTGAAAGGCTGTTCGGCGTCGAACGCGGCCGTCGCCTCGATCCCCTCGCGGCTGCGCTTCCAGGTGGAGGCGTAGACCACGATCCGTTCGGGATCCAGGCGGAGTGCCATGTTGTGCAGGAAGGCCTGGATTCCGCCGGGACGCGGCGGGAAGTCGTTGGTTACGATCAGGGTCTTGTGCATCGTGGCCGACAGTACCGCGCGCGCATCCACCGCCCAGCACCACCACTCCCCCGCATCAGCGGGCCGACAGGACAAGGACGAGCCAGTGATGACGGGCGCAGTGGGAAAGTGGTCACGGTCACTCGCGGAACTGCGGCTGCCGCTCGGACTCTGGGCACTGACCCGGATCATCCTGCTGCTGCTCGTCTTCAAGGTCGTGGTGATCCCGGGTCCGGACATCACGTTCGACATCGAGGACATCTACCAGGGCTGGTACGAGGTCCTGCGGACCGGCACGTATCCGCTGGACGACGTGACCTGGCAGTACCCGCCGGCCGCCGCGTTCGCGGTCCTCGCCCCCGGGCTGCTGCCCTTCCTCGGCTACTCGGCCGCCTTCTTCGTCCTCGCCTTCCTCTGTGACGCGCTCGTCCTGGGGCTGCTGCTCCACACGGGCCGCCGGGCCGGCCGCTCGTCGCGCGGCGCCTGGATGTGGATCGCGGGCATCGCCCTGCTCGGCCCGACCGCCTACGCCCGGTACGACGTGATGGTGACCGCCGTCGCGGTGGCCGCGCTGCTCGCGGCGGGCCGCAGCCCCCGCGTCCTCGGCGCCCTCGCCGGGTTCGGCGCGGTCCTGAAGGTGTGGCCGGTGCTGCTGCTCGCGGGCACTCCGAAGGGGCGGGCGACCCTCCGCTCCTGGCCGGCGGCGGTGGGCGCGGCCGCGGCCGTGCTGCTGTTCTGCGTGCTGTGGATGCCGGGGGCGCTGGCCTTCCTCTCCTTCCAGCGCGACCGGGGCACGGAGGTCGAGTCGCTGGGCTCGATGGTCTTCCACGTGGCCCGGCACTTCGGCTGGGACGGCGAGGCGCGGATGAACTACGGCTCGATCGAGTTCCTCGGCCCGTACGTGTCCACGGTGTCGACGGCCGCCATGGGGCTCACCTTCGCCGCCTTCGCCTGGCTGCTGCTCTGGCGGTTCCGGGCACGCCGCTTCACCTCGTCGACGGTGGCGGACGCGGCCTTCGTGGCGGTGCTGCTGTTCACGACGACGAGCCGGGTGCTCTCCCCGCAGTACATGCTGTGGCTGGTCGGTCTCGCCGCGGTGTGCCTGGCGTACCGGTCGAGCCGGATGGAACGGCCGGCGCATCTGGTCCTGTGGGCGACGGCGATCACGCAGTTCGAGTTCCCCGTGTGGTTCTCGCACGTCACGCGGAGCGATCCGCTGGGCATGGCGGTGCTGTTCAGCCGGAACGGCCTCCTCGTCGCCGCCACGCTCATCGCCTGCCGGATCCTGTGGCGCCACACGGTGACGGAGCCACGCCTCGCGGCGGTCGCGCTGGTGCCCGCGCAGGCGACCGGCCCGGAGCGCGAGAAGGTCCTGTCCGGCACGCGCTGAGGTCCCGGCGGTACGCGCCGGAGCCCGGGCGCAGGAGAGCGGCGTCTACCCGAGCCGCTCCCCCAGATAGGCCCGCCAGTCGGCGGTGAAGTCCTCCGGCGTGGTGTCCAGCACGTCCTGGAGCGCCTTCTCCACCGCGCCCTCACGGCCCGGGTGCGCGCCCACGGCCTTGTAGAACTCCGTCAGCTTCGCCTCGCCCCAGCGCTCCGCGATCAGCTCGCAGGCCAGCCAGCCGCCCTCGTACGCCCGTCCCAGGGCCTCCGCGTCCCCGCCGAAGGCGAAGTCGGGATCCTCGGGGAGCCGGGCGGGCAGCTCGCCCGCGCGGACCGCGCGGCGCAGCTCGGGCGCGGCCTGGGCGGCGGTGCGGCCGGTGCCCCGGTAGGCGACCCAGTCGGCGAAGCCCTCGGAGAGCCAGACCGGGGTGGCCTTCGTGGTCCCGGCCCGGGTCGCGACATGGGTGGTCTCGTGGGTGAGGACCAGCTGCCGGCCGAAGGAGCCGAGGAGGGCGTACGCGTCCGGGTTCACGATCACCCGGTCCGCGGGCGCCGACGGGCCACCGCCCACCTCGCCGGTCGTGACGGCCGCGATGCCCCGGTAGGAGGCGGCGGGTCCGCCGAGGAGCCGCCCCATCGCCTCGACCGACGCGGGCACGAGGACCACGACCCGGCCCGCCCACGCGCTGCGCCAGGCGTCCCCCACGGCGGGCACCGCCCGGTCGACCGCCGCCGCGATCTCCCGCAGCCGCTCCGTGCTCTGGCCCACGCCGAGGACGAGGCCGCGCCGTCCGGTCACCACCTGGACGTCGCCCTGCTGCCACAGCTGCTGCGGGGCGCCGTCGGCGGCACGGTCGCCGGTGACGTACCAGCGCCCGTCCCGCTCGGCGAGGTCCAGGACCCGCTCCGTGGTGGCGGGCCCGGAGTCGTAGCCCTTGATCCGGTACCCCAGCTCGGCCTCGGCGGTGGCCCTGCCCTCACCGGTCGTGTCGACATCGGTGACCCGGTAGCTCAGGCCGCCGAGCGGGATCTTCGAGAGCCGGCCGAACTCGGTGCGCGCGGCCGGCACGAGCGCGGGGTCCAGGGCCGCGAGATAGCCGGCCTCGTCCCGGTCGAGCAGCGCCCGCGCGTGCCGGTCGAGCAGGCCCTGGATCACCCCGGGCGCCGGGCCGGCAGGCTCGGGAGCACCGCATCCGGCGAGGGCGAGCAGGGCGGCGAGGAGACACGCGGCGGCGCCGCGCGCCGCTCCACTCCCCTGACCTGCCACGCCCCCGATCGTACGGGGCGCCGAGGGCCCGCGGCCCGGGGAACGGAGGTCAGACCCGGGTCACCGTCACGTGCGACATCATGTTCACCGGGTCGTAGCGGACCCGCGCACCCGGATAGGGGGCGTGGATGACCTGCCCGTTGCCCGCGTAGATCCCGACGTGGCTCGCGTCGCCGCGGTACGTGACGATGTCCCCGGGCTGCGCCTGCGACAGCGGCACCTGACGGCCCGCGTACCGCTGCGCCGAGGAGGTGCGCGGCAGGCTGATCCCGGCCTGCCGGTACGACCAGACCATCAGGCCCGAGCAGTCGAAGGCGGAGGGTCCTGTCGCCCCCCACACGTACGGCTTGCCGATCATGCTGCGGGCCGCGATCACCGCGGCGGACGCCCGCGAGGAGCCCGGGGCGAGGTCGGCCATGGGCGGCAGCTCCTCCGCGGGTCCTCCGTCGCGTCCGCCGGTGCGGGAGGCCCGGTCGAAGTCGGCGCGCTCCTCGGCGGTGAGGCTCGCGAGCACCCGGCGGGCCTCGGCGAGCTTGCGCTCGACGGTGCGCTTGTGGCGGGCGACCTCGGCCCGGCTGCGCTCCAGCTCGGTCAGGGCGGTGCGGGCTTCGGAGCGCTTCTGGTCCAGCCGGCGCTGCTCCCGCTGCAGTTCGGCGAGCGTGGCGCTCTGGCGGGCGGTCATCCGGTCGAGGGCGGTGGCGCGCTCGAGGTAGCTGTCCGGGTCGGAGGACAGCAACAGGGCGAGGGCGGGGTCGATGCCGCCGGAGCGGTACTGGGCCCCGGCGACCAGGCCGATCACGCCCCGCATGCGGTTGATGCGCTCCTGGCCGCGGGCGAGGCCGTCCCGGGCCTGGGAGACGGTCCGGCGCAGGGCGTCCGCCTTCTCGTCCGCCCGGTTGTAGCCCTCGGTGGCCTGTTCGGCCTCCTCGAAGAGCCGGTCGACCGTGGCGCGGGTGGCCGCGGGTCCGGCCCCGGGGTCGGCGCTCGCGGGGACGGCCCCGAGGGACGCCGCCGCGGTGGCCGCGGCGGCGGTGAGGACGGTGACCCTGGCGGGTCGGCGGTGGGACGCCACGAATCGCGCTCCGTTCGGCTCGACGCAGACTGGCGCGGCAGACAGTAGCCGTTGATCAGTCCGCGTCCAACGAAGCCGATGGGCACACAAAGTGACGCCCCGCCGGAGAACACAGGTCACCGGCGGGGCGTCGGGTCAGTACGCGTCGCGGCGAACCACCCGTTCGGGCGGTGTGCCGCAGCGGGTCGTGGGTCAGCCGCCGATGCGGACGCCGAACTGGAACGTGCCCATGTAGTCCATGGACTCGTAGCGGACGCTGGCGCCCGGCTTGGGGGCGTGCAGGATCGTGTTGTTGCCCGCGTACAGACCCACGTGCGACAGGCTGTTGAAGAAGACGAGGTCGCCCGGCTTGAGCTGGCTGCGGCCGATCTTCACGCCGTCGTTCTGCTGCGTGTAGGTGGTGCGGGTGAGCTGGACGTTGGCCTGGGCGTACGCCCACTGGGTCAGACCGGAGCAGTCGTACGCGTTGGGGCCCTCGGCACCGGAGACGTAAGGGTCGCCGATCTGCGTGGCGGCGGCGGCGAGCGCGGCGGCGCCGTAGCCGTTGGCGGGGACCTCGTTGCCGAGGTTCATCCGCTCGCCGGCGTCACGGCTGGCGCGCTGCTCCTTCGCCCGCTCCTCCTCCGCCAGCCTGGCCTTCTCGGCCGCGGTGAGGGTGTTGAGGAGCTTCTGCGCCTCGGCCAGCTTGGTCTGGAACTTCTTCTTCTTCTCGCCGAGCGTCTTGCGGACGTCCTCGAGGTCGGCCAGCTTCGTGGTGGCCTCGGTCCGCTGCTGCGCGAGGGTGCGCTGCTTGGCCTGGATCGAGGTGAGCACGTCGGCCTGCTGGGCGCTCAACTGGTCGATCGCGGACGCCTTCTCGAGGTACGTGTCCGGGTCGGCGGAGAGGAAGAGCTGGAGCGCCGGGTCGATGCCGCCGGAGCGGTACTGGGCGCTGGCGACGGAACCGATCTGGTCGCGCAGGGTGTTGAGCTCCTGCTGACCGCGGGCGACCTTGTCCTGGAGCTGACCGATCTCCTGCTGCAGCTTGCCACGGCGCTCGTCGGCGAGGTTGTACTGCTCCGTGGCCTCCTCGGCCTCGTGGTGCAGCGCGTCTACCTTCGACTTGACCTCGTCGATCTTGGGCTTGGCGGGGGCCGCCTGGGCACCGCCCTGGGCGGTGAGGGCGACGGCGGCGGCCGCGGTCGCGGTGAGCACGGTCACGCGCATGCGGCTCGGCTGCTTGGGTCGACGGTGGGACGCCACGAAGGCGAGCTCCTTCTTCCTCGAGCCGCCCAACCGGTCAGGGGCAGGCGGTTCCTCCGCCGTCACCCCGGATGGGTGATCAACCGCGCGAAGGTTCGAAGGCCGACCCTAGTGACCAAGTTGTGATCAGTTCAAATCCCACTGGCAAAAATATCGCTCGGGCACCACTTTATTTCCGTGCATCACACGGGCAGTGATGAGTAATTGACGGTCCGCCGTCCAGAATTCGGGCATACCACCCAGGAGTTGCGATGCGTCACGAGAGCCGCGAAAGCCGCTTCAGCAACAAGGCGGACGCCACCGGCCGCGCACCCGCCTTCGCCACGCCGTCGGCCACCTCGCGGTCGGTGGAGACCACCACGACCGGCCGGCCCGGCGGCTCCGCACGCACCAGCTGCCGGATCAACTCGTCCGCCGTGACGCCGGGCTTCGAGAACAGCACCCGCACGCCGCGCGGCGGCGCGAGCAGCACCGGCGCCGCCAGCTCCGCCCCGTCGAAGACACAGGTGACCTCGGCCCCCGAGCGGGCCGCGAGGGCCGACAGGGAGCCGAGCAGCCGCAGCCGCTGCTTCTCCAGCGGCATCGTCGGGTAGCCGGTCTTGGTGACGTTGTAGCCGTCGACGACCAGATGGGCCTGCGGCAGCGCGAGGAGCTGGTCGAGCAGGGCCGGATCGGTCTCCGAGAGCGCCCGCGCCGCGATGTCCTTCGGGGACATCCGCCCCGGCTCCACCGCGTCCACCGTGTCCGCCGGGTGCATCGACACGGGCGGCAGCGCCAGTTCACGGCGCAGCCCCTGGGCCGCGTCGAGGACGGTGTCGAGCAGCAGCCGCAGCCGCATGTCCTCCACCGAACGCCCCTCGCGGGCGGTCCTGCGGCTCGCCTCAAGGGCGGCCTCGACCTCACCGAGCCGGGCCTTGAGTCGCCGGCTCTCGCTCTCGGCCGAGGACACCTGGGCCGCCGCCTCCGCCCGCGCGGTCTCCATCTCGCCCTGGAAGCGGCGCAGCGCGGCCTCGCCGCGCTTCACGTCGCTCTGGGCGCTGCGCAGCTTGCGCTGAAGCGATTCCGCTTCCTTCCGGGCCGTCTCCAGGTCGCGCCGCAGCTGTTCGGTCTCGTCCCGGGAACGGTCCCGCGCGGCGGCGAGCTCCTCGCGCAGCCGTTCCAGTTCGCGCCGGCCGGCCTCGTCGGCCCGCTCGGCGTCGACGCGCAGCGCCTCCTCGCCCGCGGCGGCCACGAGCTTGACCCAGCCGGGCGGGCGCAGCACATAGGCGGCCGCCGCCACGTCGACCGGGTCGGCGGCGGCGGGCGGGGTGCCGGTCTCGACGGCTCCGGCCAGTTCGGGCTGGCCCTGCTTGAGCCGCTCGCCGATCCGCTGCCGGAACAGCGGATCGCTGTCCAGGGCAGCCGCCATCGCGTTGCCGGCGAACTTGGCCCGCCGGCTGGCGGTGAACCGGGCGTACTGCCTCAGGGGCGCCGGCAGCTCGGCGACGGTCAGCCCGCCGAAGGCGTCCGCGACCAACGCGACGACCCGCCGCCGTACGCCTTCCGGCAGTGGGTGGTCGAGCGTCTCGGCAGCGTCACCTGCCGCGCCGGCCGGCTCTTCACCGTGCGCGGGCTGCTCCACGATCCGTCACCCCTATGTCGTCCGCGCCGTCCCTCAGGAAGCGGCGCCCGGCCTGTCCACCAGTTCGATCTGGTCCACCGCGTTGCACCAGCGGCAGCGGACCGACTCGATGGTCTCACTGACCACCTGCCGCTCCTCGACCGTCGGGTCTCCCGCGAGGTCCAGATGGACGTACTCCACGACCTTGGAGGAGCGGGTCACGTCGAAGCGGGTCAGGTTGCCGCAGAGCGTGCAGCGCCAGCGGGTCTCGGCGGTCGGCAGGGGAACCGTCGTCATCGTGCCGTCCTTCTTCCTGTTGCGTGTACCAGGTGCGGGAGCCGCGGTGCGCCGTCGAACTGCGGTGTACTGCCCGTAACCCTACGGCCTCACGGGTGGCCGGGGGCACGGCGAGGCACTCTGTCCAGTTCGGCCCCGGTACGCCATGATCTGTCCATGATCGATTGGCGAGGCGCTGTCCGCGCTGTCCGCGCTGGAACGGGGTCCGGGCGCGGCATCCGCGGCGGACCCACGGTGACGTACGGACTGATCGCCGCGTGCTGTCTCCTCTTCGTGTTCAGTCCGGTCTCCGGACTCAACCCGGTGTACGGCACCGGGGACGAGCTCCTCGCGGCGCAGGGCGCGTACTTCCGCCGCTGGGGCGTCGTCCCCGCCGAGCTGATGACCGGCGATCCACGCGCCCTGCTCACCCCGCTGACCGCGCTCTTCGTCCACGGGAGCTGGCTCCACCTGCTCGGCAACATGCTGTTCCTGTACGTCTTCGGCGCGATGGCCGAGGAGCGCATGGGCCCGGTCGAGTTCGCCCTCTTCTACCTGGGCACCGGATACCTGGCCCTGCTCGGGTACGCGGTGGCGCACGCGCACAGCGAGCAGACCCTCGTCGGGGCGTCCGGGGCGATCTCCGCGGTGCTCGGGGCCTTCCTCTTCCTCTTCCCGCGCGCCCGGGTCACCAGCCTCTTCCCCTTCCTCTTCTTCCTGCCGCTGCGCTTCCCCGCCTGGATCGTGCTGATCTTCTGGTTCGTCCTGCAGTGGCTGGCCGCGCGGGCGGCGGGCGCCGGTCCCGGCGTCGCCTATCTGGCCCATGTGGTGGGCTTCTCCGTGGGCTTCCTCTACGCCTGGGGGCGCTACCGGGGTGGGGATAGAGTGAAGGCCCAAACCGCGGCGACCGAGGGAGAAAGCCAGCCGTGATCACCGCGATCGTGCTCATCAAGACCAGCGTGGACCGCATCCCCGAGATCGCCGAGTCGATCGCCGCGCTCGACAGCGTCAGCGAGGTCTTCTCGGTGACCGGTACGTACGACCTGATCGCCATGGTCCGGGTGCCGCGCCACGACGACCTGGCGGACGTGATCCCCGGCAGCATCAGCAAGATCCCGGGCGTCGAGGCCACGGACACCCACGTCGCCTTCCGCACGTACTCCCAGCACGACCTGGAGGCGGCCTTCGCCATCGGACTGGAGTCCTGAGGCCGCACACGCGTCACGTGAAGGGGGCCTCCCGACGGGGAGGCCCCCTTCACCCGTACGAGTGAGCACTCAGCCGCGGTCGGGGACGCAGCGGCCGTCCTCGGTGCGGTACTTCCACTGCGCGCCGTCCCGGACCAGCTCCTTCACGGCGCCGACGAACCGCTCGACGTGCTCGTCCGGGGTACCGGCGCCGAAGCTGACCCGGATGGCGTTGAGGGACCTCTCCCCCGGGGCCGCCTCGGGCGCCCCACACTCGCCCTGGGTCTGCGGGTCGCTGCCGAGCAGGGTGCGGACCAGCGGGTGGGCGCAGAAGAGACCGTCGCGGACGCCGATGCCGTACTCGGCGGAGAGCGCGGCGGCGAAGTGGGAGCTGTTCCAGCCCTCCACGACGAAGGAGATGACGCCGACCCGGGGGGCGTCGTCGCCGAACAGCGACAGCACCTTGACCTCGGGGACCTCGGCGAGGCCGGTGCGGACCTTGGCGATCAGGTGCCGCTCCCGCTCGACGAGGGTGTCGAAGCCCGCCTCGGTGAGCGCCTTGCAGGCGGAGGCGATGGAGTACACGCCGATGACGTTCGGGGAGCCGGCCTCGTGCCGGGCGGCGGTGGTGTGCCACTCGACGTCCACCCCGCCGTCGGTGCGGCGGGCGACCTTCTTGGACGCGCCGCCGCCCGCGAGGTAGGGCTCGGCGTCCTGGAGCCAGTCGGCGCGGCCCGCGAGGACACCCGAGCCGAAGGGCGCGTACAGCTTGTGCCCGGAGAAGGCGATCCAGTCCACGTCGAGTTCGCGGACGGAGACCGGGTGGTGGGGCGCGAGCTGGGCGGCGTCGAGCACGATCCGGGCGCCGTGCGCGTGCGCCGCGGCGGCCAGCTCCGTCACCGGCCACAGCTCGCCGGTGACGTTGGAGGCACCGGTGACGCAGACGAGCGCCGGGCCGTACGGGTCCCGGTCGGCGAGGGCCCGCTCCAGGGTGGCGACGGCCTGCTCGGGGGTGCGGGGTGCGTTGAGGTACGTGACCCGGGCGTCCTGCCAGGGCAGCAGCGAGGCGTGGTGCTCGGTCTCGAAGACGAAGACCTGGCAGTCGGCGGGGAGCGTGGCGGCGAGCAGGTTGAGCGAGTCGGTGGTGGAGCGGGTGAAGACGACCTGGTCGCCGGGGCGGCAGTCGAGGAACTCGGCGACGGTGGCGCGGCTGTTCTCGAAGAGGTCGGTGGAGAGCTGGGAGAGGTAGCCGGCACCGCGGTGGACGCTGCCGTAGTAGGGGGCGTACGCGGCGACGTCGTCCCAGACCCGCTGGAGGGCCGGCGCGCTGGCCGCGTAGTCGAGCGCCGCGTAGGTCACCTCGCCGCCGGTGACGAGCGGGACGGTGACGTCCCGGCCGAGGACGGGCAGCGGGGCGGCGCAGCAGGGATCGGCGGACTCGGAGTCGGCAGCGGTGACGGTGGCGGCAGCGGCGTTCGGGTACGCGGACATGGCGGTATCTCCCTGGCAGGAAAGGGCAGCGAAAGGCCCGCAGGGCAGCACGAAGTGGGGTGCCTCATACGGGTGTTGCCTCGACGCACGGTGGTCGTACGGAGGTGGGAAAAGGGGCCTGAAGCCCTAACGCATTCGCTTGCTCACGAGACTGCTCCCTTGAGGACCAGGACCCCAGGGCCGCACACGTTCAGAGTGTGCAGGGGTCCGCGCTTGCCGTAGACCTCGCTGCCTACGGCCTGGTCTTCACCCGGGGCACCCCGCCACGGACGGAGGGTTGCCGGACAGCAAGCCGGGGCTTCGTAGCTGTCACTCATGACCTGACCCGAAGCTATGCCACGTGATCGCCCGGGCGCAACCCGTGTCCGGATTCCGGGACGCGACGAAGGGCCCCGCCACGGCGGGGCCCTTCGTCGGGAAGTCACGCGTTGCTGACGGCGATCCAGCGTTCCAGGGCCCTGCGGGCCTCGCCGGAGTCGATCGCCTCCGCGGCCTTCTCCATGCCCGCCCGGATCTGCTCCGCCAGGGTGCCCTCGCCCGGGGCGAGCGCGGTCAGCGCGGCGGCCGAGTTGAGCAGCACCGCGTCCCGTACGGGACCGGTCTCCCCCGCGAGCAGCCGGCGGGCGACGTCCGCGTTGTACGAGGCGTCCGCGCCGCGCAGCGCCTCGACCGGCACGAGGTCGATGCCGACGTCGCGGGGGTCGAAGGCCTCCTCGCGGACCGAGCCGTCGCGGACCACCCAGACCCGGGAGGTGGCGGTGGTGGTCAGCTCGTCGAGCCCGTCGTCGCCGCGGAAGACCAGGGCGGAGGAGCCCCGCTCGGCGAGCACCCCGGCCATGATGGGGGCCATCCGGGCGTCGGCGACACCCGTGGCCTGGGCCCGGACACGGGCCGGGTTGGTCAGCGGGCCGAGGAAGTTGAACGTGGTCCGGATGCCGAGTTCCTTGCGGGCGGCGGCGACGTGACGCAGCGCCGGGTGGAACTTCACCGCGAAGCAGAAGGTGATCCCGGCTTCCTCCGCGACCTCGGCGACCCGCCGCGGGGTCAGCTCCAGGTTGACGCCGAGCTTCTCCAGGACGTCGGACGCGCCGGAGGCGGAGGACGCGGCCCGGTTGCCGTGCTTGACGACCTTGGCGCCGGTGCCGGCGACGACGATCGCGGACATGGTGGAGATGTTGACGGTCTTGGCGCCGTCGCCGCCGGTGCCGACGATGTCGACGGAGGGCCCGGGCACCTCGATCGTGTTGGCGTGCTCGTACATGGTGCGGACGAGCCCGGAGATCTCCTCGACGGTCTCGCCCTTGGCGCGCAGGGCGACCGCGAAGCCGGCGATCTGGGCGTCGGTGGCCTCGCCGCGCAGGATCCGGTCCATTGCCCAGGCGGTGTCCTCGGCGCTCTGGTCGCGGCCGGTCAGCAGACCTTCCAGGACGACGGGCCAGGAGCGGCCCGCCGACGTAGGTCCTCCAGCGGGGGTCACAGCGCTCATGGCAGCTCCTGGATCGTCACGTGACGGATACGGTCCCACCCTATCGACCCCGGGGGACGGCAAAGAGCCCCGTCCATCGAATGGACGGGGCTCTCGCCGTGGCGACTTCAGGAAGTCAGGAGTGCAGCTCGATCAGTGGTGGCCGTGGCCGCTCTGGATCTCCTTGTACTCCTCGACCGTGGGCTTGGCGACCTGGTTGTCGTCGCCGTAGTAGCCCTTGTTGAGCTTGACCCGGAGCTTCTCCATGCGCCCGATCTTCCGCTCCACGCCGTTCTCGTCGACGGCCGGCGGAAGCTCCGCGGCGTCGTACTGCTCGTGCGCCGTGAGGCGGTGCAGCTCGCCCTGGCTGAGCGGCTCGTGGACCTCGACGAACTCACCGTGCGGCAGGCGCTTGATGATGCCGGACTCGCGGCCGTGCAGCACCTTGTCCTTGTCCCGGCGCTGGAGGCCGAGGCAGATCCGCTTGGTGGCGATGAACGCGATGACCGGGCCGACGAAGAAGAAGATCCGCACGAACCAGGTGATCGAGTTGAGCGACAGGTGGAAGTGGGTCGCCCAGAGGTCGTTTCCACCACCCACGAGCATGATCATGTACGCGGTGATCCAGGCGACACCGAAGGCGGTGCGCGTCGGAGCGTTGCGCGGGCGCTGCGCGATGTGGTGCTCGCGCTTGTCGCCGGTGATCCAGGACTCGATGAACGGGTAGACCGCGATCGCCGCGAGGACCGCCGGGAAGATCGCCAGCGGGATCATCACACCGAGGACCAGCGTGTGGCCCCACAGGTTGATCTCCCAGCCCGGCATGACACGGATCAGACCCTCGGCGAAGCCCATGTACCAGTCGGGCTGGGCGCCGGTGGACACCTGGTCCGGACGGTACGGGCCGAGCGCCCAGATCGGGTTGATCGAGGCGATCGCCGAGATGACCGCGATGACACCGAAGACCAGGAAGAAGAAGCCTCCGGCCTTGGCCATGTAGACCGGCAGCAGCGGCATGCCCACGACGTTGTTGTTCGTGCGGCCGGGGCCGGCGAACTGCGTGTGCTTGTGGAAGAACACCAGGATGAGGTGGGCCACCACGAGGCCGAGCATGATGCCGGGCAGCAGGAGCACGTGGGCCGAGTAGAACCGGGCCACGAAGTCGCCGCCGGGGAACTCGCCGCCGAACAGGAACATCGACAGGTACGTGCCGACGACCGGCACGGACAGGATCGCGCCCTGCATGAAGCGGACACCGGTGCCGGAGAGCAGGTCGTCCGGGAGCGAGTAACCGGTGAAGCCGGTGAACATGCCCAGGAAGAACAGCAGGAAGCCGAACAGCCAGTTGATCTCACGCGGCTTGCGGAACGCACCCGTGAAGAACACGCGCATCATGTGCACGAACATGCCGGCGAGGAAGATCAGCGCCGCCCAGTGGTGGATCTGCCGGATCAGCAGACCACCGCGCACCTCGAACGAGATGTGCATGGTCGAGTTGAACGCCTCGGACATCAGCTGTCCCTGGAGCGGGACGTACGGTCCGACGTACTCCACCTCGTTCATCGACGGGTGGAAGAACATCGTCAGATAGACGCCCGTCAGGATGATGATGAGGAAGCTGTAGAGGCAGATCTCGCCCAGCATGAAGGACCAGTGGTCCGGGAAGATCTTCCGCATGTTGGCCTTGGCCAGGGAGTAGATCCCCAGGCGGCCGTCGGCCCAGTCGGCGACCCGCTCACCGGCGGGTGCTTTCTTCGTATCGGTCACGGTGCTCATCCGCGCTCCCAGAAGGCAGGACCGACGGGCTCGTCGAAGTCGCCGAGCGCCTCCAGGAAGCCCTTGTCGTTCACGCCGATCCGCAGCTGCGGAAGGGCGTGACCGGCCGGGCCGAAGATGACGCGGGCGCCGTCGGAGAGGTCGAAGGTGGACTGGTGGCACGGGCAGAGGACGTGGTGCGTCTGCTGCTCGTACAGGGAGATCGGGCAGCCCACGTGGGTGCAGATCTTCGAGAAGGCGACGATGCCCTCGTGCGACCACTCGAGCTCGCGCTTGTCCTTGATGTCCTCCGGCTGGATACGGACGATCATCAGGGCGGCCTTGGCGATCTCGACCTGGAAGTGGTGGTCGTGCTCCGAGAGGCCCTCGGGCATCGCGAAGGTCAGCGAACCGACGGCGACGTCCTCGGGACGCAGCGGCTCATGCGTGTTCATGTTGATGAGCTGAAGACCCTTGGCCCACATGGTGGTCCGGAGCTTCTTCTCGGGCAGCGGGCCCATGTCACGCAGCAGCACGAGGCCGGAGAGCGGTACGAGCGACAGCGCGCCGAACATCGTGTTGCGGATGAGCTTGCGGCGGCCCATGCCCGACTCGGCGGCACCGGCCGCGAAGTCCGACATGACCTTCGCCTTGGTCTCCGGCGACGCCTCGATCGGGTGGCGCTCGTCGGCGACCTCCACGTCGGACATCAGGGTGCGGGCCCAGTGGACCGCGCCCGCGCCGATGAAGAAGAGGGCGAGCCCGAGGGTCCAGCCGAGCGCGAAGTTGAGCGCGGACACCCGGCCGAAGGGCCAGATGTACACGATCTTGTCGACCGGGAAGATCACGTACGAGGCGATGAAGCCGACGGTGGCCAGCATCGACAGCACGAACATGAAGGCGACCGCGCGCTCGGACCGACGGGCGGCCCGCTCGTCGATGTCCTGGATGCGGGGCTTGTGGGGCGGAAGGCCCGGGTCGGCGAACGGGTCGTCGGCGACCTTCACCGCGCCGTGCGCGGTGTCCTGCCCTGCCGGCAGGGTCTCTTCTGGAATCTCTTGGCTACTCATGACTTCTTGGCCTTAGCGGTGTGGGCCGCGACCCAGATGGCAACTGCGATCAGCGCGCCCAGACCGAAGATCCAGGCGAACAGGCCCTCGCTGACGGGACCGAGACCACCGAGCTTGAGACCGCCCGGGTTGTCGGCCTTGTCGCTGTTGACGGCCTGGACGTACGCGATGATGTCCTTCTTCTCCTTCTCCGGCATGGTCGTGTCCGGGAAGGAGGGCATGTTCTGAGGGCCGGTCTGCATGGCCTCGTACATGTGCTTCGGGCTCACGCCTTCGAGGCTCGGGGCGTACTTGCCGTAGGTCAGCGCGCCACCCTCGCCGGTGAAGTTGTGGCACTGGGCACAGTTGTTGCGGAACAGTTCGCCACCGCGGCCGATGTTGGCGCCGGCCGTGTCGTACTGCCCCTCGGTCGGCGTGATCGGACCGGACCCGAGAGAGGCGACGTACGCCGCGAGCTGATCGATCTCAGCCTGCGAGTAGATGACCTTCTTCTTCGGGACCTGGGCGCCCGGCTGCTGGGCCGGCATACGGCCCGTGCCGACCTGGAAGTCGACCGAGGCCGAGCCGACGCCGACGAGGGACGGGCCGTCGGTGGTTCCCTGACCGCCGGTTCCGTGGCAGCTGGCGCAGCCGACGGAGTAGAGCTTCTTCCCCTCCTCGATGGCGAGGGACTGGGCGGTTTCATCGGCCTTCGCCGTGCCCGCGGGCGCGAACGCGGCGTACAGCCCCCCAGTGGCCGCCAGCGCGAGAAGTAGGACGACGACCGCCGCCAGCGGATGGCGTCGTCGTGCGGAGAGCTTTTTCACGGATTACCCCGGTGTCAGGATCTTCTGCGTCGATGCTTGCTGGATGTCTCGGTCCGCCGTGTCGGCGGCGCCGATTACTTGATCATGTAGATCGTGGCGAAGAGGCCGATCCAGACGACATCGACGAAGTGCCAGTAGTAGGACACGACGATGGCGGCGGTTGCCTGCTCGTGAGTGAACCTCTTGGCGGCGTACGTCCGGCCGAGGACCAGCAGGAAGGCGATGAGTCCGCCTGTCACGTGCAGTCCGTGGAAGCCGGTGGTCAGGTAGAACACGGAGCCGTACGGGTCCGACGAGAGCGAGAGGCCCTCGTGCTTCACCAGCTCGGTGTACTCGAAGACCTGGCCGCCGATGAAGATCGCACCCATCACGAACGTGATGATGAACCACGACCTGAGCTTCTTCACGTCGCCCCGCTCGGCGGCGAAGACGCCGAGCTGACAGGTGAGGGAGGAGAGCACCAGGATCGTGGTGTTGGTAGCCGAGAACGGGAAGTTCAAGGCCGAGGCCTTTTCTGCCCAGAAGTCGGCACCCGTCACCGATCGCAGGGTGAAGTACATCGCGAAGAGGGCCGCGAAGAACATCAGCTCGGAGCTCAACCAGATGATGGTTCCGACGCTGGTGAGGTTCGGTCGATTGACCGACGGGTGCGCGTGCCCTGTTTCTACTGTCGTTACTGTCGCCACGACCGACATTATGTCGGTCGCTTATCCCGCCCTCACTCCGGGGGGTGCCGTTCGGAGTGTCAGAGGGGTGTGTCAGGCCCGAACGGCCCAGTGCGAGGGCCTCCGGGCACCCTTCGAACAGGTGTTGAACGGGTGTTGACGGGGTGTGGACCGGAGTAGCATCCGCGCATCGGTCGACGACGACCCACCCGCCTTCCCAGCCGGAGGAACGATGCAGTCGAGTGCCACGGTCCTGGTCTACAGCGACGACGCGAACACCCGCGAGCAGGTACGGCTGGCGGCCGGGCGCAGGCCCGCGTCCGACGTCCCCCCGGTCGAGTTCGTGGAGTGCGCGACGCTGCCGGCGGTGCTGAAGCGCCTGGACGAGGGCGGCGTGGACGTCTGCGTCCTGGACGGCGAGGCGGTGCCCGCGGGCGGCATGGGCGTCTGCCGGCAGATCAAGGACGAGATCTTCCGCTGCCCACCGGTGCTGCTGCTCATCGGGCGCCCGCAGGACGCCTGGCTGGCGACCTGGAGCCGCGCGGACGCCGCCGTCACCCTTCCGGTGGAACCGGTCGAGTTCGCGGCGTCCCTGGCGGGTCTGCTCCGCTCGCGCCTCTCGCTCGACGCGTAGTCGCTGCGCGGGGCGAGTGAGCCGAAGGGGCGCGCCGGGGGAACAGGGCCGAGCGCGCGGAGACCTGCGAGGAACGAGCAGGTCGAGCACGGTCGGCCCTGTGAGCCCGGCTTTGGCGCCCCGGAGGCGAGCCGAACCTAAAGAGGCAGGGGCCTGAGGCGGGCTTTCTCGGTGGGGGCCACGGGGTTCTCCGCGGCTTCCACCAGGGCGCTTCCCTGGCGCCACTTGGCCCAGGGGAGGTTCCAGTCGCCGAAGCCGTTGCCGAAGGGGTCCATCATGTCGCCGTAGCTGTTGACGGTTCTGACGATGTCGCCGGGGCGGACGGTCTCGTAGAACCAGGCGGCGTTGCCCGTCGACATGCCGACACAGCCGTGGCTGACGTTCGCCACGCCCTGCGAGCCGACGGACCAGGGCGCGGCGTGCACGTACTCGCCGCTCCAGGTGACGCGGGTCGCGTAGTAGACGGGCAGGTCGTAGGACTCGGAGCTGCCCTCGGCGATGCCGACGCTGGTGCCCCGCATCCGGACGTAGTACTCCTTGCCCAGGATCACCTTGATGCCGTTTCGGGTGGAGAAGCCCGGCTTGCCGGTGGTCACCGGCATGGTTTTGATCACTTCTCCGTTGCGCTTGACGGTCATGTGGTGCGACCCGGCGTCCGCGACCGCCTCGATGCGGTCGCCGATGGCGAGCTTCAGCGGCTTGGACGCGCCGCCGTAGAGCTTGTCGCCGACCTTGAGGCCGTCCAGGTTGCCGGTGACCGTGACGCGCGTGCCGGCGGGCCAGTACTCCTTCGGGCGGAAGTGCAGCTTCTTGTCGTCCACCCAGTACCAGGAGCCCTCGACGGAGGGTGTGGAGCGGACCTTGAGGGCCCGTTCGACGACCGCGCGTGCCGTGCGGTCCTTGACGGGGAGGCTGAGGTCGGCCGTGATGGGCTGTCCGACGCCGTACGTGCCCGCCTCCGGGCCGAAGGTCACGGTCAGGGCCCGTTTGGCCGGAGCCGTCTCGAAAGTGAACGTACGGGCCCCTGGGGCGCCGTCCTCGTCCTCGGTGGCCACCCGGACGGTGTAGCGGGCGCCGGCCGCGAGGGCGGCCGTGGAGCGCCAGCGCTGTCCGTCCGCGGTGAGTTCGCCCGCCAGGTGGTGTCCCGCCTCGTCGGTGGCGGTGACGTCGGTGATCCGGCCGTCCTCGCCCTTGGCGGTGATCTCCAGGGGCTTCTCGGGGTCCGCCTTGGCGCCGTCGGCGGGGGCGTTGAACGCGACCTGGTCCGCCGCGTCGTAGGCCCTCGCCGACAGCGGATGTCCGTCGCCGCCGGCACAGGCGGTCGCGCCGGCGGTGACGGTGACGGCCAGAAGCGTGCAGCTCAGAACAGTCCGAATGCGCGGCGTGTCGTTCATGGACTCACCGTAAGAACAATCCCCGGCGGCAGCGCGCCGAGTGCTGCAAAAGAGGGGCCCGGGCACTTCGGTGACGAAGTGTCCGGGCCCCTCGGTGTGCTCCGGTGCGGAGCGGGGTACTGCTACTGGTTCTGGTTCTCGCCGCGGTAGAACTCGAAGACCCAGCCGAACAGGCCGACGAGGATCAGCGGGGCGGAGAAGTACATGATCCACCACCCCATCGCGATGGAGAGGAAGGCGAGCGCGCCGCCGATGCTCAGCGACAGCGGCTGCCAGCTGTGCGGGGCGAAGAAGCCCACTTCACCGGCCTCGTCCGCGACGTCGGCCTCCTTGTCGTCCTGCGCCATCGCGTCGACACGCTTGGCCGTGAAGGCCAGGTAGTAGCCGATCATGATGGACAGGCCGAAGGCCAGGAAGAGCGCCGTCGTACCGACCGGCTCCTTGGACCAGACGCCGTAGAGGACGGCCATGGCAAGGATGAAGACGCTCAGCCAGATGAACATCTTGCCCTGGATCTTCACTTGCCGGCCTCCTTCGCGCCCGTGAGGGCCTCGGCCTCGTGCCCCTTGTTCTCCAGCTGGTCGACAGCCGCGATCTCGGGGTGGTGCAGGTCGAACGCCGGGGATTCGGAACGGATCCGCGGCAGGGTGAGGAAGTTGTGCCGCGGCGGCGGGCAGGACGTCGCCCACTCGAGCGAACGGCCGTAGCCCCACGGGTCGTCGACCTCGATCTTCTTGCCGTACTTGGCGGTCTTCCAGACGTTGTACAGGAACGGCAGGATCGACAGACCGAGCAGGAAGGAGGAGATCGTCGAGATCGTGTTCAGCGCGGTGAAGCCGTCGGCGTCGAGGTAGTCCGCGTAACGACGCGGCATGCCCTCGGCACCGAGCCAGTGCTGCACCAGGAAGGTGCCGTGGAAGCCGATGAACAGCGTCCAGAAGGTCATCTTGCCGAGCCGCTCGTCCAGCATCTTGCCGGTGAACTTCGGCCACCAGAAGTGGAAGCCGGCGAACATCGCGAAGACCACGGTGCCGAAGACGACGTAGTGGAAGTGCGCGACGACGAAGTACGAGTCGGAGACGTGGAAGTCCATCGGCGGCGAGGCCAGGATGACACCCGTCAGACCACCGAAGGTGAAGGTGATCAGGAAGCCGATCGTCCAGAGCATCGGTGTCTCGAAGGACAGCGAGCCCTTCCACATCGTTCCGATCCAGTTGAAGAACTTCACGCCTGTCGGTACGGCGATGAGGAACGTCATGAAGGAGAAGAACGGCAGGAGGACGCCGCCGGTGACGTACATGTGGTGCGCCCACACCGTCACGGACAGACCCGCGATCGCGATGGTCGCGGCCACCAGACCGATGTAGCCGAACATCGGCTTGCGGCTGAAGACCGGGATGACCTCGGAGACGATGCCGAAGAACGGCAGCGCGATGATGTACACCTCTGGGTGGCCGAAGAACCAGAAGAGGTGCTGCCACAGCAGCGCTCCACCGTTGGCCGCGTCGAAGACGTGCGCACCGAACTTGCGGTCCGCCTCCAGGGCGAACAGCGCCGCCGCCAGCACCGGGAAGGCGAGCAGGACCAGGACACCGGTCAGCAGCACGTTCCAGGTGAAGATCGGCATGCGGAACATCGTCATGCCCGGAGCGCGCATGCAGATGATCGTGGTGATGAAGTTGACCGAACCGAGGATCGTGCCGAAGCCGGAGAAGGCCAGACCCATGATCCACATGTCGGCGCCGACACCCGGCGAGCGGACGGCGTCCGACAGCGGGGAGTAGGCGAACCAGCCGAAGTCGGCCGCACCCTGCGGGGTGAGGAAGCCGGCGACCGCCATGATCGAGCCGAAGAGGTACAGCCAGTAGGCGAACATGTTCAGCCGCGGGAACGCCACGTCGGGCGCGCCGATCTGCAGCGGCATGATCCAGTTCGCGAAACCGGCGAACAGCGGCGTCGCGAACATCAGCAGCATGATCGTGCCGTGCATCGTGAACGCCTGGTTGAACTGCTCGTTCGACATGATCTGCGTACCCGGACGGGCCAGCTCGGCGCGCATGAAGAGCGCCATGAGTCCGCCGATGCAGAAGAAGACGAACGACGTGACCAGGTAGAGCGTGCCGATCGTCTTGTGGTCGGTGGTGGTCAGCCACTTGATCACGACATTGCCGGGCTGCTTGCGCCGTACGGGCAGCTCGTTCTCGTACGAGTCCTCAGCTGCGGCGGCACCCTGGGTTTCGTTGTGGATGCTCACAGTTGGTTCTTCTCCGCATTCCTGGCCGGGTCCGTCTGCTCGATGCCAGACGGGATGTAGCCGGTCTGCCCCTTCTCGGCCAGCTCCTTCAGGTGCTGCTGGTAGCGCTCCGGGGAGACCACCTTGACGTTGAAGAGCATCCGGGAGTGGTCGACACCGCACAGCTCGGCACACTTGCCCATGAAGGTGCCCTCGCGGGTCGGAGTCACCTCGAAGGAGTTGGTGTGACCCGGGATGACGTCCTGCTTCATCAGGAAGGGGACCACCCAGAAGGAGTGGATGACGTCACGGGAGGTCAGGACGAACCGGACCTTCTCGCCCTTCGGCAGCCACAGGGTCGGACCCGGGTTGCCGTTCTGCGGGTTCCGGTCGCCCGGGATACCGGCGTCGTAGACGCCGCCGGCGTTCTCCGGGAAGTCCGCGAGGAACTTGTCCGGGATCGAGGCGAGGTTCTTGTCCGTCTTGGCGTCACCCGTCACACCGGGCACGTTCTCGACGTAGTTGAAGCCCCAGCTCCACTGGTAGCCGACCACGTTGACCGTGTGCGCCGGCTTCGGGGTGAGCTCGAGGAGCTTCGACTCGTCGCGCGCGGTGAAGTAGAAGAGCACCGAGACGATGATGAGGGGGGTGACCGTGTACAGCGCCTCGATGGGCATGTTGTACCGGGTCTGCGGAGGTACCTCGATCTTGGTCCGGCTGCGCCGGTGGAAGATGACTGACCAGATGATCAGGCCCCACACCAGGATGCCGGTGATGAGCGCGGCGGCCCACGAACCCTGCCAGAGGGAGAGGATCCGAGGCGCCTCTTCCGTCACAGGGGTGGGCATACCGAGGCGGGGGAAGTCTTCCCAGTTGTACGAGCAGCCCGTGGCTGTCGCCAGGATCAGGCCCGCAGTCAGCACCTGCGGCAGCTTCCGCCGCATCGGGCGCCGCGACGAGCGGTCGGAGCCGTTGGGACTCACGTAGCGCCTTCCCGAGAGTCTCGGCCCGCGCTTGGTCGGCCACGGCCGTCCGTCTCGCTGGTCGGTCGCCGCCCCGTGCCGCGGGCAGGGGTTTGGATGTTTATGCGGACCAAACCCTACTGGACGCTATTTGGGGTCGCGCGGGGAGGGTGCCCAACGCGCCGTCCGAGTCCCCGAAGGGGTGGACTCCGGGGTTCCGCAGGGGGGTCGGACGCGTCCGTTCGGCGGCCTGCCGGTGCGCGGCACCCTGCTTCTGACGAGGGCTCACGGGGCCGCGGCGGGACCGCGCGGGGCGCGCGGGCGGGACCCGGCCCGGGTGTCGGCAGGACCCGGCGCGGGCGGGCGTGGATCACCGGACCGCAGCCTCTACCGTGGGCGGATGCCCTACTTCGACGCCGCGTCCGCCGCTCCGCTGCACCCCGTCGCCCGCCAGGCGCTGCTCGCCTCCCTGGACGAGGGCTGGGCCGATCCGGCCCGCCTCTACCGGGAGGGACGGCGGGCCCGGCTGCTCCTCGACGCGGCGCGGGAGGCGGCGGCCGAGGCCGTGGGCTGCCGTCCGGACGAGCTGGTGTTCACTCCTTCGGGGACCCGTGCGGTTCACGCCGGAATCTCCGGAGTTCTCGCGGCGCGTCGGCGTGTCGGGAACCGGCTCGTCGTCTCCGCGGTCGAACACTCCTCCGTGCTGCACGCCGGCGAGTCGCACGCGGCGGCGGGCGGCGCCGTGACCGAGGTGCCGGTGGGCCGGTCCGGGGCGGTGGACGCGGCCCGCTTCGCGGCGGCCCTCGACGCCGGGACGGCCCTGGCGTGTCTCCAGTCGGCCAACCACGAGGTGGGCACCGAGCAGCCGGTGGCCGAGGCGGCCGAGGCCTGTCGGGCGGCCGGAGTGCCGCTCCTCGTGGACGCGGCCCAGTCCCTGGGCTGGGGGCCGGTGGACGGCGACTGGTCGCTGCTCACGGCGAGCGCCCACAAGTGGGGCGGCCCGGCGGGGGTGGGGCTGCTCGCCGTACGCAAGGGGGTCAGGTTCGCTCCCCAAGGCCCCTCCGACGAGCGGGAGTCGGGCCGGGCGCCCGGCTTCGAGAACCTCCCGGCGATCGTGGCGGCGGCGGCCTCGCTCCGGGCGGTCCGGGCGGAGGCGGAGACCGAGGGGGCGCGGCTGCGGGCCCTGGTGGACCGGATCCGTTCGCGGGTGCCGGAGCTGGTGCCGGACGTGGAGGTGGTGGGCGATCCGGTGCGGCGGCTCCCCCACCTGGTCACGTTCTCCTGTCTCTATGTCGACGGGGAGACGCTGCTGCACGAGCTGGACCGGGAGGGTTTCTCCGTTTCGTCCGGTTCGTCGTGTACGAGTTCGACGCTGACGCCCAGCCATGTGCTGCGCGCCATGGGGGTGCTGAGCGAGGGGAACGTACGGGTGTCCCTGCCGGCCGGGACCGCGGCGGAGGACGTGGACCGCTTCCTCGACGTCCTGCCGCGGGTGGTCGCGGAGGTACGGGAACGCCTCGGCGCCCCGGCAGCGCCTGCGGCCTCCGCGACCACGGCCGGTCCGCTCGTCGTGGACGCCCTGGGCAAGCGCTGCCCGATCCCGGTGATCGAACTGGCGAAGGTGTTCGGAGAGGTGCCGGTGGGCGGCACGGTGACGGTCCTGTCGGACGACGAGGCGGCGCGGCTCGACATTCCGGCGTGGTGCGAGATGCGGGGGCAGGAGTACGTGGGCGAGGAGCCGTCGCCGCGGGGCGGTTCGGCGTACGTGGTGCGCCGGGTGTCGTGAGGCGGGCACCGGAGAGCCCCGTGGCGAGCGGTCGCCACGGGGCCCGGGGGGTCACTTCAGGTGGGACTGGACCTCGGCGGCCGCGTCCTCGCCGTACGCCTTCGTGAAGCGCTCCATGAAGTGGGCGCGGCGCAGCGTGTACTCCTGGGTGCCCAGCGTCTCGATGACGAGGGTGGCGAGCATGCAGCCGACCTGCGCGGCCCGCTCCAGGCCGACGCCCCACGACAGACCGGTGAGGAAGCCGGCGCGGAACGCGTCGCCGACGCCCGTCGGGTCGACCTTGGCGGTCTCCTCGGGGCAGCCGACCTCGATCGGGGTGTCGCCGACGCGCTCGATGCGCACTCCGCGCGAGCCGAGCGTGGTGACCCGGTGGCCGACGCGGCCGAGGATCTCGGCGTCGGTCCAGCCCGTCTTGGACTCGATGAGGCCCTTCTCGTACTCGTTGGAGAAGAGATAGGTCGCCCCGTCGAGGAGGGTGCGGATCTCGTCGCCGTCCATGCGCGCGATCTGCTGCGAGAAGTCGGCGGCGAAGGGGATCGCCCGCGTCTTGCACTCCTCCGTGTGGCGGAGCATCGCCTCGGGGTCGTCGGCGCCGATCAGGACCAGGTCGAGCCCGCCCACCCGGTCGGCTACGGCCTTGAGCTCGATCAGCCGGGCCTCGCTCATCGCGCCCGTGTAGAAGGAGCCGATCTGGTTGTGGTCCCTGTCGGTGGTGCAGACGAAGCGGGCGGTGTGCAGGACCTCGGAGATGCGCACCGAGGCGGTGTCGACGCCGTGCCGGTCGAGCCAGCCGCGGTACTCGTCGAAGTCGTAGCCGGCCGCGCCCACGAGGATGGGGCTGCCGCCGAGCTGTCCCATGCCGAAGCAGATGTTGGGGCCGACGCCTCCGCGCCGGACGTCGAGGTTGTCGACGAGGAAGGAGAGGGACACCGTGTGGAGCTGGTCGGCCACCAGTTGGTCGGCGAACCGGCCGGGGAAGGTCATGAGGTGGTCGGTGGCGATGGAGCCGGTGACTGCGATGCGCACGGCGGGTGCTCCTGCGGGAAGGCGGTAATGACAGTTCACGCTACCCGGTGGCGCGGGGTCTGCCGAGCAGTGGAAACTACCCCAGAGTAGGGCTTTTCTCCGGAGTGGTGCCATGCATACGGTGCGGCCATGACCACGTACCCCGCTCCGCGTGAGCGACACGAGTCCGAGTCGAGCCTCGCCGAGCTGTGCGGCGACGGCGCTCGGATGGCCCCCCATTGGGTCACCGAGGTCTCCCCCGCCCCCGCTCCGGTGTCCCCCGCGCTGATCCACGGGGTGGTCGTGCCGGCCGCCTCTGCACGGCTGATCGACGCCACCGCGGAGTACGGCGGCTGACGGACGGGAACCGTCCGCCCGTCCGCTCCGTCCCATCGGCGTCCGGTCGAGACGAGGGAGCTGTGCGGTGAGCGGTACGGAGAACGTACGGAGGCGACGGAACGTCCTGGCCACCTCGGTGGCGGCGGGTGTGCTGCTCGCCGGGGGCGGTGGCGTCTACCTCGCCACCACGGCGTCCGGTGGCGGCGGGACCGGGACCGAGGCCCGGGCCGGCGACGCGGCCGGGCCGCCCCCTCCGTTGCGGCTGGGGAGCGGCAGCGCCGACACACGGGGCGGTCCGGGGATCGCGCCCGGCGAGCCGGATCCCGGCGGCGGCCCGAACGGGACCGTCTACACAGCCAAGGGCCCACTCCCCCAGGGGCCCTCCTCGGCCGCGGTCCACCGGCCCGGGGGCCTGGTCACCTCGGCGGAGGTGACCAGGCTGGCCGAGGCGCTCGGTGTGTCCGGGAGCCCCGCCCTGGTGGGCGACGTCTGGACGATCCGGCCCGAGAAGGACGGTTCGGGACCGCGCCTCGACGTGACGCGGAAGGCGCCGGGGAACTGGACGTACTCCTGGTACGAGGGCGGCCCCGCGGGTGACACCTGCCTCAAGGGCAAGGCCTGTCCGCCCCCGGGGGAGACGAAGCCCTCGCCCGGCGGTACGCCCCTGAGCGAGGCGGCGGCGAAGGCGGCGGCCGCGCCCGTTCTGAAGGCCCTCGGGCAGGACGACGCGAAGGTCTCCGCGACCCAGGTGATGAACGGTTCGGTACGGGTGGTCAACGCCGACCCGGTGGTGGGCGGGCTGCCGACCTACGGCTGGTCCACCGGGCTGCACATCGCGCGGGACGGCCGGACGGTGGCCGGGAGCGGGACGCTGAAGGAGCCGGTCGAGGGTGCCGCGTATCCGGTGATCGGGGCGGCGAAGGCGCTCGCCCGGCTGAACGAGGACTCGAAGGGCACCGGCCCGATCGGCATCGGGGGCTGCGCCACCGACCCGCCGGCCGGCGAGGCGCCCGACGCGGGGCGGCCGGACGTCGGGACCGGTCAGGAGCCGGTGCCGGGGAACGCCGCCCCGACTCCGCCCTGCCAGACGACCGTGGACATGGCGCCCCCCGAGCAGGTACCGGTGACGGGTGCGGTGTTCGGTCTCGCCGCGCAGGACGTGGACGGCGAGCGGCTGCTCGTACCGTCGTGGCTGTTCACGGCGGATCCGGCGGCCGGGGCGCCGTACACGGTGGTGCAGGCGGCGGTGGCTCCGGAGTACCTGACGCCGCCGGCGAAGCCCTCGCCGACGCCTTCCCAGCCGGACGGCACCGCGCCGGTGCGGCAGATCGAGTCGTTCCGGACGGAGGGCGACGGCCGGAAGCTGACCGTCACCTTCTGGGGCGGGGTGTGCAGCACGTACACCGTGACGGCGGAGGAGACCCCGTCGCAGGTGTCGGTGCGGGTCACCGAGAAGCCGATCGACCCGGACCGGCTGTGCATCCTGGTCGCCAAGGAGATCACGCGGACCGTGACGCTCCAGGGTCCGCTGGGCGACCGGCCCGTGGTGGACGCGGCCAGCGGGGAAGCGGTGCCTCGGCGCTGAGTCCCGCGGGGAACGCATGAGGGCGGCGGCCCGGGATCACTCCCGGGCCGCCGCCCTCATGCGTACAGCGTCTGCGGCTTAGCTGAACGAGTCGCCGCAGGCGCAGGAGCCCGTGGCGTTGGGGTTGTCGATGGTGAAGCCCTGCTTCTCGATGGTGTCGACGAAGTCGATCGAGGCACCCCCGAGGTACGGGGCGCTCATGCGGTCGGTGACGACCTTGACGCCGTCGAAGTCCTTCACGACATCGCCGTCGAGCGAACGCTCGTCGAAGAACAGCTGGTAACGCAGGCCGGAGCAGCCGCCGGGCTGAACGGCGACGCGCAGGGCCAGGTCTTCGCGGCCTTCCTGGTCGAGGAGGGCCTTGACCTTGGCCGCGGCGGCGTCGGACAGGAGGATGCCGTCGCTGACAGTGGTCTTCTCGTCCGATACGGACATCTGCTTCTCTCCCGGTGTGTACGGAGACTGCTTGCCGACGGTTGCAACCGACGGTGCCCCGGATTCATTCCGGGCCGAGTGGGGTTTCCCTCCTTCATGCTCGCACACCCTGTCCACGAGCGCGGACGGCGAATTCGTCACATCGACACTATGGACATCGTCATGGTGACGTGAAGCGGTTATGATAGATAGCGTCATTTCGACGAAAAGGCGTTGCCCGAAGACCCCGAACACCCCGAAGAAAGGGTGCGTGACGTGACCACCGCCCATGCCCGTCATGAGCTCGATGTGCAGCCGACGCCGCTCGCCCTTCTCCTGCTCGGCCGCGAGGCCGACCCGAAGAGCGAGCGCGGCGTGGAGTGCCCCGGCGATCTGCCGTCGCCCTCCGACCCGGATCTCGTGGAGCGCGCCCGCGCGGCCAAGGAGAGGCTCGGGGACAAGGTCTTCGTGCTCGGCCACCACTACCAGCGCGACGAGGTCATCCAGTTCGCCGACGTCACCGGTGACTCCTTCAAGCTCGCGCGTGACGCCGCGGCCAAGCCCGAGGCCGAGTACATCGTGTTCTGCGGTGTGCACTTCATGGCGGAGTCGGCCGACATCCTGACCGGCGACGACCAGAAGGTCGTCCTGCCCGACCTCGCGGCCGGCTGCTCGATGGCCGACATGGCCACCGCCGAGCAGGTCGCCGAGTGCTGGGACGTGCTGACCGAGGCCGGCATCGCCGACCAGGTCGTGCCGGTCTCGTACATGAACTCCTCGGCCGACATCAAGGCCTTCACCGGCAAGCACGGGGGCACCATCTGCACCTCCTCCAACGCGGAGCGGGCCCTGAACTGGGCCTTCGAGCAGGGGGAGCCCGGCACAACAAAGGTGCTCTTCCTGCCCGACCAGCACCTGGGCCGGAACACCGCCGTGCGCGACATGGGAATGTCGCTCGACGACTGCGTCCTGTACAACCCGCACAAGCCCAACGGCGGCCTGACCGTCGAGGAGCTGCGGAACGCCAAGATGATCCTGTGGCGGGGTCACTGCTCGGTGCACGGCCGCTTCTCGCTGGACTCGGTGAACGACGTGCGCGAGCGCATCCCGGGCGTGAACGTGCTCGTCCACCCCGAGTGCCGCCACGAGGTCGTCGCCGCCGCGGACTACGTGGGCTCGACCGAGTACATCATCAACACCCTGGAGGCGGCCCCGGCCGGCTCGAAGTGGGCGATCGGCACCGAGCTGAACCTGGTCCGCCGCCTGGCGAACCGTTACGCCGACCAGGGCAAGGAGATCGTCTTCCTCGACAAGACGGTCTGCTTCTGCTCGACCATGAACCGCATCGACCTGCCGCACCTGGTGTGGACCCTGGAGTCCCTGGCCGACGGCAAGCTCGTCAACCAGATCCAGGTCGACACGGAGACGGAGAGCTTCGCGAAGCTCGCTCTCGAGCGGATGCTCGCTCTGCCGTAACGGTTCTCCGCCGTAACGGTTCTCCCTCGCCTACGCCGAAGGGCGCCCCGCACGATCGCGGGGCGCCCTTCGCCGTACCTGCCGGGACTCAGTCCAGGATGTCGAGCAGGCCCGCGTCGACCGGGGTGACGTCCGGCTGCTCCGGGTTGTGCGTCACCTCGTCCTTGGCCTTGGCCTTCGCCTCGTCCTTCGCCTTCCGCTTCGCCGCCTTCTTCTTCGCACGGCGCTCCTTGCGGAGCTCCACCATCGCGTAGAGCGTCGGGACGAGGAGCAGGGTCAGCAGCGTCGAGGTGATCAGACCACCGATCACCACCACGGCCAGCGGCTGGGCGATGAAGCCGCCCTCGCCGGTGATGCCGAGGGCCATCGGCAGCAGGGCGAAGATGGTCGCGAGGGCGGTCATCAGGATCGGGCGGAGCCGGTGCCGGCCACCCTCGATCACCGCTTCGACGACGCCCAGGCCCTTGGCCCGGTACTGGTTGATCAGGTCGATCAGGACGATCGCGTTGGTGACGACGATGCCGATGAGCATCAGCATGCCGATCATCGCCGGGACGCCCATGGCGGTGTCGGTGACGATGAGCAGACCGAGCGCGCCGGTCGCCGCGAACGGGATCGAGACCAGCAGGATCAGCGGCTGGATCAGCGACCTGAAGGTCGCGACCAGCAGCATGAAGACGATCGCGATGGCCGCGAGCATCGCCAGGGCCAGACTGAGCTGGGCCTCCTCCAGGTCCTCCGAGGCACCACCGATGGTGGCGGTGGCGCCCGCCGGCAGGTCGAGCGCGTCGATCTTCTGCGTGAGGGCGAGGCTCACCGCGCCGGTGTCGTCGCCGACCGGCTTGGCCGTGACCGTCGCGGTGCGGGCGCCGTCGACCCTGGTCATGGAGACGGGGCCGGGGACCAGCTCGACGGTGGCGATGTCACCGAGCTTCACCGGGCCGAGGGGCAGCGCCTTGAGCTCGGCCAGGGTGGTGGCCGGTCGGGCCGAGGTGATGAGGACGTCCCGCTCGCTGTCGTCGAGGGTCGCCTTGGCGGCCGGGGTGCCCCGGACGGCCTGGGCGACGATCATGCCGAGCGAGCCGGAGTCGAACCCGGCGTCGGCGGCCGCGGGCTTCGCCGTGACCGAGACGCGCGGCACGGACTGCGAGAGGTCGCTCTGCACGTCGGTGACGTCCTTGAGCCCGGCGACGGCCGCCCGGACCTGCTCCGACGCCTTCTTGAGGACCTCGGGGTCGGCGGCCTTGACGACCACGCTCAGGTCCTGGCTGCCGAAGCCGTCACCGGCCGTCAGGGTCGTCTCGCCGACCCCGTCGAGGGCGCCGAGGCCCTTCTCGATGGCGTCGCGCGTCTTCTCGAACGAGGCGGACTCCTCCAGGCTGACCTGGTACGAGGCCTGGTTGGAGCCGGTGCCGCCGCCGAAGGCCGCCATGAATCCGGAGGAGCCGACGGTGACCTGGTAGTCCTTGACGCCCTCGGTCTCCCCGAGGAGCTTCTCGATCTTCTTCGCGGCTTCGTCGGAGGCGCTCAGGCTGGTGCCGGGCGCCAGCTCCTGCTTGATGCTGAGGACGTTCTGGTCGCCCGGCTCGAAGAAGTTCGTCTTCAGGAGCGGGGTCATGCCGAGGGTGACGACCAGGACGGCGAACGCGATGCCGAGGCTGGCGAGCCGGCGCCGGGTCGCGAACCGCAGGACCGGCACGTACAGGCGCTGGAGGCGGCTCTTCTCCTCCTTCTCCTCGGCCAGCCTGCGGGCCTCCGCGAGGTCCTCCGTGGTGCCCTGGGGGGCGCGGAGGAACCAGTACGAGAGGACGGGGACCACGGTGAGGGAGACGAGCAGCGAGGCCAGCAGGGCGGCCGTCACCGTCAGCGAGAAGGAGCCGAACATCGCGCCGACGATGCCGCCGACCAGGCCGATCGGCAGGAAGACGGCGACGGTGGTGAGGGTCGAGGAGGTGACGGCGCCGGCCACCTCACGGACCGCGGTGAGGATCGCCTCGCGGCGCTCCTCGCCGTAGCCGAGGTGGCGCTTGATGTTCTCCAGGACCACGATCGAGTCGTCGACGACCCGGCCGATGGCGATGGTGAGCGCGCCGAGCGTCAGCATGTTCAGCGACAGGTCGCGCGTCCACAGCACGATGAGGGCGAGGACGACCGAGAGCGGGATGGAGACCGCGGTGACCAGGGTCGAGCGGATCGACGTGAGGAAGACCAGGATCACCAGGACGGCCATGACGAGGCCGAGCGCGCCCTCGGTGGTCAGTCCGGAGACGGCCTTCGCGACGGCCGGGCCCTGGTCGGAGACGACGGTCAGCTCGGCGCCCGCGCCGAGGTCCTCGCGCAGCCCGGACAGCTTCTCCTGGACGGCGTCGGAGATGGCGACGGCGCTGCCGTCCTTGTCCATGGTGGCCATCACGGCGAGGCTGGGCTTGCCGTTGGTGCGGGTCAGGGAGGTGCGCGGCGACTCCTCCTGACGGACGGTGGCCACGTCGCCGAGGCGGACGGCCTTGCCCTTGCCGGGGACGGCCGCCGGGATGCGCAGGTCCTCGATCTGCCGCAGCGAGGTGAAGCCGCCGCCGACCTGGACCGTGCGGTTCTTGCCGTCCTCCGCGAAGGAGCCGGCCGGCATGGTGCCGCCGCCGGAGCGCAGGGCCTCGGCCAGCTTCATGCCGCTGAGCCCGGCCGCGGCGAGCTTCCGCTCGTCGGGGGTGACGGAGACCTGGAGGTCCTGGACACCGCTGACGGAGACCTGGGCGACGCCGTCGATGCCCTCCAGGGTGGGCACCACGGTCCGTTCGAGCAGGTCGGCGAGGGCCTGCGGGTCCTTGTCGGAGGAGGCGGCGAGGACCACGGTCGGCATGTCGTCCGTGGAACCGGCCACGACCTGCGGGTCGACCGTGTCGGGCAGCTGCGCGCGGGCGCGGTTGACCGCCTGCTGGACGTCGGCCACGAGCTGCTTCGTCGACTGGTCGCCGTAGTCGAAGGTGGCCATGACGAGGGCCATGCCCTCGGAGGCGGTGGAGGTGACCGACGTGAGGCCGTCGACCGCCTTCAGGTTGTTCTCCAGGGGCTCGACGACCTGCTTCTCGACCACATCGGGAGAGGCACCCTGGTACGGGGCGAGGACCGAGACCATGGGCAGCTCGATCGAGGGGAACAACTGCTGCTTCAGCTGCGGTATCGCGATCGCCCCGAACACGAGCGCGACGATGGACATCAGACCGATCAGGGCCCGTTGCGCGAGGCTGAATCTGGACAGCCAGGACATGGGGTCTCTCTTCTGTGGCGTACTCGTCGGCAGGCGGGAGCAGCCAAGACCCCGGCCCCGATCCGCTGGATCCGCCGGGGGCGCCCCCCACCTATACGATCTGCCATCGCCGCCCGGAAGTCCTCGGCCCCCGGGTCCACATCCTTATCCCGCGCATACCGCGTCTGGAGTACGCCGGGGGCCCCGGTCACTCCACCCTCGGACGTACCAGTCCCGATTCGTAGGCGGTGACCACCAGCTGGGCCCGGTCGCGGGCGCCGAGCTTGGCCATGGCCCGGTTGACGTGCGTCTTCACGGTGAGGGGGCTGACGTCGAGCCGCTCGGCGATCTCGTCGTTCGACAGACCGCCCCCGACGAGGACGAGGACCTCGCGCTCCCGGGCGGTGAGCGTGGCGAGCCGCTCGGAGCGGGCGCCGCCGCCCTCGCCCTCCGCCTGCGTGCCGCCGCCCTGCGCCAGGAAGGAGGCGATCAGGCCCTTCGTCGCGGCCGGCGAGAGCAGCGCCTCGCCCGCGTGCGCGATCCGGATCGCGCCGAGCAGCTCCTCGGGCTCCGCCCCCTTGCCGAGGAAGCCGGACGCCCCGGCGCGCAGTGCCTGCACGACGTACTCGTCGACCTCGAAGGTGGTCAGCATGACGATCCGTACGTCGGAGAGTCCGGGGTCGGCCGTGATCATGCGGGTGGCCGTGAGGCCGTCCGTGCCCGGCATCCGGATGTCCATGAGGACGACGTCGGGGCGCTCGGAGCGGGCGAGGTCCAGGGCCTCGGCGCCGTCGGCCGCTTCGCCGACGACCTCCATGTCCGGTTCGGAGTTCACCAGGACCTTGAAGGCGCTGCGCAGCAGGGCCTGGTCGTCGGCGAGCAGTACCCGGATGGTCATGTGTCCTCCCCCGTACGGGACGTCACCGGCAGTATCGCCTGTACGCGGAATCCGCCGCCGTACCGGGGGGCGGCGGTCAGCGTGCCGCCGAGCGCGCCGACCCGTTCGCGCATGCCGAGCAGGCCGTGGCCGCCGGAGTCGACGGGGGCCTGCGACTGCGGGGCGCCGTTGTCGAGGACGGTGATCTCGACCGTACGGCCCACCCGGACGACGCTCACCTCGGCCTCGGCGTCCGGTCCCGCGTGCTTGCGCACATTGGTCAGGGCCTCCTGAACGATCCGGTACGCGGCGAGATCGACGGTCCCGGGCAGCGGCTTGTCCCCGTCGGAGCGGGCCAGGGTGACCGGGAGCCCGGCCTTGCGGAAGCTGTCGAGGAGCCCGTCGAGCACGGCGAGGCCGGGGGCCGGTTCGGTGGGGGCCTCCGGGTCGCCGGACTGACGCAGCAGACCCACGGTGGCGCGGAGCTCGTCGAGCGCGGAGCGACTGGCCTCGCGCACGTGCGCGAGCGCCTCCTTGGCCTGGTCGGGGCGCTTGTCCATGACATGGGCGGCGACGCCGGCCTGGACGTTCACCAGGGCGATGTGGTGGGCGACGACGTCGTGGAGGTCGCGGGCGATCCGCAGCCGCTCCTCGGCGACCCGGCGGCCCGCCTCCTCCTCGCGGGTGCGTTCGGCGCGTTCGGCGCGCTCCCGTATCGCGTCGACGAAGGCCCGGCGGCTGCGGACGGCGTCCCCGGCGGCCGCGGCCATGCCGGTCCACGCGAAGACGCCGAGGTTCTCCTGCGCGTACCAGTGGGTCGGGCCGAAGGTCATGGCGGCGGCGGTGAGCACGGCCATCGTGACGAGTCCGACGCGCCAGGTGGTGGGGCGGTCGGTGCGGGAGGCGACCGTGTAGAGGGCGACGACGGCGCTCATGGCGATGGGGGCGGGTCTGGTGTCGTTGATCAGCTCGAAGAGCGTGATCGTCACGGTGAAGCAGAGCACGCGGAAGGGGTGGCGGCGGCGCAGCACGAGCGCGGCCGCCCCGGCGACCATGATCAGCACGCTCCACACGTCGGGCGTGTGGTCGCCGAAGGTCGGCCCGTCCGGGCTGCCGTGCGGGTCGGTGAAGGACCCGGCGATCATGGCGACGAGCGCGCCGAACGCGATGGTCGCGTCGAAGGCGAGCGGATGGTCGCGGAAACAGTCGCGGAGGCGGGTGTAGAGCGTGCCGGTGGCGGGGCCGGTGGAGGTCACGGGGGACAACGGTACGGGGCGGAACCCTGGGCCGGGGCCCGGGCCGTACGGGGGCGATGGCCGGTGTGCCAGGTACGGGCGGGGAACGGGCGCCGGGGCCGGGCTCGGCGGTACGGGCGGCCCCGCTGCCCGTACCGGACAGCGCCTGTCCCGCCGCCCCTGGCGGGGTGGCGGGACAGTGGTGGTGCGTCAGTGGTGCGTCAGCCGGGGATCAGGCCGTCGTCGGAGAGCATCTCCCTGACCTCGTCGAGGCTCGCGTCCGGAGCCGGAAGGATCAGCTCCGACGGCTCCAGGGCGTCGTCCGGGAGCGGCTCACCGATCCGCCGGACCGCGTCCAGGAGGGCACCCAGCGTGCGCCGGAACCCTTCCCCGTCCCCCGATTCCATCTCGTCGAGCAGCTCGTCGTCGAGCTTGTTCAGCTCGACGAAGTGGCTGTCGGCCAGTACCCACTGGCCCTCCCCCATGATCCGTACGATCATGACGCGTCCTGTCCGTCGCCTGTGGCGCTACTTCTCGAAGCGCGGGTGGGACTGCTCCTTGGCGCGGTCCTGCGGCGTCGCCGCACCGCCGCCCTCGAGGGCCTGCTGCTGCGCCGAGGGGCCACCGGCCAGCTCCGCCTTCATGCGCTGGAGCTCCAGCTCGACGTCCGTACCGCCGGAGAGCCGGTCCAGCTCCGCCTGGATGTCGTCCTTCGCGAGACCGGACTGGTCGTCCAGGGCGCCCGAGGCGAGCAGCTCGTCGATCGCGCCCGCGCGGGCCTGGAGCTGCGCGGTCTTGTCCTCGGCCCGCTGGATCGCGAGGCCGACGTCGCTCATCTCCTCCGAGATGCCGGAGAACGACTCGGCGATCCGCGTCTGGGCCTGGGCAGCCGTGTAGGTCGCCTTGATGGTCTCCTTCTTGGTGCGGAAGGCGTCGACCTTCGCCTGCAGGCGCTGGGCGGCGAGCGTGAGCTTCTCCTCCTCGCCCTGCAGCGTCTGGTGCTGCACCTCCAGGTCGCTGACCTGCTGCTGCAGCGCGGCACGCCGGGACAGCGCCTCGCGCGCCAGGTCCTCACGGCCGAGGGCGAGCGCCTTGCGGCCCTGGTCCTCCAGCTTGGCGGACTGCCCCTGCAGCTGGTTCAGCTGGAGTTCGAGCCGCTTGCGGGAGGTGGCGACGTCGGCGACGCCCCGTCGTACCTTCTGCAGCAGCTCCAGCTGCTTCTGGTAGGAGTAATCGAGCGTTTCGCGCGGATCCTCGGCCCGGTCAAGGGCCTTGTTCGCCTTCGCGCGGAAGATCATCCCCATACGCTTCATGACACCGCTCATGGGCTTCGCGCGCCCCCTTCTGACGGACTTCGGCTCCAGCTCTTCGACAGGATCCACACTACGGGCCCTGTCTCCATTACCGCACTGTTCGGAGCGGGATGCGCTCCTCCCCAAGGACGACTGCGCCCGGTGATCCCTCCCGCGCAGGGTGTAGACGGATCTAAGGGTGTGGACAGAACTGAGGGAAACGCGCACGTCCTCCCGTACGTACCGCCGAAGACGCAGTCCGTTAGCGGATCGTTCCCGCCCGACATGGGGTTCATGCTCGTCACCCCGTACCCTTGGGTTTTGTGTTCCGTAGCCGTTCGAAGGACGAGAAGGCCCCCACCGACAAGGTGACGGATGACCTCTCCAGCAAGCAGCCCCGCGACCCTGAGGCCCCCAAGGGCCGCCCGACCCCGAAGCGGAGTGAGGCGCAGACCCAGCGTCGGCGCGCCGCGACGGTGCCGACCGACCGCAAGGAGGCCGCCAAGCGCCAGCGCGAGGCACGCCGCTCGGACCTGGCCCGTCAGCGCGAAGCGCTGGCCAGTGGCGACGAGCGTTATCTGCCGGCCCGCGACAAGGGTCCGGTCCGCCGCTTCGTGCGCGACTTCGTCGACTCCCGGTTCGCGATCGCCGAGTTCTTCCTGCCGATGGCCGTGGTGATCCTCGTGCTGTCGCTGTTCGGCAACACCAACCGGGCGCTGCAGAACATCTCCCTGCTGCTCTGGCTCGGTGTGATCATCCTGATCGTCATCGACTCCATCGGCATCTGGCTCCGCCTGCGGAAGCAGCTGGGCGAGCGCTTCCCGAACGAGCCGAAGCGCGGCGCCATCGCCTACGGCCTGATGCGCACGCTTCAGATGCGCCGACTGCGACTGCCGAAGCCGCAGGTCAAGCGCGGAGAGCGGCCCTGAGCGCCGACAGTTCGGAGCCCGTCGAGCGGGCGTTCGGCGCGGCGACATCGGAGGCGGGTGGCCCGGTGCTGCCCGCCGTCGCGCACTGGCCCGCCGTTTCCGGCGGGCTGCGCGACACCATCCGGCAGGAGATCGTCGCCCGGCAGCTCGACGAGCAGATATCGGGCCGCTACCCCGTGGGGCAGCGGCTGCGGATCCTCGACGCGGGCATGGGGCCGGGCACGCAGGCCCTGCGCCTAGCACGCGCCGGTCACACCGTGACCGGCCTGGAAGCCGATCCCGACCTGCTGAAGGCGGCCCGCGACTCGCTGGCCACGGAGCCCGCCGGGATCCGCGAGCGCGTCCGGCTGATCGAGGGCGACGGTCGCGAGACCGGGGTGCACTTCCTGCCCGGCAGCTTCGACGTGGTCCTCTGCCACGGCGTCCTCATGTACGCGGACGAGCCGGACGCGCTGCTCGCCGGCCTGGCCCGGATGCTGGCGCCCGGCGGACTGCTCTCCCTGGTCGTGCGCAACGCCGACGCCCTCGCCATGCGGCCGGGGCTCGCCGGGGACTGGTCCGGTGCGCTCACCGGCTTCGACTCGGACGTCTACACGGACGACCACGGCGTCAAGGTGCGGGCCGACCGGCTGGACGCGCTGACGGCGACGCTCGCCGGGATCGCGGCGCCGCTGCACGCCTGGTACGGGGTACGGGTCTTCACGGACGGCGTCCCCGCCGAGGCGGGCCTGCCGGCCGCCGAGGAACTGGAGCGGCTGCTCGCCGCCGAGGACCGGGCGGGGCGCACGGAGCCGTACCGGCGGATCGCGGCGCTGCTGCACCTGTGCGGGGTACGGGGCTGATCGTCCTGCGGGGCCCGGACCTGGAGTGGCGGGTCCGGCACCCCTGATCGGGTGCGCTCGTCGGGCCCAGGGCGGGGAGGAAACGGATACTCCGGGCATGGACGTCTTCCGTGCCCGGGCCCAGGCCCGTACCCGTACTCATGCCTGTACCCGTGTCCCGCGCCTCCTCCTGCCGCTGACCGCCGCGGCCTGCGCCGTCACGCTCGTCAGCGGCTGCTCCTCGGCCACCGGGGACACGGCCCCGCCGGAACGCTCCACCCAGGCGGCGGCGCCACTCGCCGCGAACGACCTCCAGGACGACTACCGGGCCGTCATCAAGAACGTCCTGCCGTCGGTCGTGCAGATCGACGCGGAGAACAGTCTCGGCTCCGGAGTCGTCTACGACGCCAAGGGCCACATCGTCACCAACGCGCACGTGGTCGGCCAGGAGAAGACCTTCAAGGTCACGGCCGCGACCGGCGGGCAGCCGGTCGACGCCCGGCTCGTCTCCACGTACCCCGAGCAGGACCTCGCCGTCATCCGGCTGGAGTCCCCTCCCCAGGGCCTCAAGCCGGCGAAGTTCGGCGATTCGGCGGCCGTCGACATGGGACAGATCGTCCTCGCGATGGGCTCGCCCCTCGGGCTCTCCGGCAGCGTCACCCAGGGCATCGTCTCGGCGACCGGCCGCACGGTCAGTGAGGGCCGGGACGGGGGCGGCACCGGCGCGACCATCGGGAACATGGTCCAGACGTCGGCCGCGATCAACCCCGGCAACAGCGGGGGCGCGCTGGTGAACCTGGACAGCGAGGTCATCGGCATCCCCACGCTCGCGGCGAGCGACCCGGAGATGGGCGGCGGTGCCGCGGCGGGCATCGGGTTCGCGATCCCCGCGTCGATGGTGCGGACGGTCGCGGACCAGATCATCAAGGACGGCAAGGTGACGGACTCGGGCCGGGCCGCCCTGAACATCACCGGCCGTACGGTGCTGAACGACGACTACGAGCCCGCGGGCGTGGCGGTGGTCGAGGCGCCGGCGAACGGGGCGGCGGGCAAGGCCGGGCTGAAGCCGGGGGATGTGATCACGCGGCTCGGCGACACGGACATCACGACGATCACCTCCCTGTCGGAGGCGCTGGCCTCACGCCGGCCGGGCGACGAGGTGACGGTGACGTACGAGCGGGGCGGGTCCACCAAGAAGGCGGAGGTCACGCTCGGCGAGATGTGACGGTGACCTCCGGCGGGACCCCGGTTCGGGGTGCGGGGCCCGTGGCCCCGCACCCCCTGGCCGCCGGGCGCTCTAGCCCTCCGCGTCCAGCGGCATCGGGCCGTAGACCTTCGTGCCGTCCTCCGACAGGGTCACCTGGGCCGCGCCGCCGCCCAGGAGGTCACGCCAGTGTTCGCCGATCCAGCTCTCCGCGTCGCCCTGGGTGGTGAACTCCTCCGGAGTCACCACCGGCTCGACCTCCGTGCCGTCGGACTTCTCGAACCGCCACGTCCATGCCATGTCCGCCTCCTGGCGCTCACCGGATGATCGGTTTCCTGCCCGCAGCGTAGCCGGGCGCGCACGGCTCGCGGTGGCGCGGGAGGATCTGAGGGTGGAACTGACTCTGCTCGGCACCGGCGCCCCGCTCGGGCTCCCCCGCCCCGACTGTCCCTGCGCCGTGTGCGCGCTCTCCCGCGGGCCCCGGGCCCGCGCCGCGACGGCACTGCTCGTGGACGGGGCCCTGCTGCTCGACCTGACTCCGGGCGCCCCGCTCGCGGCGGCCCGTTCGGGTCATTCGCTGGTCGGGGTCCGGCAGGTCCTGCTGACCCACCCGCACGACGGGCCCGCCGTCGAACTGCCCGCGGGACTTCCGACCGCCGGGCGGGTGCCGGACGGACGGGAGTTGACGCTGATCAGCGGGCACCGGGTGCGGGCCGTCGCGATGGACTCCCCCGGTACCGGGTACGAGGTGACCTCGGCGGAGGGCGAGCGGCTGCTCTATCTGCCGCCGGGCGGGGCCCCGGCGGGGCTCCCGGAGGACCACCGGGCGCCGTACGACATGGTGCTGGCCGATGTGACGGGCCGCCCGGACGCGCTGGCGCGGCTGCGGGCGGCGGGCGCGGTCGGGCCGGCGACCGAGGTGATCGCGGTGCACCTGGACCACGACGCGCCGACCGGCGCCGAGCTGGACCGGCGGCTCGCGTCGGCGGGGGCGCGGGCGGTGCCGGACGGGACGACGCTGTACGTGGGCGAGTACCACGAGGTGCCGGACGTGCCCCGGCGGACCCTGGTGACGGGAGGGGCCAGGTCGGGGAAGTCGGTGGAGGCCGAGCGGCGCCTGGAGTCGTTCCCCGAGGTGCTGTACGTGGCGACGGGCGGGAGCCGGGAGGGCGATCCGGAGTGGGCGGAGCGGGTGGGCCTGCACCGGGAGCGGCGGCCGGGTTCCTGGCGCACCGCCGAGACCTGTGACCTCGTACCCCTGCTCGCGGAGGACGGGCCCGCGCTGCTCGTCGACTGTCTGTCGCTGTGGCTGACGGACGCCATGGACCGGGTCGGCGCCTGGGACGACGAGCGGTGGGCGGCCGGCGGGCAGACGGCGCTGCGGAAGCGGACGGCGGAGCTGGTGGCGGCGGTGCGGGCGACCCGCCGTACGGTCGTGGCGGTGACGAACGAGGTCGGTTCGGGGGTGGTGCCGGCGACGGCGGCGGGACGGCGGTTCCGGGACGAGCTGGGCCGGCTGAACGCGGCGTTCGCCGACGAGTGCGAGGAGGTCGTCCTCGTGGTCGCCGGTCAGGCTCTGGTGCTGCGCGGGTAGGGTGCGAGCCGAACGACAGGCCCAGGGCCTGTCGTTCGGATCAGGCCGGATCAGGGAGCGGGGTCTGGTGCCGTGCATCGCGAGGCGGAGGAGGGAGTCATGGCGGAGCCATGGCGAGTGACGACAACGCGGCGAGGTGCGGCACCAGACCCCGCGAGCCCGG
Organism: Streptomyces exfoliatus; assembly: GCF_000725545.1. Taxonomy (GTDB): domain Bacteria; phylum Actinomycetota; class Actinomycetes; order Streptomycetales; family Streptomycetaceae; genus Streptomyces; species Streptomyces exfoliatus. Next base: position 294,022 of record NZ_JNZP01000001.1, on the reverse strand, counting down.
CATGATCCAAAAGACAGCCCCAAGCCCTCGCTGATTTGTCTCAAGGCGGAACCCGTGAATCTGGACGACTTCTCCGATCTGATCGAGCGCGCCGACGGCGGGATCCGGCGTGACGCCGAGGAGCGCCGTGAGCGGCTGGTCGTGCCGCCGGGGGCCCTCGGCCGGCTCGACGAGCTCGGTGAGTGGCTGTCGGCCGCGCAGGCCTCGGTCAAGGTGCGGGCGATCGAGCAGCCGAAGGTGGTGCTCTTCGCGGGCGACCACGGGGTGGCCTCGCTGGACGTGTCGGGCCGCCCGGCGGGTACCGCGCACGAGCTGGTGCGGGCGGTCCTCGAAGGGGCGAGCCCCGTCGCCGTGCTCGCCCGGTCGACGTGCGTGCCGGTGCGCGTCGTGGACGCCGGTCTCGACTGCGACCCGGAGCTGCTGCCGGCCGAGGTGGTACGCCACCGGGTGCGGCGCGGCAGCGGCCGGATCGACGTGGAGGACGCGCTGACGGCCGAGGAGACCGAGGCGGCGGTCCGGCTCGGTATCGCGATCGCCGACGAGGAGGCGGACTCGGGCACCGATCTGGTGGTGCTCGGGGACCTGAGCGTCGGCGGGACGACGCCCGCGTCCACCCTGATCGCGGCCCTGTGCGGGACGGACGCGTCCGTGGTGACGGGCCGGGGCGGCGCCGGGATCGACGATCTAGCGTGGATGCGCAAGTGCGCGGCGATCCGGGACGCGCTGCGGCGGGCGCGGCCGGTCCTGGGCGATCAGTTGGCGCTGCTCGGGGCGGTCGGCGGGGCGGACCTGGCGGCGATGACCGGTTTCCTGCTGCAGGCCTCGGTGCGGCGGATGCCGGTGATCCTGGACGGTGTGGTGGGGGCGGCGTGCGCGCTGGTGGCGCAGCGGGCGGCGTTCCGGGCGCCGGACTGGTGGCTGGCCGGTCAGGTCAGCGGTGAGCCGGCGCAGGCGAAGGCCCTGGACCGGATGGCGCTCAACCCTCTGCTCGACCACGGCGTCCATGTGGGTGAGGGAACCGGGGCACTGCTCGCGCTTCCCCTCGTCCAGGCCGCGGCGGCGCTCGCCGCGGAGCTGCCCGAGCGTCCGGATCCGACCACTCCGGAGGCGTCGGACGGGTCCGAGGGGCCTGACGGGGAGAACTGAGCGAAGACGGACTCGTCGACTCCGGAGGCGGTCACGCGCGACGCGCGCGTGGCCGTCTCCGGCGTCTCCGCACGGCAAGCACTGCCCCATATGATCGCTTTTCATGGGAGAAGTCCGCTTGTCTGCCGAAGCAGCACCCCGGGGCACCACGACCCGTTCGCGGCGCAGCGCCGCGTTCGCCGTCTGGTACCTGCGCGTCGTCACGTTCATCAACTTCCTGAGTGCCGTCTGGGTCTCCCTCGGACAGGACCTGCGCCGGCACAACGAGGACAACTACTTCACCCCGTACATGCTCACGGCCGGCTTCGCCTCCGGGGTCTTCACCCTGTTCCTGGCGATCACCATGCGGCGCCGCAAGCGGGCCGCGTGGATCCTCAACCTGGTGCTCGGCGGGCTCTTCCTGCTGCTCTTCGCCTTGGTGATGTTCTTCCCCGAGGTCCACCGGCACGCCCAGAACTGGATCTCGCTGGTCCTGACGGCCGCCTTCGTCCTCGCGCTGCTGCTCGGCCGCAAGGAGTTCTACGCCAAGGGCGACCGCTCCAACCCGCTGCTCGCGGCGGCCGTGGCGGTCGGCGGACTGCTCGTCACCTCGCTGCTCGCGGCCGTCCTGGTCACCGTCACCAACACCTCCACCGGGCCCTCCACCTTCCTGGAGCGGTGGCGGTACGGCGTGATGCGGCTGGTCACGCTGGCCGCCGACGACTCCCGGTTCGCCGGCATCGCCACCCCCGGCTGGGTCGACGTCACCATCAACGTCCTGTCCACGCTGCTGCTGTTCGCGGTGCTCTTCGCCGCGTTCCGGTCCCGCCGGGCGGTCGACCCCCTGACCGAGGAGGACGAGGAGCGGCTGCGGATCCTGCTCGACAAGCACGGGGACCGCGACTCGCTCGGCTACTTCGCGCTGCGCCGCGAGAAGAGCGTCGTGTGGTCGCCGAGCGAGAAGGCCGCCATCGCCTACCGGGTCGTCGGCGGGGTGTCGCTCGCCTCGGGCGACCCGATCGGCGACCCCGAGGCCTGGCCGGGCGCCATCGAACCCTGGCTGGCGGAGGCGCGCGAGCACGGCTGGATCCCGGCCGTGATGGGGGCGAGCGAGGAGGCCGGCACCATCTACGCCCGCCACGGCCTCGACGCCCTTGAGCTGGGTGACGAGGCGATCGTGGAGACCGCCGAGTTCACTCTCGACGGGCGGGCGATGCGGACGGTCCGGCAGGCGTTCAACCGGGTCAAGCGGGCGGGGTACGAGGTCCGCATCCGGCGCCACGAGGACATTCCGGCCGAGGAGATGGCCGAGCTGCTCGGCAAGGCCGACGACTGGCGGGACGGGGCCACCGAGCGCGGCTTCTCGATGGCGCTCGGGCGGCTCGGCGATCCGCGGGACGGGCGCTGCGTGATGCTGGAGTGCACCGACGGGCAGGGCGAACTGCGTGCCGTGCTGTCCTTCGTCCCCTGGGGGCCCAAGGGGCTCTCGCTCGACCTGATGCGCCGTGACCGTGACTCCGAGAACGGCCTGATGGAGTTCATGGTCATCGAACTCCTCCAGCGGGCCGAGGAGATCGGGATCACTCAGGTCTCACTGAACTTCGCGATGTTCCGCTCCGTCTTCGAACGTGGCTCGAAGCTCGGGGCGGGGCCCGTGCTGCGCATGTGGCGTTCGCTGCTCAGCTTCTTCTCCCGCTGGTGGCAGATCGAGTCGCTGTACCGCGCCAACGCCAAGTACCGACCGATCTGGGAGCCCCGATTCATGCTCTTCGAGAAGAGTGCGGACCTGCTGCGCATCGGCCTCGCCGCCGGGCGGGCCGAAGGGTTCCTGGAGGCCCCGGGGTTGCCGAAGTGGGTGCACCGCAGGCATCTGGAGAGCGGCCGTTGAGCGGGGCCCTGGGCGGGTTCGCCCACCGGGAGTGGGGGCCGCTGTTCGCCACCGTCAGGACGGCGCTCGTGACGCGGAGGTGGCGCGCGGTCCCGATGACCCTGGCCGCCGTCTGCCTGACCGCCCTCTTCCAGGTCGTCCAGAACCAGGATTGGGGCTATCAGCCGGTCCAGGACATCGGCTCCGTACGGGCCGAGGAGCCGCTGTGGCTGGCGCTGCTGCGGACCCCGCTCTCGCTCTTCGTCCCCGCGCTCGACCTGCCCGTGTGGGGCGCCCTGGCCCAGGTCCTGCTGGTGTTCGGGATCGCCGAGATCTGTCTCGGGCGGGGACGGACGCTCGCCGTGGCCTATCTGGCCACCCTCTGCGGGACGCTGTACGCCCGCGTCGGCATCGCCCTCGGGCCGGGCACCCCGCTCGGCCTGCCCGCCGCCGACGCGCAGGTGGTCGACACCGGTCCCTCGGCGGCCGTGGTGGGCCTCGCCGTCTACGTCTGTTGGCGCTACCGGGCCTGCTGGACCGGGGCGGCGGTCGTCGTGGCCATGGTCGTCGAGGTGGTCGTCAAGCCGAACCTGGCGGGCAAGGAGCATCTCGCCGCCATCGCCGGTGTCCTCGTCCTGATCGCGGTCGAGAGCTGGCGCGAGCGCAAGCGAGGTCAGGAGGGAGTGGAACCCCGGCCCGGAACCCGCTCCTGGAAGCCGCCGATCAAGTCCTGAGAGCGGCGCCGGATCTTGGTCCAGCGCTTGTCGTGGCGGTACGTACGGATCCGGGAACGGGCCCGTGCCCGGTGGCGGCGCCCGTAGAACCGCCGTGACCACCAGGAGCCGGGGCGGGCGAGCCGGACGGCGCCGACGAGCGCCACGAACGGGACGAGGACCCCGAGGACGGCCATCCGGAACTTCCCCTTCACCAGGGCGATCAGGATGAAGAGGAAGTTCACCGCCAGGGTCAGGAGGAAGGTGGTCCGGTCCTGGCGCTCGTCGGCGGTCATGTCATCGACGCCGAGCGGTGAGAAACCGCTCAGCGCGAGCCCCACCAGGGCCGCCGTCAGGACGACCACCTCGACGCTCTTGCGGCCCTCGTCGCTCCAGTACACGTCGTCGAGGTGCAGGATCAGCGCGAACTCGTCCAGGACGAGCCCCGCGCCGACCCCGAAGACCACGGCGAACACGGCCGCGCCGAGCCCGTGCCGGCCGCTGCCCACCGCACCGAAGCCGCCGAGGACGGCGAGGACGACCCCCGGCACGACGTGATGGATATGGACACTGCCGGAGGAGACGTTCCGGAAGGGTCCCTTCCCCGCTCGGATCATCCGGGTGACGGTCCGTGTGACCAGGAACGTCACGACGAACGAGGTCAGCGCGAGAAGCAACGGGAGCTTCCCCGGTTCGACGATGTTGCGGGAGAACCAGTGACCCATGCCACCCCGTTCCGAAGTGCGTGGAATGCGCGGTATGCGCAATCTACCGTCCCGGAGCGGCCATTACCCTGCCCGGATGGACGGCCTGCGTTTCGCCTTCGGCACCCTCACCGTGTTCCCCGCCCGCATCACCCGCTGGGACCGGGACGCGGCGCGCGCCGGCATGCTCTGCGCCCCGCTGGCCGGTCTGACCGTCGGGCTCTGCGCCGCCGGGCTCGGCGGCGCGTTCCTGGCACTCGGCTCGGGGCCGCTGCTCGCCGCCGTCGTCACCACCGCCGCACCCGCCGCCCTCACCCGAGGCCTCCACCTGGACGGCCTCGCGGACACCGCCGACGGCCTCGGCAGCGCCAAGCCCGCCGAGGACGCGCTGCGCATCATGAAGCAGTCGGACGTGGGCCCCTTCGGCGTCATCGTGCTGCTCCTCGTCCTGCTCGCCCAGGTCGCCGCACTCTTCGAGCTGTACGGGGAGAGCTGGGCGCACGGCACGGCCGGTGCCGTCCTCGCCGCCACCGTCGCCCGCCTCGCCCTCACCCACGCCTCCCGCCACGGCGTCCCCGCCGCCCGCCCGGAAGGCCTCGGCGCGATCGTCGCGGCCACGGTCCCGGTCCGGTCCGCGACCCTCACGACCGCGCTCGTCCTGGTGGCGTGCGCGGCGACGGGCCTGCTGTTCTCCCCGTACGACGCGGTGCGCAACGTCCTGGCGGCCGGCGCGGCCCTTGCCGTCGCGGCGCTGCTGCTCCGGCGGTGCGTACGGCGGTTCGGCGGGGTGACGGGGGACGTGTTCGGCGCGGTGGAGGAGACGGCGGCGACGGTCGCGCTCGTCGCCCTGACCCTGGGGTGACCCTCCGGCGCGTCAGCAGGGCCGGCGCCAGACCCCGAGCTCGTACCGCTTCAGCATGGAGCTGAGGCCCAGTTTCCTGGCCTGCGGACAGAACTCGGCGGTATCCAGCTCGTACTCGACGTGGAAGACCGCCTTGCCCGCCGCGACGAACGGGACGAGCCGGTCGCACTCGTCGTACTCGGCGCACTGTTCGTTGACCGCGAAGTCGAAGTCCGCGAGCAGCTCCGGGATCTGGTCCAGGTCGTTCTTGAGGCCCACCGCCAGGCCCCGCTCGTGCGCCAGGCGGGCGATCAGACGGTTGTAGCGGAGCTGGTCGGCGGCGGTCAGGGGGAAGCCGGTGCGGTTGCGATAGCCGTCCATGTTGTCGGGTTCGACGGCGTCGAAGCCCTTGGCGCGGCACATGTCGAGGCGTTCGGCCATGAGGGGTTCGAGGACGTCGGTGCGGCGGATGTCGAGCCAGCGCTCGCCCTCCCAGCCGTTGCCCTTGCCGAGGACGGACTTCGGGAAGCGGTCGGCGTCCGGGCGGAAGTCCTCCCAGGCGCCGGTGGAGAGGTAGCAGATGACCTTCCGGCCCCTGCGGTGCAGGTCCGTGACCGTCGACGCCGGGTGGTCGAAGCCGTCGATGTCGTACACGGGGACGTCGACGGTCGGGTCGAGCCGGCCGCTGAGCTGCCACTGCCAGGCGAGGCCCGGCGCCGGCCGCCACCGCTCCTCCGCCGGCTTCGGGTCCGGTCCTGGGCCCGCCGTGCAGGCCGTGGCGAGCAGCAGCAGGCCCGCGAGCAGGGGCAGGAGGCGTCTCATCGGGCGGGCTCCAGGAGATGCGGAAGGGTGCCCCAGGGGTGCGCCCCGGTGCCGGGGACGGCGCAGTGGACGGGGGTCGCGGGGCGGATCCCGGGCGGGGCCGCGTAGACGAGGTGGCAGTAGTGGGCGGCGACCGGCAGGTCGAGCGTCCGGTACGTGTCCCAGGGGCCCTCGAAGGTGACGAGGAGGTCGGCGAGTTCCTCGTAGCCGGGGTCGGGGTGCGCGCCGTGGTTGAGGACGAGGGTCGCGGCGCCGGCGGACCTGGCCGCGACCGCGAGCCGCCGGTAGTGGGCGAGGGCGTCGGGCGCGGTCGCCACCTGGTCGAGGAAGGCGCCGTCGGTGCCGTACCAGTCGCGGTGCCGGACGAGGTCGGTGACGACCTCGGCGTGCGGGCGGCGCCCGTAGGCGGTGTCCGCGTACCCGAGGAGCCGTACACCGGCCGCCCTCAGTCGCCCGGCCGCCGCCGCGAACGCCGGGTCGGGAGCGTCGCCCGCGCCGCTCGCCGGGTTGACGACGACGCCGTACAACGACGGCGCCGCGTCGACGAGGGCCGACCAGGCCTCGGGGCGGTCGGCCGGGTGCTCGTAGAACGGCACCAGGAGGAGACGATTCAAGGTCCCGGTTCCTCTAGGGGCGGTGGGCGGTCGGTCGTACCAGCAGAACACAGGCGAGGAGGGTGAGCACCGCCGCCGCTCCCCCGGCCGCCACCGAGCCCGCCGCGGGTTCCACGGTCTGCGCCGCGGCCGCGAGCAGGCACACGGCCGCCGCGCTCAGCACCGCGCCGAAGGCCTGGAGCAGCAGGCCCAGCCAGAGCACCGTCCCGAGGAGGAGCAGGGTGATGAGGCGTGCCGGTGTCGGCCAGGGCGCGCCCGGCCAGGCCAGGGTCGCGGCGAGAGTGAGGGCGAAGAGGACGGTGAGGTAGCCGCCCAGGCAGAGCACGAGCGTTCCGGTGACCGCGCGGCGGAACTCGCGGGCGGTGGCGAGCGTCCGCAGCCGGGTCAGGCTCTCGCCCCGGAAGCGGTGCAGCAGCCACTCGGCGGGCCCCATGGAGAGGGTGAGCGCGATGACCGCCCCCGCCCCGCTGACCAGGGTGTCGCCGACGCCCGCGTGGAGGACGAGGAGGCCGCTGCCGAGGCCGAACAGGCCGTACGGGAGGGAGGCGGCGCGCGGGGGCCCGCCGCGGCCCGCCGTACCGCGCCGTACGCCGGGCCGCAGGACGAGGGCGGCGAAGGCGACGCCTGCGGTGAGCGAGGTGAGGAGGAGTGCGGCGCGCAGGAGGTCGGGCAGGTCCCAGCGGAAGGCGGGTACGGCTCCGGCGAGCGGCAGGAGGGCGCAGAGCAGGGCGCGTTCGCGACCGAGGACCAGGAGCACGGTCGCGGCGGCGAGGTAGAGCGACTGCCCGGCGGCGAAGAGGGCCGCCGGGGTCTCGCCGGGCGCGGCGGTCGCGAAGGCGACGGCGGTGCCGGCGAGGGCGCCCGCCGGGGCGCCGGTGAGCAGGGCGCGGGCGGCGGCGGGCCGGTCGCCGAGGCCGAGCCAGGTGTACGCGCGGTGGGACAGGGTCTGGTTCCAGACCCAGCCGGTGATGGCGCCGCCGAGGAGCGGAACGGTTCCGCCGGGGAGTCCGAACCGGCCCTGCTCGGCGGCGAGGAACGGCGCGGCGAGGACGTACGCGAGGCCGGGCAGCGCGAAGACGAGGCCGCGCAGGAGGCAGCCGGCGAGCCCGGTGTGCCAGGCGCCGCCCCGGGGTGCCTCCGGTGCGGGGTGGCGCCGCTCCACGCGCGCGTAGAGGTCCTCGGCGAGGGCGAAGGAGTCGGCGCGGCCGTAGGTGAGCCGGATGTGGTCGTCGGTCATGCCGTCGGATTCGAGGAGGGCGGCTATCTCGTCCGGGTGCACGGCGACGGCGACGAACGGGTCGAGCCGCTCGACGAGTGCGTCGAGCGGGTCGGCGGCGAGGCCGTCGTCCGTGGGGGGCGGGGTGCCGGGGACGGCCGGCGTGACGGTGCCCTCCCGGCGGGGGCGGGGGATCACGGGGAGGGGGGTTTCCGTTCCCGGGGGTTTCAGCCAGAGGGAGCCGCTCATGCCGGGGTGCCTCCCGGGACGAGGGCCGTGGGAGCGCTGCGGCGCGGGGCCGGGATGCTCAGGCGGAGGGGCTCGCGGGTGACGGCCGGTGCCGGGCGGGGTCGGCGGGCGCCCGCGAGTTCGCGGTAGATCTGGCGGAAGCCGTCCACGGAGCGGTTCAGGGTGAACCGGTCGATGACCCGCTGCCGGGCGAGGCGGCCGAGTTCGGCGCGACGGGCATCGTTCCTGAGGAGTTCGGTGACGGCGGCGGCCATGACGGCCGGTTCGCGGGGCGGGACGACGATCCCGGTGTCGCCGACGGCCTCCCGTACCCCTCCGACGTCCGTGGAGACGGTGGCCCGGCCGCAGGACATGGCCTCGATGAGGGAGAAGGGGAAGCCCTCGCTGATGGAGGAGAGCATGACGACGCTGCCCGCCCCGTAGGCGCGCGGCACCTCGGAGACCCGGCCCTCGAAGCGGACGCCGTCGGTGACGCCGAGTTCGGCGGCGAGCTTCTCCAGGCGGGTCAGGTAGTCCTCGTTCCCGGCCGGGACAGGGCCGAAGAGCCGCAGCCGCAGCGCGGGCAGTTCGGCACGACAGATCGCGTACGCCCTGATCAGGGTCTCCAGGTCCTTGATGGGGTCGATCCGCCCGCACCAGCTGAGGGTGGGCGTCTCCGGTTCGGGTCCCGCCTCCGGGAAGAGGGCCGGGTCGACGCCGTTGTAGACGGTGCGGATGCGGTCGGCGGGGGCGCCGCCGCGCTCCTCCCAGCGCCGGTTGTACTGGTTGCAGGGGGTGATGAGGTCGGCCTTGCGGTAGCCGAGGGTGTTGAGCTCGCGGTAGAAGCCGAGCATGAGGGCCTTGACGGGCCAGCGTTGCGCCTCGGTGCGGTAGCCGAGGTAGCGCTCGCGGAGGTAGATGCCGTGTTCGGTGAGCAGGAAGGGCACTCCTTCGAAGTGCTGGGCGGCGAGCGCGGGCAGCGTGGCGAGGCCGCTGGAGACGGCGTGCGCGACGCCGTCGGCGGATATCCGGGCGGCGAGCGGGCGCAGGGCGTGTTCCAGGAGGTCGGTGGCGGTGAGCGCGTCGTGGACGGTGGGCCGGGCGGCGGTCGTCGGCAGGTGCGGCATGGTCCAGATCCACATCAGGGACCGCAGGGCCGTCTCGGAGCGCAGGGCGGTCGTCAGCCGTCCCTGCCGGGCGAGTTCGGCCAGCTCGTAGAGGCTGGTGCCGAAGTCGTACCCGGCCTCGGGGTCGAGGAGGGAGAGCAGGAGCCGTTCGTACGTGTCGAGGAAGCGGCGTCGGTCGCGCCCCCGCAGGGGCCGGCGCGCTCCGCCGAACAGGCCGGGCGCGGCCGGCCCCTGCGGGGGTCCCCAGAGGGGGTACGCGGTGTGCCGGGTGACGTTGTCCGGCAGCTCCCAGGTGACGGGTTCGCGGCCGCTGCCGGTGAGGGCGAGGATCTCGAAGTCGACCTCGGGCATGCCGCGGACGAGCTGGTCGCACCAGGTGCTGACGCCGCCGTGGACGTGCGGGTAGGTGCCTTCGGTGAGCATGGTGACATGACGGCCACTGCTCGGCATGTGCGGTTCCCCCCAGAACGTGCTGGTCAGGCGGTCGGGAGCGTGAGTGTGACGCTGGTCTGGAGCGGTTCGGGCGTGGTCCAGGCGGAGCGGGTGCCCGCGTAGGGCGCGCCGAAGACGGTGGAGCCGAGGAGGAGTTGCTTGCGGGTGCCCTCGGGGGCGGTGATCGGCGCGGTGACGCCGGCGGGTGCCTTGACGGTGACCGTGGAGCCGATGCGGTAGGCGGTGACCTTGCCGGCGGCGACGGCCTGGTCCCAGGCGGCGCGGCGGTTCAGTTCGGTGCCGACGTCCCTCTGCCGGGGGTTCACCACGGGGGCGCTGGCGGCGAAGAGGGCCCGGTAGTCGGCGAGCACCTTGTCGAGGACGGGGTAGAGGAGGCGTTCCTCGGCGAGGTTGGACTGGTGGACGTAGTGCGGGCGGGGGTCGTTGCCCATCACGTGGGAGAGGGCGGTGCGGGCCTCCTGCGGGACGATGTGGTCCGCGTATCCGGTGGTGGTGGGGAGCGGGGCGGGCAGGCAGGTGGAGGCCGGGTTGATCTCGCAGACGCCACTGCCGCCGTCGGCGCGGGAGGTGTAGACCCAGTTGTACTCGTCGGTCATCTCGGCGGCGGTGCCGACGTTGTAGTACACGTTCATGGGGTGGCGGGGCACGGTCCTCGCGGCGCCGGTGGTGGTGCCGAGGGAACGTTGCTGCGGCTCGCGGGAGTTGTCGCTCGCGATCCACTTGACGCCGTTGTCGGCGAGGGCTCCGGCGAGGTTCGGGTTGTCGACGGGTTGCTGGGGAAGGGTCTTGAGGCCGGAGTGCTCGCCGGTGACGAGTTCGGCGCGGTCCACGGAGATGCCCTTGCCGACGGCCCAGTTGTGGTTGTTGCGGATCTGGCCGGAGAGTGTGGAGCGGCTGACCCAGAGGGTGTTCCCCGCGGTGTCCTTGGCGCACTGCCAGGGGACGACGGCGTTGTCCTGGACGCAGCCGAGGAAGGGGTGGGTGTAGGTGTGGTTGATCCACCGGTACTGGGCGCGGTCCGCGACGAGCCGGTCGGTGAGCGGGTCGCTGCCGCCGTGCTCGGCCCTCCACTGCTCGCCCTGGCCGCCGTTGTAGACCATGTCGAGGGTGAAGCCGGAGGCCTTCTGCCAGGCGGCGGCGTACTGGGCGTCGGCGACCGTCATCCGGATCGGGTCGACGCCCTCGCCGTCGTCGCCGACGCAGTCGAAGTCGCCGGGGGTGCAGTCGAGGGCCGTGTCCCAGCGGGCGTCGGGGGCGAAGACGTCGTCGACGTGGACGGAGAGGTAGTTGCGGCTCTGTCCGAGGTGGACGCCCTGGGTGAGCCATTCGACGATGCCGCGGGCGAGGGCACGGAACTGCCGCTGGTGCTGGTTGTAGGCGAACGTGACGACGAGTTCGCGGCGCCCGTCGGCGGCGTACTCGCCGACGAGGCTGGCCCGGCCGCCGTCGGACCCGGCGACGGGGACGTCGAGGAAGCTGGTGTAGCCGGCGCGCGGGCGGCCCGCGTAGCCGTAACTCTCGGCGATGGAGGGGTCGTTGTCCTCGAAGGTGAGCGCGCCGGACAGGTACCGGAAGGGGCCGGCCTTCCCGGCGGCGGTGACTCCCGCGGTGGTGCCGTCGAGGACGCCGGACCAGCCGCCCTCGTTGGTGTAGTCGAGTCCGACGCCGGGGTGCGACCAGGTGTACGCGTCGACCTGCGGGATGCCGAAGGTCCGCTCGTACGCCTGGAGGGCGGTGTGCTCGGCGGAGTCGGGCCCGAAGGCGGTCTCGTGCGGCAGGACGACGCCCTGGTACTTGGCGCGCGGCCGCCCGTCGACCGTGTCGCTGAGGAAGGCCGTGTTCAGCACCGGCCGGTTCGGGTCGTTGAGGTCGATCCTGCGGTACGGGACGCCGGAGCCCTTCAGCTCGGCGGTGATCGCCCCGACCGCGCTGCCGCCGTCGTCGACGACGAGGACGGTGAGGTCGACGCGGGGCGGCGTCGCGGCGACGGCCTGCGCGGACGGCACGACGGTGGCGAGCAGCGCGGCGGCGGCGAGGGCCGCGACACGGGCGGTGCGGGGTGCTCCGCCGGTCGTTCGGGGTGCGGAACGGGCGCCGCGGCTGGTGCGGAGCGCGGTTCCGGGCATACGGATTCGGCCGGAGTCCATCGGGTGGTGTCCCCCCTCGGCAGGTCCGCCCGCGCCCGGACCGGGGCGGGGGAGCTGTGGAGATGCTGCAGATGATGCGAAGACGAGCGGGTCGTCCTTGCGTGACTGAGGCGAGTGTGGAGGAGCGCTCGGAGCCAGAACGGTAAACATGAAAGAGACACCACGGATGAGTGAATCAGCGCCGCCGTGAGCGAAGCGGGTGAGCGAGCGTAGGCTCGTTCTCGGCGCTCTCCGGGCCGAAATACGATGCGGCGGGCACGGTCGGCCTATCCCTCGACCGCCACAGAACTCAATGGAAGCGAGATTTCACCACCGTGACTGCTCTCACTCTCAGCACTGCCGGCGCGGCGACGCTGCGCGCCGACGCCCTCGTCGTCGGCGTCGCGAAGTCCGGGAAGGCGCTCGTCGTCGCCCCGGGCGCCGAGGCCGTCGACAAGGCCTTCGACGGCCGGCTCGCCGCCGTCCTGGAGACCCTGGGCGCCTCCGGTGCCGAGGGTGAGGCGACCAAGCTGCCCGCCCCCGCCGGTCTCAAGGCCCCCGTCGTGCTCGCCGTCGGCCTGGGCTCCGCCCCCGAGGACGGCGAGTCCTTCGGCGCCGAGACCCTGCGCCGCGCCGCCGGTACCGCCGCCCGCGTCCTGACGGGTTCGAAGAAGGCCGGGTTCGCCCTGCCGATCGCCACCGCCGACGACGCCGCCGCCATCGCGGAGGGCGCCCTGCTCGGCGCGTACGCCTTCACGGCCTACCAGGAGAACGGCAAGGACGCGAAGAAGCCCCTCGCCGAGGTCGCCCTGCTGGGCGCCAAGCCGCGCGACAAGGCCCACAAGGCCGCCGCCGAGCGCGCCCAGGCCGTCGCGGAGGAGATGAACCGCGCCCGCGACCTGATCAACATGCCGCCGAACGACCTGACCCCGGCCGCGTTCGCCGCCGCCGCTCAGACCGCCGGCAAGGAGCACGGCCTCAAGGTCCAGGTCCTCGACGAGAAGGCGCTCGCCAAGGGCGGCTACGGCGGCATCCTCGGCGTCGGCAACGGCTCCGAGAACCCGCCGCGCCTGGTCCGGATCGCGTACACCCACGCGAAGGCGGAGAAGACCCTCGCCCTCGTCGGCAAGGGCATCACCTACGACTCGGGCGGCATCTCCCTGAAGCCGGCCGGCCACAACGAGACGATGAAGTGCGACATGAGCGGCGCCGCCGCCGTGTTCTCCGCCGTCGTCGCCGCGGCCCGCCTCGGCCTGGAGGTCAACGTCACCGGCTGGCTCGCCCTCGCCGAGAACATGCCGTCCGGCTCCGCCACCCGCCCGGGTGACGTGCTCCGCATGTACAGCGGCAAGACCGTCGAGGTCCTGAACACCGACGCCGAGGGCCGGCTCGTCCTCGCCGACGCGCTGACCCGCGCCTCCGAGGAGCACCCGGACGCGATCGTCGACGTGGCGACCCTGACCGGCGCCATGGTCCTGGCGCTCGGCAACCGCACCTTCGGCATCATGGCCAACGACGACGACTACCGCTCGGCCATCCACGAGATCGCCGAGGAGGTCGGCGAGCAGTCCTGGCCGATGCCGCTCCCCGCGGACCTGCGCAAGGGCATGGACTCCCCCACCGCCGACATCGCCAACATGGGTGAGCGGATGGGCGGCGGCCTGGTCGCCGGTCTCTTCCTCCAGGAGTTCGTGGGCGAGGGCATCACCTGGGCCCACCTGGACATCGCGGGCCCCGCCTTCCACGAGGGCGCCCCGTACGGCTACACCCCCAAGGGCGGCACCGGCTCCTCGGTCCGCACCCTGGTGAAGCTGGCCGAGCGCACCGCCGCCGGCGAGCTCTGAGCAGTGGCGTGACGGTACGGCCCCGGGCTTCGCGCCCGGGGCCGTACCGTTCGCCGCCCGTTCGCTCGCGACGAAATCCGTAGGTTCGTACGCCGCCGGGACCCGGCCGTACGGACGATCGGCCGTCTCAGAGCACGGCCCCGCGTCCCGCCGTCCGTCAACAAGTGCGAAGATGGGTTCTCGGCAGGACAGGGCCCCCACCACAGGGCCGAAATAAAGCGGCCGGACACCAGCCGCCGCCTGGTCTTCGACGACCGGCGACGAGCGCACATGCATGGAGGACGTGACGTGGCGAACGACGCCAGCACCGTTTTCGACCTAGTGATCCTCGGCGGCGGTAGCGGCGGTTACGCCGCGGCCCTGCGCGGAGCGCAGCTGGGCCTGGACGTCGCACTGATCGAGAAGAACAAGCTCGGCGGCACCTGCCTGCACAACGGCTGCATCCCGACGAAGGCCCTGCTCCACGCCGGCGAGGTCGCCGACCAGGCGCGCGAGGCGGAGCAGTTCGGTGTCAAGGCCTCCTTCGAGGGCATCGACATCAAGGGCGTGCACAAGTACAAGGACGACGTGATCTCGGGCCTGTACAAGGGTCTGCAGGGTCTCGTCGCCTCCCGCAAGGTGACCTACATCGAGGGCACCGGCCGCCTCTCCTCCCCGACCTCCGTCGACGTGGACGGCCGTCGCGTCGAGGGCCGTCACGTCCTCCTCGCCACGGGCTCCGTGCCGAAGTCGCTCCCGGGCCTGGAGATCGACGGCAACCGGATCATCACCTCGGACCACGCGCTGACCCTGGACCGGGTCCCGGAGTCCGCGATCATCCTGGGCGGCGGCGTCATCGGCGTCGAGTTCGCCTCCGCCTGGAAGTCCTTCGGCACCGACGTCACGGTGATCGAGGGCATGAAGCACCTCGTCCCGGTCGAGGACGAGAACAGCTCGAAGCTTCTTGAGCGCGCGTTCCGCAAGCGCGGCATCAAGTTCAACCTCGGCACGTTCTTCCAGTCCGCCGAGTACACCGACGGCGGCGTCAAGGTCACCCTGGCCGACGGCAAGACCTTCGAGGCCGAGGTGCTGCTCGTCGCCATCGGCCGCGGCCCGGTCTCCGCGGGTCTCGGTTACGAGGAGCAGGGCGTCGCGATGGACCGCGGCTACGTCCTGGTCGACGAGTACATGCGCACCAACGTGCCGACGATCTCGGCCGTGGGCGACCTCGTCCCGACGCTCCAGCTCGCGCACGTCGGCTTCGCCGAGGGCATCCTCGTCGCGGAGCGCCTGGCCGGCCTGAAGGCCGTCCCGATCGACTACGACGGCGTGCCGCGGGTGACGTACTGCCACCCCGAGGTCGCCTCCGTCGGCATCACCGAGGCGAAGGCCAAGGAGGTCTACGGCGCGGACAAGGTCGTCGCCCTGAAGTACAACCTCGCGGGCAACGGCAAGAGCAAGATCCTCAAGACCGCGGGCGAGATCAAGCTCGTCCAGGTCAAGGACGGTGCCGTGGTCGGCGTCCACATGGTCGGTGACCGCATGGGCGAGCAGGTCGGCGAAGCGCAGCTGATCTACAACTGGGAGGCGCTGCCGGCCGAGGTCGCGCAGCTCATCCACGCCCACCCGACGCAGAACGAGGCGCTCGGCGAGGCTCACCTGGCCCTGGCCGGCAAGCCGCTGCACTCCCACGACTGACGCTCACGTCATCACAGGGCGCGACGACCACTTTCCGCAATTCGTTAGGAGCAACTGAAACCATGTCGGTTTCCGTAACCCTGCCGGCGCTCGGCGAGAGCGTCACCGAGGGCACCGTCACCCGCTGGCTCAAGGCCGAGGGTGAGCGTGTCGAGGCCGACGAGCCGCTGCTCGAGGTCTCGACCGACAAGGTCGACACCGAGATCCCCGCCCCCGCCTCGGGCATCCTGGCCTCCATCAAGGTCGCCGAGGACGAGACGGTCGAGGTCGGTGCCGAGCTGGCCATCATCGACGACGGCTCCGGTGCCCCCGCCGCTGCCGCCGCCCCGGCCGCCGAGGCCGCTCCGGCCCCGGCCGCCCCGCAGCAGGAGGCCCCGGCCCCCGCGCCGCAGGCCGCCCCGTCCACCGAGGCCCAGGCCCCGGCTCCGGCCCCGACGGCCGAGGCCGCCGCTGGCGGCGGTTCCGCCGAGGGCACCGACGTCGTGCTTCCGGCGCTCGGCGAGTCCGTCACCGAGGGCACCGTCACCCGCTGGCTGAAGTCGGTCGGCGAGTCCGTCGAGGCCGACGAGCCGCTGCTCGAGGTCTCCACGGACAAGGTCGACACCGAGATCCCGGCCCCGGTCTCGGGTGTCCTCCTGGAGATCGTCGTCGCCGAGGACGAGTCCGCCGAGGTCGGCGCCAAGCTGGCCGTCATCGGCGCCGCGGGTGCCGCTCCGGCCGCCGCTCCGGCTCCGGCTCCGGCCGCCCCCGCCGCCGCTCCGGCTCCGGCCGCGGCCCCGGCTCCCGCGCCGGCCGCCCCGGCCGCCGCTCCGGCTCCGGTCGCCGCCGCCCCGTCCCTCGCCCCGGCCGTGGTCACCCCGGTTCCCGCGGCGCCCGCCGCGGCTCCGACCGCGCCGGCGGAGGATGGCGCGTACGTGACCCCGCTGGTCCGCAAGCTCGCCACCGAGAACGGTGTCGACCTGGCGGCCGTCAAGGGCTCGGGCGTCGGCGGTCGCATCCGCAAGCAGGACGTCCTCGCGGCCGCCGAGGCCAAGAAGGCCGCCGCGGCCGCCCCCGCCGCCGCTGCTCCGGCCGCCGCCGCCCCGAAGGCCCCGTCCCTCGAGGTCTCGCCGCTGCGCGGTCAGACCGTCAAGATGACCCGCATGCGCAAGGTCATCGGCGACAACATGATGAAGGCGCTGCACGGCCAGGCCCAGCTGACCTCGGTCGTCGAGGTCGACATCACCAAGCTGATGAAGCTGCGCGCCCGTGCCAAGGACGCGTTCGCGGCCCGTGAGGGCGTCAAGCTCTCCCCGATGCCGTTCTTCGTCAAGGCGGCGGCCCAGGCGCTGAAGGCCTTCCCGGTCATCAACGCCCGGATCAACGAGGACGAGGGCACGATCACCTACTTCGACACCGAGAACATCGGTATCGCGGTGGACTCCGAGAAGGGTCTGATGACCCCGGTCATCAAGGGTGCGGGCGACCTGAACATCGCCGGCATCTCGAAGAAGACCGCGGAGCTGGCCGGCGCCGTGCGCGCCAGCAAGATCACGCCGGACGACCTGGCGGGTGCGACCTTCACCATCTCCAACACCGGTTCGCGCGGCGCGCTGTTCGACACGATCATCGTGCCCCCGAACCAGGTCGCCATCCTGGGCATCGGCGCCACCGTGCGCCGTCCGGTCGTCATCAACCACCCGGACCTGGGTGAGACGATCGCGATCCGCGACATGACGTACGTCGCGCTGTCCTACGACCACCGTCTGGTGGACGGCGCCGACGCGGCCCGCTACCTGACGGCCGTCAAGGCGATCCTCGAGGCCGGCGAGTTCGAGGTCGACCTCGGCCTGTAATCGCGTCGCCGTCCTGGCAACGTAACGAGCCTCACCTGCGGCGCCCCCGTCCGGAAGTGTTTCCGGACGGGGGCGCCGCCGTATTGTCTTGAGAGTCAACACTCCCCGAGGAGCCGCGTCATGACCGTCCCCGTCGTCCACTCGCTGCGCGAGCAGATCCGCGAGCACATCGTGGAGGGGATCGTCAGTGGCCGCTGGAAGCCGGGAGAGCGGATCGTGGAGCGTCGGATCGCGACCGAGCTGGAGGTCTCCCAGACCCCGGTCCGCGAGGCGCTGCGGGAGCTGGAGTCGCTGCGGCTGATCGAGTCGGCGCCGAACAAGGGCGTCCGGGTGCGGAACCTGACCGCGGCGGACCTGGAGGAGAGCTACCCCGTGCGCGCCGGTCTGGAGCAGATCGCGGCCGAGCTGGCGGCCGGCCGGCTCGCGACGGACTGCTCGGCCCTGGAACCGCACGTGGCGGCGCTGTACGAGGCGGACGCGGCGGCCGACGGTACGGCGCAGGTGCGGCACACGGTGGCGTTCCACCGGGAGCTGGTGAAGGCGGCGGGGAACAAGGTCCTGCTGCACACCTGGGAGACGCTCGGCATCGAGGTGTTCACGGCCCTGTCGATCCGCTGGCTGGGCACGGTCCAGAAGTCGTACGCGGAGGAGCACCAGGAGCTGGTGGAGGCCTTCCGCCGGGGCGATCCGAACATCGGGGCGCTTGTGAAGGCGCACGTCCTTGGCTGCGCGCCGCGGGCCTGAACCCAGGCGTGTACGCAGAGTGAGCGGATGATGAGCGGGTCCACCGTACGGTGGACCCGCTCATCCGTGCGAGTGCCTTCTCAGACAGCCGTCCCCACCTGCGAAAACAAGCCGAATTGAGGCACCGGGTGCCCTGTTTCGCGGCACCCTGTGCCGACTTTCTCCATCTGAAGAGGTTTTCCCCTTCAACCCTTTGATCGATCATCGATCGCCGGTTTACAGTCTTCGGCGGGCCGCTACCCGGCCCTTCGCCCTGTCCTGCCAGACAAGGCACCCCTTCTCCACCCCACCTGTCCGGAAGGCGGCGATCATGACCGATCCCGTAGGCAAGATTCCGAGCGAGCTCGACCAGCTCCCGGACCGTGACACCGAGGAGACCGCCGAGTGGGCGGCCTCCCTGGACGCCGTCACCAAGGCCGCCGGCCCTCACCGGGCCGCCTACCTGATGCGCCGCACGCTCCAGCACGCCGAGGGCGCGGGCCTGGCCCTGCCCAAGCTCCTGGAGACGGACTACGTCAACACCATCCCGACCTCCGCCGAGCCGACGGGCGCCGCGTTCGACGGCGACGAGGACATGGAGCGCCGGATCACCGCCTGGAACCGCTGGAACGCGGCCGCGATGGTCAGCCGCGGCTCCAAGTACGGCGTCGGCGGCCACATCGCCACCTTCGCGTCGGCCGCCTGGCTGTACGAGACCGGCTTCAACCACTTCTTCAAGGGCAAGGACTCCGGAGACGCGGTCGGTTCCGGCGACCAGCTCTACATCCAGGGTCACGCCGCCCCCGGCATCTACGCCCGCGCGTTCCTGGACGGGCGCCTGAACGAGGCCCACCTCGACAACTTCCGGCAGGAGTCCGGCGGCAACGGCCTGCCCTCCTACCCGCACCCGCGGCGCCTCCCCTGGCTGTGGGAGTTCCCCACCGTCTCCATGGGTCTCGGCCCGCTCTCCGCGATCTACCAGGCGCGCTTCAACCGCTACCTGACCAACCGCTCCATCAAGGACGTCTCCGCCTCGCACGTGTGGGCGTTCCTCGGTGACGGCGAGATGGACGAGCCCGAGTCGACCGCGGCCCTCGCCCTGGCCGCCCGCGAGGGCCTGGACAACCTGACCTTCGTCATCAACTGCAACCTGCAGCGCCTCGACGGCCCGGTCCGCGCCAACTTCAAGATCGTGCAGGAGCTGGAGGCCCAGTTCCGCGGCGCCGGCTGGAACGTCGTGAAGTCGCTGTGGGGCAACGCCTGGGACGAGCTGTTCGCGCTCGACACCACCGGCGCCCTCGTCCGCCGCCTCCGCGAGGTGCCGGACGCGCAGGTCCAGACGTACCAGACCCGCGACGCCGCCTACATCCGCCAGGACTTCTTCGCCAAGGACCCGGCGCTCGTCGCGATGGCGCAGCTGCTCAGCGACGACAAGATCCTCGAGTGTTTCCACCTCTCGCGCGGTGGCCACGAGCCGCGCAAGGTGTACGCCGCGTACAAGGCCGCCGTGGAGTTCAAGGGCGCGCCGACGGTCATCCTGGCGCAGACCGTCAAGGGCTTCACCCTCGGTGAGGGCTTCGCGTCGAAGAACGCGAACCACCAGATGAAGAAGCTCTCCACCGACGAGTTCAAGAACATGCGCGACCTTCTCGAACTTCCCATCTCGGACGCGCAGTTCGTCGACGGCCAGGTGCCCTACGGCCACCCGGGCGCCGACTCGCCCGAGGTCCGCTACCTCCAGGAGCGCCGCGCGGCCCTCGGCGGCCCGGCCCCGGCCCGCCGCACCCAGCCGCTCGCGCCGCTGCCGGCCCCGGCCG
Source organism: Streptomyces exfoliatus (assembly GCF_000725545.1). Classification (GTDB taxonomy): domain Bacteria; phylum Actinomycetota; class Actinomycetes; order Streptomycetales; family Streptomycetaceae; genus Streptomyces; species Streptomyces exfoliatus. The sequence continues at coordinate 274,290 of NZ_JNZP01000001.1, read as the reverse complement.
AGAAGGCCTTCGCCGCCTTCGACAAGGGTTCCGGCACGCAGTCGATGGCCACGACGATGGCGTTCGTCCGCCTGGTCAAGGACCTGATCCGCGACAAGGAGACCGGCAAGCGCTGGGTCCCGATCGTCCCGGACGAGGCCCGTACCTTCGGTATGGAGTCGCTGTTCCCGTCGCTCGGCATCTACTCGCCGAAGGGCCAGACGTACGAGCCGGTCGACCGCGACCAGCTGATGTACTACAAGGAGGCCGTCAACGGCCAGATCCTCAACGAGGGGATCACCGAGGCCGGTTCGATGGCCGACTTCATCGCCGCTTCCACCGCGTACTCCACGCACGGCGAGGCGATGATCCCGTTCTACATCTTCTACTCGATGTTCGGCTGGCAGCGGACCGCCGACCAGATGTGGCAGCTCGGCGACCAGCTCGGCCGCGGCTTCCTCATCGGCGCGACCGCGGGCCGTACGACCCTGACCGGTGAGGGCCTCCAGCACGCCGACGGCCACTCGCCGGTGATCGCGGCGACCAACCCGGCGGCCCTGACGTACGACCCGGCGTTCGCCTACGAGGTCGCGGCCATCGTCAAGGAGGGTCTGCGCCGGATGTACGGCGAGGCCGCCGAGGGCGAGGACCAGAACGTCTTCTACTACCTCACCGTCTACAACGAGCCGATGCCGCAGCCGGCCAAGCCGTCCGGCGTCGACGAGGGCATCGTCAAGGGCCTCTACCGCTTCAACACCGCGGAGTCGGCCGGTCTCGACCTGCCCGCGAACGCCCCGCGCATCCAGCTGCTCTCCTCCGGTACGGCCATCCACTGGGCCCTGGAGGCGCAGAAGGTGCTCGCCGCCGAGTGGGGCGTGGGCGCCGACGTGTGGTCCGCGACCTCCTGGACGGAGCTGCGGCGCGACGCCCTGGAGGCCGACGCGGCGCTGCTGCGCGGCGAGGAGCAGGTCCCGTACCTGCGCAGGGCGCTCGAAGGCGTCACCTCCCCGGTCCTCGCCGTCTCCGACTACATGCGCCAGGTCCCCGACCAGATCGCGCAGTGGGTCGAGCAGGACTGGTCCTCGCTCGGCGCCGACGGCTTCGGCCTCTCGGACACCCGTGACGCGGCCCGCCGTCACTGGGGGGGGCCGGCATGAAGAGGTCCCTCCGCCCCCCCCCCCGCCTCATCAAGTTGGTCCTCCTGCTCCAGTCGCGTCCGTCGATGACGGCGGCCGAACTCGCCGCCGAGCTGGAGGTGTCGGAGCGCACGATCACGCGGGACGCCCTGGCGCTCTCCGAGGCGGGGGTTCCGGTCTACGCCGACCGGGGCCGGGCAGGCGGCTACCGCCTCGTCGGCGGCTACCGCACGCGTCTGACGGGCCTGGCGCGCGGCGAGGCGGAGGCGCTGTTCCTGTCGGGGCTGCCGGGCGCGCTGCGTGACCTGGGGCTCGCGGACGCGGCGTCGGCGGCCCGGCTCAAGGTGTCGGCGGCGCTGCTGCCCTCGCTCCGGGACGCCCCCGACGCGGTGGGCCGGCGCTTCCACCTGGACGCGCCGGGCTGGTACCAGGAGCCCGAGACCCCGGAGCTGCTGGCCCCGATCGCGGAGGCGGTCTGGGACGACCGGTGGGTCTCGACCCGCTACCGGCGCGGTGACGGCGAGGAGGTGGAGCGGGAGCTCCAGCCGTACGGTCTCGTCCTGAAGGCAGGCGTCTGGTACGTGTGCGCCCGCTCGGGCCAGGTCTTCCGCACGTACCGGGTGGACCGCTTCGCGGCGGTGGCCGTGGGCGAGGAGCGGTTCACCCGGGACGAGGACTTCGACCTGGCGGCCTTCTGGGCCGAACGCGCGGCGGAGTTCGCCCGGTCGATCCTGCGCGCCGAGGTCGTCGTACGGCTCTCGGAGGCCGGGGCACGGAGGCTGCCGTACGTGACGGACCGGGCGGCCGCGGAGGAGGCTCTGGCGGCGGGGACGCGGGACGCGGAGGGCCGGGTGACCGCGACGCTCCCGGTGGAGAGCGAGGAGGTCGCCTTCTCCCAGCTGCTCGCCCTGGGCGCCGAGGCCGAGGTGCTGGCCCCGGCCGCCCTCCGCGCCCGCTTCCGGGACGCGGCCCGCGCGATGGCGGAGTCGTACGGGTGAGGCGGACGGGTGAGCCGTCCGCGCCGCCGGCCTACCGGTAGTCGTTCACGTCCGGCGTGCCCGTCTCTCCGGCGACGATGAAGCCCCAGGCGTCCGGCTGTGAGCCGTCGGCGTCGGTGAAGCCGTACTCCTTCGCCAGTTGCCCGCTGGACAGCGACTCGCCGTTCCAGCGGTGGCGGTCGGGGTCGGCGGCGAGTGCGGCGACCGCCCGGCCCACGTACACCGGGGACTCGGAGACCGCGAAGTCGGGGATCTTCTCGACGGCGTCGCGCCAGTTCTCCTCGGTGACCCCGAAGCCCGCGAGCATCTGCTCGGACCTGAGCCAGCCGGGGGTGAGCGCGACCGCCGTGCCGCCGTACTCCTCCAGCTCCTTGCCGAGGCCGAAGGCCATCCGGAGGGGGGCGTTCTTGGCGAGGTCGTAGAAGAGGTTCTCCCGGTAGCGGGTGCCGTTGTACGCGGTGGTGCCGTCGGTGACCTCGACGACGAGGCCGCCGCGCTCGCGGACGAGGAGCGGCAGTGCCGTGTGCGAGGTGATGGCGTGGGTCCGCACGCCGAGTTCCAGCATCCGCAGACCGCCGGTGAGGTCGGTCTCCCAGGTCTTCTTTCCGAAGGTGACGAGGTGCTCGCCGCCCCACACGTCATTGACGAGGACGTCGAGCCGCCCCCGCTCCCGGTCGATCCGGTCGACGAGGGCCCGGACCTGCTCGGCCTCCAGATGGTCGGTGGGGACGGCGACGCCCTCGCCGCCCGCGGCCGTCACCAGTTCGGCGGTCTCCTCGATGGTCTCGGTGGCCCGGCCGACCTCGCTGAGCTTCTCGCGGGTGGTGCGGCCGGTGACGTACACGGTGGCTCCGGCGGCCCCCAGCTGGACGGCGATGGCCCGTCCCGCTCCCCGGGTGGCGCCCGCGACCAGGCAGATCCGTCCGTGCAGCGGCTTCGTCTCGGTTGTCATGCGCCCAGATTCGCAGGAAAGTACGACACCTTGTGTCCGGTTTCATTTCGGGCTTTCCGGGTGCGTCGCACCCCCCGAGCCACGATGCTGGTGCCGTGATGGACGAGACGGAGTTCTGGGAGATCATCGATGCCAGCCGCGAGGACGCCGAGGGCGACCCCGAGGAACAGGCCGATCTGCTCGTGGAACGGCTGACCCGGTTGGATCCCGACTCCGTGCTCGACTACGCGCGCCATTTCGAGGCCCGCTACAACCGCGCGTATCTCTGGGATCTGTGGGGCGCGGCGGCCGTGCTCTTCGACGGGGCGGGGGACGAGGCCTTCGACTCGTTCCGCTGCTGGCTCATCGGCCAGGGCCGGGAGGTCTACGAGGGCGCGGTGCACGATCCGGACGCCCTGGCGGAGCTGCTCGACGACTTCGACGCGGAGATCGACGGGGACGGAGAGGAGATCGGCTTCGCCGCGGACGAGGCGTACGAGCGACTGACCGGTGCGGAGACCCCTGACCTGGGCATTCCGATGCCGGGCGGGGAGCCGCTCGGCACCCCCTTCGACCTGTCGGACGACGATGTGCTCGCGGCGCGCTTCCCGCGGCTGTGGGAGCGCTTCGGCGCGGGGTAGGACGCCGGCCGGGTGACCGGGGCGGCGCCCTGCCCCGTACGCGTCAGAAGTGCGTGCCGCCGTCGACGCGGACCTCGGTGCCGGTGATGAACTTCCCGTCCTCGCTCGCCAGCATGGCGACGACGCCCGCGACGGTCTCCGGTCCCGCGAAGCCCTGGCCGAGGGCGGGGGCGAGCTTCGCGAAGAGGGACCAGTCGGTGTCCTCGGGCAGGCCGGGGCCGACGCTCCGGCGGCTGGCGCCGCTGCCGTCGGTCATGCCGGAGGAGATGGAGCCGGGCTGGACGGCGGTGAAGCGGATGCCCTGCTTGGCGTACTCGGCGGCGAGCGCGTGGGTCATGGACTGGATGCCGCCCTTGCTGGCCGCGTAGGCCGCCATGTAGGGGTGGGCGAACATCGCGGAGGTGGAGGAGAAGTTCACGACGGCGGAGCCTTCGCCCTCCAGGAGGGCGGGGATCGCCTCGCGGATCACGAGGAACGTGCCGGTGAGGTTGATCCGTATCACCTGCTCGAAGGAGTCGAGGCTCGTCTCGTGGGTGTGCGAGGAGCGCAGCACGCCGGCCGCGTTGACCAGGACGTCCAGTCCACCGAGCGCCTCGACGGCGGCGGCGACGCCGGCGCGTACGGAGGCCTCGTCCGCGACGTCCACGACGACGGTGGTGAGCCGGCCGGCGGCGTCGCCGGCCTTGGCGACGGTGTCCTTGAGGCCGTCCTCGCTGATGTCGGCGGCGACGACCCGGCCGCCTTCGGCGAGCACGCGCAGGACGGTGGCCTGGCCGATGCCGGAGCCGCCCCCGGTGATGAGGGCGCGGCGTCCTTCGTAACGGGTCAGCTGGTTCATGGCGGCAACCTCTCGATGTCGGCTCGGGGTGCCGAGCCGTGCGGAATGCCGCCACCGTACGCCCAAGTGGCACGTTTTGCCATAACTGCACGTCATGCAGCGAAGGCAGGCGCGGGCGTACGCTTCGTACGGTGAGCACCAAGCCCGAGGGCGCCACGCCCCCCACCCGGACGCTGACGGAACGCCGCAAGGCCGCCACCCAGCTGGACATCGCGCGCGCCGCCGCCGAGCTCTTCACCGAGCACGGCCCCGACGGCACCACGGCCGAGGACATCTCCCTGCGGGCCGGCGTCGCGCTGCGCACCTTCTACCGGTACTTCCGCTCCAAGCAGGACGCCGTGGCCCCGCTCCTCGCGGGCGGCGCCGACCGCTGGCGGGAGATCCTCGCCGCGACGGAACCCGGCGCCGGGCTGCCCGAGGCCCTGGAACGCTCGATCGCCGCCTCGCTGACCCCGGCCGACGCGGCGGCGGAGGAGGGGCTGCGATGGACGCGCGGGCTGCTGCGCGCGGCCGCCGAGGACCCGGCACTGCGGGCCGTCTGGTACCGGGTCAACCAGGATTCGGAGGAGCGGCTGCGCGAGGTCGTCGCCGCGCTCGCCGGGCCGGACGCCGACCCGCTGGAGGTACGGCTCGCGGCGGCGGCGGCCACGGACGCCATCCGGGTCGCCCTGGAGGCCTGGGCGGAGACGGACGCGCCGGTACGCGGCGAGGGCGCACCGGCGGAGCTGGCGGTCCGGTGCCTGCGCGAACTGATGGGCGGGATGCGGCTGCTGCACCCGGAAGGCGGCTCTCCCCGGTCGGCCTCGGGCACGACCCCCGGCGTCAGCCGGTGAGCGACCGGCCCATGCAGACGTCGTCCACGTACGCGCCGTCGATCAGGAACTCCCCCGGGAGCACGCCCTCGACCGCGAAGCCCTCGGAGGCGTAGAGCGCGCGGGCCGGCGCGTTGTGGCCGAGGACCCGGAGGGTGAGCCGGACGGCGCCGTCCGCGCGGGCCTTGTCCATCGCCGCCCGCAGCAGCGCCCTGGCCACGCCGCGCCCCCGGGCGGAGTCGGCGACCGCGAGGCCCTGGATCTGGCGGACGTGGGCGTTGGACGCGAGCGGGGTCGGCGGCACCACCCGGACGTAGCCGACGACGGCGCCGCCGAGCACCGCCACGAGGTAGTCCTCGGGCCGGTGGCGGGCGTCGAAGAAGGGCTCGTACGGCGGAGTCGCCGCGGGCAGCACCGCGTGCACGGGCGACCAGACGGCCCGGTCGAGTTCGGCGAGGACGTCCCCGTCACCGGCTTCCGCACCACGTATCCGCGTCTCTTCCACGATCATGACGCCACTGTGCCACGCGCGGCGCCGGAGGGGGCAGGATGGCCCCATGCAGCGTTCCTCCATCCGCAAGCGTGTCGCCGTCACCGGCGCCTCCGGGCTCATCGGCTCGGCCCTGGTCCGCTCCCTGCGCGCCGACGGCCACGACGTCCTCCGCCTCGTCCGCAGGCCCGCCAGGACCGCCGACGAGGTCGAATGGGACCCCAAGCGGCTGTACGTGGACGCCGCCGGGCTCGTCGGCGTGGACTCCGTCGTGCACCTGGCGGGCGCCGGGGTCGGCGAGCGCCGGTGGAGCGAGGCGTACAAGCGGGAGATCCGGGACAGCCGGGTGCTCGGCACGACGGCGATCTCCCAGGCCCTCGCCTCGCTCGCGGAGCCGCCCGAGAGCCTGGTCTGCGGCACGGCGCTCGGCTGGTACGGGGACACCGGCAGCCGCGCGGTCGACGAGAGCGCCCCCGCCGGCTCGGGCTTCCTGCCCTCGGTCTGTGTGGAGTGGGAGGCCGCGGCGGCCCCCGCCGAGGAGGCGGGCATCCGGGTCACCTACGCCCGTACCGGCCTGGTGGTGGCCCGCGAGGGCGGGGCCTGGGGACGGCTCTTCCCCGTCTTCCGTGCCGGGCTCGGTGGCCGGATGGGCGACGGCCGCCAGTACTGGTCGTTCATCTCCCTCCACGACGAGGTGGCCGCCCTGCGACATCTGGTCGACACGCCTTCGCTCTCGGGCCCGGTGAACCTGACGGCCCCCGAGCCGGTCACCAACCGCGAGGTGACGGCGGCGATGGGGCGGGTCCTGCGCCGGCCGGCCCTGTTCACGGTGCCGGCGCCCGCCCTGAAGGTGGTGCTCGGGGACTTCGCGCAGGACGTGCTGGGGAGTCAGCGGGTGCTGCCGGGGCGGCTGTTGGAGACCGGTTTCGAGTTCGCGTTCCCGACGATCGACGACTCGATCAGAGCGGCGGCCCGCTGAGCGGCACCCTTCCCGCGCGCCCGACACCCACCGGCCTCCGCCCCCTTGCGCTCCCCCGTGCCGCACGCACCCCGGTGCGCGCGGCTGGCAGCCGTGGGAGCGCTGCCTAGGCTCGACCCGAACGGCGAACTCGGGCATTCCGGAGGCGTGTTGGGGGCATAGGCCTCCCACCGGCCGCGCCGACCTGGGGAGGGGCACGTGCTCAACAGCGCAGACAGCGCAAGGACCGCACAGCGTACGGACGTCGACATCGCGGAGGCGGGCGACGTCACAGAGCACATCGACGTCGCGGACGCCGGGGGCGCCGTCGACGTCGTCATCGTGGGTGCCGGGGTCGCGGGGCTCGCGGCCGCCCACCGGCTGACCGGCGCCGGGCTCTCCGTCGCCGTCCTGGAGGCGGAGCCCCGGATCGGGGGCCGGCTGGCGACCGAGGCCGTGGACGGCTTCCTGCTCGACCGGGTCGGGCCCCTGCTCACCCTGTCGCACGAGGAGCTGCGGGCCACCCCGGGGCTCGACGGCCTGGTGCTGCGCCCCTTCGCGCCGGGCGTGCTCGTGCACAGCGACGGCCGGTACGCGCGCTGGGGCGCACCGCATCCGCGCCGGACGGCCGGAGGGAGCCGGGGCACGGGCCATCGGAGCGTGGGGGGAGCGTTCAGCGTGGCACGCGCCCTCGCGAGCGCCCCCCGTCATCCGGCCGCCTCGCTCGACCAGGCCCGGCTCGGCGCCTCCCTCGTCCGGCTCGCCGCGACCCCGACGCAGCGGCTCCTCGCCCGCCCGGAGCGGACCGCGCGCGAGGCACTCACCGCCCGGCTGCCCGCCCGGACCGTGCAGGGGGTGCTGCGGCCGCTGCTCGCGGCGCTCCTCGGCGACCCGGACCTCGGCACGTCCAGCCGGCACGCGGACCTCGCGCTGCGCGCCTTCGCCCGGGGCAGACTGGCCGTCCCCGAGGGCGGTTCGGCGACGCTCCCCGAGCGGCTGGCGGCCACGCTGCCGCCGGGCACGGTCCGTACCGGCGTCCGGGTCACGGAGGCGTCCATCTCCCGGGTCACGACGGCCGGCCACGGGGTGTTCCGCTGCCGGTCGGTGGTGCTCGCCACGGGGGCGCGGACGGCGGCCGCGCTCCTTCCGGGGCTGCGGACCCCCGCCTTCCACTCCGTGACGGTGCTCCATCACACGGCGCCCGCGGCACCCACCGGGGAGCCGACGCTGCTCCTGGAGTCCGACCCGGGCGGGCCGGTGGCGCACACCGCCGTGATGAGCGCCGTCGATCCGAGCCGGGCGCCGGAGGGCCGGGCGCTGATCACCTCGACGGTGCTCGGAGCACCGCCGGACGACACGGAGCGGCGGGTCCGCAAGCACCTCGCCACGCTGTACGGCTCGTCGACGGACGAGTGGGAGCTGCTCGCTTTGCGCCACACGCCGGACGCCTTCCCCGCGATGGCGCCGCCGCACGACGCGCGCCGCTCGGTGCGGCTGCTCGCCGGCCTCTACGTCTGCGGCGACCACCGCGCCACGAGCACCCCTCAGGGCGCCCTCGCCTCCGGCACCCGGGCCGCCGGGGCCCTCCTGAGGGACCTGGGGGTGCGCGTGCCGGCCGAGGAGCGGACGAGGGAGACGGCGGCCTGACGGAACCGGCCCGCCCGGACACCCCCGGCACGAGCGCGGGTGCCCGGGCGCGGCGGTTCGGCGAGCCCGGGGTCAGCCGATGGCCGCCACGCGGTCGCGGTACGTGCGGGCCGCCGCGGCGTCGCGGTACGGCTCCAGGCGCCGCTCGAAGTCGCGTACGTACTCCATCGCCCGCGCCGAGCGCATCTCCGAGGCCTGCTGGGCGGCCTCGGCGCCGAGGGCGCACGCCTGGTCGAGTTCGCCGAGGGCGAGGCGTGAGGTGGCCAGGACGACCCGGCAGAAGAGGCGGCTGCGGGCGAAGCCGGGGGCGCGGAGCTGGAGGGCGCGTTCGGCGTGCTGGGCGGCGGGGCGGTACTGCTGGAGGTCGCGGTGGCAGTGCCCGAGCTCGTCGGCGAGCTGGGCCTCGTCGAACATCCGGGCCCAGTAGGGCACCTCGTCGCCGGGCCGGGCCGCTTCGAGGGCCCGCTCGGCCCGTACGAGCGAGGCGCTGCACACCCGCGCCTCGCCGAGGACCGCGTGCCCGCGGGCCTCGATCGCGTGCAGCATCGCCTGGACGACGGGCGGCGCGGCGGGCCCGACGCCCTGCTGGGCGACCCGGGCGAGCTGGACGGCCTCCCGGCCGTGACCGAGGTAGACGGCCTGGCAGCTCATGGTGAGCAGGACGTACGAGCCGTAGGCCCGGTCCCCGGCGGCCTGCGCGAGCCGCAGCGCCTGGACGAAGTAGCGCTGGGCGAGGCCGTGGGCGGCGATGTCGTACGAGGTCCACCCGGCGAGCCGGGTGAGGTCGGCGACGGCGGCGAAGAGACGGCGCCCGACCGACTCGCCGTAGGTGCCGCGCAGCATCGGCTCGGCCTCGTGCTCCAGGTACCGGACGAGGGCCTGCCGGGCGTGGCCGCCGCCGTAGGCGTGGTCGAGGGTGCGGAACAGCTCGCCGACCGAGCGGAGGGCGGCGATGTCGCCGGTGGAGACCCGCTGGCCGGGGCCCCGGTCGGTGCCGCGCTGCCGGGGCACGGAGAAGCGGCCCTGGGACGGCACCCGGGAGTCGTGCGCCAGGCGGGGGTCGTGCGCCAGACGCGGGTCGTGCGGGAGGCGGGGATCGTGCGCCAGGCGCGGGTCGTGCGGGACGCGGGGCTCGACGGTCGCGCCGGCGGCGGAGGGGCGGGGGGCGGCCGCCTGATCCCCGCGCGCGACCCGGTCGTCGGCCCGCCCGATCAGCCAGTCCCGGCTGGGGACGACCAGGCCCGCCGGGGTGAAGGCGATCTTGCGGAGTTCGGCGTGACTGCCGGAGTCCTTGCGCCACAACCCGCTGACGATGTCGACGGCCTCCTCGGGGGTGGCCGCGAACTCCAGGCCCGCGTAGACCGGCGCGCAGGCGTCCAGGCCGAGGTCCTGGGCGGAGAGACGACGGCCGAGACGGCGGGTGAAGACCTCGGCGATGAGCGCGGGCGTGGTGCCGCGCGGCTGCTGGCCGCGGAGCCAGCGGGTCACCGAGGTCTTGTCGTACCGCAGGTCGAGACCGTGCTCCAGACCGAGCTGGTCCACCCGTCTCGCGAGCCCGGCGTGGGAGAACCCGGCTTCGGCGATGAGCGCGGCGAGCTGGCGGTTCGGGATGCGCTGCGGTGGTCGTTCCGTCATCAGCTGTGCGGTCTCCTGCCTTCCGGGTCCGGACGGCAGCCCCGTCGGACCCTCATGGAACGGCGTGAATTTAGCGGTCCTCACGGCCCGTACCGCCACCTTCGCCCCACATTCATCCGATCGTGTGAGGATTGACGGCATCGCTGACGTAGGTGCCCCCGTCCACCTGCCGGAGGGGTGTCCGCCGCACCGCCGTACAGTGGCATGGGCGCGAATGACGCATGGTGCCGAGCCGGCCCGGGACGATCCCCGGTTCCCCGCATCCGGCATACGGCATCCAGGAGGAGGCATGGCCGTGAGTGAGCTGCGATTCGTCCGCCTTGGGTTCGGCGCGGAAGCCGTCGACTACCAGGTGGCCTGGGACAAGCAGCGCGAGGTGCACGCCGCGCGGTTCGCGGACGAGATCGACGACACCTGCCTGCTGCTCGAACACCCGCCGGTCTACACGGCCGGCCGGCGTACGGCGGAGAGCGAGCGCCCGCTCGACGGGACCCCGGTGGTGGACGTCGACCGCGGCGGGAAGATCACCTGGCACGGCCCCGGCCAGCTGGTCGGCTACCCGATCATGAAGCTGCCCCGCCCGGTGGACGTCGTCGCGCACGTCCGCCGCCTGGAGGACGCGCTGATCCGCACGGCCGCCGAGTTCGGCGTCGAGACGAGCCGGGTCGAGGGCCGCAGCGGGGTCTGGGTGCTCGGCGACCCGGTGGAGCAGCGACCCGCGCTCGGCGGCCTGTCGCTCGACTTCGACCCGCGGCTGAACGACGAGGAGTTCGACCCGCGCCTGAACGGCCCCGAGTACGCCCCGTCCAACGCCGGCCAGCGCCGCGAGGACCGCAAGCTCGCCGCCATCGGCATCCGGGTCGCCAAGGGCGTCACCATGCACGGCTTCGCCCTGAACGTGAACCCGGACAACGCCTGGTTCGACCGGATCATCCCGTGCGGCATCCGCGACGCGGGTGTGACCTCGCTCGCCAACGAGCTGGGCCGGGACCTCACGATCGCCGAGGTGCTCCCGGTGGTGGAGCGCCATCTGCGGGAGGTCCTGGAGAACGCGGAGCTGAGGCCGCGCGAGGTCGAGCGCCCGGTGGAGACGGCCGCGACGGAGACCGCCCCGGCGGAAACGGCCTCGGTCTGAGGAATGCAGGGCCCTGGCCAGAGGTTGGCCAGACGTAGTAAGGCATGGGAAGCAACGGCGTACCCTGGTGTTCGCCGAAGAATCGAAGCTACAGGAGCCGATGTGTCCGCAGTCGCACCCGACGGACGCAAGATGCTGCGCCTGGAGGTCCGGAACGCCCAGACCCCCATCGAGCGCAAGCCCGAGTGGATCAAGACGCGGGCGAAGATGGGGCCCGAGTACACGAAGATGCAGAGCCTCGTGAAGAGCGAGGGCCTGCACACGGTCTGCCAGGAGGCGGGCTGCCCCAACATCTTCGAGTGCTGGGAGGACCGCGAGGCGACCTTCCTCATCGGTGGTGACCAGTGCACCCGGCGCTGTGACTTCTGCCAGATCGACACGGGCAAGCCCGAAGCCCTTGACCGCGACGAGCCCCGCCGCGTCGGCGAGTCGGTCGTCACGATGGACCTGAACTACGCCACCATCACGGGCGTCGCGCGCGACGACCTGGAGGACGGCGGCGCCTGGCTGTACGCGGAGACCGTGCGCCAGATCCACCAGCAGACCGCGGACCGCGCCGACGGCCGCACCAAGGTCGAGCTGCTCGCGCCCGACTTCAACGCGGTGCCGGAGCTCCTGGCGGAGGTCTTCGCCTCCCGCCCCGAGGTCTTCGCGCACAACGTGGAGACGGTCCCGCGGATCTTCAAGCGGATCCGTCCCGGCTTCCGGTACGAGCGCTCGCTCGACGTCATCACCCAGGCGCGGGACTACGGTCTGGTCACGAAGTCGAACCTGATCCTCGGCATGGGCGAGACCCGCGAGGAGGTCAGCGAGGCGCTCCGGCAGCTCCACGACGCCGGGTGCGAGCTGATCACGATCACCCAGTACCTGCGCCCCTCGGTCCGGCACCACCCCGTGGAGCGCTGGGTGAAGCCGCAGGAGTTCGTGGAGCTGAAGGAGGAGGCCGACGAGATCGGCTTCTCCGGCGTGATGTCGGGCCCGCTGGTCCGCTCCTCGTACCGGGCGGGCCGTCTCTTCCAGCAGGCGATGGAGCACCGCAGCCGCGCTTGAGCGCGCCTTGCGGGCCACGTGAAACCGAGCACAAGAAGTGACCGGCCGGTAATGGCCGGATTCGACGCGGTCCGTACACCTCCGCAGCTCAGCGGGGATGTACGGGCCGCGTCGGCGTTCCCCCCGTCCCCCGCCTGGCCGCATCAACGTTTCATCAGTGTTTGACCACCGGGTCACGCCCTGGTAACACCGATCTGTGAGCTTGGTTTCACTCACCGCCACCACCTGCTCGCACCCCCCCGCCTCGTCTCACCCGCAATCGAGGGAGGACCCCGACATGCCGGCCGCATCGACGCACGTCCGCGTCACCGCGATCCCGTCCGTGACCGACGCCCTGAAGGCCGTGGAGGCACTGCTCCTCGGCGCCGGGCAGCGCACCGCGCGGCGCAACGCCTGGAACTCCGTCCTGGAGGACCGCCGCCGCGCCAAGGACCGGGTCGAGGCCCAGCACGTGATGGAGGTCGCGTCGGGCCGGACTTCCCGGGCCACGTAAACTTCTGGACATGGCGAGGAAGGCAAACACGGGCAGCGCTGACGCTGCGAACCAGGGGCGGCTCAAGCAGATCGCCCTCACGTACAAGATGACCCGAAAGGCCGACCCTAAGGTCGGACTTGTCGTCGCAGGCGTGGGCATCGTCGTACTCGGTGTCCTCCTCGCGATCGGCTTCCTGATCGGGCACCCGGTCTACCTGGGCATCCTGGGCTTCGTCCTGGCGCTCCTGGCGGCGGCCATCGTGTTCGGGCGGCGCGCCGAGCGCGCGGCCTTCGGGCAGATGGAGGGCCAGCCCGGCGCGGCCGCGGCGGTGCTGCAGAACGTCGGGCGCGGCTGGACGACGACCCCCGCGGTCGCGATGAACCGCAGCCAGGACGTCGTGCACCGGGCGGTGGGACGGGCCGGCATCGTGCTGGTGGCGGAGGGCAACCCGAACCGGGTGAAGCCTCTGCTGGCGGCCGAGAAGAAGCGGATGAACCGCGTCGTGGTGGACGTGCCGGTGACCGACATCATCGTCGGTGACGGCGAAGGCCAGGTGCCACTGAAGAAGGTCCGTACGACCATGCTCAAGCTGCCTCGGGTGCTCACCGGCCCGCAGGTGACGGCGGCCAACGACCGGCTGCGGGCGATGGGCGACCTGATGAGCAACATGCCGCTGCCGAAGGGTCCGATGCCGAAGGGCATGCGGATGCCGCGGGGCGGAAAGATGCGCTGACGCGCCCGAACGAGCACACGAGAAGGGCCCCGGACCACACGGTCCGGGGCCCTTCCTCTGTGCCGCCGACGTGCCGCCGGTCAGATACGGACCTGGACGGCGCCGGAGAGGCGGTCGTGGAGGCCGCGGCCGTCGCGGTCCCAGATGAGGGCCGGGATCGCCAGGCAGACGAGCAGGGAGCGGAGCACCGCGCGGAACGGTCCGAGCCGGCCCCCGTTCGCGGAGACGACACGCAGACGGAAGAGCACCTTGCCCGGCGTGGCGCCGACGGAGCCGACGGTCAGCGCGCTCGTGACGAACAGGAGGAGCAGCGCCCAGTTGCTGGTCGCCTGGCCGTAGCCGTCGGTGATCAGGCCGTATGCGATCAAGAGGCACAGACCCCAGTCGACGGCGAGGGCGCCGAGCCGGCGGCCCGGGCGGGCGATCGAGCCGGGTCCCTCCTCGGGCAGTCCCAGCTGCTGACCCCGGTAACCGAAGTCCACGCCTGCTTGCTCCGCCGCGGCACGGGGGCCGGAGAGCCACGATCCGAGTGCTTGCCTGTTGTCCACCCGACCACGGTACTGCGCCCGTTTTCGATCACTTCCGTCCGGGTCGGCACAGACACACCGGGGCGCGGCGCACACCCGCCCCGGTTAACTTGGACGAAACAAATGGGTCATGCTTGAGAAATCCCGTCTGCCTATGGTCGGGTCCAGCGTGTGCCACCGCACTGGCCGCACGACCGAGCTGCAACCCCGCCCCTCCCCGGGCCGGGAGTAGGAGGAGTTGGATGTCCGAGAAGCACGGGTTCCAGAACGCCGACGAGGTCCAGAAGTTCATCAAGGACAACGACGTCAAGATGGTCGACGTCCGCTTCTGCGACCTTCCGGGCGTGATGCAGCACTTCACGATCCCGGCGACGGCCTTCGACCCGGCGGAGGAGCTCGCCTTCGACGGCTCGTCGATCCGCGGCTTCCAGGCGATCCACGAGTCCGACATGGCGCTCCGCGCCGACCTGTCGACGGCCCGTGTGGACCCCTTCCGCCGCGACAAGACGCTGAACATCAACTTCTTCATCCACGACCCGATCACGGGCGAGCAGTACAGCCGTGACCCGCGCAACATCGCGAAGAAGGCCGAGGCGTACCTCGCCTCCACCGGTATCGCCGACACCGCGTACTTCGGCCCCGAGGCGGAGTTCTACGTCTTCGACTCGGTGCGCTTCGAGACCTCGGCGAACCAGGGCTTCTACCACATCGACTCCGAGGCCGGCGCCTGGAACACCGGTGCGGAGGAGAACAACCGCGGCTACAAGGTCCGCTACAAGGGCGGGTACTTCCCGGCCCCGCCGGTCGACCACTTCGCCGACCTGCGCTCCGAGATCTCCCTGGAGCTGGAGAACGTCGGCCTGCAGGTCGAGCGCCAGCACCACGAGGTCGGCACCGCCGGCCAGGCCGAGATCAACTACAAGTTCAACACGCTGCTCGCCGCGGCCGACGACCTGATGCTCTTCAAGTACATCGTGAAGAACGTCGCCTGGCGCAACGGCAAGACCGCGACCTTCATGCCGAAGCCGATCTTCGGCGACAACGGCTCGGGCATGCACGTCCACCAGTCGCTCTGGGCGAACGGCGACCCGCTGTTCTACGACGAGACGGGCTACGCGGGCCTCTCGGACACCGCCCGCTACTACATCGGCGGCATCCTCAAGCACGCCCCGTCGCTGCTCGCCTTCACCAACCCGACGGTGAACTCGTACCACCGCCTGGTCCCGGGCTTCGAGGCGCCGGTCAACATGGTGTACTCGCAGCGCAACCGCTCCGCCGCCATGCGCATCCCGATCACGGGCTCGAACCCGAAGGCCAAGCGTGTGGAGTTCCGCGCGCCGGACCCGTCCTCGAACCCGTACCTCGCCTTCTCGGCGCTGCTCCTCGCGGGCCTCGACGGCATCAAGAACAAGATCGAGCCGGCGGAGCCGATCGACAAGGACCTGTACGAGCTCGCTCCCGAGGAGCACGCGAACGTCCAGCAGGTCCCGACCAACCTGGAGGCCGTGCTCAACGCCCTCGAGGCCGACAACGAGTACCTGCAGGCCGGCGGCGTCTTCACCTCCGACCTGATCGAGACCTGGATCGACTACAAGCGCACCCACGAGATCGCCCCGATCCAGCTGCGCCCGCACCCGCACGAGTTCGAGCTCTACTTCGACCTCTAGGCCGGAGCCTCACGAGTGAGGGCCGCCGCCCCCGGATCTCCGGGAGCGGCGGCCCTCGCCGTTTTCCCCCGCCGGTCAGCGGCCGTAGCGGATCAGGGCGCGGACCATGCGGCAGGTGGAGTCCGAGGGCGGGTGGATGCCGATGCGGTCGGCCGTGGTGCGTATCGTCGCGTTCGTGGCCTTCGACGGGACGTAGACGCCGGCGTCGAGGAGGGCGATCGCGAGGCGCATGGCCTTCAGGCGCCGGTTGTGCGTGACGTACCACTCGCGGGGGCGGCCCGCGGGAAGGGGCTTCCTCTGGAGGGGCTTCCAGGGTTCGATGGACGGCGTCCGGATCACGGCGAGAGCCATGGGCTACCTCCTGGCGAACGGTAGGTGCGGGCCCTCCCCGGGACCCTCACCTTCACCCCTCATTTTAGTGGCCCCCACTGACAATCGCCCCTGGCCAGACAGGGTTTGGGGGGTGGTGGAGCGAGGTCGGGGGGGTACCGTGAGGGCCATGGAGATCTGGATCAACCCCGCCTGTTCCAAGTGCCGCAGCGCCCTCACCCTTCTCGACGCCGAGGGCGCCGACTACACCGTGCGGCGCTACCTGGAGGACGTCCCCTCGCCCGACGAGATCCGGCAGGTGCTCGACCGGCTCGGGCTCGAACCGTGGGACATCACCCGGACGCAGGAGGCCGACGCCAAGGCGCTCGGTGTGAAGGAGTGGCCCCGGGACGCCGGGAACCGCGACCGATGGGTCGAGGCCCTCGCCGCGCATCCCAAGCTCATCCAGCGGCCGATCATCACCGCCGAGGACGGCACCGCCGTCGTCGGCCGGACCGAGGAAGCCGTACGGGACGCGCTGTCCCGCTGACCAGGGGGAAGAAGGGATGACGGCGTGAGCGGGACGGGGAGCGGCGAGCTCGGGGTCGATCTTCACCTGGAGCTGCGCGCGGGCGGCGGGCGGCGGGCCGCACTCATCGGGGCCCTGCGCGAAGCCGTGCGCGGCGGGCGGCTCGCCCCCGGGACCCGGCTGCCGCCCTACCGGGCGCTCGCCGCCGACCTCGGGATCGCCCGGAACACCGTCGCCGACGCGTACGCCGAACTCGTCGCCGAAGGCTGGCTCACCGCCCGCCAGGGCTCCGGGACCCGGGTCGCCGACCGGGTCGCCGCGCCCGCCCCCGGACCCGTACGGCCCGCCGCGCCGCCTCCGCTCCCGTACGACCTCGTCCAGGGCAAGCCCGACCCCGGCACCTTCCCGCGCGCGGCCTGGCTGGCGGCGGCCCGACGGGCGCTGGCCGTCGCCCCGCACGAGGCCTTCGGGATCGGCGACCCGCACGGCCGGATCGAACTGCGCCTGGCCCTCGTCGAGTACCTCGCGCGCGTGCGGGGCGTACGGACCTCCCCCGAGCGGATCGTGATCTGCTCGGGCGCCGCGCACGCGCTGCGGCTGCTCACGCGCGTGCTCGGCCCGCCGGGCCCGTGGGCGGTCGAGGCGTACGGGCTGCCCTTCCACCGGGGGCTCCTCGCCGAGGCCGGGGTCGGCACGGTGCCGGTGCCCGTGGACGACCACGGGGTGCGGGCCGGGGACATCCCCCGGCACGCCGGCGCGGTACTGCTCACCCCCGCGCACCAGTTCCCCACCGGCGGCCCGCTGCACCCCGAACGCCGGGCCGGCGTCCTGGAGTGGGCGCGGGCCTCCGGTGGGCTGGTCGTCGAGGACGACTACGACGGGGAGTTCCGCTACGACCGGCGGCCGGTGGGCGCCCTTCAGGGGCTCGACCCCGAACGGACGGTCCTCGTCGGGTCCGTGAGCAAGAGCCTCTCCCCCACGCTGCGGATCGGCTGGATGTGCCTGCCGTCGGCGCTCGTGGACGGGGTGGTCGCGGCGAAGGGCGAGCGCGAGCCGTACGCCTCCGCGCCTGACCAGCTCACCCTCGCCGACCTCCTCGCCTCCGGCGCGTACGACCGGCACGTCCGGCGGATGCGCCAGCGGCACCGGGCGCGCCGCGACCGGCTGGTGTCCGCGCTCGCCGAACGGGTGCCGGAGGTGCGCGTGACGGGGATCGCCGCCGGGCTGCACGCCGTGGTGGAACTCCCGCCGGGCACCGAGCGGGCCGCGCTCGCCGCGGCGGCCCGGCACGGCGTCGCCGTGGAGGGCCTGGCCTCGTACCGCCATCCCGACGCCCGGGGCCCCGCCCACCCGGACGGCCTGGTCGTCGGCTACGCCACGCCGCCGGAGCGGCTCTACGGGGCCGCCGTGGACGCGCTGTGCGGTGCGCTGGACGAGGCGGCCTCGCGTGACGGCCGCTCCTGACGCTGACGGGCCACCTGCGCCTCCGCCGTCGTCAGGATCTCGGTGAGGCGGAGGCCGAAGCGGGCGTCGCACGCGTGCGGTTCGCCCGTGCGGGCCGCCGTGACGAGGGCGTCCACGGCCGCGCCGAACGCGCCCACCGCCCCTTCCCAGCGCGGTAGTTCGACCCTTCCCGCGGAGCCGTACAGGCTGAGGGCCGCCCCCGCCGCCCCCGGCGGCGCGCTCAGGGTGAGGGTGGCCGTGCTGCTCGCCCCCGAGGTGTGCCGCAGCACCAGGTGGTGGGTGTCGGCCGGGCCGGGCACCGCGGTGATCTCCGTGACGTCGCCGAGGACCGGCAGGTAGACCGAGAGGACGTGCGGTCCCACGTCCCACAGGCCGCCCTTCTCCCGCCGCCACGGCGAGGCCGCGTACGCACTGCTGGAACCCGGTCCGTAGAGCGAGCCGAGCCAGTGCGCCTCGCCGAGGAACCAGCCGCCTGCCGCCGCCTGCGCGTCGATCCAGCGGGCCGTCGGCTCGGCGAACCGCAGCGTGCAGAAGACCACCGAGGCGACCCCGGCCGCCTCGACCGCCTCGGCCACCTCCCGCGCCCCCGCGACCGTCGTCGCGACCGGCTTGTCGAGGAGGACGTGACACCCGGCCTCCGCGGCCCGCACCGCGAGCGGGGCCTGCACGTCCGGCGGCAGCGCGAGGGCGACGGCGTCGCTGGCGGCGAAGAGGGCGTCCACGTCGTCGTACGCGCGCGTGCCCGAGGAGGCGGCGAGCTCGGCGGCCGCCTCGGGGCGTCTGCCCCACACCCCGCTGAACTCGATCCCGGCATGCCCGGCCAGCGCGGGAGCATGCGTGCGCGCGGCCCAGGGGCCGGTGCCGAGGAGTCCGATACGGGGCTTCGCGCCCGGGTGCTTCGCCATGGCCCCCAGTCTGCCGGGTGCCACTGACAGCCCCCGACCGCGCGGGCGGCGCCGCCCTGGCGGGGAAAGCGGGCGCCGCCGAACCCCGTATACGACGGGGCGGGAGTCCCCGTACGCCGCCACGGCGCGGCCGGGGCGGCGGTCTCCGCTCTCCGGGCGCTCCCGGAGATCCGCTCCGTCGCACAGCGGCCGCGGGAAACACAGGAAAGCTGAGTAACACGGGGTTCACATTCGGGCAACCGACGGGAAATCCCGTGTTGCGAAGCTGCGACCGGACACCGACACACCGCAGCTTCTCGCAGCGCCGCGAGCCGTTGCGACTCCCGCAGCAGCACGCCCAAAGGATGAGGCCCGTGACCTTCAAGGCTGAGTACATCTGGATCGACGGCACCGAGCCGACCGCGAAGCTTCGCTCGAAGACGAAGATCATCGTCGGCGACGCCCTCGCGCTCGACGAGCTGCCGATCTGGGGCTTCGACGGTTCCAGCACGAACCAGGCCAAGGGCCACGCCTCGGACCGCGTCCTCAAGCCGGTCTTCTCCTGCCCGGACCCGATCCGCGGCGGTGACGACATCCTGGTGCTGTGCGAGGTCCTCAACACGGACATGACGCCGCACGAGTCCAACACGCGCGCCGCGCTGGCCGAGGTCGCCGCGAAGTACGCCGCCCAGGAGCCGATCTTCGGCATCGAGCAGGAGTACACCTTCTTCAAGGGCTCGCGCCCGCTCGGCTTCCCCGAGGCCGGCTTCCCGGCCGCGCAGGGCGGCTACTACTGCGGTGTCGGCGCGGACGAGATCTTCGGCCGTGACGTCGTCGAGGCGCACCTGGAGAACTGCCTCGCGGCGGGTCTGGGCATCTCCGGCATCAACGCCGAGGTCATGCCCGGCCAGTGGGAGTTCCAGGTCGGCCCGCTGGCCCCGCTGGAGGTCTCGGACCAGCTGTGGATCGCCCGTTGGCTGCTGTACCGCACGGCCGAGGACTTCGACATCTCGGCGACGCTCGACCCGAAGCCGGTGAAGGGCGACTGGAACGGCGCGGGCGCGCACACCAACTTCTCCACCAAGGCGATGCGCGAGGGCTACGACGCGATCATCACCGCCGCCGAGTCCCTCGGCCAGGGCTCGAAGCCGCTCGACCACGTCAAGAACTACGGCGCCGGCATCGACGACCGCCTGACGGGTCTGCACGAGACCGCCCCGTGGGACCAGTACTCCTACGGCGTCTCGGACCGCGGCGCCTCGGTCCGCATCCCGTGGCAGGTCGAGCAGGACCAGAAGGGCTACATCGAGGACCGTCGCCCGAACGCGAACGTGGACCCGTACGTGGTGACCCGCCTCCTGGTGGACACCTGCTGCGAGGCCCTGGAGAAGGCCGGCCAGGTCTGATCCGCACCTCTCCGAAGGGGCGCCCACCGTTTCACACGGTGGGCGCCTTTCCGTCATGTGGGATGGATGACACGGGCTTTGGCCGGTGCGGGGCTGCTCATCCGCATTCCCTTCTGGTTCAATAGGGATATGGCCCTCACACAGAACGACAGCGCGACAGGTCGTCATGACCTCGAGCCGTTCTGGCCTTCCCGGCAGCATCACGACTTCGACCGGGTGTGTTGCCGCGCGAGGAACGCGTCGGCCCTCTAAAGCCCCGATCGGTACGGTCCGATCCACGGCCTTCGGCCGACGCGCACGACGTACGACTCCTGTCCGTCCGTTTCTCCGCGCGAAATGAGCTGACCTCCCATGGCCCCTGCCCCGAGTGCCTCCCTCACCGCCGTCCGCCCCGGTCGCCACCGGCTGCGCGCCGTCGACCCGAACGAGGTCGTCGACTTCGCCCGGGTCGCGGACTTCCTGCCGCCCGGCGCCACCCTGCTGCCCGCTCCCCCGCACACCCTGCCGACGCTGCCCGGGCGGCCGCCGATGGTCGGGTACCTGGTCCTCCTGCCGGCCGACCAGCAGCCCCAGGCACCCGCCGCCGTACCCGCTCCTCTCGAAGCGGCACAGGGGCCGGTGGCCATCGACGGGGTCCGGCGGATCGCCGTCGTCGACGGGCGGGAGCTCGAACTCACCTATCTGGAGTTCGAGCTGCTCGCCCATCTCGTGGCGCACCCTCACCGGGTGCACACCCGCGACCAGTTGGTCACCACCGTGTGGGGGTACGGGCACGTCGGCGACGGCCGTACGGTCGACGTGCACGTGGCGCGGCTGCGCCGCAAGCTGGGCGCCGAGCACCGCCACACGATCCAGACCGTGCGGCGGGTCGGCTACAAGTACACGCCCTGATCAGGTCGTTGTCGTACGGGACCTCGCCCTGACCCTCGCCACGAGGGCCAGGGCGAGGTCCGCCGCCAGGAACAGCAGCAGGCTGAGGCCGAGCAGCGGGACGAACCAGGCCACCAGGGCCGTGGCCGCGGCGAACGGCAGCAGCAGGGTCACCGGGATCCGCCGCCACGCCCCGCGCGCCGCCGGGCGGCCCGGACGACGCAGCCACCACATGCGGTAGCCCCAGAGGATCAGCAGGATCAGGGCGAGCGCCAGGGCCGCCAGGGCCAGCTGGTTGAACAGGCCCAGGAAGACGCCGGTGTGCGCGTCGATGCCTATCCGGGTCAGCTGGGCGAGGAGCGGGTAGTCGGCGAAGGCGAGGCGGTCGACGACCTTGCCGTCCGCCGGGTCCACGGCCGCCGAGTCCAGCTGGAGCGGGAACTGCGTGTCCGTCTCCTTGACCACGTACCCCTTGCCCTCGGCCGGCAGGACGACCGAGATCCTCGGGCTGTCGATGCCGGCCGCGCGGGCCGCCTCCAGTGCCTTGTCGAGGCCGATGTCCGGCCCCTGGGCGGTGCCGCCGCCCCCGGTGTGCGCGCCGCCGTGGCCCTCGTGTTCCGAGGAGCCGCCGGCCGCCGCGCCGCCGACGGTCGCGGAGAGGGTCGGCGTCGCGCCGCCCAGGCCGTCCTGGACCGCGCCGATGTTCTCGCCCGCGTACCGCGACCAGGTGAGGCCCGTCGCCGACAGCAGGACGAGTCCGGTCACCGCCCACAGGCCGACCGAGCCGTGCCAGGACAGGGTGCGGCGGCGGGAGGCCGGGCCGCCCTCGGGGACGAACAGGGCGCGGCGGTTCTTCCGGCGCCGGCCGAGCCAGAGCAGCAGGCCGCCGAGCGCGATGACCCACAGCCAGCTCGCGGCGAGTTCGCTGTAGTTGCGGCCGAGGTCGCCGAGGTGCAGGTCGCGGTGCAGGCCGTCGATCCAGGTGCGCAGCGGGAGGGCGCCCGAGCTGCCGTAGCTGGGCAGCTGTCCGCGTACGTCCCCGGTGTACGGGTCCACGAAGACGGCGAGCGAGGTGCCCTCGGGGACGTCGGGGTCGGCCATCAGGACGCGGGTGGTCGCGCCGGGTTCGGCGGAGGGCCAGACGGCGGTGACGGTGCCGTTCGGGTTGACCTTGCGGGCGATGTTCACCTGCTGGGAGAGCGGCAGGGCGGTGTCGCCGACGGGGACTTCGAGTTCGTGGGCGTACACCACCTTCTCCGCCTGGAAGGAGAGCGCGTACAGCAGGCCGCTGACGGCGGCCACGAGGAGGAACGGGGCGACGAGGACGCCCGCGTAGAAGTGGAGACGGAGGACGAGGGGGCGCAGGGCGCTCCAGGTGCCGGGCTTCCGCGGGGCAGTGGCCGGGGCGGAAGCGGGTGCGGGGGCGGGGGCGGGGGCGGCTTCCGACGGTGGCGCCTCGGGCGTTTCCGGGCGTGCGGGATCGTCGATGGTCATGGCTGTCCTAGGAGTCGGTGCAGACAGGGGGAAGACCCCCGGGTCAGACGTGTGCTCCGAGGGCCGTGGCGCGGGGTACGGGCGGGCGGGGCGGGCCGCGCCGGGGGAGGGTGTGCGCGAGGACGAGGGTGCGCGGCCGGTGGGTGCTCCGCCGGGTCCTGCGGACCGCGCGGCGCGGGGCGTCGGGGACGCGGACCCGTGCGAGGAGCAGGCGCAGGGGCGTGAAGGCGTAGGCGAGGGCGGCTCGGGCCAGCGTGAAGAACGCCGCTTCGCCGTGGGCCAGCCAGAGGCCGCAGAGGAGCGCGGCGAGGAGGTGGACGGCGAGCATGCCGGCGGTGTCCGTGCCGGCGACCGAGGTCGCGGCAGAGGTCGTGCCGGAGGTCGCGGGGGAGAGCGTCTCCGCGCCGTGCGTCGCGTGCGTCCCGCCGCTTCCGGCATGCGCGTGTGTCGCCGCCGGGTGGGTCCCTGCCAGCGAGAACACCAGGTGCAGCGCGCCCTGGAGGGCGATCAGCGCGCCCGCGATCGTCGGCGCGCCCCGGCGCCGGCCCGCCGCCGCCCAGGCGACCGCCGCCGTCACGGCGAAGGCACCGAGCAGGGCGGGCGCCGGGAGCCGGTGCGCAGACATGGACGAATGCCCCACGACCGCCAGAGTCACGCACACCACCGCGAACAGGGCGGCTCGCAAGGCGCGCAGGGGCGACCGGGCATCCGTCATCGCCCGTCATGGTGTCACCCCGCCATCCGGCGCACGAGACCCCCCGCGGCCCTGATGTCCCCGTGACGCCTCCCGTGGCGTTCCTCCCGTGGCGGAATCCTCCGGGAGCGGAATGCCTTGGCCCCGCACCGGGCGGCCGGGCAGTCTCGGATCATGAAACTGCTGATGCTCGGAGGTACGGAGTTCGTGGGCCGCGCGGTCGTCGAGGCCGCGCTCGAACGGGGCTGGGAGGTGACCGTCTTCCACCGGGGCCGGCACGCGCCGCCGGCGGGGGTCACCTCGCTGCTCGGCGACCGCACCACAGGACCCGACGGTCTCGCCGCGCTCGCGGCGGGTTCCTGGGACGCCGTCGTGGACACCTGGTCGGCCGCGCCCTCGGCGGTACGGGACGCTGCCCGGCTGCTCGCCGACCGGGTCGGGCGGTACGCGTACGTGTCGAGCCGGTCCGTGTACGCCTGGCCGCCCGCCGCCGGACTCGCGGAGGACGGCCCGCTGGTGGAGGGGTCGCCGGACGACGGGGACATGCCGTACGCGGAGTCCAAGCGGGGCGGTGAGCTGGCCGCCACCGCCGCGTTCGGCGCGGACCGGACGCTGCTCGTCCGCGCGGGTCTGATCATCGGCCCGTACGAGAACGTGGGCCGGCTCCCCTGGTGGCTCGGCCGGATCGCGCGCGGCGGCCCGGTCCTCGCCCCCGGTCCCGCGGACTCGCCGATCCAGTACATCGACGTCCGCGACCTGGCCGAGTGGACCCTCGACGCGATAGCGGCCGGGCTCTCCGGGCCGTACAACCTCGTCTCGCCGCCCGGGCACACGACCATGGGCGGGCTGCTCGACGCGTGCGTACGGGTGACCGGCGCGGAGGCCGAACTCCGCTGGACCGCCCCGGAAGCACTGCTCGCGGCGGGTGCGGAACCGTGGTCGGAGCTGCCGGTGTGGCTGCCGCCGGGCGAGATGTACGACGCGATGCACACCGCCGACGTCACCAAGGCGCTCAAGGCCGGACTGCGCTGCCGCCCGGTGGCGGAGACCGTCGCCGACACCTGGGCGTGGCTGGAGTCGCTCGGCGGCGCGGCGCCGCAGCGCCCGGACCGGCCGCAGGTCGGCCTCTCCCCCGAGCGGGAGGCGGAGGTCCTGGCGAAGCTCACGGCGTCGTCGGGCGGGTGAGGAACCGCTCGGAGCTGCCCGAACCGGGGTGATCGTCTACGGTCGACACGAACGCGTACGAACCCGGAGGAGTCGCCGTCATGCCCGCCCTTCCCGCCACCTCCGTCGCCAACCTCCGGGATCTCGGCGGGCTGCCGCTCGGTGCCGGGCGGGCCGTCCGCCGCGGCCTCGTCCTGCGCTCCGCGCAGCTCGACCGGCTCGATCCGTCCGAGCCGGCGGTGGCGGGTCTCGGCATCCGTACGGTCGTCGACCTCCGTACGGAGGTGGAGCGCGGGGACCGGCCCGACCGGCTGCCCGCCGGGGCGCGGCTGCTCGTCGCGGACGTGCTCGCCGACCACCTCGCCGTCAGCGGGCTGCCGCCCGCCGCGCGTCTGAAAAAGCTGCTCACGGACCCGGCGCTCGCCGAGGAGTACCTCGGCGGGGGCCAGGTCCGGGAGGCCTTCGCCCGGACCTATAGGGCCTTCGTCTCCAGCGACTCCGGCCGGGCCTCCTACCACGCCCTCCTCACCGAGCTGGGGGCTCCGGGGGCCGGGCCGCTGCTCTTCCACTGCACGGCGGGCAAGGACAGGACGGGCTGGGCGGCGACGGTCGTGCTGTCCCTGCTGGGCGCGGACGAGGAGACCGTGCGGAGCGAGTACCTGTCGGTCAACACCGCGGTACGGCAGGCGTTCGCGCCCATGATCGAGGGGTTCACCGCGCAGGGCGGCGACCCCGACCTCGCGCTCGACATGATCGGCGTGGTGCCGGAGTACCTGGCGGCGGCCCTGGACGAGGTGGAGGTCCGGCACGGGTCGATGGAGAAGTACGTACGGGAGGGGCTCGGCGTCCCCGACGAGGTGACGGAACGGATCCGCGAGCGGCTGACGGTGGAGGCCCGCTGAGCGGGGCGGTGCCGGGCCGGCGCCCCGTCCGGGAGCGCGGCCGAGGCCCGACCCGGCCGGGGTGACCATCGGAAGAATCGCTCGTTCTGCTGAACGTGAGCACCCAGGATCTCGTTCCCTCGCCCGTGGGCCCCATCGACGTCGAGCAGGCCGAGGCCGCGCTCGTCGAGCGCTATCCGCGGCTCGTCCGCATCGCCTACCTCGTCCTGCCGCCCTCGCTCGGCCGCAACCGCCGGGTGCTGACCGCGCACGCGCTCGTCCAGCGCTCCCTGCCGCGCCGCCGGGTCCCGGGGCCCGCCGTGCCGGAGCCGCGGCTCACGGAGGACGCGGTCGATCCGGGGTACGCGTACGTACGGGGCGAGGTGCTGCGGCAGGCGCTGATCGCCGGGCTGCCGCTGCGGCGCCTCGCGCTGCCGCGCCGGGCGCAGTTCCCGCCGCTGCTTCCGCACGTGTGGGGGCTGCGACTGTTCCCCCGGGTGGGCGGCGCCGACGAACTCGCCCTGGACCAGCGGCTGTCGCGGCTCTCGGGACCCGGTCGCGCGGCCTACGTCCTGCGCGGTCTGGAACGCCAGGGCGACCCCGAGGTGCTGCGCGTCCTGGCGTCGGTCGGCGTGGAGGACCCCGCGGCGGCCCTGGCGGAGGCGGACGCGCTGGACGAGGTGGACACCGGGGCCGCGGCCTCGCCGTCCGCGGGCCTCGTCACCGGTCAGGGCCGTGGCCCGGGCGCCGCCGAGGGCTTCGGCCGGAACGGGCGTGCGGAGAGGGTCGGCGAGCAGGGCGGGCCCCGCGCGCCCGGCGGACCGGGGAGGCCCGGGAACCCGGCGGGGACCGGGGGCACGGACGGGGCCGTGCCCCGTGCCGGCGGCCGGGACGGCCACGCCGACAGGGTCGGCGGGCAGGGTGGTCCCGGCGGGGGTGGCGGCCGGGCCGGCAGCGTCGGCGCCGATACGCCGGGCCTGGACGCGCCGCCCGCGGGCGCCGGCGGGAACGGTCGGGCCGGCCACCCCGGCGGGCCCTCGACGCCCCGGCCCGTCGCCGCCCCCGGTCCCGGCCCCACCCCCGGCTCCGGTCCCGCCCCGGGTCCCCTCGCCCGTTCCGGTCGCGTCAGCGGCGCCGCGCTGCTCGAATCCGACGAGTTCGATCCCTGCGCGCTCCAGGCCCGGCCCACCGACCTCATGCGGCGGCGGCAGCACGGCCGGGCCGCGCTCGTCGCCGCCGCCGCGCTCGTCGTGTGCGGGACGCTGCTCGGGCTGCCCGGGGACGGGTGGGGAAGAAACGGTGCTGCGGCGCCCTCGTACGCCCGGAACCCGGCCGCGGAGGCAGCTCTCGACCCCGCGGCGCTCAGGCGGGTCGCTCCGGCGGCCTGGCCGGGTTCGACCCGGCAGGACTTCTCCGTGTGGCCCGCGCGCGGCGGCCTGACCGGCGACAGCGCGCTGCTGCGGCGCGCGCTCGCCGTGTGGGCCAGGCCCGGGGCCTCCGTACGCTCCTCGGCGACGCCGGGGACGCCGGTCGGTCCGCCGATGGGGCCGCCCCAGCTGCTGTTCGCGGGGGTGGTGGACGGGGCCCGGGTGGTGCTCCTGCACGACGGGCTGCGGGCCGTACGGTACGCGGAGCCGGTCGAGGGCACGGCGGGCGCGGCGCTCGACTTCGCGCGGACCGACGGGGCCGACTCGGTCGGTTCGGCGGCGCTCGTGCTGTCCCGTGCGGCGGGCAACGTCCGCTATCTCACCGCGCCCTGGGTGAAGGAGACGGCGGTACGGGATCTCCTCGCGCCCGCGAAGCCGCCCCGGCCCCTGGTGCGGGACGCGCAGGGGATGACCGATCCGGTGCCGAGCCCCGCCCTGGCGAAGGGCTGCACCCGCTGGAACACCCTTCAGGTGCGGGACGGTTCGGGGCTGCGGCTCCTCGCCGACCTCGGTGAGCTGGCCCCCGCCCGGCTCCTGTGGGGTCCGCCCGCGGCGCCGGCGGACGCGACGGGGCCGCAGGCGCGGGAGGCGTGGGCGCGGACCGCGTGCCAACTGACGGCGGTGGGCGGGAACGGGGTGCGGTCGGTGAACGCCTGGCGGTTCGCCCGGCAGCCGCTCCCGGAGGGGGCGGGTCTGGGCACCTGGCTGTGCACGCGCGCGGAGACCTGGCGGGGCACGGGCGGCAGGGTCCTCGCCCAGTTCCTGGTCCCGGCGCCCACCGTCCCGGCGGCGCTCGCGGCCCGCTCCGAGGGCTCGCCCGCCTGCGGGGTGCGGGACCCCCGGGTCCTGGCGGGTGTGCTGTGGCAGGCGCCGAGCGGCGGCTGGTACGTCCTGGCGGCGGGCAGCCCGGACTTCACCGCGCTGGAGACCTCGGGCGGGGTGAAGGGGCGGTCGGACGGCCCGTTCCTCGCGGTGAAGGCGAAGGCGGGGGCGCGAGCGGACCTGGACGGCACCCTGCGGGACGGGACGCGGGTGGCCGCCCTGCGCTGACACGGCCGGGGAGGGCGGCCGGAGAGGGTGAGAAGGGTGAGAAGAGGGTGAGCGGAGGAGGAGGCAGGGAGGAGGGGAGGGCGAGAAGAGGACGAGGGGCGGGGCGATAATCGGGTGCACAGGCCTGTTGCCATCGCCGTACCTCTCAGTACATTGACGCCATGTCTAATACGCAGCCTGCACCGGTGGCGTCGGAGCACGTCGAGCTCAAGGCCCGCAAGGTCTCCTTCGACTGGGACGAGACCCCCCTCCACTGGGTGCCCGGCGATCCCTTCACCACGCACACCATCAACGTGCT
The DNA here is from genome assembly GCF_000725545.1 of Streptomyces exfoliatus. Taxonomy (GTDB): domain Bacteria; phylum Actinomycetota; class Actinomycetes; order Streptomycetales; family Streptomycetaceae; genus Streptomyces; species Streptomyces exfoliatus. The sequence goes on along the minus strand of NZ_JNZP01000001.1, from coordinate 246,168 downwards.
GCACCTGCTGCTCCCGGCCGGCGAACGCTGGTTCGTGCACGTCTACAAGCAGGCGCTGCCGTACATCACGGACGACCGGCTGCGCGCGGACGTCATCGGGTTCATCGGCCAGGAGGCCGTCCACTCCCAGGCCCACGACGACGTCCTCCCGCACCTCCGCGCGCAGGGCCTCGACCCCACCCCGTACACCGCCCAGGTCGACTGGTTCTTCGAGAAGCTCCTCGGGGACCGGACCCTGCCGCCGGGCCGGCCGCGTCGCTGGTGGCTGATGGAGCGGGTCGCGATGATCGCCGCCATCGAGCACTACACCGCCTTCCTCGGCGACTGGGTCCTCAACGCCGACGAGCTCGACCGGGTCGGCGCCGACCCCGTCATGCTCGACCTGCTGCGCTGGCACGGCGCGGAGGAGGTCGAGCACCGCTCGGTCGCCTTCGAGCTCTTCATGCACCTCGACGGCGGCTACCGGCGCCGCGCCCGCACCTGGGCGCTCGCCTTCTCCACGCTCCTCTTCCTCTGGCAGCGTGGCGTCCGCTTCTTCATGGAGAACGACCCGACGCTCCTCGACGGCAAGGCCTCCTTCGGCCAGTTCATCCGCAAGGGCCGGCAGGGTGTGCTGCCCTCCACCCCCGCCATGCTGCGCTCGATACCCCGCTACCTCAGCCGCGCCTACCACCCCTCCCAGGAGGGCGACACCGCGCAGGCCACGGCCTACCTGGCCTCCTCCCCCGGCGCCAACGGAGGCCGCTGATGCCCCGCTTCACCACCGTCGCCCTCGCCGCCGGGGCCGCCGCGCTGCTCGTCCGCCGGGCCGTCCGCAGCCGCATGTCCACGGCCCCGCTGTGGCCGATGCCCGCGCTCGACGAGCCCGTGTCCGGCTACGGCCGGGGCAGCACCGTCCCCCGCAAGGTCCGGGTGACCGGCCGCGCCACGCCCGCCGACGGCGTCGTCGAACTCCGCCTCGCGGGACGGGACCTGCCCGCCTGGCAGCCGGGCGCCCACATCGACCTCGTCCTGCCCTCCGGGCTCGTCCGGCAGTACTCGCTCTGCGGCGATCCGGCCGACCTCTCCTCGTACACCGTGTCCACGCGTCTCATCGAGGACGGCGGGGGCGGTTCGCGCGAGGTCCACGAGCGGCTCCACGAGGGCCTGGAGATCGAGATCCGGGGCCCGCGCAACCGCTTCCCGCTCCTCGGGGCCCCCGCGTACGTCTTCGTCGTCGGCGGCATCGGCATCACCCCGGTCCTGCCGATGCTGCGCGCCGCCGAGGCGGCCGGGGCGGACTGGCGGCTCGTGTACTGCGGGCGGAGTCGGGCCACCCTGCCGTATCTGAAGGAGATCGAGGCGCTTGGCGGCGACCGCGTGACGGTGGTCGCCGAGGACGAGTCGGGCTACCCCGACCTCGGCTTCCTCGGGCACGTCCCCGCCGAGACCCTCGTGTACTGCTGCGGCCCCGAGGGCCTCATGGACGCGGTGGCGGCGGCGATGCCGGAGGGCCGGACGCCGCTCCTCGAACGCTTCTCGGCCGCGGCGACGACCGGCGGCACCGCCTTCGAGGTCGAACTGCGCCGCTCGGGACGCACGGTGACGGTGGCGGCCGACCAGTCGGTGCTCGCGGCAGTCCGCGAAGAGGTCCCCGGTCTCATGTACTCCTGTCGGCAGGGGTTCTGCGGAACCTGCAGACAGCACGTCCTGGAGGGCGAGATCGACCACCGGGACGACCTGCTCACCGATGCCGAGCGGGACGACTCGATGCTGATCTGCGTCTCGCGCTGCGCGGGCGAGCGGCTCGTCCTCGACCTGTAGGCGTCAGGGCAGGATGAGCCAGTCGAAGGCGAGGGCGGCGGCCAGGCCTGCCACCAGGAGCCAGGTCGCAAGCCGCGTACGGCCGTTGCGGGACAGCTCGATCACGATCCCGCAGAGGATCATGGCGAGTCCGTACACGCCGACGACCAGGACGGACGTCCGGCTCGCGAGGCGGACGACGAGGACCACGGCCATCGCCACGAGCAGCACGGAGGCGGCGGCGACGCGCAGTCGCCGCGCCTGCTTGGGCGTGAGACCCGAAGTGGGGCCCTCCTCGCCGGGGCCCTCCTCGCCGGGGCCCTCCTCGTCGGAGGTCTCCTCGCCGGAGATCTCTTCGTTGGTCTCGCCGTTCTCGTCGCCCTCGGAGGCCTCCGCGGCCTCCTGGGCCCCGGCGGCCGTGGTGTCCTGGTCGGAAGCGCTCATGAAGCAGCACACTAACGGACCCCGTTAGGCTGTTCGTATGACGACCGGGGTACGCCGCAGGATGGGCGTCGAGGAGCGCAAGCAGCAGTTGATCGGGGTGGCTCTCGAACTCTTCAGCCACCGCTCTCCCGACGAGGTCTCCATCGACGAGATCGCCGCCGCCGCGGGCATCTCGCGGCCGCTGGTCTACCACTACTTCCCCGGCAAGCAGAGCCTCTACGAGGCGGCGCTGCGCCGGGCCGCCGACGAGCTGGCGGCCAGGTTCGTGGAGCCGCCCCAGGGGCCCCTCGGGGCACGGCTGCTGCGGGTGATGGGCCGGTTCTTCGACTTCGTGGACGAGCACGGCCCGGGGTTCGCGGCGCTGATGCGGGGCGGGCCCGCGGTGGGTTCCTCCACGACGAACGCGATGATCGACGAGGTGCGGCAGGCCGCGTACGAGCAGATCCTGGCCCATCTGCGGGTCAGGAAGCCGTCCGCGCGGCTCGAGTTGGTCGTCCGCTCGTGGGTGTCGCTCGCCGAGTCGACGGCGCTCCTGTGGCTGGACGGGCGCCGGGTGCCGCGCGCGGAGCTGGAGTTGCAGCTCGTGCACGACTTCGCGGCGCTCGCCGCGGTGAGTGCCGCCTACGACCAGGAGACGGCGGACATCCTCGTCGGCGTCCTCGCGGACGAGCCGGCCGACGGTCCCTTCGGGGAGCTCGTCGCCCGGCTCGTCGCGCTGATGCCCACGCTGTCCGCCGTCCCCGGTCAGCGCTTGCGGTAGGACGATTCGAGATCGCGGACCTCCGCGGAGAGGCGTACGCCCTCCGTCGCCTTGAGGTACTCCGGCAGCAGGGCGAGGACGGCCTTCGAGAGCCGCGCCTTGACCTCGTCGGTGCGGCCGAACAGCAGGGCGATCTCGACGTGCACGATGACGTCGTCGGTCGACCCGTCGCCGACGACCAGCTCCTCGATCTCCCGGAACCGGGTCTTGCAGGCGTCGATCGTCGTGTCGACCGTCTCGGCGACGAGCGGGTGCAGGGCGAGCGCGAAGCCGCGCCGGTCGAGGGGCGCGGAGTAGTCGACGGTGATCTGCGGCATGAGTGCCTCCGGGCCAGAGGGGTACGACGGACGGATGTCCGGCCACACCTTTACGGTGATCGCCATGACGACACAAGTGACCTTCCGACAGGCGGACGAAGGCGATCTGGACCTGCTGGTGGAGCTGTTCGACGGGCTGGCCCACTGGATGGTGCGGAACGGGATCGAGCAGTGGAAACCGGGCGCGAAGAGCGCCGGGCACTTCCGGGCGCGGATCGCCGCGGGCGAGGTGTGGCTCGCGTGCCTCGGGGGCCGGGTGGTGGGCGCGTACGAACTGTGGTGGGAGGACGAGCAGGCCTGGGGCCCGCAGCCGCCGGTCGCCGGTTACGTGCACCGGCTGATGACCGACCGGGAGACGGCGCCCGCCGGAACCGGGCGGGTGCTGCTCGCGCACGCCGAGGAGCGGATCGCGGCCCGGGGGCGGTCGGTCGCCCGGCTGGACTCGATGACGAGCAACCCGCGGCTCCGTACGTACTACGAAGCCGCGGGCTACCGGGTGGTCGGCGAGGAGCCGGGCAAGCTCGCCGCCGACGGAACCCGGTACGGAGTCATCCTGTGGGAGCGGCCGGTCGAGGCGCCGCTCCCCCGGTGAGGATCACCCTGTGGAGATCACCCGGTGAGGATCACCCGGCCTTGAAGACCGCCACCGTCCGGGCCGGGACCGTGAAGGTGCCCGAAGCGGACTCGTAGGAGGCGGACTTGACGACCTCGTCCGTGCCGGCGGCCTGGACGGGGTGGAGGCCGTAGGCCTTGCCCGCCAGGTCCGCGACCTTCTGCGAGGTGCTTCCCGGGGTCGCGTTGAGCACGACCACCAGGTCGCCGAGGCGCATGGTGATCACGCCCGGGGTCTCGTCGCTTCCGGAGAGCGGGAAGGCGAGGGCCTCCTGCACCCGTCCGGCGGTGGCGAGGGAGAACACCGGCTCGGTGGTGCGGATCTTCTGCAGGTCGCGGTAGGCGGCGGAGGCGCCGTCGATCTGCTCGCAGCCGACCGTCAGGGACGGGTTGACCAGGAGCGGCTTCCCGTAGCCCCACTTGGCCTTGTTGTCGGGCGCCGGCGGGAGGCCGATGCCGAAGCCGTTGCCTTCGCGGCAGTCCCAGTGGATCGCGTTGAACCAGTCGCCACTGTCGTACGAGTTGCGGTCGAGGGACTTGGAGCGCAGCAGGTCCGAACCGGCCTGGGAGAGCGCCGGGCCCTGCGAGAGGGTCGCGGTCGCCATGGCGAGGACCTGCATGCGGGCGCGGTCCGTGGCCGACGTGCCGGCCGGGAGCTTGAACGCGAGCGCGTCGTACAGGGTCTCGTTGTCGTGGGCGTCGGCGTAGGCGAGGGCGTCGCCGGGGGCGGCGGCGTATCCCGCCGGGGCGCCGTTGTAGTCGACCTCGGAGCCCTTGACCGTACGGCCCGAGGTGTCGGTGAAGGTGTAGCCGGCGAGGTTGCCGGTGAGGCCGACCTTGATCAGGTCCTGGTAGTGGAGCAGTCGGGCCTTCTGCTCGGCCGGAGTGCCGTTGGCCGTGGAGGTGTTGGGGTCGGTGTAGAGGCCGGAGGCGAAGCCCTGGACGCCGGGGTCCTCGTCGAAGGGGCCGCCGCCGCGGACGGCGTCGCGGGCCCGGTCGGAGAAGGTGGCGATGCCGGTGCCGGCCATGTTCTTCTGGGTGGCCTGGACGAAGCGGGAGTCGTCGGCGATCTCGCCGAAGTTCCAGCCTTCGCCGTAGAGGACGATCGCCTTGCCGTCGACGCCGTCCTTCTCGACGGTCAGGGCGTCGAGCGCCTTGCGCACGGCGAGGATGTTGTCCTTGGGGTGGTGGCCCATGAGGTCGAAGCGGAAGCCGTCGACCTTGTAGTCGCGCGCCCAGGTGACGACGGAGTCGACGACGAGCTTGCCCATCATGGCGTTCTCGGGCGCGGTGTTGGCGCAGCAGGTGGAGGTGGCGACGCTGCCGTCGGCCTGGAGGCGCTGGTAGTAGCCGGGGACGATCCTGTCGAGGACGGACTTGTCGGACTGTCCGGCGGCGACGGTGTGGTTGTAGACGACGTCCATGACCGTGCGCAGGCCCTGGCCGTTGAGGGCCTGGACCATCTGCCGGAACTCGACGGTGCGGCGGGTGCCGTTCGGGTCGGTGGCGTAGGAACCCTCGGGGACGGTGTAGTGCAGCGGGTCGTAGCCCCAGTTGTAGGCGTCCTTCGCCGCGGCGGCGGTGACGCAGGCCTGCTGCTCCTCGGAGTCGGGGGCGTAGACCTTCAGCTCGCAGGCGGGCGTCTGCTGGTCGGACTTCTTCTCGGGGATGGTGCCGATGTCGAAGGCCGGGAGGAGGTGGACGTAGGAGGTGCCGGAGTCGGCGAGCGCCTTGAGGTGCTTCGAGCCCTTGCTGTCCTTGTCGGTGAAGGCGAGGTAGGTGCCCTTGTGGCCGGCCTTCGCCGTGGGGTCCGCGACGGAGAAGTCGCGGATGTGGAGTTCCTGGATCTGGGCGTCGCGCAGCGGCACGGCGGCCGGCTTCTTCAGGGCTTCCCAGCCCTTGGGCTCCAGGGCCGTGTCGGTGAGGTCGACGGCGAGGCTGCGGGCGGAGTCGGTGGTGAGGGCGGTGGAGTAGGGGTCGGTGACCTTGTTGGTGACGACCTTCTGGACGGTGGGCGCCCAGACCTTCACGACGTACCGGTACGGCTTGCCCGTCCAGGTCCTGGGGCCGGTGACGGACCAGACGCCGGAGGAGTCGTCGCGCCGCATGGGCACGGTCTTCCCGTCGAGTTCGAGGGCGACGGACTGGGCGGTGGGGGCCCAGAGGGAGAGGGTGGGGCGGCCGGCGCGGAAGACCGGGCCGAGTGCGGCCTTCGTCGCCTTCGGCGCGTACAGGTCGTCGAGGACGCCCGCCGTCTGGACGCCGGTGGCGGCGAGCAGGGCGCCGTTGGCGGCGCGCTGGGTGGCGATGAGCTGGCCGCGCAGGGAGGCGCGGACGCGGTCCGCGTCACGCGGGTCGACGGTGAAGGCCGGGTAGTCCTTGAGGTGCGGGTACTTCGCCTTCTGGGCGTCGGTGAGGGTGGCCGAGGCGAGTCGGAGCCACTGGCCCTCGCTGCTGAGCGACCCGTCGGTGACGGTGATCCCGCCGTCCTTCGCGTACACCAGCTGCTGGCTGGTGGCGTCGGTGGACTTGACCTTCCAGACGACGGTGTTCCGGTCGATCCACTGGGCCTCGGCCTTGGCGAGGTCGAGGTTCGGGGCGCCGCCGACGGTCGGGAGGAGGTACTTCTGCTGTCCGGAGAGCGCCCAGATCTCGTGGCCGTAGGTGGCGAGGTCGAGGGACTGGTCGGTGGGCAGGTCCTTCTCGTCGCCCTTGTGGAGGATGTACGAGAGGGAGGTCGCGCCCTCGGCGAGCGGCACCTCGTAGACGGCGCCGTACGCGTCGGTGCGGACGGGCATGAGGGGCCTGGACCAGTCGGTGGGCTGGGCGGCGCCGGTCCAGGTGTGGAGGCCCCAGCCGTCGTAGTTGCCGTCGGGGCGCTGGTAGTGGATGAGGGCCTTGGTCTTGTCCTGCGGGGCGGGGGCCGGGTTCGTGTCGGACTGGCCTTCGGCGCCCTGCGTGATCCAGACCTCGCCGGTGCGGCCGAGGGTGATGCTCCGCTGCGGGCCGTCGGCGGTGCCGTTCTTCTCGACGGTGTACGTGACGGTGGACGCGCCTTCGGGGACCTTGACCCAGGCGAAGGCGCCGTGGGCGTCGCGGCCGGTGAACGCGGCCTCCTGCCCGGCGGCCTTCAGGGTCCAGCCCTCGTAGTCGCCGTCCTGGCGCTTGTAGTGGACGATCGCGTGGGTGCGCTCGACGGCCACCGGCTTCTCGGGGGCCGGGGGTGCGCCGGCGGTGGTGGCGGCGGTGGCACTCGCTGTGCGGCCGGCGCTGTCGACGACGACGGCCTTGTAGCGGAGCGGGGTGCCGGCGGCGGCGGTCACGTGCTGGGTGACCTTGTAGGGGGCGTGGTCGGCGGTGCCGAGGGTCTGCCAGCGGCCGTTGCCGGTCTGGGCGGCGAAGACGACCCGGTTGAGGCCGCCGCCGGTGACGTCGGCGGTGAGTTCGACGGTGCCGGTGGAGCCGGCGGCCGGGGCCTCGAGTGACAGGGCGGGCTTCGCGGCCGGGTCCGCGAGGGGCTTGTCGGCCTTGAGGACCAGGGAGGAGAGGGCCGGGACGGTGACGGTGACCTTGCCGTCGGCAGCGGTCACGGCGCCCTGTCCTCCGTACAGGAAGCGGAGGTTCGCGGAGTCGACGGGGACGGTGACGGTCTTCGCGGTGGTGGCGCTGTTGGAGGCGACCAGGTACTCGGTGCGCTGCGTGGCGTCCGTACGGGAGAAGGCGTAGACGGAGCCCTCGGCGTACCGTTCCTGCTGGACGCCGTCGCGGAGCGCCGGGTGTTCGCGGGTCAGCTTCGACAGGGCGGCGACGGACCGGTACACCGGGTGCGTGGTGTCGTAGGCGTCGGTGGCGTGGGTGCGGTCGGTGCCGAGCTGGTCGTCGTCGAGGTAGTCGGCGGACCGCGCCGCGAAGAGGGGCTGGCGTGCGTCCTTGTCGCCGCCGGCACCGGTGAAGCCCTGCTCGTCGCCGGAGTAGATCACCGGGTTGCCGCGGGACAGGAACATCAGCTCGTTGGCGAGGGTGGCCCGGCGCACGAGTTCGGTGTCGGAGGCGTTCGGGTTGTCCTGCTTGAGGAACGTGCCGATGCGGCCCATGTCGTGGTTGCCGAGGAAGGTCACCTGCTCGTAGGCGTTGGCCTTGTCGGTGGTGTACCGGTAGTCCTCGGCGAAGACCTTGGCGAGGCGGTCGGCTCCGGCGCCCTGGGAGGCGAAGGCGCGGGCGGCGTCCTGGAAGGGGAAGTCGAGGGTGGCGTCGAGCCGGCCCCGGGTGACGTAGGGGGCGGTGACGGTGGTGTCGGCGGAGTAGACCTCGCCGAACATGAAGAAGTCCTCGCGGCCCCGCTCCTTGGCGTACGCGTCGAGGGCGGTGGCCCACTGCGTCCAGAAGTCCAGGTCGACATGTTTGACGGTGTCGATGCGGAAGCCGTCGATCTTGAAGTCGCGGACCCACGTCTCGTAGATCCTCTTCATGCCCTCGACGACCTCGGGGCGCTCGGTCCACAGGTCGTCGAGCCCGACGAAGTCGCCGTACTCGGCGGACTCCCCGGCCCAGGTGGAGTCGCCCCGGTTGTGGTACATCGTCGGGTCGTTGAGCCAGGCCGGGACCTTGGTGTTCGCCTTCTCGACGGGGGTGTACGGGAAGGAGTCCGCGTCCACCTTGCCGATCGCGGCCCGGTCGTCGAAGGGGCGGCCGTCCTTGTCGAGGTACGGGTAGGCGCCCTTGGGGCGGTAGCCGTACTTCTTCTCGGCGTAGTCGACGGTGTCGGCGGTGTGGTTGGTGATGACGTCGAAGAAGACCTTCATGCCCTTGGCGTGGGCGGCGGCGATCAGCTTCTCCAGGTCCTCGTTGGTCCCGAAGTGCGGGTCGACCTGGGTGAAGTCGGTGATCCAGTAGCCGTGGTAGCCGGCGGAGGCGTCCTTCCCCTCCCCCTGGACGGGCCGGTTCTTGAAGATCGGCGCCATCCAGATGGCGGTGGTGCCGAGGCCCTTGATGTAGTCGAGCCGCTGGGTCAGGCCCTTGAGGTCGCCGCCCTGGTAGAAGCCCTTGTCGGTGGGGTCGAAGCCGGTCTGGGTGCGGCTGCCGGTGAGGCCGCCGCGGTCGTTGGAGGCGTCGCCGTTGGCGAACCGGTCGGGCAGCACGAAGTAGAACTGCTCGCGGGTGAGGTCCTGGCGGGCGGGCTCGGCCGCGAGCGCCCGGTCGGAGGGCGGCGCGGGGGGCCGGGGCGCGGCGGACGCGGGGACGGCGGGCGCGAGGGCGGCGCACAGGGCGGCGGCGAGCGCGACCGCCGTTCTCTTGCGTGTCACGGGGGTGCTCCCTGGAGGTACGGGAAGAGGGGGCCGCCCCGGTGGGGCGGCCCTGCGGAGAGGGGGAGGCTCAGTTGCGGAAGGTGTCGTTCAGGACGATCTGGCCCGAGGCGGGGACGGTCGCGGTGCGGTTGGCACCGGACTCCCAGGTGACGTTCCCCGCGGCGTCCTTGCGGACGTACTTGTACTCGAAGGCCGTGCCGGCGGGGAGGCCGACGGCGAGCTTCCAGACGGGGTACGCGGCCGGGTCGAGCTTCACGGCGGCGGCGGTGGACCAGTTGCCGAGCTCGGCGCGGTTGCCGGTGACGTAGATGTTCTGGCCGACCACGGTGGTGGCGGTGACGTTGAACGAGGCGCCGGAGGTGGCGGGCGGGTTCGTCGTCGGCGGCGTGGTGGGGGTGGTGCCGCAGCCGGTGGCGTTGACGTGCAGGGCCAGGGCCGTGTGGGCGGCGAGGGTGGCCGTGAACTGGCCGGACGAGTTCACCGTCACGGGCGTGTTCGACTGGACGTCGCAGTAGGTGCCGCCGGGCAGGGCGGTCTGGTAGGTGCGGGTGAGCGCCGAGGACTCGTGGTTGATGGCCACGTACGCCTTGGAGCCGCGGCCGAACGCGATGGCGTTGCCGGCGTTGTCCCACCAGTTCGTGACGGCCTGGCCGCGCGCGGTGTTGCGGAAGGCCACCATGGAGGAGATCTCGCGCCAGGCGTGCTGGCACTTCCAGCCGTCCGTGTAACAGGCGTTGACCTGGCCGCCGTTGGGCGGGCCCGCGTCCTTGTCGGTCCACTCGTAGCCGGAGTGGACGTCCGGGGAGCCGTAGGGCCAGGCGAGCGCGAAGACGGAGGCGAGGGTGTAGTTCGCGCCGTCCTTGTAGGAGAGGGTGTCTCCGCCGCGCTCGGTGTCGTGGTTGTCGACGAAGACGCCGGACTGGCCGGAGGGCATGTAGCCCCAGGCCTCGCCGAAGTTCTTGAGGTAGGCGAGCTTCTCGCTCTGGACGATGCGCTTGAGGTCGCGGGCGTAGCGGAACTCCTGGACGTCTCCGCTGCCGAGGTACTCGCTCGGGGAGACGGCCTCGCCGGCGCCGTGGATGGCCTCCAGCTTCCAGTACGCGTTCGGGTTCGTCAGCCGGGACTTGATGTTGGCGAGGTCGGCGGCCGGCATGTGCTTGGCGGCGTCGATCCGGAAGCCGTCGACGCCGAGCGAGAGGAGGTCGTTCAGGTAGCCCGCTATCTTGCCGCGGACGTACTCCTCACCCGTGTCGAGGTCGGGGAGCTGGACGAGTTCGCAGTTCTGGACGTTGCCGCGGTCGCCGTAGTTGCTGATCGAGGAGCGGCAGTCGTCCATGTCGGAGCCGGACCAGAGGCCCGGGTAGTCGTACTTGGAGAACGGGGTCCCGCCCGTTCCCGTGCCGGAGCCGTTCGCCATGTGGTTGATGACGGAGTCGGCCACGACCTTGACGCCCGCCGCGTGGCAGGTGTCGATCATCTTCTTGAAGGCGGTGCGGTCGCCGAGACGTCCGGCGATCTTGTAGCTGACCGGCTGGTACGAGGTCCACCACTGGCCGCCCTGGAGGTGTTCCTGCGGCGGGGAGACCTGCACGTATCCGTATCCGGCGGGGCCCAGGCGATCGGTGCACTCACGGGCGACCGAGGCGAAGTTCCACTCGAACATCACCGCGGTGACGTCCTTCTCGCCGGGTGGGGTGGCCTGCGCCGGGGTGTTTCCCGTGACGGCCACAGCGGCGGCTCCCGCCACGAGGGCGAGTGCAGCGGCCACGGTTTTTCTGGCCATGCTTCCTCCTGTACGACGTCGGTGTCGCAGTCGGTGTCGCAAGAAGTTGCCGAAAAGTTCAGCAACTGTTTTCAGCCGTGACCGTACGAGTGCCCCGGTGCCCGGTCAACCCTCCGGACAGCCCAACGCAAGTTGTTACGAAAGGACTTGCGGGACCACCTGCGAAAAGGCCGCCGCGGCCTTGGCCGGCGGCTGCGCGGTGGAGCCGCGGACGACCAGCTCCGGCTGGAAGACGAACTCCGTGCGCTGCACCGGATTGCCTTCGATCTCCTCCAGGAGCGCGCCGACGGCGGCCGTCGCCATGGCCTGGACCGGCTGGCGCACGGTGGACAGCGGCGGGCTGGTGAAGGCGATCAGGGGCGAGTCGTCGAAGCCGACGACGGAGACGTCCCCCGGCACGTCGAGACCGCGGGCGCGGACGGCGCGGATCACACCGAGCGCCATCAGGTCGGAGGCGCAGACGATGCCCGTGCACCCCTCGCGGAGGAGGATGTCGGCGGCGGCGTGGCCGCCCTCGACGCCGAAGAGCGTGGGTCTGATGAACCGTTCCGCGTCCGCGCGTTCGACGCCGAGGAGTTCGTACAGCTCGGCGGCGAAGCCCTCGGCCTTGCGTCGGGAGGGGACGTAGCGGGTGGGGCCGATGGCGAGCCCGATCCGCTCGTGGCCCAGCTCGACGAGGTGCCGTACGGCCATGCGGGCGGCGGCCCGGTCGTCCGGGGAGACGAAGTTGGCGTCGATGTGCTCGTTGTAGCCGTTGATGAGGACGTACGGCACGCCGCGGGCGGTCAGCCGGGCGTAGCGGGCCGGGTCGGCGGAGGCGTCCGCGTGCAGGCCGGAGAGGAAGACGATGCCGGCCACCCCGCGCTCCACGAGCTGCTCGACGAGCTCGTCCTCGGTGGCGCCGCCGGGCATCTGGGTGCAGAGCACCGGGGTGTAGCCGTGCCCGGCGAGGACCTGCTCGACGACCTGCGCGAACGCCGGGAAGATCGGGTTGGTCAGCTCGGGCACGACGAGCCCCACGAGACCCGCGCTGCGGCGTTTGAGGCGTACGGGACGCTCGTAGCCGAGCACGTCGAGGGCCGCGAGCACCTTGTGCCGGGTCGCGCCGGCCACCCCCGCCTTGCCGTTGAGGACCCGGCTGACGGTGGCCTCGCTGACCCCGGACTGGGCCGCGATGTCCGCGAGCCGCGGGGCACCGTTTCCGGTGCCCCGCGGCAGGGGGATCGTCACACCGCCCACCAGACGGTGGTGTCGGCGGGCACCAAGGCCTCGTCGTCGACGATCCGCACTTCCTCGTTGGAGAGGAGATACCGGCCGGGCAGCGGGACGGAGATGGCCCGGCCGGTGGTGTTGGCGGTGCAGACGAAGCCGTCGCGGCGGAAGGAGAGCACACCCTCGGGTGCCTCCAGCCACTGGACGCCTTCGCCCGCACCGAGTTCGGGGCGCTCGCGGCGCACGGCGAGCGCGCTGCGGTACAGCTCCAGGGTGGAGCCGGGGTCGCCGGTCTGGGCCTCGACGCTCAGGCCGCCCCAGGCCGCGGGCTGCGGCAGCCAGGAGCCGCCGTCGCCGAAGCCGTACGAGGAGCCCTCGACGGTCCACGGGATCGGGACCCGGCAGCCGTCGCGGAAGCCGTCCTGGCCGCTGGCCCGCCAGAACGACGGGTCCTGACGGACCTCGTCGGGCAGGTCGGTGACGTCCGGCAGGCCGAGCTCCTCGCCCTGGTAGACGTACGCCGAGCCGGGCAGCGCCAGCATCAGCAGGGTCGCCGCGCGGGCCCGGCGCAGACCGAGTGCGCGGTCGCCGGGGGTGCGCAGCTGGGTGCCGAGGCCCGCCGGGTTGGCGAAGCGGGTGGCGTGCCGGGTGACGTCGTGGTTGGACAGCACCCAGGTGGTGGGGGCGCCGACGGGGAGCATCGCCTGGAGCGACTCGTCGATGACGCGGCGCAGCTCGGCGGCGTCCCAGTGGGTGCCCAGGTACTGGAAGTTGAACGCCTGGTGCATCTCGTCGGGGCGCACGTAGTTCGCGGTGCGGTCGACGGTCGGGGTCCAGGCCTCGGCGACGAGGATGCGCTCGCCGTCGTACTCGGAGAGGACCTTCCGCCAGGAGCGGTAGATCTCGTGGACGCCGTCCTGGTCGAAGAAGGGCATGACGTCGTTGCCGAGCAGCTTCAGCTGGTCATGGGCGCCGAGGTCGGGCAGGCCCTCGGCCTTGACCAGGCCGTGGGCGACGTCGACGCGGAAGCCGTCGACGCCCATGTCGAGCCAGAAGCGCAGGATCGAGCGGAACTCGTCGCGGACGGCGGGGTGTTCCCAGTTGAAGTCGGGCTGCTCCGGGGCGAACAGGTGCAGGTACCAGTCGCCGGGGGTGCCGTCCGGGTTCTCCGTGCGGGTCCAGGCCGGGCCGCCGAAGATGGACTCCCAGTCGTTCGGCGGGAGTTCGCCGTTCTTCCCCTTGCCGGGGCGGAAGTGGTAGCGCTCGCGCAGGACGGACCCGGGGCCCTCGCGCAGCGCGCGCTGGAACCACTCGTGCTGGTCGGAGGAGTGGTTGGGGACCAGGTCGACGATGATGCGCAGGCCCAGTTCGTGGGCGTCGCGGATCACGGCGTCGGCGTCGAGGAGCGAGCCGAACATGGGGTCGATGGCCCGGTAGTCGGCGACGTCGTAGCCGGCGTCGGCCTGCGGCGAGGCGTAGAACGGGGAGAGCCAGACGGCGTCGACGCCGAGTTCCTTGAGGTACGGCAGCCGGCTGCGGATGCCCTCCAGGTCGCCCATGCCGTCGCCGTTGCCGTCGGCGAAGCTGCGCGGGTAGACCTGGTAGATCACCGCGTCTCTCCACCAGCCCGTGTGCGTGCCGGTGGTCGGGGCGTCGGCCGGGGTGGCGAGATGCTGGGTCATGTCTTCCCTGGGAGGTAAGGAGGTGCGTACAGGGGTGCGTACTGGAGGGGCGCTCAGGGCCGTCAGCCCTTGACGGCACCGGCTGACATGCCGGTGACCAGGTGCCGCTGGGCGAAGAGGAACACCAGGGCGGCGGGGATGGCGATGAGCACGGAGGCCGCGGCCATCGGGCCCCACTGGGCGCCGTACTGGTTGACGAACTTCTGCAGTCCGCCGGCCAGGGTGAGGTTCTCGTCGCCGACCATGAAGGCGGAGGCGTAGGCCACCTCGCCCCAGGCGGTGATGAAGGAGTAGAAGGCGGTGACGGCGATGCCCGGCTTGGCCAGCGGCAGGATCAGCCGCCAGAAGGTGCCGAACGGGGTGAGTCCGTCGACGTAGCCGGACTCGTCGATCTCGCGCGGGATGGTGTCGAAGAAGCCCTTCATCATCCACGCGCAGAACGGGACGGCGATCGTCAGGTACGTGATGACCAGGCCGACCGGCTGGTTGAGCAGGCCCATCGACGCCATGATGTTGTAGATCGGCACGATGAGGACGGCGACCGGGAACATCTGGGTGATGAGCAGCGTCCACATCAGGCCGCGCTTGCCGGGGAACCGGAAGCGGCTCACGGCGTAGCCCGTGGTGGCGGAGATGAAGACGCCGATGACGGTGGTGAGACCGGCGACGAGCAGCGAGTTGGCGAACCAGGTCAGGAACGGGGTGTCGTTCAGGAGGTTCGTGTAGTTCGCGAGCGTCGTCTCCTTGAAGAAGTCCGTCGTCGTGGCGTACTGCGCCGGCTTGAGCGAGGTCAGCAGGACCCACAGCACGGGGAAGACGGCGATCACGGACGCCGTGATCAGCGTGACGTGCAGCGCGACCGAGGCGAGCGGCGAACGGCGGCCGCGGACGGGGAGGTTCGCGGTGGGGGTGGGGGTCGTGGTGGTCACCAGACTTCTCCCTGCTTGCGGAGGACGCGCTGGTAGATCGCGGCGAAGATCATCAGGAGGACCAGGATGAGGACGCCCCACGTGGACGACTGGGCGAAGTCGCGCGGGCTGATCTCGAAGGAGAACTTGTACGCCTGGGTGACGAGGATCTGGGTGGCCTCGCCGGGTCCGCCCCGGGTGAGCAGGAAGATCACCGGGAACATGTTGAAGGTCCAGATGGTGGAGAGCAGGATCACCGTCGTGGACACCGAGCTGAGCCCGGGCATGGTGATGTGCCGGAAGCGCTGCCAGGCGTTGGCGCCGTCCATCTCGGCGGCCTCGTACAGCTCGCCAGGGATGGACTGGAGCCCGCCGAGGAGGGCGACCATCATGAACGGGATGCCGAGCCAGACGTTCACGAGGATGACCGAGAACTTGGCCCAGGTGGGGTCGTTCAACCACGGGACGCCGTCGATGCCGCCGCCCGTGAGGATCTTGTTGAGGAGACCGTTGTCCTGGTTGTAGAGGAAGCGCCAGGCGAAGACCGAGACGAAGCCGGGTACGGCCCAGGGCAGGATGAGCAGCATCCGGTAGACGGAGCGGCCGGCGATCCTGCGGTTGAGGACGTTGGCGAGACTCAGGCCGAGGGCGAAGGTGATCGCCACACAGGACACGGTCCAGAGGACCGTCCAGCCGAGCGTGCCGAGGAACTGGCCACCGGTGATCGCGTCGGCGTAGTTGTCCAGGCCGACGAACTCGTAGGTGGCCGGGATCTCGTTGACCCCGATCGAGCGGGCGACGTTCCGCTCGTTGGCGTTCGTCAACGACAGGTAGACGCCGCGGACCAGTGGATAGCCGATGATCACGGCGATCACGACGGTCACCGGGGCGACCATCGCCCAGGCGTACCAGTGGGTGGAGAGGGAGCGCTTCTTCGCCGCGCGCCGGGGCTTACCAGTTCCGCGGCTCCGGCCGCGGGCGACGTCGTCGCCCGCGGCCTTCACCACCGACTGGCTGGGGGTGTCCACAGCCATCAGCCGGCCTGCCTTCCTGTTACTTCCAGTCCTTCAGGAGCTTGCGGTAGGCGTCGCCCGTCGCCTTGGCTCCCGCGTCCGGGGTGGTCTGGCCGGTGAGGACCTTGGTGTACTCGGTGACGAGCGGCGCGAAGAGGCTGCCGGTCTCCGGGATCCAGGGGCGCTCGACGGCCTTGTCGACGACCGGCTTGAAGAAGGCGATCATCTCGTTGGTCGCCACGTCCGGCTTGATGTAGACGGACTCGCGGGTCGGGAGGAGGCTGAGCTCCTTCGCGACCGTCGCCTGCGTCTCGACCGAGGTCATGTACTCGGCGAAGGCGTAGGAGGCGTCGAGGTTCTTGGAGCCCGCGTAGACGGCGAGGTTGTGACCGCCCTGCGGGGCACCCTGGCCGGCCGAGCCGGCCGGGACCGGGGCGATGCCCAGGTTGGCCTTGTCGGTGAACTCCTTGCCGGCGTAGGTGTCGGAGACGGCCCACGGGCCGTTGATCATCATGGCGACCTTGCCGTCCTTGAAGGCCGTCTGCATGTTGTTCCAGCCGTCGGTCGCGTCGGTCTTGGCCGCGCCCGAGTCCACCAGGTCCTTGACGACCTTGAAGGCCTTCACGCCGGCGGCGCTGTCGACGGTGACCGTCTTCTTCTCGGCGTCGACGAGGTCGCCGCCCTCGCCGTACAGGAAGGAGAGGAACCAGTAGGCGTCGTCGCCGCGCAGGTACAGGCCGGGCTTGCCGGTCTTCTGCTTGATCTTGGCGGAGACGGTCTTGAGCTCGTCGATGGTCTTGGGGACCTCGACGCCGGCCTCCTTGAAGATCTTCTTGTTGTAGAAGATGCCCATGGAGTCGATGACCTGCGGGACGCCGTAGGTCTTGCCCTTGTACTGGGTGGAGGCGGCGGCCTGCTTGAGGAAGTCCTCGTTGTTCTTCAGGGCCGCGGTGCCGTCGAGCGGGGCGAGGTAGCCGAGGTCCGCGAACTCGGGGGTCCAGGCGACCTCGGAGCGGATGACGTCGGGGGCGCCGGAGCCGGACTGCGCGGCGTTCTTGAACTTGTTCTGCGCCTCACCGAACGGCACGTTCACGTACTTGACGGTGACCTTGGGGTGCTTCTTCTTGAAGTCCTCGGCGATCTTCTTGAAGACCTTGTCCTCGGAGCCGACCGTGGAGGTGTCCCACCAGGTCACGGTGCCGGAGAGCTCGCCCGAGCTCTTGGCGCCGCCGCCGTTCGAACCGCTGTCACTACCGCACGCCGCCAGGGTCACGCCCAGGGCCGCGACCAGAGCGGTGGCCGCTATGCCACGCCGCATGTGAACTCCTTCAACTGATCCCGGGGGGACGAGGGGCTGGAACCTTCCTCATGCGACCGCTCCCTCGCGGCGCTCCGGGTTGCCAGGAACGTAACAAAGATGAAAACGAGCCGAAAGACCTTGCGAGAACTTTCTGCAAGCACCGGCGATCGTTACATCGACGTGTCCCTAAGGTTGCCATCGCATCGCTTGACACCAGGTGACACACGCCTCTCGCGCGCCCTCCGGTGCCTGCGTGCGCCCCGTGACCGACCCCGCACGCCCTGCAAGGACTGCAAGACCTTGCGAGGTGGCTTGCATCATCCGTGCGGTGGGCAATACGCCGCGTGACCGGTACAGTCCATCCCCATGACCGCGCGGCTTTCCGACATCGCAGCCCAGGCGGGGGTCAGTGAGGCCACAGTCAGCCGCGTGCTCAACGGCAAGCCCGGCGTGGCCACGGCCACCCGTGAATCCGTCCTCGCCGCGCTCGACGTGCTCGGCTACGAGCGTCCCGTACGACTGCGCCAGCGCAGCGCGGGGCTCGTCGGCCTCATCACCCCCGAACTGGACAACCCGATCTTCCCCGCGCTCGCGCAGGTCATCGGGCAGGCCCTGACCCGGCAGGGCTACACGCCGGTCCTCGCCACCCAGACCCCCGGCGGGTCCACCGAGGACGAGCTCACTGACATGCTGGTGGAGCGCGGCGTCGCCGGCATCATCTTCGTCTCCGGACTGCACGCCGACACGACCGCCGACATGACGCGCTACGACCAGCTGCGCGGCAAGGGCGTCCCGTACGTCCTCCTCAACGGTTTCTCCCCCAAGATCCAGGCACCCTTCGTCTCCCCCGACGACCGGGCCGCGATGCGGCTCGCCGTGACGCACCTGGCCGCCCTCGGGCACACCCGGATCGGGCTCGCCGTGGGGCCGAAGCGGTTCGTGCCGGTGCTCCGCAAGATAGAGGGCTTCCAGCAGGGCATGGCGGAGCGCTTCGGCCTCGGCTCCGAGGAGTCCGAGGAGCTGATCCAGCACTCCCTGTACACCCTGGAGGGCGGTCAGGCGGCGGCCGGCGCGCTGATCTCCCGGGGCTGCACGGCGGTCGTCTGCGCGAGCGACATGATGGCGCTCGGCGCGATCAGGGCCGCCCGGCAGCAGGGGCTCGACGTGCCGCGGGACGTCTCCGTCGTCGGTTTCGACGACTCGCCCCTCATAGCTTTCACCGATCCGCCGCTGACCACCATCCGGCAGCCCGTGCAGGCGATGGGGCAGGCCGCGGTCCGCGCGCTGCTCGAAGAGGTGGGGGGCACCCCGGCCCCGCACTCGGAGTTCGTCTTCATGCCTGAGCTGGTCGTTCGCGGTTCAACGGCCTCGGCTCCCTCTCGTCCCTGAGACCTCGTCCCCGAGGGGGAGCGGGTGCGCCCGTCACCCGTTCGAGGGATGATCGGTCGGGGGGAGGGGATCTGGCACACTCTCTGCCTATGGGTGAAACGACCGTGAAGAGTTTGGACGACCGGACGACCCCGTCGTCACCCACTGTGGCCGACGGCAGGCTGTCGCGGCTGCGGACGCGCGGGCCCCGGCGTCCCACGATCTGGTTCGAGATCCTGCTCATCGCGGTGAGCTACTGGACGTACTCCCTCATCCGCAACGCGGTGCCGGAGCAGAAGGCCCAGGCGTTCGAGAACGCCGACTGGATCTGGCAGGCCGAGCAGTCCATCGGCCTGGCCTTCGAGCACACCGTCAACCACGCCGTGAACTCGGTGACCTGGCTGATCGTCTCGATGAACTACTACTACGCCACGCTGCACTTCATCGTGACCATCGGTGTACTCGTGTGGCTCTACCGGTGGCACCCGGGCCGTTACGGGGCGTTCCGCACCGTGCTGTTCGCCACCACCGGTGTGGCGCTGGTCGGTTACTACCTGTACCCGCTCGCACCGCCCCGGCTCATGACCAACCAGAACTTCGTCGACACGGTCCTCGTCCACGAGACCTGGGGCTCGATGGCCTCGGGCAACCTCAAGCACGTGTCGAACCAGTACGCGGCGATGCCGTCGATGCACATCGGCTGGTCGCTCTGGTGCGGGCTGACCATCCTCCTGCTCGCCAAGGCGCCCTGGGCGAAGATCCTGGGCGCGCTCTACCCGGTGGCGACGCTCGTGGTGATCGTCGCCACCGCGAACCACTTCTGGCTGGACGCGGTCGGCGGCATGATCTGCCTCGCCTTCGGCTTCCTCGTCTCGTACTTCTGGTACGGCTCGCGGCCGCACCACCTGCCCAAGCTGGTGGAACCGGCGGCGCCGATCGCCTCGGGCGGTCCGCCGCGCGTGGAGGGCGAGGACCGCGAGACCGCGGTGGCCGACGAGGTCACCGGCGAGACGGGCGATACGGGCGAGCCGACGGAGCAGCCGCGGGTCAGCTCCGGCAGGTGACCTGACCCGGTCCCCGCCGACGACGGCGGGCGCGGTCGGCGGGCCTACCCCCCGTAGAACAGCTCCTCGACGACGGCCCTCGCCCGTCGGGTGATCCGGCGGTAGTCGTCGACCAGCTCGCCGACGCGCCCGGGGCCGTACCCCAGGTACCGGCCCACCGCGGCCAGTTCCCGCGGGTCCGAGGGGAAGGTGTCGCCGGGTCGGCCGCGGACCAGCATGACCGCGTTGCGGACGCGACTGGCGAGGACCCAGGCCTCGTCCAGGGTCTGCGCCTCCTCCGTCGCCATCAGGCCCGCGGCGTGCGCCGCCCGGAGCGCCTCGCGGGTGCGGGTCGTCCGCAGCCCCGGCTCCGCCCAGCCGTGCCGCATCTGGAGCAGCTGGACCGTCCACTCGACGTCGCTCAGGCCGCCGCGCCCCAGCTTGGCGTGGAGCGTCGGGTCGGCGCCGCGCGGCAGCCGCTCGGACTCCATCCGGGCCTTGAGGCGGCGGATCTCGCGGACCGCGTCCTCGCCGAGGCCCTCGGCGGGATAGCGCAGCGGGTCGACGAGCTCGATGAACCGCTCCCCGAGCTCCCGGTCGCCCGCCATGGGCGCGGCGCGCAGCAGCGCCTGGCTCTCCCAGACCAGGGACCAGCGGCGGTAGTAGGCCTCGTACGACTTCAGGGTGCGGACCATGGGGCCGCTCTTGCCCTCCGGCCTGAGGTCCGCGTCGATCAGCAGCGGCGGGTCGGCGGTCGGCAGCTGGAGGAGCCTGCGCATCTCGGCGACCACCCGGTTCGCGGCCCTGGCCGCCTCCTGCTCGTCGCCCCCCTCGCGCGGCTCGTGCACGAACAGGACGTCGGCGTCGGAGCCGTACCCCAGCTCGTGACCGCCGAAGCGGCCCATGCCGATGACCGCGAACCGGGTGGGCAGCTCCTCGCCCCACTCGGCGCGCACGGCGGCCCGCAGGGCGCCGGCGATCGTCGCCGCGTTGAGATCGGTGACGGCGTCCCCCACCCGGTCGACCAGGGCGCCGGGGTCGCGCTCGCGGGGGTTGTCCTCCGTGCCGTACGAGCCGATGAGGTCGGCCGCCGCGGTACGGAACAGCTCCCTGCGGCGCACCCCGCGGGCCGCCGCGACCGCCTGCTCGGCGTCGCCCGCCCGGCCCACCGCCGCCAGGACCTCCTGTTCCAGATGGTCCCGGCCGCGCGGCTTCAGCCCCTCCGGGTCGCCGAGGAGGGCGACCGCCTCCGGGGCGCGGAGCAGCAGGTCGGGGGTGAGCCGGCCGGCCGAGAGCACCCGGGCGAGGTTCTCGGCGGCGGCGCCCTCGTCCCTGAGGAGCCGCAGGTACCAGGGGGTCTTGCCGAGCGCGTCCGAGACCTTGCGGAAGCCCAGCAGGCCGGCGTCCGGGTCGGCCGAGTCCGCGAACCAGCCGAGCAGCACCGGCAGCAGCGTCCGCTGGATCGCGGCCTTCCGGCTCACCCCGGAGGCCAGCGCCTCCAGGTGCCGCAGGGCGGCGGCGGGGTCCACGTAACCCAGCGCCTCGAGCCGCTGTCCCGCCGCCTTCGGGCTGAGCCGGATCTCGCCGGGGGCGAGCTGGGCGACGGCGTCGAGCAGCGGCCGGTAGAAGAGCTTCTCGTGGAGGCGGCGGACGACGGCCGCGTGCCGCTTCCACTCCTTGTTCAGCTCGGCGACCGGGTCGGTGCGCAGTCCGAGCGAGCGGCCGAGGCGGCGCAGGCCGGGCTCGTCCTCGGGGACCAGATGGGTGCGGCGCAGCCGGTACAGCTGGATGCGGTGCTCCATGGCCCGCAGGAAGCGGTACGCCTCGTCGAGCTGGGCGGCGTCGGCCCGGCCGACGTAGCCGCCGGCGGCCAGGGCGGCGAGCGCGTCGAGGGTCGTGCTGCTGTGCAGTCCCGCGTCGCTGCGGCCGTGCACGAGCTGGAGGAGCTGGACGGCGAACTCGACGTCCCGCAGACCGCCGGGGCCGAGCTTCAGCTCACGGTCGATCTGGGCGGCGGGGATGTTGTCGACGACGCGGCGGCGCATCTTCTGCACGTCGGGGACGAAGTTCTCGCGCTCGGCGGCCTGCCAGACGAGCGGGGAGACGGCGTCGATGTACTGGGCGCCGAGCTCCGGGTCGCCGGCCACGGCGCGCGCCTTCAGGAGGGCCTGGAACTCCCAGGTCTTCGCCCAGCGCTGGTAGTAGGCGAGGTGGGAGGAGAGCGTACGGACGAGGGGGCCGTTGCGGCCCTCGGGGCGGAGGTTGGCGTCGACCGGCCAGATGGTGCCCTCGATGTTCGTCTCGGAGCAGATCCGCATCAGGTGGGAGGCGAGCCGGGTGGCGGCCTGGAGCGCCTTGCCTTCGTCGGCGCCCTCCATCGGCTCCGCCACGAAGATCACGTCCACGTCCGAGACGTAGTTCAGCTCGTGGCCGCCGCACTTGCCCATCGCGATCACCGCGAGCCGGCACTGGGCGGCGTCGGCGGGCGCGGCGGAACGGGCGATGGCGAGCGCGGCGCGCAGGGTCGCCGTCGCCAGGTCGGCGAGCTCGGCGGCGGTCTCGGCGACGTCGATGGTGCCGCACACGTCGCGGGCCGCTATGGCGAGCAGGCAGCGGCGGTAGGCGACCCGCAGCGTGACCGCGTCGACGGCCTCGGCGAGCCCCCGCTCGAACTCGGCGACCCCCGGATGCAGGTCGACCGCCTCGTACGTGACGAGGGACTCCCAGTCGCGGGGATGCCGGGCCAGGTGGTCGGCGAGCGCCTCGGAGGCCCCGAGCACCCCGAGGAGCCGGTCCCTGAAGGGCTTGGCGGAGAGCAGCGTGGTCGTGAACGTCTGCCGCTCGGTCTCCGGCTGCGCCTCGGCCAGACGGACCAGGCCGCGCAGGGCGAGGTCGGGGTCGGCGGTGGCGCCGAGGGCGTCGAGGAGGACGGAGTCGCCGCGCAGGGCGGACAGCTCGGGCACCTCCAGGAGCCGCTCGGCCCCGGAGGGGTCGGTGAACCCGTGCCGCAGCAGACGTGAGAAGGTGCTGCTCCTGCGCCCCGGCACCGTCATTCCGCCGCTCCCTCCGAGCACGTCCAACCCCGGGTGGTGACCGGGCGGATCGAGCCTATCCGGAGCGGGGGACGGGGGCGGCCGGGCCTTCGCTTCGCAGCGGATCACACGTGACGTCTCGCACATTGATCGCTTTTCGGGGCCGATGAACCGTATTTCTTGAAAGTCCGTCTTGTAGTTCCGAGGTCTGCCCCGCTCGTGGGCGGGCCTCCGCCGCCTGTCCGTCCTTCTCCTCTCCTGCCCTCCCTCTGTCCGCACCTTGCTGAAAGCGCGCCGCCGAACATGCCCGTCCGCCCCCGTCGCCGTCTCCTCCCGTCCCCCCGCAGGGCCGCCTCCGTGGGCGTGACCGCCGTCCTGGTGGGCGGCACCTTCGCCGGACTGCTCTCGGTGACGGGAGCGCCCCGGACGCCGACGGCACACGCGGCGCAGCCGAAGGCGGAGGCGCCGGTGCCTTCGCAGGCGGGGCCTTCCCAGCCCGGGCGGGCCGCGAAGGCGCCCACGTCGGTCGTGCAGATCGTGGCGCACCCGGACGACGACCTGTTCTTCATGAACCCGGACGTCTCCCAGTCCCTCCGCTCCGGCAACCCCCTGACCTCGGTCTACCTCACTGCCGGCGAGTCGGACGGCGTGAACGCGCGCCCGCGCGACGCCGCCCGGACCCTGGCCGACAAGGCGGACTACGCCGAGGCCCGGCAGAACGGCATCCGCGCCGCGTACGCCGAGATGGCGACCGGCAGCCGGACCAGTCCCTGGGAGCGGGTCGCGATCCCCACCGCCGGCGGCGCGACGGCCGAGATGGACACGCTGCGTGCCGATCCGCAGGTCAGGCTGGTGTGGCTGCAGATACGCGAGGCCGGTTCGACCACCGGCGACCGCCCGCACAGCCTCAACGGCCTCTGGCACGGCCGGATCCCCGCGCTCGGCTCCCAGCGCTCCTCCGGCACCCCGGTCGGCGCCGACTTCACGTACACGAAGGACCAGGTCGTGGCGACGATCGCGGGGCTGCTCGACCGGTTCCGGCCGACCTTCGTCCGGATGCAGGACCCGAGCCCGGGCACGTACCCGGAGACCGGGAAGCTCAGGGACCACCAGGACCACCTGTACGGGGCGAGGTTCACGCAGGCCGCGCTCGCCCGGTACGCCGAGGTCCCCGGGCATCCGCACGTCGGCGTGCAGAACTACCTCGGCTACCCCACCAGTCTCCTGCCGCACACGCTCGACCCCGAGACGGCGGGCGCGAAGCTGAAGACCCTGGAGACGTACGCCTGGCTCGACGGCGTCAACGACTGCGGGACCGCCGCCGGCTGCGGGGACCTCAAGGTGGCCGCGCGGCCCGGCGGACGCGGCTGGACCCAGACGGTCCGGTACGCCCGGGGCACCTCCACCTCCTGGGTGCAGCGGGACGGGGACGGCGGGCTCCACGCCTTCTCCGTCCTCGACGGCCGGCTCGCGGCCTGGCGGAAGCCGGCGGGCGGCGGCGCGTGGCACGGCCCGACGCTGCTGCCCGGCGGCGGCCTGGACAGCGGGGTCACCTCCGTGACCCTGCCCGACGGCCGTCTCGCGGTCTTCGGCACCCGGACGGTCCTCTCGGACGGCCCGGCCGGCTACCGGCGCGAGGTCGTCACCACCGTGCAGGCGGCGCCGGGCGGCGTCTTCGGCGCGTGGCGCTCCCTCGGCACGCCCGAACGGGGCGACGCGGACGGGACCTCGGACATCAGCGCGCCCGCCGTGACCGTGGCCGGAGACGGCCGGGCGACCGTGCTGCTGCGCGACAGCCGGCACCGTCTGACGGCCCGCGAGCAGCTCACCGACGGCGGCTGGGGGCCGTGGCGGGTGCTCGGCGGCACGGACGTGTACGGCGATCCGGTCGCGGCGACGGACGGGACCGGGCGCGGATACGTCTTCGCCAGCACCCCGAAGACCGTCCTGGCGTGGGCGCAGGAGCGCCCCGGCGGGCCGCTCACCGGTCCGGTGCGGACGGGACTTCCGGCGACGACGCTCGCGCTGAGCGCGAGCGCGGCGCCCGACGGCGACGGGGTACGGCTCTGGTTCCGCAAGCCGGCCTCCGGCGACCTGCGGAGCGCCGACTTCTCGGGCGTCGCCCCGGTCTCGCCGGTCACGGAGCTGCCGGGCGCCGGGGTCGCGGGCTTCGGCCCGGTGAGCGGCGGCGACGGTCTGCTGGCGGTCCGCTCGCGGACGGGCTTCCTGGCGACGGCGCCGCACGGCCGGACGGGGGCGCGGCCGGTGTGGAGCCTGGAGGGGTTCCTGTTCTCGGGGGCGCCGGACGCGGGGACGGACGGGGTGGCGGCGATCGGCCTGGACGGCCGGCTGCACTGGACGCCGGCGGACCGCTGAGTTCCTCGCGGGGACCGCTGAGTTCCTCGCGGGGGCGGCTGAGTTCCTCGCGGGGGCGCACTCCGAGAAGTAGGGACCGGACTGGCGATTCGAGGTGCGCGAGGGGGCGTTCGTGGGCGACGGTGGTACGACTCTGCTGGCGTTTCTGAGGAGACCCCCCATGAACTGGACCCTGGAAGTCGTCCCGGTACCTGTCACCGACATGGACCGGGCGAAGGAGTTCTACGGCGACAAGTGCGGTTTCAAGATCGACCTGGACGACGAGGTGGCGCCGGGCATGCGCATCATCCAGGCGACGCCGCCGGGCTCGCGCTGTTCGATCGCGATGCTGAGCGGGATGCCGTCGATGCCGGGCACGAGGGACATGGCGCCGGGCAGCCTGCAGGGCCTGCAGCTCTGCGTCACGGACATCGAGGCCGCGCGGGCGGAGCTGGTCGACCGGGGTGTGGACGTCACCCCGATCCGGCACGTGGGCGCGTCGGGCTGGGAGGACGGCAAGGGCCAGACCTGGAACTCGTTCATGGCCTTCGAGGACCCGGACGGCAACGGCTGGGTGGTCCAGGAGGCCCCGTCGGAGCTTTCGGACCGCTGACGCCGGGCGTCTCGCCGGTCCCGCCGCACGTCTCGCCGGTCCCGCCGCGCGCCCGGCTCGACCGGCGGGACACCCGCCGGGGTGACCCCTCCTCGCCACGGCCGCCCTCCCGGCGGCCCTCCGCCGGGCTCGGCCTCGGGCGCTAGAGGGCCAGGTAGAAGTGGCGGAGCGTGGCGTCCTGGGCCACGCACGGCATCCCGGCGGCCTCCATCACCCGGTGGGAGGCCAGGTTGTCGAGGTCGGCGTCCCCCTTCACCCCGGCGGCGCCGGCCTGCCGCGCCACCTCGACGAGGGCCCGCAGGGCCTCGGAGGCGTATCCCTTCCCGCGCGCCCCGGGCACGAGCCCGTACCCGACGGTGACGACCCCTTGCGCGTCAGGCGGCCCGTGGAACCCGATGCCGCCGACGACGACGCCGTCGAGCCGTATCCGGTAGGGCCGGAACACCCCCGGATCGCCCCGCTCGGCGACCCCGCGCAGAAACCCGGTGGCCGACCGGACGTCACCGTCCCCGGGATACCCCTCCCCCCACGGGTCCCCCGGCCCGGACTCCCGGGCCACGACACGCTCGGCGTCGACGACGGTCAGGGGATGCAGCAGAAGTCGCGCGGTGGCGACGGAAGTGATCTTCACCGGGGCAGTGTTCACGGCTCGCGGCCCGCCGGCAACGGATTTCCCACCGTCAGGAGCCCTACCGCTCGGCTGCGGTAGGGCCCACGTCTGTCGCGTACGAGGAGCCGGGAGATCAGGGGGCAGGAGTTCCGACGGGGGGCCTGCGGCGCAGGCGCTCGGCGACGACGGCGCGAACCGCCGCCGTACGCGCACCTCGGTAGGCGAACCTCGCCAGCGGACGGTAGCGCCAGGGGACCCCGTCGACCCAGCCGTCCACCGCACGGAAATACCGCAGCGCCTCCCGGTGCCGCCCCTGCTCGTGGAGGCAGTGAGCGACCAGGTGCTGGACGCGGGGCAGGGCCGGATGACCCCCGGCCTGTTCCATGTCCTCCACCGCCGCGGCCACCATGGACCGCACCTGCGGAGAGGTGCAGTGCAGGTAGGCGTAGTCGTCGTGCATCGTCGTCTCGTACCAGGCGAACAGCGGCAACGCGGCCAGCAGCGAGCCCGCCGGCGCGTCGGCGGCGGCCGTCCGCGCGAACTCGCGCGCCAGCTTGTCCGTCCCCCGCCACTTCCTGCTCCAGTACTGCAGCGCGCTGTAGTGGGCGTCGAAGTGATGCGGAGCGCGTGCGACGAGCTCGCCCCAGAGCTCCCTCATCACGTCACGGGGATACCCGAGGCCGAGGGCGATCCGGATTTCGAGCACATGGGGAGTCGGGTCAGCGGGGTTGAGCAGGGCCGCCTTCGCCACGTCCTCACGCGCTCGGCAGAGTGCGGCGTGGAACCATCTGAACCGGACGTCCGGCGTCATACTCGCCGCGTAGGCCCCGCGCAGCCGCCACGCATGGCCGACCTGCGCCGCCGCGCGGACGAGCGCCACGTCCGGATCGCCCGGGCGCGCCCGCTCCCAGGCGCGCACCCACAGCGGCCACCACCATCCGCCGGCGCGTGCGAGGCGCTGGCTGTAGAGGGCACGGCGCTCCCAGTCCTGACCGGCCTCCTCCATCAGTCGCGCGCCCGGCCGCCAGAATCCGAGGCCCGCCAGGAGGATCGCCCGCCACAGGGCGGGGTGGGGCCCGGAGAGCACCTTGCTCTGCGGGCGCAGCGGGAACAGCCCGAACCAGAAAAGGGGCCCTGCCACGAGCAGCAGGAGAAGCACACGGTCGAAGGTCACGCTGGTCCTGTCCAGGGGAACGGTCGTCGGAGCGGCGCGTTCCCCGGGCACCGGAGGGGGCCGCGGAAGGAGCCGTGCGTGGGGGGAGGGCTGGAGTATGCCTGAGGCATGATCGCCAAGCAAGAGTGCGCTCGTCGACGCGACGGCCCCCACCCGGAAGCCACGGCGTCGGCCGTCAGAACGGCTGAGGGCCGACGGTTCGCGACCGTCGGCCCTGCTCGTCCGTTGAGGGCCCTAGCGGCCCTGGCCCGCCCCTACAGCACCGGCAGGTTCTTGCGGAGTTCGAAGGCGGTGACCTCGCTCCGGTACTCCTCCCACTCCTGCTTCTTGTTGCGGAGGAAGAAGTCGAAGACGTGCTCGCCGAGGGTCTCCGCGACCAGTTCGCTCTTCTCCATCAGGGCGATCGCCTCGCCCAGGTTCTGCGGGAGCGGTTCGATGCCCATCGCGCGGCGTTCCGCGTCGGAGAGGGCCCAGACGTCGTCGTCGGCGCCGGCCGGGAGTTCGTAGCCCTCTTCGATGCCCTTGAGGCCGGCGGCGAGGAGGACCGCGTAGGTCAGGTACGGGTTGGCGCCCGAGTCGATGGAGCGGACCTCGACGCGGGAGGAGCCCGTCTTGCCCGGCTTGTACATGGGGACGCGGATCAGGGCCGAGCGGTTGTTGTGGCCCCAGCAGATGTACGAGGGGGCCTCGCCGCCCGAGCCGGCCGTGCGGGAGGAGCCGCCCCAGATGCGCTTGTACGAGTTGACCCACTGGTTGGTGACGGCGGAGATCTCGCCCGCGTGCTTCAGGAGGCCCGCGATGAAGGAGCGGCCCACCTTCGACAGCTGGTACTCGGCGCCCGACTCGTAGAACGCGTTCCGGTCGCCCTCGAAGAGGGACAGGTGGGTGTGCATGCCCGAGCCGGGGTAGTCCGAGAACGGCTTCGGCATGAACGTGGCCTGGACGCCCTGCTCCAGGGCCACCTGCTTCATGACCAGGCGGAAGGTCATGATGTTGTCCGCCGTGGAGAGCGCGTCGGCGTACCGCAGGTCGATCTCCTGCTGGCCCGGCGCGCCCTCGTGGTGGCTGAACTCCACCGAGATGCCCATCGATTCGAGCATCGTGATCGCCTGGCGGCGGAAGTCCATGCCCACGTTCTGCGGGGTGTGGTCGAAGTAGCCCGAGTTGTCGGCCGGGGTCGGCCGCGTGCCGTCGAGCGGCTTGTCCTTCAGCAGGAAGAACTCGATCTCGGGGTGGGTGTAGAAGGTGAAGCCGAGGTCCGAGGTCTTCGCCAGCGCCCGCTTCAGCACGTAGCGCGGGTCCGCGAAGGACGGCGAGCCGTCCGGCATCAGGATGTCGCAGAACATCCGCGCCGTGCCCGGGGCCTCGGCGCGCCACGGCAGGATCTGGAAGGTTCCCGGGTCCGGCTTGGCGATCATGTCCGATTCGTACACGCGGGCGAAGCCCTCGATCGCCGAACCGTCGAACCCGATGCCCTCGTCGAAGGCCTGCTCCAGTTCGGCGGGCGCCACGGCCACCGACTTGAGGAAGCCCAGCACGTCGGTGAACCACAGACGTACGAAGCGGATGTCGCGCTCCTCAAGCGTACGGAGCACAAATTCCTGCTGCTTGTCCATTTCCACACCCATCCTCGCTGGTCAGGCCGCCTGCTCCCACCGCCTCGGCACATCGGGGGGCACCTGAGCATCCCACCACATGGTTTCGCGCACGTTGCACACCCATACTGCCCGCTCCGGTGTGACTCAGGTAACGCGGGAACGGCCGGGTCCGCGGCTGCGTCCGTCCGGCGGACACCCGGCCTCGTACCGAGTGGTACCCCGTTCGGCCCACAGAGGGCCCGCGCACACTACGATCTCCGCCCATGGGGGCCCCACGGCTCGAACGCCTGTCCCGACACGCGCGTCCCATGGCACTGGTGAGTGCCGTGGCGACGCTCCTCGCCGCGCTCTTCTTCTGTCTGGGGTCGGGGCCGGGTGCGGGAACCGTGGCCGATGCCCACCATCCGCGGGCCGACGCCGTACCGGCCGACACCGCCCGGCCCCACGCCGCCCGGCCCCACGCCGTCCGGGCCGACGCCTCGCGGGGCTCCGCCGTCGCGCGCGAGTACGTCTGCCCGTACGACCGGGGTGGCTGCTCCCTCTTCCCCTCCCTCTCCCCCGCGGTGCTCAGCGCGCCCCCGCTCGATCCGCCGCTGCACGCGGAGGGCGGGCTCCCGCGTCTCGACCCGCCGTCCGACGACGGCCCGGCACGCCGTTCCTGCGCCCAGCCGCGCGCGCCGGACCTGCACGTCCTTCAAGTTCTCCGGACCTAGCGGCGGCGGGCTCACCGCCCCCGCATGTCCACCCCCGAACTCCACCCCCATCCCTGAAGAAGGACGACATCACCATGGCCGCCAACCGCTCCGCCAACGCCGACCGCCGCGCCCGAATAGAGGAGATGCGCCGCGCCGAGCAGGCCCGTGAGCGCCGCAACCGTCTGATCACCATCGGCGTCTCCGGGATCGTCGTCCTCGGTCTCGTCGGCTTCGGCACCTTCGTGCTGATGAAGAAGTCCGACGAGCAGGACAAGAAGGAAGCCGCGGCGAAGGCCCCCATCGCCGCCGAGAAGTCCTGGGACGCCGCCAAGCTCGGCCGCAACCACGTCGAGACGGCCGTGAAGTACGACATGAAGCCGCCGGTCGGCGGTGACCACCACCCGGTCTGGATGAACTGCGACGGCGTGGTCTACAAGCAGGCCATCTCCGAGGTGAACGCCGTCCACTCGCTCGAGCACGGCGCCGTCTGGGTGACGTACAACAAGAAGGCCGACGCCGGTGACGTGAAGAAGCTGGAAGAGAAGGTCGGCAAGACCAAGTACACGCTGATGAGCCCGGTGGACGACCAGGCCGGCTCGATCATGCTGTCCGCCTGGGGCAAGCAGGTGACCGTGGACAACGCCTCCGACCCGCGGATCGACGCCTTCTTCACGAAGTACGTCCAGGGCAAGCAGACCCCCGAGCCCGGCGCCGCGTGCACCGGCGGACTCGACAAGTGACCGGCGACGAGGACGGCCTGACCTCCCCGGCTGCGGCCCGGCGGCCGAACCGGACCCAGTGGGCGGCGGTCACCGCCGTCGCGCTCGCCCTGCTCTTCGCCGGGGGCGCCGTCACCGTCGCCTCCGCCGAGCGCGAGGAGGCGCCGGGCACGCCGTCGACCACCTCCGCGGACGCCGGTTTCGCCCGGGACATGTCCGTCCATCACCAGCAGGCCGTCGAGATGTCGTTCATCGTCCGGGACCGCACCCAGGACGAGGAGGTGCGCCGCCTCGCGTACGACATCGCCAACACGCAGGCGAACCAGCGCGGCATGATGCTCGGCTGGCTCGACCTGTGGGAGCTGCCCAAGGTCCAGTCCGGCGTCGAGCCGATGACCTGGATGGGCATGGGCGGCTCCGGTGACACCGGGCCGCTCGACGGGGCGCTCATGCCGGGCATGGCGACCAACGCGCAGCTGGACGAGTTGCGGAAGGCCAGTGGCCGCGAGGCCGAGATCCTGTACCTGAAGCTCATGACCGAGCACCACAGGGGCGGGGTCCACATGGCCCAGGGCTGTGTCCAGAAGTGCTCCGTGGACATCGAGCGCGACCTCGCCCAGGGCATGGTCGACGCGCAGGAGTCCGAGATCCTGCTGATGGCGAACATGCTGAAGAAGCGCGGCGCCGCCTGACCGGTCGGCCGATGCGGCCCACGGCCCCCGTGACCCTTGCGGTCGCGGGGGCCGTGTCGTGCGCCGAGAATGAGTCTGCTCGGGGACGTAACGGTGACCGCGTTCGACGAAAGGTACGCACCTCATGACCACGGCGAAGGACATCATGCACCCCGGGGCCCGGTGGATCCCGGCACACGAGACGCTCGACCGCGCCGCGCAGCTGATGCGCGACCTGAACGTGGGCGCACTGCCCATCGCCGACGAGAACGAACGCCTCTGCGGCATCCTCACGGACCGCGACATCGTGGTCGGCTGTGTGGCCATGGGCCACGACCCGGCGAAGATCACCTGCGGCGAGATGGCGAAGGGCACCCCGCGCTGGGTCGAGGCGGGTGCGGACGTGGGCGCCGTGCTGGACGAGATGCAGAGTCACCAGATCAAGCGCCTGCCCGTCATCGAGAACAAGCGGCTCGTCGGCATGATCAGCGAGGCCGATCTGGCGCAGCACCTGTCGGACGAGCAGATCAAGGCGTTCTGTACGAGCGTCTACGCCGCTTCCTGACCCGGGTGCAGGACCGCCAGGGCCACCGCGTCCGGGCGGTCCAGCATGACCAGATGGCCCGACGGCACGACCGCCTCGTAGTGGGCGCCGAGCCGTCGGGCCAGCGCGCGTTGGCGCCGCTCCCAGCGGGCCGAGCCGTCGGGAGCGGCCAGGACGGTGACGGGGAGGCACGGCGGGAGGGGGTGCCGGTCGCGGAGGGCGAGGAGCCCTGCGGCGACGGCTCCGTAGCGGGCGTTCTCCAGGAGGGTGCCGCGCAGGACGCGTGAGGTGCGGTAGACGCGGCGGACGAGGTCGGCCGGGGCCGGGTCGTGGCGTACGGCCGCGCGGCGGACCGCCGGGCCGAGCGCGGCCGGGGCTCCGGCGGCGCAGAGGACGGCGCCGAGGAGGCGGGCCACGGCGGTGGCGCGGCCGGGGCGGGGATGTTCCTCCACCGAGGAGTCGACGAGGACGAGGGCGGCGGTCCTGTCCGGGTGGATCCGGGCGAAGGCCTCCGCGTGGAACCCGGCGATCGAGTGCCCGACGACGGTGACGGGCCCGGGAAGCCCGAGGGCGGCGAGGAGGCCGGCGATCCGGTGGGCCTCGCCCTCGGCGGTGGGCGGGGCGGCGGCGGGCGCGGAGAGGCCGTGCCCCGGGCGGTCGAAGCGGACGACCGTGCGGTGCGGGGCGAGGAGAGGGACGACGGGGTCCCAGTCGAACCAGCTCAGGCCGAGCCCCGCGCTGAGGACGCAGACGGGTCCCGAGCCTTCGACGGTGACGTGGTGGGCGACTCCCCCGACGCGTACGAAGGTCACCGTTCCTCCTGGGGAGTGGGGACCTCGGTCGTGGGGCTCCCGTCGGGCAAGGGGTCCTTCTCGGTGGCGAGGGAGTACGCGAGGACCGCGAGCCACAGTGCCACCAGGAGCACCTGGGACCGCTGGCCCGCGCCGAGCGCCCACGTGCCCTTCCCGGCCTCGAAGGCGGCGACGGCGGCCAGGGTCCAGGCGGTGGCCACCAGCTCCAGGACGACGAGAACCGGGCCGGTACGGGCGAGGGGCGGCCACCGGCCGTGTCGGCGGGCGGCGACGGTCAGGGCGACCATGGCGACGAGCGCGCCGGTCATGGCGAGGCCGGAACTGACCGCATGGGCCGCATGGGTGGCGGGCACCAGTCCGGCGGTCTCGCGGGCCGCGCACAGGGGGTCGGCGGTCGGGGCGCAGCTGAGCGGCAGGCGCGAGTCGACGGCGGTGGCGGCCCCGAAGACGGCGAGCGCGATCCACCCGGCGGACGTGAACCGGCCGGCGGACGCCCGGGGCCGGCCATCGAGCGCGCCCCGGCCGGCGGACGCAACCCACCGGGCGGACGTGAACCGACCGGCGAGCCCCGTCGCCGCCCCCGCCAGGACGAGGAGTCCCGCCACCAGGTCCGTCGCCCGGAACAGGCCGCCGAGGGGCTGGTCGGCCGCGGCGAGCTCGGAGACGTACGTCCGGACCGGGTCGAGCCCGGTCCTGACGACGACTTCCAGCACCCACGCGGTGTACGCGAGCGCGCCGAGGGCGAGCAGGGCGGCCGAGGCTCGCGTCACCTTCTCGGTCATGGTGGATCAGACGCTACGGCGTCTCGGAGGGTTGCCGGTGGTCGGGATGGATCCAGCTGGGTTTGCGGTACTTCAGGAGCGCGGCCGGAATGGCGACGCCGAGGAGCAGCAGTCCGCCGCCGACGATCAGCAGATAGCGCCAGAGCGGCTGGTCGCCGAACTGGTCCGGCGGGACGAAGCCGATGACGAGCGCGGCGACCGAGGCGACGAAGCCGACGCCCGCGACCCATGCGACGGCGGGGACGCGGAAGCCTCGTTCGACGTCCGGCTGGGTCCTGCGGAGCTTGACGACGGCCACGAACATCAGCAGGTACGCGATCAGGTAGATCTGCACGGTGATGACGGAGAACATCCAGTACGCGCTGGAGACGTCGTCGCTGAAGGCGTAGAGGACGCCGATCAGGGTGGTGACGACACCCTGAGCGATCATGATGTTCTGCGGGGCGCCGTCCTTGTTGAACTTCTGCAGCGAGGGCGGCAGATAGCCCTCCTGCCGCGAGAGCAGCACGAGGCCCTTCGCGGGTCCCGCCAGCCAGGTGAGCATGCCGCCGAGGGCGGCGCACACCAGCATGATGCCGACGACCTTGGTCATCCAGCCGATGGAGAAGTGGTCGAAGAAGGCCTGGAAGGCCTGCATCAGCCCGGCGGTGAGGCTGAGCTGCGAGGACGGCATCACCCAGGCGATGGCCAGGGCCGGAAGGATGAAGATCAGCAGGACGAGGCCGGTCGCGAGGAACATCGACTTCGGGTACTCGCGCTTCGGGTCGCGCAGCGAGGAGACGTGGACGCCGTTCATCTCCATGCCCGCGTAGGACAGGAAGTTGTTGACGATGAGGACGAGGCTCGCGAGGCCGGTCCACGGGGGGAGCCAGTGGTCGGCGCTCATGGGCTGCGCGGAGGGGTTGCCCTGGGCGAGGAAGACGATGCCGAGGGCGACCAGGAGCACGCCGGGGATGAGGGTGCCGATGATCAGGCCGAAGGAGGAGAGGCCGGCGATCGTCTTCGTACCGCGCGCGGAGATCCAGACCCCGGACCAGTAGACGACGACGATGACGATCGCGACGTAGACGCCGTTCTCGGCGAGGGAGGGGTCGATGACGTACGCGAAGGTCGAGGCGACGTACGCGAGGAGGCTCGGGTAGTACGCGATGGTCATGGCGAACTGGCACCAGACCGCGAGGAAGCCGAGCGGCTTGCCGAGGGCCTCGCTCACCCACCGGTAGATGCCGCCGTTCCAGCCGGAGGCCAGTTCGGCGCCGACGAGGGCGGTCGGGAGCAGGAAGACGAGGGCGGGCAGCAGGTAGAGGAAGATCGCGGCGAGGCCGTAGATGGCCATGGACGGCGAGGGCCGCAGGCTGGCGACCGACGCGGTGGTCATGAAGGCCAGCGTCAGCCAGGAGATGAACTGCCTCTTGGTGCCGTCGTCCCGCAGGACCGCCGTGTCGGTCCCGGTGGGGCGTGCCGACTCTGCCGGATCGTCAGTGGTCGTCATGGGGACATGATCAGCGGGGCACGGCCGCCCCGCATGTCGAAGATCCAGGAGTCCGCGCCCGCCCTCCGTGGCGGAGGTCCCTGGCGGAGATCCGGGACTCGGCGCCCGTATCCCAGGACATAACGTCGGTCTGACGATTAGACTGGCCGGGTGCCTCAACTACGCCTCGCCCTGAATCAGATCGACTCGACCGTCGGAGACATCGCCGGAAACACCGAGGCGATCGTGCACTGGACCCGGCACGCCGCCGGACAGGGCGCGCATCTCGTCGCGTTCCCCGAGATGGCGCTGACCGGATACCCCGTCGAGGACCTCGCCCTGCGCTCCTCCTTCGTAGAGGCGTCCCGCGCGGCCCTGCGCGGTCTCGCCCGCCGGCTCGCCGACGAGGGCTTCGGCGAGGTGCCGGTCGTCGTCGGCTACCTGGACCGCTCCGAGCGGGCCGAGCCGAGGCTCGGCAGGCCCGCGGGGTCTCCCGAGAACGCCGCCGCCGTGCTGCACCGCGGCGAGGTGGTGCTGCGCTTCGCCAAGCACCACCTGCCGAACTACGGCGTCTTCGACGAGTACCGCTACTTCGTCCAGGGCGACACCATGCCCGTCGTCCGCGTCCACGGGATCGACGTGGCGCTCGCGATCTGCGAGGACCTGTGGCAGGAGGGCGGCCGGGTGCCTGCGGCGCGCAGCGCGGGGGCCGGGCTGCTCCTGTCCGTCAACGCCTCGCCGTACGAGCGGGACAAGGACGACACCCGGCTGGAACTGGTCCGCAAGCGGGCGCAGGAGGCCGGATGCGTCACGGCCTACCTGGCGATGACGGGCGGTCAGGACGAGCTGGTCTTCGACGGCGACTCGATCGTGGTCGACGCGGACGGCGAAGTGATCGCGCGGGCGCCGCAGTTCGTCGAGGGCAGCGTCGTCCTCGACCTGGACCTGCCGTCGGCCGCGGCCGACGCGCCCGAGGGCCTGGTGCACGACGGACTGCGGATCGACCGCGTGGTGCTCTCCGAGGAGCCGCTGCCGGCGTACGAGCCGGAGCTGACGGGCGGCTACGCGCACCGGCTCGACGACGACGAGGAGGTGTACTCCGCCCTGGTGATCGGGGTGCGCGCGTACGTCGCGAAGAACGGGTTCCGCTCGGTTCTCGTCGGGCTCTCCGGCGGCATCGACTCGGCGCTCGTCGCGGCCATCGCCTGCGACGCGCTCGGGGCGGCGAACGTGTACGGGGTGTCGATGCCCTCGAAGTACTCCTCCGACCACTCGCGCGGCGACGCGGCCGAACTGGCCCGCCGCACCGGGCTCAACTACCGCACGGTGTCGATCGAGCCGATGTTCGACGCGTACATGGGCGCGCTCGGTCTCACCGGCCTCGCGGAGGAGAACCTCCAGTCGCGGCTGCGCGGCACGACGCTGATGGCGATCTCCAACCAGGAGGGCCACATCGTCCTCGCGCCGGGCAACAAGTCCGAGCTCGCGGTGGGCTATTCGACGCTGTACGGCGACTCCGTCGGCGCGTTCGGCCCCATCAAGGACGTCTACAAGTCGACCGTGTTCCGGCTGGCGCGCTGGCGGAACCGGGCCGCCGAGGAGCGCGGGCAGGTCCCGCCGATCCCGGAGAGCTCGATCACCAAGCCGCCCAGCGCGGAGCTGCGCCCCGGCCAGGTCGACACGGACTCGCTGCCGGACTACGACGTCCTGGACGCGATCCTCGCGCTCTACGTGGACCAGGACCAGGGCAGGGACGCGATCGTGGCCGCCGGGTTCGACGAGGAGCTGGTGACGCGGACGCTGCGGATGGTGGACACGGCGGAGTACAAGCGGCGGCAGTACCCGCCGGGCACCAAGATCTCGGCGAAGGGCTTCGGCAAGGACCGGCGCCTGCCGATCACGAACCGCTGGCGGGAGACGCCGACGGCACGCTGACGGGACGGTCGAGGCGGCCGGTACGGCCGGGTCAGCCGGCCGTACCGGCGGCGGCCTCGGGCGGCGAGGCGGGCTACACGGACTGTCCGACGCTCGCCTGAGCCGTCGGCGACGTACGTCTCAGGGCTTCGTCAGAGCTTCACGCGGGCGGCGACGGGGAGGTGGTCGCTCTTCGTCTCCGGGAGGGCCCAGGACGACATCGGCTCGACGTTCTTGACCATGATCTGGTCGATCCGGGCCATCGGGAAGGACGCCGGCCAGCTGAACCCGAAGCCGTCGCCTGCCGCGCCCTGGGTGGAGCGGAGCTGCGAGGTGACGGCGTTGAGCGCGCGGTCGTTCATGGTGCCGTTGAGGTCGCCGAGGAGGACGAGCCGCTCGTGCCGGTCGCGGGCGATGGCCTCGCCGAGGGCGTCGGCGCTGACGTCGCGCTGGCTGGCGGTGAAGCCGGCGTTCAGCTTGACCCGCACGGACGGCAGGTGGGCGACGTACACGGCCACCTCGCCCTGGGGGGCGACGACGGTGGCCCGCATGGCGCGGGTCCAGCCCAGCCGGATGTCGACCGGCCGGGCGTCCCGCAGGGGCAGCTTGCTCCACAGGCCGACCGTGCCCTGGACGGAGTGGTGCGGGTACGCCTCCGCCAGGCCTCGTTCGTAGGCCGGGACGACGTCGCCCTTCAGTTCCTCCAGGGCGAGCACGTCGGCCCCGGACGCGGCGAGCTGGCGGGCCGTGCCCTCGGGGTCGGGGTTGTCGGCGTTCACGTTGTGGGTGGCGACGGTCAGGTCACCGCCGGCGGCCGACTTGTCGGCGACGAGCCCGCCGAAGAGGTTGAGCCACACCACGGCGGGCAACAGCACGGCGATCAGGGCGGTGGCGGAGCGCCGCAGCAGGGCGAGGACCAGCAGGAGCGGCACGAAGAGGCCGAGCCAGGGCAGGAAGGTCTCGGTCAGGCTGCCGAGGTTGCCGATCCGGTTGGGGATCTCGGCGTGGAAGACCATCAGGAGCGTGAGCGCCACGGCCGCCGCGGCGACCAGGACGCCCCGGCGCCAGATGCCCCGGTCGTGGCGGAGGCCCGCGAGTGCGCTCCTGAACCTGGACCCGGAACCGTGGCGCTCGTCTCCGGCACCACCGTGCCCGGTCTCCGTCATGTCCACCCGCGCCATCGCCCTGTCCTCACTGCTGCCTTGCCGTCTCGCGTGACCCGATGTCGACACTAGGCGATCCCGGGTCCGTCGTACTCCCCCAGGGACGACACTGGTGCGTGGCGGGTTCCTGCAGGTGGCACGGGCGGCGGACCTGTGACAGAACGCGCACATTCGTACGGGTCCGGACCGGGTCCGGGCCGGGTCCTGACCGGGT
Source organism: Streptomyces exfoliatus (assembly GCF_000725545.1). GTDB lineage: Bacteria > Actinomycetota > Actinomycetes > Streptomycetales > Streptomycetaceae > Streptomyces > Streptomyces exfoliatus. The sequence goes on along the minus strand of NZ_JNZP01000001.1, from coordinate 208,271 downwards.
CCCGGCCGGTCGCGCGGGTCGCGCCCGGGGGATGGGGGGCTTCCAGGGGGATGGGGGGCTTCCAGGAGGGGCGCGCCACACCGGTGTGAACAGCGCCACTCCGGCCCACTTCCCCGCCCGCCCGGCGAAGTGCCACCATGGATGTGGTCCGGGGACGCCGTCAGGGCGCCTCGAGATGACACAAGGAGCTTCACCATGACGCTTCAGCCTGCCCAGAAGACGCCCGCCGACAGCAGCAAGGCGCTGTACGGCGGCAAGGGCACGCGCCGCATCACCGTCCACGACATCGCCGCCGCCAAGACCCGCGGCGAGAAGTGGCCCATGCTCACCGCCTACGACGCGATGACCGCCTCCGTCTTCGACGAGGCCGGCATCCCGGTGATCCTCGTCGGCGACTCCATGGGCAACTGTCACCTCGGCTACGAGACCACCGTGCCGGTCACGATGGACGAGATGACGATCCTCTCCGCCGCCGTCGTCCGGGGCACCAAGCGCGCCCTCGTCGTCGGCGACCTGCCCTTCGGCTCGTACCAGGAGGGGCCCGTCCAGGCCCTGCGCAACGCCACCCGGCTGGTGAAGGACGCGGGTGTCGGCGCGATCAAGCTGGAGGGCGGCGAGCGCTCGCTGCCGCAGACCGAGCTGCTCGTGCAGGCCGGCATTCCCGTCATGTCCCACCTGGGCCTCACCCCGCAGTCCGTCAACACCATGGGCTACCGGGTGCAGGGCCGCTCCGACGAGGCCGCGCACAAGCTGCTCCGTGACGCGAAGGCGGCGCAGGACGCGGGCGCGTTCGCGGTCGTCCTGGAACTCGTACCGGCCGAGCTGGCCGCCGAGGTCACCCGCTCGCTGCACATCCCGACCATCGGCATCGGCGCGGGCGCCGGCACCGACGCCCAGGTCCTCGTCTGGACCGACATGGCCGGTCTCACCGGCGGCAAGGTGCCGCGCTTCACCAAGCAGTACGCCGACCTCCGCGCGACGCTCGGCGACGCCGCGCGCGCCTTCGCGGAGGACGTCAGCGGCGGGTCGTTCCCCGCCGAGGAGCACACCTTCCACTAGTCCACCGCGGTTCCACCAAGAGGCCTGCAGCCCGCCGACATCCCCCATCGGCGGGCTGTAGGTCGTCTGTCGGGGGATTGTCGGTGGCGCCTGGTGTAGTGGGGGGCATGACGCGATCACACACCAACGCCGTCGAGGTCCGGGGCCTCGTGAAGCACTTCGGCGCCACCAAGGCCCTCGACGGGGTCGACCTCGACGTGAGGGAGGGCACGGTCCTCGGGGTGCTCGGGCCCAACGGCGCGGGGAAGACCACCCTCGTCCGCTGTCTTTCCACCCTCCTCGTGCCGGACGCCGGGACCGCCACCGTCGCCGGGTACGACGTGGTGAAGCACCCCCGCCAGCTGCGCCGCACCATAGGCCTCACCGGTCAGTACGCCTCGGTCGACGAGAAGCTGTCCGGCTGGGAGAACCTGTACATGATCGGGCGGCTGCTCGACCTCTCCCGCGCCGACGCCCGCCGCCGGGCCGACGAGATGCTGGAGCGCTTCTCCCTCACCGAGGCCGCCAAGCGGCCCGCGATGAACTACTCCGGCGGCATGCGGCGGCGCCTCGACCTCGCCGCCTCGATGATCGGGCAGCCGGCGGTCCTCTACCTGGACGAGCCGACCACCGGCCTCGACCCCCGCACCCGCAACGAGGTGTGGGACGAGGTCCAGCGGATGGTCTCCGAGGGCGTCACGGTCCTCCTCACCACCCAGTACATGGAGGAGGCGGAGCAGCTCGCGAGCGAGCTGACCGTCATCGACCGGGGCAAGGTCATCGCCAAGGGCGGCGTCGACGAGCTGAAGGCCAAGGTCGGCGGCCGGACCCTGAAGGTCCGCCCGGTGGACCCGGACCAGTTGTCGGCGATGGCCGCGGCGCTCCGCGAGACCGGGCTCGACGGCGTCGCCGGGGCGACCGTGGTGCCCGACGAGGGCGCGCTGTACGTCCCGATCCTCACCGACCAGCAGCTGACGGCCGTGGTGGCCCTGTTCGGCGCGCGCGGTTTCGGCATCGCCCACATCGGCACCCATCTGCCCAGCCTGGACGAGGTGTTCCTGGCGATCACCGGCCAGAAGACCGCCGTTTCCGACGAGATCACCGAGGAGGTCGCCGCGTGAGCACGACCACGGTCACCAAGTCCCCCGCCGAGACCGGCGGCCCGGGCCGCGCCCCGGCGCGGCGCGCGCCCGTCGCCGAGGGCCGGATCGGCCTGCGGGGCAACCTGCGCCACATCGGCGCCCTCGCCCGGCGCAACGCCCTGCAGATCAAGCAGGACCCGGAGTCGATGTTCGACGCCGTCCTGATGCCGATCATCTTCATCCTGCTGTTCGTGTACGTGTTCGGCGGCGCCATCGCCGGCAAGGGCAACAACGAGGTGTACGTCAACTACGTGACGCCGGGCCTGATGGCGATGATGGGCATGAACATCGCCATGGCCGTCGGCGTGGGCATCAACGACGACTTCAAGAAGGGGGTCATGGACCGGTTCCGGACGATGCCGATCGCCCGGTCCTCCGTCCTCATCGCGAAGATCGTCGTCGAGGTCGGCCGGATGCTGATCGCCACCGCGATCCTCCTCGGCATGGGCTTCCTGCTCGGCCTGGAGATCCACACCTCGGTCCTCCACCTCTTCGCCGCGATCGGTCTCTCGATGGTCTTCGGCGCCTCGCTGATGTGGATCTTCATCCTGCTCGGCCTGACCCTGAAGACCGCCCAGGCCGTCCAGGGCATGGCGATGATCGTCCTGATGCCGCTGCAGTTCGGTTCGTCGATCTTCGCCCCGCCGACGTCGATGCCCGACTGGCTGAAGGCCTTCACCGACTACAACCCGCTGTCGAACCTCGCCGACGCCGCCCGCAACCTGATCAACGGCGGTCCGGTCGCCCACTCCGTGTGGATGACCCTCGGCTGGGCCCTGGTCATCACGGCCGTCACGGCGCCGCTCGCCGTGACCAAGTTCCGCAAGAAGACCTGAGTCCGGTACGGGATTCCCCACGGGGGTTCAGGACTCGGCGCGCTCACTGATCGCGTCGGCGGCGCGACCGAGCAGGGCGGCGGCCTCCTCCAGGGAGAGGCCGCCGCCTTCGGCGTACGCCGCCGCGAACGCGTCCTCGCCGAGAGCGGACCGGGCCAGCTCCGTCGCCCGCTCCAGGTTCTCCCGCTCCATCGGCGCCACCCGGTGCCCCGGCGGCAGCAGCCCCTCCCTGGCTCCGAGGAGCACGGCCCCGGTCCGCGCGTCCGGCCCGCCGAGACCCGCGAGCGCCCAGGCCGCCACCACGAGATGGTTCGACGGCATCGCCGGGGCGACCATCATCGACAGCGCGCCGAGGGAGCACTCGTACGCCTCCGCGGCGAGGGCGAGCCCGGAGTCGTACCGTCCGTCGAGGTTGTCCAGCCAGCCCAGGCTACCGAGCGTGAAGCCCTCGAAGAGCGAGAGGGTCTCGGAGTGGAACTCCTTCCGCAGCGCGTCGAACTGCTCCCGGGCCTCGGCGGTGCGGCCGGTGCGGCCGAGCGTCATGCCGAGGAAGAGCCTGCCGCCGACCAGGGGTTCATGGCCCGAGCCGTACCGTCCGGCGACGATCTCCCGCAGGATCGCCTCCCCCTCGTCGACCTGCCCTGTCTCGACGAGGATTCCGGCGTAGCGGGCGCGCAGCAGGGCCATCTGCGACTGGGCGCCGATCTGCTCCGCGTAGCCGATCGCGGCGGCGAAGTCCTCGGCCGCGCCCTCGAATTCGAGCCGTCGCTCCCGGGCCTCCGCACGGGACTGGAGTGCCTCCGCCGCGCCCCAGGCGTCGCCGAGTCGGACGAAGATCTCCAGGCTCTCGTCGGCGTCCGCCGTCGCCTCGACGGCCAGGTCGGCCCGGTTGGCGAACATGTTGGCCCGCAGCTGGAGGGCGTTGGCCAGTTCCCACGCGTAGCCGTGGCGGCGGCAGGCCTCGACGGTCGTGTCGAGAAGCTCGATCAGCCGGCCCGCCTCGCCGGTGAGGAGGACCGCGAAGACGGCGAAGGAGCCGGGCAGCCGGCAGGTCTGCGGCAGGCCGGGCTCGTAGACGGCGGTCATCTCCCGGAGCCGCCGCACGCCCTCCGGGGTGGTCCAGGGGCCGGTCTCGTGGTCCATGTTGATCAGCTCGACGAGCCGCACCCCGCGCCGGGCCTCCCAGCGCTGCGCCTCGGAGAGCGGCGGCGGCGCGGCCGTGCACGGCTCGTGCAGGGGGACGACGGGGGCGGCGGGCGGTGCGAACGGGTCGGGTCCGAGGGCGGCGGCGGCCTTCGACCAGTACAGGGCGTCGGTGCGCAGGTCGCGCATCTGCCAGTACCAGAGCAGGGAGTGGACGAGGACGAGCGCCTCGTCCTCGTCGCGGGCGCGGAGGGCCCGGCGCAGGGCGGTGCGGATGTTGCCGTACTCGGTCCCGAAGCGGGCGATGGCCGCGACCTGGCCGGAGCCGCGCAGCTCGGGGTCGGTGAGGCGGGCCAGTTCCCGGTAGTACGTGAGGTGCCGCCGCTCGGTCGCGGCCCGCTCCCCGGCCTCGTCGAGCCGCTCCCCCGCGTACTCGGCGACGGTCTCCAGGAGCCGGTAGCGCATGCCGTCGTCGCCGGGGGCGGAGACGACGAGGGACTTGTCGACGAGGGAGCCGAGGAGGTCGAGGACGTCGGAGGGCCGGAGGGCGGCGGGCCCGATCGCTCCGCCGGGTCCGGCCGCTCCGGCGGTGGTCGGCCCGGCGGTGGTCGCCCCGGCCGTGGCCGCTCCCGCGGTGGTCGCCCCGGCCGTGGTCGCTCCGGCCGTGGCCGCTCCGGCGGTGGTCGGCCCGGCGGTGGTCGCTTCCTCGGTGGCTTCGGCGCACACCGCCTCCGCCGCCTCCAGGTCGCTGCCGCCGGTGAACACCGAGAGGCGGCGCAGCACGGCCCGTTCGGCGTCGTCCAGAAGGTCCCAGGACCAGTCGACGACCGCCCGCAGGGTCTGCTGGCGGGGCAGTACCGTCCGCGCTCCCGAGGTGAGCAGCCGGAAGCGGTCGTCGAGCCGTTCCGCGATCTGGCGCAGGGTCAGCATCCGCAGCCGGGCCGCCGCCAGCTCGATCGCCAGGGGCAGCCCGTCCAGGCGGCGCACGATCTCGGCCGCCGCCTCCGGGTCCTCCTCGACGCGGAACCCGGGCCGGACCGCCGCGCCGCGCTCGCCGAGCAGGCGCAGGGCCGTCTCCGTGCGCAGCGGTCCCACCGGCCGGACCCTCTCCCCCGGCACCCCGAGGGGTTCCCGGCTCGTCGCCAGGACCCGCAGTCCGGGGCAGCGGGCGAGCAGCGTCTCGGCGAGTGCGGCGGCGCTCGCCACGAGGTGCTCGCAGTTGTCGAGGAGCAGCAGCATGCGGCGCCCCGCGCAGTGCTCGACGAGCCGGGACAGCGGGTCGCCGCCGGCCCGGAGTTCCTCGGCTCCCGCGCCGCGCAGCACCGTCTCGCGGGCACCGACGGCCGCGAGGACGGCCTCTGCGACGGCCTCCGGGTCGGTGACGGGCGCGAGTTCGGCGACCCAGACCCCGTCCGGCCAGGCCTCGGCCCCGCGCTCGGCGGCCTCCTGCGAGAGGCGGGTCTTCCCGGCCCCGCCGGGTCCGAGCAGGGTGACGAGCCGGGCCGTACGGAGGTCCTCCCGGAGCGCGACGATCTCCTCGTCGCGCCCGACGAAGCTGGTGAGCCGGGCCCGCAGGTTCCCGGGGACGGGGGCCGGGGGCGCGGGCAACGGTGAGGGACCCGGGCTCCGTCCGGGGCGGGGTGACGTCGGGTCCGGGGTGAGGAGCTCCGCGTGGAGGGCGCGCAGGGCCGGCGACGGGTCCGTGCCCAGGCGGGTGGCGAAGGCGCGGCGCACCGCCTCGTACGCGGCGAGGGCCTCGGCCGGGCGCCCGGTGTCCCGCAGGGCACGGATCCGCAGGGCCTGGAGGGGCTCGTCGAGGGGGTGGGCCGCGCACAGGGCGGTCAGCTCGGGCAGGGCCGCCCGTGCCTCTCCGAGGGCGAGGGCCGCGTCGAGTCTGGCCCGGCGGGCGTCGAGGCGCCGGGCCTCCCGGCGCGCGGCCTCCGCGTCCCGGTCCGGCAGGTCGGCGAGGGCGGGCCCGCGCCACAGGGCGAGGCCCTCGTCGAGGAGGGCGGCGGCCCGCGCGGGGTCGGTGCCGAGCGCGGCCACGCCCTCGACGGTGAGGCGTTCGAAGCGGTGGGCGTCCACGTCCTCGGGCCGGGCGTCGAGTCGGTAGCCGCCGTCGGCGGAGATCACGCGGTCCCGGCCGAGCGCCTTGCGGAGGCGTCCGACGAGGGCCTGGAGCGCGGCGACCGCGTCGGCGGGCGGCTCGTCGCCGTGCCACACCTCGTCGACGAGCTCCGTCACGGGCACGGTCCGGCCCGCGCGCAGGGCGAGGACGGTGAGCAGCGCGCGGACCCGCGGGCCGCCGACGGCCACGTCGGTGCCGTCGGCGGCATGGGCGAGGGTCGGGCCGAGGACGGAGTAGTGCACGGGCCCATTCTCCGTGAGTGGGTCCCCGACTCCGGAACTCGCCCCGTCTCCCGGTACGTTTCCCGCACATCGGGCCCGTGTGTCGGGCCCCCTCCGTCCCCTGGGAGCTTCCGAGATGACCACGGCCACCACCCGGCGTCACGAACGGCGGATCAGTCCCGTCTTCCTGGCGATCCTCGCCGTCATGGCCGTCACCGGCTGGGCGGCGTGGACGGACTTCGCCGCCTCGCCCGGCCTGGCGGTGTTCCTCTTCGTGACCTCGGCGTGGGTCGTGTCGCTCTGTCTGCACGAGTACGCCCACGCCCGTACGGCCCTGCACGGCGGGGACATCACGGTCGGGGCGAAGGGCTATCTGACCCTGAACCCGCTCGCGTACACCCATGCGCTCCTGAGCATCGTGCTTCCGGTGCTGTTCGTGATCATGGGCGGGATCGGTCTGCCGGGCGGCGCGGTCTTCATCGAGCAGGGCCGGATCAGGGGCCGCTGGAAGCACAGCCTGATCTCGGCGGCGGGCCCGCTGGCGAACGTGCTGTTCGCCCTGGTCTGCACGGCCCCGTTCTGGCTCGGCGCCCTGGACGGGGTGCCGCTCACGTTCCAGTTCGCGCTGGCCTTCCTGGCGTTCCTCCAGGTGACCGCGGCGCTCCTGAACCTGCTGCCGGTGCCGGGGCTCGACGGCTACGGGGTGGTGGAGCCGTGGCTCTCGTACAAGGTGAAGCGCCAGGTCGAGCCGTACGCGCCGTACGGTTTCTTCATCGTGATCGCGCTGCTGTTCGTCCCGGCGGTCAACGCGGCCTTCTTCGACGCGATCGACGCGCTGATGCGGTCGCTCGGGGTGCCGGAGGCCACCCGGTACTGCGGTTCGCAGCTGTTCCGGTTCTGGCAGGAGACGCCGGAGCTCTGCCAGGTCTGACCCTGACGGCGGGGTCTAGCCCTCGGCGGCGGCCGTCTTCTCGATCTTGGCGCGGCGGATGTAGTACCAGGCCATGTTGGAGGAGAGGCCGGCGAGCAGGATCCAGACGACGCCGAGGAAGCTGCCCTCGACGAAGGAGACGACGGCCGCGGTGACGGCCAGCGCGCAGACCACGAGGGAGTAGAGGGCGAGGCGGGGCATGGGGGTCGGCTCCTGTCCGGTACGGCTGCTGGTGCCCGTCCAGTGTCCCCCATGCCCTCCGCTCCGCCGGGACCGGCTCAGATGTCGGTGACCCGCAGCCCCGCGTGTGCCTTGTAGCGGCGGTTGACCGAGATCAGGTTGGCGACGAGCGACTCGACCTGGTGGGCGTTGCGCAGGCGGCCGGCGAAGACGCCGCGCATGCCGGGGATGCGGCCGGCGAGGGCCTGCACCAGCTCGACGTCGGCGCGCTCCTCGCCGAGGACCATCACGTCGGTGTCGATCTCCTCCAGGGAGGTGTCCTGGAGGAGGACGGCCGAAAGGTGGTGGAAGGCGGCGGCGACCCGGGAGTCCGGGAGGAGCGCGGCGGCCTGCTCGGCGGCGGAGCCCTCTTCCGGCTTGAGCGCGTAGGCGCCCTTCTTGTCGAAGCCGAGCGGGTTGACGCAGTCGACGACGAGCTTGCCCGCGAGTTCTTCGCGCAGCGACTCCAGGGTCTTGGCGTGACCGTCCCACGGCACGGCGACGATCACGATGTCGCTGCGGCGGGCGCACTCGGCGTTGTCGGCGCCCTCGACGCCGTGGCCGATCCCGGCGGCCACCTCCTGCGCGCGATCGGCGGCGCGGGAGCCGATGATCACCTGCTGGCCGGCCTTGGCGAGGCGGTAGGCGAGGCCGCGGCCCTGCTCGCCGGTGCCGCCGAGGACGCCGACGACGAGGCCGGAGACGTCGGGGAGGTCCCACGGGTCCTTGGGGGCGGGCTTGCTGTCAGTCGTAGTCATGGCCCCGACATTACCGACCGGTCGGGGTGTCGGGGGTGTCTTGTCGGTCAGGCCGGATCCGGGAGCGGCGTCTGGCGCATGGGGTCTCCCCACGCCCGCAGGGCCCAGGGGACGCCTCGCGAGGCGGAGGAGGGCGCCGGGGCGGAGCCACGGCAACCGACGACAACGCGGCGAGGCGCGGCACCAGACGCCGCGAGCCCGGCCTGGCCGACAAGACACCCCCTGGGCGCTCCCGTATGAGTGGAACCGTCACAACCGGCCGCCGCCGGGCCGCCGTCTGGTGCAGGATGCGGGCCCATGGATGCCGTACGGGTCGCGTTGCTGCGGGAAGTGCTCGCCGGGACGGAGTGGCCGCGGGCGGCCCGCCGGTTCGCGGGCACGCTCCGGTCCTCGCTCGTCCCGCACCGGGACGGGCTGCTCCTGGTCGGCACGGAGGAGTACGAGCCCTGGCACCTGGCGGCGCACCTGGTCGACGAGTCCGCCTGGTCGGGGCTGCCCGAGCTGGCGCCGACGCTTGTGCGGCACCGGGTGCGGCCCGGTGATCCGGCGCATCTGGCGGTCGGCCTGGGCCGGATCGAGGCGGCGGGGCGCGGGGCGACCCTGCTCATGGTGGCGCCGGAACGGCCGGACGCGGGGCTGCTCCAGCGGGTGCACGACGCCCGGCGGGCGGGGGCGACGGTCCTGTCGCTCGACGGGGGCGACGAGGAGGTACGGGGGCTCGCGCACGAGACGCTCACCGTGTCGGAGGGGGCGGGCGTGGACCTGGACACGGTGCAGCACCTGGTGAGCGCGGCGGCCGGGGAGAACAGCCCGCCGTCGCCGCGCGGGGCCCGCCGCTTCCGGGACCGCCTCTCGGCTCTCGCGGACCGGCTGACGGCCCCGCCGCCGTCCCGCTGGTAGGCGCGACCCAGGGCACGGCACCCGGAGGCCGCCCGCCCGGTAATTCGGTTGCCCGCGGCACCTTCCCACCGCAGCATGGCCCCTCGTGACCTCCCCCCTCGCGAAGATCTCCGCCCTGCTGCCCGATCTGGCGCCGTGGCGCTCCTCCCCCGACTTCCGGCTCCTCTGGGTCCAGGGACTCGTCACGTACTTCAGCAGCGCGATGGCGATGATCGCGCTGCCGCTGCAGATCAAGGAGATGACGGGTTCGCCGCTCGCCGTCGGCGCGATGGGCGCGGTCGAGCTGGTGCCGCTCGTGGTGTTCGGCCTGTACGGCGGGGCGCTCGCCGACGCCGTCGACCGGCGGAAGGTGATCCTCGCGACCGAGGCGGGCCTCGGAGTCCTCGGCCTGATCCTGCTGGTCAACGCGCTGCTCCCGGAGCCGCTGCTCTGGCCGCTGTACGTGGTCGCGGCCGGGGTCTCGGCGCTCGCGGGGCTCCAGCGGCCCGCCCTGGACTCGCTGCTGGCCCGGATCGTGCCGCACGAGCAGCAGACGGCGGCGGCCGCGCTGAACTCGCTGCGCTGGCAGATCGGCTCGATCGCGGGCCCGGCCCTGGCGGGTCTGGTCGTGGCGTACGCGGGTCACGCGCCCGCGTACGGGGTGACGATCACCGGTTTCGCCGCCTCGGTGCTGCTGTGCCGCCGTCTCTCCCCCGCACCTCCCGCGCACGACGCGGAGAAGCCCTCGCTGCGGGGCATCGCGGAGGGGGCGCGGTACGCCTGGTCGCGGCCGGTGCTGCTCGGCACGTACGCGATCGACCTGGCGGCGATGTTCTTCGCCTTCCCGAACACGATCTTCCCGTTCCTCGCGGACGAGCTGGACGCGGACTGGTCGCTCGGCCTGATGTACGCGGCGGGCTCGGTCGGCTCCCTGGTGATCGGGCTGACCAGCGGCTGGACGTCGAAGGTGCGGCGGCACGGGCTGCTCGTCGTCGGCGGCGCGGCGGGCTGGGGACTCGCCATCGCGGCGGCGGGCTGGTTCGGGAACATCTGGCTGGTCCTGCTCTGTCTGGCCTTCGCGGGGGCCGGCGACATGCTGAGCGGGCTCGGCCGCGCCACGATCTGGAACCAGACGATCCCCGAGGAGCTGCGCGGCCGGCTCGCCGGCATCGAGGTGCTCTCGTACAGCGTCGGCCCGCAGCTGGGCCAGGTCAGGGCGGGCGCGATGGCCGGCTGGACCGGCACCCGGGCGGCGGTCTGGACGGGTGGTGTGGCCTGTGTCGCCTCGGTGGGTCTGCTGTGTCTGGCGCTGCCGAAGCTGCTCACGTACGACTCGGAGACGGACGAGGACTCCCTGCGCCGCAAGGCCCAGCAGGAGGCCGCCCGGTAGGGGCCGGGCGGCTCCTGGCCGGTCGCTCTCCTAGTCGGGCGGCTCCTGCGTCCGGCCGCTGTCGTGCCAGCGCGGGTCGGTCTCCCACTCCAGGTTCCGCTCGCGGGCGGTCTCCATGGCGTGCGATGCCTCCTCACGGGTGGTGTACGGGCCGAAACGGTTCTTCGCAGGACACTCGGGTCCCTCTTCGACCTTCTTGTGTTCCAGGCAGTAGTACCACTCGCCCGGTTTGCCCACGGTGCGCTTCTTGAACAGGGCCATCGTCGTCGGCTCCTTCCTCCGAGACCATGCTGCCCCAGACCCGGTCGTTAGACTCGCTGTCATGTCTGGCCAGTCGCTTCTCGTACCGGGGGAGCTCTCCCCCCATCGTTCCGTTCCGGGCTCCATCCGTCGCCCCGAGTACGTCGGGAAGCCCGCCCCGGCCCCGTACACCGGGCCCGAGGTGCAGGATTCCGACACCATCGAGCGGATGCGGATCGCCGGCCGCATCGCCGCGCAGGCGATGGAGGAGGCCGCCAAGCACATCGCCCCCGGTGTCACCACCGACGAGCTCGACCGGGTCGCGCACGAGTTCATGTGCGACCACGGCGCCTACCCTTCCACCCTCGGCTACCGCGGGTTCCCGAAGTCGCTGTGCGCCTCGGTCAACGAGGTCATCTGCCACGGCATCCCGGACTCCACGGTGCTGCGGGACGGCGACATCGTGAACCTGGACGTCACGGCCTACATCAACGGCGTCCACGGCGACAACAACGCCACCTATCTCTGCGGTGACGTCGACGAGGAGTCGCGGCTGCTCGTCGAGCGGACGAGGGAGGCCCTGAACCGGGCCATCAAGGCGGTGCGTCCCGGCCGTCAGATCAACATCATCGGGCGGGTCATCGAGTCCTACGCCAAGCGCTTCGGGTACGGCGTCGTCCGTGACTTCACCGGGCACGGCATCAACTCGTCCTTCCACTCGGGCCTGATCGTCCCGCACTACGACTCGCCCCACCACACCACCGAGATCAAGACCGGCATGACCTTCACCATCGAGCCGATGCTGACGCTCGGCACGCACGACTACGACATGTGGGACGACGGCTGGACCGTGGTCACCAAGGACCGGAAGCGGACCGCGCAGTTCGAGCACACGCTCGTCGTGACCGAGAACGGGACAGAAATCCTCACGTTGCCCTGAGTACGTTGCGCCGCCCCTCCGGATGGGTAGCGTTTACCGACAGGACGTCGGGAACCAGTTGACTTAGGTAAGCCTAACTTGGCAGGATCGTCACTGGTTCCCGTTCCATCGGTCTCGGAGGCACGCCTTGGACACCCCCTTCTCCACCCTGATCCGTACGGCTTCGCACGAGCAGCACACCGAGGCGGAGACGTCGTCCTTCATGGGTGACCTGCTGGGTGGGCGTCTGGCGGTCGACGCGTACGCGCGCTACACGGAGCAGCTCTGGTTCGTGTACCGCGCCCTGGAGGAGGGTGCGGAGGCGCTGCGCGAGGACCCGGTCGCCGGGCCGTTCATACAGCCCGAGCTGTTCCGCACGGCCTCCCTCGAACAGGACCTCGCGCATCTGCGGGGCCCCGGCTGGCGCGCCGGGCTCTCCCCGCTGCCCGCCACCGCCGCGTACGCGGAGCGGGTCGCGGAGTGCGCGCGCGACTGGCCGGCCGGGTACGTGGCCCACCACTACACGCGCTACCTGGGCGACCTGTCGGGCGGTCAGATCATCCGCGACAAGGCGGAGCGCACCTGGGGCTTCGACCGCAAGGGCGACGGCGTCCGCTTCTACGTCTTCGACGAGATCTCCAACCCGGCCGCGTTCAAGCGGGCGTACCGGGAGCTGCTCGACGGGGTGAACGCCGACGACCTGGAGAAGCAGCGGATCGTCGACGAGTGCAAGCGCGCGTTCGACTTCAACAGCGCCGTCTTCCACCAGCTGGGAGGCGAGTTCCCGCTCAGCGCGTGAGCGTTCCTTCCAGGCGGACCCGTCCGCCCAACTCCACGATGCCGTCAGGGCCGGGGGCGGTGAGCAGCTGCGACCCCCGGCCCTGTGTGATGTTCAGGGCCCGGCCGAGCTCCGCCGTGAGCAGCAGGGCCGCCGCGCCGGTCGCCTCGTCCTCGTCGATGCCGTCGCCGCGCCCCGGGAACGCCCGCGCCCTGACGCGGCCCGCGGCCTCCTCCTCCCAGGCCCAGGCGTAGATCCACTCGCCGGGCTCGGGCACGCCGAGGGCGTCCACCTCGGCCGCCGAGCCGTACTGGCGCAGGGTCCGCGGCGGCGCCCACTCCGCGCGCGCCTCGATCCAGGTGAACTCCCCGTCGCCGCGCACCCACACCTCGCCGGCGGGCGGGCACACGACCTCCAGGTCGAGCAGCCAGGCGGCGCCGACGAGCGGGTGTCCGGCGAACGGCAGCCGCAGGCCGGGGGTGTAGATGTCGACGATCCCGCGCTCCGGGTCGTCCACGAACACCGTCTCGCTGAATCCGAGCTCCTTGGCGAGCGCCTGCCGGGAGGACTCGTCGGGGTGGGTACGGGCGTCCCGTACGACTCCGAGCGCGTTGCCGTACCGGCCGTCGCCCGCGCAGAAGACCCGGAGCACGTCGATGTCAGTGGCGGTCGTGTTCATGGCAGGAATTGAACCATTCCGCGACATGGCGGCAGGGCCGCACCGCCGTTTCCGGGGTGCGGCCCTGTCTGCCGGGCGGTGACGGCTCAGGACTCCATCGCGCGGCGGCGTACGGCGACGACGACGGCCGCGCCGGCGGCGGCGAGCAGCCCGGAGGCGCCGAGCAGGAGACCGGTCGGGGTGCCGGAGCCGGTGGCGGCGAGGGCGGCGGAACCGCCGGCCGTACCGGAGCCGCCGACCGTGCCCGCGCCTCCGACGGTTCCGCCGCCGCCCGTGGTGGACGAGCCGCCGGCCGTACCGGATCCGCCGGTGGCGCCGGAGCCGCCCGGGGTGGACGGGCCGCCGGAGGCGGTGGGCAGCGGGGCGTCCTCGTCGGCCGAGAGGGTCACGGTCAGCGGGTCCATGACGGTGCCGGCGGGGTAACCGCCCCGGCCGCCCGGGGCGGTGAAGGTGGCGGAGCCGGCCGCCGTCAGCTTCGCCGGGACGTTCGCGAGGGTGACGACCCCTCCGCGGCCCGTCCAGTCGGCCTTCGACAGGTCGAGGTCGGCGAAGGCCACGTCGTTCCTGGTGCCGGTGGCGGTGGTGACGTCGGCGGTCAGGGTGCCGGAGGAGCCCGTCGCCTTCACCTTGACGTCGCCGATGGTCCAGTCGATGCCGTGCGCGGCGCAGGCGAAGGCGAGCTCGCCGGTGAACGCCGCGTCCAGCTTGCGGGCGTCGGCGTCGAGGTCCGCCTTGGCGTAGCCGAAGTCGTAGGACGAGCCGTTCCTCGTCACGCCCCCGGAGGGGGTGACCGTGCCGCCGCAGATGTCGCGGATGTAGTTCTGCCAGCTCTGCTTCACCCCCCAGGTCAGCCTGCCGTCGACGACACCGGCGGGAGCGGTGGTGGTGGGGGCGGGGCTCGTCGGCGCGGTGGTCGGCGGCGCCGTGGTGGCGGGCGCGGTGGTCGGCGTCGCCGTCGTCGGAGGGGCGGTCGTGGGAGGCGCGGTGGTCGGGGGCGGGGTCGTCGGCGGGGCGGTCGTCGGGGGCGCGGTGGTCGGCCTGCCGCCCGCCTTCACCGTCAGCGTGGCGGCGTCGAGCGCGTCGCCCTCCTTGTAGAAGCCCGCGAACGCCGCCGCGCCGTCCTTCGTCAGCTTCGCCGGTATGTCCTTGAACACCATGGCGCCGCCCGCACCCTGGGCCGGTCGGACGCCGGCCATGTCGAGGGCGGCGAAGGCGATGTCCTGGCGGGTGCTGAAGGAGCCGTCCTTCTCCTTGGTGACGATGTCGGCGGTGATCTCGCCGGTCGGCGCCGCCGAGCCCTTCGTGGACAGCCTGACGTCCGAGATCCGGATGTCGAGGACGCCCGAGTGGGCTTCGAAGTGGACGCCGCCCTTGAAGGAGTTGGCGGTGCCGTGGGTGGTCGTGTCGTAGGTGCCGGTGCCGTCGACGAAGGTGAAGACCCCGTGGTTCGCGGCCTGCGTGGCACCCCCTTCGACGGTGGTCTTGCCGTGGGCGAAGGGCTGCGCCAGGTACGAGCGGAAGGACTGCTTGATGCCCCAGTCGAGGGTGCCGTCGCTCAGCGTCATCGGGGGCGGCGGCGCGGTGTCGGCGGCGGCGGGCAGGGCGAGGGCGAGGGCGCCCGTACCGAGGGCGGCGGCCGTGGTGACGGCGGCGGCCCGGGTGACGGAACGGCGCGAGAAGGTGGCCATGACGGTGGTTCTCCTAGGTGGGACGCGGGCGCGAGGGGGGTGCGCGGGGAGTGTCAGTGCGTGGGGGTGCCGGTACGGCGACGACGTACGGCGGTGAGGACCGCGAGCACGGCGCCGAGGAGCACGACGGCGCCGATCGCGGCGTACACGCCGGTGGAGGAGTCGGAGGTCGCGGCGGTCGCGGCGGAGGGGGCGGCCCGCTTCGAGGGGGCGGCGGACGGCGTGGTCTCGCTGCCGAGGTCCGGGAGCGGGGGCAGCTGGGCCTGTGTGTCGACGGCGACGGCCAGGGACACCGGGTCCATCGCGGTCCCGGCCCTGTACATCCCGCCGAAGGCCCTGGCGCCGCCCTCGGTGAGGGTGGCGGGGGCCTCGGCGACGGCGGCGAGGCCGTTCTTCGGGGCGAGGTCCGGGGCGGCGAAGGTGACGAGGGGAACGGCCTTCTCGGTCTTCCCCGCGCTGGTCACGTCGGCGCCGAGGGTGCCGGTGCCACCGCTCACCTTCACGGTGATCCGGTCGAGCGTGAGGTCCAGATGGGCGCCGGTGAAGCGGACACCGCCCGAGAACGCGGCGTCCAGGGTTCCCTTCTCCGGGTCGTACGTGCCCTTGCCGCTCGGGAAGCGGAAGAGCGCGCCGCCGTCCTGGGCGCCGCCGGCGAGGGTCCACTTCCCCTCGGAGACGGCGCCGGTGACGTACTCGCGGAAGGTGCGGCGCACCCCCCAGTCGACGGCCGCGGTGCGCAGGCTCCCGAGGGCCGCGCCCGCGGTTGCCGAGGCGGTCGCGGCGGGCTTGGCGGTCGGCTCGACGGCCGGCGGTGCGGAGGTCGGCTTCCGCTGAGGGGACGTGACGTCGACCGTGAGGGAGACGGGGTCGAGCGGGGTGCCGGCCGGGTAGTAGCCGGCGAAGGCGGCGGCGCCCTGCGCGGTGAGGGTGGCGGGTACCCCGGCGAGCGCGACGGGGCTGCCGCCGCCCCGCATGTCGATGCCGCCGAGGTTCAGGGTGGCGAGCGGCACCCGGGCGGTGACGGTCACCTTGCCGCTGCCCTTGGCCTTGCTCGCCATGTCGGCGTAGAGGGTGCCCTGTCCGCCCTGGATCCGGACCCGGGGGCGACTGATGGTGAGGTCCAGCTCGTCGGTGCCGTCCGCCTTGCGGTGGCCGGTGAAGCGGACGCCGCCGGAGAAGGCGGCCTCGAAGGCGCCGCTCTCCGGGTCGTACGAGCCCTGTGCGGAGTGGAAGCGGAACTGGCCGCCGCCGACGGTGGCGGCTCCGCCGGTGAGTCCGTAACTCCCTTGCGCGATGGGCCCGGTGACGTAGCTCTGGAAGGAGGACTTGATGCCCCAGTCCAGCCGTCCGCCCTGCACCGTGCGGCTCTCCGCGTGGGCGGCACCGGCCGGGACGAGGGCGGCGAGCAGGGCCGCGAACAGGGTCACGGCAAGCGCGCGGGCAGGTCTGGGCAGCGGCATGGAACCCCTCCGAGGACTGACTAGTAAGGTAAGGCTAACCTAAGTCACATCGAAGGAAACGAACGACAGGACGGTGCCCGGTGCGCAGAACTCGCCTCGCGGGAGCGCTGACAGCAGTGCTCGCCCTCGCCTTCGCGGCGACCGGCTGCGGAAACGGAAGCGGGGGCGCCCCCGGCCGAGGAGGCAGCGGCGGCTCGGCCCCCGTCGGCGCCGCCACCGGAACCGCCGCCGCCCCCGACCGGGTCGAGCCGCTCGCCGCCCCCGCCTCGCCCCGACTGCCCGTCACCGTCCCCTCGGCCGACGGACGCACGGTCACCGTCACCTCCACCGAGCGGATCGTGCCGCTCAGCGGCGGCCTCAGCGAGATCGTCTTCACCCTCGGCCTCGGCGGCCGGGTCGTCGCCCGCGACATCACCGCCACCTTCGAACAGGCCGCGGACCTCCCGGTGGTGACCCGGGCCCATGACGTCTCCGCCGAGAGCGTGCTCTCGCTCCGGCCCACCCTGGTCCTCACCGAGAGCACCACGGGGCCCGCCGAGGCCGTCGCGCAGATCCGGGACGCGGGCGTCCCGGTCGTGGTCGTGAAGCCCGCGAAGGGACTCGCCGACGTCGGCACCCGGATCGACGCCGTCGCCGCCGCCCTCGGGGTACCGGACTCCGGCAGCGCGCTCGGGAAGCGCACCCGGGAACGGATCGACGCCGTACGGAAGGGGATTCCGGCCCGCGAGGAGAAGCCGCGGGTGGCCTTCCTGTACGTACGCGGCTCGGCCGCCGTCTACCTCCTCGGAGGGGCCGGGTCCGGCGCGAGCTCCCTCCTCGAAGCGGCGGGAGCGGTCGACGCTGGCAAGGAGTCGGGCCTGACGAAGGACTTCACCCCGATCACCAGCGAAGCCCTGGCCAAGGCCGCGCCCGACGCGATCCTCGTCATGAGCAAGGGCCTCGCCTCCGTCGGCGGGATCGACGGCCTGGTCGAGGTCCCGGGCGTCGCGGAGACCCCGGCGGGGGCCGACCGCCGGGTCGTCACCGTCGACGACGGCGTCCTCCTCAACTACGGCCCGCGCACCGACCAGGTGCTGAAGTCCCTGGTCGGTCAGTTGTACGGGGAGAAGAAGTGACGACGCTCCAGAAGACTCCGGGCGCCGCGGAGAGTCGGGCAAGCCGGGAAAGCCGAGAGAGCCCGGAGAACCCGGAGGCCACCGACACACGCGGCACCCACGGCTCACCCGACTCACCCGACTCACCCCGGACCGCCGAAGCCGCCCCCCGGCGCCGCTCCACCGCCACCCCCCTCACCGCGGGCCTGCTCGCCGCCCTGCTCCTGCTCGCCCTGCTCTCCGCCGGGACCGGGGCGTACGGGATCCCGCTCGGGGACGTCCTCTCCTCCGTACAGCACCGGATCGGGCTCGGCGGGCACGCGCTCGACCGCACGGCCGAGAGCGTCCTGTGGAACATCCGGCTCCCCCGGGTCGTCCTCGCCGTCCTCGTCGGCGCCTCCCTCGGCTGCGCGGGCGCCCTGATGCAGGGCGTGTTCGGCAACCCGCTCGCCGAGCCGGGCGTCATCGGCATCTCCTCGGGAGCCGCCGTCGGCGCGGTCGGCGCGGTCGTGCTCGGGCTCACCTTCCTCGGCAACTGGACCGTGTCCGTCTGCGCCTTCGCCGGCGGCCTCGTCACCGTGCTCCTCGTCTACGCGATGTCCCGCTCGGGCGGCCGGACCGAGGTGGTGACGCTGATCCTCACCGGTATCGCGGTGACCGCCTTCGCGGGCGCCCTGATCGGCCTGTTCCTCTTCTTCGCCGACGACGCGCAGATCAGCCAGATCACCTTCTGGCAGCTGGGTTCGCTCGCCCAGGCCACCTGGCCCAAGGTCCTCGCCGTCCTGCCGTGCGCGCTGGTCGGCCTGGCGGTCGCCCCCTTCCACGCCCGCCGCCTCGACCTGCTCGCGCTCGGCGAACGGCCCGCGCGCCACCTGGGCGTGGACGTGGAACGGCTCAGGATCGCCCTGATCCTGGTCGTGGCGCTGCTCACCGCGGCGGCGGTCGCGGTCTCCGGGATCGTCACCTTCGTCGGCCTCGTCGTCCCGCACGTGCTGCGGATGGCGAACGGGCCCGGTCACCGCTTCCTGATCCCGGGCAGCGCGCTCGGCGGAGCGGTCGCGCTCACCGCGGGCGATCTGGCGGCCCGGACGATCGCCGCTCCGGCCGAACTCCCGCTGGGCGTGCTCACCGCCCTCATCGGCAGCCCGTTCTTCTTCTGGCTGCTGCGCAGGACCCGTCGCAAGCAAGGTGGTTGGGCATGATCCGCGCCGTTCTCGGAAGGGGCGGTCTCAGGGGTCGTACGCGCACCCTCCCCGTCCCCGTCCCGGCCGGCGGCCTCGTCGCGGAGGTCGTCGGCGCGCGGATCGCGCTCGGGCGGCGGCCGGTGCTCGACGGGGCCGGGCTCACGGTGCGGGCCGGGGAGGTGCTCGCGCTCGCCGGGCCGAACGGGGCCGGCAAGTCGACGCTGCTCGGCGTCCTCGCGGGGGACCTCGTCCCGGACGCGGGGGAGGTACGGATCGGGGACCGGCCGGTCGGCGCCTGGACCGCGCCCGAACTCGCCCTGCGCCGCGCCGTGCTGCCGCAGGCGGCCGCGCTGTCCTTCCCCTTCCCGGTCGCCGACGTGGTGCGGATGGGCCGGGCCCCGTGGGCGGGGACGGACCGGGAGGACGAGGACGAGGCGGCCGTGGCGGAGGCCATGGCGGCGGCCGAGGTGACGGGGTTCGCCGCCCGCCCCTTCCTGGCGCTGTCGGGCGGCGAACGGGCCCGGGTCGCCCTGGCCCGGGTGCTCGCCCAGCGGACGGGGCTGCTGCTCCTCGACGAGCCGACGGCCGCGCTCGACCTGCGCCATCAGGAACTGGTGCTCCGGCTCTGCCGTGAACGCGCGGCGGCCGGGGCCGCGGTGGTGGTGGTGCTGCACGACCTGGGGCTCGCCGCGGCCCATGCCGACCGGGTCGCGATCGTGCACGGCGGCCGGGTCGCGGCGGACGGGCCGCCGTCGGAGGTCCTCGACGAGGAGCTGCTCGGCCGGGTGTACCGGCAGCCGGTGGAGGTGTTCCCGCACCCGCGGACCGGGGTCCCCCTCGTCGTACCGAAAAGGACGGTTCCGGGTGCTTGACCGACTGTTGACCCTTTCTTAGGTAAGCCACGGCTAAGTTGGGTCCGCCTCGGCCCCGCACCGCCCCCGTACCGAGCACGTCCTCAGCCCTGCCCTCTGCCCCGCACCCCGCCTTCCTGGAGCCCTCATGCGAGCCGTCCGCCTCTCCGTCGTCACCGCCGCCGCGACCGCGGCCGCTCTGACCGCCGTCACGGGCTGCACCGAGAAGAGCGACGCCAAGGGGGAGGACGGCACGATCACCGTCGTCGCCAAGGACGACTCCTGCGAGGTGTCGAAGAAGGACTTCCCGGCCGGCCACGTCAGGCTCGCCGTCGAGAACCGCGGCTCGAAGGTCACCGAGGTCTACGTCCTCTACCCGGACGACCGGATCGTCACCGAGCGCGAGAACATCGGCCCCAGCACCAAGGCCACCGTCACCGCCGAGATCAAGCCCGGCGACTACGCGATCGTCTGCAAGCCCGGCATGACGGGGGCGGGCATCCGCCAGCAGGTCAGGGCCACCGGCGCCGGCGCCTCGTCCGTCCCGCGTTCGCCCGGCATGGACGCGGCCGTCGCCGCCTACCGCCAGTACGTCCAGGCGCAGGCCGACGCGACCCTCCCCAAGGTGAAGGTCTTCACCGACGCCGTCCGCGCCGGTGACATCGAGGCCGCGAAGAAGGCCTACGCCGAGTCCCGCATCGGCTGGGAGCGCACCGAGCCCGTCGCCGAGTCCTTCGGCGACATCGACCCCAAGGTCGACGTCCGCGAGGACGGCCTCGAAGCGGGTCAGGACCCGGCGAAGGACTGGACCGGCTGGCACCGCCTGGAGAAGGCGCTCTGGCAGGACAAGAAGATCGGCGCCGCCGAGAAGACCCTCGCCGACACCCTCGACAAGGACCTCGCGGACTGGGTGAAGCGGGTCGGCAAGGCCGAGATCACCCCGACCTCCATGGCCAACGGCGCCAAGGAGCTCCTGGACGAGGTCGCCACCGGCAAGGTCACCGGCGAGGAGGAGCGCTACTCCCACACCGACCTCGTCGACTTCAAGGCCAACGTCGAGGGCGCGCAGAAGTCCTTCGAGCTGCTCAAGCCGGTCGCCGCGAAGAACGACGCGAAGCTCGTGGCCGAACTGGACAAGCAGTTCGCCGCGCTGAACACGCTGCTCGACAAGTACCGCACGGACAAGAACAGCTACGTCTTCACCTCGTACGACAAGGTCGGCCCGGCCGAGCGCAAGGAGCTGTCGGACGGCGTCAACGCGCTGGCCGAGCCGCTCTCCAAGCTCGCCGCCGCCGTCGTCAAGTAGTCGAGCCTTCACGGAAGGACGGGGACATGTCCGAGGACGACAGGGAAGCCGAAGCCACGGCGCCCTCCCGCCGTACGGTGATCGCCCTGGGCGGTGCCGGGCTCGCCGCCGCGGCAGGCGGCGCGGCCCTGCTGGCCGCTGACGGGGACGCCCCCGTCCCGGTCGCCGACGGCGGCTCCGCCGTGCCGTTCCACGGCACGCACCAGGCCGGCATCGCCACTCCCGTGCAGGACCGGCTGCACTTCGCGGCCTTCGACGTGCGGACGGAGGACCGCGCCGAGGTCGTCCAGCTCCTCAAGGACTGGACACGGGCCGCCGAGCGCATGACGGCCGGCGCCGAGGTCGGCGGCGGCGCGTACGGCGGGCTGCCGGAGGCGCCGCCCGACGACACCGGCGAGGCCCTGGGCCTCAAGCCGTCCCGTCTCACCCTCACCATCGGCTTCGGCCCCACGCTCTTCGACGGGCGCTTCGGGCTGAAGGACAAGCGGCCCGGGGCGCTGGTGGAGCTGCCCAGGTTCCCCGGCGACAACCTGGATCCGGCGCGCAGCGGCGGTGACCTGTGCGTCCAGGCGTGCGCGGACGACCCGCAGGTCGCGGTGCACGCCATCCGGAACCTGGCGCGGATCGGCTTCGGCAAGGTCGCGGTGCGCTGGTCCCAGCTGGGCTTCGGCAAGACGTCGTCGACGACCCCCGACGCCCAGACGCCGCGCAACCTGTTCGGCTTCAAGGACGGCACCCGCAACATCGCGGGCACCGACACCGAGCGGCTCGCGAAGCACGTGTGGGTCTCCGGCAGGGACGCCGAGGGCGGCGCCGCCTGGATGGACGGCGGCTCGTACCTCGTCGCCCGCCGCATCCGGATGAACGTCGAGACCTGGGACCGTACGCCGCTCGCCGAACAGGAGGACATCTTCGGCCGCGACAAGCGCGAGGGCGCTGCGGTCGGCAAGGCGAGGGAGCACGACGAGCCGTTCCTGAAGGCGATGAAGCCGGACGCGCACGTCCGGCTCGCGCACCCGGACAGCAACGGCGGGGCGACGCTCCTGCGGCGCGGCTACTCCTTCACCGACGGCACGGACGGGCTCGGGCGGCTCGACGCGGGCCTGTTCTTCCTGGCGTACCAGCGGGACGTCCGTACCGGCTTCGTCCCGGTGCAGACCTCGCTGGCCTCCGACGTCCTCAACGAGTACATCCAGCACGTGGGTTCGGCGCTGTTCGCGATCCCGCCGGGCGTCCGGGACAGGGACGACTGGTGGGGCCGTGCGCTGTTCTCGTGACTCCTCAGGTACCCCAGGGAGGGAACCGGCGTGTTCGGCAACTATCTGATCGGCCTGCGCGAAGGCCTTGAGGCCAGTCTGGTCGTCTGCATCCTCATCGCGTACCTGGTGAAGACCGGCCGGCGGGACGCCCTGAGGCCGATCTGGATCGGCGTCGGCGTGGCCGTCGGCGTGTCCCTGGCCTTCGGCGCCGGTCTCGAGTTCGGCTCGCAGGAGCTGACGTTCGAGGCGCAGGAGCTGCTCGGCGGCACGCTGTCGATCGTCGCCGTCGTCCTCGTGACCTGGATGGTCTTCTGGATGCGGCGCACGGCCCGGCACCTCAGGGACGAGCTGCACGGCAAGCTGGACGCGGCCCTGCGGATGGGCACGGGGGCCCTGGTCGCCACCGCCTTCCTGGCGGTGGGCCGAGAGGGCCTGGAGACGGCCCTCTTCGTCTGGGCTTCGGTACGGGCCTCGTCCGACGGCTCGTACGCGCCGCTGACCGGGGTCCTCCTCGGGCTGCTCACGGCGGTGCTGCTCGGCTGGCTGTTCTACCGGGGCGCGCTCAGGATCGACCTGGCGAGGTTCTTCACCTGGACCGGCGGGATGCTGGTCGTGGTGGCGGCAGGGGTGCTCGCGTACGGCGTGCACGACCTCCAGGAGGCCCGCTTCCTCGACGGCCTCGCGAACAAGGCCTTCGACGTCTCGGCGACGATCCCGCCGGACAGCTGGTACGGCACGCTCCTCAAGGGCGTCTTCAACTTCCAGCCGGACCCGACGGTCCTTCAGGTCACGGTGTGGGCGCTGTATCTGGTCCCGACGCTCGCGCTGTTCCTGGCCCCGATAGGGTCGGGTCCGTCCGCGCGGGTGAAGAAGCAGAAGGCGACCGATGAGAAGGCTGACGCTGAGGCGAGCGCCGGGACGACCGCTTGAGCGGTGGTCGGCACGGCCTGTGAGGCTCCTTGCGGCGACGGCGGCCGCGACC
Organism: Streptomyces exfoliatus; assembly: GCF_000725545.1. Taxonomy (GTDB): domain Bacteria; phylum Actinomycetota; class Actinomycetes; order Streptomycetales; family Streptomycetaceae; genus Streptomyces; species Streptomyces exfoliatus. The sequence continues at coordinate 185,146 of NZ_JNZP01000001.1, read as the reverse complement.
GCCCTCGCCCTGACGGCGAGCGGCTGTGTGACGGTGCACGGCGAGCTCGCCCTGATGCCGCCGGCGACGAAGGCCGAGGCCGCGCAGGCACTCGCCGACTTCACGAGCGCCTACAACCGGGCCGACAAGGCGTACGACCCGGCCCTCGTCGCGGGCCGGGTCACCGGTCCGCTCGGGGAGATCAACCAGGCGGGCCTGCGCGCGGGGGCGGTCACGAGCCCGGGCGGCAACCCGAATCACCAGCCCCTCGAACTGACGGACGCGCGGTTCGTCCTGCCCCGCAAGGCGGGCTGGCCGCGCTGGTTCCTCGCGGACACCGACGCCAACCGGGACGCCGCGGGCTCCGAGGACCAGCGCTGGATCCTGGTCTTCGTCCGCAACGGGCCGCAGCAGCTGTGGGAGGTCGCCCACCTGGTGATCCTCACCCCCTCCGAGGTGCCGGAGTTCGCCGAGGAGGACGGGTACGCGGTGCCGGTCGAGGCGGACAGCGACGCTTACGCGGTCGCGCCCCAGGACCTCGGCGGGCAGTACGCCTCGTTCCTGAAGGACGGGCGGCCGGGGACGTTCGCGGCGGGGCCGCACACGACGGCGTGGCGCGAGCAGCGGCAGAAGGCGGCCAAGCGGCCGGGACTCGCCACCCAGTACCTCGACCGGGCCGCGAACCAGGGCGACTTCGCGCCGCTCGGACTGCGGACGAAGGACGGCGGCGCGCTCGTCTTCTTCGCGACCCGGTACTTCGAGCGGCAGACGGCGGCGCCGGGCTACCGGCCGAAGGTCGACCCGGGCGTCAAGGCGCTGCTGACCGGCGAGGTCAAGAACACGGTCACCAAGGAGTGGGTGTCCGACCAGGTGGTCCTGGTGAAGCCGGCGGGCACGGACCGCGACGCGGTGACGGTCACGGGCCGGCTCCAGGGCGTGGTGGGCGCACAGGGCTCGTAGGGCCCTCAACGGCCGGCCCGCTGGGTCAGGCGGACAGCAGATCAGCGGGTCAGCGGGTCAGCGGGTCAGCGGCCAGGCGATCTCGTGGGCCGTGTGCTCCCCGTCCCCGTCCGCCTCGCGCTGCGCCGCGTGCCGCGCACAGGCGTCCTGGAGCGTGTCCAGGAGGTTCAGCGGGTCGGGCAGCGGGTGCTCGGGGCCGCGGAGCCAGGCGACGACCGGATGGGCGCTCTCGTCCCCGGGAAGCCGGGCGGGCGGTACGAGGACGTAGCTGCCGCGGCAGTGCCAGCGCAGCCCCGGGTGCTCGTCCATCGTCTCCGGGTGGCAGTCGAGCTCACACGGCCACCACTCGTCCTCGTCCTCGGGGGTGCCGCGGGTGGCGGTGAAGAAGAGCATCCGCCCGCCGAGGGTGTCGGCGTCGGCGGACTCGGCGACGGGCCCGACCTCGACGCCGTCGGCGAGCAGGCGCTCCAGGGCGGCCCGGCCGGCCGCCATCGGTACGTCGAGGACGTCGTGGACCATGCCGGTGGAAGTGACGAAGTTCGCCTCGGGCTCGTTGCGGGCCCAGCGCTCGATCTGGGCGCGGTCGGTGGTCGACTGGGTCTGCCAGGCGAAGGAGACCGGGTGCCGGCCGGGGGTGGGACAGCCGATCCGCTCACAGGAGCAGCTGTAGCCCACGGGGTACGCGGCGGGGGCCAGGGGCAGCCCTGCGGCGGCGACGGCCAGGAGCAGCTTCTCGCGGTCGTTCTCGTCGTCGGCCGCGGTGCGTTTGGGGCGCCTGCGCAGCCACTGTGCGAGTTTGCTCTCCGTGCCGCGGTAGCGGCCGATGCCGTCGCCCATCTATCCCCTCACAGCTCATGCTCGCCCGTTCGGCTCCTCCCATGGTCCCACCATCCTGCGCCTCAGGTGACCGGAGTGTGGAACCGGGGTGGGGAACCGGTGTGCGCACGGGGTCAGGGGCGGGGGGCGAGCCCGCGCAGGACCTGGTCGACGAGGGCGTCGGCGTAGCCGTGGGTGAGCGGCAGGGTGCGGTGCGCCCAGCGGTGGTGGAGGGGGCCGACGAGCAGTTCGAGGGCGATGCGGGGGTCGGCGTCGGGGTCGACGTCGCCCGCGGCCTGGGCCGCCTCGATGCGGCGGGCGTAGTACTGGAGCTGGGGTTCGAGGAGGGCCTCGGTGAAGCGGGCGCCGAGCTCGGGGTCGACGATGCCCTCGGCTGCGAGGGCGCGGGTGGGGAGGTCGAAGGCGGGGTCGTTCATCTCGTCGACGGTGGCGCGCAGGACGTACTTGAGGTCGGCGGCGAGGTCGCCGGTGTTCGGGATCTCACCGGCCCCTTCCCCGCCGGGGGCGTCCAGCCCCGCTGCTTCGTTGGCCCGCGCGGCCAGGTCGAGGAAGGCGTCGAGGAGGACGGCGGCCTTGGAGGGCCACCAGCGGTAGATGGTCTGCTTGCCGACGCCGGCGCGGGCGGCGATGCCCTCGATGGTGGTCCTGGCGTAGCCGGTCTCGGAGACGAGGGCGAGGGCGGCGTCGAAGATGGCGCGGCGGGAGCGCTCGCTGCGCCGGGAGGCGTCGGGGGCCTTGGTGTCGGACATGACCCCAATCTAACAGCGCCGAGACGGTACGTCTCGCCTGTGCGGGTGGTCCCCGAACCACCCGAACGGTCCACAGCGTGCGGGGCTCCGAGGGCGGAACATGGGGTCCACCGATCTCCGGTTCTTACGTCCGCCCGTCCGTGAGGAGCCCTCATTGCGCCCCACCCCGCGCTCGTCCTCGCCCCGCCGTTATCTGATGTGCCCACCCGCACACTTCGCGGTGACGTACTCCATCAACCCCTGGATGGACCCCACGAAACCGGTCGACCTGCCGCTCGCCCTCACCCAGTGGGAGGACCTGCGCGACCGCTACCGCGCGCTCGGCCACACCGTCGAGCTCCTCACGCCCGACCCGGCGCTGCCGGACATGGTCTTCGCGGCGAACGGCGCCACCGTCGTCGGCGGCCGCGTCCTCGGCGCGAGGTTCGCCCACGCGGAACGCGCGGCCGAGGCGGGTGCGCACCTGTCCTGGTTCCGCGGAAACGGCTGGGCGGACGACGCCGTACGGGTCCCGGAGCACGTGAACGAGGGCGAGGGCGACTTCGCCGTCACCGCCTCCTGGATCCTCGCAGGACGCGGCTTCCGCTCCAGCCCGCTCGCCCACGGCGAGGCGCAGGAGTTCTTCGGCCGCCCGGTGATCGGTCTGGAGCTGGTGGACCCGCGCTACTACCACCTGGACACCGCGCTGTGCGTCCTGGACGACGCCCGGGACGAGATCATGTACTACCCGGACGCCTTCTCCCCCGGCAGCCGCGCGGTGCTGGCCCGGCTCTTCCCCGACGCCCTGATCGCGACGGCCGCGGACGCGGCGGCCCTCGGTCTGAACGGGGTGAGCGACGGCCTCAACGTCCTCCTCCCGCAGGCGGCGGTGGGCCTCTTCGAGCCGCTGCGCGAGCGGGGCTTCGAGCCGATCGGCATGGACCTGGGCGAATTCCTCAAGGGCGGCGGCAGCGTGAAGTGCTGCACCCAGGAGCTGCGGCCCTGAAGCGGTCCTGAGCCCCGCCGGCGACCGGCCGGCCTCCTCAGCCCTCGTCGTCCGGGGGCCAGGAGTCGCCCCACTCGGCGTCACGGGCCTGCTTGTACAGAGGCCCGTGGCGCTTGGTGACCGTCTCCCGCGCGAGCCCGTCGGGGCCGCACAGTTCCAGGAGCACCAGGCCCTTGCGGATCTGTGGCCTGCGGGTGATGCGGGAGACCGTCGGGGCCGCCGGTTCGCGGGTCGCCGCCACGTAGCTGTACTTCTCGTCCTCGTACGGCAGCGAGCCGCCCTTCACCTGCCGGTGCAGCGAGGACCTGCTCACCCGGGCCGAGAAGTGGCACCAGTCCGCGCCCGGCTCGATCGGGCAGGCCCCGCTGTGCGGGCAGGGGGCGGCGACGGTGAACCCGGCGTCGACGAGGAGGGTGCGGGCGGCCATGATCCGCTCGTAGCCGTCGGGGGTGCCGGGCTCGACGATCACCACGGTCCTGGCCGCGCGCGCCGCCTCGGCCACGAGCGCCGCCCGGTCGGCCTCGGTCAGCTCCTTGAGGACGTACGAGACGGTGACGAGGTCCGTTTCCGCGAGCCGCAGCCCGCCGCCGATCCTGGCCGTGCGCCACTCGGCGTCCAGGGTGCCGGCCGCGAGTTCGCGGCCGAGCGCGAGGGCCGGTTCCGCCCAGTCGAGGACGGTGCTGCGGGGCGGCGCGTCCTCCCAGGCCTCGGCGACGGCCCAGCTCGCCGCGCCCGTCCCCCCGCCGACGTCGGTGTGGGTACGGGGTTCCCAGTCGGGCATGGCCGCGCACAGCGCGCCGAGGGCGCCCCGTACCGCCTCGAAGGTCGCCGGCATCCGGTACGCGGCGTACGCGGCGACGTCGGAGCGGTCGCGCAGCACGGGGGCGTCCGTCGGGGTGGTGCCCCGGTAGTTGGCGATCAGCCGCTCGACGGCCTGGGCGGCCCGGCGGGGCGGCAGCCCGTCGAGGAGCCCGGCGAGGGCGGCGCGCAGGGAGTCGGCGGAGGGGGCGGAGGCGTTCACCTCGACATTTTAGGCGGTGGAGCGCGGGCCGGCGGCCGAGCCCGCCTCCTGGGCACCGGCGGCCACGAGCGACCGTGCGGGCCTGCGGAGTTGGTCGATCTCCCGCCGATGATGTTGGGTGTTCATGCCAAGTTGATCACTTGTCATCGGATGCATGAGGAGTTCAGGTGAAGGCTGCCGTACGGGGGACTGTCGTGGCGACGGCACTGGCGTTCGCGCTGGCGGGATGCGGTACGGAGGGGGATCCGGCGCCGGGGAGCACGAAGCCCGCGGCCGTTCCCGGCGCGAACCAGCAGGGGGCGGAGCAGGGGGGCGAGCAGGGGGCGGATGCGCCGCGGCCCCTCATGCTGGACGCGACCGGACTGCTGAACGCACTGCCGATCGAGTCCCAGGTTGGCGACGTCATGGTCGGCGGCGACCCCTTCGTCGTCCAGGAGGGCGAGGCCGCCGAGTACTGCGCCCAGGAGGAAGGAATCTCCTGCGCGGGTCTCGTCGCCGCCTCCGGGAAGGACATGGAGGCTCGGGGCAACTCCGACGGCGCCCGCGTGGAGTTCCGGCTCTTCTCGTTCGAGACGGCCGATCAGGCGAAGGCGGCGATGAAGGGCCAGGTGGACCGGTGGCGGAAGGCGGACGCCTCCTCCGGCGGCCGCTGGCAGCAGAAGACCGTGGACTCCGGGGCCGACGAGACCGAGGCGGTCCGGGACGACGAGGTCGACGTCGACGTCGTGGTCATGCGCCTGGGCACCGTCGTGGCGCACATCGTCGCGAGCGACGTCCTGCCCGACAACGTGCGGCACTCCGCCGTGGTCCAGGCCAGCCAGGTCCAGGCCCTCGGCGAGACCGGGAGCCGGGGGTACTGACCCCCGGGACACCCAGGGACCCGCCCGGCACCGTCCCGCCGGACGCCCGTGGCCGCCTGCCTGTCAGGCGCCCGCGACCGCCGCCTTGTCGGTGGTCCGCCACGGGCGGCACAGGCCGAGGAAGCAGGTGACGGCCAGGACGGCGCAGGTGAGCTGGACGACCGCCATCGGGACGGCCGTGTGCTCGCCCGCGATGCCGACGAGCGGGGAGGCGATGGCGCCGACGAGGAACGACGTGGTGCCGAGGAGCGCGGAGGCGGACCCGGCGGCGTGCGGGGTGCGCATCAGGGCCTGGGCGTTGGTGTTCGGCATGGCGAGGCCCATCGCGGACATCAGGACGAAGAGTCCGGCGGCCACGGGCACGAGCCCGACCTCGCCGAAGACGCCGCTGGTCATGAGGAGCAGCGCGAGGGCGGCGAGGAGGATGATCCCGAGGCCCCAGCCGAGCGCCTTGTCGAGGCTGACGCGGCCGATGAGGAGCTTGCCGTTGATCTGGCCGACGGCGACGAGCCCGATCGAGTTGATCCCGAAGAGCAGGCTGAAGGTCTGCGGGGAGGCTCCGTAGATCTCCTGGACGACGAACGGCGAGGCCGAGATGTAGGCGAAGAGGGCCGCGAAGGCGAGTCCGCCGGTCAGCATGTAGCCGGTGAAGACCCGGTCGGCGAGCAGGCCCCTCATGGTGCGCAGGGCTTCGCCGACGCCGCCCTCGTGACGCCGCTCGGGCGGAAGGGTCTCGCCGAGGAAGCGCCAGACGACGACGGTGAGGAGCACGCCGATCAGGGTGAGGACGTGGAAGACGCCCCGCCAGTCGGTGAGCCGCATGATCTGACCGCCGATGAGGGGCGCGATGATCGGGGCGACGCCGGAGATCAGCATGAGGGTGGAGAAGAAGCGGGCCATCTCGACGCCGTCGTACAGGTCGCGGACGACGGCGCGGGCGATGACGATGCCGGCGGCGCCCGCGAGGCCCTGGAGCAGCCGGAAGCCGATGAGGAGTCCGGCGGTGGGGGCGAGCGCGCAGAACGCGGTGGCGACGACGTACACGATCATGCCGATGAGCAGGGGGCGGCGGCGTCCCCACTTGTCGCTCATGGGGCCGACGACGAGCTGCCCGAGGGCCATGCCGGCGAGGCAGGCGGTGAGGGTGAGCTGGATCGTGGCGGCGGGGGCGTGCAGCGCTCCGGTGACCTCCGGCAGGGCCGGGAGGTACATGTCCATGGAGAGCGGGGGGAGGGCGGTGAGCCCGCCGAGCACGAGGGTGACGAGCAGCCCGGTCCTTCGTGCGGCGGTCGCGTCGGCGGCCTTCGCCGTGCCGGCGGTGGCGGTCTCCGGGCCGGTGGCGGTCACCGGGCCGGTGGTGGTCACCGGGCCGGTGCTGGTCTCGGGGGCGGTATCGGTTATGTGTCCTTGTGTCGTTTTGTGGCCGCTCTCCGGCATCGACTGCTCCATTTCGTTGAATCCTTGCCTATGCTCTCAGCTCGATCGGCATGGTCGAGACCTCTGTGGGACGGGTGGGGAACATGAGTCAGAAGGTGCGCTGGGGAATCCTGGCGACGGGCGGCATAGCGGAGCGGTTCACGACGGACGTCGCGACGCTCGACGGCGCGGAGATCGTCGCCGTGGCGTCCCGCACCGAGGCGTCGGCGAAGGCCTTCGCCGACCGGTTCGGGATCCCGCGGGCGTACGGGGAGTGGGCCGGGCTCTTCGCCGACGAGGACGTCGACGTGGTGTACGTGGCCACTCCGCACCACGCCCACCGGGAGGCGGCCGGCCTCGCCCTGGAGGCGGGCAAGGCGGTGCTCTGCGAGAAGGCTCTCACGCTGAACGCCGGGGAGGCGGAGGAACTCGTCACTCTCTCCCGGGACCGTGGTCTCTTCCTCATGGAGGCCATGTGGATGTACTGCAACCCGCTCATCGGGCGGCTCGTCGAGCTGGTCCGCGACGGGGCGATCGGCGAGATCCGCACGGTGCAGGCGGACTTCGGGCTCGCGGGCCCGTTCCCCGCGGATCACCGGCTCCTCGACCCGGCGGTGGGCGGCGGGGCGCTGCTCGACCTGGGCGTGTACCCGGTGTCGTTCGCGCAGCTGCTCCTCGGTGAGCCGGACTCCGTCCAGGCGCACGCGCTGCTCTCGCCGCTGGGCGTGGACGTCAACACCAGCATGTTGCTCGGCTGGTCGGACAAGGGCGCCTCGGCCCTGCTGTCCTGCTCGCTCGTCGCGGACACCCCGCTGACGGCGTCCGTGACGGGCACCCTCGGCCGGATCGACGTACCGCGCGGCTTCTTTTTCCCCGAGCGGTTCACGCTGCACCGCGACGGCGAGGAGCCGGAGGAGTTCGTCAACGAGGACGATCCGCACTCCCTCCGGCACGAGGCCGCCGAGGTCATGCGCTGCCTGCGGGCGGGCGCGACGGAGTCGGCGCTCGTGCCGCTCGACGGCTCGCTCGCGGTGATGCGGACGCTCGACGCGGTACGGGACCGCATCGGCGTCCGCTACCCGCAGGAGGACCGGCGGGAAGAGCCTCGGGAGGCGCTCGTCACGCAGGCCTGAGACCGGGGTCGCCTGCTTCCGTGACGAGGGAGCCGGCCGTGGTGACGGGGGCGCCCGGGGCCGTCACGTACGGGACCGTACGGAAGTCGGCACGGGCGCTCTCCGTCCCGAGCGCCACCGTCACGTAGCCGCGCCGCCCGCTGTAGAGCTTCACGTGCGGGTTGGCCTGGGTGATCCGGTCGTAGTTGGACGGGCGGTCGGCGCCGTTCTTCCCGCTGGCGATCGAGGTGGTGACGATCTCGGTGCCGACGGTCCTGGAGCCCGGGTCGCGGAAGTCGGCCTTGATGTCGAGGCCGATGCCGACGTGGACGTCGCCGGTCAGCACCATCAGGTTCTCGACGCCCGCGGCCTCGGCGCCCGCGAGGACCCGCCGCCGGGAGGCCGCGTACCCGTCCCAGGCGTCCATGGAGACCGTGTAGTCGGCGGTGGGCCGGTCGCGGCGCTCGGAGAACACCACCTGTTGCGGCAGCACGTTCCAGCGGGCCCGCGAGGCGCGCCAGCCGGCAAGCAGCCAGCGTTCCTGCTCGGCGCCGGTCAGGGTGCGCGCCGGGTCGTCGAGCACGGGGCCCGGGACGTGCCAGCCGTCCCCGTAGGCCTGGTCGGAGCGGTACTGGCGGGTGTCGAGGATGTCGAACTGGGCGAGCCGCCCGAAGCGCAGCCGCCGGTACATCCGCATGTCGGGACCCTCGGGCCGCTGGGGCGCCCGCAGCGGCTGGTGCTCCCAGTAGGCGCGGTAGGCGGAGGCGCGGCGGAGCAGGAACTCCTCGGGCGGGACGCCGTTCTCGGGGATGCCGCCCGCGTAGTTGTTCTCGGTCTCGTGGTCGTCCCAGGTGACGACGAAGGGGTGGGCGGCGTGCGCGGCCCGCAGGTCGGGGTCGGACTTGTAGAGGCCGTAGCGCAGCCGGTAGTCCTCCAGGGTGACCGTCTCGCGGTTGAAGACGGCCGGGAGGACGCGGTCGGTGTAGGCGCGGGCGCCGCCGGTGGCGTTCACGGCGTACTCGTACAGGTAGTCGCCGAGGTGGAAGACGACGTCGAGGTCCTCGTCCGCGAGGTGGCGGTAGGCCGTGAAGTAGCCGTCGTGGTACGCCTGGCAGGAGACGGCGGCCAGCTTGAGGGCCGTGTTGTGGGCGCCCAGGTCGGGGGCGGTGCGGGTGCGGCCGACCGGGCTGGTCCACTCGCCGACGCGGAAGCGGTAGAAGTACACGCGGCCCGGGGAGAGGTGCTCGACCTCGACGTGTATCGCGTGGCGGAACTCGGGGTGTGCCGTGGCCAGGCCGCGCCGGGCGATCCGGGTGAAGCGCTCGTCGTGGGCGAGCTCCCAGCGGACCCCGACCCGGCGCGCGGGCAGTCCGCCGCCGGGCTCGAAGGGCCGGGGTGCGAGCCGGGTCCACAGGAGTACGGAGCCGGGCTGGGGGTCGCCCGAGGCCACCCCCAGGCTGAACGGGTACTCGCCGACACGCCGGCCGTCGAGTTCGGCGGCGGCCGCGGCGCCGGCCGCGGGCAGCTGGGTGGCGAAGGCGAGCGCGGCCGCGGCGCCCGAGACGGTGAGGAACCGGCGGCGGCCGAAGTGGCGGGCCGCGGCGCGGAGTTCTTCGGAGTGGTCCTGTACGTCGTCGTGTACGTGGGTCATGTGCCCCTCCCCGGACGGATGTTGCGCTTCCGCCATTCGAGGGGGACGGGACGACCTCACGTTGTCGGGTACAGAACATCCACGTGTCGGGACAATGAGTTCATGGGGCACACGTCTCGCGTACGCTGCGCGCCCATGAGCATCGCAGTGGTGACGGGAGCGGGATCGGGCATCGGCCGGAGCGTGGCACTGGCCCTCGCGGAGGCGGGCTGGTCGGTGGCCCTGGCGGGGCGCAGGGCGCGGGCCCTGGAGGAGACGGCGGCGGCCCTCCCGGCCGGCGACTTCCTGGCGGTCCCCACGGACGTGACCTCGGCGCAGGAGGTGGCGGCCCTCTTCACGGCGGTACGGGACCGCTACGGCCGCGTCGACCTGCTCTTCAACAACGCCGGTACGTTCGCCGGCGGCGGCGTCCCCGTCGAGGACCTGGACCCGGACACCTGGCGGGCGGTCGTCGACGTCAACCTGACGGGCGCGTTCCTCTGTGCCCAGGCGGCCTTCCGGGCCATGAAGGAGCAGGACCCGCAGGGCGGCCGGATCATCAACAACGGCTCCATCTCCGCCCACGTACCGCGCCCGCACTCGATCGCGTACACGGCGACGAAGCACGCGATGACGGGCCTGACGAAGTCCCTGTCGCTCGACGGCCGCCCGTACCGCATCGCCTGCGGCCAGCTCGACATCGGCAACGCGGCGACCGAGATGACGGCCCGCATGCAGACCGGCATCCTGCAGGCCAATGGCGAACTGGCGGCGGAGCCGGTGATGGACGCGGCGGACGTGGCGGCGACGGTGGTGCACATGGCGTCCCTGCCGCTGGCGGCGAACGTCCAGTTCGCCACGGTCATGGCGACGACGATGCCGTACATCGGCCGGGGCTAGGGCCTCTCGTTTGGATCGTGCCGGGCTCGCGGGCCCTGGCACCGCGCCTCGCCGCGTTGTCGTCGGTTGCCATGGCGCCGCCATGGCGCCCTCCTCCGCCTTGCGACGCACGACACCAGACCCCGCCCCCTGATCCGGCCCGATCCGAACGAAAGACCCTAGGACCCCCGTCCGACGGGCCGGGCGTCAGGCCTGTCCGGTCTCGAAGCGGGCGATCCTGCCGTCCTCGACGGTGAAGCGCCAGCGGGTCCGCATCTCGCCCCAGGTGTCGTTGCGGTAGCGGGCGACGAGATCGCGCCCGTCGCCCTTCTCGGACTCGATCTCCATGTGCCCGCGCGAGGCGAAGACCTCCTTCTCCGTCCACTGCTCCACGTCCCGCTCGGACCCGTCGTCGGACATGGTCGCGCCGGGCACGAGAGCCGCCCGGAAGGCCTCCTCGTCGTTCGCGTTGAGGGCCGTGACGAAGGCGCGCACGGCGGGGTCGCTGAGCTGGTTCACAGGAATCGTCATGCCCCACCCGTACACCCGGCGGCCCGGCCCGCCCGGGGAACCTGGCCGTACGCGCCCGCGTGTCAGCGGCCGGGCTGGGCCACCTGGACGAGCACGGGCCCGCCACGCGGCCGAGCGCCGCTCACGTCGTCCGGCACGTCCGCCCGCCCGACCGTCATGACCAGTCGCAGGCCTTGCCGTCGCCGTCGCGGTCGAGGCCCGAGCGGTAGCCGGGCTGGCCCCGGTAGATGGGGGCCCTGCCGGCCGCGCGGACGGCGTCGCAGTTCTTGTAGTACGCGAGGCCGCCACCGGAGCCGGAGCCGGAGTCGGAACCCGATCCCGTGCCCGTTCCGGAGCCGTGCCGGTCCGGGTCGGGGTCCGGGTTCAGCCGGGCGTACTCCTCGCTCGGACAGGCGAGCCCCGGCCGCGCGAGGGAGAGCCGTACGGACAGGTGCTCCGGCCGTTCGACGTCCTCGCCCGCCTCCGGGTCCTGGAAGCAGATCCGCCAGTCGTCGTGACCGGCCGCCAGGTCGACGTCCGTGTACACGCTGGTGCCGGTGATCCGGGTGAGGCCCAGCTTCCGGAGCACCGCCGAACCGTTCGCGAAGGTCTTGCCGACCACGTCCGGCATCTTGGGGAACACCACGGCCTCGCCGTCCCGCGCCGGGCAGGGGCTGCTCTTCTCGACGACCGCGAACTCGATCCTGCTCCGCCGCCCTTCCTCCGCCACGACCGTCTCCCCGGCCGCCGGCTCCTGGAAGCAGACCTTCCAGTTGCCGTCCACGAGCTGCATCTTGTCGTCCTCGGTCGCGTCGTGCGACCGCGTCCTGAAGCCCGCCTCGTACGCGGCCCTCGTCGCCGTCTCCAGGTTCTGGCCCGTGTAGTCGGCCACGACCCGCCGCACCGTCGGGCGCGGCGTGGGGGTGGGCGGGGTGTACCGGCCGTCCGGGGCACGGGCGGTCGGAGACGCGGTCACCCGGGACCCGGCGGCGGCCGTCGCGGGCTCCTCCGTCGACGGCTCGCTCGTCCCCACCGCCACGAACCACACCCCCGACAGGACGGTCGCGACCACCTTCCGGCCCGGCGTCCACCGGGTCCGCCAGGCGAGCACCATGCCGGCCGGGGGTACGAGGACCAGAAAGAGGACGACGAACCCCGGCCGCCGCCACCACCGTTCCCCGGCCGGCTTCGAGGCCGCCGCCCGCTTGTCCGGGGACACGCCGGCCGGGCCGATCGGCCCCCAGTCGCGCCGCCTCTGCTCCCGCCCCTGCTCCTGACCCTGCGTCCGGCCTTGCGTCCGGCCCTGCTCCCGACCCTGCGTCCGATCGTGCTCCACGACGTGCGGAACCTTCCCCTCCCTGACGACTTCCCAGCACCGCGCAGCCTATGACCTGCGTGTTCGCTGGCCCCACCCAGGCCCGACCGGGCACTATCGCCCCAACTGCCGCAATCAGCCCAGGAGGACAGATGTCAGACACCGGCAAGGTCGTCAAGCTGTACGCGAAGGGGGCCCCGGTCGGAGTCGAGGACGGAGCCCTGGTCGGCTTCCTCGTGGACCAGGGGCACTCGGCGGAGTGGGTGGTCACCCGGGAGGGCCAGGGCTTCCGCTTCACCGCCAAGGGCACCGAGGAGACCATCGTCGCGGAGGGCACCGACCGCGCCCCGGTGGGCGTCCGCGGCGACGACTCCCCCGCCTCCGTCTGGCGGATCCAGCGCGTCGACGACGACGGCGCCGCCACGGTCACCTCGCTCGCCGACCTCCGCACCGGGACGTACACGATCGACCAGCACGGCCTGGCCCTCGGCCGCGACCTCTTCGAGGACCGCTCCCTGCTCCCCAAGCGGATCTTCGTCCGTACGGACGACCGGGACCCGCAGTGGACGATCGAGGTCCTCGACTGACCCTCGGACGGATACGGGGACTCAGCCGGCGAACCCCGGCACGACCAGACCGGACTCGTACGCGATGACCACCGCGTGGGTCCGGTTCTGGGCGCCGAGCTTGGTCAGCACGTTCCCGACGTGCGTCTTCACCGTCTCCAGGCTGACGGTGAGGGTCTGGGCGATCTCCGGATTCGACAGGCCGGTGGCCATCAGCCGCAGGACCTCCTCCTCCCGCCCCGTGAGCGCCGCCCTCGGCAGCGCGTCGGCGGAGTCCCTGGGGCGGGCGGCGACCATCCGGCGCAGCGTCGCGGGAAAGAGGATCGCCTCCCCCGCCGCCACGATCCGTACCGCCTCCGCGATCTGCCGGACCGGCAGCCTCTTCAGCACGAACCCGCTGGCGCCGGCGCCGAGCGCGGCCGTCACGTAGTCGTCGTTCTCGAAGGTGGTGATCACGACGACCTTCGGCGGGTCGGACGCGCGGGACGACCCGGCCGCCCCGGCGGCACCGGATCCGGCCGGTTCCGCGAGGAGGTGCCGGGTGGCCTCGATCCCGTTGCGGCGCGGCATCCGCACGTCCATCAGGATCACGTCGGGCCGCAGCAGCCGCGCCTGTTCGACGACCTCGACGCCGTCGGCGGCCTCCCCGACCACGGCGATCCCCGGCTGCGCCGCGAGCAGGGTGCGCAGGCCGCTGCGGGTCACCTCATCGTCGTCCGCGATCAGGAGGGTGACGGGTGCCGCGCTCGCCCCGCTCATGCCGACGGCCGTACGGGAAGCCGGACCGACAGGCGCCAGTGCCGCGGCCCGTCCGGGCCGGACTCGATGTCCCCGTTCAGGAGCCGTACCCGTTCGGCGAGACCGGAGAGGCCGTGCCCGGACGACGGGAAGGCACGGGGTCCCTTGCCCTCGTCCGCCGTCCCGTTGACCACGCCGAGCTCCAGTACCTCCGCCCCGGCCCGCACGCGGACCGCGATGGGCCCGCCCCCTCCGTGCCGCATCGCGTTGGTCAGCCCCTCCTGCAGGATCCTGTACGCGGCCCGGGACAGCGTCCCCTGTACGTGGGTCAGGTCCCCCGAGAGGTCCGGCTCCACCACCGCGCCCGTGTGCCGTACCCGGTCGAACAGCTCGGGCAGATCGGCCAGGGTGCGGGTCGGCGCCGTCTCGGCCTCCCGTTCCCGCAGGACGCCGAGCACGTAGTCCAGGTCCTCCAGGGCGGCCCTGGCCGACTCCTCGATGCTGCGCAGGGCCGCCCTGGCCGCCACCGGATCGGCGGCGAGCACCTCGCCGGCGACCGCCGCCTGGATCGTGGTCGTCGTCAGCGTGTGCCCGATGGAGTCGTGCAGCTCGTGTGCGAGCCGGTTGCGTTCGGCCAGGCGCAGTTCCCGCTCGGCCGCCGACGCGAGCCGCTCGGCCGTGGACGGCCCGAGCAGCCTGGGCGCCGACCACCGCAGGGTCCTCGTCACCAGGACGCAGACGGCCCCCGCGAGGAGCAGGCAGCCGAGCCCGGCCGCCCAGCTCTGCCAGCCGCCCTCCACCCGTACCGACCGGCCGAAAAGACTCAGGCCCAGCTCGGCGTCTAGCCATCCTCCCGGCAGGGTCAGGCCCACGAAGAGCAGCAGACCGCTCGCCAGCGCACCCGTCCAGCCGACCGCCACGTGCAGCAGCAGCCAGAGCGGAGTCCGCCAGCGGCCGGCGCGGGATCCGGCGGCCCGTACGGCGTCGGCGTCGGGCAGCGGCACCTTCAGCAGCCGCCGGGCGGACAGGACCAGCACCCGCCGGGTGGTGCGGGCGAGGCCGACCAGGCCGATCAGCACCGCCCAGACGAGCACGGCCAGGCCGATCTGCACGCCCTCGGGAGCGGACCGCCACGCGAGCGCCGGGAGCAGCGCGAAGGACAGCAGGGGAAGGCTCGCCAGGACGGCGCCGTAGCCGAACAGCGCACCCGAGTAGGTGGAGCGCCGCAGCAGCGGCCGCATTGCCTTGATCATGATCAGCCAGTATGGACGGGCGGCCCGCGCCCGGCCTCCCCCGATCGGGGGAGCACCTTCTCCCGCTTTCCCGCGATGCGCGCCGGAGCCCCCGGAACCCATGATCGTGTCCTGCCCGGTCGAAGGGCACGAACGACCACGATCACACGGGAGTTGACCGTCCATGCGTGAGCAGACAGCCCACCGTCCCCGACCCTCCGAGCGCCGCCGGCGCGGAGCCCTGGCGGCCGCGGCCGCGGTGGCCCTCGCCGTCGTGGCCACGGGTGCCCTGGCGCCGCCGACGGCCTTCGCCGCCGCGCGGCCGGACACCGTGCAGCAGGGCCTGGAGGCGCTGGTGCGCGACGGGCAGCCCGCCGCGCTCGCGACCGTCCAGGACCGTGCGGGCCGCAGCCGTACGTACACCGCGGGGGTCGGCGACCTGGCCACCGGGGCGAAGGTGCCGAGGGACGGCCAGGTACGGATCGGCAGCAACACCAAGACGTTCACCGCGGTCGTCGTCCTGCAGCTGGTCGGCGAGGGGAAGGTCGACCTCGACGCCGACGTCGACACCTACCTGCCGGGCCTCGTCCGCGGGAACGGCATCGACGGACGCCACATCACGGTCCGTCAGCTCCTCCAGCACACCAGCGGACTTCCGGAGTACGGGACGCACATCAGCGACGACGAGATGGCGCACCGGTACTTCGAGCCCCGCGACCTGGTCGACATCGCCCTCCGGCACAAGGCCGAGTTCGCCCCGGGGAAGAAGTGGTCGTACAGCAACACCAACTACATCTTGGCCGGTCTGATCGCCCAGAAGGTCACTGGCCGCCCGCTCGCCGAGGAGATCGACCGGCGGATCGTCCGGCCCCTGGGCCTGCGCCACACCTACTTCCCCGCGCCCGGCGACAAGACCATCCGGGAGCCCCACCCCCGCGGCTACCACCGGCTCACGGCGGATGAGCCGCTGCGCGACTTCACCGAGATCGACCCCTCGGCGGGCGGGGCGGCCGGGCAGATGATCTCCACCAACTCCGACGTCAACCGCTTCTTCACCGCGCTCCTCGACGGAGAACTCCTCCCGGCCGCCCAGCTCGCCCAGATGCGCACCACGGTCCCGGTCGGGAACACCGGCGCCGGCTACGGTCTGGGGCTCATGAGCCGGCCGCTGACGTGCGGCGGCGTCTACTGGGGCCACGGCGGGGACATCGTGGGGTACGAGACCCGGGGCGGCGCCACGGACGACGGCCGCGCCGTCAACATCGCGGTGACGAGCATCCCGGTCGAGATCGCGGGCACGAGGCGCGTCGAGGCGGTCGTGGACAAGGCACTCTGCCGCTGAGTCGGGACGCCCGGGGCCGCCCGGGCCCGTCCGGGGGCAGGGCGTCAGTCGAGACAGAACTCGTTGCCCTCGGGATCGGTCATCACGATCCAGCCGGTGCTCATCGGGGGCTCGGGCTCGAAGCGGCGCACCCGCTTCGCGCCGAGGGCGACGAGCCGGTCGCACTCGGCCTCCAGGGCCGCCATCCGCTCGTCGCCCTCGAGTCCGGGCGCGACGCGGACGTCGAGGTGGACGCGGTTCTTGGCCGCCTTGTCCTCCGGCACCTGCTGGAAGAACACCCGCGGGCCCTGCCCGTCCGGGTCCTCGATGGCGGACCTCGTGTTGCGCTGCTCCTCCGGTACGCCGATCCGCGCGAGGAAGTCGTCCCACGCGGCCAGCGGGTCGGCGCCCTCGGGCAGCTCGACCCCGGGCGGGCCGGGGTGGACGTAGTCCAGTGCGTCGCGCCAGAAGGACGACAGCGCGCGCGGGTCGTGGGCGTCGAAGGTGACCTGGAAGTGACGGCTCATCGTGCCGCTCCGTTCGTTACGGGGGTTCCTCGTCCTGTGAGTCCACCCTGACACCCATGGCGGACAGAATCGGTCCGCCATGCCCCAGGGGCGTGCAAGGGCGTGCCAGGGTGGCTCCGTGATCGCATCGACCGGCGCCGAACGGGGCACCACGGAACGGGTGCTGACCCTGCTCGGCCTGCTGCAGCAGCGCCACACCTGGAGCGGCCCCGAACTCGCCGACCGGCTCGGGGTGACGACGCGCACGGTCCGGCGTGACGTCGAACGGCTCCGCTCGCTCGGCTACCCGGTGCACGCGGGCCAGGGCGTCGGCGGCGGCTACCGGCTCGGCCCCGGGCGTGACCTGCCGCCGCTGCTCCTCGACGACGAGGAGGCCATCGCCACCGCGGTCTCACTGCTCGCCGGCGCGGCCGCGGGACCCGGCGACGCGGCGCTCCGGGCGCTGACGAAGCTCGACCGGGTGCTGCCCACGCGGCTGCGGCACGAGGTGCGCGCCCTCTCCGGCTCGGTGGAGTTCTTCGGCAGGGGCCGTGAGCCGGTCGACCCCGAGGTGCTCACCGCCCTCGCCGGAGCCTGCCGCGACGAGGTCGAGGCGGGCTTCGACTACCCGTCCGGTGACGAGGTGCGCCGTCGGCGGGTCGAGCCCTACCGCCTGGTCGCCTCCGACCGCCGCTGGTACCTCCTCGCGTACGACCTGGACCGTGCCGACTGGCGCAGCTTCCGCGTCGACAGGATGACGGAGGTGTCCGCCAGGACCTGGCGGTTCCGCCCGCGTGAGGCACCCGACGCGGCGACATACGTGCAGGAGGGGGTGACCGGCCGGGTCTACCCCCACCAGGCCCGGTTCCTCGTGCACGCGCCGGCCGACACGGTCCGCGCGCAGGTCCCGGCGTCGGCGGCGGTCGTACGGCCACGGGGGGACGACCGCTGCGAGGTGCTCAGCGGCGCCGCCGGCCTCGACGCGCTGATCCTGCACGTACTCCTCCTCGGGCACGACTTCGAGCCGCTCGACCCGCCGGAACTCGCCGGCCGCTGCCGTGCGCTGGCGGAGCGGCTGTTGAAGGCCGGTGCGGCGCCCGCACCGGACGGAGAAGACCGGACAGGGCGGCTGGGCACGGGATGACGGGCGGGGCGGGATGACGGGCCGGGGCGGGGCGGGCGTACGCGCGCGGAGTGGCTGGACGGCCGGTAGTGCCCGGGCCGGCACGCCGTCCGAATTGCGCCAGCGCAGCGGCGGCTCCCGCGCGAGCCTGGCCCCATGAGCACCGAAGCCACCCACCTCACCACCGCGCACCTCGCCCGCCCCATCGCTCCCTCGGCGCTGGCCGAGCTGCGCGCCTCCGACGACGCCGGGCGCCCCTGTGTGCCGCGGACGGCCACCGACGGCGGCGACCCGCTCCGCTGCTGCCTGCGCCCCTCCGCCCCCGGCGAGCGGATCGCGCTGGTCTCGTACGCCCCGCTGCGCCGCTGGGCCGCCGAGACCGGGGCCGAGCCGGGCGCGTACGACGAACAGGGTCCCGTCTTCATCCACGCGGAGGACTGCGGCGACCCCGCCCCCTCGGAGGCGTACCCCTTCACCCGCCCCGGGGCGCTCCGGACCCTCCGCCGCTACGACGCGGCGGGCCACATCGTCGGAGGCCGCCTCCTGGAACTCCCGGAGGCGCCCGACGAGGGACTGGACGCCGCTCTCACCGAGGCCTTCACCGACCCGGCCGTGGCCCTGGTCCACGTCCGGGCGGTCGAGTACGGCTGCTTCCACTTCGAGGTACGACGCCCCTGACGACCACGAGAAAAGGGCCCCTGACCAGGTATGCACCTGATCAGGGGCCCTTCCGCGTGGGCCGGCAGACGAGTCGGGCTGTACGCCGGGTTCTGTGCCCCGGGACCTCGCGGTCGTCGGGGCGACGGCCATCCATCTAGGACCGGCGTTGCCACCGGCCTCCTGCGGTCTACCCGCGAACTCGGGCGAGCAGCCCTCGAACGTCCGCGCAGGGACACCGAGGTGTCCCTTCTTGACCTTGCTCCGAGTGGGGTTTACCTAGCCGCCTGAGTCACCTCAGGCGCTGGTGGTCTCTTACACCACCGTTTCACCCTTACCGAGGACCGAGATCCCCGGCGGTCTGTTTTCTGTGGCACTGTCCCGCGGGTCACCCCGGGTGGCCGTTAGCCACCACCCTGCTCTGTGGAGCCCGGACGTTCCTCGGGAAGATCCGAAGATCTCCACGCGGCCGTCCGCCCGGCTCGTCTGCCGTGCCGACCATGCTACCCGCCGATTCGGAGGCAGCCGCCCTCAGAGGAACTCGGCCGTCTCCAGGTCGAAGCCGAGGGGGGCGAACGTGAGGTCCGGGATGAGGTGGTTCCTGAGCCGCTCCACAGCGGTGCCGGCCGCCTTGAGGCCCTTGGTCCCCGAGGCGTCCATGTCGACCGGCGATCTCCTGACGAGCTGCCGCAGGACGCGGCTGATGTACTTCTCGTGGTCCCCGTCCGGCGGCGGCGTCACGACGATCTCCCCCACCGGTCGTGGCACATGATCCGGAGGGGACGGCGGACCATGCTTGACCTTGCCGCAGCGTCAGGGTTTCTACTGGGCGCATGCGTATCGGCGAGATCGCCGCCCTGGTCGGGGTCACTCCCCGGGCCGTGCGGCACTACCACCAGGCGGGGCTGCTGCCCGAGCCCGCGCGGCGGGCCAACGGGTACCGCGAGTACGGGGTCCGGGACGCCGTGCTGCTCGCCCGGATCCGGCGGCTGACCGAGTTGGGGCTGGGGCTCGACGAGGTACGCGGTGTGCTCGCGGACGACGAGGGGCGGGGGCTCGTGGAGGTCCTGGAGGAGCTGGACGAGGACCTGGCCCGGCAGGAGGCGGTGGTCCGGGAGCGCAGGGAACGACTCGCCCCGCTCCTCACCGAGGCGCGGGCCGGGCGCCTGCCCGCCGACGGGCCCGTGTCCCCTGAACTCACGGCGCTGCTCGCGGGCCTGGGCGAGCTGCCGGAGTCCCCGATGGCGGCGAAGGACCGGGAGATCCTGGCCCTGCTCGACACCGTCGTCCCCGAGACCGAGCGGGCCGAGCTGATGAGCCTCATGCACGGGGCGGCCGGCAGCGCCCGGGAGGTGTACGGGCTCCTCGACGCCCTCGCCGACGCGGAGCCGGACGACCCTCGGGTGGACGGGGCCGCCCGCGCCCTGGCCGCCGTCCTGCCGGACGGGCTGGCCGTGGAGCTGCCTCCCGAGGGCTCCGGCGGCATCGCCGACGCCTTCTTCGCCGACCTGGCCCCCGCCCAGTCGGCGGCGGTACGGCGGGCGATCGAGCTGGTCCTGACACGTCGGAACGACGACTCGTCGGAGGCGGGGGCATGACCGGAACCGGAACATCACGGCAGGGCCCGGCGCCGGTGGCCGGTGCGGCGGGCGGGCCGCCGCGCGGACGGGGGCTGCGGCTGCTGCGCGGTGTCGCGTACGCCGCGCTGCCCGCCGAGGCCGTGCTCTTCGTCTGTCTTCTCGCCGGGGTACGGATGCCCGGGGGCGTGCTCCTCGTCGGGGAGCTGCTCGTCCTGGGGCTGCTCGCCGCCGGGGGTCTCGTCTGGGCGCGGCTGCGGCGGCGCGGGCTCTCGCGGCGGGAGGCCCTGGCCGAGCTGGTGCCCGGGCCCGTGCTGCGGATCATGGGGCACGAGCTGCTGATCATGGTGAGCCTGGTGCGCTGGGTGGCGCGGCGGCCGCACGGGGTGGAGGGCGCCGACGGGGTGTTCCCGCACGCGCGGGACCAGGCGGCGCTGATGTACGGCTTCGCGTTCGTGTGTCTGGTCGAGACGGTCGGCATGTCGTACCTGCTCGCCGACTGGCCCCTGGTCCACGCGGTCGTCCTCGTCCTGGACGTCTACACCGTGCTCTTCGTCCTCGGGCTGCACGCCGCTTCCGCGAGCCGTCCGCACACCCTGACCGGGGACGTCCTGCGGCTGCGGCAGGCCGCGCACGTCGACGTGCGCGTGCCGCTCGGCCGGATCGCGGCGGTCCGCCAGGAGCTGCTGTTCACCCACGAGAAGGCCGAGGGCGAGCTGAACCTCGCGGTCGGCTCCCAGACCTCCGTCACGATCGAGCTTGCCGAGCCGGTCGACGTGCCGCGGTTCCTGAGCGGGACGCCCCGCCCCGTACGGCTGATCCGGGTCCACGCCGACGATTCGCGCGCCCTGTACAAGCAGCTCACGCGGGCCCTCGCGGAGGACGTCACGCCGGACGTCACGCCGGACGTCATGCCGGACGTCACGCGGGCGCGAACAGTACCTTCGCCGTCCCCGGGTCCGCCGCCGTCAGTCTGACCCGGAGCCACTCCCCCAGCGGCAGCGGGCGGTCCCCGCCCGCGACGCGGGCGACGACCGCCGGGTCGTCCAGGTGGACGGTGCCGACGGCCGGATCGCGTTCCTTCACGTCGATGACGTACGCGTCGAAGACCTCGCCGACCCGTTCGCCGAGCAGGGCCGCCTCGACGATGTCGACGCTCTCGCGCTCGACGGTGTTGGCGCGGCGGGTGCCCATGGCCATCTCGTCGGGGAGCGTCGGCAGGGCGGCCCGTACCCACTCGGGCGGTTCGTCGCCCGCCACCGCCGCCACGCACAGTTCGCCCGCGTACCGGTCGACGAGCCGCCGCAGCGGCGCGGTGCAGTGGGTGTACTCGTCCGCGACGGCGGCGTGCACGGCCGGCGTGGGGACGAGGCCGTCGGTGAAGACGGTGTACCCGGCACCGCGCAGCAGGGTGGTGCACTCCTGGAGGAAGGCCGCGTGGCGCGGGTTCGTGGGGTCGGTGGCGCGGACGACGTCCGCGTACGAGACGTGGTGCGGCCAGTCGACGCCGAGGGCCCGTGCGGAGCGGCGCAGGCGGGCGACGGCGCCGTCGGGGGCGGTGGGGAGGGTGCGCAGGATGCCGGTGCCGGCGGCGGTCATGAGGTCGGCGGCGGCCATGCCGGTGAGCAGGGAGATCTGGGCGTTCCAGCCGTCGGCGGGGAGCGGGGCCCGGTAGGCGAGGGAGTAGCTCCGGCCGTGCGCGACGATCTCCTGTTCGGGGACGTTGAGGGAGATCCCGCCGCGTTCGGCTTCGAGGGTCTCGCGGAGCCGGCCGATGTCCCGGAGGAGGGCGACGGGCTCCTCCGCCGTCCCCGTGTCGATCTGCCGCTGCACCTCCTCGTAGTCGAGTTTGGCGCGGCTGCGGACCATCGCGCGGCGGACGTCGGTGGCGACGCGGCGGCCCTCGGCGTCGAGGTCGATCCGCCACAGCAGGGCGGGGCGGGGGTCGCCGGGGAGGAGGCTGGCGGCCCCTTCGGAGAGGACGGCCGGGTGGAGCGGGATCCGGCCGTCGGGGAAGTAGAGGGTGAGGACGCGCCGGTGGGCCTCGGCGTCGAGCGCGCCGCCGGGGGTGACGAAGGCGGCGACGTCGGCGATGGCGTAGTGGACGCGGTAGCCGCCGTCGGCCCGCCGGGCCAGGTGCATGGCCTGGTCGAGGTCGGTGGAGGCGGGCGGGTCGACGGTGAAGAACGGCAGGTCGGTGGCGTCGTGGGCGGGGAGCCGGGGGGTCTTCGCGGCGGCCTCGGCCTCGGCGAGGACGGCGCTCGGGAAGTCGTCGGGGATCGCGAGCTCGGTACGGAGCGCGCGCAGGGCGGCCCGCAGCGGCGTCTCGGCTGCGCCGGTCACGTGAAGGGGGCGGCGGGGCATGGACCGAGCGTATGGCGGGGTGCCGGGGACGGCACCCCGAAGGCCGTACGGCAAGGGCGGGGGCTCGCGCTTTGTAGTCTTGAGGGGCGGGGCCGCACCCCCGATCCCGTACGTATGAAGGAGAACCGCCGTGCTCGTGCTGTTGCCGCCCTCCGAAGGCAAGGCCTCCTCGGGGCGCGGGGCGCCGCTCAAGCCGGAATCGCTGTCCCTGCCGGGGCTCGCGGAGGCACGGGCGGCGGTCCTGGACGAGCTGGTCGAGCTGTGCGCGGCCGACGAGGAGAAGGCGCGCGAGGTCCTTGGCCTGAGCGAGGGCCTGCGCGGCGAGGTCGCGAAGAACGTGGAGCTGCGGACGGCGGGCGCGCGTCCGGCCGGCGAGGTCTACACGGGCGTGCTGTACGACGCGCTGGGTCTGGCGACCCTGGACGCGGCGGCCAGGAAGCGGGCGGGGCGGTCGCTGCTCGTGTTCTCGGGGCTGTGGGGCGCGGTGCGGGTGACGGACCGGATTCCGTCGTACCGCTGCTCGATGGGGGTGAAGCTGCCGGGGCTCGGCGCGCTCGGCGCGCACTGGCGGGGTGCGATGGCGTCCGTTCTTCCCGAGGTGGCCGGGGACGGTCTGGTCCTGGACCTGCGCTCGTCGGCGTACGCGTCGGCGTGGAAGCCGAAGGGTGAGGTGGCGGCGCGGACGGCGACGGTGCGGGTGCTGCACGCGCCGACCGGGAAGGTGGTCAGCCACTTCAACAAGGCGACGAAGGGGCGGATCGTGCGGAGCCTCCTGGAGGCGGGCGCGGGGCCTCGGTCGACCGGGGAGCTGGTGGAGGCGCTGCGGGACCTGGGATACGTGGTGGAGGAGACGGGGAAGGCGGGGTCGCTGGACGTCCTGGTGGACGAGATCCACTAGAGTGCCGTTGCGCCCTGCGCAACGCTCGTTGCGCAGTTCGCTCACTGTGGCCAGGATGAGGCCATGACGAGCGTGTTCGACCTTGCCGAGCTTGCCGGCCTCGCCCCGGCAGCCGCTCCCGTCCCCGTCGTCCCGGTCGTCGTGATCGAGGACGCCGCCGACGCCGTACCCCTGGCGCGGGCACTGGTGGCGGGCGGTCTGCCGCTCATCGAGATCACCCTGCGCACTTCGGCCGCGCTCGACGCCCTCCGGGCGGTCGCGGCCGAGGTGCCGGACGCGGTCGTCGGCGCGGGGACGGTCGTGTCGGCGGCCGGGGTCGCGGAAGCGGTCGGCGCCGGTGCCCGGTTCCTGGTCAGCCCGGGGTGGACCGAGCGGCTGCTCGGCGCGATGCGGGACTCGGGCGTGCCGTTCCTGCCGGGGGTGTCGACGGCCTCGGAGGTCGTGGCGCTGCTCGAACGGGGGGTGGACACCATGAAGTTCTTCCCGGCCGAGGCGGCGGGCGGCGTCCCGTACCTGAAGTCCCTCGCGGGGCCGCTCCCCCGGGCCCGTTTCTGCCCGACCGGCGGCGTCTCCCTCGCCTCCGCCCCGGCCTATCTGTCCCTTCCGAACGTCGGCTGCGTCGGCGGTACGTGGATGCTGCCGCCCGACGCCCTCGCGGCCCGCGACTGGGCACGGGTCGAGGCCCTGGCGCGCGAGGCGGCGGCGCTGCGCTGACTAGAGGTCCAGGAGCGGGGTGTTGGCGAGCACCGCGAGGACGAAGAGGAACATGGGGACCAGGCCGAGCAGGCCGAGGACGACGCTGCGCAGCGCGAAACCGACGGTCGGGGGCACACCGGCGCGGCGCGGGAACTCGGGGTCGTAGAGGATCTCCACCGTGGGACGCACTTCACCCCAGGCCCACATCGAGACCCGTGACGGCACCCGCGCGTACTTCTCGCCGTCGACGGTCGTGTACGAGAGGCACGGGAACTCCCAGAGCGAGGCTCCCTTCGACCAGATCTTGACGCGGCCGTCGATCCGGGCGACGACGCCGATACCTCGCCGCCGCAGGACAGCCATGGCGTGGAAACGGCGGCCGACCCGCCAGAGCGGGACACCGCCGAGGATGCCGAGCAGCCCGCCGAAGGAGAGGGACACGGCGGCTGTCACAGTGCTGCGCGGGCCGGTCACACCGATCACCGCGAGGAGCGTCGCGTAGCCGGCGAGCGCCGCGCCGACGCGGACCGCGCGCCGCGCCGTCCCCCCGAGTCCGCCGCCCGCGCCGGCGGGTTCCGGGCGTACGACGGTGACCAGGGCGTGCCCGTCGGCGGCGGGGGTGACGCGCCCCAGCGCCGTACGGACATGGCCCGCGAAGGCTCCGGCCGCGCGCGCGTTCGGTCCCGACAGGGCGACGGAGCCGCCGAGTCCGTGCCGGGCGCGGGAGGGATCCCCGGCGAGGACGACCCGTACCGCCCCGCCCGCCGACTCCTCCACGGAGGCGATCGCCTGGACGGGCACCGTCCATGTCGTGCCGTCCCGGACGATCCTCAGGCGTGTGCCGTCGAACCTGGCGCGCGTGCCTCTCCCCGACAGCACCGTCTCCACGGCCGCACCCCCAGCTCTCCGGACGACGTCGCGCGATCATACGACCGCCGGGGTGAAAGGTCCCCCGGCCGAAGACCTTCAGCTTCTCAGGCCCTCAGGTGCGAGGTGTCGTTGAGGAGTCGTACGGACGCGTTGCCGTCGGCGTAGTAGGCCACCGCCGAGATCGACGCGGCCGACAGCTCCATCCGGAACAGGGACTCCGGCGGGGCGCCGAGCGCGAGCCGGACCAGGGTCTTGATCGGCGTGACGTGAGTGACGAGGAGGACGGTGCGGCCCGCGTGGGCGGCGGTCAGCCGGTCCCGGGTCGCGGCGACGCGCCGGGCGACGGTGGCGAAGCTCTCTCCCCCGCCCGTCGGCGCCGCCTTCGGCGAGGCCAGCCAGGCGTCGAGGTCCTCCGGGTACCGCTCCCGCACCTCGCCGAAGCTCAGCCCCTCCCAGGCGCCGAAGTCGGTCTCGCGCAGCCCCTGATCGACGCGTACGTCGAGTCCGAGGCGGGCGGCGACGGCGGCGGCGGTCTGCCGGCAGCGGGTGAGCGGCGAGCTGACGATCTCCTGGATCGTGCCGCGCGCGGCCAGCGCCTCCGCGACGGCCTCGGCCTGCCGCAGCCCGGCCGCCGAGAGCTCGGGGTCGGTGCCCCCGCTGCCCGAGAAACGCTTCTCGGGCGTGAGCGCGGTCTCCCCGTGCCGCAGCAGCACGAAGGTCGCGGGGGCGCCCATGTCGGGCCCGGTCCAGCCCTGCCGGGGGGCGGCGGGGACAGTGGCGGTCGCCGCTTGCACGGGAACGGCGGGCGTCGCGCCCCCCGTGCCCGCCTCGGCCTCGAAATCGCCCGTGGCCTCGAAGTCGCCCGGGGCCCCGAGGGCCTCTTCCGTGAACAGGCCCTCGTCCGGCAGGTCGCCGGGGGCGGACGGTCGGGACGCCGTGCTCGGCCAGGCGGCCGTTCCGGTCCCCGGCACGCTCGTGCGGGTCCCGGCGGACGGCCGTGCCCCCAGCGCCGCCCTCGCGCGGGCCGCGCCCGCCGTCGCGTCACCCGGCGGACCCGCCGGAGTCGCGGCGTTGCGGGCGGCCATGGCGTCGAGGCCGGCCGTCGAGGCGGACGGCTCCCACCGGCGGCCCAGCTTGCCCGCGTCCATCGCCTCGTTCGCGAGCCGGTCCGCGTGCTTGTTGCGCTCGCGCGGGATCCACTCGTAGCGGACCCGGCCCGCCGGGAAGACCCGGCCGGCCTCGGCGGCGAGCGGCTTCATGTCCGGGTGCTTGATCTTCCAGCGGCCGGACATCTGCTCGACGACCAGCTTGGAGTCCATGCGGACGTGGACGGTGGCGTCGGGGAACAGCGCCCGGGCCGCTTTCAGGCCTGCCACCAGGCCCTTGTACTCGGCGACGTTGTTCGTCGCCACGCCGATGTACTCGGCCGCCTCCGCGAGCGTCTCGCCCGTGGCGGGGTCCAGGACGACCGCCCCGTAGCCGGCGGGCCCGGGATTCCCCCGGGAGCCCCCGTCGGCCTCGACGATCAGCTCTCGCGAAGACGGAGGGACGGACATTACAGACCGGACTCCGAGGTGCGGACGAGGATGCGGCGGCAGTTCTCGCAGCGGACGACCGCGTCACGGGCGGCGGCACGGACGTCGTTCAGCTCGGTGATGTTGAGCTCGATGTGGCAGCCCTCGCACTTGCGCTGGTAGAGCCGGGCCGCGCCGACGCCGCCCTGCTGCTCGCGCAGCTTCTCGTACAGCTTGAGCAGGTCGGCCGGGACGGAGCCCGCGATCAGCTCGCGCTCCTTGGCCACGGAGGCCTCCTCGGCGTCGAGCTCCGCCTCGGCGGCGTCGCGCCGGGCGGTGGCGGCGTCGGTCTTGGCCTGGACCGCGGAGACCCGCTCGGTCAGCTCGGTCAGGCGCTCCTGGATGGCCTCGCGGCGCTCCATGACCTCGAGGACGATCTCCTCCAGGTCGCCCTGGCGCTTGGCGAGCGAGACGATCTCGCGCTGGAGGTTCTCCAGGTCCTTCGGGGAGGAGACGGCGCCGGAGTCGAGGCGCTGCTGGTCGCGCGTGGCGCGCTGGCGGACCTGGTCGACGTCCTGCTCGGCCTTGGTCTGCTCGCGGCCGCAGTCGCTCTCCTGGGTCTGCGCGGCGACGAGGAGGTCGCGCAGCTGGGTGAGGTCCTTGGAGAGCGACTCCAGCTCGGCGTGCTCGGGCAGCGAGCCGCGCTTGTGGGCGAGCTGCTGGAGGCGGACGTCCAGGGCCTGGACGTCGAGAAGGCGGATCTGGTCGGCGGGCGCGGCGTTCAGTTGGGGGCTCCAGGGGAGGTGTGGTGGAAGGACCAGGGGTCGGTGACCGTCTTCGAGACGTGGACGCGCAGGTCCCAGCCGTGACGGTCGGAAATCTCGTCGAGCTGGGCGGCCGCCTGCTCGCACCAGGGCCATTCGGTGGCCCAGTGGGCCGCGTCGACGAGCCCGAGGGGAGAGTGCTGGGTGGCCTCGGAGACGGGGTGGTGGCGCAGGTCGGCGGTGAGGAAGACGTCCACGCCCGCGGCCCGCACGGCGTCGAAGAGGCTGTCACCGGAGCCGCCGCTGACGGCGACGCGGCGCACGGTCATGCCGGGGTCTCCGGCGACCCTGATGCCCTGCGCGGTGGCGGGCAGTCGCGCGGCGGCGCGGGCGGCGAACTCGGCGAGGGTCTCGGGGCGGTCCAGCTCGCAGATCCGGCCGAGGTTGTTCTCGGGCACGAGGGGGCCGGTGACGCGGAGGTCGAGGGCGCCGGCGAGGGCGTCGGAGACGCCGGGGTCGGCGGTGTCGGCGTTGGTGTGCGCGACGTGGAGGGCGATGTCGTGCTTGATGAGTCCGTGCACGACGCGGCCCTTGAAGTGGCCGGCCGCGACCGTCGTCGTACCGCGCAGGTAGAGCGGGTGGTGGGTGACGATCAGGTCGGCGCCGAGGGCGACGGCCTCGTCGGCGATCTCCTGGACGGGGTCGACGGCGAAGAGCACGCGGGTGACCTCGGCGTCGGGGTCGCCGCAGACGGTGCCGACGGCGTCCCACGACTCGGCCCGCTCGGGCGGCCAGAGGGCGTCGAGCGCGGCGGTTACTTCAGACAGACGGGGCACGGAGGAAAGGCTACCTTCCTCACGTGCCCCACCGTTCTGGCCTGTGGATAACCCACCGGCCAGGGACTACTTCTTGACGAGGTCCGCGCGCAGGTCGTCGAGGACGCTGTTCGCCGCGGTCACGCCGAGGCCGAGGTACCAGGTCTCGTCCGGGACGTCCTTGGCCTGGCCGGCCTTGACCGCCTTGAGGTTCTTCCAGAGCGGGTTGGCCTGGGCGGTGTCCTTCTTGGTGGCCTTGGCGTCGCCGTACACGCCGGTGAAGATCCAGTCGGCGTCGGCCTCGTCGATCTTCTCGGGGCTGATCTCGGCGGCCAGCTCGTTGATCTGCTGGTTCTTGGGCCGCGGCAGGCCCGCGTCCTCGAGGATGGTGCCGATGAAGGACGCCTTGGCGTAGAGGCGGATCTTGCCCGGGAGGTAGCGGACCATCGAGATGGTCGGCTTGTTCGTTCCGATGTCGGTGCCGAGCTGCTTCGCCTTCGTCTCGTACGCGGCGAGCTTCTCCTTCGCCTCGGCGGTCCTGTCGAGCGCGGCGGCGTTGAGGAGGTAGTTCTCCTTCCAGGTGAAGCCCGGACGGATGGAGAACACGGTCGGCGCGATCTTCGACAGCTCGTCGTACTTGTCCGCGGCGCGGAGCTGGCTCCCGAGGATCAGGTCGGGCTGGAGGTTGGCGATGGCCTCCAGGTTGAGGTTGTTGATGGTGCCGACGGACTTCGGGGCGCCGGCGTTCTTCGCGAGGTAGCCGGGGATGCCGTCGTCGCCCTCGGAGGGGGCGTAGCCGACGGGCTGGATGCCGAGGGAGACCACGTTGTCGAGCTCGCCGACGTCGAGGACGACGACCCGCTTGGGGGCGGCCTTCAGTTCGGTCTTGCCGAGGGCGTGCGTCAGGGTGCGGGGGAACTGGCCCGCCGTGGCGTCGGTGCCCATGGCCGCGGTCTTGGCCGCCGCGTCGCCGAAGTCCTTGCCGCCGGTGGCGACGTCCTTCTTCTTGGTCGTGTCGCCCTTGGTCGTGTCCTCGTTCTTGGAGGAGTCGGATCCGGTGTCGCCTCCGCCGCAGGCCGCGAGCGAGAGCGCGGCGGCGAGGGCGACGGCGGCGGCGGTGCCGCGGCGGCGGAGGGACATGAGAAGGCTCCTGTACGGGTCCTGGCGGGGATTTCGGGCACGACCGGCCGGAGCCTGAGACTCCGTTTAGGTTCGCCTTACCTTACTCATCACGGGAAACTCCAGCACAACCACCCCCCACCCCTCAGCCGAACACGCCCACGGCCACCCTTATGTGTGAAGTGACCCTGCTCGTGTTGTTCGGCTGGAAGTGCGAAAACTAGCTTCGTGGCCGGAGGTGACGAGTCGATGACAGCGTGTGCCATCGAGACGGCGGCCGAGGACGACGACCGCGAGGGACACCGGGACGGGGCGCGCCCCGGGAGCGCCGACTGGCCGACGGGGTTCACGATCACGGCGAACGGCGCGTACGCGGCCCGGCTCGCGGGCGCCGGTGACGCCCTGTACGTGGAGAGGTGGACGCTCGACGGCCCGGAGCCGTACGCCGTGCCGCTCCCCCTCGACCAGCCGGAGGAGCCGGGCACCCGGCTGCTGCCCCTCGCGGACGGCCGCGTCCTCGTCGCCCGCCGCGTGGACGGGCGGCGGAACACCTTCTCGCTGCTCTATCCCACAGGACCGGCCACCGGCGAACTCCAGCTCGGCGCGGTGGAGGCCCCGGGCTCCGAGCACCTGGTGCTGCTGCCGCCCTCGCCCGACGGGATCTGCGCGTACGCGATGTGCGTCGGCCCCGACACGACGACGCTGTGGCTGGTGGCGGGCGGCGCCTTCGGCCCCGAGCAGGTGGCGGAGGTCAGGGGCCGCTGCACGGGCGGGGTGTGGCTCGACCGTACGGGCCGGATGCTCGCGCTCGACCGGCGGCTCGGCGACGGTCCCGTGAAGGCCGTCGCCGTCGACCTGGAGCGGGGCGGGGAGGTGACGCCGCTGCTCCAGATCACCGAGGGGAGCGACGACCGGCTGCTCCTCGCCGACCCGGACAGCGGGCTGCTCCTGATCCGCTCCGACGCGCCGTCGCCGGGGCACGACCGGCTCGGCTGGGGGGTGCTCGGGAGTCTGCTGCCGGTGCGGTTCCCGGAGTGCCTGCGGCTCGACGACGCGGCGGTGACGCCGTTCGCGGTGCAGCCGGGGCAGGTGCTGATGCCGGAGAGCTGCTCGGTGGCGCTGCGGATCGACGCGGCGGGCGGCAGCTGGGTGGGTGTCTGGCGGCCGTCGGCCCGCCGACTGGGCCATCTGGCCGCCCCCGCGGGCTGGCTGGCCGGTGCGGGCCTGTGGACGGCCGGGGGCGTGCTGCGGCTGCCGTACGCGACGGCCGGGGCGCCGTGCGGGCTCGCGGACATGGAGGCGCCGCCGGAACCGGAACCCGAGCCGCCGGTGACGGTGCCGGCGGTCGCCGAGGAGCCCCGGGTGTGCCGTCCGGTGCCGTTGCAGCAGGCGCCTCTCACCGACCGGAGACCCGCTGGTTAGAATCTCGGGCTGCACAGCAAGACCGATGTCAACGGGGTGAGTTCGACCATGTCGGAAAACAGCACGCACGGGCAGGAGCGGATCGGCTCCGGCAAGCACCGCGGTGAGGCCTCGCCGACGGAGGACTCCGCGTCCTCCCCGCACGGCCGCCACCGCCGCGAGCCGGACGCGCAGTGACGCGGTAGGTCCGGCGACGGAGCGATTCCAGTGACGCGAGGGCCCCGGGGTGTCCCCGGGGCCCTCGTGTTTCCCCACCGCTGACCGTCCTCGTCCGACGGCCCGTCCTCAGCCCTTCTTCAGCCCCAGCACCTCCGCCGCGGCGAAGGTCTCGCCCGCCGGGCGGGACGCGTAGTGCGGGGTGAGCAGGCCGTCCAGTTCCTCGTACGTGAACGCCTCCTTGGCCGTGTCGAACTTGGCCGAAACCCGCGGCCGGTCCACGACCGCCACCATCCCGCCGTGCACGACGAGCAGCTGGCCGTTGACCCCGGACGCGGCCGGGGAGGCGAGATAGCCGACGAGCGGCGCCACGTGCTCCGGGGACAGCGGGTCGAGCTCCCCCTCCCCCGGCTCGCCGCCGCTCTTGATCGCTGGAATGGCCGCGAACACGTCCTCCGTCATCCGCGTCCTGGCCCTGGGGCAGATCGCGTTGGCGGTGACCCCGTACCGGGCGAGCGCGAGCGCCGTCGAGGTGGTCAGACCGACGATGCCGCCCTTGGCCGCCGCGTAGTTGGGCTGACCGGCCGAGCCCGCGAGGAAGGCCTCGGAGGAGGTGTTGACGATCCGGCCGTAGACGCCGGTCTCCCCGGCCTTGGCGCGTCCCCGCCAGTGCACGGCGGCGAAGTGGGTGGTGTTGAAGTGGCCCTTGAGGTGGACCCGTACGACCGAGTCCCACTCGTCCTCGCTCATCGAGAAGACCATCCGGTCGCGCAGGATGCCCGCGTTGTTGACCAGGACGTCCAGCTTCCCGAACTCGGCGACGGCCAGGTCGACCAGGGCCCGCGCGGTCTCGAAGTCGGAGACGTCGCCGAGGTGCGCGACCGCCCGGCCGCCCGCCGCGCGGATCTCCGCGGCGACCTCCTCGGCGGGCGCGGCGGAGGCGGCGCCGGAGCCGTCGCGGCCGGGCTGTCCGTAGTCGTTGACGACGACGGCGGCGCCGAGCCTGGCCAGTTCGAGGGCCTCGGCGCGGCCGAGGCCGCGCCCGGCGCCGGTGACGATCGCGCTCAGCCCTTCCAGGGGGAGTGACATCGCGTGGGGGTCCTCTCAGATCTCGATGCAGGTGCGGAGCGCCACGCCCGTGCGCATCTGCTCCAGGGCCTCGTTGATGCCCGCGAGCGGCACCCGGTGGGTGATGAGCGACTCCAGGTCGATGCGGCCCGCCCGCCAGAGCGCGATGGCCCGCTCGTACGACCGGAGCACGTCCCCGCCGCCGTACATGGACGGCAGGATCCGCTTCTCGTCGAAGAACAGCTCGAACATGCTGAGCTGGAGGTAGTCGTCGAGGGCGCCGGCGCCGACGACGCAGAGGGTGCCGCCGCGGCGGGTCGTCTCGTACGCGGTGCGGGCCGTGGCGGACTTGCCGACGACCTCGAAGACGTAGTCGAAGCCCTCTCCGCCGGTGACCCGCTGCTTGGCGTCGGCGAGCGCGTCCGGGGCCACGGCCTCGGTGGCGCCGAAGCGCAGCGCGGCCTCGCGGCGCGACGCGACGGGGTCGACGGCGACGATCTGGGCGGCCCCCTGGAGCTTGGCGCCCTGGATGGCGGAGATGCCGACGCCGCCGCAGCCGATGACGGCGACGGACGAACCCGCCTCCACCTTGGCGGTGTTGATGGCGGCGCCGAGGCCGGTGGTGACGCCGCAGCCGATGAGGGCGGCGATCTCGAAGGGCACGTCGTCGGGGATCGGGACGGCGCAGCCGGCGTCGACGACGACCTCCTCGGTGAAGGTGCCGGTGCCGGCGAAGCCGAAGACGTCGCCGCCGGGGCGCTTGAAGTTGGGCGTGCCGGCGTTCATGAAGCCGGCCAGGCACAGCTGTGTCTGGCCGCGCTTGCAGGCGGGACAGCTACCGCAGGCGGGCAGCCAGCAGAGCAGCACCCGCTGGCCCTGGTCGAGTCCGGTGACGCCGTCGCCGACGTCGAGGATCTCGCCGGCGCCCTCGTGGCCGGGGATGAAGGGGGCGGGCTGCGGGAGGACGCCGCTCATCGCGGAGACGTCGGAGTGGCAGAGGCCGGTGGCCCGGACCCGGATCCGCACCTTGCCGGGGCCGAAGCCCACCGCCTCGACGTCGTCGACGACTTCGAGTTTGTCCTGGCCGATCTCGTGCAGTACGGCTGCGCGCATGGTGCGGCTCCCTCCGGGACGGATCTGAACGGATCTGAACGGATCTGGCGGATCTGGCGGATCTGGCGGATCTGGCGGATCTACGAGTGTTCGACGACCGTGTCGGCGAGTACGGGGGCGTCGTCGCGCTCCACCGCGGTGACCGTCACCTGGACGCC
Source organism: Streptomyces exfoliatus (assembly GCF_000725545.1). Lineage (GTDB taxonomy): Bacteria > Actinomycetota > Actinomycetes > Streptomycetales > Streptomycetaceae > Streptomyces > Streptomyces exfoliatus. Next base: position 152,216 of record NZ_JNZP01000001.1, on the reverse strand, counting down.
GCCCTCGCCCGCCCACATCCGGACGCGCAGGGTCTCGCCGGGGAAGACGATCCCGGCGAAGCGGGTGCGGTACGAGCGGACGCGGGTGACGTCCCCGCCGAGCACCGTGTCCACCACCGCCTTGAGGGTCATCCCGTACGAGCAGAGGCCGTGCAGGATCGGGCGGTCGAAGCCGGCGAGTTTCGCGAACTCGGGGTCGGCGTGGAGCGGGTTCCAGTCGCCCGAGAGCCGGTAGAGCAGGGCCTGTTCCTCGCGGATCGGTCGCTCGGCGGTGACGTCGGGCGCGCGGTCGGGGAGGGCGAGGCGCTCGGAGGGACCGCGGTCGCCGCCCCAGCCGCCCTCGCCGCGGACGAAGATCTGGGCGTCGCTGGTCCAGAGGGGCCCTTCGGCGTCGGCGGCCTCGGTGCGCAGGACGAGGACGGCGGCCTTGCCCTTGTCGTACACGGCGGCGACGCGTGAGGTGGAGACGGCGCGGCCGGCGACGGGTACCGGGCGGTGGAGCGTGACCGACTGGCCGCCGTGCAGGACGGCGGCGAGGTCGATGTCGATGCCGGGCGCGGAGAGTCCGCCGACGACGCCCATGCCGGCGCCCGCGACGGTGGCGAAGCTGGGCAGGACGTGGAGCCGGGATTCGAGGGTGTAGCGGAGCTCGTCGGGGTCGGTCGCGGGGGTGCCCGCCCCCAGCCCGAGGTGGTAGAGCTGGACGTCCTTGTGGTCCCAGGAGATCTCGGCGCTGCGGGGTTCGGCGGCGACGGCCTTTGCGGGGTCGATGGGCATCGGCTGCTGCTCCTCGTGGCTCCTCGTGCGGTGGAAGACCTCGGCGCGGCCGTCCGCACCGTCGGCCGCACCGAGGCCGTGCGGGGACCGTCCCGTACGCGGCCGTTCTAGAACGCGTTCTAGGTCGGTGGTCCCCATGTATAGCCGAGGCGGCAAGCGTTGTGAACCCTCCCGGGTCGCCCTACCTGACGATACGTCAGATGGGCGCGTCGGCACGTCCCCCGGGAGCGCGTCTGGGCGAGCGGTCCGCCACCGAAGGCCGCACCCTTGACTCGGAACGACCGCACGAGGGGAGCCGACGGAATGATCAGACTGCTGCTCGCCGAGGACCAGGGCATGACGCGCGGGGCGCTGGCCCTGCTGCTCGGCATGGAGCACGACATGGAGGTCGTGGCGCAGGTGGGCCGCGGTGACGAGGTCGTGGACGCAGCCCTGCTCTCCCGGCCCGACGTGGCCCTCCTCGACATCGGGCTGCCGGGCCGTTCGGGCCTGGACGCGGCGGCGGACCTGCGGTCGGAGGCCCCGGACTGCCGGGTCCTGATCCTCGCGACCTTCGGCCGGCCGGGCTCTCTGCGCCGGGCGATGGAGGCCGGCGCGGCGGGGTTCCTGGTGAAGGACGGCCCCGTGGAGGAGCTGGCCGAGGCGATCCGCAGGGCCCTGCGCGGCGAGACGGTCATCGACCCGGCCCTCGCCGGGACGGCCGGGGAGCCGGCGGCGGGAGACGGGCCGGGCGAGAGGCCCTAGGGGGTGTCTTGTCGATCCGGCCTGATCGGCAAGACACCCCCTAGGCCCCCTTCGTCTGCGCCCCGCCGCGGCCCGCCGGCTTGGGGAGCCAGAGGTGCATCAGGACGGCCGCCGCGATGAGGACGGCCGTCGAGACGCGGAAGGCCATCGCGTAGCCGGGGACCAGGTGGCCGGAGGACGGGTCGCCGAAGTCGGGGGCGACGGGTCCGGCCGTGGCGGCGGCGACCGTGGAGAGTACGGCGAGGCCGAGGGCACCGCCCATCGTGCGGGACGTGTTGACGAGGCCCGAGACCAGGCCCGTGTCCGCGGGGGAGGCGCTGGAGGTGGCGAGGGCTGCCAGCGGGGTGGTGGCCAGGCCGAGGCCGGCCATCATCAGGACGCCGGGGCCCAGGATCGTCCCCAGGAAGGTGCCGTCGGCCGTGAGGGTCGACTGCCAGGCGAAGCCCGCCGCGGCGACGAGGGTGCCGAGCACGGCCAGGTTCCGCGCGCCGACCGCCGGCATCAGCCGGGGTGCCAGCTTGGAGCCCACGATGACGGCGACGGAGCTGGGGACGAGCGCGAGGCCGGCCTGGAGCGGGGTGTAGGCGAGGACGCTCTGCGCGTACGTCGTCATGAAGAACCACATGCCGAAGGAGCTCGAACCGCACAGCAGGATCGCCACGTTGGCCGCCGTGACCGCCCGCGTACGGAAGATCTTCAGCGGCATCAGCGGGGCCGCCGTCCGGGCCTCGACGGCCACGAAGAGGCCGAGGAGCAGCACGCCGCCGAGGAGCGTGAGCAGGGTCGCCGGGTCCGTCCAGCCCGCCGCCTCGGTCTCGACGATGCCGTACGCGAGGGTGGCGAGACCGGCGGTGACGAGGACGGCTCCCGGCAGGTCGAGGCGGCGGCCCGCGCCGGTGCGGGACTCGCGCAGCCAGAGCAGGCCGCCCGCGAGGACCAGGACGCCGATGGGGACGTTGATGAGGAGGACCCAGCGCCAGGAGAGCAGTTCGACGAGGACGCCGCCGACGAATCCGCCCGCCGCGCCGCCCGCCGCGCCGACCGCCGTCCAGGTGCCGATGGCCCGTGTGCGGGCGGCTCCCGCAGGGACGGCGCTGGTGACCAGGGTGAGGGTGGCCGGGGAGAGGACGGCGGCACCGAGGCCCTGCACGGCTCGGGCGGCGACGAGCTGCCAGCCCTCCTCGGCGAGGCCGCCCGCGGCGGAGGCGGCGGTGAAGAGCCCGAGCCCGAGCAGGAACATCGCCTTCCGTCCGTAGAGGTCGGAAGCGCGCCCGCCGAGCAGCATGAAGCCGGCGAAGGCGATGGCGTACGCGTTGAGCACCCATTGCAGCCCCAGGGCCGAGAGCCCGAGGTCGGTCCGCATCGACGGCAGTGCCACGTTCACGACGGAGACGTCGAGGACGACGAGGAACTGGCCCGCGCAGGCGGTCAGGACGACCTTCCACGGATGGGCCGGGGGTATGGAGGGGGTGGGTGAGGTGCTCGTGGCGGAGTCCGTCTGCGACATGGATGTCATGGTCGCAGACCCCCTCCGCCCCGTACATACGCCGTGAGTCCTACGGCTTGCGCAGCAGCGAGGGCGGCGTACTCGGCCGCTACGGCTCGCGCAGCAGGGAGCAGCGGGCGTCCGCGGCCGCTACGGCTTGCGCAGCAGCGTCACCACCGCCGCCCCGCCCAGGCCGATGTTGTGCGCGAGTCCGACCCGCGCCCCCGCCACCTGCCGCGCGCCCGCCTCGCCCCTGAGCTGCCAGACCAGTTCGGCGGTCTGCGCGAGGCCCGTCGCGCCCAGCGGGTGGCCCTTGGAGATGAGGCCGCCGGAGGGGTTCACGACCCAGCGCCCGCCGTACGTGGTGGCGCCCGACTCGACGAGCTTGCCGGAGGCGCCGTCCTCGCACATGCCGAGGGCCTCGTAGGTGAGGAGTTCGTTGACGGAGAAGCAGTCGTGGAGTTCGACGACGTCGACGTCCTCGATGCCGAGTCCGGAGCGCTCGTACGCCTGACGGGCGGCGGCCCGGGACATCGGGCGGCCGACGGCGTCGATGCAGGAGCGCGAGGCGAAGGACTCCTCGGTGTCGGTGGTCATCGCCTGTCCGGCGATCTCCACGGCCCTCCCCCGCAGCCCGTGCGCGTCGACGAAGCGTTCGGAGACGACGAGGGCCGCCGCCGCGCCGTCGGAGGTGGGCGAGCACTGGAGCCGGGTGAGCGGCCGGTGGACGGACTTCGCGGCGAGGATCTCGTCGACGGTGTAGACGTCCTGGAACTGGGCGTTGGGGTTGTTCGCCGAGTGCTGGTGGTTCTTGGCCCCGACGGCCGCGAGCTGCACCTCGGTCGTCCCGTACCGCTCCATGTGCTCGCGGGCGGCGTTGCCGAAGATCTGCGCGGTGGGCGGACTCGCCTCGAAGCCGTGGGCGGCGGCCATGATGCCGTAGTGCCGGGCGACGGGAGAAGCCGAGAAGTCACCCGCCCCCGACCCGCCTCCCAGCGCTCCCCGGCTCATCTTCTCGAAGCCGAGGGCGAGGACGCAGTCGGCGATGCCGCCCTCGACGAACTGGCGGGCGGTCATGAGGGCGGTGGAGCCGGTCGCGCAGTTGTTGTTGAGGTTGTAGACGGGGATGCCGGAGAGCCCGAGTTCGTACACGGCGCGCTGTCCCGCGGTGGAGGCCTGGAAGCAGTAGCCGACGGCGGCCTGCTCCACGCGCGCGTACGGGACGCCGGCGTCGTCGAGGGCGGCGGTGCCGGCCTCGCGGGCCATGTCCCAGTACTGCCAGTCGCGGGTCTCCGGCTTCTCGAACTTCGTCATTCCGACGCCGACGACGTACGCCTTGCCCATCTTCGGTTCCCCCTCAGTCTCTCGGCAGGCCGAGCAGCCGCTCGGCGACGACATTGAGCTGTACTTGGGTGGTGCCGCCCGCGATGGTCAGGCAGCGGGACATGAGCAGCCCGTGGACGGCCCCTTCGCCGGGGCCCTCGCGCACGGCGCCTTCCGGTCCGAGGAGTTCGAGGGTGAGTTCGGCGACCTTCTGCTGGTGGAGGGTCTGGACGAGCTTGCGGACGCTGGCGCCCGCGCCCGGTTCGAGCCCGGACACCTGGAGCAGGGTGGTGCGCAGGCCGATGCACGCGAGCGCGTGCGCCTCGGCGAGGAGCGCCCCGATCCTTACGCGCACGGAGCCGTCGTGCGGCGCGGCGCGTTCGACGAGGGCTTCGAGGCCGGTGTCGAAGGCGACCTGGTCGGCCATGTGGACGCGTTCGTTGCCGAGGGTGTTGCGGGCGACCCGCCAGCCGTCACCGACCTCGCCGACGACGGCGTCGGCCGGGAGGACCGCGTCGTCGAACCAGACCTCGTTGAAGAGGGACTCGCCGGTGATCTCCTTGAGCGGCCGTACGTCGACCCCGGGGGTGTTCCGCATGTCGACGAGGAAGTAGCTGAGCCCCCGGTGCTTGGGGGCGGCGGGGTCGGTACGGGCGAGCAGGATGCCGTAATGGGCCCACTGGGCGGCGCTCGTCCACACCTTCTGGCCGTTGATCCGCCAGCGCCCGTCCTCGGTGCGTTCGGCGCGGGTGCGGAGGGAGGCGAGGTCGGAGCCGGCGCCGGGTTCGGAGAAGAGCTGGCACCAGAGGCGTTCGCCGCGCAGGGTCGGGCCGAGGTGCTCGGCCTGCTGGGCCGGGGTGCCGTGGGCGAGGAGCGAGGGCACGACCCAGGCGCCGATGCCGAGCCCGGAGACCCTGATGCCGGCCTCGTCCATCTCACGCTGGACGGCGAGCTGCTGGAGGGGTCCCGCGCCGAGCCCGTACGGCTCCGGGAGGTGCGGGGCCGCGTACCCCGTGGGGGCGAGGGCGCGCCGGGCGGCGGCGGGTTCGAGTCCGACGGCGGGGGCGAGGGCCTCGCGGGCGGCGGCGCGGTAGGCGTCGGCCTCGGGCGGCAGGTCGAGCCGGAGACCGCGGCGGACGCCGGCGGCCGCGTGCCGGAGGGCGGCGAGGCGGTGGTGGTCGCCGGCGCCGAGGAGCTGGCGGGCGACGACGGCGCGGCGGAGCAGGAGATGGGCGTCGTGTTCCCAGGTGAAACCGGTGCCGCCGAGGATCTGGATGCAGTCCTTGGCGCAGGTGTACGCGGTGTCGAGGGCGGTGGCGGCGGCGAGCGCGGCGGTGAGCGACCGGGCCTCGCTCCGGGTGGCGCGGGCGGCGTCCCAGGTGAGGGCGCGGGCCTGTTCGAGCCGGACGAGCATGTCGGCGCAGAGGTGTTTGACGCCCTGGAACCGTCCGATGGGCCGGCCGAACTGTTCGCGGGTACGGGCGTGTTCGGCGGCGGTCTCGACGGCGCGGGCGGCGGTGCCGCAGGCGTCGGCGGCGAGGAGGACGGCGGCGAGGTCGTGGACGAGGGCGGGGTCGAGGGTGAGCCGGCGAGCGGCGGGGACGGGGACGTTCCTGGCGGTGACCTCGGCGGTGGTCCGGGTGGGGTCGGCGCCGGTGTGGGGCCGCACGAGGAGCCCGGCGGTGTCCACGGCGAGCCAGACGGCGCCGTCGGTGGTGGCGGCCCGCAGGATCACCAGGTCGGCCTGGGCGCCGCCGAGGACGGGGGGCGCGGTGCCGTCGAGGAGGTACCCGTCGGCGGTACGGACGGCGGTGAGGGAGCCGGTGTCCGCGAGGTCCACGGCGCCGATCCGCTCGCCGGAGGCGAGGTCGCCGGCCAGCTCCCCGAGCCCGCCTCGGTGGAGCACCTCGGCGGCGAGGACGGAGGGGAGGTACGGCCCCGGGAGCAGCGCCCCGGCGGCCTCCTCCACGACGACGGCCAGGTCTCCCAGGTCGCCGCCGCCTCCCCCGTACTCCTCGGGCAGGTGGAGCCCCAGGAGGCCCTGTCCGGCGAGGGTGTCCCAGTACCCGGGCCGGCCGGTGGCGGGCTCGGGGGCGTCGAGTTCCTTGCGGACGTCCTCCGGGGGGACGGCGCGGGCGAGCAGGCCGCGGACGGATCGGGCGAGCTCCCGCTGTTCGTGCGTGATGGCGATGCCCATGGCGCGCAGACTAGAACACGTTCCATTCTGACGGAAGGTCAGATGCGTATCTGTTGCCCGGGCCACGCGAACGCGCAGCGAAAAGCCCCGCCGGTCCGCGCGGACGGATCGACGGGGCTCAGGCTTCGCGTGGCGCTCCTCAGCCGGGCGGCAGACCCCCGACGAACGCGGCGACCAGCTTCGCCACCAGCTCCGGAGTCTCCAGGATCATCGGATGGGTGGCGTCGATCCGGTCGACGCTGATCGTCGACCGGTCACGGGAGAGCGCGTCCAGCTCGTCGGAGACCTCGCGCGCCCACCGGGCACTGAACTCGTCGAACCACTCCATGCCGGGCGTGGGCACCGGCCGCCGGGCGGCCTGGACCACGTACAGCGGCCGCTCGACGCCGCCCAGCCAGGCGGTGACGCCGAGTTCGCCTAGCGCGTGGAGCTCGTCGACGAGTTCGAGCGCCGCCTCCCGGCGCGGCAGCGTCTGCCAGCTGCCGTCGGGCAGCGGGCGGGCGGCGGCGCGGGCGGCGGCCTCCGCCCGGTCGGCGGGAATCCCGGACCGGGCGGAGTGGGCGACCTGCCCCTCGATGTACCCGGGCGGCGCGACGATCCCGGCCCTCGCGAGCAGCCCCTCGGTCACCTGCGCGCCGCCGGGGCGGTCACGCGGCCACCAGAAGCCGTCGAGATCGACGGCGGCACGGGCGCGGGCCCGGTCGGGGTCGGCGCGGGCGTACTCGACGGCGACGATGCCGCCGAGGGAGTGGCCGACCACGACGGCCTCCGACACCCCGCGCGCGACGAGGGTGTCGGCGAGCTGCTCGACCACCGTGGAGAGGGTCCACGGGGAGACCGAGGGCGAGCCGCCGTGCCCGGGAAGGTCGACGGCGAGGACCCGGTGACCGGCGGCGGCGAGCAGCGGAGCCGCGGCGTCCCAGTCGTGGAGCGAACGTCCGTAACCGTGCAGAAGAACCAGCTGGGGGCCATCGCCCCCGAAGTCGTGTGCGCGTAAGGGAGTCATCGCACACCACCCTAGGCGAAATGTGCCGCTTCGCTCACGGATTCGAACGGACTACTGCTCCCAGGCCGCCGCGCCGCGTAGGGGGTGGTGGTCGGACATGCCCGGCGGGCAGGGCAGCGCGTCCCCGCGCACGGTCTTGAACCACTCGTAGCTCAGGAAGACGTAGTCGATCTTGGCGGCTCCGGTCGTGTGCGACGAGCAGGTCGGGCTGGCCGTCGCCTCGCCGCTGCGGCAGCGGGCTTCCGTCTGCGGGCAGTCGACGGCCGTGAAGTGCTCCTTGTCGTTCTCGTCGACCTCCTGGAACCGGCCGGTGGAACCCGTCCCGTGGTTGTAGAGGGTGTTCATGTCGGCGTGCCCGGGCACCTGGTTGAAGTCCCCCGCCAGGACCACGGGCTCGCCCGCCTGCCGGCCGGCCTCGACGAGCTTCGCCACCTCGGGGACCTGCAGGGCCGTGGCCGCGTCACTGGGGTCGATGTGGGTGTTGCAGGCGCGGGCGACGCGGGCGTCCAGCTGGGCCCGGGCGCAGAGCAGGATGCGGTCCTCCGTGTCCTTCGCGGGCGCCTCGGGGAGGAACGTGACGCTCCGCGTCCCCTCGACGATCGAGCCCGCGCCCTTCGAGAAGATCGCGAGCCCGAACCGCCGGTCGACCGGGTCCCACTGGTCGCAGTCGGAGGCGGAGGCCAGCGACGCGCCCCACACGGTGTCGTAGGAGTCCTCTCCGGTACGCCCCGCCAGGGCGTCGCGGATCAGCCTCCACTGCCCGTAGCACAGCTCCTGAAGCATGATCAGGTCCGTGTCCCAGGCGTCGATCTCCCGCACCAGACCGGTGACCCACGCGGACCTGACCGCGTCGGTGGCCTCCGGCAGCGGGCACTTCGCGCCGCACACGTTGTACGAGACGAAGCGCAGCTCCGGTGCGGTCTGCGGGGTGACCTCGTCGGCCTGGGCCGACCCGGTCCCCGCACCGAGGAGCAGACCTATCGAGAAGAGCGCGGCGAACAGCGCTCTGAACGACGCGCGCATGGGCACGTCCCTTCATGATCGGCAACGGACGGCGCATCCTCGCACAGCACACCCCACCGGCCCTCCCCTGTGGCAGCATCGTCGCGGGGAACGAGCCGTACGCAGGGGGGCACATGAGCGCGAGCTGGACGGCACTGCTGATCGCCGTGGTCGGCGTGGCGGGAACACTGGGAGCGGCGCTCCTGACACAGGTCCGTGCGGACCGCACCAAGCGCATGGAGCTCCAGGCCGCCGCCGAGCAGCGGCGCGAGGAACGCGGGCACGCCGAGGAGCTGCTCAGGGCGGAGCAGGCCCGGCAGGGGCAGCGCGAGAGCCTGGAGCGCCGACGCGCTTGCTACATCGCGCTGAACACCGCCTCGCGCCAGTACCTGACGGAGATGACCAACCACCTCCACGCGCTCGGGCGCGGTGACGGCGTCGCCGCGTCCCTGGAGAACCTGGAGGCGGCCAGGCTGGCCTACCGGGACAGCTACGCGGAGTCCCAGATGATCGTCCCCGACACGGTGTCGCGCGCTACCAGCACGGCCAAGAGACGCTTGAACGAGGCGTACGGAAAGCTCAGGAAGTACGCGGAGGAGCCCTCCCGGTACGCGGCCGAGCTGGAGGCGATGAAGGACGATCTCCACCAGGACGTCTGGCCCTACGTGGGAGCGATGAAGAAGGCCATGCGCGCGGATCTGGGCGTCGAGGACTGAGCGGCGGGTCCGTTGTCAGTGCCGCCTGTCACGCTCTCCTTGGATCTGGACGACGGAGAGAGTGAGCACACCATGGGCACCTGGGACATCGGCCCCTTCGACAACGACACCGCCGCCGACTTCTCGTACAGGGTCGACGAGGCACCGGAGGAGAAGAAGGCGGACGTGCTCCTCGCCACGTTCCGCGAGGTGACGGGGACGGGCGACGACTACCTGGACTCGGATCTGGCCGTGGAGGCCATCGCGTCGGCGGCCCTGGTCGCGGCGCAATGCCCGGGCGGCGACCCTGTCACCACCGCGTACGGCCCGAAGAAGCCCCTGCCCGTGCTTCCGGCGGAACTCCGCCCGGCGGCCGTCGAGGCCCTGGACCGGGTGCTCGTCGAGCCGTCCGAACTCCTCGAACTCTGGGAGGAGTCGGCCGGCGAGGAATGGAAGGCGGGGGTACGGAAGCTGCGGACGGTCCTGGCGGGGAGCTGACCTGTCAGGTCAGCCCATCGGGTCGGTCGTGCGCGCTCCGGCGGGCCTGTCCCTGAGGGCGAGCGCGACACTCGTGACGGTCGCGGTGACGGCGGTGACCGCGAGGACGAGCAGTCCCGGGTTCACCCACCACGGGACGATCTCCTCGCCCGCGCACACCAGGCTGACGGGAAGCGCGCTGCTGGAGTCGGGGACGGCCTTGTACCCCGCGTTGAACCAGCACGCGTCCTCCGGGAAGAGGAACGGCAGGTACGACATGCCGTACACGTGCAGCACACCACCCGCGACGTACGCGAGCGCGGCGATCCAGGCCGCCTTCTTGGCGGGCGTACGGCGGCGGGGCAGGTCGGGCTGCGGAAGGTCGTTGCCTCGCCGGGCGCGGACGAGGCCGACGTAGGTGATCCCCGCCCAGGCCGGCAGGCCGATGGCGAGGATCATCATCCCTATGAGGGTCGACACGGTCAGCGACCGATACGCCCCTCGGCGGCGGCCCGCACGAACGCCGTGAAGGCGGCGGGGGCGGTGAGGAAGGCGGGGCCTTCGGGGTTCTTGGAGTCCCGGACGGCGACGTGAGCGGCGAGGTCGGCGACCTCGACGCAGTCGCCGCCGTTGTCGCCGCTGTACGAGGACTTACGCCAGCGCGCGCCCGCCAGGTTCCGGTTGCTCTCCATAGTGTTCCTCCATGACGCGGGTGATCAGCGCGGTCGAGTCCTCCACCGAGAGAGCGGCCGCTCGCAGGTGATCGTAACGGAGCGACCCTTCCCTGAACGCGGCCGAATCCACGGTCATATGACCCTGGACGAAGTCCTCGGTGTAGACAAGGTCGGGGTCGCTCTCGAAGCGGAGGAGGTTGAAGGAGCCATGCGATCCCGCGTGCGCGCCAGCCTCGAACGGCAGGATCTGGATCTTCACCCACTCGCGCTCCTGCATCTCCAACAGGTGGGCCAGTTGCTCCCGCATCACCGCCCTCCCGCCGACCTCCTGGCGCAGTGCCGCCTCGCTCATGACGACCCAGAAGAGGGGCGGATGTTCACGGTCCAGGATGCGCTGGCGCTCTATGCGGGCGGCGACCAGGCCTTCGAGATCGCTCTCGAACCGGGCCCCCATGAGGGCCTGGGCGTAGGTCTTCGTCTGGAGCAGGCCGTGCACCAGTTGCGCCTGGAAGGAGCAGAGGTACGTCGCCTTCGCCTCCATGTCCGCGTACGGCCTGAACCACGTCGGGAGTTGGCTCTTGAGCACCAGCCCCACCAGCCGCGTGAAGAACCCACCGGTCATCAGCGCGGCATCAAGGCGCTCCGAGAACTCCCTGGTCGGGACCTTTCTCGCCGTCTCGACCTGGCCGACGAGCGAGCCGGTGCAGAAGAGGATGTCGCCGAGCTGCGACTGGCTGAGCCCAGCCCCTTCTCTCAGGCGACGAAGTTCGGATCCGTAATAGTCCAGCGGCGAGGCGCTCGGATCCAGGTTGCGGATGTTGACCACGGCGAGGTCACCCCCAAGCTCACGCGGTGAGGCGTTGCGTTCAGTCCGTAGCCGAGCGTAACGAAGCGACCCCAACCTGGTGGCATGAATCAGGCAACAGACCTCTATCCCGCCGCACTTGCGACGAGCTACCGCATGGGCTTCACCGTCGGTGAGCACTCCGCCGGTCACATGCGCCGCATCCTCCGCATGTTCCTCACGCGGTGGGAGCTCGACCGCCTCGCCGACCCGGCGACCCTCGCGCTCACCGAGCTCGTCGCGAACGTCGTCCGGCACGTGCCGGGCCGGCGGTGCTCCGTCCTGATGCTGCGCGAGCCGTACGGGCTGCGGGTGGAGGTCGCGGACGCCGTCCCCGGGGCCCTGATCGCGAAGCTCGCCGGTCCGCTGGACGGGAGCGGGCGGGGGCTCGCGCTCGTGGAGGCGGTGACGGACCGGTGGGGGGCCGACGAGACGGCCGCCGGCAAGACGGTGTGGTTCGAGTGCGACGCGTAGAGCGGGCGTAGGGCACGATGGGCGCTCGTACCCGCGTACCCGCCAGTAGGAGTCACCATGTCCGTGCCCGCGCCCGAGATCCTTGCCGCCTTCGAGGCCGCGAAGGGGTTCATGCCCGCCGGGGAGGGCCTCGCGCTGTACGAGGCGGCCGCCGAGGCCGCGAAGCTCGGGCTGCCGCTCCTGGAGGTCGGCACGTACTGCGGGCGCTCGACGATCCTGCTCGCGGACGTGGCCCGGCAGGCGGGGACGGTCGCGGTGACCGTGGACCATCACCGGGGCAGCGAGGAGCAGCAGCCCGGGTGGGAGTACCACGACGAGACGGTGGTGGACCCGGAGGTCGGACTCATGGACACCCTGCCGACGTTCCGCAGGACGCTGCGCAAGGCAGGCCTTGAGGAGCACGTCATCGCCGTGGTCGGGCGGTCGCCGCAGGTCGCGAAGGTGTGGGGCGGGCAGCTCGGCCTCGTGTTCATCGACGGCGGGCACACCGACGAGCACGCCACGAACGACTACGAGGGCTGGGCCCCCAAGGTCGCCCCCGGGGGCCTGCTCGTCATCCACGACGTCTTCCCGGACCCGGCCGACGGCGGCCAGGCCCCGTACCGGATCTACCTCCGCGCGATCGAGTCGGGCGACTTCGAGGAGATCTCGGTCACCGACTCGATGCGGGTGCTGCGCCGCCGCTGAGCGCGGGGGGTCAGTACAGCGAGGTCACGTAGAGGCAGTTGGTGTAGGAGTAGCCCGGTTCGATCTTCGCCTTGCTCGACTTCGTGTCACCGGCCGAGGACGTGCCGGCGGCCCGCTTCTGGAGGAAGTGGTAGTTGCCGGCGGGCAGCAGCAGGGTCGCCTTCGGGTACTTCGAGGCCGGTCCCGTGCAGGCCTTGATCTTGGGCGAGTTGACCAGCAGCGGGGTCTTGTACTTCGTGCAGGTCCCGCACGCCTTCAGGGTGACCTTGCCGGTCATCGGGCCCGTGTAGAGCAGCTCGACCTCGCCGGGGCCGTCGTTGCTCACGACCATCACCATCCGGGCGCCGCCGGGGACGTCGGCCGGGGGCAGCTTCTTCCCCGCGTCGGCCTCCTCTTCGGCGATCTCGGCGGCGATGGCGATGGAGCGGGCGTGCGCGGCCTGCGGGCTCGTCGGGTAGTCCTTGGCGTACGCCGTCATCGTGTCGAGCGCGCTCTTGAAGTCCTTGTCCTTGAACTGGTCCGTCCCGCAGGCGAAGTCGCCCTTCTGGACCGCGGCGGCGACCTGGTCCCCGGCGTTCTCCAGGGAGGGGTCGGGCATGCCGTCGACGGAGGCGCGGATGACGCGCAGCTCCGCGGTGGTGTCGCAGGGCTCGGCGCTCCCGGCGAGGGCGGACGACCGGGTCTTGATCGACGCCTCGACGGCCGGGGCGACGCGGGCCGCGTGGCTCGACTTCGGGAAGTCGCCGAGGAGCTTGTTGAAGCTCTCCCTGGCATCCGGCGCGGAGGTCGCCACGCCGAGCGCCGCCGCCCCGCACTCGTAGAGCGAGTGGGCCAGCGGCTCGTCGGTCTTGGCGGGCCGGGTGCCGAGGAGGGTCTTGTCGACCGTGTCCGGGAGCCCCCGCAGGTGCGTGAGCTGCGGGACGGCCGCGCAGTACTTCTTCTCGGTGTACGGAGCGGAGAGCGTCTCGTAATACGTGTCGAGCCGCGCGGGGACGAGCTTCCCTGCCCGCGATCCCGCGTGCTTCGTCCCGAGGTCCTCGTAGGCGGTGAGCGCCGTGCGGAAGGTCGGCTCGGCCTTGTCGAAGGGGAGGCCTTCGGCGGACTTCACGAGTGCGTCGGCGGCGGCGAGCTGTTCGAGCAGGGCCTGCTGCTTCGCCTCGTCGCGGGCCGCCCCGTACGCGAGCGAACCGCCCGCGGGCACGGCGAGCAGCACGAGCGCGAGCGGCAGCGCCAGGCGGCGGAAGGCGGCGCCGATCCGCAGGGTCGCGCGCAGCCCGCGCCTGGCCCCGTCGGCGGCGACGGCGAGCAGGAAGACGCCGTAGCCGATGAGGAGCCCCTGGGGCACGCCGTCGACGTCGGCGGGAAGTGCCATCACGAGCAGGGCGGCGGTGGCGATCCAGCAGAGCGCGGCGCCGACCCAGTTGCGCAAGAGGACGTAACCGAGGCCCAGGCAGGAGAGGTTGAGCAGGCCGATCATGGCGGCCTGGGCCGGGTTCGCCTCCCCGCGCGGCTGGGCGGGCGGCTGCGCGGGCGGCTGACCGCCGTAGCCGGGGGGCGGGCCGTAGCCGGGCGGCTGACCGCCGTAACCCTGCGGCGGACCGTAGCCGGGCGGGGCGCCGGGCGGCGGTGTGGCTCCCGCCTCCGCCCAGCCGGGACCGGGCACGGGCTGGGGTACGGGGCCGGGCGCGGCGCCCTGCGGGGCGGCGGCCGCGGCGGCCGGCGCCCCGAAGGCGAGCGTGGGCGGCCCGGCGACCGGGGCGGGAGCCACGGGCGGGGCCGGAGCCACGGGAGGCACGGGAGCGGGCGGTGCGACCGGAGCAGGCGGTGCGGTCGGAGCGGTCGGAGCGGTCGGAGCGGTCGGAGCGGCCGGAACGGGAGCGGCCCAGGGACGGTCATCGACCGGCTCAGGACGGGCGTCGCCCGGCTCAGGGCGGGCATCCGTCGGCTCGGGCCGGGAATCATTCGGTTCGGGACGTGCGTCGTTCGGTTCGGGACGTGCGTCGGTCGGTTCTTCCCCCACCACGGTTCCCCCTCGTGGTCCATGCGCGGTGACACCCCACCGTCGCCTCTTCCCACCTACCCTTCACGGTTCACTCACACGCGTCCACCGATCTGCGAAGCCGGTGACCAACCTGCGACCTATCCCTACGCGGTTTCTCCCCGCAAAGGCCCTAAAGTCGCGGGCGTGCCGTACGACCACCGGAACACCGCCCGCCGTACCCTCGCCCTCGTCCTCGCCGCCACGGGCTGCTGCGCCGTGCTCGCCGGGTGCGGGGCCTCCCAGGCCTCGCCGCCGACGGGGAAGTCCGGGCAGAGCCCGCAGAGCCCGCAGTCCCCGACGACCGGACACGCGAGCGCGACCGCGTCCCGGCCCCCTCTGGCCTCCGCCTCACCCCAGCCGGCTCTCTCCCTCGCCGGACGGACCGTCGTCATCGACCCCGGTCACAACCCCGGCAATTTCCGTCATTCCACGGAAATCAACCAGAAGGTGAACATCGGCACCAACCGCAAGGAGTGCGACACCACCGGCACCTCCACGAACGCGGGATACACCGAGGCGTCGTTCACCCTCGACGTCTCCCACCGGCTCCGCGACCTCCTCACCGCCCGCGGCGCCACCGTCGTCCTCACCCACGACGCCGAGCGCCCCTGGGGCCCGTGCATCGACGAGCGTGCGCGGATCGGCAACGCGGCCCGCGCCGACGCCGTCGTCTCCGTCCACGCGGACGGTTCCGCCGTCGGCCACCGCGGATTCCATGTGATCCTTCCCGCATCCGTGCGCGGGGGGTCCGCCGACACGGCGAAGATCGTCGGCCCCTCCCGTGAGCTGGGCGAGCGGATCGCCGACCGGTTCGCCCGCGCCACCGGAACGGCGCCCGCCAACTACCTGGGCGACGGCACGGGGTTGGACGTCCGCGACGACCTCGGCGGACTCAATCTCTCAACCGTCCCCAAGGTGTTCGTCGAATGCGGCAATATGCGTGATCCGAAGGATGCGACGCTGCTCACGTCGGCGACGTGGCGACAGAAGGCCGCCCAGGGGATCGCGGACGGCATCGCCACCTACCTCAAGGGGTAGAACCGGCGGGCGATAGATTCGCTCCGTACGATGGGGCCTCCCCCGTGCCACGAACCTTGAGCGCCACCCCGACGCGACGACCGACGACCGACGAAGGACTCTTACGTGAATATCCGCTCCCTCACCCGAGGCGATGGCGTGCTGATCGGCGCAGCGGTGGTGCTGTTCATCGCCTCGTTCCTGGGCATCTCCGGTTGCGACGCCCCGGACGCGGTCTGCGACCAGTTCGACAGCATCAACGCGTGGGAGGCGTCGCCGCTCGGCTGGGGCTCCTTCCTCCTCGGCATCGCCGGCGTCGCCCTCGTCGTCGTCTCCCGCGCGCTGCCGCAGCCGCGCAAGGTGGCCGGCCTGGAGCTCGGTCAGGTCGGTGCCGCGTTCACCATCGCCGCCGCCTGGACCGTGCTGATGTGGATCTTCGAGTCGGACAACGCCGGCGCGGGCCTGATCCTCGGCCTCATCGCCTCCCTGGTCGCGGCCGGTGCCGCCGTGGCCGGCCCGCTGGTCCCCGCCCTCAAGGCCCCGCTCCTCCCCGCGCCCAAGCCGCAGACCCCGCAGCCGTACGGCATGCAGCCCGGCCAGCAGGGCGTCCCCGGCGGCTACGGCTACCCGGGCGCGCAGCAGCACCAGCCGTACGGCGGTCCGCAGGATCCCTCGCAGGGTGCGGGCCAGTCGTTCGGCGCGCAGGCCGGCGCCCCGCAGCAGCAGGCCCCGCACCAGCCGGAGCCGCAGCAGCAGGCCCCGCAGGCTCAGCCGGCCGGGGACTTCGCTCCGTTCTGGTTCGCCGTCCCGGTCGCCCGTCCGCTGTACGCGGAGGACGGCTCGCAGGCGCCGATCGCCGAACTGGCTCCGGGTACCTGGTACCTGGCGGTGGAGCAGCGCGGTGCCGCCCTGGTGGCGCAGACGCAGGACGGCCGCCGCGGCGTCCTCCAGGACACGACGGGCATCCAGCGCGGCTGATCCCGCCGTACGCGCGCACACGGCCCCTCGTCCGGAATCCCTTCCGGGCGGGGGGCCGTTGCCGTACAGTCCCCGCAACACCCGAACTGACGGATCGTCAGAAAGGATGCGGGGCATGCGACTCGGACTCGCCCTCGGCTACTGGGGCCGCGGCCCCTCCCCCGCCCATCTCGACCTCGCCCGCGAGGCCGAGCGGCTCGGCTACGACTCCGTGTGGACGGCGGAGGCCTGGGGCTCCGACGCCTTCACCGCGCTCACCTGGATCGCCGCCCACACCAGCCGCATCAGGCTGGGCACCGCCGTCGCGCAGATGGCGGCCCGCGCCCCCACCACCACCGCGATGCACGCCCTCACGCTCGACCACCTCTCCGGCGGACGGGTTCTGCTCGGGCTCGGCCTGTCGGGACCGCAGGTCGTCGAGGGATGGTACGGGCGCCCCTTCCCCCGCTCCCCGCTGACCGCGACCCGGGAGTACGTGGACGTGGTCCGCCAGGTCCTGCGCCGCGAGGGCCCCGTCCGGCTCGACGGGCGCCACCACTCCCACCCGTACACCGGGGCGGACGGCACCGGCCTCGGCAAGGCCCTCAAGCCCATCACCCATCCGCTCCGGTCCGACGTCCCCGTCCTCCTCGGCGCCGAGGGCCCCAGGAACATCGCGCAGACCCTCACCCTCGCCGACGGCTGGCTGCCGCTGTACTGGACGCCCGACCGCTGGGCCGAGGTGTACGCCCTGCCGGAGGCACTCCCCGAGGGCTTCCTCGTCGCCCCCATGGTCCGCGCCCAGCTCTGCGAGGACGTGGCGGCCGGGCTGCTGCCGGTCAAGGCGATGCTCGGCTTCTACATCGGCGGCATGGGGCACGCGGCCCGCAACTTCCACGCCGACCTGATGGGACGGATGGGATACGAGAAGGAGGCCCGGCGCATCCAGGAGCTGTTCGCGGCCGGGCGGCGGGAGGAGGCCGTACGCGCGGTGCCGGACGCCTTCGCGGACGAGATCTCACTCGTCGGCCCCCGGCGGCGGATCGCCGCCCGCCTGGAGACATGGCGGCGGGGCCCGGTGACGGACCTCCTCGTCACGTCACCGGACCCCGCCACGCTCGGTCTGCTCGCGGAGCTCAACGCCTGACCCGGTCAGCCGCCGCTGAGCTGCGAGGCGCTCGGCACCTTGTCGACGACCTCGGCGCCCGCGCTCTTCCCCGCGTCCTTGACGCTGTTGATGACTCCCTCGAAGGCGCCGACGTCCGCGTCGCCCACCTCGCCCTTGCGGAGCTTCGTCCCCAGGTCCTTGAGCGACTCGATGCCGGCCGTGAGCGGCGCGACCGCCTTCGAGAGCAGCGGATCGCCCTTGGCGTTGTTCGTCGCCGCCTTGAGCCGGTTGTACGTGAACGCGCCCGCGAGGCCCGCCTTCACCAGGGCGAAGGTGCGACCGTCGGCGCCCTTCTTGAACTTGCCCGCGCGGTACGGCTTCACGATCCACTGGTACGTGGCACCCGCGGCCAGACCGGCGTTGGCCACGAACCGCGTCTTCGCCAGCTTCTGCTGCTCGAAGCTCGCGGACGCCGTCGGGGTCGGGGCGCCGCTCACGCTCTGGGCCTCGCCGTCACCGCCGCAGGCGGCGGTGGTCAGGAGCAGGGTGCAGGACAGCAGCAGCGCCACGACACCGCGCGAAAGACTTCTGGGCACGACGGGACCTCCCTGGGGTGATGGCGTCAGCCTCACCCGGGGCCCGAGCACCCGCCACCCGGACGACTCCGTACGGGTACGGGAACTCGGGTGACGGGCACGCGTGAAGGAACGGGCGCCCTTGCGCGCTCAGGCCTCGCAGCAGTCCGGTTCGAGGCCCGTCGGGAGGCGTTCGCCGCCGAAGACGGCGCCCGTGGCCTCCTCGCCGCCCAGGGCCGCCACCGCGAGCAGCAGGGAGCCCGCGGTCCAGCTGGTCTGCTCCTCGGGCCAGAACGCCCTGCCCGCCCCCTCGTCGCCCTCGAAGACGTACCCCGTCCAGTACATGCCGTTCCCGGCCCGCAGGTGCTGGATGTCCTGGAGGATCGTGAGGGCGCGGTCGGACTCCCCCATCGCCCAGAGGGCGAGAGCGAGTTCGCAGCTCTCGCCGCCGGTGACCCACGGGTTGGGGATCACGCAGCGCACCCCGAGGCCGGGCACGACGAACGCGCTCCAGTCGGCCTCGATCCTGGCCAGGGCGTCCGGTCCGGTGACCGCGCCGCCGAGGATCGGGTAGTACCAGTCCATCGAGTAGCGCGACTTGTCGAGGAAACGCTCCGGGTGGCTGCGGATCGCGTGAGCGAGCGCCCCGGTCGCCAGCTCCCAGTCCGGCTGCGGCTCCTCGCGGGTCTCGGCGATGGCGAGGGCGCAGCGGAGCGCCTGGTGGATCGACGAACTGCCGGTGAGCAGCGCGTCGTTCACCGGGGTGCCGTCGGCCTCGCGCTTCCAGCCGATCTGGCCGCCGGGCTGCTGGAGCCCGAGGACGAACTCGACGGCGGCGAAGACGACGGGCCACATCCGGTCGAGGAAGGCGTCGTCGCCGGTCGACAGGTAGTGGTGCCAGACGCCGACCGCGATGTAGGCGACGAAGTTGGACTCCCGGCTCCGGTCGGTGACGTCGTCCGGGTCGCCGTCGCGGTAGGCCGCGTACCAGGAGCCGTCGCCGTTCTGGTGCCGGGCGAGCCACTCGTAGGCGCGGGTCGCGGCGGCGTGCTCGCCCGCCGCGTCCAGGGCCATGGCGGCCTCGGTGTGGTCCCACGGGTCCAGGTGATGGCCGCGGAACCACGGTATGGCGCCGTCCTCGCGCTGGACGGCGAGTATCCCGGTGACCGTCTCGGCGGCCTGCTCGGCGGTGAGGACGCCGGGCAGCACGAGGTGCTCGGCGATCCGCTCGGGGCTCGTCACTTGGCCGCGTCCGCCTCGGGAAGGTGGGGCTTGGTCGCGTACGCCACGAAGCTCTTGCCGACGACCGGGTTGAGCAGCTGCTCGGCGACCCGGGTCAGGGCGGGCTTCTTCATGATGTCCCAGACCAGGAGCTTGTGGTAGGCGCGGACGGGCAGCGCCTTGTCGTTATCCACGCCGAAGGCGCACTTCAGCCACCAGTACGGCGAGTGCAGCGCGTGCGCGTGGTGCGTGCCGTACGGCCTGAGGCCGGCCTGCCGGATCTTGCCGAGGAGCTCGTCGGCCTTGTAGATGCGGATGTGGCCGCCCTCGACCTCGTGGTACGCGTCGGAGAGCGCCCAGCAGACCTTCTCGGGGCCGTAGCGGGGCACGGTGATCGCGATCCGGCCGCCGGGCTTGAGCACGCGGACCATCTCGGCGAGCACGCCCTTGTCGTCCGGGATGTGCTCCATGACCTCGGAGATGATGACGACGTCGAAGGACTCGTCGGGGAAGGGCAGGTTGAGGGCGTCGCCCTCCATCGCGGTGGCGGTGGCGCCCGCGGGGGCCTCCCCGGCCTCCTTCATGGCCGCGAACCACTTGGCGACCTCGCGGATCTCCTCGCCGTTCTGGTCGAGGGCCACGACCTGGGCGCCGCGCCGGTAGCACTCGAACGCGTGCCGGCCCGCACCGCAGCCCAGATCGAGCACACGGTCGCCGGGGGCGAGCGGGAAGCGGGTGAAGTCGACGGTCAGCACGGGGTCGTCCTGCTTTCGGTGTTGACGGAACGTTGTGGGCAGGCGCGAGGTGTCACCTTGCGCCCCCGCGCACACCGGCGCCCTGCGCGGCGACCGCCTCGCGGTACAGCTCTGCGGTGCCCTGCGCGGCCCGCGCCCAGGTGAACCGCTCCAGCACCCGGGCGCGCCCGGCCGCCCCCAGCCGGGCCCGAAGGCCCGGGTCACCCAGCACCCGCCCCAGCGCGGCGGCAAGCGCCCCCGCGTCGCCAGGCGGCACCGCGAGGCAGGTCTCGCCGTCGGGCCCCGCGACCTCGGGGATGGCCCCGCCGGTGGTGGCGACGAGGGGGGTGCCCGTGGCCATCGCCTCGGCGGCGGGCAGCGAGAACCCCTCGTACAGCGAGGGCACGCAGGAGACCTGGGCGGAGCGGACCAGGTCGACGAGCTCGGCGTCGCTGATGCCCTTGACGAACTCGACGGCGCCGTCGAGCCCGTACCGCTCGATGGCCGCGGCGACCGGCCCGTCCTCGGCCCGCCTGCCGACGACGACGAGGTGCGCGGCCGGGTTCTCGGTGCGGAGCTTGGCGAGCGCCTCGATCAGGTGGATCAGGCCCTTGAGGGGGACGTCGGCGCTGGAGGTGGTGACGATCCGGCCGGGGACCTCGGCGACGGCCGGGTCGGGCGACCACAGGTCCGTGTCGGCGCCGATGTGGACGACCCGGATGCGGTCGTCGCGGACGCCGAGGTGGTCGACGATCTCCCGCCGGGAGGTGCCGGAGACGGTGAGCACGGACGGCAGCCGGCGGGCGACCCGCTTCTGCATGCGGGTGAAGGCGTACCAGCGACGGACGGAGGCACGGCGCTTCCAGCCGGCGGCGGCGTCGAGTTCGAGCTGCCGGTCGACGGTGATGGGGTGGTGGATCGTGGTGACGAGCGGGGCGCCGATGGCGCGCGGGCCGCCGAGGAGCCCGTACCCGAGGGTCTGGTTGTCGTGGACGACGTCGAAGTCCCCGCGGCGGGCGGCGAGCATGCGCCGGGCCCGCAGGGAGAAGGTGAGCGGCTCGGGGAAGCCGCCGGTCCACATGGTGGCGACCTCGAGACCGTCGATCCAGTCCCGGTACTCGTCGCGCTTCGGCGTCCGGAACGGGTCCGGCGAGCGGTAGAGGTCGAGGCTGGCGATCTCGGTGAGCGGGACGCCCTCGTCGAGAGTGGGGTACGGCTGCGAGCCGATGACCTCGACGTGGTGACCGAGGCGGGCCAGCTCGCGGGAGAGGTGCCGGACGTAGACGCCCTGACCGCCGCAGAAAGGGTTTCCCTTGTACGTGAGGAGAGCGATCCGCAGCGGAGTGTCACCGGTCGCGGTGACGCCCTGGCGGGGGCCTGCCTCTATGGCCTCAGCGGTCATGCGCGACCCCCTTCGAGCGTGCGTTTCGCCGGAGCGTAACCGCTCGCGCTAATCTAGAACAAGTTACAGACTTGATCGTTCTTGATCTTCTGGCCTGATCTTCTTGATCCTTCAAGGAGGACAGAATCTACCGGCAGGTAGCCCCGTGGTGAGAGCCGGAACAGGTGATTCGCGCCACGGCGCCCACCCCGCCATACTGTCGCTCCCCACCGCACGGAACGGGACCCCATGACCGCAGACAACAGAGCGGACCACAGACCCGCGTCGCCGCCCCTCACGGAGCGCCAGGAGGCGCGGCGGCGCCGCATCCTGAACGCCAGCGCCCAGCTCGCGGCGCGGGGCGGCTTCGACGCCGTGCAGATGCGGGAGGTCGCCGAGGCGGCCGGGGTGGCCCTGGGGACGCTGTACCGCTACTTCCCGTCCAAGATCCACCTGCTGGTCGCGACGATGCAGGACCAGCTCCAGCACCTGCACACCACCCTGCGGAAGCGGCCGCCCGCGGGCGCCGACCCGTCGGAGCGGGTCGCGGAGACCCTGATGCGGACCTTCCGCGCGCTCCAGCGCGAACCGCAGCTCGCCGACGCGATGGTGCGGGCCCTGACCTTCGCCGACCGCAGCGTGAGCCCCGAGGTCGACACGGTCTCCCGGCTGACGACCGCGATCATCCTGGACGCGATGGGGACGGAGCACCCCACACCGGAGCAGCTCTCGGCGGTCCGGGTGATCGAGCACACCTGGCACTCGGCGCTGATCACCTGGCTGTCCGGACGCGCCTCGATCGCACAGGTGAAGATCGACATCGAGACGGTCTGCCGGCTGATCGACCTGACGGCGCCGGAGACCGGCGACAGGCGGGCCTGACGTACGCCACCCGCGCCCCCTGCGGTGGGGGCACGGGCGGCGCGCCGAATCAGGGCTTCTGGTGCTTCGCGTTGTCCTTCGCGATGAGCGCGGCGCACGTCGGGCTGCTGTCCGCGCCGATGAACATGACCAGCTTGACCGGACCGGTGGAGTGGTCGCTGGCGTTGAGCTGCCAGCCGCCCTTCTTCAGGGACTTGATCACCGAGCCGTTCTGCTCGGTGCTCCGCTCCTCCTGCCAGCCGCCCTTGGTCAGGGCCGTGATCGTGGCCGCGTAGGACTTCTTCGGGTCGGCGGCCTTCTCGACGTCGGCCGACCAGCTGACCATGCAGTCCTTGAGCTCCGGCGGCACCTCGTCGTCCGAGGAGTCCTTCGTGAACCCGGCCGCCGTGGCCGCGTCGGTCAGCTCCTTGGTGACGGCGGCCCCGTCCAGCTTCGCGTCACTCGAACCACCGGAGCCACCCGCGCCGCCCGTGGCGGCCGAACCGACCGAGGACGAACCGGCGGAGGACGAACCGCCCTTGTCCGTACCGCCCTCACTGCCACAGCCCGCGACCAGCAGCACCACACCGGCGGCCGCGACCGCCGTCATCACCTTGCGCACAACACTCCCAAAACGGCCCGCACGAAGACCTCTTGCCCCCGCTGACAGGGGCACAGTTTTGCACGTGGGAACGAACGGAGCGTGCAAAGGCACGTCGCGTCAGGGCTGTTCGCCGCCCTCGCCCTCCAGGAGGTCCAGCTCCTTGTCGGTGAACTGCTTCATGCACGAGTCCTCCGACGCCTGGAGGGAGATCATCTCCAGGCTCAGCGTCTGCGGCGCACTGTGGTGCCTCCCGAACAGCGTCCAGCCCCGCTTCTTGAGAGTGACCGCGACCATCGTGCTGCCCTTGTCGTCGAGCTTCTCGACCTGGCGCTGGTCCTGGACCCACTTCTCGCCGACGAGGGCGGCGACCGCCTTGTCGAAGTCGCCGCGCGACCCTTCGACGAGAGGGCCGACGTACTGCCAGCCGGTGGAGCAGGCGGCCATGCGCGCGGCCACCCGCTCCCGCTCCGTGGTCGGCGTGGGCTCGGGGGTCGAGCCCGTGGGGGTCGGCCCGCCGGTCCCCGGGAGGTCGGACTCCGGCAGCCCCGCCCCCTCGACGGCAGCGGTGATCTCGGCGTGCGCCGCCTGGCGGCCGAAGGCCCCGGGCTTCGCACCGGGCCCGCAGCCCGCCGCCAGAAGCGCCGCCGCCGTCGCTCCGGCGACCGCCGCCCACCATGTACCGCGACCCCGCATGTCTGCCCCACTCCCTGTGCGTCTGCTGTGCCGGAGGAGTGTCACACACGACGTACGGGCAGGTCACGGGCGGTCAGGGGCGGACCGTGGCTACTCATCCTCCGGTGGGAACACCGGCTCGCCGCCCGCCGCCAGGGTGATCTGGATGGCCTCCACGGGGCAGCCCTCCGCCGCCGCGAGCAGCAGTTCGCCCGCGTCGGTCTCCGGCTCACGCGGGTGGGACTGGCGGGCCGTGTCGAGACGGAAGCCGTCCGGGGCGTGGTTGACGCACATGCCGGAGCCGATGCAGACGCCCCGGTCGACCTCGACGTGCCAGCGGTCGCCCATCACACGTCTCCGTAGCCGGCCGGCAGGTGGATCATCTTGTGCTCCAGGTACTCGCCGAAGCCCTCGGGGCCGAACTCGCGCCCCAGGCCGGAGTTCTTGTAGCCGCCGAACGGCCCGAGCATGTCCAGGCTGAAGGTGTTGACGTTGAAGGTGCCGGTGCGCACCGCGCGGGCGAAGTCGATGCCGTGCTCGACGTCGCCGGTCCAGACGCTGCCGCTGAGGCCGTACTCGGAGTCGTTCGCGATCCGGAGGGCCTCGGCCTCGTCCGCGTACGGCAGGAGGCAGATGACCGGGCCGAAGATCTCCTCGCGGGCGATCCGCATGGAGTTGTCGACGCCGCCGAAGAGCGTCGGCTCGACGTACCAGCCGCGATCGAGCCCGGCCGGCCGGCCGCCGCCCGCGAGGACCTTGGCGCCCTCCCCCTGGCCGATGCCGATGTAGTCGAGGGAGCGCTGCCGCTGGCGCCTGGCGACGAGCGGGCCGACCTGGGTGGCCGGGTCGAGCGGGTCGCCGACGACGAGCGCGCCGGCCGCCGCCGCGAAGGCCTCGGCGATCTCCTCGTACCGGGAGCGGGGGGCGAGGATACGGGTCTGGGCCACGCACGCCTGGCCGTTGTTCATCCAGGCGGCGGGGACGATCCCGGCGACGGCGGTGTCCAGGTCCGCATCCGGCAGGATCACGGCGGCCGACTTTCCGCCGAGTTCGAGGGTGACGCGGGTGAGGTTGCGGGAGGCGACCTCCATGACGCGCCTGCCGGCCGCGACCGAGCCGGTGAAGGAGACCTTGTCGACGCCGGGGTGGCCGACGAGGTACTCGCTGACCTCCCGGTCGGCGGGCAGGATGCTGAGCACGCCCTCGGGCAGCCCGGCCTCGGTGGCGATCTCGGCGAGGATGTACGAGTCGAGGGGCGTCTCGGGCGAGGGCTTGAGGATGACCGCGCAGCCGGCGAGCAGCGCGGGCCCGAGCTTGGCGGCGGCGGTGAACTGCGGCACGTTCCACGGGACGACGGCCGCGACGACCCCGACCGGCTCGCGCCGGACGAGCAGCGGCCCGAGGACGCCGCCGCGCCGCTCCTCGTACACGAAGTCGCGGGCGATGGTGATCGCCGCGTCCCAGACCATCATCGCGCCGAGCGCCTGGGCGAGGACGGACCAGGAGTACGGGGAGCCGTTCTGGGCGCTGATGGAGCGGGCGATCTCCTCGTACCGCGCGGCGACCCCGTCCTTGATACGGGTGACGACGGCGATCCGCTCCTCCACCGTCATCCGGGGCCAGGGCCCCTCGTCGAAGGCCCGGCGGGCGGCGGCCACGGCCCGGTCGACGTCGGCGGCGGAGGCGTGCGGGACGCGCCCGATGACCTCCTCGGTGTGCGGGGAGACGACCTCGATGACCTCCTCGCCGAGCGGGTCGGTCAACTCCCCGCCGATGTACAGCTTTCCGTGCTCCACAAGCTCGGTCATGACCGCCGCCTCCAGAGGAGAAGGAATTCCCTGACGATGTATCAGTACTGACACCCAGAACTGATACCAGTTCTAGTTATGATGGGCAACGGTCGGGCAAGCTCCGTACGGTCTTGGAGAGATGAGGGCACATGACCCAGGTGACCGAGCACGGCGGAGGCGTCTGGTCGCTCCGGGTGCCCATCCCGGACAACCCGCTCGGCCACACCCTGGTCCACGTCCTCGACACCGACCGCGGCCCCGTCCTCGTCGACACCGGCTGGGACGACCCGGCCTCCTGGGCCGAACTGGCCGTCGGGCTCGGCGCGCTCGGCCTCGGGGTGGCGGACGTCCACGGGATCGTCATCACCCACCACCACCCCGACCACCACGGTCTCTCCGGCCGCGTCCGCGAGGAGTCCGGGGCCTGGATCGCCATGCACGCCGCCGACACCGCCGTCGTCCGCCGCACCCGCGAGTCCGATCCCGGCACCTGGCTCGACTACCTCGCCCGCAAACTCGCCACCGCCGGCGCCCCCGAGGACCACCTCGCCCCGCTCCGGGCCGCGCGCGCCTCCGGCCGCATGGCCACCCTCCCCGGGCTGCGCTCCGCCCTCCCCGACCGCGAGATCGTCCCCGGTGAGCTGCTCGACCTCGCCGGCCGGCGGCTGCGGGCGATCTGGACCCCCGGCCACACCCCCGGCCACGTCTGCCTCCACCTGGAGGAGGAGCACCCCTCCCGGCTGCCCGGCCACGGCCGGCTCTTCTCCGGCGACCACCTGCTGCCCGGGATCTCCCCGCACATCGGCCTGTACGAGGACCCCGACGACCACACCGAGACCGACCCCCTCGGGGACTACCTGGACTCGCTCGAACGCGTCGGGCGCCTCGGCGTCGCCGAAGTCCTCCCCGCCCACCAGCACGCCTTCGCGGACGCCGCCGGCCGCGTCCACGAGCTCCTCGACCACCACGAGGAGCGGCTCACCGGACTCCTCGGCCTCCTCGCCGCCCCGCTCACCCCCTGGCAGCTCGCCGAGCGGATGGAGTGGAACCGCCCCTGGGAACAGATCCCCTACGGCTCCCGGAACATCGCCGTCAGCGAGGCCGAGGCCCACGTCCGCCGCCTGGTGAAACTGGGCCGCGCCGAAGCGGTGACGGGCACGGACCCCGTGGAGTACGTGGCCGTGTGAGGCACCTCCCACCCCCGGGTGGAGCGCCTGGGGGCCGGTAGAGTGGGCCCACGTCGTCATCATGCCCGTACGGGGGGAAGCCGGTGCGAATCCGGCACTGTCCCGCAACCGTGAGCCGTCTCCCCACGGGGAGCGGCGAGTCGGAATGCCCCGTCCGGGACGTGACCGCCGGCACCGTCGAGGAATACGGAGCCGGAGCCTGGTGCCCCTGAGGCGTGCCGGTGCCCGGCCGCACGAGAGGGCCCCATGAACACCGTCCGCCGCGGCGCCGCCGCGCTCGCCGCCGCCGCCGTCCTGCTCGGCACCGGAGCAGCCGGTGCCGCCACCGCCGCGCCTTCGCCGTCCCCGTCGGCCGGCACGGCCCCGGCCGGTCCCTACGGCACGAAGGACCCGACGTACGACGGTGTCTGGCGCCAGTCGCTCGCCTTCCTCGCCCAGCGCGCCACCGGCTTCCAGCCCGCCGACCAGGCCGTGGACTGGCTGCGCGGCCAGCAGTGCGAGGACGGTTCCTTCAGCTCGTACCGCGCGGACGTCACGAAGCCCTGCGACGCGAAGACGATGCGCGACACCAACGCCACCGCCGTCGCCGTGCAGGCGCTCCGCGCCGTCCGCCGCCAGGCCGCCGAACCGGAGAAGCTCGACGCCGCCGTCAAGGCGGGCAGCGACTGGCTGCGGTCCGTGCAGAACAAGGACGGCGGCTGGGGCTACGGCGCCGGCGGCGCCAGCGACGCCAACTCGACGTCCGTCGTCATCGGCGCGCTCGCCGCGACGGGCGTGAAGCCCGGCTCGTTCACCTCCGCCGAGGGCCGTACGCCCTACGACGCGCTCCTCACCTTCGCGCTGCCCTGCACGGACAAGGACGGCGCGGGCGCCTTCGCGTACCAGCCGGACAAGTCCGGCAAGCTCCTCGCGAACGCCGACGCCACCGCCGCGGCCACCCTCGCCGGGCTCGGCAAGAGCGTCGTCGCCACCAAGGCCTCCCCGGAGCAGCCCCCGGCCTGCACCGACCTCGCGAAGCCGACGATCGACCGGGCCGCGCTGAACGGCGCCTCCTACCTGACGAAGGCCCTCGCGAAGACCGGCCACCTGACCCTGCCGCCCATGCCGGGCGCCACCGACACCGCCGAGAAGCCCGACGTCGGCAACACCGCCGACGCCGTCGTCGCGCTCGCCGCCTCCGGCGCCGCGAAGGAGGCGAAGCCCGCCCTGGAGTGGCTGGAGAAGAACTCCGCCGCCTGGGCGAAGGAGAGCGGCCCCGCCGCCTACGCGCAGCTGATCCTCGCCGCCCGCGCGATGGACACCGACCCGCGCGAGTTCGGTTCGGCGGACCTGGTGGAGCAGCTCAACGCCACCGGCCCCGCGCCCAAGGCCCCCGACACCTCCGCGTCCTCGACGACCGAGGACGAGGGCCGCGGCTTCGACGTCTGGTGGATCATCGGCATCGGCATGGTCGTCGGCGTCGGCATCGGCTTCCTCGTGAGCGGCCGCAAGAAGTGACGACCGTGAAGGCGGCCGGGAAGGCGGCCGGGAAGGCGGCCGGGAGAGCCGCCGGGAGAAGCCGCGCCGCCCTCGCCGCGGGTGCCGCGGCCGGGGCCCTGCTCACCCTGACGTCGGTCGCGGCGGCTCCGGCGCAGGCCGCCGGCTACCGCTACTGGTCGTTCTGGGAGAGCTCCGGCGGCACGCCGTGGGCGTACGCCACGCAGGGCCCGGCGACGGCCCGTCCCGCCGAGGGGGACGTGATCGGCTTCCGCTTCGCGATCAGCAACGGCACGGCCGACACCTCCCTGCCCTCCGTCGCACCCGACTTCACCGGGATCTGCGGAGCGGTGGAGAAGAAGGACGGCTCCAAGCGGGTCGCGGTCGTCGTCGACTTCGGCGGCCCGGCCGACGCACCGCCCGGCGAGACCCCGCCGACGAAGCCGGTCGAGGTCGGCTGCGCGCAGATCCGCGAGGACGCGACGGGCGCGGAGGCGCTCGCCACGGTGGCGAAGCCGCTGCGGTACGACGGCGCGGCCATGCTGTGCGGGATCGCCGGCTACCCGGCGCGGGGCTGCGGCGAGCAGGTCGCGGAGGACGCCTCGAAGCCGTCGGCCGCGTCCACCGCGCCCTCCGCTCCGGCCGCCTCCACCGCAGGGGAGGAGCGCGGGGGCCCGTCCTTCGGCGTGCTCGCCGGCGGGGCGGCCGTCCTGGCCCTCGGCGGGGCGGCGATCTGGAAGGCCCGCCGCCGCGGATGAGCGCGGCGAGCCCGGCATGATCCAGAAGACAGGCCCTGGCCTCAGCACGTTCGCGGCCCCCGAGGCGAGCCGGGCCAACGCCCTGCACGCCGGCGCCTGGTGGCTGTGGGCGCTCGGCCTCGCCGTCGCCGCGTCCAGGACCACCAACCCGCTCCTGCTCGGGCTGCTCGTCGGGGTCGCCGGCTATGTCGTGGCGGCCCGCCGTACGGACGCGCCCTGGGCGCGCTCGTACGGCGCCTTCGTGAAGCTGGGCCTGTTCGTCGTCTTCCTGCGGGTCGTCTTCTCGCTGCTGCTCGGCTCCCCGATCCCGGGGACGCACGAGCTGTTCACGCTGCCCGAAGTGCCGCTGCCCGACTGGGCGCAGGGGGTGCGGATCGGGGGGCGGGTGACGGCCGAACAGCTGGTGTTCGCCCTGTACGACGGAGCCAAGCTGGCGACCCTGCTGATCTGCGTGGGCGCGGCGAACGCCCTCGCCAACCCGGCGCGGCTGCTCAAGTCGCTGCCGGGAGCGCTGTACGAGGTGGGGGTCGCCGTGGTGGTGGCGATGACCTTCGCGCCGAACATGGTCGCCGACGTGGCCCGGCTTCGTACCGCCCGCCGGCTGCGCGGCCGCCCCACCGGCGGCGTACGGGCGGTCCTCCAGATCGGCCTGCCGGTCCTGGAGGGCGCGCTCGAACGGTCGATCGCCGTCGCCGCCTCGATGGACGCGCGCGGGTACGGGCGGACGGCGCTGGTCCCGGCCTCCGTACGGCGCACCACGAACGTACTGACGCTCGGCGGGCTGCTGGGCGTCTGCGCCGGCTCGTACGGGCTGCTCGCCGCCGAGGGCGCGGGGTACGGGCTTCCGCTGCTCGGCGCCGGGCTCCTGGCGGCCATGGCCGGGCTGCGGCTCGGCGGACGCCGGACGGTCCGCACCCGCTACCGGCCGGACCGCTGGGGCCCGAGGGCCTGGCTCGTCGCCGGTTCGGGGGTGGCGGTCGCCGTCCTGATGATCTGGGCGAACGCGTACGCCCCGGAGGCGCTGCACCCCGGGGTCGTCCCGCTGGAGGCTCCGGAGCTTCCGCTCTGGCCCGCCGTATCGATCCTGGTGGGGCTGCTGCCCGCGTTCGTGGCCCCCGCTCCGAAGGAGAACGCGTGATCCGCTTCGAGAACGTCTCGGTGAGGTACGAGGACGATACGGAACCGACCCTGCGGGGCGTGGACCTCACCGTCCCCGAGGGCGAGCTGGTCCTGCTCGTCGGCCCGTCGGGCGTCGGCAAGTCGACGCTCCTCGGCGCGGTGTCCGGGCTCGTCCCGCACTTCACCGGCGGCACGTTGACCGGCCGCGTCACCGTCGACGGCCGCGACACCCGCACCCATCCGCCGCGCGAGCTCGCGGACGTGGTGGGCACGGTCGGTCAGGACCCGTCCGCGCACTTCGTCACCGACACGGTCGAGGACGAGCTGGCGTACGGGATGGAGTCCCTCGGCCTCGCGCCCGCCGTCATGCGGCGCCGCGTCGAGGAGACCCTCGACCTCCTCGGCCTCGCCGAGCTCCGCGACCGGCCGATCGCCACGCTCTCCGGCGGCCAGCGCCAGCGGGTCGCGATCGGCTCCGTCCTCACCCCGCACCCCAAGGTCCTCGTCCTCGACGAGCCGACGTCCGCGCTCGACCCGTCGGCGGCGGAGGACGTCCTCGCGGTCCTCCAGCGGCTGGTGCACGACCTGGGCACGACGGTGCTGCTGGCGGAGCACCGGCTGGAACGGGTGGTGCAGTACGCGGATCAGGTGCTGCTGCTGCCGGAGGGTGTGATGGGGTCCCCCGCGGAGATCATGGCGGTGTCGCCGGTGCATCCGCCGGTGGTGGCGCTGGGACGGCTCGCGGGCTGGGAGCCGTTGCCGCTGACGGTGCGGGACGCGCGGCGGAGGGCGGGCGAGCTGAAGGGGCGACTGGAGGGGCGGGACCCTGCGGGGCTTCTTGCCGGGCTGCGAGATTCAGCCCCGCCGGCGTTTGAGGCGCGGGGGTCCGGGGGCGGAGCCCCCGGTTTCGGGAAGGGGCGGGGTGGGGGACTCAACCTCTTCAAACGGCGCCGCACCGAATCCGACACCCCCACCCCTCTGCTCCACGTGGAGGCCCTCGCCGTCCGCCGCGGCCGCGTAGAGGCCCTCCGCCGCATCGACCTCCAGGTCCACGCGGGCGAGACGGTCGCGCTCATGGGCCGCAACGGCGCCGGGAAGTCCACCCTCCTCTCGACCCTGGTCGGCATGATCGCCCCGACCTCCGGCACCGTCCGCGTCGCGGGGCGGGTCCCGCACACCACCGCCCCCGGCGAGCTGATCCGCCAGGTCGGCCTGGTCCCGCAGGAGCCGCGTGACCTGCTGTACGCGGACAGCGTCGCCGCCGAGTGCGCCGCGGCCGACGCGGACGCCGGCACGGCGCCCGGGACCTGCCGGGCGCTGGTGTCGGAGCTGCTGCCGGGGGTGGCGGACGGGACGCATCCGCGGGACCTGTCCGAGGGGCAGCGCCTGACGCTCGCGCTGGCCGTCGTCCTGACCGGCAGCCCGCCCCTGCTCCTCCTCGACGAGCCGACGCGCGGTCTGGACTACGCGGCGAAGGCCCGGCTGGTCACCCACCTCCGCTCCCTCGCGGCGGACGGGCACGCGATCGTGCTCGCCACGCACGACGTGGAGCTGGCGGCGGAACTGGCGCACCGGGTGGTGATCATCGCGGACGGCGAGGTGGTGGCGGACGGCCCGACGGCCGAGGTCGTCGTCTCCTCCCCCGCCTTCTCGCCGCAGGTGGCGAAGATCCTCGCCCCGCAGCACTGGCTCACGGTCGAGCAGGTGGAGGAGGCGCTGTGAGGACGACAAGCTCACGCCCTGTCCGCCTGGGGCCGCGTTCCGTCACCGCTCTCGTCCTGGTCTCCCTCATCGGGGTCATCGCCTTCTGCTGGCCGCTCTTCGCGGACGCGGGTTCCGCCGTCACCTCGCACGCCGGGGACGCGCCGTGGCTGTTCGCTGCGCTGCTGCCGCTCCTGGTCGCCGTGGTCGTGGCGACGATCGCCGACTGCGGGATGGACGCGAAGGCGGTGGCGATGCTGGGGGTGCTGGCCGCCGTGGGCGCGGCCCTGCGGCCGCTGGGTGCGGGGACGGCCGGTCTGGAGCCGATGTTCTTCCTGATGGTGCTGAGCGGCCGGGTCCTCGGGCCGGGCTTCGGTTTCGTCCTGGGCGCGGTGACGATGTTCGCGTCGGCCCTGCTCACGGGCGGTGTGGGGCCGTGGATGCCGTTCCAGATGCTGTCGATGGGCTGGTTCACGATGGGCGCCGGTCTGCTGCCGGGCCCGGACGGGCTGCGGGGCCGGGGGGAGCTGCTGATGCTCTCGGCGTACGGCTGCGTGGCGGCGTTCGCGTACGGGACGGTCATGAATCTGCAGGGCTGGGTGCTGCTGCAGGGCCTGAGCAGCGGGGTCTCGTTCCAGCCGGGCGCTCCCCTCGACGAGAACCTGGTCCGTTTCGTCGCCTACGTGGTGGCGACCTCCCTCGGCTGGGACCTCGGCAGGGCCGCCCTGACCGTCGTCCTCACCCTCACGATCGGCGGCACCCTTCTGAAGGCGCTGCGGCGGGCCACGCGACGGGCGAACTTCGAGGCCCAGGTCACATTCGAGGGCCCGGAGAGGGCCGCCCCGGGTGAGGCGCCCCACAGGACCTACGTCACGTACGACGCGGAATAGTAGACGACGAAGCAGCCCAAATCACCCTAGATACCCCCACGACCTGCGGAAACGTCCCAAGGCCGACCCCGGGACCTTCCCCCGCGAGTCCGAACCTCCCTCGTACAGGGGGTCGTTGCATCGGCGTTCCAGCCCTGGTTGTCTGGTGGACGTCGCCAGGCAGCCGGTGCTCACCACAGCGCCTCGGACGGCCGGTCCCCCCCAGTTCCCGGGTTCCCCGGGCTCTGGTTCCGGCTTGCCGAAATCGTCTGGCGCGGCCCTTGTTCCCGACGTTAGGTCGATACGTTGTTCCGCTCGCTCACCACTCGTGTCTCTGCCCGCAACAAGAAGATCGCCGCCTCCGCAGCCGTGCTGCTGGGCGCGTCCGGTGCGGTGCTGGGCACGACGGGCACGGCTTCCGCCGCCAGCCCGCAGGAGCTCGCCCGACAGATCGTTCCCGCTTCGCAGTACGCGTCCTTCAGCAAGATCGTCTCGCACGAGTCCGGCTGGAACCACAAGGCCACCAACTCGTCCAGCGGCGCCTACGGCCTGGTCCAGGCCCTGCCGGCGTCGAAGATGTCCTCGGCCGGTTCTGACTGGAAGACGAACCCCGCCACGCAGATCAAGTGGGGTCTCGACTACATGAACGAGCGCTACGGCTCCCCGAACGCCGCCTGGGCGTTCTGGCAGGCCAACGGCTGGTACTAAGAGTCACCCGCCGCACAGCGCACCCGCAAGGCCCCGCCTCCCGTACAGGGAGGGCGGGGCCTGCGGCGTTCCCGGGCCCGTGCGCACGACTTTCACGCGCCGAGCAGCATCAGCGCGTGCGGCCACAGGTCGTCCATGACCGTCGGGTCGTTCTTGAGCTTGGCGAGAAGGACCATGCCCTCCACCTGTGCGATGACCGCGCGGGCGGTCGCGTGCGTGGCCCGGTCCGCCGGGACGGCACCTTCGGCCGCCGCCTCGGCGAGGACCCCCGCCACCAGGGCGATCTGCTCGTCGAAGATCTCCTCCAGGCGGGCCCGTACGCCCGGTTCCTGGGTACTCAGCTCCAGGGCGAGGTTTCCGAGAAGGCAGCCGTCGACCGTGCCGGAGGTCTCCTTCGTCCTGCGCTGGACGTCCGCCATGCCGTCGAGCAGCCGGCGGAGCCGTTCGAGCGCGGGCTCGGGACCGGCGAGCGCTCCGTTCCAGCAGGCGAGCTCGCCCTGCCAGTAGGCGTCGACGACCTCGACGGTGAGGGCCTGCTTGGACTCGAAGAAGTGGTAGAAGCTGCCCTTCTTCACGTCAGCGCGGGCGCAGATCTCGGCGACGCCGAGGCTGCTGTAGCCGCGGCTGCGCATGAGGTCGCCGGTGGCTTCGAGGAGCCGTTCGCGTGCCGTGCTGGTGCGTCCCATGGCGGTCACTATACGGCCGGTCAACTATTCCGGCGGGAACGGCATGGCGGCCACTGGCTTTTTAGTTGACCGGTCGTCTAGTGTCCTCGGCATCGGCGGGCACACAGCCCGCCGCGACACAGGAGGACACGCATGTCCGCCGTCCCCGGCTTCGCCATCCCACCCGTCACCGTCGTCATCGCCCACCACAGCGGCTACGGCCACACCGCCCGCCAGGCCGCCGCCGTCGCCGAGGGCGCAGCCTCCGTTCCCCGCGCACACGCCGATCTGCGGGACGTGTCGACCCTCGACGAGTCACTCTGGTCGGCCCTCGACGCGGCCGAGGCGATCGTGTTCGGCTCGCCCACCTACATGGGCGCGACCTCGGCCGGTTTCCAGCGGTTCGCCGAGGCGAGCGCGCCGGTCTGGGCAGCGCGCGGCTGGCAGGACAAGCTCGCGGCCGGTTTCACCAACTCGGCCGGGGTGAACGGCAACAAGGACAACGCCCTGCTGTCCCTGACCGTCTTCGCCGCCCAGCACGGCATGACCTGGGTGCCGCTCGGTCTGGAACCCGGCTGGATCTACTCCAGCGGCGGCAGCCCCGAGGACCTCAACCGGCTCGGCGGCTTCGTCGGCGCCATGGCCCAGTCCCCCTCCGACCTCGGCCCGGACGAAGCCCCCGGCACGTCGGACCTGCTCACCGCCCGGCACCTGGGCGAGCGGGTGGCACGGGCCGCGCTGCGCCAGGCCCTGGGCCGTGCGGCCGAGCGCGCCCTGGCGGTGACGGCGTGAGGCCGGGCCGGCTCGGGGAACTCTTCGGCATCGCGCTCCCGGTCGTCCAGGGCCCGTTCGGCGGCGGGCTCTCCTCGGTCGAGCTGACCGCCGCGGTCTCGGAGGGCGGCGGGCTCGGCTCGTACGGGGCCCACATCCTCTCCCCGGAGGAGATCACGGACCTGGTGGCCCGGCTGAAGGCCCGCACCCGGCGCCCGTTCGGGGTGAACCTGTGGGTCCCGCTTGAGGACGAGGCGGCACTCCGGCCGACCGACACCGAACTCGCCGCGCACCGTGCCCGGCTGAAGCCGTACTACGACGAGTTGGGCGTCACCCCGCCGACCGCCGCCGACCTGGCGGCGGCACGACCGGACTACGAGGCGCAGGTCGACGCCCTGCTCGCCGCCGAACCGGCAGCCGTCAGCCTGGTGATGGGGCTGCCGTCACGTCACCTTGTCGCGGAGGCGCGACGGCTCGGCATCTCTCTCATCGGTACGGCGACGACAGTGGAGGAGGCCGTGGCCCTCGAACAGTCCGGCGTGGACGCGATCGTCGCCTCGGGCAGCGACGCGGGCGGTCATCGGGGGGCGTTCCTGCGTCCCGTACGGGAGTCTCTGGTCGGCACGTTCTCGCTGGTCCCGCAGGTGGCGGACGCGGTCAGCGTGCCGGTCATCGCGGCGGGCGGGATCGCCGACGGCCGCGGGGTCACGGCGGCGCTCGCCCTCGGCGCGGACGCGGTCCAGATCGGTACGGGCTTTCTCGCGACCCGCGAGTCGGGCGCGAGCGAGGTGCACCGGCGGACGCTCGGCACGCCGGAGTCGCGCACGACGGTCCTCACCCGCCTCTTCTCCGGCCGCACGGCCCGGGGCGTCCCGAACCTCTTCGTCCGCGACATGGCGGCGTACGAGGACGAGGTCCCCCCGTACCCGGTCCAGAACGCCCTGATGCAGCCGATCCGCCGGGCAGCGGCCGCCGCGGGTCGCGCCGACTGCGTCAACCTGTGGGCCGGCCAGGCCGCGGCCCTCGCCCGTACGGAGACGACCGCCGCGGAGTACCTGGCGAAGCTGGTCGAAGAGAGCACATCCGCGACGGCTACAACCGCTGGATGATCGTCCCGGTCGCCACGGCCCCGCCCGCGCACATCGTGATGAGCGCGAACTCCTTGTCCGAGCGTTCCAGCTCGTGCAGGGCGGTGGCGATGAGCCGCGCACCGGTCGCGCCGACCGGGTGGCCGAGGGCGATGGCGCCGCCGTTGACGTTGACCTTCTCCAGACCGTCCAGGTCCCGCTCGAAGACCTGCGCCCAGCTCAGCACCACCGAGGCGAAGGCCTCGTTGATCTCGACGAGGTCGATGTCCCTGAGCGACATCCCGGCCTTGCCGAGGACGGCACGGGTGGCGTCGATCGGCCCGTCGAGGTGGAAGTGCGGGTCGGCGCCGACGAGGGCCTGGGCGACGATCCGGGCGCGGGGGCGGAGCTTGAGGGCGCGCGCCATGCGCTTGGAGGCCCACATGAGGGCGGCGGCGCCGTCGGAGATCTGGGAGGAGTTCCCGGCCGTGTGGACGGCGGTCGGCATGACGGGCTTGAGGCGGGCGAGCCCTTCCATGGTGGTGTCGCGCAGGCCCTCGTCCCGGTCGACGAGCCGCCACATGCCCTGTCCGGCGGCCTGTTCCTCCTCGGTGGTGGGGACCTGGACGGCGAAGGTCTCGCGCTTGAAGCGCTCCTCGGCCCAGGCGTTCGCGGCCCGTTCCTGGGAGAGCAGGCCGAGGGAGTCGACGCGCTCGCGGGTGAGGCCGCGGTGGCGGGCGATGCGTTCGGCGGCCTCGAACTGGTTGGGGAGGTCGACGTTCCACTCGTCGGGGAAGGGCTTGCCCGGCCCGTGTTTGGAGCCGGAGCCGAGCGGCACGCGGGACATGGCCTCGACGCCGCAGCTGATGCCGATGTCGATGACCCCGGCCGCGACCATGTTGGCGACCATGTGGCTCGCCTGCTGCGAGGAGCCGCACTGGCAGTCGACGGTGGTGGCGGCCGTCTCGTAGGGGAGGCCCATGGTGAGCCAGGCGGTGCGCGCCGGGTTCATGGACTGTTCGCCGGCGTGGGTGACCGTACCGCCGACGATCTGCTCGACGCAGTCGGCGTGGATGCCGGTGCGGCCGAGGAGTTCGCGGTAGGTCTCGCCCAGGAGGTAGGCGGGGTGGAGGTTGGCGAGCGCGCCTCCGCGCTTGCCGATGGGGGTGCGTACGGCTTCGACGATGACGGGTTCCGCGGCCATGAGCTCGTCCTCTCCTCGACCGGACGGGGCGTCCCGGCAGCCCGTCGGTCGGCGTCACGGGGAACTAGTACGCGTTCTAGTTCTCTGTGCAGTCTTATGACTGCTACCGCGGGTACGCAAGGGTCCGGGAGGCAACACTTCCCGTTCTGCCTCTTGCTACTTGTAGAACTCGTTACTAACTTCCCAGACACCTCCTGACGGTCCATCAGATATGGAGTGTGTTGCCGATGCCCTGCCCCCACATCCCCGAAGGGTTCGACGCCACCGACCCCGATCTGCTCCGCGACCGCGTCCCGCTGCCCGAGTTCGCCCGGCTGCGGCAGACCGCACCCGTCTGGTGGTGCCCGCAGCCGCCCGGCATCACGGGCTTCGAGGACGCCGGGTACTGGGCCGTCACGCGCCACGCGGACGTCAGGTACGTCTCCACCCACCCCGAGTTGTTCTCCTCGAACGAGAACACGGCCGTCATCCGCTTCAACGAGCACATCACCCGGGACCAGATCGAGGTCCAGAAACTGATCATGCTCAACATGGACCCGCCCGAGCACACCCGGGTCCGCCAGATCGTCCAGCGGGGCTTCACCCCCCGGGCGATCCGCAACCTGGAGACCGCGCTGCGCGACCGCGCCCACGCCATCGTCGACGAGGCGAAACGCGGCGCGGACGCCGACGGCACCTTCGACTTCGTCACCAAGGTCGCCGTCGAACTGCCCCTCCAGGCCATCGCCGAACTCATCGGCGTCCCCCAGGAGGACCGCTCCCGGATCTTCGACTGGTCGAACAAGATGGTCGCGTACGACGACCCCGAATACGCCATCACCGAGGAGATAGGCGCCGAGGCCGCCATGGAGCTCATCGGCTACTCGATGAACATGGCCGCGGCCCGCAAGGAATGTCCCGCCGCCGACATCGTCAGCCAGCTCGTCGCCGCCGAGGGCCAGGGCAACCTGTCCTCCGACGAGTTCGGGTTCTTCGTCCTGCTGCTCGCCGTCGCCGGCAACGAGACCACCCGCAACGCCATCAGCCACGGCATGCACGCCTTCCTCACCCACCCCGAGGAGTGGGAGCGCTTCAAGCGGGAACGGCCGGCGACCGCCGCCGAGGAGATCGTGCGTTGGGCCACCCCCGTGGTCTCCTTCCAGCGGACCGCGACCCAGGACACCGAACTCGGCGGGCAGAAGATCGCCAAGGGCGACCGGATCGGCCTCTTCTACTCCTCCGCCAACAACGACCCCGAGGTGTTCACCGACCCCGAACGCTTCGACATCACCCGCGACCCCAACCCCCACCTCGGCTTCGGCGGCGGCGGTCCCCACTTCTGCCTCGGCAAGGCCCTCGCGATCAAGGAGATCGAGCTCATCTTCAACGCCGTCGCGGACGCCCTGCCCGACCTGACGCTCGCCGGCGAACCGCGCCGGCTGCGGGCCGCCTGGCTGAACGGCGTGAAGGAACTCCGGGTCCGCGCGGGCACCTGAGCCGGCCACGGCCCTCCGTCCACCCCCGACCGGCGCCGGAACCGGATCACCACCGACCGGCATCGGAACCGGATCACCACCGATGACGTCCCACCCCGCATGCGGGGGACACACAGAATCCTGACCACCATCGTCGCGCTGCTCGCACTCCAGCTCGGTTCGCTCGTCGCACCGGCGTACGCCTGCGGCTGCGGCGCCATGATCCCGTCGAAGTCCGAGCGCATCGGCGTCGACCGGGAGGAGTCGGCCG
Organism: Streptomyces exfoliatus; assembly: GCF_000725545.1. Classification (GTDB taxonomy): domain Bacteria; phylum Actinomycetota; class Actinomycetes; order Streptomycetales; family Streptomycetaceae; genus Streptomyces; species Streptomyces exfoliatus. Next base: position 113,619 of record NZ_JNZP01000001.1, on the reverse strand, counting down.
TCCACTGGGACGGCCGCACCGAGACGATCGTCATGCGCTTCAACGTCCACGGCGACGCCCGGCACGCCGCCTGGATCATGCCGGTGCCGAGCCGGGCCGACGTCACCCTCGGCGACCCGGCGCTCTTCGACGAGATCGAACGCCTCACCGAGCCCGAGCAGCGCGACCGCTTCCACTTCTGGCCGCGCGAGGACGACTGGCCGTTCGCGGGCGGCTACGGCGACGGGGCCGGCGCCCAGCCCGGAAGGGGCGCAGGCGTCGGGGTCGTCGGCCGCGAGCGGCTCGGCCCCTTCGACGTCGCCCGCCTGACGGCCACCGACCCGGAGGCCCTCGGCGACTGGCTGCGCAGCCACGGCTTCGAACTGCCCGACCGGCTGACCGGCGCGCTCCAGCCGTACGTGGACCGGAAGTGGGAGTACGTCGCCGTCCGCCTCGCACCCGAGGAGAAGGACACCGTCCTCCAGGGCGAACTGACACCCCTCCGCATCACCTTCGCCTCGCCCGAACTCGTCTACCCCATGCGGCTCTCCCGCCTCGCGGCGAACTCCCAGACCCTCGGCCTCTCCATCCTGGCCGACCACCGGATGGAACCCCGCTCCGCCATCGGCGGCGACCGCCCCGAGGTGACCTTCGCCGGCCGGATCGAACGCCCCGACGGCGCCCTCGCCGGACTCGCGGGGCGGCGCCCGGTGCATCTGACGGTCGTGGAGCAGGAGTTCCCGAATCCGGCGCGGATCGACGACGACCACCGTCTGAGGACCGTCGCGGACACCCCGTACCGCCAGGTCGAGTACACCGACCGACTCCTCACCGTCGCCGGCGGCATCCCCGTGTGGCTCCTCACGGTGGGCGGCGGTCTGCTGCTCGTGGTGGTCGCGGCACTGCTGCTCGTACGCGTGGCACGGCGCCGCCCGGCGGGGGACACCGGTGTACGTTCCATGACATGACGAACCCTCAGTGGAACGCGGTCGACGACTACTTCAGCAGGACCGTCGCACCGGCCGACGACGTGCTCACGGCCGCGCTCGCCGCCTCCACGGCGGCCGGCCTGCCCGAGATCGCCGTCGCCCCCAACCAGGGGAAGCTGCTCCACCTGCTGGCCCTGACGCAGGGCGCCCGGAACATCCTGGAGATCGGCACCCTCGGCGGATACAGCACGATCTGGCTGGCCCGCGCCCTGCCCGCCGACGGACGGCTGATCACCCTGGAATACGACCCCGCCCACGCGGACGTCGCCCGCGCCAACATCGCCCGCGCCGGCCTCGACAAGCTCGTCGAGGTCCGCACGGGCGCGGCCCTGGACACCCTGCCGCAGCTGGAGGCGGAGGGCGCCGGCCCCTTCGACCTGGTCTTCGTCGACGCCGACAAGGTCAACAACCCGCGCTATGCCGAATGGGCCCTCAAGCTCTCCCGCCCCGGCACGGTGATCATCGTCGACAACGTGGTGCGCGGCGGCAGGGTCGCCACTCCGGACCCGGACGACCCGGCGATCACCGGGACCCGCGAACTGTTCGAGTTCGTCGCCCGCGAACCCCGACTGGACGCGACGGCCCTCCAGACGGTCGGCACGAAGGGTTACGACGGCCTGCTGCTCGCCCGGGTCGTCAGCTGACCGGAGGCGCGCTCCGCCGCCAGCCCGTGAACAGCGGCACCTCGCCCGAACCGTCGAGGACGACCACACCGAACGGCCGGTCGAAGGCGATGCGTTCCACCACCTCGTGACGGGGCGGGGCGGCGCTGCGCGGCATCGTCACCTGGGTGACGGCCGCCGCCTCCACCCCTTCCTCCGCGACCTCGACCACCGCCTCCTGCACGACCTTGGCGATGTACAGGTCCGCCGGCGAGAGGCCCGAGAAGTCGGCCTCACGCGGGTCGATCGCCCGGGTCAGGCCGAGCGCGGCCAGATACTCCCTCGCGTCGGTCTTCGTACGGAGGGTGAAGCGCGGCAGGCTGAGATCGGCCGCATCCGCGACGAGCGGCCGCCGCGCGTCGGCCCCGGCCCAGGCGGCGGGCAGCACGTCGCCGGGCCCGTCGGCCTCGGCCCCGTCGACGTCTGCCCCGTCGGCCTCGGCCCCCAGCACGAAGCGCACCCGCACGCCCCCCTCCCCCGCGCAGGGCAGCTCGACGACGGTGACCCCGCCCACGTACCAGACCCGGCCGGCCGGGATCCGCTGCCGCATGGTCGGCACGGGCCGGGCGTCCCCGTCTCCGTCGGTGAAGGGCTCGTCACGGGTGAGATGCCCGGGGAAGGCGGTCAGCCAGGAGGCCTTCAGCGCGAGGGCGTTGAGCAGCACGAGATCCTCGGAACCGTCCAGATCGAGCGGCAGCCGCGTGATCCGCCCTCCGGTGGCACTGCGTACCCAGGCGTCGAGCTCCTCCTGCGCGTCGGGGATCACGCCGAGGGACATGTCGTCCGTCGCACCGAAGGCGTCGTCGGGCAGCGCGGACCACACCGCCCCGGGCAGCAGCCCGAACCGCACGTCGGGCAGCCCCGCCCGGAAGGCGTCGAGCACCGGCACCCGGCTCCACACCCCGGTCGCCACCGCCACGTCCGGCGCCTGCCCGAGCCACCGCCCGCCTAGGGTCACGGCCTCGGCGGCGGCCGCCCCCTCGACCCCGAGCAACTCCCCCATCTCCTCGCCGGTCCGCCCTCCGGCCCCGGAGGCGACAGCCCCGAGGGCCAGCCACAGCCCGAGGGGCGAGACGACGAAGTCGTCGTCCCCGAGCAGGGGCAACCAACGCGCGGCCAACTCCCGTACCGCGTCCACCCGGAGGGTGGTGGGGGTCTGCGTCATGTCGTGCCTTCCATGAGCGTCGTGAGGGGAAAGGGAGCACCGAGCCACCCGTACAGAGCCTCACATGGGAGCCACGCCGGAGTCGCCCCCCTGGCCAAGAAGCCCGCCGCGCGGGGCCGGCGTCATCGCGCCACGGGTGATGCCCGCGCGTCGTCCTCACGCCGCTTTGACCGGCCTGTGTAGGAGACTGCACGGGCGTGATCAAGGCGGGGTGCTGTGCCCGGCCTGTGCTTCCCGAGAGGTGTCATGTGCCCAGCGTGGTAAAGATCAACGTCCTGACCGTTCCGGCCGAGCAGCGCGAGGTGTTGGAGCAGCGCTTCGCGTCCCGCGCGGGGGCCGTAGAGGGTTCCGACGGTTTCGAGTGGTTCGAGCTGCTGCGCCCGCTGGAAGGCACCGACCAGTACCTGGTGTACACCCGCTGGCGCAGCGAGGAGGACTTCCAGGCCTGGATGAACGGCTCCATGAAGGCAGCCCACCAGGGCGGCGGCAGCGAGGGCGGTGAGCGGCCGAAGCCCGCCGCCTCCGGATCGACCCTCTGGTCGTTCGAGGTCGTCCAGCAGGCGTCCCCCAAGAACTGAGCCGTGCCCCGGCCGGGCCGGGCCGGGGGAAACGGAGCTGCGCCCCGGGTCGTGCGCGCCGCACAATGGCACGCATGACCTGGACCTTCTCCCCCGAGCGCGTCGACACCCCGGACGCGACCGCTCTGCGCCGTGACTACTACGACGACGTCGCCAGCCGCTACTGGAAGCGCCCCGCGACCGAGGCGGAGATCGACGAGGGGCTGGCCGGTGACGGGGTCGAGCTGCTGACCCCGCCGACCGGGCAGTTCCTCGTCGGGCGCTACGAGGGGAAGCCCGCCGCCTGCGGAGGAGTCCTGCTCCTCGACGGGGAACGCGCCGAGCTGACCCGGGTCTTCCTGCGCCACGCCTTTCGCGGCCTCGGCGGCGCCGGCGTCCTGATGGGCGGCCTCGAGGACGCGGCCCGCGCGCTCGGCGCGCGCCGGATGGTCCTCAACACGCGACTGGACCTGGTCGAGGCACGTGCCCTGTACGCGCGGCACGGGTACGCGGAGATACCGGCCTACTGCTCCGGTCCGTACATGGACGTCTGGTACGGCAAGGACCTCTGATCCGCCGGGGCCGCTCGCGGTCAGCCGCTCCAGACGACGACGTCGAGGACCACGCTCATGTCGCTCGCCTGCCCGGTCAGTTCCTTCACGGTCAGCCGGGCGACGCGGCCGTCGTTCGTGCGGGCGCAGAGCACCAGGCCGGTCTTCGTCTTCATCGCCGTCGTGGTCCCCAGCGTGTCGACCACGCCCGCGCAGTCCGCGTACGTGGGCACCTTCGTGGAGTCCTTCCACACCAGCGCCTTGGCCCCGCTGTCGGGGCTCAGCATGTGACTGGTGCCGAAGGGGTGGACGGAGAAGTCGTTCTCCTCGTTGATCTCGGACTCCACGGGAGGCGCGGAGTCCAGGTCCTTCGCGTCCGCGTACGTGATCGCCAGGGCGCCCTGCCACCCGACGGTGCCGGCCGGCTTCGCGGGCGGCGTCGCCGCCGTCGGGGGCGCCTGTGAATCAGGGGACTGCGAGGCATCCGGGCTCTGCGACGCGTCCGGGGCAGCCGCCTGGCCGCCCGGAGTGCCGGCCGTGGTGGCCGAGGGCGCCGGGCCCTGTGCGGCGGGCGGTGTGGGCTTGGCGTTGCCGCTGGTCACCACGTACGTACCGACGACGCCGATCACCGCCGCGAGGAGGGTGGCTCCCGCGCCTATCCAGGCCCCTCGGTGGGAGGCCGCTCGGGCGGGGGCGGGCTGCGCCGGCAGTCCGTATCCGCCGGGGGCGCCGGGCGCCCCGTACCCGGGCTGCCCGCCGTACCCCGACTGCCCGCCGTATCCCGGCTGTCCGCCGTACCCGCCCTGGTGTGGCTGTTCGCTGCTCATCCTGCCCGTCCCCCTGTGACGTGATCTTGGAGAGGACAGCGTACTGAGCAGGCCTGAGTTCTGGTCACAGAGGGTTTGTGGAGCGGGAGTTACCCCGTCCGGCGACCTACGCGTGGTGGTCCCGGGGCGGCTCCGGGTCGTGCGGCCGCTCCCCGTCCGAGCCGGACAGTTCCGCCGTCAGCTGCTCCACCAGCTGCACCAGGTCGGTGGGACGGTCCGGACCCCACCAGTCGCCGAGGAGCTCGGCGAGCGACTCCTCCCGGGCGGCCGCGAGCCGGGTCGCCACCCGTACGCCCTCCTCCGTGAGGATCAGCTGGAGTCCTTCCCGGGTGGCCAGGTGTCGTTCCTCCACCTGCCGGGACGCCTCCGTGATCACCCGCAGCGGTACGGGCACGGTCTCGGCGAGCCGGGCGGGCTCGACCGTGCCGTGGCGGCGGATGCGGAGCAGCAGCCAGCTCGCGGCGGGCAGCAGGTCGAGGCCCGCGCGGGCGGTGATCTTCTCGTAGATCGCCTTGCGTCCTTCGCGGGAACCGAGGACGGAGAGGGCGCGGGCGCATTCGTCGTACGAGGAGCGTTCGACGGGGTTGGAGGCGAGCGTCTGGCTGGTGTCGGGCGCGGTGACCGAGGCCCGCAGCTTGTCCTCCTTGAGGAACCAGGCGACGACGAAGGCGACGAGGACGACGGGGGCCGCGTACAGGAAGACGTCGGTGATGGAGGTGGCGTACGCGTGCAGGACGGAGGGGCGCAGCTCGGCCGGGAGTTCGCCGAGGGTGCGCGGGTCGGCGGCGACCTCCTCGGGGCCGATGCCCGGTGGGATGTCCTGTCCGGCCGAGGCGAACACCTCGTCGAGCTTGGCGGTGAGCCGGTTGGTGAAGATCGTGCCGAAGACGGCGACGCCGAAGGAGGCTCCGATGGAGCGGAAGAAGGTGGCTCCGGAGGTGGCGACGCCGAGGTCCTCGTACGAGACGGCGTTCTGCACGACCAGGACGAGGACCTGCATGACCAGGCCGAGTCCGGCGCCGAAGACGAAGAAGTAGACGCTCATCACCCCGGTGGAGGTGGTCTCCGTCAGCTCGTTGAGGAGCAGCAGGCCGAGGGCCGTGAGCGCGGTGCCCGCGATGGGGAAGACCTTCCAGCGGCCGGTACGGGAGACGATCTGGCCGGAGGCGGTCGAGGTGATCAGCATGCCGGCGACCATGGGCAGCATGTGCACGCCGGACATGGTCGGCGTGACGCCCTGCACGACCTGGAGGAAGGTCGGCAGATAGGTCATCGCGCCGAACATCGCGAAGCCGACGACGAAGCTGATGACCGAGACGAGGGTGAAGGTCCGGATCCTGAACAGCTTGAGCGGCAGCACCGGTTCGGCGGCCCGCCGTTCGACGTACACGAACCAGACGAGGAGGACGCAGCCGAGGACGGCGAGGCCGATGATCTGCGCCGAACCCCACGCCCAGGTGGTGCCGCCGAGGGAGGCCACGAGGACCAGGCAGGTGGCGACCGAGGCGATGAGGAAGGTGCCGAGGTAGTCGATGGCGTGCGGGGTCGAGCGCACCGGGATGTGGAGCACGGCCGCGATGACGAAGAGCGCGACGATCCCGATCGGCAGGTTGATGTAGAAGACCCAGCGCCAGGAGAGGTGCTCGGTGAAGAGGCCGCCGAGCAGCGGGCCGAGGACGCTGGTGGCGCCGAAGACGGCGCCGAAGAGGCCCTGGTACTTGCCACGTTCCCGGGGGGACACGAGGTCGCCGACGATCGCCATCGACAGGACCATGAGGCCGCCGCCGCCGAGGCCCTGGATCGCGCGGAAGGCGATGAGCTGCGGCATGTTCTGGGCGATGCCGCAGAGGGCGGAGCCGATGAGGAAGATGACGATGGCGGACTGGAAGAGCTTCTTGCGGCCGTACTGGTCGCCGAGCTTGCCCCAGAGGGGTGTCGCGGCCGTGGACGCCAGCATGTACGCCGTGACCACCCAGGAGAGGTGCTCCATGCCGCCGAGCTCGCTGACGATGGTCGGCAGGGCGGTGGAGACGATGGTCTGGTCGAGGGCGGCGAGCAGCATGCCGAGCAGCAGCGCGCCGATCGCGACGAGGACGGTGCGGTGGCTCTGACCCTCGCCCGGCGCCGGGGCGCCGCCGAGCTGGGAGGGGCTCACTTCCTGAGCCATGGGCGTCTCCTCGGGCGTGTCGTCGGGCGTGTCGTCGGGCGTCCCGCCGGACGGCCCATGGGACGGCCCCTCCATCCTGGTCCGAATGTCCGGTTATGGCCTCCCGAAGAGCACCGCTGTTCGCCCACCGGCTAGGGCCTGTCTTTTGGATCAGGCCGGATCAGGGAGCGGGGTCTGGTGCGTGCGATCGCAAGGCGGAGGAGGGAGTCATGGCGGAGCCATGGGGATACCGCCCTGCTCGAGCGAAGCCGAGAGCTTGGGGGAGAGTGACGACATCGCGGCGAGCGTGCGTGCCAGGCCCCGCCAGCCCGGCCTGACCCAAAAGACAGGTCCTAGGGGCGGGCTGCATAATCGCTCGCAGTTGTATCGGGGAGGGGACCCATCATGACCGGACACGTCTGTCCTGAATGCGGTGCGGAAAGACCTGGCTGCGCCTGCGCCCAGGCGGAGCTGGCGGCGGCCGAGGACTTCGATCCACTACGGATCAGGCCGTACGTGACGCTGGACTCGGGAGAGGACACGAGCCCGTACGGGTCCTACGGGGCGGGGGACCCGTCCGGGGGTGCCGCCTCCTCGCACGGGGGTGACGCCTCGCCCCACGGGGCTGACACCTCCTCTCACGGGGCCGACGATCCGCCGACGGCCCAGTTGACGGCGATCCGGCCGGACGGGGGTTCCTCGTCCGTCACGGCACCGCTGCCGGGGGCGTACGGAGCGGGGGCGTACGGGGCGAAGCCATACGGGACAGGGGCGTACGGGGAGGGGGCGGGTCCCGGCGCGCCCGCGGGCTCGTACCCGGGCGGGGACCCCTCCGAGACCATGCCGCTGCTGCTGGGCGGCGGGGGCGCCGTACCGCCGCCACCCGGCCATGACCGGGGACAGGCCCCGGGACGGGGCCGCAGGCGGGGCGCGGTGGTGGCCGTGGTGGCCGCCGCCGCCGTGGCGGGCACGGCGGCCCTGGCGGCGGCGCTGCTCGGCGGCGGGGAGGAGCGCGACGACCGGGCGGACGTGCCCGAGGTCACCACGAGCGCGTCCCTGAACATCGCCGTGTCCGAGTCCCCGTCCCCGTCCTCCGAGAGCCCGGATCCGGCGTCGCCCTCCCCCACCGCGCGCCCGACGTCCGCGTCGCCGACGCCCACCCCCACCGCGAGCCGCACCACCGCCCGGCCGAGCGCCTCGCCGAGCGCGACGGGCCCGGCGGCGCCTCCGACCGGCTCCTCGTCGGCGCCGGGGGCCGGACCGACGACGACGGGACCGACCGCGTCGACTTCTCCTTCGGAGTCACCCGGGCTGGACGAGGTGGAGGTCACCCTGAGCCTCGGTTCCACCGGGCACGAGGTGAAGGAGCTCCAGCGGCGGCTGACCGCCGTGTGGGTCTACGACGGCCCTGTCAACGGACGGTACGACGAGGAGGTACGGGAGGCGGTGGCCCGCTACCAGACGTGGCACTGGGGCCTGAGCGACCCGGAGGGCGTGTACGGCCCCGCCACCCGCCGGGTCCTGGAGGAGAACACGCCGAACATCTGACGACACCGGCCCTCGTCCGCGCCTCGCCCCTGCCTCATCCGGGCCCTCATCGGGGCCCCATCCGGTCTCGCCCCCGCCCTCATCCGGGCCTCGCCCCGGCACCGCCCCCGGCTACACCCAGGCACCATCCCAGCGCCGCCCCCGGCTCCCTCCCGGTGCCACCCCGGCGCCCTCCCGGTCCCGCCCCCGGCTCCATCCCGGCAGCCTCCCGGTCCCGCCCCGGCGCCCTCCCGGTCCCGCCATGCGGACCGGGTTGGCCAAGACGGCCCCCGGTTTTGTATCGTAGAAGAACAAAGTGGCCCCGCCCGCGAAACCCTGACCGGTGGGCGGGACCGCTTCGTTCTCCGTACCACCCCTCTGGAGACCTGATGCCTGCCACCACCCCGGCAACGCTCACCGCCCGCGCCCTCCTCCTCGACATGGACGGCACCCTCGTCAACTCGGACGCCGTCGTCGAGCGCTGCTGGCGACGCTGGGCGGAGCGGCAGGGCCTCGACGGTGACGCCGTGCTCAAGGTGGTCCACGGCCGTCAGGGGTACGCGACGATGGCCGTCCTCCTCCCGGACCGCCCGATGGCGCAGAACCACGCCGACAACCGGATCATGCTCGCCGAGGAGACCGCCGACCTCGACGGCGTCGTTCCCGTCCCCGGCGCCCCGGCCTTCATGGCCGCGCTCGCGGAGCTGCCGCACGCCCTGGTGACCTCGGCGGACGAGGCCCTCGCGCAGGCGCGGATGGGGGCGGCGGCGCTGCCGATGCCGGAGATCCGGGTCACCGCCGAGTGCGTCGGGGCCAGCAAGCCGGACCCCGAGGGCTTCCTCAAGGGCGCGGCCGAGCTGGGCTTCGCCCCCGCGGACTGCATCGTCTTCGAGGACTCGGAGGCCGGCATCCAGGCCGGCCGCGCGGCCGGCATGAGGATCGTGGGCGTGGGCCCGCGCGCGGCGGCCTTCGCGCCGGACGTCCACATCCCCGACCTCGACCACCTGCGGGTCGAGGCCGCGGCCGACGGGACGATCACCCTGACCGTCCTTCCGTAGAACCTCCGCATACGACGACGAGACCCCGGGCCGGGAAACGGCCCGGGGTCTCGTCGTACGCCCAACCGCCGGGCGCCGCACGGAATCCCTCACTCCATCGGACGCCGCACACCCCTTGATGTGACGTGTCCATGTCGCCACTCTGTTACCTGGCGCACGCCCCACCGAAACCTGGCGCCGCCACGATGACCGGGCCACCGCCCGGCGCCCCACGGGGACGGCCTCCGGGCACAGTCCCCCCAGCTCAAGGGAGTTCACATGCCCGTCGGCATGATCTACGCGCGTCGACTCGCCGTTCTCGCCACCTCCGCCGCCCTCACCGTGACCGGCCTCCTCGCCACCGCCCCGACCGCCCAGGCCGCCATGCCCACCCCGGTCAGCGCCGCCACAGCCCGCACCTACCTGGCCGCCCTCACCGTGAAGGCGGAAGGTTCCTCCACCGGCTACAGCCGCGACCTCTTCCCGCACTGGATCACCCAGTCCGGCGCCTGCAACACCCGCGAGACCGTCCTCAAGCGCGACGGCGTGAACGTCGTCACGGACTCCAGCTGCGCCTCGGTGAGCGGCAGTTGGTACTCCGAGTACGACGGCGCCACCTGGACCGTCGCGTCCGACCTCGACATCGACCACGTCGTCGCCCTCGCCGAGGCGTGGCGCTCGGGCGCCAGCTCCTGGACCACCTCACAGCGCCAGGCCTTCGCGAACGACCTGACGCGGCCGCAGCTCATAGCCGTGACGGACAACGTCAACCAGGCGAAGAGCGACCTCGACCCGGCGGAGTGGCTGCCGCCGCGCACCGCCTACCGCTGCACCTACGCCCGCGCGTGGGTGCACGTGAAGTACCACTGGAACCTCAGCGTCGACTCCGCCGAGAAGAGCGCCCTGCAGTCCGTCCTCAACGCCTGCTGACAGCAACCCTGCTGAATCGGCTTCGACAAAGGCCACCGGGGAGCAAACCGCGCCACCCGCTCCCCGGTGGCCGAATGTTGAACTTGCAAGTATTACTGAGGGATGCCTAACCTTGCGGCCTCATCGGTTTCCGTCCCCCACTCCCCGTCCCCCACGGACGAGGCAGGCCGAAGGAGTCCCCCATGAAGAACACGAACACCACGAGCACCACGAACACCGCGAACACCACGGACAATCCGAGCGGCCGGAGCGGCCAGGGAGGCCAGAGCGACACGGGCAGCCTCACGGACCGCCTGAACCAGGCGCAGCCCTACGCGCTCGGCCTCTTCCGCATCGTCGTCGGCCTGCTCTTCGCCTGCCACGGCGCCGCCTCGCTCTTCGGCGTCCTCGGCGGCGCGATGGGCGGCGGCACGATCCCGGCCGGCACCTGGCCGGGCTGGTACGCGGCCGTGATCCAGCTGGGCGCCGGCGTCCTGGTCCTGGCCGGACTCGGCACGCGCAGCGCCGCGTTCCTCGCCTCCGGCTCGATGGCGTACGCGTACTTCAAGGTGCACCAGCCCGAGTCCCTCTTCCCGCTCCAGAACGGCGGCGAGACCGCGGCCCTGTTCTGCTGGGCGTTCGCGCTCCTGGTGTTCACCGGCCCGGGCGCGCTGGCCGTGGACCGGCTCTTCGGAGCCCGGGTCGCGACGGGCTCGACGACGCGCAGGACGAACGAGGACCGCGAGGAGCAGGGCACGCCGGTCGGCGCCGCCTGAGCACGGCCACAGAGACAGAACAGCCGCCTCCGTACGGGAACGGGAGCAGTTTCCGTACGGGAACGGGCCCCCCGTACGGGAACGGGAGCAGTTTCCGTACGGGAACGGGCCCCCTCCGTACGGGAACGGGAGCCGTCTCCGTACGGGAACGGGCCGGAATCCGCAGCACGTCTTCCGGCCCTTTTCGCCCCCGAAACCCCACCCCGCACTCCACCGGCACCCCCGGCGCCCGCGCATCACCCGCGCGGCACCCGCCCGACGTCCCACCGGCACCCACCCGGCAGACGGCCTCCCGCCCCCGCGTAGGCTCAGGCCCTGTGAATCTGCTCGACAGCCTGGGATCGCTGCGGTCGCTCACCGCCGGCCCATGGATCTATCCGGTGGTGGCGACGTCGATCCTGCTCGACGTCTTCCTGCCCGTGCTGCCGAGCGGCTTCCTGGTGATCACGGCCGCCACGGCGGCGGCCACGGCCACCGCGGCGACCCCCGGCATGCCGTCGCTGCTGCCCCTGCTCCTCTGCGCGGCCACGGCATCCGTGCTCGGCGACTTCCTCGCGTACCGGCTCGCACGCCGGGGCGGGGCCAGGCTGGACCGGGCCATCGCCCGGTCGAAGCGCCTGTCCCTGGCGCAGGAACGTCTCGGCACCGCGCTGACACGGGGCGGCGGCCTGCTCGTGGTCCTCGCGCGCTTCGCCCCCGCCGGCCGCTCCGTGGTCTCCCTCGGCGCGGGCGCGGCGAAGCGGCGGGTCGAGGAGTTCCTGCCGTGGTCGGCGCTCGCGGGCGTGACCTGGGCCTCGTACAGCGTGGGGCTCGGCTGGCTCGGCGGGCAGTGGCTGGGCGCGACCTGGTTCAGCGCGGGGGTGTCGACCCTTGCGCTCTTCCTGGCCGGCGGTCTCGCCGCCTACCTCATACGGCGTCCGGCTGTGGCTCCCGCTCCTGCCTCCTGACACCGGGGTGCGCCCCGCGCACCTCCAGGTCGTCGAGAAGTCTCGCGGTCGCGGCGGCGATCTCGTCCACGGCCCGGTCGAAGACCTCGCGGTTGTGGGCGGCGGGGGCGCGGAACCCGGAGACCTTGCGGACGTACTGCAGGGCGGCGGCGCGGATGTCCTCCTCGGTCGCCTCCTCGGGCAGCGCGGGCGGTCGGAGCGTCTTGATGCTGCGGCACATGCCTCCAGTGTGGCGCGCCCCACTGACAACCGCCGAGCCCGCACAAAGGGCCACCGGACCGAGACCACCAGGCCCTACCCGACCGAACGCCCGACGCCCCTCACAAGCCCCCCAGGCCTGCTCAGGCCCGCTCAGGCGCGCTCAGGCCCTCAGGCCCCCAGCCCCCGCCGACTACGCGCGTTGATCTCGGCGGCGCGGGCGCGCAGCTCCCGCAGGGGCGTGGCCGGCTGGACGTCGGTGGGCTCGGCCTCCCATTCGCCGCCGCCGTGGACGGCGCGGATCAGAAAGCGTCCGGAGACGCTCTCCACATAGAAACCGACCCGCCCGGTGGCGTTGTCGCGGACGAGGTCACCGACCTCGGGAAGTGGCTGCACGCATCCTCCGTCCCGATCTCCCTGAAACGTGGGGACACCCAGAGAAGCCCTACGGCCCCGCCCTGTCAACGTATCTCTAGAGATGTCCCCCGATGGATGGATCGACCGGGCGGGGCGGCGTACACGTGTGCACCCTGGCCGCGGGGTGCGCCGTAGGGTGTCCCGCAAATGAAGGGAGTGGTCCGCCCGTGACTGACCAGGAAAGCGCTCGTCGGCCCAAGTACCAGCGCATCGCCGACGAGTTGAGAACCGCGATCCAGTCAGGCGCCTTCGCGCCGGGCGACCGGCTCCCCGGCGAGAACGACCTCATGACGACCTACGAGGTCGCCCGGATGACGGCGCGCCAGGCCCTCGCCGTGCTGCGCAACGAGGGTCTCGCGGAGGCCCGTAAGGGTGCCGGGGTCTTCGTCCGCGTCTTCCGCCCGCTGCGCCGCCGGGGCATCCCGCGCCTGTCGGGCGAGCAGTGGGGCAACGGACGCTCGGTCTGGTCGGCGGACGTGGAGGACCGGGACCTGGTCGTCGACCAGATCGAGGTGGCGGAGACGCCGGCCGGCGCGCGGGTCGCGGGGGCGCTGAACCTGCCGCCGGGCGCACCCGTATGCGTCCGCAGCCGCCGCTTCGTCCTCGACGCCAAGCCGGTGCTGCTCTCGGTCTCGTACCTCTCCGCGGACCTCGTGCGCGGAACGCCGATCACGGAGCCGGACACCGGGCCGGGCGGGACCTACGCCCGGCTGGCCGAGCTGGGCCACCGGCCGGTGCGGTTCCGCGAGGAGATCCGCTGCCGGATGCCGACGGCGGAGGAGTCGGACCGGCTGGCCCTTCAGTTCGGGACGCCGGTGGTCCTCATCGGGCGTACGGCGTTCAGTGGGCCGGGGACGGCCGTGGAGCTCAACGAGATGACGCTGGACTCGTCGGCGTACGTCCTGGAGTACGACTTCGACGCGTGACCTCGATCCGCAGCCCCGGGTCGGCGTGGGCCACCTCGCCGGGGAACTCGGCGGCGGCCAGCGCGACGGCTTCTTCCGGCCGCACGCCCGCCCCGACATGGGTCACGACAAGCCGGCCGGCACCGGCATCGGCCGCGCTCCGGCCGGCCTGCGCGGCCGAGTGATGCCCGGCCCCCGCCCCGTCCGCCTCGCACACGAGAAGGTCACAGTCGCGGGCGAGTTCGACGAGGGAGGGACAGGGTTCGCAGTCCCCGGAGTAGACGAGCGAGCGCCCGGCCTCGTCCTCCACGCGCAGCGCGAAGGCCGGCATCCCGTGCTCGACGGCTCGCGACCGAAGGGTGAGCCCGCCGACCCGGACGACATGCCCGTCGTACAACTCCTCGACGCGGAAGGCGCCTTCGACGGGGCTGCGGTCGGGCCCGTTGGTGAGGAAGCCGGCGAGCCGATCCGCGATCCCGGCCGGCCCGAACAGCAGTACGGGCAAAGGCAGTTCAAGTCCCGCGTACAGCAGGGCGTAGTAGGCGGTGAGGAGGTCGGCGGAGTGATCGGCGTGCAGATGGGAGATCCACACCGCGTCGACGTCACCGAGGGCGACGTACCGCTGGAGTTCGGCGAGGGTGCCGCTCCCTGCGTCGACCCAGACGCGCACGCCGCCGCCCTCGACGAGATGGCCCGAACAGGCGTTGCCGGGCCGGGCGAAGGGCGTCGCGGAACCGAGGACGGTGAGACGCAGGGGTTCGTCGGCCATGGGACGACTTTAGGTCACAGCCGACCAACTCACGGGAATCTGTGCGGAAGGAGTGAAGGTCATGCATATTCTGTGTGCTCGCCGGGCCCCATCGGCGGGCGTTCCGGCAGAAACCGAGGGACATCCATGCTTCGCGTACGCACACTCGCGGCCCTGACCGCGGCCGCCGCCTCCGGCATCCTTCTGCTGCCCACGCAGGCGCAGGCCGCCGGCTCGGTCCACCTGTACAAGATCTACTACGACAGCCCGGGCACGGACCGCGGCGGCAACTACAGCCTCAACGGCGAGTGGGTGCAGATACGCAACACGACCGCCTACGCGGTGAACCTGCGGGGCTGGACGCTCACCGACGCGGCCAACCACAAGTACACCTTCGGCACCTTCACGCTCGGCGCGGGCAAGATCGTCACGGTCCGCACGGGCAAGGGCACCAACAACGCGACGAGCGTCTTCCAGAACCGCGGCTGGTACGTCTGGAACAACGACAAGGACACGGCGACGCTGCGGAAGTCGACCGGCACGTGGGTCGACGGCTGCTCGTACAACTCGACGCAGGTCGACTACAAGTGGTGCTGACCCCGCAGCACCGCAGGTGAACACCACGGGCCCCGGGGACAAGGCGCCCAGGGGCCCGCTCGACCTCCACCGCGCTCACACCGGGCCGTCCTCGACCGGCGACCGCGGGGCGGGAATCCCGTGCCGCTGCACATCGGCACCGACCTGCCCGCCGAGCGTCATCACGTTCAGGGTCGCGGAGTTCTCGTTGGCGATGGCCTTCTCGACCCGGGCGACCAACGTCGAGAACGCGTCCCGCTTCGACATGTCGTGGTACGGCCCGACCTTGGTCTCGAAGTACACGCGCTCGTGCCCGAGGAGCTGTTCGGTCGACCGGTAGTTCTTCCACTGCTCCCGGTACCGGTACACACTCTCCAGCGACACGGCGGCGACGACGACGAGACTCAGCACCGTGGCCGTGACCCGGGCGAAGACCAGGTCGAGATTCACGAACACGGGCACGAGCGCCCCACCGACGACGGACACGGTCCGCATCCGCAGATGCATCGCCTTCATCCGGGTCGCCTTGGAGTCGTACCACTCCTGGTACTGCGAGAGCCTCGTCTCGATGTACCGCTGCGGCGTCATCTCACCGCCCTGCACCCCGATCTCGGGCGCGTCCCCCACCTCAGCCATACAGGAAGTACACCCACTCCGCCAGGTCCACGTCAACGGCAGAGCGGGGCGGGCGTCAGACCGGACAGGCGACAAACCCGCCACGCGCGACACCAGAGCCGATCAAGTGGGCCCAGTCGAGCGTCTCGGGCAGCTCGTCGAGCGACAGGACAAGCGCCCCGCCGGCCCGCTCGGTGTCCGCACACCAGTCCCCCATGTCGCCGGGCACGAGGACCCCGTCGGCGACATCGACCACAGGGGCCACAAGAGCGGGAACGACAACCCCGGCCTCCCCGGGCCCGTCCACGACGCACATAGTGAGCCGAGGCACGATGCTCCACCCACCACACAGGGGCACCGCCCCGTCCGTCACGGCCAGAGTCGGCAGAAGTCCGTGAACGGATGCCTCGGAAAGCAGCAGCGCAGGGGTGACACCCCGAACGAACAGGGTCTTCTCAGGACTCAGAAGCATGGACCAACTCTGCCAGCCCGAAACACACGAAAGAGCAGCGGGGCAGGACCGCCCCCGGCAGATGTCAGACCGCCCTGACAGCCTGTGCCGCGTGAGAGTGACATGGACCGACTTCTGGGCACTGACAGCCACCCTGGACGGCAAAGCAACCGAGGAGAGCTGCCGACGCCTCGCCGAGGAACCTGAGCCGCCACCCCGCCCCCCACATCATCGGCTTCGCGGAGCACCTGTCAGAGGCCCTCTACCGCCTGGACCAGGAGAAGTTCGGCACGCTCCCGGTCGTCGACCTGACAGCCCGGTACGGCAGCCCCTTCCCGCAGTCGGCCGACGTGTTCCTGTACACACGCTGCGCTGTGGTCGCCGCAGGGCAAGCGGTGTGGGAGAGCGTCTTCTCCGACGCCGACAAGTTCGCCCCGTACACCTCAAGCGAGCGCGACGGCGAATGGCTGCTGTACGTACCGGACAAGGCGTACGAACTGGCCACAGGCAAGAAGTGGAACCACGCGACCCGGTACTGCTCCGAGAGCTACTCCAACAGAGACGGCTGGCCAGACCTACGAGCCTGAGGCGAGCTACCGCTTGAAGCGACGCCTCCCATGCTCACACAAAAAGCCCCCAGCCACGGAAGCCGCCTCCGACCGCCTCGTCCGACACGTAGAGAACGTGAATGCCTGCTGTCTCCCGATAGCTACGAACGAGCATGAAGCTCGTGGAGGGAGTTGACCTGCCCGATCCAAAACGCCAGTTTCGCCATCGCGGAGGAGCCCTTGGGAAGCAGGTCGAGCTGCTGCGCAAGTGCATAGAAACCGGGCCCGGCATCATTCGCGCCGAGGTAGTGCACCAGGGCAGAGATCATGAGTCTGGTGTCCGGGTAATCGCGCTCGACGATCAATCCGAGCAGGCGGCCCATGGCAGCACGTTCATCCGCCTGCTCGAAGTCAAAGCCAGGAATCCCGGTCCGCCGAACCAGCACAGAGTTCATCTCCGTGTAAGTCGTGACCTTGCGGAGCTGTGCCCGCTCAACGAGGAACTTCAGGCCGGCATCGGTCAACTGGTCCCATGCCTCATCGCTCCGGCCGTACACCGCCCACCCCCTGTGCTCGCGATCCAGGTGACCGAGTATGCCGAACAGACGGCCTGGCCGAGCAGTTTCGAGCACACACGGCCCCGAGGCCCTGTCGCCTAGGGCGCCTCAGAGGGTCGATGGCCTACGAAAGGGGCCAATTTTTTTTCGACCCAGGAATGGCCGCGCACTGCGCCACCACTGCTTCCTGGAGCCGGTGCAGTCCGAGGCGGAGATGGGCTCTCTCTTGATGGCCAGTGGCTAGCGCAACCAACGCGGCTGGGAGCGCGGTAGGCCGCGTGCTTCGACCAGTTCGCCCGGCTCAGAGGTTTCCTGGGGGCTTCCCCTCATCGCTGGCCACCATAGGCCTGGGATCGTGAGAGCCTCGTCTGTCAGTACCCGGAGATACTGTCGTGCCTGCGCGCGGCCGGTTTCCGAGGTATCCAGCTCTGTAGTGCAGCTGCATCCCTGGCTCTGTCCGGGGGCGGCCTGGTGCAATTCCGGGACCCAACCGACGGCCAGGCTCCGCCGATGGCCAAGAGTGACCTGCCAGCGCGGGCCGCGCGCACGCCTTCCAAATCTGTTGATGCCGCGTGACAGCCTGCACCAGGCTGTCCACCTGCGTTCAGGCGCGGTCAGTGATGCCGAGCGCCCCAACCTCGGCCCTGGCCCTGAACCAAGCTGGACGAGACGGGCACTGAGACGGAGGCTCGATGGAGCGCGTGGAAGCCGAGCTGTTCACCGACGGTGGCAACGACGCCGTAGTACGCCTGCCAGGCCGTCGCTTTCCCGGCGTCCTGGTCCAAGGCGACACCCTCAGCACGCTCTCCGCGGACGTGGCTGAGCTCGTCGAACTCTGCGCCGCCGGCGAGCTGGAGGAAGCCCGCCGAGTGGCGAGCCTCCTCCGGCAGGATCTCGGGGTGAAGCTCCAGCGCTACACCGACGCTCTCGACGCCCACGGGGAGCGACGACCCTTCTGACCGTAGCTCTAGCCGGATCGGTCAGCGGGGGCATACCGGCGTCCCTGAGGCCCCGGAGGAACGCTGCCGGGCGGGGGCGATGAGTGGGTTGCGGTACCTGGCTGCTGTACCGCAGGATCCCGACGGAGGTGAGCATGGAACGGCACGTACTGGAGAAGCTGTTGGCCAATGACGAGGCGGCGTCCGTGGCGGCTCTGGCCGCCCTCCATGACGGCGCCACCTATCACACGTTCGATACGACGCAGCCCTCAGGGCAACATGCCGGGGTCTTCTCACGCCGGCTTCAGCGCGCGCGGCTGCGCGGAGTCGAACCTCTCGGGCTGGAACGAGCGGTGCAGCTCCTCAGGGAGCACGGCCGACCGGTGCGCGGAGGGATGATCGATTCTGCTGATCAGAAAGGGAGCTTCGTCTTCTACCTCACCGAAGACGGCAGCGCGCTGGTGGCCTGCTTCCGCCTACAGCGGTGGAGCGAGCGATCACCGCTGTAGGAGTTCGGTCGGGCAGGTGTTGCCAGGGTGGGACGGCTGCTCGCGGACGCAGTGCGGAGCCGTGGACGACTGCTGTCATTCGCCGTCGTAGATGTCAGTGGTGGATGTCGGCTGCCGCCGATCCGCGAACGGCCGCCGATAGTCAGAGGCGTCCCCGACCGGGGGACAGTCCCTGCCGACCACGACGTAGACGGGGTGCTCTCGATCCCCGGCTTCCAGGTTCAGGAAGATGTCCTCGTGGTTCGCGAACCGGTGCAGGTACTGGACGAACAGCTCCAGCTCCTCATCGGACAGCCGCTCATCGTGCCGCTCGTCGTGTATGCCACCCCCGCTACCGGCTGATCAAACGGTTCGGACAATACCCAAGGCTGCGGAAGTCAGCGGACCGAGCCGGGAAAGGGACAGAGCTCCAGCGGTTCATCCTGGCGGTCGGTCCAGTGCCACCATAGGGTCCGGCCCTGACAGCGCCCACAGGAAGCGGCGGACCCGCTCTTCGTCCTCTTCACGCTTGCTGAGAAAGAATCCCTTCCATTCCATGGGCCGGTCGCAGTCGGGGCACGGGAGCGGCCAGTCGGCCATTACGCGGAACCTGCCTCGGGCGAGCCGGTTCGGCGTTCCTCCGCAGAACACAGCGGAAGCCCCCAGCCATGATCGGCTGGGGGCCTATTCCCTGGTGGGCGCGGACGGTTTCGAACCGCCGACATCTGCTTTGTAAGCTCGTGCGGGGCGCCCTCGCCAAGGGCGGATCGCTGGTCACCACCGCCACGGCAGCTCGCGGGCGACCGCTGTCATCCGCCGCCGTTGATGTCAGTGGATGTCAGCCGGCCGCACTCGACGGCCCGTTACCGCCTCTTCCGAAGCTTCTTCATCTTGGCTTCGGCTTCCTTCTTCTTCCGCTGCTCGACCCCGTACGGGGACCAAGCCCCCTGGTGCTTGGAGCACCGCGAGGTACCCGTCATCGCCTTGTTCCGGCAGCGGCCTCCGCTCTGGGTAGGAGCACTGCACGTCGGCTGAATCATCCTGTCCCCTTCGTCGTCGGACAGTGAAATGCTTCCAGCGCTCGACGCAGAGCGGGGAGGCGCAACCGCGGCGGACGGCAGCACGCCGACAGCACAGGCCCCAGAGAACAAGCTCAGACTTCTCCCGCCGTACCGACCGGACGGCCCTGAGCACCCATGTCGGCTACTCAGAGCCTTACGGCATCACGCCTTACTCCTCACTCGGTCAAGAACTTCCTCAGAGTGAACCCCAGGGTGGCTACACCGATGAAGGTGACACCCCCTCCCCCCAGCGCGGCGTACGCAGGCGCTCCCACCGTCCAAAGAGCGGCGGTGCTGAGCATGGCGGCCATGAGCGCACCGAGCACGATGACCGCCGCCCAGAGGCCTCGGAGCGATGAGTCGTGGTTGGACAACCTCTATCAATCCCCTCATCCGTGGAATCGCGGCAGCATCCCAGGTGGGCCACGCGACGATCTCCGGCTTGACTGAGGCGATGTTGACAGGGGGAAAACAGCAGGTCAAAAGGGGTATTTGCCGTCTGTGCAGGAGTCACCTGACATCAGCAGATGAGTAGTCTTCCTTTGCCTCGTATAGGTCTACGCTCTTGCTGTAGTCTCTCGACCCTCGTGACGGGATCCATAGAGAAGCTCCAAGCACCCCCGTGTACCCCTGTTAGCCCCATATCCCTGTTTCTCCTGCAGGAAGGTAAAAGACGTGCCACTCGATGGACGCCAGCCTGAGGCGCTCGCCTACTTGCAGGGGGCAGCGGACAAGGCGAAGAGGCGGGGGCACATCCCTTTCCCGCCGGCGTTCGTCATCGCACCTGAGGACGGCGACTCACCTCCGCCGCTTGCTCGGCTCATCCAAGGCGGGCGCGGCGGCAAGGTGCGTCTCCAGCTTTACCTGTGCATCACCATGATGGCCACGAAAGAGCCCTTTGACCTGCGCAGACCGCCGGGCCCGAACGGCTGGACGCAGATGCTCGCACTCGACCCGAGGACGGGGCCAAGGCGGGTGGCCAGCAACTTGAAGTGGCTGGAAGAGAACCAGTTCATCGACCTCCAGCCGCAGTGGGGGCGGCCCTCGGCGATCACCTTGCGGAGCGCCACCGGTGATGGAGGGGTGTACACGCAACCAAGGGAGGAGGGCCGCTACGTCGGCATGCCGGTCGAGTTCTGGACACGGGGCTGGCTCCTCCAGCTGTCGCCAACGGCAACGGCCCTACTGTTTGCCCTCAGAGAAGCCCTTGGAGGGCACTCGGAGCCTCGATACATCCACACGGCGAGGCGTCAGCGCTACAACCTGTCCTCGGACACGTGGACCAAGGGCCGCAAGGAACTCGAAGCGCAGGGGCTATTGACCGTCAAGCGCGAGCCGCAGGGGGACTTCTACGACTTCACGCGACTGAGGAACGCCTACCAGCTCACCTTGGAGCGCCTGGACCATCCACCTTCCTAGCCGTGACGGAAGCGCACGCAAGCCGGCTCTGCCATCGATTGAACTTGCGTGCGCCTGTCGTAGCCAGCGACGGCGACGGGCCCACGCTTTGGCACCCACTAGGCAGGACCAGGCCACCTGGCCGTCCCGATCAAGCCAAAGCACACGTGCGCGCACGCGGCTACAGCTCGCTTTACGACAACTCCTTGCGGAGATCGTCACGGACCGTCACGCTATGTGGCTACGCAGCTGTACAGCGAACGAGGTGGGGGCCATGGCGACGAGGACAGGGACGGTTGCCTTCTTTGAGATCGTGCGCGCCAAGGATGGGGTTAACCCCCGCATGGAACATGCAAATTGGCAGGCACCTCTCATGGAGATTGAGAATCGACCAGTTTCCGATCGAGTTTTGTCCCACACCCAACACAGCTACATCGGCCAATCCGTCCACGCCTCCGGTCGATTCAATCTTCTCGTCGGAAGAGTAGGAACCAGTGAGCTCCAGACAGTGGATCTCGATTTGGGGCGAATCGAGGAGATGAGACTTGAGGGAAACAAAGGAACCATCGACACGACAACGGTATGTTTCCTGGACTACGGAAATATCATCGGCGTCCTGCAAGGGAAGCCAGGTTCCCCCCGAGCGTCTTCTATTCAACGGTGGCTCAACGGATGCAACGTCGCGAGTGAGGAAATCGCCCTCTGGCCTGTAATCGGGCAGAATGTATGGGAGAAGCTCGAAAAGGCAGACGCCGTTCATAGCTTCGAGTTCAGCTACCGTCCGAGCCCCGCCATCCCGCCCCCCGACGGAGAGGGATTGGCAAGCTTTGTAAGACTTAGCTCCGAACGCTACCCGGATCATCGCATTTCACTGAAGCTGGAAGTCCCCAAGAAGAATGGGCCCGGGCCAGTAGCACGCTTCCGCGCACAACGCAGATTGCAGGGCGACATCCACTCCCTGATGTCAGAACTCGGCTACCTGGAGGAGCCTAGCGGGATCGATCGCGCGCAGGCCAACATCACATCGATCGATGAAGATGGCGAAGTGACCGATGAGCCACTCGACTTCATAAAGCACCACATTACGGTCAAGTGCCGCATTGAAGTGGGCTCAAACTACCCGCGTCCTCGCTACGAGTCCGCCGTAGAGGCGATCCTACAGGTGGCACGCGACCGCGAAAGGGACCTGAGGGCCGCTGTCAGTGCCTAGGGCTAGTGTTGGACTCCTTGGGTCGAGGGGGTGTGGCAGCTATGTTCCGGGTGGTCACAAGAATCAAGAATATATGGAGCGAAACGCCAGGCCTTGATTGGCTGGCCGCAGCGCTCGTACTCGCTATTCACGCAGTCTGGTGGAAATCTGGAGGGATGTCGGCTTTCTTCGAGAGGCCAAGCCTGGATAGAAGGAAGGATGTTTACACGACGACTGCTTCTGTCGCGGCCTTGGTTGGCGGATTCGCCACCGCGGCCATCGCGCAGTACGCAAGTTCCCGCGGCGATACAATCCAAGCCATGCGTCAGCGGTTCGGGCCTAGCTTGCGACGGAACTGGTCCAGCATCCTGAGCAGCATGCTCTTGATTGCCGGAGGGTGCATCGTCCTTCTTTTGATCGACCGGAACTCCAAACCGGGATTCTTGGCTTGGCCGGCCGAGGGCTTGCTGCTCCTGGGCTCCCTTCGCTCCATGCGCCTCATTTGGCTTTTCAACGCACTAATTGGCGTCACGGACCGAGACGCGATCGAGCCCGCACGGTCTCCCGCAATTCGGCTGGCAGGCGAGCCGCCTAGCGATCCGCTGTCCGGGTCCACGACGCATCACCCCTAAGCGGTCCATAAAGCTAGCCTGACGGCCAGGAGCGGCTGGCAATAATGGCGGCTGTTGCCTCCATTTACTGCTGCAGATACCGAACCAAGCGACTCTACCCCCTATGCGAAGCCTAGTCAGCGGCTGATCGGGATCTCGTAGACGATCTCGCAATGGGCGGTGGGCACGATGATGTCGGCAGTCTCGACGGGGCGGCCCTCGTCGCTGTAGTACGTCCGCCGGATATGCGTGACGAGCGCGGCCTTCTGGATCCCGAGAAGGGAAGCCTCCTCCGCAGTCGCCTGCCGCGGCTCGGGCTGCTCGACGGCGTGGCTGACGGTGACGCCGATCTGGGCCATTCGGTTCACAACGCCGGCCCCTGCATGCGGTCCACCCTCAGGCAGAACGACAAGGGTCCCGCCGGTGAGGTCGTACGGCTCCCAGCTCGTCGACAGCTGCACGGGACGCCCGTCGGCGAGGAACTCGTAGACGGTCCGGACGCACAGTTCGCCCTCACCGACCCCGAGCCGCGCAGCGATCTCCGCCGGCGCGGGCACCTTCGCATCGGTCCGGCTCTCCCAGCCACCGTTCCGCCCGACGGCCTTCATATCTGCCCGGAACGGCGACCCGTCAGGCTGCTCGCGCGCCGCGGACCGCACCATCCGCACCCGCTGCCGAGGCTCGGCCACGTAGGTCCCGGACCCGGCCCGCCCCTCCAACACGCCCTGGGAGATCAACAGCTCTTGGGCCCGGCGGACAACGTTCTCGCCCACCCCGCACTCCTGGCCGATCTGAGCCCGCGAGGGCAGCCGGTCTCCAGGACTCCACTCGTGCTCCGCGATCCGCCGCCGCAGTTCGTCGGCGATACGGAGTTATGGCGGCTGCTCAGGCATATGGAAAATCTAGTCCACTAGCTCTAATCTAGTTAACTAGCTTCACTTAAAGTGATCACCGGTAACGGAGGCTGCCCTGTGCCTGCTCCCGAAGTAAGCGCGGAGGCTCTCGCCACCCGGTTGTCCGCCCTCGGACTCACCACACGCGTGCTGGCCCACACCAGACACACGTCGATCGAAGCGGAGGTACCGGAAACCCTCCCGGCAGAAACATGGCGGGAGGTCCTGGAAGTCCTGGCACAGGCAGACCGCTTCGGTCTCCTCGCCACCAGCCTGGGCGGCCGAACCCTCTGGGCCGCCGTGAACAAGCGGTCCCCGCGACACACGACGTCCGGGGACCCGGCCATCAGCGATGGGAGCTGATCAGCATGCGCAACCGTATCCGCCGCGCACTCCACTCGACCAGACCGCGGCCGGTCCGAACCGCCCATCCCTACAAGCCCTTACGCCGCACCACCCCACCGGGACGGACCATCGGCCACGGCGCCAGCACGCCCTGCGTCAGTCGGTACGCCGCCCCCACCACCGAGCGCCCCCACCTCACCCAGGCGGAGACGGCCTGATGCCCCACACGAAGCCCACCCCGTACCGCTCGTCCCGGTGCCAGATCGGCACCCATCACGAGTGCGCCCACTCCTCCCCGGTAACGGCGCCTGTCGACATCCCGGTGATCTACGAGGCGTGCGCCTGCCCCTGCCACATGCCAGCGACCGCCCCGCCCCACTCGGAGGCAACGGCATGAAGTCCTGGGCCCCGACCGGCGCCGTGGTCGCGCCCATCGAGATCACCTCGATCAACGTCCAGCGAGGCGACGTCATCCAGATCGGCGGCATGCCCTGCCGAGTAGCCGACCTCCGCCAACTCCCCCTCGGAGCCAAACGCCTCCTCTTCGAAACGGGCGAGCAACTGACCATGCACCCCCGCACCCGCCTGGTCGCCCTCCGAGTCCAGAAAAGGTGGTGACTACGACCGTGCCGACCCTCCGCGACACCATCGCCGAAGACCTCCGCACCCAGATCACCACCGGCCACCTCAAGGCCGGAGACCGCCTCCCCTCGGAACCCAAACTGGCCACCCACTACAAGGTCAGCACCCCGACCATCCGCCAGGCACTCGCCCTCCTCCAGGCGGAAGGGCTCATCGAGAAGACCCACGGCAAGGGCAACTTCGTCCGCACTCCGCTACGCCGCATCGCCTACACAGGCGGCGCCGGCATACCGTTCGCCCGCGACCTCCAGACCACCATCCGCACGACCAACATCCGGGCCCGCGGCCACATCAGAACCCTCTTGAAGGTCCCGTCCAACACTCCCCTGACGGAGTTCCACTGCATTACCTACGAGGGCGATACTCCCCGAAGCGTGGCCCGCATCTACATCCCCCGCGAGCTCGCCCCGGCCGCACAACTCGC
Source organism: Streptomyces exfoliatus (assembly GCF_000725545.1). GTDB lineage: Bacteria > Actinomycetota > Actinomycetes > Streptomycetales > Streptomycetaceae > Streptomyces > Streptomyces exfoliatus. The sequence continues at coordinate 88,543 of NZ_JNZP01000001.1, read as the reverse complement.
CTCGTCCTCCTGGCCCGGCGGTCGAGACGTGGACCGTACGGAAACCCAGGAGACGGTCACCGCCCGCCTCCCCACTCCGGATGAGGCAGCCGCCCTCCGCATCAGCCCCACGCGGACGGTCCTCACCATCACGCGCATCGCCCTCAACTCCACCGGCCGCGTACTCGAAGCCGCGCTCCTGGCCCTCCCCAGCGACGCCGCAGACGCGGTATTCACCACCCACCCGACCCTCAAGGAGGAGACGGACAGATGACCTCCCGTGACGAGCTGCGGCTCCTCCCGTGGTCCGGCCCCGACGGCAAACCGTGCTTCCTGAGCACCGACGACGACAGCAGCCGCCTGTCTCGCCTGGCCGACACCCTCGAAACGACCTGCCTCGACCAGGCGGCCGACGTACTGCACCACGCCATCGAGCTGCTCGGCCTCCCGGAGCCCGACCCGGTGGATCTTCGTGCGGCGTCCGCAGATCTCACGACTGCCCTGGGCCAGGTGCTACGCGTTGCAGAGAGCCGCGGCCGACGCCTCCCATAGGCGGGGTGCTCGCCCACGCCAACAAGGCATCCCTCCTCGAAACGCCATGGGGCACAGGGCCCCATATGTACGACCACGAAGCCCCCAGCATCTCTGCCGGGGGCTTCTCGGACACACGGCTTCGGAGGCCCTTTGCGTCCCGCATGTTGCCGCCGGTCGCAGGGGAGCTGGGGCTCAGTGCAGCGCGTCGTCCACGCATAGGCCACGTTGAGGCGGCTAGTCCAGCAGCTATTCCTCTTGGAAGCCGGTTCGCAACTTTCCTCCCAGAGTGACCTGTTTTTACCCCTCAAGGGCGACACAACACATGGCGGCCCTTCCCGCCGTAACAAGCAGCAATGGGATGGTTACATGACGACGCGTAGCGGGCTAAGATCCCCTGACCGGTAGAGGGCGACGCCGAGGCGGCGAGATCATCCACAGTGAAAAACCGGTGGCCCCGCACTCCGGCCCGAGGCCACCCTCAGCACTGTAAGCCCCCTCGAAAATCTCTCCAAATAGCGAGGTGCAGGGTGCGAATTAGGAGTGTGCGAGTTAAGGGCTTCAGGGGAATTCCACATCAAATGACCCTGAATTTCTCAAACTCCGACAGCTCGACCCCTTTGTCGTGTCTCCTGACTGGAGAGAATGGAGCGGGTAAATCAACTTTCGTCGATGCGCTCGAATTTTGTATCTCCGGAAGGTACCCACGATTCGCCAGCGAATCCAAGCAACACTCGCTTGAGCGACTTCGCAATGTCGTCAGCCCCGATCAAGCTACAGAGGTTGAGGTCACCTTCGCGGACGGATCCACCTTTAAGCGTTCAGTGGTCGAGATAGATGGGGCCTTGGATAGCGTCCCGAGAGCTCCACATCCTGCTTTCCGTGGAAGCGGCTTGGCCCTACATAGAGAAGAGATCATTAGCTTCCTTAGAAGCGCCCCCAGAGCACGGCACGGCGTATTCGCGGAATTCATGAGAAATGTCGCTTCTGTCTCAGCTGTGCCTCAAGAATATTCCGACGCAATCAGCCACGCTGAATCACATAGAGAAACATGCACGATTGCGCGCAACAACGCGGCAAGGGTGCTAGCGAAGATCACTCGATCTAATTTTGGTGGGTTGAAGACTAAGTTGCACGACTTGGCTTCGTTCAATGCCTGGTTTGCGTCACGGGGATATTCCAGGAATCAGGATACGCGCCAGGGCAGGATTACGGCACAGAGGAAAGAGATCTACGAACAGGCGGCCATCGTCCGGAAGGAGATTGGCCGTGTTCGAGCAGCGAGCGACGAGGTCGCAAAAGCAAGGAAGGCTGCTAACAATGCACCGCTATTCTCACTTCTTGGCGAGGTCGCCCAGACTCTAACTGACAGCTTCAAAAGGATTTCCCCTACAGCCGAGTCCGTCATTTCAGTCAGCCTGGAACTCTCCTCGGAAAGTGCAGAAATTGCACTCATTGCTAAACTTTCCAATGGTGTTACAGTACGCGCTGAGGGTTACTTCAGTGAGGCGAATTTGGATCTCCTGGCGTTGCTTCTATTCCTTTCTCTCATGAAGTTCGCAAGTGAGCACGGGCAGCCGAAAATCATGGTGCTCGACGATGTCCTTCAGAGCGTAGACTCGGCCATTAGGGTAAAGGTTGCACGATACCTCCTTGAGGAATTCAAGGGGTGGCAATTCTTGGTTACCTTCCACGATCGGCTCTGGAAGGAGCAGTTCTCTGCGGTCTTCGCGGCGAAGCATCAGTTTGTTGAGAGGGAAGTTCACGACTGGGGCTTTGCAACTGGCCCAAGGATTATCGAGGCCCGTAGAGACGCCTCAGATGACCTGCGGGGTGTAGTTGCAGCGGATGATCCCAGGCTAATTTGCGGAAATGCCGGGTACCTATTGGAGACGCTATCCGACTGGATGAGCAAGAGCCTTCAGACCTCGGTAACTCGAAGGTACGGCGACAAGTACACCCTCGGTGACACATGGCCGAGCGTGGCAAAGAAACTGAGGGAGATTGGCCTCAAGGAGGAAGCCAACCGAGTCAACGACTACATGTGGCTAAGGAATATCCATGGGGCTCATTACAATGAATGGGCCACAGGGCTATCTATTGTTGACGCCCGGAATTTTGGTGATGCCGTACTGGAGTTGTGGGATAAGGTATGGTGCAAAACCTGTCGTCAAACCATAGGGAAGCATGGAAACATTTTTCACTGCAACTGCGGAATCATTCGCTTCCCATGAGCTTCTTCAGAACGGCCACGATCGGGTGACGGCCTGATCTTCGGAAGCCGAGCGCAACCGCAGATCAGAGCCTGGTCAACTCGACAGAGTCGTTCACCCTCTGGAGTGGCCGCTGAAGAGGCTCCATGACGTGAAGAAGCCGGCGCGTAGCAACAGTTCCAGCCCCCATCCCGTCTGCCGTCGACCCACACACCGTGGAGCAGGCGCGGTGCCGGGCGTCCAGGTGGAGCGCGCCACTGTACGAACGACCTGGACGCCCGGTGCCGTGTCTGCTCGGCTCTGCCTGGGTCGACGGCAGACGGGATGGGAGCCACCCACCTCCACACCCCACCGGCCGGCACCCGCCCGCGAGCCCCTCCCATCCTGGAGCCTGAGCGCCCCCGCCGGAGGCATCGTCTTGAGTCGCACTCGCGTACGGCCTCGGCCGCGTCGTGGTTCGTCGCCCAATAACCCGAGCTGTCAGGCGTGCGGCCGGCGGTCGGGCTGGAGCGGGGCGGAGACAGGAGCGCAGGCCCGGGCGACGGGCCGCGCGCGCCGCGCCATGCGCGGCGGGTGCCTTGGTCTCGATCACCGTCGGCCGCTCGCGCCGTGTCCCCATCGACGCCGTCCGGGACTTCATCGACCACCAGATCGAGGAGGCCGCCTGATGGCCACCCAGCGCAAGCGCAACCCCAACGGGGCCGGCACCATCACCCAGCGGTCCGACGGCCGCTTTCAGGCCGCCGTCTACGTCCTCCAGCCCGACGGCACCCGCGCCCGGAAGTTCGCCTACGGCAAGACCTGGGCCGAGTGCGACGCAAAGCGCCGTGCGCTCCTCGACAAGGTCAACAACGGCGTTCCCGTCCCGACCCGTTCGATGAAGCTCTCCGAGTGGCTGCCGTACTGGCTGGACAACATCGTCAAGCCGCGCCGCAAGAAGACCACCGCGGCCAAGTACGAGGTGCACGTCCGGCTCTACCTCGTCCCGATGCTCGGCTCCAAGCGGCTGGAATCCCTCGGCGTCGCCGACGTTCGGCGCTTCCTCGTCCAGTTGGAGAAGAAGACCAGCGCCGCCACCGCCAAGGAGTCGCACCGCGTCCTCCGCACCGCCCTCACCGCCGCCTGCCGCGAGGAGCTGGTGAGCCGGAACGTCGCGACGCTCGTCGAGCCGCCGACCGTCGCCGCCCGGGAGCTCTCCCCCTGGTCCCTGGACGAGACGCTCGACTTCCTCGCCGCCGCCCGGAAGGACCCGCTGTACGCCGCCTTCGTGCTCGCCATCGCCCTCGGCTTCCGCCGTGGGGAGGTCGTCGGCCTCCGCTGGGAGAACGTCGACCTCGACAAGCGGGAGATCCGAGTCAGGACGCAGCGGCAACGAGTGGCCGGTGAGGTGTACGAGGACGACCCCAAGGGGCGTCGGCGCAAGCAGACGCTTCCCCTCCCCGCGATCTGCGTCGCTCCCCTGCGGTGGCAGCGTCTCAAGCAGGCCGCCGCCCGTGAGCGTGCCGGGGAGAAGTGGACGGAGACCGGGTACGTCTTCACCACGCGCACCGGCCAGCCCATCGAGCCGCGCAACCTGTACCGCTCGTTCACCCGCGTCGCGAAGAACGCCGGTCTCCGCGTCGTCCGGCTGCACGACGCCCGGCACGGTACGGCGACGCTCCTCACCGCGGCCGGCGTCCCGCCCCGCGTCGTGATGGAGATCCTCGGGCACAGCCAGATCGCCGTGACGATGAACGTGTACACCCACGTCGTCCAGGACACGCAGCGGGAGGCCGTGAGTCACGTGGATCGACTGCTCAAGAGCCGTCCCCGGTCGTAGGACCTTCGAGGTCAGTGCACCGGCTCGACTGATCGGCTACCCAGCGGAGGACGGCGTCACGAACCTCCGTCTGGGAAGCCGATCGCGTCTGCTGACGCTCACCGGTCGTACCCGCTCGGTGTTCCATCTCGTAGATGGCGTCCTCGGAAAACAGAACCTGGAAGTAGCAGTCACCTTCATCGTGGTCGGTCAGCCGCTGGAGAACCACGTACTGCCGCTCCTCCAGCCCTGCAAGCATCGCCTCGACGGCGGCGGCATCAGGGTCGTACGTCATCTGTCCCTCGTCGGTCAGCGCGACGAGCCTGACGGGCCCGAGGCCCCGTCTTTGTCGCCCTTCCTGGGTCCACTGCCCCTCCTGGGCGGTCAGAAGAGACGGCGGAACCGAAGGGCCGTCGGGGTTATAGACGGCTATCGGGTCGTCCGGGTCGGACCACGAGCCCACCGTCCACAGGCGGTACACGTGGACACCGCCCCCTGGCAGCGGGACCGACAGAGTGGCCGGCGCGGGAGGGCCGGGGATGCAGCGGCCCACGTCCTCTCCGTACGGGCCGCCGTGGAAGACGGCGTGCATCCAGCCCTTCGGCGGTCTCCCGGTCGTGTCGAAGACGTCCTCCACCGCTCCCCCTCGTGGAGTCCCGGCCCTGGAACCCCAGCCACAGTGACCATGGACGTTGATGTCAGAAATAGATGTCAAAGGCCCCTCGCCATGATCGGCGAGGGGCCTTTGTGCTGGTGGGCGCGGACGGTTTCGAACCGCCGACATCTGCTTTGTAAGAGCAGCGCTCTACCCCTGAGCTACGCACCCGTGGAGGAGGCAACAGCCTACATGGCGGACCGGTGGGTGCCGCAAACCGATACCCCGGGGGCGGTGGGGGCGTCTTCGGGGCGTCACGCTCCGTGGTGGGGGGGGCGGGATGCCGGGGCGTCGTCCGCGTTCGTTCGTGCTCGGGGTGAACTGATCTGTCTGTGTGTTCGTCCTTACCTGGTGGGAGAATGAACCGGACCGGGCACGGCGGACACAGCACGGGAGAGGTACGTGGCGGCGAGCGACGCGAGGGGGGACGGCGGCGTTCGGCGTCGTGACGTGCCGAGCCGGGGGGAGCGTCGATCCGCTTCGGGGGGCGGAGGGGTGCCTTCCGTGTTCGGGATCGGGCTCGTCCTGCCGCTGCTCGTCGGGGCCCTGCTCCCGCAGGCCTTCGCCGGCGGCGGCACCCGGCGCTGGTTCGGCGGGCGCGGTGAGGGGCAGCGGGCCGAGGCGCAGGCCGCCAAGGACGCCGCCGCCGCGGCCTTCTACGAGCTCGACACCGCCCAGCGCGGGCTGCGGATCTCCATCGAGACCATCACCGCCGTCGACAGTTCCCCGGAAGCGCGCCGCGCCGTCGAGGGCTTCGAGGGGCTCGGGCGCCGTATCGACGAGGTCAGCCACGTCTACATCAGCGCCGTCGACGCCCATGACCTCGACCGTGACGAGCTCGACGCCGCGACCGCCGGCCGGGCCCGCACGGAGCTGGCCCGCGCCAAGGAGGAGCTGGATCGGGTGAAGGGCGAGCTCGACCGGTTCGAGCAGGGTCTCGGGCCGCTGCTCGACCGCGCCGAGACCCAGCTCGCCCGGCTCGCCCCCGCCGTCGAGCGCGCCCGGCAGGCCCTGCGCGGCGCGAGCGGCGCCCTGGACGCCGTACGGGAGAGCGGGCTGCGTGCCGACGACCTCGCCGCCCGGCTCGCCGCCCTCGGGCCCGAGCTGACCCGGCTCAACGAAGGCGCCGGACGGCACGGCGTCCCCGAGACCCTCCAGCGCGCCGACCGGGTCCTGCGCGACGCCGAGGCCGTACGGGCCGAGGCGGAGCGCCTGCCCGAGCGGGCCGCCGAGATCGATCGGCGCCTCGTCTCCCTCCGTACCCGCACCGAGGCGCTCGGCACCCGCGGAGGGGGCGTCGAGCCGGTCCTGTCCGAGCTGCGGCGGCGCTTCACCGCGCACTGCTGGCAGGACCTCCAGCACGTGCCCGAGCAGGCCGCCGTCACGCTGCGGCAGGCCGAGGAGCGGCTCGCCGAGGCGGCGAAGGCGCGGGCCGAGCAGCGCTGGCCCGACGCGACCTCGCTCCTGTCGACCGTCCGCGCGCTGCTCGACTCCACCGACGAGGCGGTCTCGGCCGCCGGCGACCGGCTGCGCCGCCTGGACGCCGTCGCCAAGGACCCGAAGGCCGAGATCGACCGCGCCCGGTTCGCCGTACGGGACGCCCAGCGGCTCGCGATGGCCGGGCGGACCACTCCGGACCCGCGCCATGCCCGGCCCCTCGACGAAGCCGTCGCCCGCCTCGACCGGGCCGTCGACGGTCTGGAGGGCCGGCACCCGGACTACTGGCACTTCCTGACCGAGCTGGAGGGCGTACGGGCCGCCGCCGCGCACGTCGTCGGTCAGATCAGGGAGGAGCGCGGCACCGGCCATTGAGCCGGGGCGGAGGGGGACCTCGGCGCCGGGGGTCTGCCGGCACGTGGGCGCAGCCTCTAGCCTGGTCCCATGCCTCGTTACGAATTCCGCTGCCGCACCTGCGGCGACACCTTCGAGCTCAGCCGTCCGATGGCCGAGTCCTCCGATCCGGCCTCCTGCCCCGCCGGGCACGACGACACCGTGAAGCTGCTCTCGGCCGTGGCCGTCGGCGGCTCGGCCGCGGGCGCCCCCGCACCGAGCGGCGGGGGCGGCGGCGGCTGCTGTGGTGGGGGCTGCTGCGGCTGACCCCCGGGTTCCTACACCGCGGCGGCCGCCCGGAAGCGGCGCAGGATCTCCTCCCCCGCCGCGACCCCGCGTTCCACGAGGACGTCGAGGTGGGGGGCCGTCCAGTCGCTGTCGGCCAGTTCGCCGTGGCCCGGGCGCCAGGCCCGGTCCGCGGCGAGCAGCAGGTCGGCGTCGAGCAGGGAGTCGCCGGCGGCCAGGGTGAGCGTGGCGCCGGTGCGGCGGGCGACCTCGCGGACGGCCGCGCTCTTGGTGAGCGGCTTCGGCACGGCGTACACCTTGCGGCCCTGGAGCGACACCGTCCAGCCGCGGTCCCCCGCCCAGGCGCCGAAGCGCGCCAGCCATTCCTCGGGGAGTCGTTCCCGCTCGACGACCAGGTAGGCGAACAGGTCCTCCGCCACGCGGTGCTTGCGCACCCAGGACAGGTCCGTGGTGGCGGTGAGGTAGGCGCGGATCTCGGAGAGCGGCGCGCACTCCTCGGCGAGCCGGTCCAGGACGGAGGCGTGCCAGTCCTCGTCGGTGGCGCCGTCGACGAGGATGTGCCCACCGTTGGCGCAGATCGCGTACTTCGGTGCGGTGCCGGGGAGTTGGATGCGCTGGTACTGCTTGCGCGTGCGTGTCGTGGTGGGGACGAAGACCGCTTCACCGGTCAGCCGCGCGAGGAGTTCGGCGGCGTCCTCGGTCATGTAGGAGAGCGGCTTGGACTCGTGGACCTCGACGCAGAGCAGCCGGGGCGCCTGGGCGTCGGGCATGCCGAGGGCGAGGGCCGCGGACGAGTAGATGAGGGTGCGGTCGAGGTCGCTCGCGACCAGCGTCGTACCCACCGCCGTGCTCACAGCCGTGCCTACTTCCGCGCTCACTTCCGTGCTCACCGCCGCGATCTGCGCCGTGGTCGGTGCCGGTGCCTGCGCCGGCGCCTGTGTCGTCGTCACCTGTGTGATCGGGGTCGTACTCACTGGGACACCACCGCCTTGCCGTCGGCGCCTGTCGCACCCCTGGTGTAGTGAGGGTGTATCAGTCCCACGCAGCTGTACGGGAGTTCGTCGACCAACTCGACCGGGACGCCGCGCTGCTCCGCGAGCAGGCGGACGTGCGCGAGGTCGGCGTCGGCGCCCCGCTTGGCGAGGATCTTCCAGGGGACGCGCCGGAGCAGGACCCGGGTCGTCTCGCCGACGCCCGGCTTGACCAGGTTGACGTCGTGGATGCCGTACTCCTCGCTGATCCGCTCCACCGCGGCCCAGCCCTCCCAGGTGGGGGTGCGGTCGGCGGCCAGGAGTTCCTTGACGTCGGTGTCGACGGTTCCGGTGACCTCGTCGAAGCGGGCGGCCACCGCGTCGAGGAAGTCGTTCGACACGTCGGAACCGGCGAGTTCGCGGTAGAACTTGCCGCCGTGGAAGTCGTCGGGGCCGACGAGGTCGGCGCGCAGGACCGTGCGCGATATCAGGCCGGACACCGTGGAGTTGAGGCACGCGGAGGGGATGAGGAAGTCCTCGCGGGTGCCGTACGTGCGGACGCAGGAGCCGGGGTCGGCGAGGACCGCGATCTCCGGGTCGAAGCCCTTGATGCCCTCGGTCGCCTCGAACGCACGGATGGCTTCGGCGAGTTCGCGGGTGATGGCGCCCTTGCCGGTCCAGCCGTCGACGAACACGACGTCGGCGGGGTCGTGGTGGGCGGCGAGCCAGCGCAGCGCGTTGGCGTCGATGCCGCGGCCCCGCACGATGGACACCGCGTAGTGGGGCAGGTCGAGGCCGTGGCGGGCCTGCGCCCAGCGGCGCATGAGAACGCCGACGGGTGTGCCGGCCCGGGCGAGCGAGACGAGCACCGGGACGCGGCCGGGACGCTCGGCGAGGACGGTCTCGGTGACGGTGCCGACGGCGCGGGCGATCCGGGCGGCGGAGCCCTCCAGGGCGGTGTGGAAGAGCTCCTGGTAGCGGGCGCTGGGCTGGTACTCGACGGGGAGCGACTCGGCGTAGTGCGCGCCGCCGCTCTGGATGGCTTCCTCGCGTTCCTCGGTGGGCGCCTCGAGCTCGACGTCCGAGAGGTCCTGGAGCAGCCAGCCGACCTCCTCGGGTGCGTACGAGGAGAAGGCGGGGCCGCGGAGGGGCTCGGGCAGCATGGAGCTCCTTTCGGGAGCTTCGGAGTCGGAGACCTGGGGCGTGTACGAGGGGACGACGGCGAGCACCACGCGCGGGACGTGTGCGGTCAGCTGCGCGAGGAGGCCGTCGGGGGCGTGCAGGGCCGGGGTGTCGGCGGTCGAGTCGACGACGGCCACGACGGCGTCGAAGCCCGCGCCCGCCACGTTGTAGGCGTAGCGCTCGCCGGGTCCGTCGGCGGGGTCGTCGTGGGCGGGGAAGACGAGCCGGGTGCGTATCGCGTAACCGGGGTCGTCGACCGCGAGGACGGGCGAACGGGTGGTGGTGGAGTACCGGACGTCGTGTCCGGCGTCCTCCAGGGCGGTGCCGAGGCGGAGCGGCGCGTACATCAGCTCCTCGAAGCCGAGGACGAGGACGCGGGGCTTCGCGACCGGCGGTTCCGTGGCGGAGGGGGCTCGCAGCGCTTCGGCGATGCTGCCCGCCATGCGCGGCAGCGCGGCCTCCAGGACCGCGCGGTGCTCGGGCGTGAAGCCGTGCCTGCCGCCGTCGGGTATGCCCTCGGGCCAGCGGAGCTCGATCCGCACGGGGGCGGGGGCCTCGACGGGGCGTACGGGCACGGGCGTCCCGGAACCGGTGGCCTCGTGCTCCGCCACCAGCGCCTGGCCCTTCTCCAGTACGCCCTCGGGGAGGCGTACCGTTCCGGCGGCGCCGGCGATCAGGTCGACGCGGGCACCGATCTCCGAGGCGAAGGCGTCGAGGCGGTCCCGGTCGGCGGGTGCGCGCATGTCGACGAGGGCGACGACGACGTACCGGTCGCGCGGGTAGCGCTCGTGCAGGGCCCGCACGGTGTTGAGGACCGTGTTGCCGGTGGAGAACTCGTCGTCGACGAGGACCAGCGGCCCGTCGCCCGCGAGCAGCTTCGGGTCCTCGGGCAGCAGCAGGTGCGAGGTGGCGTGCGAGTGCGACTCCTCGAAGCCGCCCGCGCGGGCGACGCCCGCCACCGGCCGCCGGGTGGAGTGGAGGTACGGGGCCGGGCCGAGGCCGTCGGCGACCGCGTGGCCGAGGGCCGTGGCGGTCTCCGCGTAGCCGAGGACGACGGAGCGCGCCGCCTCCTCGTCGCCCAGGAGGGCGCGGACGCGCCGCCCGAGGTCCAGGCCGGAGCCGTACACCACGGACGGCCGCTGGGGCACGTGCTTGCCGAGCACGCTGGAGACCAGCAGATGCGCCCGCTTGGGGTTGCGACGCAGTGCGAGGCCCAACAGGGCCGGTAGCTCCTCGTCGCCGATCAGTTCGACGCCCAGTCGCTCCGCGACCCACGTTCCGGTCCACACCACGTCGTCGACGTCCCTTCGTCAGCCGGCAAGTCCGGCGGTGAGCAGATCCACGAAGCCGACGTCCTCATGGGCGACGCCGAAGACCTCGGCGCGCTGGAGGATGCGCTCGGCCCACGCGCGATGCGGCTTCACTTCGTTCATCTTGTTCGTGTAGGCGGATCGGAGCACTCCGCCGCCGCACTGTTCGGGCCGCAGGATGTCCTGCGCGTCGCTCCACTCCTCGTGGCTGACCACGGAGAGCGCGTGCACCGGCACCACATGGGTGGGGTGGATGCAGGTCTTGCCGAGCAGTCCGTTGGCGCGGTCGAGCTCGATCTCGCGCAGCAGCCCGTCGAGGTCGTGTTCGATGAGGGCGGTGCGCAGGTCCTCCGCGCGGCCTTCCAGGAAGGGGCTGCGGCGAAGTTGTGGCTTGAACATGCGCTCGCCGGGTCGGAAGTACTCCCAGACGGGTCCGGTGACGGTGAAGCCGGTGCCGTCGGAGCGGCCGAGGACGTTGACGACGTCGGCGATGACGTTCGCGACGATCTTGACGTCGTAGGCCGTCATGTCGGGCGAGCGGCGGAGTCCGTAGGCGGAGCAGAAGTCGGTGACGCCGAGGCGCAGGGCGAGGACCTGGTCGCGGTACTTGTCGGTGATCGAGGCGATCCCGGCCAGGGTCTCGGCCCGTGTCTCCAGGTGGAGCAGCTCGGGGGACTCCAGGACGGGCATGGCGAAGAGGCGTCTGCCGCTCGTCCGCTCGGCCTGGGTGAGCGCTTCGAGGAAGGCCCGGCCGCGGGTCTCGGTGAACTTGGGCAGCACGAATCCGGACAGCAGTCGGACCGATTCGCCCAGGCGGGTGACGAGGTCGGTGATCTGGCGCGGCTCGCGGACCCGGATGAAGAGCAGGGGGACGTCGGTGGCGGCTCCGGCGTCCGGTGTGGTGCCCGTCGCGCTGTCCGCGCCCGGGGCCGTGGCGGTGTCGGCGTCCGTCACGGTTCCGGCGGCGAGGTCGGCGAACTGGCGGACGAGGTTGGCCTCGCCGTCCTCGACGTCGGCGTCGCTGATGGAGTCCTCGAGGCAGAGGACCATGGAGACCACTCCGCGGGCCGCCTGTTTGCGCACGTCGTCGGCGAGCCGCGGCCGGGTGGCCGGGCTGTAGAGCGTGGCACCCAGGGCCACGGCGAGCGTGCGCGCGGGCGAGTCGGCCGTGAACTCGGCCGGCTCGCGGTGGAACAACCCGGCCCGTGTCGCGGACGGGATGTGTCCGAAATGACGCATATAAGTCCCCCGTCTACCTTTCTCGACCTGACGACATGTGGCCGGTAATAGTACGTAGGTGCGGGTGTCCGCAGTTCCCTTCATGCATGAAATTCAGGTAACTCGTCAGCATCCGTCGTCTCGGCCCGGTATCGGTGACGGCCCCCGCGTTGTCCGAGGGTCTGCCGGGAGGGCAGGATTACGGTCATGACGCACGCGATGCTGAAGGGCTCCAACGTCCCTCTCGACACCGCGGCCGTACGGGCCGTGCTCCGCTGGACCCCGGGCTCCGGGGTCCCCGACGTGGATGCCTCGGCTCTGCTGCTCGGGCCCTCCGGTCGCGTGCGGTCCGACGAGGACTTCGTGTTCTACAACCAGCCGCGCCATCCCTCGGGCCTGGTGCGGCGGCTGCCGAAGAAGCGGGACTCCCAGGGCCTCACGGACACCGTGGAGGCCGATCTGGGCAGCCTTGACCCCTCGGTCGACCGGGTGGTGATCGCGGCCTCCTCCGACGGCGGCACCTTCCGCTCCGTCTCCGACCTGCGGATCCTGCTGTACGACGCGACGGCCGGCCCCGACCGCGAGCCGCTGGCGCTGTTCTCCGTGACGGCGGAGACGGGCGAGGAGACCGCGGTGATCTGCGGCGAGCTGTACCGGCGCGGGGAGGGCTGGAAGTTCCGCGCGGTGGGGCAGGGCTACCTGACGGGCCTCGTGGGCCTCGCCACCGACTTCGGCATCTCGGTCGACGAGGACGCCCAGGACGGCCTGGAGGGCCTGGACGGGTCGAGCGCCCCCGCCGGGCGTCCGGACGGTCAGGAGGGCTCCCAGGGCGCCGCGGAGGCCCAGGAGGGCGCCACGGCCGCCACCGGCTCCCCCGAAGCCGGCCCGGACCTCGACCTGACCCTCGTCCACACCCCCGTACCCCCGCGGCCGACCGTGCCGCCGCCCGTGCCCGACCGGGCGCCCGCGTACGGCTACCCCCAGCCTCAGGCGGACATCCCGGCCCCCGCGTACGGCTACCCGCAGCCGGTGGGCGGCCCGGACCAGAACCCCGCGCCGGAGTTCCGGATGCCGCCCATGGGCCCCCAGTTCGTCCGGTCCTGAGGACCTGACGGGCCCGCTGGAGGGCCCTGAGGACCGGAGCGGGCCCGAGGACCTGAAGAGGCCCGAGAGCCCGGCGCAGGCCACGGCCTACGCCTTCGTCTTGTAGCCGCGCCCCCACTGCAGGCCCCAGCCGTACAACCGGTCCAGTTCGGCCTGGAAGCCGTACACGAAGCGCACCTCACGGCGGACCGTCAGCTCGCCCTTGCTGTTGTCCACGGAGAAGACGGCGCAGGAGCGGGCCTGCGGGGCGCGCTCGTCGAGCTCGATCTCGATCCGCGGCCCGTTGCTCGGGTACAGGGTGATCTTGGCGTGCGTGCGGTCGAAGGCCGGCGTCTGGTCGTAGATGTACACGAAGAACAGCAGCCGCTTGATCTCGTCCTTCTGGTCCAGGTTGACGAATATCGTCTCCCCGGAGGAGCCCCCGAAGCGGTCGTCGCCGCTGAGTTTCACGTACGGGGCGGTGTTCAGATCACCGAAGAAGCCACCGAGCGGCTGCACGACGCCCTTGCTGCCGTCGGTCAGCTCGTAGAGGCAGCCCAGGTCCAGGTCGACGTTGACCATGCCCTGGGTGTGCGCCTGGACGACCTCCGGCTTGAAGAGCTGCGCCGGGTTGCGGAGCAGCCGCCCGCTCTGGCGTGAGCGTCCTTCGAGGTCCGAGGTCCTCATCCGCCAGGAGAGGTTCACCCGGAGGTTGCCGGTGGCGGCGCCCTGCTTGGTGAGCGAGACGGACGGACGCCGTCTCGTCAAGTCGATGGTGTTCGACGCGGCGCTGCCCGACTCGAACTGCGCCGCCCTTCCCGGAAACAGGTTGTCCCAGAAGGCCATGCCGCCTTCACCCCCCACTGGTCGTCGACGCGACCGGTCGTCGCATCGCACCGCGCACATGCCTGCGGGGCGGCCGGGTGCACCGGCCGCCCCGCAGTGAAGCGTTCCTCATTGCCGGGGGTGTCACACCCCGGACGACACCTCGGTCTTGTCCCCCGAGGAGCCGGACCCGCCCTCGGCCGCCGCCTGCGCCTTGTTGCGGCGGACGGAGGACCAGAAGGAGAGCGCGATCAGGACCACACCGATGGAGCCGGTGATGAGCTCGCTGATCTCGTGCTGGATGGTGATGAGCAGGATGACGGCCAGCGCGCCGATCGCGTAGTGCGCGCCGTGCTCCAGGTAGACGTAGTCGTCCAGGGTGCCCTCACGGACCAGGTAGACCGTGAGCGAACGGACGTACATGGCGCCGATGCCGAGGCCGAGCGCCATCCAGAAGATGTGGTTGGTGATGGCGAAGGCACCGATGACACCGTCGAAGGAGAACGAGGCGTCGAGCACTTCCAGGTACAGGAACAGGAAGAAGGCGGCCTTGCCCGCGAGGCCGACCGCCGAGACGGGCTTGCCCTCGGCCTTGGCCTTCTCCTCCGCCTCGTGCTCGCGCTCCTCCTCTTCCTCCAGCTTGTTCTCGAAGAAGCCGGAGAGACCGCCGACGATGAGGTACGTGATCAGGCCGGCGACGCCGGAGAGCAGTACGGTCGCGGACTTGTCCGCCACGCCGGTGCTGGTGTGCGCGTGCGTCGCGAAGGTCATCGCCGTGACGAGCAGGGCGATGAGCGCGACACAGACCGACAGCATGTCGACCTTGCCGAGCTTGGCCAGCGGGCGCTCGAGCCAGCCGAGCCACTTGATGTCACGGTCCTCGAAGATGAAGTCGAGGAAGATCATCAGCAGGAACATGCCACCGAAGGCGGCGATCGCCGGGTGGGCGTCCGTGACCAGGGACTCGTACCGCTCGGGGTCGTCCAGGGCCAGCTCGATGGCCTCGATCGGGCCGACCTTGGCGCTGATGGCGACGATCGCGACGGGGAAGACCAGTCGCATGCCGAAGACGGCGATCAGGATGCCGATCGTGAGGAAGATCTTCTGCCAGAAGGCATTCATCTTCTTCAGGATTCCCGCGTTGACCACGGCGTTGTCGAAGGACAGCGAGATCTCGAGGATCGACAGGATCAGAACGACCCCGAACGCCTCCCACCCCCACTGCCAAGCGGCGAAGGCCAGGCCGAGCGCCGTGATGGCGAACGACCAGCCGAAGGTTTTCAGAACCACTCTCTACCCCATCGTGAAACTGCTTGGCTTTACGAAACGTTGACCCCGAAGTCTAGAGCGATGCCCCGCAGCCCCGACGCGTACCCCTGGCCGACCGCGCGGAACTTCCATTCGCTGTTGTAGCGGTAGAGCTCACCGAAGATCATCGCGGTCTCGGTGGAGGCGTCCTCGGAGAGGTCGTAGCGGGCGAGCTCCTGGCCGTCCAGCTGGTTCACGACGCGGATGAACGCGTTGCTGACCTGGCCGAAGCTCTGGCCCCGGTTGTCGGCGTCGTGGATCGACACCGGGAAGACGATCTTGTCGCAGTGGGCCGGCACCATGGACAGGTCCACGATGAGGGACTCGTCGTCCCCGTCACCCTCGCCGGTGAGGTTGTCACCGGTGTGCTCGACGGAGCCCTCGGGGCTGCGGAGCTGGTTGTAGAAGATGAAGTACTCGTCCCCGAGCACCCGTCCGGCCTGGCACAGCAGAGCGCTGGCATCGAGGTCGAAGGGGGCTCCGGTGGTGGAGCGCGCGTCCCAGCCGAGCCCGACGAGGACCTTGGTCAGGTTGGGTGCGGCCTTGGAGAGGGAGACATTGCCTCCCTTGGCGAGCGTGACGCCCATGTTTCGGTTCCTCCCCGGTGGTGATGAGGCACGTCCGGCGCCGCACGGGATGTGCGGCGCCGGACGGTTCGAACGACTCGGCTCAGACGTTGACGCCGAAGTCCTGCGCGATGCCGCGCAGACCCGAGGCGTAGCCCTGGCCGACGGCGCGGAACTTCCACTCGGCACCGTGGCGGTACAGCTCGCCGAAGACCATGGCGGTCTCGGTCGAGGCGTCCTCGGAGAGGTCGTACCGGGCGATCTCGGCGCCGCCGGCCTGGTTCACGACGCGGATGAACGCGTTGCGCACCTGGCCGAAGGACTGCTGGCGGTTCTCGGCGTCGTAGATCGACACCGGGAAGACGATCTTGGCGACATCGGCCGGCACGGTGGCCAGGCTGACCTTGACCTGCTCGTCGTCGCCCTCGCCCTCACCGGTGGTGTTGTCACCGGTGTGCTCGACGGAGCCGTCGCCGCTCTTCAGGTTGTTGAAGAAGACGAAGTCCTGCTCGTTGCGGACCTTGCCCTCCTCGGTCACCAGGATGGCGCTGGCGTCGAGGTCGAAGTCCGTACCGGTGGTGGTGCGGACGTCCCAGCCCAGACCGACGGTCACGGCGGTGAGGCCAGGGGCCTCCTTGGTCAGCGAGACGTTGCCGCCCTTGCTGAGGCTGACTCCCACGAGTCCCTCCATTGGTTTCCAGGGGCAGCGCCCCCGTAGTGCGTTGGCATTCGGATCAACGACTGGATCCTAGTGACGGGTTCCCGGTCGAAACAGTCGATTCGCCCCGCGAATCGGAGATGTCGGCCGGATGCGCCTCAGATGCCGTCGAGCGCCTTGACGTACTCGCCGAGATCGCGGGCGTCCGGAAGGGCGTTGACGACGGTCCAGCGGACGACGCCCTCCTTGTCGATGATGAAGGTGCCGCGCACCGCGCAGCCCTTCTCCTCGTCGAAGACGCCGTAGGCACGGGAGGCCTCGCCGTGCTTCCAGAAGTCGGAGAGCAGCGGGAAGTCCAGGGACTCCTGCTCGGCGAAGACGCGCAGGGTGTGGATGGAGTCGTTGGAGACGGCGAGCAGCTGGGTGTCGTCGTTGACGAACGTGGGGAGGTTGTCGCGCAGCTCGCCGAGCTCACCGGCGCACACGCTGGTGAAGGCGAACGGGTAGAAGAGCAGCACCACGTTCTTCTCGCCGCGGAAGTCGGAGAGCCGCACGGTGCGCCCGTGGTTGTCCTTCAGCTCGAATTCCGGGGCCTCGGTGCCGGCCTCGATCGCCATCGCGTACGCGTCCCTTCGACGGAGCCCTGGCCTTGCACATGCCCTTGGGCCGAATCGGTGAAGCCCAGCCTACGGCCTGTGCACGAAAGCCCCCGCCGGCGTACCGGCGGGGGCTCGTCGCAGCGTGGTGATCAGCGCTTGGGGGCCGTCAGGCGGGTGCCCGTCCAGTCCTTGGCGACGCTGATGCTCTTGGTCTGGGAGAGACCAGCTGTCTGCGCGGCATCGTTGATGTCGCTCGGCTCGATGTAGCCGTCGCGGCCGGTCTTCGGCGTCAGCAGCCAGATGGTGCCGCCGTCCTCCAGAAGACCGATGGCGTCCACCAGGGCGTCGGTGAGATCGCCGTCCTCGTCGCGGAACCAGATCACGACGGCGTCGGCGACGTCGTCGTACTCCTCGTCCACGAGATCGGCCCCGATGATGGACTCGATGCCTTCACGGAGATCATGGTCGACGTCTTCGTCGTAGCCGATCTCCTGGACCACCTGTCCGGGCTCGAACCCCAGCCTTCCGGCCGGGTTGGTCCGCTCCTCCGCGTGGTCCGCGGTCGCGCTCACGGCTTGCCTCCTGCTCATTCGGTAAATGCTTTGGGCCGCGCGTAAGCGCGCGGCGCTGGCCGTAGTCCACACGTGCCGGGGTGGATCGCGCAAGTGCCCGGCCGTGGAGACCGCCGAAACGGTGACGTTTGGGGCCGTCTCGCCGCAACTTCCGGCACCGCGGATACCCGCTCCGTGATCGGACACACATGATTCATCCCGGTTTACTTGTTTCCGAGGCTTCAGTCTGCCGAACACCCGGACGAAACGCATGCGCGAGTTGGGCGTAAGGTTGCGATTTGACCGTAACCAGACTCGTGGAGGGCACCGGGAGACACCCCCTGGGGGTTACCCCTCGGTAAATGTGACGTCTGGCGTCGGCGGGGTACACGATGGAACATCCCGACCACCCCGTGGCCCCGTGGGCACCACCGAACAGCGAAGGAACAGCGTGGCTCCCGGATCCGATCGCAACCCGATCATCATTGGCGGCCTTCCCAGCCAGGTCCCGGATTTCGACCCGGAAGAGACCCAGGAATGGCTCGACTCCCTCGACGCGGCCGTCGACGAGCGGGGCCGGGAACGGGCCCGCTACCTCATGCTCCGGCTGATCGAGCGCGCCCGCGAGAAGCGCGTGGCCGTGCCCGAGATGCGCAGCACGGACTACGTCAACACCATCGCCACCAAGGACGAACCGTTCTTCCCCGGCAACGAGGAGATCGAGCGCAAGGTCCTCAACGCCACCCGGTGGAACGCGGCCGTGATGGTGTCCCGCGCCCAGCGCCCCGGCATCGGCGTCGGCGGTCACATCGCGACCTTCGCCTCCTCGGCCTCGCTGTACGACGTCGGCTTCAACCACTTCTTCCGCGGCAAGGACGAGGGTGACGGCGGCGACCAGATCTTCTTCCAGGGCCATGCCTCCCCCGGCATCTACGCCCGCGCCTACCTCCTGGACCGGCTGAACGACACCCAGCTCGACGGCTTCCGCCAGGAGAGGTCGAAGTTCCCCAACGGGCTCTCGTCGTACCCGCATCCGCGGCTGATGCCGGACTTCTGGGAGTTCCCGACCGTGTCCATGGGCCTCGGCCCGCTCGGCGCGATCTACCAGGCCCGGATGAACCGCTACATGGAGGCGCGCGGGATCGCCGACACCTCCAGGTCGCACGTCTGGGCGTTCCTCGGCGACGGCGAGATGGACGAGGTCGAGTCGGTCGGCCAGCTCTCCATCGCCGCCCGCGAGGGCCTGGACAACCTGACCTTCGTCGTCAACTGCAACCTGCAGCGGCTCGACGGCCCGGTGCGCGGCAACGGCAAGATCATCCAGGAGCTGGAGTCGATCTTCCGGGGCAACGGCTGGAACGTCATCAAGCTGATCTGGGACCGCTCCTGGGACCCGCTGCTCGCGCAGGACCGCGACGGCATCCTGGTCAACAAGTTCAACACCACTCCGGACGGCCAGTTCCAGACCTACGCCACGGAGACCGGCGGCTACATCCGGGACCACTTCTTCGGCGACGACCACCGGCTGCGTGCGATGGTCGAGGGCATGTCGGACCAGCAGATCCTGCACCTGGGCCGCGGCGGTCACGACCACAAGAAGATCTACGCGGCCTACGCGGCGGCGAAGGCCCACGCGGGCCAGCCGACCGTGATCCTCGCGCAGACCGTCAAGGGCTGGACGCTCGGCCCGAACTTCGAGGGCCGCAACGCGACCCACCAGATGAAGAAGCTGACGGTCGACGACCTGAAGCGCTTCCGCGACCGGCTGCACATCCCGGTGACCGACCGGCAGTTGGAGGACGGCCTGCCGCCGTACTACCACCCGGGCCGGAACTCCGAGGAGATCCAGTACATGCACGACCGCCGCAGCGGTCTCGGCGGGTACGTCCCGACCCGGGTCGTGCGGGCGAAGCCGCTGGCGCTTCCCGACGACAACGCCTACGCGGCGGCCAAGAAGGGCTCCGGGCATCAGTCCATCGCCACCACGATGGCCTTCGTCCGCATCCTGAAGGACCTCATGCGGGACAAGGAGATCGGCAAGCGCTTCGTGCTGATCGCCCCCGACGAGTACCGCACCTTCGGCATGGACGCCTTCTTCCCGAGCGCCAAGATCTACAACCCGCTCGGCCAGCAGTACGAGGCGGTGGACCGCGAACTCCTCCTCGCCTACAAGGAGTCGCCGACCGGGCAGATGCTGCACGACGGCATCTCCGAGGCCGGCTGCACGGCCTCGCTGATCGCCGCCGGTTCGGCGTACGCCACGCACGGCGAGCCGCTGATCCCCGTGTACGTCTTCTACTCGATGTTCGGTTTCCAGCGGACCGGCGACCAGTTCTGGCAGATGGCCGACCAGCTGGCGCGCGGCTTCGTGCTCGGCGCCACCGCCGGCCGGACGACGCTGACCGGCGAGGGCCTCCAGCACGCGGACGGCCACTCGCATCTGCTCGCCTCGACCAACCCGGCCTGCATCGCCTACGACCCGGCGTTCGGCTTCGAGATCGCGCACATCGTCAAGGACGGTCTGCGCCGCATGTACGGCTCCGAGGCCGAGGACGTCTTCTACTACCTGACCGTCTACAACGAGCCGATCCAGCACCCGGCCGAGCCGTCGGACGTGGACGTCGAGGGCATCCTCCAGGGCATCCACCGCTTCAGGCCGGCCGAGGCCGGCGCGATCCCCGCGCAGATCATGGCCTCCGGTGTCGCCGTGCCGTGGGCGATCGAGGCGCAGCGGATCCTCGCCGAGGAGTGGAACGTACGGGCCGACGTCTGGTCCGCGACGTCCTGGACCGAGCTGCGCCGCGAGGCCGTGGCCGTCGAGGAGCACAACCTGCTCCACCCGGACGAGGAGCAGCGCGTCCCGTACGTGACGCGCAAGCTCCAGGGCTCCGAGGGCCCGTTCGTGGCGGTCTCGGACTGGATGCGCGCGGTGCCCGACCAGATCTCCCGCTGGGTGCCGGGCCCGTACACCTCGCTCGGCGCGGACGGCTTCGGCTTCGCGGACACGCGCGGCGCGGCCCGTCGCCACTTCCACATCGACGCTCCTTCGATCGTCCTCGCGGTGCTGACCGAGCTGGCGCGTGCCGGCAAGGTCGAGCGGTCGGTCCTGAAGCAGGCGGTGGACCGCTACCAGCTGCTCGACGTGGCGGCGGCCGATCCCGGCCCCGCGGGCGGCGACGCCTGATCGTGATCGCCTGATCGTGATCGCCTGACCGACACGGTGCTCCCGTAGCACGGAGCGCCTGGTGAGGGGCGGTGGGACCCTGGTCCCGCCGCCCTTCGGCGTTCTCTACGATTCCCCGCATGAAGGAACGCCGGTACAGCTGGGAAGAACGCACACAGGCACCGCTGCTCGTGCTCGCCGTGGCGTTCGGTGTCGCCTACGCCGTGCCGATCGTGGCTCCGGGCGCCGATGCCTGGGTGCACCGGCTGTGCACCCACGTCGAGTGGGCGGTGTGGGCGGTCTTCGCCCTCGACTACCTGGTCCGGCTCGCCATCGCCCCGTCGCGCTGGGCCTTCGTCCGCTCCCATCCCCTCGATCTGCTCGCGGTCCTGCTGCCGATGGTGCAGCCGCTGCGGCTGCTGCGGCTCGTGTCGACGCTCCTCCTGGTGGGCCGGCGGGCCCGGATGGCCCCGCAGATAACGCTCACCACCTATGTGGCGGGCGCGGTCGTCGGGCTGATGATGTTCGGCTCGCTGGCCGTGCTGCACGTCGAACGGGACGCCCCCGAGGGCAACATCAAGACGCTCGGGGACGCGGTCTGGTGGTCGTTCACCACGATGACCACCGTCGGCTACGGCGACCACGCCCCGACCACGGGCCTCGGCCGGGTCCTCGCGGTGGGCCTGATGCTCTCGGGCATCGCCCTGCTCGGTGTCGTCACCGCCAACATCGCGGCCTGGTTCATCTCCCGGTTCGACCGGGACGACGCCGTGGAGCGCCGGCAGACGGAGCTCCTGGAGGCGCTGACCCAGGAGGTGCGCGAGCTGCGCGCGGAGGTGGCACGGCTCGCTCCTCCGGCGGAGGGCGTCGTCCCGGCAGAGACCGTCATCCCGGCCCCGACCCCCACGGCCTCCGCAGCCTCTGTCCCTTCCGCCCCTACCGCTCCCACAGCTTGAACGCTCTGACCTCGTAGGGCGTCTGCGGCACCCAGGTCCCGCGTCCGGGGTAGGTCTCGAACTCGCCCGCCTCCGCGCACTCGGCGGACTGGTAGGTGGTCACCGGCCGCCCCGTGCGGTTGGCCAGGGATTGGGCCGAGGTGCCCGGCGGCAGGGCGACACAGCTGTCGATGTCGGTCGTGGCCAGCTCGTGGGTCTGTGCCCGGCCCTTGAAGTCGGGCTTGGCCCAGAGGCAGAGCCGGCCGGGACCGCAGGGCCCGAGAACGGTCCCGGACGGCGCGGCTGCCGCCGCCGGTGCCGCAGCTGCCGCCGGTGCCGCCACCGCGGAAAGCAGGGCGGCCAGGACGGCCGCGATGGCCAGTACGGCCTTCTTCGTATACATACCGATGAACCCCCGTTTCGTCACTCTCTGTAATCAAGAGAATGGCGGAGGCCACCCGCCGACGGAAGAGGGGCCGCCCCCGTTCACGCGAACGGGTGACGGCCCCCTACGGGAACCCCGACAAACTCAGGCGGACGTCAGGCGGACGTCAGATGTGACCGCCGCCCATGCCGCCCGCCTCCGCGTTCTCCCCGCGCTTGGTGAGCGTGGCGACGAGCGCCGCGACGACGGCGACGGCACCGGCGACGGTGAAGGCCAGACCCATGCCGTCCAGGAAGGTGTCGTGGATGACCCCGGTGATCTGCTGGACGAGGTCGGGGGTCATCCCCGGCGCCTGCGCCAGCTCCGGCGGGGCCATGCCGAACTCGGCGGCCTGCTCCAGCTGCGGGTTGGCCGGGGCCGGGATGCCGGCGTCCTTCCAGTTGCCCTCGAAGGCGTCGGCGACCTTGGAGGACATGACGGCGCCGAGCACCGCCGTGCCGAGCGCGCCGCCGACCTGCATGGCGGCCTGCTGCAGACCGCCGGCCACGCCGGACAGCTCGAGCGGCGCGTTGCCGACGATGACCTCGGTGGCGCCGACCATGACCGGGGCGAGCCCGAGGCCGAGGAGCGCGAACCAGAGGGACATCACGAGGGTGCTGGTGCCGGCCGAGAGCGTGATCATGCCGAACATCGAGACGGCCGTGCAGACCATGCCGCCGACGAGCGGCACCCGCGGGCCGAACTTGGTGATCAGGGCGCCGGCCAGCGGCGAGGAGACGATCATCATCGCGGTCAGCGGCAGCAGGCGCAGACCGCTGTCGACCGGGCTGAGCCCCTTCACGCCCTGGAGGTAGAAGGTCACGAAGAACAGGCCGCCCATGAAGGCGAAGGCCATGAGGACCATGAGGACCACACCGGCCGAGAGCGGCACGGAGCGGAACATGGCCAGCGGGACGAGCGGCTCCTTGACCTTGGTCTCCCAGAAGGCGAAGACCGCGAAGAGGAGCACCGCGCCGAGCAGACAGCCCCAGGTCTTGCCGCCGGTCCAGCCCCACGACTCGCCGGCCTTGATGAGGCCCCAGACGAGGGAGGCCATGGCGCCGGAGAGCAGCAGGATGCCGAGGACGTCGAAGGAGCGCGGCGCGTTCTCGGCGCGGTGGTCCTTGAGGATGACCAGGCCGAGGACGAGGGCGAGGACGCCGACCGGGACGTTGATGAAGAAGACGGACTGCCAGCTGACGTGCTCGACGAGCAGGCCGCCGACGATCGGGCCGCCCGCCGTGGAGGCGCCGATGACCATGCCCCAGATGCCGATGGCCATGTTCAGCTTCTCGGCGGGGAAGGTGGCGCGCAGCAGGCCGAGCGCGGCCGGCATCAGCAGGGCGCCGAAGAGGCCCTGGAGGACGCGGAAGGCGATCACGGCGCCGATGGAGTCGGAGAGGCCGATCGCACCGGAGGCGAGCGCGAAGCCGGCGATGCCGATGAGGAAGGTCTGCCGGTGGCCGAAGCGGTCACCGAGCTTGCCCGCGGTGATCAGGGCGACGGCGAGCGCGAGCAGGTAGCCGTTGGTGATCCACTGGACCTGGGCGAGGGAGGCGCCGAGGTCGGTCTTGATGGCGGGGTTGGCGATGGCGACGATGGTGCCGTCGAGGGCGACCATCATCACGCCCACGGCCACGCCGAACAGGGTCAGCCAGGGATGGCCGCGCAGTCCCTTCGCCGGGCCCGGAACGGGTTCCCGGGCGCTCCCCTGACCCTGCGGGGCCTTTTCCACGGTGGTCTGACTAGTCATGCGAACGAGGCTAGTGACAGTCACTGACAATTGACAAAGCGATTCACACGCCGGTAACTGTCACGTAGCTCACAGGTAGGCTGAGCCCGGACGAAATGCCTGAAAAGAGGACCGAGACGTGACCCTGCCCGGCCTGCGCGAGCGGAAGAAACAGCGCACGCGCGACGAGCTGACCCGGGTGGCCCTGGAGCTCTTCACGGCCCAGGGGTACGAGCGGACCACCGTCGACGAGATCGTCGACGCCGTCGAGGTCTCCCAGCGCACGTTCTTCCGTTACTTCTCCTCCAAGGAGGAGGTCGCCTTCGCCGTCCAGCAGATGGTGGAGGAGCGTTTCGTCGACGCCCTGGGGCAGCGGCCGCCGGGCGAGGGCCCCTTCGATGCGATGCGCAACGCCGTGCTCTCCGCCTGGGACACCATCGGCGACGCCATCATCGAGGTCGTGCCGGTCGAGCTGTACCTGCGCAGCTTCCAGATGATCGAGTCGACGCCCGCGCTGCTCGCCGTCCATCTGCGCCGCTCGACCGAGATGGAGGAGACCATCGCCGGGATCATCGCCGAGCGCGAGGGCCTCGACCTGGACGCGGACCCGCGCCCCCGGATCGCGGTGGCGGCGTTCAGCGGCGTGATGCGGGTGACGGGTCAGCTGTGGGGCAGGGGTACGGACCAGAGCCTGGAGGCGATCCGCGCCCTGACCGAGGAGTACCTCGACCACCTCGGTCCTGCGCTCGCCCCCAGCTGGCGCGACACCCCCTAGGGTCCTGTCTTTCGGGATCAGGCCGAGCCCGGCATGATCCCGAAAGCGAGGCGTTGAGGTCCCGGCGTCCTCGGGGCCGGATCCGGGGGTGTTCACCCGCGCCCCGTAGGGTGGCGGCCCGTGACGTCAGCCGAAGCCGCCTCGCCCTCCCTGACCGTCGTGCGCGCCCTGCTCGCGCTCGGCGTCGTGTTCGTGCTCCTCGCGACCACCGGGTGGACCACGATCCGGCACCGCCCCGCGCCGGGGCCTTCCCTGGAGGCCGCGCTCACCGACTGGGCGCGCGACCGGATCGACCACCGCCCGCTGCCGGGCCCCGGCTCCCCCTCCCGTACCGTCGCCGCGTACTTCGCCGGGCTCGGCCCCGCGCGCGCGGCCACGCTCGCCGAGCGCCATCCGCTCGTCGTCGGCAATCTCAACGGCGCACCGGTCGGGCTGCGCTACCGCGCCAACCGGATCACCCTCGGCCGTGCGCTCGCCGCCGAGCGCGGCAGGGTCGACGACCTCCGGCTCTCCGCCGAAGGCCGGCACGAGGCGCGGCGCCGGTTCGACCGCTTCACCTCGCTGCTGCGGCCCGGCCGTCAGATCCTCGCCTTCGACCCGACCGGTACGGGGCGGGCGGCCGAGGTCCTCGGGGACCTGGAGCGGGCCAGGCGGGTCTCCGTGATCGTGCCCGGTGTCGACACCAACCTCCTGACCTTCCAGAAGACCCACGGCCGGTACGGGGCTCCCGTCGGCATGGCCGAAGCCCTCTACGCCGCCGAGCGGCGGGCGGCGCCCGACGAGCGGGTCGCCGTGATCGCCTGGGCCGACTACACCGCGCCCGTCGGGGTCGGCGTCGACGCGGTGACGGGCCGGCTCGCCCAGGGAGGCGCCGTACGGCTCGTCGGGCTGACCGAGGCACTGCCGGGCAACGCGCGCGTGGCGCTGTTCTGTCACAGCTACGGCTCCGTGCTCTGCGGGCTCGCGGCACCGCGGCTGCCCGCCCGGGTGACCGACCTGACGGTGGCCGGAAGCCCCGGGATGAGGGTGGAGCGGGCGGCCGAACTCGCCACCCCCGCGCGCGTGTGGGCGATGCGGGACCCGGACGACTGGATCGGGGACGTGCCCCACGTCGAGCTGGGCGGGATCGGCCACGGCGCCGATCCGGTGGCGCCGGAGTTCGGTGCCCGGCTGCTCTCGGCGCGGGGGGCGCTCGGCCACAGCGGCTATTTCGAGCCGGGCACCGAGAGCCTCGGAAACTTCGCCGCGATAGGGGTCGGCGCCTACCGGAACCTGGTCTGCGCACGTGCCGACAGCGCTTGCCACGACGGAATATCCGGCGCGGAAGGGTACTGACGCGCGTAGATCACGTGATTTCGGGACCTTTCACGGGGGCGACGCACGGGCACGGGCCCCCTACGATGAGGCGTATGGGTGATGTGCTGGCCGGAATTCATGCCACCTGGGAGTTCGAGAGCGACGCCCTCGTCATCCGCTTCGAACGGGGGAACCGCACGCCGAAGCTCTTCCACGTGCTGCGCGAGCGACGGATACCGTACGAGGCGTTGGCGTCCGTGACGCTCACGCCCGGCAAACGGGACACCGTCGTGCTGCACGCCGTGCCGAGACCGGGTGCCGATCCACTGATGGAGGCGGCCGCGGGGCAGCTCGCGGAACAATGCGATCCGTACCGCCTGGTGCTCCCGGCGGATCGGGAGACGCTCGCCGAGTACTACCGGGACGAGCTGCGGAAGGTCCTCGGACCGCGGACGACCGCCGCCTGGGACGTCCCGGACCCCACCGAGGCCTCCCCTGACCTCCTGGAAGCGGGCGCCTTCGGGACCAGCGCCTTCGACATCGTGGACGTGGACGTGACGCCCGCCGAGCGCTTCCTCGTGGCGCCGCCGCCGGGGCCGCAGGCCTTCAAGGCGTACGACGGGAAGGCGAGTTTCGACGGCCGGTCGGAGGTCGCCTTCCGCTGGTCCTCGACGGGCGCGTCCTCCGAGAAGTGGAAGGCGGGCGACCAGTTCTTCCAGGTACGGGACCTCTGCGGGGTCGAGTGGCGCTCTCCGGACGTCCTCGGCGGGCACCTGCGCCTGGTGCCGAGGGGCGGCGAACCGCGCGCGTCCCAGCCGGACCGGGACCCCGCCTCCGTGCTCTTCGGCCTGGGCTACGGGCCGGTGCACCTGTCCCTCCCCTTCGCCGCGGCGGTGCTCGCGGCCATCCGGACGACGACGGACCGCGTCCCCGCCCGCGTGGCCGCCCCCGGAGCCGATGCCGGAGCGGTTGCCGGAGCCGTTGCCGAAAGGATTCGGCACCTGGGTGAACTGCACCAGGCCGGCCTGGTGACGGACGCGGAGTTCTCGGCGAAGAAGGCGGAACTGCTCGCGGAGCTGTGAGTCCGGGCCGTCCTGGCCCCGATGTCATACCCGGGTATCAGGCCGTAGCCCGGTCCGCGGTATGACGTCGGGGGCCGGGCACGCTGCCTACCCTGGGCGGGTCATGGCTACCGAACCGCGGCACGAGCCGCCATCCTCCCGCCGGCCCGAGAAACCGAACCGGATCAGCCGGCTCGGCACCCGGACGCGTGCGTCGTTCCACGGGCTCGGTGCCCGCGCAGGCGAGACGTTCCAGGGATTCACGTCCGCGCTCACCACCCCCAGCGCGCCCGGGGCTCCCCTGCTCTCCGACGCCTCCTCTCGCTGGGTGCGGCTGGTGCCGTACGTCTTCGGCCTCGCGCTCGTCGCGTCGCTCCTGCCCACCACGGTCCACCTCCTCAGCGGGGACTACGGCGTCAACGGCGCCCTCGCCGGCGCGATCGGCACCGCCCAGACCGCGCCGCTGCTGCTCGCCGTCGCCCGCCCCCTGCAGGCCTGGTGGATCATCTTCCCCGCCAACCTTCTCGGCGCGCTCGTCCTGCTCGCATCGGACGGCCCGCGCGCCCATCTCTGGCCCTGGACCCCGCCGAGCGTCGTCGGCTACTGCGCGCTGATGATCGCGCTCGGCCTGCGCGAGTCCCGCCGGACGCTGTTCGGCGTCTGGCTGGCCACGGGCGCGGCCGGATACGCCATGGAGGTCTTCCGGCCCGACGGGTACACCAGCATCCACACCCTGCTGTTCGTGCTGACCGGGGTGCTGCTGCTCCTCACCTCGGCCGTACGCGCGCGGGGCGACGCCCAGCGGCTGCTGCGGGAGCAGGAGACCATCAGCGAGGCCGAACGGGCCCACCGCACCCTCCTGGAGGAGCGGGCCAGGATCGCACGCGAGCTGCACGACGTGGTGGCCCACCACATGTCCGTGATCACCGTGCAGGCCGACTCGGCCCCGTACCGCATCCCGGAGCTTCCGGAGGCCGCCCGCGAGGAGTTCACCTCGATCGCGGCGAGCGCGCGCGAGTCGCTGGCCGAGATGCGGCGGCTGCTGTCCGTGCTCCGCAGCGACGGCAGCGAGGGCGAACGGGCCCCGCAGCCGGGTCTCGACCGGGTCCAGCAGCTGGTCGAGGCGACGGTACGGGCCGGGGTGCCGGCCGAACTGCGGCTCGCCGCGGACCTCGGGGACGTGCCGCAGGCGGTGGACCTGTCCGCGTACCGGATCGTGCAGGAGGCCCTGGCCAACGTCGTCCGGCACGCGCCCGGCGCCTCGACCCGGGTGTCGGTCCGGGCGGACGAGGGGTGGCTGACGGTCCTCGTGGTCAACGGCCCCGCCACGGAGCCCGGTTCCTCGGTCGAGCGGGGCGCGTCCGGTACCGGGCACGGGCTCGTCGGCATGCGGGAGCGCGTACGGTTGACGGGCGGCTCGCTCGACACCGGTCCGCTGCCGGACGGCGGTTTCCGGGTGGCCGCACGGATGCCGCTGGCCCAGGACCCGGCCACCCCGACCGTCACGACCGCGACGACCGCGACGACCGCGAGCGGCACGAACATCCCCACGACCGGCAAGGAACCCGAGTGACCATCCGCGTGATCATCGTCGACGACCAGGCCATGGTGCGGGCCGGATTCGCCGCGCTGCTCTCCGCCCAGCCCGACATCGACGTGGTGGGCGAGGCGCCGGACGGGCGGCAGGGCGTGGACGTGGCGCGGTCCACGCACCCGGACGTCGTCCTGATGGACGTACGGATGCCGGAGCTGGACGGGCTGGCCGCCGCCCGGGAGATCCTGCACCCGCCGACCGGTGTCACCCACGTGCCGAGGGTGCTCATGCTGACCACCTTCGACGTGGACGACTACGTGTACGAGGCGCTGCGCGCGGGCGCGTCGGGCTTCCTCCTGAAGGACGCGCCGCCGGCCGATCTCATCTCGGCGGTACGAGTGGTGGCGGCGGGCGAGGCGCTGCTCGCCCCGTCCGTGACGCGGCGGCTCATCGCCGACTTCGCCGCGTCCCGGCCCGCGCCGCGCCGGGACACCACGGCCCTGCGCCTGAACGGCCTCACCCCGAGGGAGACGGAGGTCCTGGAGCTGATCGCCCGGGGCCTGTCGAACCAGGAGATCGCCGACCACCTGGTCCTCGCCGAGCAGACGGTGAAGACCCACATCGGGCGGGTCCTCGCCAAGCTGGACCTCCGCGACCGGGCGCAGGCCGTGGTCTTCGCGTACGAGTCGGGCCTGGTGACCCCGGGCACGTCCTGACCTCCCGGGCCCCTCCGCGCCCCCGGCCACCCCTCCCCCTGCCGACCCCCGGGGGAAAACCCCACCCCCGCGCTGGGGTTGGCCGCTCGTCCACCCCCTACCCGGGTATCAGCACAGGGTTGGCTCCCCGGTGTGACGTGTCGTCACCCGCCGTCTTCCTACCTTCCTCTCGCCGACGAACGAGCGAGAACCGGAGAGGGAGGGCGAGCCCATGCGCCGCTTTGCGAGGACCCTGACCACCATGGCCCTGGTGGCCACCGTGATCACCGGAACGGCCGGCTGGGCGTCGGGGGACGCGCAGCGGGCCGTGACCGGCGCCCCGGTCGGGACCGCGGCCTGGCGGGCTGCGGGGCTGCCGGACCCGGAGCGGATGAGCCCGGCCGAGGTCAGTCGGTTCTTCGCGGGCCTCGGCCCCGTACGACAGCGTGAACTGGCCCGCACGCACCCCACGGTCGTCGGGAACCTCGACGGCGCGCCCCTGGCCCTGCGGTACGAGGCCAACGCCCGTGCCACACAAGGGCAGTTCGAAGGGGCGCGGGTCCTGGCCCACGATCCGCGCGGCCGGGGACAGGTCGCCCTCGTGTACGGGGACCTGGAGCGGGCCGAGCACGTGGCGGTGATCGTGCCCGGCTCCGACACCGACACGGCGCACGTCCGGCCGCTCGCGGACATGGCGACCGCCCTGCGCCGGGCGACCGGCGGCCGTACGGCGGTCGTCGCCTGGGCCGGGTACACCACGCCCGTCGGCGTCGGCCTCGACGCGGCCACCGGCCGTCTCGCCGAGATCGGGGCGGACCGGCTCACCCGGTTCACCGACGGGCTCGCCGCCGTCGGGGCCGCCGAACCGTCCGTGTTCTGCCACAGCTACGGCTCCGTCGTCTGCGGCCTCGCCGCCCGCGACCTGAAGGCCAAGGACCTGGTGGTCTTCGGCTCCCCCGGGATGCGCGCCGAGAACGTCGCCGAACTCGGCACATCCGCCCGCGTCTGGGCCGCGAAGGACCCCACCGACTGGATCGACCGGATCCCGAACGTCGAGCTCGCCGGTCTCGGGCACGGCACCGACCCCACCGACCCGGCGTTCGGCGCCCGCCGCGTCCCGGCCGACGACGCCGCCGGCCACGGCGGCTACTTCGCGCCCGGCACCGGCTCCCTGCGCGCCTTCGCCGCCATCGCCGAGGGAGACGTCCGATGAACAGGCTGGCCGAGCGGATCGAATCCCGCACCCCCGTCCACCGCGACCGGGCGATCGACGGGCTCCGCGCCCTGGCCCTGCTCGCCGTGCCCACCGGGCACTGGCTGCTCGGCGGGTTCACGCTCTCCTCCGACGGCGCGATCCACAACGCGAGCCCGCTGGGCACGTTCGCCGGACTCGCCCCGGTCAGCTGGGTCCTCCAGATGCTGGGGATCTTCTTCCTCGTCGGCGGCTACGCCTCGGTGCTCTCGTACCGGCGCAGGAAGGGTTCGGCGGGCGAGTGGCTGAAGGCCCGGCTCGCCCGGCTCGGCCGCCCGGTCCTCGGGGTCACCGCGGTGTGGGCGGCGCTGCTGCCGCTGCTCCACTTCGGCCTCGGGGTGCCCGTGGACAGCCTGCGGACGGCGTCCACCCTCGTCATCCAGCCCCTCTGGTTCGTCGGCGTCTACACGGTGGTCACCGCGCTCACCCCGCTGTGCGTGCGGGCGGCCCGCCGCCTCGGGGTGTGGGCCGCGGCGCCGCTGCTCGGCTCGGTCGCCGTCGTCGACTTCCTGCGGTACGGGCCGTACGCCGACGCCGTGCCGTCCTGGCTGAGCCTCCTGAACATCCTGCCCGGCTGGCTCTTCGCCTACCAGCTCGGCGTCTCCTGGGGCGAGGGCCGGGTCACCCGGCGCCACGCCTGGGCGCTGCTGCTCGGCGGCACCGCGCTCTTCGCGGCTCTCCTCGTCTGGTTCGGCTACCCGGCGTCGATGGTCGGCGTCCCCGGCGGGACCCGCACCAACTCGCACCCGCCGTCGCTGCTCGTCCTCGCCCTCGCCGCCGCGCAGAGCGGTGCGGCGATCCTGCTCAGGAACCGGCTCGGCGCGCTCCTGAGGCGGCCCGCGCTGTGGGCCCCCGTCGTGATCGTCAACCTGTCCGCGATGACGATCCTGTGCTGGCACCAGACGGCGATGCTCACGGCGGCGATCCCCGCCTCGTACCTCGGGGAGGTGCCCGGTCTGGTCGGCGCGCCGGACTCGGTCGGCTGGATCCTCGCCCGGCTGGCGTGGATGCCGGTCTTCGCCGGACTGCTGGTCCTGATCGGGCGGTTCGCGCGGGGCTTCGAGTCGCCGTGGACGAAGACCGGAACGGCCCGCCGCACCGTGGCGGGGCTGCTGGCGGCGGGGTTCGCGGTCTTCGCCCTGGGGCTTGCGTGAGCGGGCGGAGGCGCTCAGACCTCGCGGGTCACCGAGGTGAAGCGCATGTCCGGGTAGCGGTCCCCCGCCACCAGGCCCGCGATCGGCTCCAGTTCGGCGAGCTCCTCCCCGGTCAGGGTGATCCGGGTCGCGGCCGCGTTCTCCTCCAGGCGGGAGCGCTTGCGGGTGCCGGGGATCGGGACGACCGTCAGACCGTGCACGGTCGCCCGCTGCTGCACCCAGGCGAGGGCGATCTGCGCCGGGGTCGCATCGTGCGCGGCGGCGATCCCGCGGACCGGTTCGAGCAGGGCGGCGTTCCGCTCCGCGTTCTCGCCGGTGAACCTCGGCTGGTACTTGCGGAAGTCGCCGCCCGACAGGTCCTTGGCGGCGTCCGCGAACGCCCCGGTCAGGAAGCCCCGGCCGAGCGGCGAGTAGGGCACGAAGGTGACGCCGAGTTCGGCGGCGGCCGCGACGGCGCTGCGCTCCACGTCCCGGGAGAAGAGCGACCACTCCGACTGGAGGGCGGCGATGGGGTGCACGGCGTGGGCCTCGCGCAGTTCGGGTCCCGTGACCTCGCTGAGGCCGAGGTACCGGACCTTGCCCTCCGCGACGAGTTCGGCCATCGCGCCGACGGACTCGGCGAACGGGATCTCCGGGTCGCGCCGGTGCATGTAGTAGAGGTCGATGGTCTCGACGCCGAGGCGGCGCAGGCTGTCCTCCGCGGCCTTCCTGATGTAGGCGGGGTCGTTGCGGACGGCCCGGTGGGACGGGTCGTCGGCGCGCCGCTCGATGGCGAACTTGGTCGCGAGGGTGACCTCGTCGCGGTGCGCGGCGAGGAAGGGGGCGAGGAACTCCTCGTTGGCGCCGCTGCCGTAGATGTCGGCGGTGTCGATCAGGGTGACGCCGGCCTCCAGGGCCGCGTCGAGGGTGTCCCGGGCGGCTGCCTCGTCGGTCTCGCCGTAGAACTCGCTGATGCCCATGGCGCCGAAACCCTGGACGCCGATCTCGGGTCCGTCCTGGCCGCCGAGCCGTACGGTGTCGATCCTGGTCACGCTGGTCTTGTTCGCGCCGGTCATGATGAAGTGCCTCCGCATGCGGTCCCGTAATGGCTGATCTTGATGTCGAGCACGGCGAGCGTGTCCTGGAGCTCGGTGATCCGGGAGAGCACGTCCCGCCGGGTGGCCTCCAGGAGCTCCCGGCGTTCCTCGCGGGTGTGGTCGCCCTCCCGTACGAGCTCCGCGTACCGGACCATGTCGGCGACCGGCATCCCGGTCAGGCGCAGCTTGCCGACGAACCCCAGCCAGCCCAGGTCCCCTTCGGTGAAGCGGCGCTGGCCCGTGTGCGAACGGTCGACGTGCGGCATCAGGCCGATGCGCTCGTACCAGCGCAGGGTGTGCGCCGAGAGGCCGGTCAGGGCGGCGACCTCGCTGATGGTGTAGTGCGCCCGGGTTCCGCTCGGACCGGCGGCCGTGCTCGCGATCACGCTCATGCCCCCACGCTAAAACGTTGGAGTGCACTCGAAGCAAGTAGGCTCGGCCCATGCAGAGCAGCTTGCCGAGCCTGGCGTCGATCGAGAACTGGCCCGTTCCCACCGCGGCGGCGGCCGTCGTCCGCGCGGACGGCACCCTGGCCGGGTCCCACGGCCCCACCGGACGGCGTTTCCCGCTCGCCTCGGTGACCAAGCCGCTCGTGGCGTACGCCGTCCTCGTCGCGTACGAGGAGGGGGCGATCGACCTCGACGAGCCCGCCGGGCCCGAGGGCGCGACCGTCCGCCATCTCCTCGCCCACACCTCGGGGCTCGCCTTCGACGAGAACCGGGTGATGGCCGCGCCCGGCACCCGCCGGATCTACTCCAACACCGGCTTCGAGGCGCTCGGCGACCATGTCGCCAAGGCGGCCGACATCCCGTTCGCCGAGTACCTGCGTCAGGCGGTCCTGGAGCCGCTCGGCATGACCGCGACGAGCCTGGAGGGTTCGCCCGCCAAGGACGCCGTGTCGACCGTCGACGACCTGGTGCGGTTCGCCGCCGAGGTGCAGGCGCCGCGGCTGCTCGACCCGCGCACCGTCCTCGACGCGATGAGCGTCACGTACCCCGGCCTGACGGGCATCCTGCCCGGTTACGGGCACCAGCGGCCGAACGACTGGGGTCTCGGCTTCGAGATCCGCGACGGCAAGTCCCCGCACTGGACGGGCGCCGGCTCCTCGCCGCGCACCTTCGGGCACTTCGGGCAGTCCGGCACCTTCCTGTGGATCGACCCGGACGCGCGGGCCGCGTGCGTGGCGCTCACCGACCGCCCCTTCGGGGCGTGGGCGGTCGAGGCCTGGCCGCCGTTCACGGACGCGGTACTCGCGGACCTGCGCGCGGCCTGATCCGGCCTGATCCAAACGAAAGACCCTAGTCGTCGCAGCGCGCTGTCGGCAGCAGGCCGTCGGGGCCGCCGACCGACACGTCGACACGGCCGGCCGGGTGCTTCGCGTAGGCCGTCGTGCACACCAGCTGACGGACCGCCGCCTCGGGCAGTTCGTTGACGGGGAAGGGCGCCCTGAGCCGGACCAGCGGACGTGCCGCGTCGGTCTTGGCAGGGATCTCGGTGACGCGCGGTACCGGTTCCGCCCCCCGGATCCTGCTCGACGGCAGGGCGGTGGTGATGCCCGCCGCGGTCTCGTTCTCCCTGGGGCCCGCGAGGAGCGCGGCGAGGATCTTGTCCGTGGCGTCCGAGCCGCGCAGGTCGTCCACGGATATCTCGTATCCCGGGCCGAATCCGTCGTAGGGGGTGCGGTCGTCCCCCGAACCGTCGGTCGGGGACGACGGATCGGGGTAGGAGGGGCCGACGTCGCGGACCACCGGCATCGACCGGCCGTCGGGGCCGAGGAAGTAGAGCACGATCCGGCTCTCGGGTATCGGCGCGACGACGACGGTCGCGGCCCCGCCCGCCTCGACGACGTCGGTCTCCTGGATGCCGCAGCCGGCGAGCGCGACCAGCAGGGCGGCGGACACGGCCGCCGGGGCCGTCCGGCGGTTCACAACGGCATCCGTACGGTGAAGACGGCCCCGCCCACGGGGTCGTTGGCGGCCGTGACGGTGCCTCCGTGCAGCCGGACGTTCTCCAGGGTGATCGCGAGGCCGAGGCCGCTGCCCGCCGAGCGGGTGCGGGCCTGGTCCGCCTTGAAGAAGCGGTCGAAGACGTGCGGCAGGACGTCCGGGTGGATGCCCGGGCCCCGGTCGGCGACCTCCGTCACGAGGCTGTCCCCTTCCGCGTACAGCCGGACCGTCACCGGCGCGCCGCCGTGCCGCAGGGCGTTGCCGACGAGGTTGGCGACGACGACGTCGAAGCGGCGCGGGTCGAGCCGGGCCCTGATCCCCTCGGTGAGGTACGGGACGACCTGGGCCGGGTCGGTCCAGCGCCGGTGCTGGAGGGTCTTGCGGACGCAGTCGGCGGCGTCGACCTCGTCCGTGTGCAGTTCGGCGGCGCGCGCGTCGAAGCGGGAGATCTCCATGAGGTCCTCGACGAGCACGGCGAGCTTGCCGGTCTCGGCGCTGATCAGGCGGACGGCGCGGGCGGTGTCGCTGTCGAGGCCGTCGGCGTCCTCGTCGAGGACCTCGGTGACGGCGAGCATCCCGGCGAGCGGGGTGCGCAGTTCGTGCGAGACGTCGGAGGCGAAGCGGCGGGCGCGGGCCTCTGCGTTGCGGAGTTCCGCGACGGAACGTTCCAGCTCGGCGGCCGACTCGTTGAACGTCCGGGCGAGGTCGGAGAGTTCGTCGCTCCCCTTGGCGTGGATACGGGTGTCGAGCCGGCCACGCCCCATGCTGTGGGCCGCCCGGCGCAGCTCCCGTACGGGCCGGAGCACACCGCGTGCGGCGATCAGCGCGGGGACGAGGGCGACGGCGAGGGCGGGGAGGGCTCCGTCGCGGGCGGCCATGACCATGGCCTCCACGTTGGCCTCCTCCGCGCGGAGGTCCATCACGGCGTAGAACACGAGGCCGGTGCGCTGGGGCGGCCCGTCGGCCGAGCGGGCGTGGAAGACGGCGGGGACGGCGATGGTGAGGTACGGGGTGCCGCCCTTCACCACCCGCTGGAAGCTGCCGTGCTGGAGGGTCTCGTCGGCGGCGCGGGCCCGTAGCTCCGGGGTGATGACGGAGGAGGTGGGCCGGTCGGTGGAGGAGACGCGCACGGTGCCGTACTCGGCGTAGACGCGCCACGGGTGGGGCTTGCCCTGGCGGGCGATCCGCATGAGGGAGTCCCGCAGGCTGTCCTGCACGACGGGCAGATCGGTGCTGAGGGCCTCGACCTGCTCGCGGAAGGCGGACACGGCGGTGTCCTGTGCCTGTTCCAGGATGGCGTTGCGGGCGGCCCGGTAGGTGAGGGCGGCGGTGGTGCCGCAGCCGACGGCGGCGACGAGCAGGAAGGCGAGGACGAGCCGGGTGCGGAGTCCGAAGGGGTGCGGGCGCAGGCGCGGGCCGCGGGCCCTGCGCCGCGACGCGCGGTCCGCTCCTTCCGCCTCGTGCCGGTCGGCGTCCGGTTCGGGTCCTACGCAGGCCTTCACAGCGGTCCGAAGCGGTAGCCGAAGCCCCGCAGGGTCTGGATGTAGCGGGGTTCGCCCGGGGTGTCCTCGATCTTGTTCCGCAGCCGGCGGACGCAGGCGTCGACCAGCCGGGCGTCGCCGTGGTAGCTGTGCTCCCAGACGTGTTCGAGGAGCTGCTGGCGGCTGAAGACCTGCTCGGGGGCGGCCGAGAGGTGCAGGAGCAGCTTCATCTCGGAGGGGGCCAGGGCGATGCGCTCGCCCGCCTTGGCGACGGTGAGGCCGGCCCGGTCGACGGCCAGTTCGCCGTGGAACTCGACGGCGGAGCGGCTGCCGCCCGGCTCCTCGATGCGGCGGAGCACGGCCCGTATCCGGGCCTCGATGACCTCGGTACGGGCGGGCTTGACGATGTAGTCGTCGGCCCCGGCCTCCAGGCCTATGACGACGTCGAAGTCGTCGCCTCGGGCGGTCAGCATGATGATCGGCAGCTGGCTGCTCTCGCGGACGCGGTGGCAGACCTGGACGCCGTTCATGCCGGGCAGCATCAGGTCGAGCAGCAGCAGGTCCGGGCGGAAGTCGGCGAGCGCTTCGAGCCCGGCCTCTCCGGTGGGCGCGGTCCGCACCTCGTGCCCACGGCGGCGCAGGCCGAGTTCGACGCCCTCCCGGACGGAGGGGTCGTCTTCTATGAGGAGCACGCGGGGCATCTGTGGAGTATCCCAAGGTCGGTGCGGGGGGTGTCGCGGGGGCGGGTGTCGCGGGGGCGGGTGTCGCGGGGCCGGGTGTCGCGGGGCCGGGTGTCCGTCACCGGCGGCGGAGCGCGCGGAGGCGTCCGGAGCCCGCCGCGAGGAGTGTCCGGACCTCGGTGAGGCGGAGCGGCCTGGCGAGGACGGCGAAGGCGCCGAGGACGGTCAGCGCCCCGGCGGCGCCGGCGGGCACCGCCCCGGCGGGGCCCGTGAGGTCGGTGACGAGGAGCCCGTATCCGGCGGCGGGCACGGCCGCGAGCAGCAGCCGCACCAGGCCGGGGAGCGCGCCGCCCTCGGACGGGGTCCCGCCGAGGCGGCGCCGCAGCACGTACGCCGTGAGCGCCCAGCCCGCCCACAGGGCCAGCGAGTAGCCGGCCGCCATGCCCGCGACCGCCCACCGGGCGGGCAGGTAGTGGTAGGCGGCGAAGGACAGCGCCGCGTTGAGGCCGGCGATCACCAGGTTGAGCAGGAACGGGGTGCGGGTGTCGCGGAGGGCGTAGAAGGCGCGCGTGCACACGTACTGGCCGGACAGGGCGACGAGGCCGGGCGCGAAGGCCATCAGGATCCAGGACATGGCGCGGACGTCGTCGGCGCTGGTCGCCCCGTACCGGAAGACCACCGTCATCAGCGGTACGGCGAGGGCGAGGAGGGCACAGGCGGCGGGGACGACCGCCGCCGAGCTGGTCCGCAGCGCGTACGAGACGTCCCGCCGGACGCCGGCGAGGTCGCCCTCGGCGGCGGCGCCGCTCATCCGGGGCAGCAGCGCGGTGACGAGGGAGACGGTGATGATGCCGTGCGGGACGGTCCACAGCAGATAGGCGTTGTTGTACGCGGCGAGACCCGAGCCGCCGCCGACGCCGGGTCCTGAGCCCGCCGACGTGGCGAGCAGGGTGGTCACCCAGTACGCGCCCTGGTTGGTGAGGACGAGCAGGACCAGCCAGCCGGCCGAGCGCAGCGGCGCCCCGAGGCCGCTGCCGCGCCAGTCGAGGCGGGGCCGCCAGCGGAAGCCGGCGGCGCGCAGCGAGGGCAGGAGCGCGAGGGCCTGGAGGGCGATGCCGCCGGTGGTGCCCCAGCCGAGCAGGGCGGTCTCGCCGGGGGTGAGGGTGCCGCCGTCGCTGACGACGAGGAAGAGGCCGAAGACGGCGACGACGACGACGTTGTTCAGGACGGGGGTCCACATCATGGCGCCGAACCGGCCGCGGGCGTTGAGGACCTGGCCGAGGAGGGTGAAGAGCCCGAGGAAGAGGATCTGCGGGAGGCAGGCGCGCGCGAAGGCCACGGTCATCTCGCGCCGCTCGCCCGTGTAGTCGGTGTACAGGTCGACGATGAGGGGCGCGGCGAGGACCGCGGCCGCCGTGAGGACGGTGAGGGCGAGCACGCAGAGGGTGAGGAGCCGGTCGGTGTAGGCGACGCCGCCGTCCTCGTGCTCCTTGGCGGCCTTGACGAGTTCGGGGACGAAGACGGCGTTGAGGGCGCCGCCGAGGAGCAGCATGTAGACGATGGTGGGGACGGAGTTGCCGACCGCGTAGCCGTCGGCGACGTAGCCCGCGCCGAGCGCGGCGGCGACGACGGCGGCCCGGACGAAGCCGGTGGCGCGGGAGACGAGCGACCCGGCGGCCATCAGGGCGCCGCTGCGGAGTGCGGACGGCGCGGCCTTCGGCTTCTCGGGGCGGTCGGCGGTGAGCGTGGCGGCGGCGCTCGTCATCGGCGGGCCATGTAGGCCGTGAAGGCCCGGTACAGCGCGTGGTTGGTCGTGCCCTGCATCGGTGTCTCCCACTCCCCCAGCGTCTCGACGACCTGTCCGCCCGTGCCGAGCTTCCAGCGCAGGAGCCCGTGGGCGCGGTCGCCCGGATCGAGGGTGGAGGGTACCCCGCGCAGGTCGTAGACGGCGGCGCCGAGCGCGTGGGCGTCGAGCAGCATGCGCCACTGGAGGGCGTTGGAGGGGCGGACCTCGCGCCGGTGGTCGGCGGAGGCGCCGGTCTGGTACCAGACGCGTCCGCCGACGGTGACCATGGTGTGGGCGGCGAGGATCTCGCCCTCGTGGCGGGCGAGGTAGAGCTTCATGCGGCCGGGGTGTTCGGCGTTGAGGACGGCGTACTGGCGCTCGTAGTACGCGAGGGAGCGGCCGAGCCGGAAGCCGTCGCGCTCCTCGGTGACGCGGAGCAGCCGGTAGAACTCGGGAAGGTCGGCAGCGGACCCGAGGGTGATCTCGACGCCGGACTTGCGGGCCTTGCGGACGTTGCGCCGCCATTCCTGGTTGAGGCCGCTCCACAGGTCGTCGGGGGTGCGTCCGGTGAGCGGGACCTGGAAGACGTGCCGGGGCTGGGCGTCGGCGCCGTCCTC
The DNA here is from genome assembly GCF_000725545.1 of Streptomyces exfoliatus. Lineage (GTDB taxonomy): Bacteria > Actinomycetota > Actinomycetes > Streptomycetales > Streptomycetaceae > Streptomyces > Streptomyces exfoliatus. The sequence continues at coordinate 49,413 of NZ_JNZP01000001.1, read as the reverse complement.
GGACTCTCCGCCGCAGCGCCGCCAGCCGCGGGCCCGCAGGCGTTCGGCGACGACGGTGCCGAGCGGGTCGACCTCGTCGGCGAGTACGTCGGCGAGCCGGCGGCCCGGTCCGGTGCCGGCCTTGACGGTGGCGGCGCTCCACCGCCGGTGGGCGGGGCCGGGGCCGATGCGCACGGCGAAGGCGCCGGAGGCGCGCAGATGGCCGAGGAGCGGGGAGAGCCAGCCGTCGACGTCGGGGTCGGCCCAGTCGGCGACGGGCCCTTCGGGCAGGTAGGCGAAGTACTTGCGGGTGCCGGGGAAGGGCCGCAGGAGGACGAGGGCGACGCCGGTCAGCTCACCGGACTCCGGCCCCCAGCCGACCAGTTGGTGGCTCCAGCCGTCCTTCACCTGGGCCCAGGAGGGGACTTGGAGGAAGCTGGGCCCGTCCGCGCCGGTGCGGGACGCCAGGAAGGCGCGGTAGACCTCGGGGGTCACGGGGCCGAGCCTGACCGGTCCCACGGGGGCGCGGCGGTCGGTGGGTGCGGCCGTCACGAGCAGTGCTGACACAACGGGAGCCTCCTTGTTCCGCCCCTCGGTGGTGGGGCGCACAGCAGGCTCACAGCCGAATTCGACGGGTGCGCGCGGTGTTTGTGACCGGACGATGACCGTTGTGCCGCAGCCCTCGTCACATGGGCCGCGGGCGGCTTCCGGGCACCGGGGGGCGACTTACAGTCCAGAACATCCCACCTCGATCCCTCACCACCGCGGAGGTCTTCCGTGCTGCTCATACGCACACCCCGTCCCGTTCTCGCGGCGGTCGCTCTGACCGTCTCCCTCACCGCCTGCACGGCGCAGGCGGCGAACGGCCCGGCGGGGTCCGAGGCCCCCGCGTCGAAGGCCCCGCCGGCGAAGGTGACCGTCGTGGACCCGGCGGCCGGCCGGCCGGTGACCGTGACCGTCACGGGCGGCACGATCGCCGGGGTGAAGGTCGTCGACGCGGACGGCGGGGCCCTCACCGGCCGTACGGGGACGGGCGGGGCGCGCTGGACGTCGGACCGCAAGGCGGCGCCGGGCTCCTCGTACACGGTGGAGGTGACGTCCCGTACGGCCGACGGCAGGGAGGCGGCGACGTACCGGTCCTCCTTCACCACCCCCGAGGCCGCTCAGGTCAACAAGCTGACGCTGGCCCCCGGCAAGAACACCACCGTCGGCATCGCCCATCCCCTCTCGATCGTCTTCGACCTGCCGGTGACGCGGAAGGCGGACGTGGAGCGGCAGTTGAAGGTGACCACGTCGAACGCCACCGAGGGCTCCTGGGGCTGGGTCAAGGACTACTCGGGCCGCGACAGGGCGGACTGGCGGCCCAGGGAGTACTGGAAGCCCGGCACGAAGGTCACCCTCGAAGCGGACCTGAACGGCACGGACTCGGGCGGCGGCTGGTTCGTACGGGACTACCGCACCGGCTTCACGGTCGGCGCCGCGCAGGTCGTCAAGGTCGACCTGGACCGCCGGAAGCTGACCCTGAACCGGGACGGCAGGACCGTCCGCACGATCCCGGTCTCCGGCGGCACCCCGGGCGGGGACAAGCGGTCCTGGCGGGGCACGGCCGTGCTGATGGCGAAGGAGGGCACGATCAACATGAACTCGGAGACGGTCGGGCTCGGGGACGCCTACGACAAGATGGTCGACTACTCGATGCGGCTGACCTGGTCGGGCATGTACGCGCACGCGGCCCCGTGGAACGCGGCGCACTTCGGCCGGGCGAACCGGAGTTCGGGGTGCATCGGGATGAGCGACGAGAACGCCGCCGCCTTCTACTCGGCCGTGAATGTCGGCGACCCGTTCGAGATCACGGGCAAGGACACCAAGGGCACGGTCGCGGAGGGCAACGGCTACGGGGCGTGGAACCTGAGCTGGGAGCAGTGGAAGGCGAAGAGCGCGGTGCGCTGAGGTGGGCACCCGGGGGCCTACAGGGCGGCGCGCATCTCCCACAGCAGGGCCTCGGCGTCGGAGGTGGCCAGCAGCTCCTGGCCCTTCGGCCCGGTGAGCCGGGCCGCGTCGCCCGGGCCCAGGTCCTCGCCGTCCAGGCGCACCGAACCGCGCACCACGTGGACGTAGACGTGCCCCGCCTCCGGTACGGGGACCCTGGTGCCCGCCGGCAGGCGGTGGGTGTGGAGCGTCGCGCCCGCCTCCGGGAGGTCGTACGGGCCGTCGAGGTTCCTCACCACCTCGTACGACGGCTCCCCGCCCGGCGACAGCGGTGCCAGCCACATCTGCACGAAGACCAGGGGGACGGCTGCGTCGTTGCGCTCGACGTGCCGGACGCCTCCCGCCGAGCTGAGCCGCTGGAGGTCGCCGGGGCGGACGACCGTGGTGTGGCCGGCCGTGTCGTGGTGGGTGAGTTCGCCCTCGACGACCCAGGTGACGATCTCGGTGTGGCTGTGCGGATGCTCGTCGAAGCCCGCGCCGGGCGCGAGCCGCTCCTCGTTGCAGGCGAGGAGCGCGCCGAAGCGGAGGTTGTCGGGGTCGTAGTGCGGCCCGAACGACAGGGCGTGCCGGGTCTCGATCCCGGCCGCCGGGTCGCCCCCCGGGTACCGCTCGGCGGCGCGCTGGATGCGTATCACGCGGCCCACGGTAGTGCGCGCGTGCCCATCGGTGGTGCGCACGTCCTTGTCGGCAGGGCCGCCTCCGGAGGCGAAGCCGCCCCGACCCCGCATGCCGCCGTCCCGATAAGGCAGTCTTGTCCCCGTGCCAGAACCCACGAACCGCCCTCACCCGCACACCGCGACCCTGAAGCGCCTCGAACAGTCCGCCGGGCGGCTCGCCGCCGGTGCCATCGCCCGCATGGACGAGACGCTTCCGTGGTACCGGGCGATGCCGCCCGAGAACCGGTCGTGGATCGGTCTGGTCGCCCAGGCCGGAATCGCCGCGTTCACCGAGTGGTTCCGGCACCCCGAGACCCCGCAGGCGATCTCGACGGACGTCTTCGGCACGGCGCCCCGCGAGCTGACCCGGGCGATCACCCTGCGCCAGACCGTCGAGATGGTCCGTACGACGATCGAGGTCATGGAGTCGGCGATCGAGGAGGTCGCCGCTCCCGGCGACGAGTCGGTCCTCCGTGAGGCGCTGCTCGTCTACGCCCGGGAGATCGCCTTCGCGACGGCCCAGGTGTACGCGCAGGCCGCCGAGGCCCGGGGCGCCTGGGACGCGCGCCTCGAATCCCTCGTGGTGAACGCGGTCCTCTCCGGCGAGGCCGACGAGGGCGCCGTCTCCCGCGCGGCGGCCCTCGGCTGGAACTCCCCCGACCATGTGTGCGTGATCCTCGGCACCGCCCCCGACGGGGACAGCGAGCTGACGGTGGAGGCGATCCGCCGGGCCGCCCGGCACGCCAAGCTCCAGGTCCTCACCGGCGTGCTCGGCGACCGTCTCGTCGTCATCGCGGGCGGCAACGACAACCCGCTCGCCGTCGCGAAGGCCCTGATCGGCCCGTACGCGGCCGGTCCCGTCGTCGCCGGCCCCGTCGTCCCCGACCTGCTCGCCGCGACCCGTTCCGCGCAGGCGGCGGCGGCCGGCCTCAAGGCGTGCACGGCCTGGCAGGACGCCCCGCGCCCCGTCCTCGCGGACGATCTCCTGCCGGAGCGCGCCATCGCGTCGGACCCTTCGGCGCGCGAACAGCTGGTGGAGGAGATCTACAGACCGCTGGAGGAAGCGGGCTCGGCGCTCCTGGAAACGCTCAGTGTCTACCTGGAGCAGGCCAGCAGCCTGGAAGGCGCGGCCCGGATGCTCTTCGTCCACCCGAACACCGTGCGATACCGGCTTCGACGTGTGACCGACGTCACCGGTTGGTCACCCTCCGACGTACGCTCCGCGTTCACGCTGCGGATCGCGCTCATCCTCGGACGCTTGGCCGACGGAGATACGCAGTCCTAGACTTTTGTCGAACACCAACAATTCCCCCGACGGTTCTTCGTCCCTGTCCCCACGGGCGCCGGGAGCCGTCCCCAAGAGAGAGTGTGAGGGTGCTCGTACTCGTCGCTCCCGGCCAAGGCGCCCAGACGCCCGGCTTCCTGACCCCCTGGCTCGAACTCCCCGGCGCCGCCGACCGCGTCGCGGCCTGGTCCGACGCCATCGGGCTCGACCTCGCCCATTACGGCACGAAGGCGGACGCGGACGACATCCGTGACACCGCCGTGGCCCAGCCCCTCCTCGTCGCCGCCGGTCTGCTGTCCGCAGCGGCCCTGGGCGACGTGTCGCCCGGCGTCGTCGCCGGTCACAGCGTCGGCGAGTTCACCGCCGCCGCGTTCGCGGGCGTCCTCGACGAGACCGCCGCGCTGCGTCTCGTACGGACCCGTGGGCTCGCGATGGCCGAGGCCGCCGCGATCACCCCCACCGGCATGTCGGCGCTGCTCGGCGGCGACCCCGAGGTGACCGTCCCGCACCTGGAGAAGCTCGGCCTGACCCCGGCCAACGTGAACGGCGCCGGCCAGATCGTGGCCGCAGGCACCCTGGAGCAGCTGGCGGCCCTGGAGGCCGACAAGCCCGAGGGCGTCCGCCGGGTCGTCGCGCTCAAGGTCGCCGGCGCCTTCCACACGCACCACATGGCCCCGGCCGTGGCGAAGCTGGACGAGGCGGCGAAGGAGCTGTCCCCGGCCGCCCCGGCCACCCGCTACGTCTCCAACAAGGACGGACAGGTCGTCACCGACGGCGCAGAGGTCCTGGCCCGCCTGGTCGGCCAGGTCGCGAACCCGGTCCGCTGGGACCTGTGCATGGAGACCTTCCAGGCGCTGGGCGCGACCGCGCTGATCGAGGTGTGCCCCGGCGGCACCCTCACCGGCATCGCCAAGCGCGCCCTGCCCGGAGTCGCCACAGTGGCCCTGAAGACTCCTGCCGACCTGGACGCTGCACGTACGCTCATCGCCGAGCACGCGGCCGTCTGACGAGGAGTGTCGAGAAGCATGTCGAAGATCAAGCCCAGCAAGGGCGCCCCGTACGCGCGGATCCTCGGTGTCGGCGGCTACCGCCCGACCCGGGTCGTGCCGAACGAGGTGATCCTCGAGACGATCGACTCGTCCGACGAGTGGATCCGCTCGCGCTCCGGTATCGCCACGCGCCACTGGGCCTCGCCCGAGGAGACCGTCGCCGCCATGTCGGTGGAGGCCTCGGGCAAGGCCATCGCCGACGCCGGGATCAGCCCGGAGCAGATCGGCGCCGTGATCGTCTCCACGGTCTCGCACTTCAAGCAGACCCCGGCCGTCGCCACCGAGATCGCCGACAAGATCGGCGCCGGGAAGCCGGCCGCGTTCGACATCTCCGCCGGCTGCGCGGGCTTCGGCTACGGCCTGACCCTCGCCAAGGGCATGATCGTCGAGGGTTCGGCGGAGTACGTCCTCGTCATCGGTGTCGAGCGGCTCAGCGACCTGACGGATCTGGAGGACCGCGCGACGGCCTTCCTGTTCGGTGACGGCGCCGGAGCCGTGGTCGTCGGCCCCTCCGACGAACCGCACATCGGCCCCACCGTCTGGGGCTCCGAGGGCGACAAGTCGGAGACGATCAAGCAGACCGTCCCGTGGAACGAGTTCCACGTCGGCGACGTCTCCAAGCTGCCGCTCAACGAGCGGGGCGAGATCAAGTTCCCCGCCATCACGCAGGAGGGTCAGGCGGTCTTCCGCTGGGCCGTCTTCGAGATGGCGAAGGTCGCCCAGCAGGCGCTGGACGCCGCCGGCATCTCGGCGGACGACCTGGACGTCTTCATCCCGCACCAGGCGAACATGCGGATCATCGACTCGATGGTGAAGACGCTGAAGCTGCCGGAACACGTCACGGTCGCCCGTGACGTCGAGACCACCGGCAACACGTCGGCGGCATCGATTCCGCTCGCCATGGAACGACTCCTGGCGACCGGCCAGGCGAAGAGCGGCGACACGGCGCTCATCATCGGCTTCGGGGCGGGTCTCGTCTTCGCCGCGACGGTCGTTACCCTCCCCTAGGCACTCCGGTTCTCCCGGAAGCCCATTTCCAAGCAATCACAAGAAGGAGCGCCACCATGGCCGCCACCCAGGACCAGATCGTCGAAGGCCTCGCCGAGATCGTCAACGAGATCGCCGGCATCCCGGTCGAGGACGTCCAGCTGGACAAGTCCTTCACCGACGACCTGGACGTCGACTCGCTCTCCATGGTCGAGGTCGTCGTCGCCGCCGAAGAGCGCTTCGACGTCAAGATCCCGGATGAGGACGTCAAGAACCTCAAGACGGTCGGCGACGCTGCCGACTACATCCTGAAGAACCAGGACGGCGGCATCAAGAAGGTCTGAATCAGCTCCCGCTGACTCGGCCTGCCACCCGGCGGTGGCGCCGTATTCCGACCATCACACACATGGAGAACGAATTCCTGTGAGCTCGACCAATCGCACCGTGGTCGTTACCGGTATCGGCGCAACCACACCGCTGGGTGGCGACTCCGCGTCGACCTGGGAAGGTCTTCTCGCGGGGCGCTCCGGCGTCAAGCCCCTGGAGGGCGAGCGCTTCGCCGAACTGCCCGTGCAGATCGCCGCGACCGCCGCCGTCGACCCCGGTGACGTCCTGCCCCGCCCGCTCGCCCGCAAGCTGGACCGCTCGGCGCAGTTCGCGCTGATCGCGGCCCGTGAGGCCTGGGCCGACGCGGGCTACACCGCGCCCGCCGGCGAGGACGACAAGATCGTGCCCGAGCGGCTCGGTTCCGTCATCGCCTCCGGCATCGGCGGTGTCACCACCCTGCTCGACCAGTACGACGTGCTGAAGGACAAGGGCGTCCGCCGTGTCTCGCCGCACACCGTGCCCATGCTCATGCCGAACAGCCCCTCCGCCAACGTGGGCCTGGAGGTGAACGCCCGAGCCGGCGTCCACACCCCCGTCTCCGCGTGCGCGTCGGGTGCCGAGGCGATCGGCTACGCCGTCGAGATGATCCGTACCGGCCGTGCCGACGTGGTCGTCGCCGGCGGTACCGAGGCCGCGATCCACCCGCTGCCGATCGCCGCCTTCGCCAACATGATGGCGATGTCCAAGAACAACGACGAGCCGACGAAGGCCTCGCGTCCCTACGACACCGGCCGTGACGGCTTCGTGCTCGGCGAGGGCGCGGGCGTCGTGATCCTGGAGTCCGAGGAGCACGCGAAGGCGCGCGGCGCGCGCGTCTACTGCGAAGTCCTCGGTCAGGGCCTGTCGGCCGACAGCCACCACATCGCGCAGCCCGAGCCGACCGGCCGGGGCATCGCGGCCGCGATGCAGAACCTGCTCGACGCGACGGACCTCAAGCCGTCCGAGGTCGTCCACCTCAACGCGCACGCCACGTCGACGCCGCAGGGTGACGTCGCCGAGATCAAGGCGCTGCGGAAGGTCCTGGGCGACGACCTCGACCACGTCGCGATCTCCGCGACGAAGTCGATGACCGGTCACCTCCTGGGCGGCGCCGGCGGCATCGAGACCGTCGCGACGGTCCTGGCGCTGCACCACCGTCTGGCCCCGCCGACGATCAACGTCGACGAGCTGGACCCGGACGTCGACGCGGACATCGTCCGCGACGAGCCCCGCGCCCTCCCGCAGGGCACGATCGCCGCGATCAACAACTCGTTCGGCTTCGGCGGGCACAACGTGGTCCTGGCGTTCCGCTCGGTCTGATCCGCCTACGCGCGACTGAAGGCCCGCCCCCCGGACTTCCTGGGGTGGGCCTTTCGCGTGCCTGGGTGGGCCCTCAGACGACCTGGTGGAGCCAGCGGACCGGGGCGCCCTCGCCCGCGTAGCGGAAGGGCTCCAGTTCGTCGTCCCAGGGCTTGCCGAGGAGCTTGGCGATCTCGGCCTCCAGCTGCGTCTCGCCCTGGAGGGAGCGCGCCAGGGCGGCCCGCAGCCGGTCCTCGGGGATCAGGATGTCGCCGTGCATGCCGGTGACCGCGTGGAAGATGCCCAGGTCGGGCGTGGCGCTGTAGCGCTCGCCCTCGGCGGTGGGGCAGGGTTCCGCGGTGACCTCGAAGCGGAGCATCTGCCAGCCGCGCAGCGCGGAGGCGAGTTCGGAGGCGGTGCCGGTGCGGCCCTGCCAGGAGAACTCGGCTCTCCAGGTGCCGGGGGACGCCGGCTGGCGGATCCAGTCGAGCTGGACCCTCGCACCGAGGACGCCCGCCACCGCCCATTCGACGTGCGGGCACAGCGCGCGCGGTGCGGAGTGAACGTACAGGACTCCACGTGTCGTCACCGGGACCTCCAGTGTGGGACGAGGTTCGCCTTTCCCAGCGGCCTCAGTAAACAGCATCAGGAGTAAAACGTCACAAACCCCCAAAAAGAGGACAGGATGTGACGTGATGTAATTTACCGGAGCCGGTCGGCAAAGCTGCCTCTGGTTCGACGGGGGAAAAGCTACCGTGCCGCGCCGTCATCGGTGTGACGTACGGTCGGTCCGGGGGCGGGTGAACACGAAGCTTTCACTCGCCAGGACGCCGAAGGAGGGGCCGGGGATGCGCGGCCGAGGCCGATTCCTTACCGCTGCCGTCACCGTGACGGCCGCGCTGCTGTGCGCGGGGGCACTGTCCGGCTGCACCTCGGACGAGCCCGTGGGAGGGCCCGCGGGAGAGCCCGTGGCGAAGACCGCCACGGCGAGCGCGGCGCCGAGACCGTCGCCGAAGCCGACGTCGCTGTGGGACGTCTCCCCCGCCTCCGTCGCCGCCGTGGGCGACTCCGTCACCCGCGCCTTCGACGCCTGCGCGGTCCTCGCGGACTGCCCCGAGGTGTCCTGGGCCACCGGCACCGACGCGACCGTGAACAGCCTGGCCCTGCGCCTCCTGGGCCCGGCGAAGGTCGCCACCCGCAGTTGGAACCTGGCCAGGACGGGCGCCCGGATGGCGGAGCTTCCCGAGCAGATGGCGGGGGCGGCGGCCGAGAAGCCCGAGCTTGTGACGGTGATGATGGGCGCGAACGACGCCTGCCGTCCCACGCCGGCGCTGATGACTCCGGTCGACGACTTCCGCGTCTCCTTCGAGGCGGCGCTCGCCCGGCTGCGGGCGGGCGCGCCGAAGGCGCAGGTGTACGTGGCGAGCGTGCCCGACCTCAAGCACCTGTGGTCGACGGGGCGGCTGAGCCCGCAGGGGCTCCAGGTGTGGAAGCTGGGGATCTGCGGCTCGATGCTGGCGGACGCGGAGGACCTGGGTCCGGCGGCCGAGCGGCGGCGTGCGGCGGTCCAGGAGCGGGTGGTGGCGTACAACGGGGTCCTGAGGGACGTGTGCGCGAAGGACGCGCGGTGCCGGTACGACGGTGGGGCGGTCTTCGGTTTCCGCTTCGACGGCGGGCAGTTGAGCCCCTGGGACTGGTTCCATCCGAGCCGGGACGGGCAGGCGCGGCTCGCGGAGCTCGCGTACCGGCGGATCACGAAGGAGTGAGGGACCCCGGGGCGGTTGTCAGGTGCCGCCCCGGGGCCGTTCGCGGGGTTTCCCCGGGGGTCAGACCTCCAGGGTCGCTGTCAGGCGGGTGTCGGTGAGGGAGTGGGCGGCCCGCACCTCGTAGGTGCCGGGGACGAGGGTCCAGTCGTTCTTCGCCTCGTCCCAGATCTCGAAGGCGCGGCGGGGCAGCGTGATCTCCGCCTCGACGGTCTCGCCGGGTCCGGCCTCGACGCTTCCGAAGCCGGCCAGCCGGCGCTCGGGGCGGTGGACGTCGTCGGCCCGGGGCGCCAGGTAGATCTGGACGACCTCGCGGCCGGGCCGGTCGCCGGTGTTGGTGACCCGGACGGTGACCGCGTCGGGGCGCACGACCAGGGAGTCGTACGACCAGGTGGTGTAGCCGAGGCCGTGCCCGAAGGCGTACGCGGGGGCCGTCTGCAGTCGGTCCCAGGCGCGGTAGCCGATGAAGAGACCCTCGCTGTAGGCGAGTTGCCCCTCGACGGGGGTGACGTCGGTGACGGGTGCGTCGGCGAGGGCGCCGGGCCAGGTGGTGGGGAGGCGGCCGCCGGGCTCCTCTGCGCCGGTGAGGACGTCGGCGAGGGCGGCGCCGCCCTCCTGGCCGGGGAACCAGCTGAGCAGGATCGCGGCCACGTCCTCGCGCCAGGGCAGTTCGACCGGGGAGCCGGCGTTGACCACGACGACGGTGTTCGGGTTGACGGCGGCCACGGCCCGTACGAGGTCGTCCTGGCGGCCGGGGAGGGCGAGGTCCTTGCGGTCGAAGCCCTCGGACTCGACGCGCTCCGTGGTGGCGACGACCACGACGGCGGTGTCGGCGGCGCGGGCGGCCTCGACGGCCTCGGCGATCAGTTCGTCGGGGTCACGGCGGGGACCGAGGTGGACGAAGGAGAAGACGACGGCCGGCAGCGGGACCGCGAACTCCTTGTCGAGGGTGTGGAGCAGGGACACCTCGACGGTCTCGCCCGCGGTCAGCGTGACCTTGGCGCGCTCGACCGGGGAGCCGAAGAGGGCCTCGAAGGGGTCGGTCTCGGGGCCCATGGCCTGGACGCCGTCGAAGACGGTCTCGCCCGCGACGGTGAGGGTGTAGGCGCCGAGGCCGCGGGTGCCGAAGGAGTGCGTGCCCGTCTCGCGCGGGGTGAAGGTGCCGACGACCTCGATGGAGGCGAGGGCCTCGTAAGTGACGCCGGCCGGGAGGTCGTCCCCGATCCACTGCACCTGCCCGTTGGGCAGGGAGCCCTCGCCGAGGAGCCGTCCCTCGGCGTCGCGGCAGCGGGCACGGAGGGTGAAGCCCTGTTCCGCGGGGGCGAGTTCGTCGCTGGGGTCGGCGCCGACGGTGAAGGTCAGGGCGCCCTCCGGCAGGGCGTCGGTGAGGCCGGCGAGCGGGGAGACGACGTGGTCGGGGAAGACCTGGGCGGAGCCGCCGCCGAGGACGCGGGCGTCGCGGGCGGCGGCGCCGGAGAGGGCGACGGTGCCGCTCCCGAGGGGCAGGGCGGCGTTCTCGTTGCGTACGAGGACGAAGCCGCGGCGGGCGATCTCGCGGGCGAGGGCGTCGCCGTCGATCGGGGCCGGGGGTTCGGTGACGACCGGCGGGGCGCCTTCGAGGGCGCCAACGCGGGCGGCGAGCCGCAGGACGTTGCGTACGGCCGTGTCGACGGCGGACTCCTCGACCTCGCCGGCGCGAACGGCGGCGGCGAGCGCCTCGCCGTAGACGGTGACGGGGCCGGGCATGGCGACGTCGAGGCCGCCCTCGATGTCGCCGGTGGTGGAGCGGGCGGCCATCCAGTCGGAGACGTTGAAGCCGTCGAAGCCCCACTCGCCGCGCAGGACGTCGTTCACGAGGTACCGGTGCTCGGTCATCGTCACGCCGTTGACCTGGTTGTAGGCGGTCATGATGCCCCAGGGGTGGGCGTTCCTGACGATGGCCTCGAAGGGGGCGAGGTAGAGCTCGCGGAGGGGGCGAGGGGCGATCCGGTTGTCGACGGTGAAGCGGTCGGTCTCGGCGTCGTTTCCGACGAAGTGCTTGACCGTGGTGCCGACGCCGCCGTCCTGCACGCCCTGGACGTAGCCGGTGCCGATCTCACCGGTGAGGAAGGGGTCCTCGCTGTAGGCCTCGAAGTGGCGTCCGCCGAGCGGGGTGCGGTGCAGGTTGACGGTGGGGGCGAGGAGGACGTGGACGCCCTTGCGGCGGGCCTCCTGGGCGAGGAGGCGGCCGGCGCGGCGGGCGAGCGCGGGGTCCCAGGCGGCGGCGAGGGCGGTCGGGGAGGGCAGGGCGACGGACGGGTCGTCGGCGGTCCAGCGGACGCCGCGGACGCCGATGGGGCCGTCGGACATGACCAGGGACTTCAGGCCGATCTCGGGCAGTGCGGGCAGGGACCACATGTCCTGGCCGCCGAGCAGCCGCGCCTTGGCGTCCAGGTCGAGCTTGGCGAGCGCCGTCTCGACGGCCTGTTCCCGTGCCGTGTCCGCGCCGGTCTGCGTCATGGCCGTACCTCCTCGTTGACGTACTGGTGACCCCGATGCGGCCATGGTGCACCCCTCACCTGTAAGACGGTAGGTAACGTAATCGTCTTGTTATTTTCACGGGGGAGGTACGGTCCTGTCGGACACTCGAACGCTCGGAAGGGGGCCACGGCGATGGTGCGGGCCAGAAGCGAGGAGCGGCGGGCGGACATCCTCCGCGCATCCCTAGAAGTGATCGCCGAACGCGGCTACCGGGGTGCCACCCTGGGCTCCGTCGCCGAACGGGTCGGGCTGACCCAGCAGGGACTCCTGCACTACTTCCCGACGAAGGAGGCGCTCCTCGTCGCCGTCCTGGAGGAGCGCGACCGCTGGGACACCAGCGGGGCCCGGGACCCCGAGGGCTGGCGGCTCGACCTGCTCGAATCCCTCGTCGAGTACAACGCCATGCGGCCGGGCATCGTGCAGACGTTCTCCGCCCTGCTCGGCGAGAGCGTCACCGAGGGACACCCGGCGCGGGAGTTCTTCACCGAGCGGTACGCGCACGTGCGGGCGAACATGGCGCGGGTGCTGCGCCTGGAGTTCGGTGAGCGGCTGCCCGGCGGACTCACCCCGGAGCGGGCGGCCCCGCTGCTCACGGCCGTGATGGACGGCCTCCAGTACCAGTGGCTCCTGGACCCGGCGGCGGTGGACATGCCGTCCGCCTTCCGCGACTTCCTGCGGCTCCTGCAGGGGGCCGACAGGTCTTAGGGCCTGTCTTCTGGAGCAGGCCCTGCATGCCGGTGCCGGTGACCGGAGCTCGACGGGCCACCGCCGAGAGGTCCTCGGCGAGGAGGGCCGGGTCCGGCGGATCCGTGCCGCGACCCCGCCGGGGCCGACCGTGGCGGCGACCGCGTTCCTGGAGGGGCTGCGGGAGGCGGCGGAGGCGCTGCGGGGGCCCCGGGGGTTCCCGCGCCTCGGGCGGGCGGGATGATGGCGGGCATGATCGTCGCAGCCACCCAGTTCGCCCCGGTCGCCGGGGACATCGACGCCAACGTCCGTACGGTCGCCGGTCTGGTCCGGGCCGCCGGGGCGGAGGGGGCCCGTGTGGTCGTCTTCCCCGAGCTCTGCCTCAGCGGGTACGAGCCGGCCCTGATCCGGGACACCCCGGGTCTTGTCCTCACCGAGGACGACCCGCGGCTCGCCCCCGTACGGGAGGCCTGCCGGGAGGTCTCGGCCGCGGCCGTGGTCAACGGGCCGGTGCGGACGGCGGACGGGCGGCCCGCCGTCACCTCGCTGGTGATCGGCCCCGACGGGTCGCTCCTCACCCGCTACGACAAGCAGAACCTGTACGGGATCGAGCTGGAGGTCTTCGCGGCCGGCACCGCCGACGGGCGGTTCACGCTCGACGGGGTGCGGTTCGCGACCGCCACCTGCTACGACAACCGCTTCCCCGAGCTGGCCGAGCGGGCCGCCGCCGACGGCTGCGCGGTCTACCTGGCGAGTTCGGTGCTCTCCGCCGACAACGACTCGTTCGAGAAGGTGTATCCGGTACGGGCCCGGGACTTCGGTCTGTACGTGGTCCTCGGCAACGTCCTCGGCGCCAACGAGGACGGGGTCGGCACCGGCCTGGCCGGTGCCTGGGGCCCCGACGGTGGGCGGATCGCCGACGCGGGCCCTGACACGGCGGGGTTCGTCCTCGCCGAGGTCGGCTGACGCCTCTCTGAGGGAGCCGGGGCCGGGCGGCCGTAGGAGATACGGCCGCCCGGTTTCGGGATCAGTCGTAGGTGAGGTCTCCGGCCGCGTAACGGCAGGTGACGCCGTCGGGGCCGGTGCCGATCTCCTTGGGCTCCTTGCCGGTGTTGTTGCCGGTGAAGCGGGTGCACGGCTTGATCTTCTTGCCGGTGTCGCCGTGGATGCGGATGTTCCGCAGGGTGGCGGTGTCGCCGTAGTTGGCGTTGACGCCGACGATCGACTTGCCGGGCGTGGTGATGTCGACGTCGTTGATCAGGATGGTGCGCGGGTACTGCTTCTTGCAGTTGCCGCAGGAGCGGACCAGCTTGCCGAAGTCGGAGACCTGGAACTTGGTCACGACCAGCTTGCCGGCGCCGTTGAACTGGAAGACCTTGTCGGACGCGCTCTTCGCGCCGCCGCCGTAGACCGCGTACACCGACGACGCCGAGGTGCCCTTGAAGGTGGCGGCGTCCTCGCCGACGTTCTCCCACCAGACGTTCTGCAGGGTGCAGCTGCCGAGGCAGTGGACCCCGTCGGCGGCCGGCGAGCCGAGGATCACGTTCTTGAGGACCGCGCCGTCCTTGAGGACGAAGACGGGCTTCTGGCTCTCGCCCTGGCCGTCGGAGCCCAGCTCACCGGTGCCGTAGAAGCGCTTGAGCTTGCCGTCGTAGGTGCCCGAGACCTCGATGGACGCGGGGACCGGCTTGCTGCCCTTCGCCTGGGGCCACGCGGCCACCGTGGGGGCGGCGGGCGCGGCGCCCGCCGGGGCGAGCAGGGAGCTGGTGACGAGGGCCGCACCCGTGATGCCGAGGGCGCTCAGGCCGCCGATGAGGGCGCGGCGGCGGCCCGTCTTCCGCTTGTGGGACGTCATGTGCTCTTCCTTCAGTGGGGGAGGTGGTGCACCTTCTGGTCGCCACTGGAGGAGGAAAGGTTGCCGCGTTCTTGATCGTTTTCCTGCGCGTCGCCGTCACGGTCGTCGTCGGCCGTCTCGCCGCGCAGGTCACGGGCCATCAGGGTGGCGCCCGCGACGGCTCCCGGCATCAGGAAGACGGCGACGAACGGCACCAGGAAGGCGAGGGTCAGCGGCACTCCGAAGCCGAGGACGGCGGTCCGGCGCCCGCGCAGCAGCCCGAGGCGCTCCTTGAGCTCGACGCCCCGGCGCTGGAACGCGACCGCGGTCAGCTCCTCGGCGAGGAAGAAGCCGGAGACGCAGAAGCCGATGACGGGGACGACGGTCTGGCCGACCACCGGGATGAAACCGCAGGCGAACAGCAGGATGCCGTAGAACGCGACCCGCAGCAGGACCCGCAGGCTGTCACGGGCGGAGATCCACAGCTCGCGCCAGAGCGGAAGCCCGGACTCGGGCACTTCGCCGCCCTCGCTGCGGTCGACCGCCTCGGACAGCGACTCGTAGAACGGCTGGCCCACGAGCAGGGTGACGGCGGTGAACGTGATCACGGCGAGGAACAGCCCGAAGGCGAAGACCAGCGCGGTCAGGGTGCCGCGGAAGACGTCGACCCAGGGCGAGGTCCAGTCGTCGGCGAACGGCGTCGCCCAGGCGGTCAGGTCGTCGGCGCCGTAGCCGAGACCGACGAGCGCGCCCGCGTAGAGGACCAGGGTCACGAGCCCCGGCAGCAGCCCGAATCCGAACCACCGTCCGTGCCGGCCCACCCACTTCTGGCCCTGTACCAGGTAACCGAAACCCGCCCCGAAATCGCGCATGGGGCCACTTTATCGGGGGCCCGCGGACCGGCGGCGGCGGGCCGAACACGGCGAGGACCGCACCCCGGGGCGGGGTGCGGTCCTCGTTCCGCACTACGGTCCGGACTCTGCGACCGGACCCGTCTGGACTCAGACGGCGAGCTCGACCGTGATGTTGCCGCGGGTCGCCTTGGAGTACGGGCAGACCTGGTGCGCCTTCTCGATCAGGCTCTTCGCGGTCTCGGCGTCCACGTTCGGGATGGTCGCCGAGATCTTGACGATGATGCCGAAGCCGTCGTCGTTCTTGCCGATGCCGACCTCGGCGGTGACCGTCGCGCCCGAGATGTCGGCGTTCTCGTTACGGGCGACGACGCCGAGCGCGCCCTGGAAGCAGGCGCTGTAGCCCGCCGCGAAGAGCTGCTCGGGGTTGGTGCCCGCGCCGGAGCCGCCCATGGCCTTGGGCGGGTTGACGACGACGTCGAGCTGGCCGTCGTCGGTGGCGACACGGCCGTCACGCCCGTTCTCGGCGGTGGCGACGGCGGTGTAGAGGACGTCGGAGTGCTGGATCGACATGCGAGGTACTTCCTTCATGGGTTCGCCGCGACTCGCGCCCACGATCGCGACGGCTGAGGGAAGACTAACGGGTCACACCGAGACGATCATCTTTCCGGTGTTGTCACCGCGGAGCAGGCCGAGGAAGGCGTCCACGCCGTTCTCGATGCCGTCGACGAAGGTCTCGCGGTGCTTCAGCTCGCCGGAGCCGAGCCAGCCGCCGACCTCCTGGACGAACTGCTGCTGGAGGCCGTAGTGGTCGCCGACGAGGACGCCCTGGAGACGCAGCCGCTTGCCGATGATCATCGCCATGTTGCGGGGTCCGGCCACCGGCTCGGTGTCGTTGTACTGGGCGATCATGCCGCAGATGGTCGCGCGGCCGTGCACGTTGAGCGTGGAGATCGCGGCTTCGAGGTGCTCCCCGCCGACGTTGTCGAAGTAGACGTCGATGCCGTCGGGGGCGGCCTCGCGGAGCTGGTCCTTGACCGGGCCGTTCTTGTAGTTGAAGGCGGCGTCGAAGCCGAGCTCCTCGACGAGGAACTTGACCTTCTCGTCGGAGCCGGCCGAGCCGATGACCCGGGAGGCGCCCTTGAGGCGCGCCATCTGACCGACCTGGCTGCCGACGGCACCGGCGGCGCCGGAGACGAAGACCGCGTCGCCCTCCTTGAAGGAGGCGACGTCGAAGAGGCCCGCGTAGGCCGTGAGGCCGGTCATGCCGAGCACGCCGAGGTAGGCGGAGAGGGGGGCGAGCGCCGGGTCGACCTTGGTCGCGTGCTGCGCCGGGACGTCGGCGTACTCGCGCCAGCCGAGGCCGTGCAGGACGTGGTCGCCGACGGCGAAGCCCTCGGCGTTGGACGCGATGACCTCGCCGACCGCGCCGCCGTCCATCGGGTGGTCCAGCTTGAACGGCGGAATGTACGACTTCACGTCGTTCATCCGGCCCCGCATGTACGGGTCGACCGAGAAGTGCAGGTTGCGCACCAGGACGCGGCCCTCGGCGGGCTCGGTGACCGGGGTCTCGCGCAGGGCGAAGTCCGCGGGGGTCGGCCAGCCGTGCGGACGGGCGACGAGGTGCCACTCACGGCTGGACGCGGGAAGAACGGACATGAGCACGGCCTCCGATAAAAGCTTGAGATCACAAACGATTCACTGACTGAAACAACCAT
This sequence comes from Streptomyces exfoliatus, assembly GCF_000725545.1. Taxonomy (GTDB): domain Bacteria; phylum Actinomycetota; class Actinomycetes; order Streptomycetales; family Streptomycetaceae; genus Streptomyces; species Streptomyces exfoliatus. The sequence goes on along the minus strand of NZ_JNZP01000001.1, from coordinate 32,433 downwards.
GCGCCTACATATTTCATGTTGTCAAGTATCCGGGTACGATGGATCCCATGGCCACCTCACGCACGGACCCCGTCACCCTCGAAGTCGTCGAACTCATCGGCGCCGTCGTGGCGCGCTACTACGCGGAGTACGAGCAGGCGGCCGGACAGCACGCACTGACCGGGGCGCAGGCCCGGGTCCTCGGCCTGCTGTCGCTCGACCCGCTGCCGATGCGCCGGATCGCCCAGAAGCTGAAGTGCGAGCCGTCGAACATCACCGGGATCGTGGACCGGCTGGAAGCGCGCGGCCTGGTCGAGCGCCGACCCGACCCGGCCGACCGCCGCGTCAAGCTGGCCGTCCCCACGGACGAGGGCCGCGAGACGGCCCGCCGGCTGCGCGAGTCCCTCGACTTCGCCCGCGAGCCGCTCGGCGAGCTGACCGAGGCCGAGCGCACCGTGCTGCGGGACCTGCTGAAGCGCATGCTGGGCGAGGTCTAAGAACCCCCCGCGCATGCTGGGCGAGGTCTGAAGCCCTCCGGACTTCAGGCGGTGGCGGGCTCCGGGGCGGCGCCCTCGAAGGGCGGGTAGTTCTCGTCGCTCATCCGCTCGGCCGCTTCGATGTACGCGGCGAGGGCCCCGCGCGACCGGGCGAGCCGGTCCATCTGCTCGTCGATCCGCCGCATCCGCGACCGCATCGCCGCCACGAGGTCGGGGCAGCCGATCAGCTCCGGCACCTCGCCGACCGCGCACGGCAGCAGGTACGCGATGTCCTCGGAGGACAGGCCGGCGTCGAGGAGGTGCCGGATCTGCCGCACCCGCAGCACGGCACTCTCGTCGTACTCCCGATAGCCGTTCGCTCCGCGTCCCGCCTCAAGGAGGCCCTGGGCCTCGTAGTAGCGCAGCTGATGGGTGTTCAGGCCCGTCCGGCGGCCCAGCTCCCCGATCCGCATCGACGTTCCCCCTTGACCTTCACACCGGTATGAACGTCGACGATGCTGCCATGAACGACACCACCACCACACCTGTGACGGTCATCGGACTCGGGCTGATGGGCCAGGCACTCGCCGGCGCCTTCCTGAGGGCCGGACACCCCACGACCGTATGGAACAGGACGTCCGCCAAGGCCGACCGGCTCGTGGCCGAGGGCGCGCTGCGGGCGGCGTCGGTCGGCGACGCGGTCGCGGCCGGCGGCCTGACGGTCCTCTGCGTCACCGACTACCGGGCCGTGCGCGAGCTGCTCGGCGCGAGCGACGTCGCCCTGGACGGCGCCACCCTCGTCAACCTGACCTCGGGCGACTCGGCCCAGGCCAGGGAGACGGCCCGCTGGGCCGGGGAGCGGGGCGCCCGCTACCTGGACGGCGCCCTCATGGCCGTCCCGCCGGTGATCGGGACCGCCGACGCGGTGATCCTGCACAGCGGGCCGCCCGCGGTCTTCGAGGCGCACGCCGCCACGCTCGGCGCGCTCGGCACCGTCACCCACCTCGGCGAGGACCCCGGCCTCGCGTCCCTGTACGACGTGGCCGGCCTCGCCATGATGTGGAGCGTCCTGAACGCCTGGCTCCAGGGCACCGCGCTGCTCCGGACGGCCGGCGTCGACGCCAGGACGTACGCGCCGTTCGCGCGGCAGATCGCCGCCGGGGTCGCCGAATGGCTGCCCGGGTACGCCGAGCAGATCGACAACGGCTCCTTCCCCGCCGAGGTGGCGGCCCTGGAGACCGACGTACGGGCGATGGCGCACCTGGTCGAGGAGAGCGAGGCCGCCGGGATCAACGCCGAACTGCCCAGGCTGCTCAAGGCGATGGCGGACCGCTCGGTCGCCGCCGGGCACGGCAAGGAGCAGTACCCGGTGCTGATCGAGGAGTTCGTCACGCCCCGGGACGTCTGACGGAGACCGACACGACCCGGACTGCAGGCCCTAGACGCACCACCAGAGGAAGCGGGTGCACGTCGGGGACGGCGTCGGGGTCGGGGTGGTGGCGGTCGGTGCGGGCCCCGTGGTCGAGGGGGCGGGGCCGCCGGTCGTCGCCGAGGGGGACGGCGTCCCGTCGCCGTCCGTGGCCGAGGAGGTCGCCGTGGGCGTGGCGGACGGGGACGCCGGGTCGGTGGCGGTCGGCGATCCGGTCGGTGCGCCCTCTCCCCCGCTTCCCGTACCCGTACCCGTCCCCGGTCCCGGTCCCGTGCCCGATCCCGTACCTGGTCCTGATCCCGCGCCCGCGCTGGATCCCGCGGCCGGGCGGCCCGTGGCCGGGGCCGCGCTCACGTGGCGGGGGCGCGTCGACGTCTCCGAGGCGACCGGGGACGGGCCGGAGCCGTCCGGGAGGTCGCTCGCGACGGGCTCGGGGGACAGCGTGACCTCGGGGACGTCCTGCTCCTCGACGGCCGACGCGGCGCCCAGGGCCTCCGGCTCCTCCAGGGCCATGCGCACCAGGCTCAGCGTCCCGGCGGCGAGCACCAGGCCGAGGGTTCCCACCAGGACCGTACGGGTACGGCCTCCCCGCGCACGTCGGCCTCTGCGCGTGGCGGCGCGGCCCTGGGCGGCCGAGCGTCCACGGGCGGCACGACGGCCGCCGGAGGCCGGGCGCGGGCGCTCGACGACGTCGAGCTCGTAGACGTGCTCGGACCCGACGGGCAGGACCGGCTCGACCGACTCGACCTGCTGGGTCGGATGGGTCGGCTGAGCCGGGTACGTCGGCTGGACGGGTATGTGGGGGGTCTCATACCGCAGTTCCTCGACGGGAGTCCCGCACCCGGCACAGGCGAGGGCCCCGTTGAGATGCCGCCGGCACGCGTGGCAGTAGTCCATGGGCCCCGCAGGCTATGCGGCCCAGCACGGCCCCAGGTAGGCGCGGAAGTGAGGATCCTGTGAGGAAACCGCAGGTCGACGGCGGTGCGTCGTGATTCTCCCGCTTCGGGGCGTCCTGGCTGCCCACCCCGGTCCAGGGCCTGTCCCTCGGATCAGGCCGGATCAGGGAGCGGGGGCTGGTGCGTGCGATCGCGAGGCGGAGGAGGGAGCCGACGCGGAGCGTTGGGGACCGACGACAACGCGGCGAGCGTGCGTGCCAGCCCCCGCGAGCCCGGCATGATCCGAGGGACAGGCCCTGACCCCGGGCGGCGCATCCCAGCGCGCGCCGCGCCGCGGACGGCCGGACGATGCGAACAGGACCGCGAAACGCGAAACACCTCGCCCGTGCCAGCACCGCACTCCGGAGGATCCGCCGTGACCGTCAGCCTTGAGCAGCTGCGTCGTTGCCATGTCGCCGTCGACCTGGGTGCCGCCCGCACCCGGGTCTTCGTCAAGGGCGCCGGACTCGTCGTCGACGAGCCGAGCGTCGCAGCCGTCAACACCCGTACCGGAGCGCTGATCGCCGTCGGCGCGCTCGCCGAGAAGATGACCGGCCGCACCCCCGACTACATCCGGGTCGTCAGACCGGTGTCGGGCGGCACGGTCGTCGACATCGAGATGGCGCAGCGGATGCTGCGTCACCTCCTCGGCGAGAAGCTCCGCCGTCAGCTGCGACGCAAGCCCCGGCTGCGCGCCGCCGCCTGCACCCCGCACGACAGCGACCCGCTCGCGCAGCGCGCCGCCGTGGAGACCCTCGTCGGTCTGGGGGCGCGCCGGGTCGAGCTGGTCGACACGCTGATCGCGGCTGCCGTGGGCTGCGGTCTTCCGGTCGAGCAGCCGACGGCGACCATGATCATGGTGTGCGGGGCGGCGACCACGCAGGTCGCGGTGCTCTCGCTCGGCGCGATCGTCACGGCGGAGCGGATGCCGGTCGGCGGTGACGCCATCGACCACGCCGTCATCCAGCACCTGCGCCACCACCACGAGCTGATGCTGCCGAGCCAGTCGGTACGTCCGCTGCAGCTGGCCCTCAGCGGGAACGGCCTGACGCCGCACGGCCCCGCCTGGACCGAGATCCACGGCCGGGACGTCGCGACGGGCCTCGCCCGTTCGGTGACCGTCGACACCGCCGCCGTACGGGAGGCGATCCACACGCCGCTGACGGCGGTCCTCGACGGCATCGGGAAGGTGCTGCGGGACTGCCCGCCGGACCTGGTGGCCGACCTCGCGGACCGCGGGATCATGATGGTGGGCGGCAGCGCCCTGCTGCCGGGGCTCGACCAGATGCTGCGCGAGGCGACCGGCATGCCGGTGCACATCGCGGAACGCCCGGACGTGTGCGCGGTGCTGGGGCTCGGGGCGATGCTGGAGGGCAAGGTCCAGCCGATGATCCTCGACCCGCTGGCGGAGCGTGACCCGCTGGCCGACGAGGACTGACCCTCGGCGACTGAGAAGACGAACCGACCGGAACGAACCGACGAGACGACCCGATTCGCATGACGATGAGACCATGACGATCATGGACGAGGACAGGGACGAGAGCACCGACTCGGACCCGGAGGGCGGCCCCCGTCTGCCCATGCTGCTCGAAGCGGTCCTCAGCGTCGGCACGGACCTCGAACTCCGCACCACCCTCCAGCACATCGTGGACTCCGCCACCGAGCTGACCGGGGCCCGCTACGGCGCGCTCGGGGTCGTCGACCCCGAGCGCCGCCGGCTCACCGAACTCCTCACCTCCGGCATGCCCGAGGAGGAGCGGCAGCGCGTCGCCCGTCTGCCCGACGACCCCACCGGGCTGCTCGACGTCCCGATCCGCGTCCACACCGAGGTCTTCGGCCATCTGTACCTCGCCGAGAGGCGCACGGGCGGTTTCACCGAGGAGGACCTCGGTCTGCTCCGCGTCCTCGCGTCGCAGGCCGGGATCGCCATCGGCAACGCCCGTCTGTACGAGACCGCCCGGCAGAGGGAGCGCTGGATCGAGGGCGCGGCGGCGGTGACGACGGCCCTGCTCACCGGCGCGTCCGCCGAGAACGCCCTGATGACCGTGGCCGAGCAGGCCCGGATCCTCGCCGGCGCGTCGGCGGGGGTGGTCCTCCAGCCCACCACGGAGGGCGGGATGGAGATCGTCGCCGCCTCGACGACGGACGACCCGGGCGATCTGGTCGGTACGACGATCGCGCCCGGCTCCCCCGTTCTCGTGCAACTGCTCGGCGGGGAGCCGGTGTTCGTCGAGGACTCGGCCATCGATCCCCGGATGACCACCCATGTGCGGTCCCGTTTCGGCCCGTCGATGATGCTGCCGCTGCAGAGTGGCGGGAAGCTCATCGGCACCCTTGCTCTCCCCCGGCGGCGCGGCGATCTCCCCTACACGGCGGTGGACCGGCTCCTCGCCTCGCAGTTCGCCTCGCAGGCGGCGCTCGCGCTCGTCCTGGCGGACGCGCGGCAGGACAGGGAGCGGCTCGCGGTGTTCGAGGACCGCGACCGGATCGCCCGCGACCTGCACGACCTGGTCGTCCAGCGGCTGTTCGCGACGGAGATGATGCTGGAGTCCACCCGGCGGCGGGCGGCCGGTTCCGCCGACGAGAACGAACTCCTCGGCCGGGCGGTGGACGAGCTGGACTCCACGATCCAGGAGGTCCGCACGACCATCTTCGCGCTCCAGCAGCCGCCCGCGGACGCGCCGGCGTCCTTCCGCGGGAAGGTGCTCAGGGAGACCGGCGGGGCCGCGGTCCTGCTCGGCTTCCAGCCGTCCGTGCACTTCTCCGGCGCGGTCGACACCCTCGTGGACGAGGAGTCGGAGGGGAAGCTCCTCGGCGCCCTGCGCGGGGCGCTCGCGACGGCGCACCGGCGGTCGGGGATCGGGGCGATCACGGTCGAGGTGTCGGCCGGGGGCGGAGGGGTCCGCCTCCGGGTCGAGGACGACGGCACCCCGCCGACGGTGGTGACCTGGCCGTAAAGGCATTCAGGGGCCGGTGCGCGCGGGGTACCCGTACGGACCAGCCCGGCGCGCCGCCCCCGCCGCCCCGATCTTGACTGGAGGCGTGACGACCGAGAGCAAGCCCCCGACAGCGGCGGCGTACCGCAATCTGGCGATGGCCACGATCGGCTTCACGCTCACCTTCTGGGCGTGGGACCTGATCGCGCCGATCGCGAGCTGGTACGGCGACCGGCTCGACCTCAGCTCCTTCCAGCAGTCGCTGCTCGTCGCGGTCCCCGTCCTGGTCGGCTCGGTCGGCCGCATTCCGGCCGGGGCGCTGACGGACCGCTACGGGGCGAAGCTGATGTTCCCGCTCGTCTCCGCGCTCACGATCATCCCCGTACTGCTCCTCATCGTGGTCAAGGACAGTTACGGCCTGATGCTGGTGGTCGGCTTCCTCCTGGGCCTCGGCGGCACGACGTTCGCCATCGGCATCCCGCTGGTCAACTCCTGGTTCCCGCCCGAGAAGCGCGGCCTGGCGCTCGGGGTGTTCGGCATGGGCATGGGCGGTGTGGCGCTCTCCGGCTACTTCACGCCCCGGATCGCCGAGCACGGCGAGAACCTGCCGTTCATCGTGGTGGCCGTCGCGCTGGCCGCGTACGCGGTGCTCGCCGTGTTCCTCATCACGGACCGGCCCGACCGGCCCGTGCCGACGGAGCCGCTCGGGACCCGGCTGCGCTCGGCGGGCAGGCTGCGGGTGACGTGGGAGCTGTCGGCGCTGTACGCGATCGGGTTCGGCGGCATCGTCGCGTTCGGCGTCTACCTGCCGACGTACCTGAAGACCTGGTACGAGCTCGACCCGACGGACGCGGGCACGAAGGCGGCCGGGTTCGCCCTGGTCACGGTGGTCTTCCGGCCGATCGGCGGCTGGCTGTCCGACCGGGTCCACCCGGCGCTCGTCACGGCCGTCGCGCTCGGCACGGTCGCCCTACTCGCGATCGTCCAGGCCTTCGACCCGCCCCTGAACCCGGGCGGCACGACCGCCCTGCTCGTCATGGCGGCCGGTCTCGGCACGGCGAGCGGCTCCGTCTTCGCCCTGGTCTCCCAGGTCACCCCGCAGGCCAAGGTGGGCAGCGTGACCGGGATCGTCGGCGCGATGGGCGGGCTCGGCGGCTTCCTTCCGCCGCTCGTGATGGGCGCGATCTACAGCTCCAAGGGCTCGTACTCGATCGGCTTCATGCTGCTGTCCGACCTGGCGCTCGCGGGCTGTGTGTACGCGTACGGGCGGATGCGCGGAATCCGGCCGGACGGCGGGGAGCCGGCGCCGGAAGCGACGAAGGTCACGGCCGGCAGGCCCTGACACCCCGGCGGAACGTGCTCCTCACCCCGGAGAATGCTCCCCGGCAACCCTCGACCTCGACCCCGAGGAGTACGACCGGTGAGTGCGCTCTTCCCGGCCCTTGCGGCCCCTTCCGCCCGGCCCGCGCTGCGTTTCGGCACGGACACCCTGACGTACGAGGAACTGGCGCGGGCCGCCGGGGCCCTGGCGGCCCGGATCGGGGGCGCGGGGCGGGTCGCCGTCCGGGCGACACCGACCGCGCACACGGCGGTCGCGGTGGTCGCCGCCCTGATGGCGGGCCTGCCCGCCGTACCGCTCAATCCGCGGACGGGCGAGCGGGAGCTGGCGCACATCCTCGCTGACAGCGAGCCCACGGTGGTGCTCGCCGGGCCCGGGGACGAGCTGCCCGCCGGTCTCGCGGGGCTTCCCCGGATCGACGTGGCCCTCACCGGGCCCGCCGGGCCCCTTCCCCTGGAACCGGCCGACCCCGAGTCCCCCGCCCTCATCGTCTACACCTCCGGCACCACCGGCCCGCCGAAGGGGGTCGTCCTGTCCCGGCGGGCGATCGGCGCGTCCCTCGACGCGCTCGCCGACGCCTGGTCCTGGACTGCCGACGACGTCCTCGTGCACGCGCTGCCGCTGTTCCACGTCCACGGGCTGATCCTCGGAATCCTGGGGCCGCTGCGGCGGGGCGGCGAGGTGCGGCACCTGGGCGCGTTCTCGGCGGAGGGCGTGGCGCGGGAGCTGGGCGCCGGAGGCGGCACCATGCTGTTCGGCGTACCGACCATGTACCACCGGCTTGCTGACGCGCTCGCCGACGACCCGGCGCTCGTCGCGGCGATGGCGGGCGCGCGGCTCCTCGTGTCGGGTTCGGCGGCGCTGCCGGTCCACGACCACGAGCGGATCACGGCGGCGACGGGCCGGACGGTGGTGGAGCGGTACGGGATGACCGAGACGCTCATGAACACCAGCGTGCGGCCGGGCGCCGGGCCGCGCCCCGGGACCGTCGGGCACCCGCTCGCGGGGGTCGACCTGCGGCTCGTGGACGAGGACGGTTCCGTACTGAAGGAGCTGGACGGGGAGACGGTCGGCGAGGTGCAGGTGCGGGGCCCGAACCTGTTCTCCGGCTACCTCAACCGGCCGGAGGCGACGGCGGAGGCCTTCGACGGCGACTGGTTCCGCACCGGCGACATGGCGGTAAGGGAGGCGGACGGGGCGGTGCGTCTGGTGGGCCGCAAGGCCACCGACCTGATCAAGAGCGGCGGCTACAAGATCGGGGCGGGCGAGATAGAGAACGCCCTCCTGGACCACCCCGGCATACGCGAGGTGGCCGTCACCGGTGAGCCCGACCCGGACCTGGGCGAGCGGATCGTGGCCTGGGTGGTGCCGGCGGACGCCTCGGCGCCCCCGGCGGCGGCGGAGCTCGCCGATCACGTGGCGCGCCTCCTCGCTCCGCACAAGCGGCCCCGGACGGTGCGGTATCTCGACGCGCTCCCCCGCAACGACATGGGCAAGGTCCTGAAGAAGGCGCTCCCTGGAAGGAGTTGACCGCTGAATGGCCGGGCCCCTCTCTGAATGGCCGGGCCCCTCCTCGCCGAGAGGCCGGGCCCTCTCCTCGTGGGAAGGGGCCCGGCCCTGAGGGTGTCGAGCGTTACCTCACGCCGACCGCGCGGATCAGCTCCTGCTTGACCGAGCCGCCCCGGTCGTCGCTCGCGCCGGCCCGCAGCGAGACGGAGTCGGCACCGGACGGGACGCGCAGCTCCCCGGTCCAGGCCGCGCCGCGCCACGACTTCCTGAGGGCGACCTTCGTCCAGGTCGCGCCCTCGTCGTAGGAGACCTCCAGGGTGCCGGAGGCGATGGTGCCGGTGCCGGTCGCTCCCTCGACGTACTCGGCGAAGATCCCGACGGGCAGCCTGCTTCCGGCCCGGACGTCACCGTTCAGGTCGGTGTCCAGGTCGAAGCCGAGGTTGAGCATCGGCAGGTAGGTGATCCGGTCGGCCGGGGTCTCGGCGGAGCGGAACGTCCACTCGCTGTGGCCCTTGCTCCCGAGCCGCCAGCGGGCCGGGTCGAGCGCGGTGTCGGTCACGACCTTGTACGTGGCCTCCTCGGCAGGAGCGTCCCAGGCGTAGGCGCCGGAGCTCATCTTCCGGTCGACGCGGACCCCGTCGACGTACACCTCGGTGTACTGGGTCATCGTGTCGTCGCCCCACACGTTGCCGAAGCCCGTGTGGTCAGTGCCCGAGTCACCCCAGCCGGGGGTGTTGAAGCGCAGGTCGTTGCCGCTGCGCTGCTGGCCCCAGCCCAGGCCGGTGCCCAGCCACGGGTGCCAGACGGGGCCGAACCAGTCGAGCGCGACCCGGCTGCCGCCCCGGTAGGACGGGGTGCCGCCGCGCTGCTCCAGGGAGTCGCCGAGGTCGACGGACTCGTGCCAGCGCTGGCCGGCGCCGGTGGAGACGTACTCGGTGCGCTCGGCCGGGAAGGCGATCCACTCCTTGAAGCCGAAACCGATCGGGAAGGTGTCGGTGATCGAGTAGCGGAACTCCCCGCCCAGTTCCTTCCGCTTGGTCGGCATGCGGAAGGTGGAGCGGATGGTGGCGAGCTCGTCCTCGTCGGGGCGGAAGACCAGGTCGGTGCCGATGGCGCCGGGGTGGCCCTCGGAGAGGTCGTACGTGAACGGGGTGAAGCGCGTGCCGGTCAGGTCGACGCGGCCGCCCCGGGCCGCGCCGGCCGCGAGCCGGTTCGCGTCGGCGGTGTTGACGGTGGCGACCGGGAGCGGCCGGTCCTGGTAGTCGGCGGTGCCGAACCACTTCATCAGCCGGCCGGCCCGGTCGTCGGTGACGAACAGGGTCTTGGCGCCGGCGTCCTGGGCGGTCTGGGCGAGCGCGGTCGGGTCGGCGCCGTCGGTCAGGCGGACGAGGACGGCCTTGCCGGTGACGTTCCGGCCCGCGTACTCGGCGGGGGTGCCGGTGCCCGCGTCGACCAGGCCGAGGCGGTGACCGCCCTCCAGGAGGCCGGTGCCGGCCTGCGGGGTGGCACCGGCCAGCCGGACGCCGTCGACGCTCGCGTCGAGCATCGGCTTGCCGAGCCGCCAGACGGTCCGGTACTCGAAGGTGCCGGTCGCGGGCTCACGGGTGGGCGCGGCGAAGATCGAGTCGTACAGCGGCGGGACCTGGACGGCTCCGCCGTAGGAGGCGCCGTTCGCCTTCCGGTCGAACTCCATGAGGAGCTGCCGGGTCTCGGTGCGCTTCTCGACCTCGGCGCGGACCTCGCGCAGCCGCCGGCCGTCGAGGGTGATCTCGCGGTCGCGGTCGAGGGTGATCTCCGGCTCGGTGAGGAAGCCGAGGCCGAGGGAGTCGGCGCCGTGGGAACCGCGCACGTCGAGGAAGGTGTCGACGGTGTACGTGCCGGGCTTGAGGCGCAGTTCGAGGGTGCCTGACTCGCCGACCGTGGCCGGGAAGGGGTCCTCGCCCCGGGCGAGCTTCTGGACGCCGAGGAAGGCGGGGGCGGGGGCGCCGTCGCGGTCCTTGACGTGGACGGTGAGGGTGTAGCGCTCCTCCTCCTTCACCAGGCCGAGCGCGGTGTGCGCGACGGGCGCGCCTCCCGCGGTGGCGGTGATCCGGCCGGAGGACTGTCCGACGGGGGCCTTGGCGCCGTCGCCGGTGACGGTGGTGGACGCGGTGCCGTGGGCGGGGACGGTGAGGGTGGTGTCGGCGAGGGCGGTGACCCCGGCCGGCATGCCTTCCACGGCGAGGTTCAGCTCGACCGGCGCGTCGGAGGAGTTGGTGTAGGTGACGGTCTTCGTGACCGGCTTGTTCGTCTCGTAGGGCCAGGAGAAGAAGCCGAGGTCGGCGGAGCCGGTCGCGGTGACGTTCGCGGAGATCGCGGCGGCCACGTCGACCCGTCCGGAGCCGAGCGCGTACGAGGAGGCGTCGAGCGTCTTCGACGACGACATCAGCGCGTCCTTGAGCTGGGCGCCGGTCCAGTCGGGGTGCTTCTCGGCGAGCAGGGCGGCGACACCGGCGATGTGCGGGGTCGCCATCGACGTACCGCTCATGGAGGTGTAGAGGCCGCTTCCGGCGGCGAGTTGGGAGCGGGCCGCGAGGATGCCGACGCCGGGGGCCGACAGGTCGGGCTTGAGGGCCTGGTCGCCGTGGCGGGGGCCCTGGCTCGTGAAGTACGCGGCCTCGTCTGCCGGGTCGACCGCGCCGACGGTGAGGGCGGAGTCGGCGGCGCCGGGCGAGCCGATGGAGCCGGGGGCGCCGGAGTTGCCCGCGGCGACGACGAAGAGTGCGCCGGTCTCGGCGGACAGGGTGTTGACGGCCTGGGCCATCGGGTCGGTGCCGTCGCTCGGTTCGCGCGAGCCGAGGCTCATCGAGACGATCTTCGCGTCGATGTCCTTGGCGGCCCACTCCATGCCGGCGATGATCTGCGACTCGGTGCCGGAGCCCTCGTCGCTGAGGACCTTGCCGACGGCGAGGGTGGCGCCGGGGGCGACGCCCTTCTCCTTGCCGTCGGAGCCCGCTCCGCTGCCGCCGACGGTGGAGGCGACGTGCGTGCCGTGGCCGTCGCGGTCGGCGACCTCCTGGCCCTCGATGAAGGACTTCGACTCGGCGACCCGGCCCGTCAGGTCGGGGTGGCCGAGGTCGGCGCCGGTGTCGAGGACGGCGACCTTGACGCCCTTGCCGGTGAGCCCGGCCTCCCAGGCCTTAGGGGTGCCGATCTGCGCGTTGGACTCGGCCATGGCGGCGTCGACCTTGCCGTCGAGCCAGACCTTGGCGGGGGCTGCGGCGCGGGCGTTCGGGGCGGCGGTGAAGCCACGCCAGAAGGCGGCGGGGTCGGTGGCGGTGACGGCGGCGCCGCCGATGCTCGGCAGCGCGCGGACGGTCTCGGCGCCGCGCGGGGTTCCCGCGGTGGTCCGCGCGTGCTTGCCTCCGTACGTGACGATCAGCGGCAGCTCGCCGGTGACGCCCTGCTCGACGAGGCCGGTGACGTCGAAGAGGCGCGGGTCGAGCACCCCGGACTCCAGGTAGGGGCGGGCCTCGTCGGGGACGACGGTGACCCGGCCGTCGGCGATCCGGCTGCGTATCGCGCCGGTGGCGCCCTCGGCCCGGTCGACGGTGACGGTCTGCTGTCCGCCGCCGAGGTCGGTGAGGGTCACGCGGTCGCCGGTGACCAGGGTGACGGTGGCGCTCTTCGCCGCCCCGAACGTCTCCGGTACGGCGGAGGCGGTGGTCCCGGCGGCGGCGGTCTGCCCGGCCGGGAGCATCACGAGGGAGACGCCCGCGGCGAGCAGCGCGACTCTCCCTCTGCCGAAGGGTGTGGTCCTCGACGTCATCGTTGGAACTCCTCGCGGACCCGGGGTCGGGGGTGTTTTCCGGGTGCTGCGAGGAGTCTTGGCCCTGGTGGCGGGAGTTGAGTCCGCTCGCTCCTGGCGGTTATGCGCCGTGGCGGCCAACCGCCAGAACAGGACGTGCCGTTCGGGGCGAATTGCTCACGGAGTCGGGTCGAGGGCGTCGTACCGGCGGAAATCGCGCCCGTACAGGGCGAGGACGCCGATCGCGAGGACACAGGCGAGCCCGCCGCCCGTGACGGCGACGGCCGGCGAGGTCAGGTCGGCCACCGAGCCGGCGAGGAAGTCGCCGAGGCGGGGCCCTCCGGCGACGACCACGATGAACACGCCCTGGAGCCGGCCGCGCATCTCGTCCGGCGCGGCGACCTGCATCATCGTGTTGCGGAAGATCATCGAGACGGTGTCGGAGTATCCCGCGAGGGCGAGCAGCAGCAGCCCGAGCCACAGGTTCCTGGTGAGCCCGAAGACGGCGATGGCGGTGCCCCAGCAGGCCACCGCGATCAGGATCGCCTGCCCGTGGTGGCGGATACGGCCCTGCCAGCCGGACAGCACTCCGCCGAGCAGCGCACCGAACGCGGGCGCCGCGACCAGGAGTCCGGCCGTCTTGGCGTCGCCGCCGAACCAGACCACGGCGACGGCCGGGAACAGGGCCCGGGGGTGGGCCAGGATCATCGCGCAGAAGTCCGAGAGGAACGTCATGCGCAGGTTGGGGCGGGTGGCGAGGAACCGCAGCCCGTCGAGGACCGAGGCCCGCTTGCCCCCCTTGCGGTCGGGGAGCATCGACGGCAGCCGCCACATCGCGTAGAGGCTCGCGGAGAAGGCGACGGCGTCGATCAGGTACGCGGTCTGGAACCCGGCGAACCCGACGATCAGACCGCCGAGGCTGGGCCCCACCAGCATCCCGAAGGTCATGACCATCGAGTTGAGCGCGTTGGCGGCGCGCAGCTGCTCGGGCGGCAGGAGCCGGGGGATCATCGACGTGCGGGCGGGCGAGTTGAGGGCGGCGCAGACGGCCTGGAGGGCGACGATCCCGTACAGGAACCAGACCCGGTGGAAGCCGGCGAACGCGGCGGCGGCGAGCGCGATCGAGAGCACGGCGGAGCCGCAGGCGCTGTAGAGGCCGAGCTTGCGGCGGTCGACGGTGTCCGCGATGGCGCCGCCGTACAGGCCGAAGGCGACGAGCGGCACGAGGGAGAAGAGCCCGACGAGCCCGACGGAGAAGGGCGAGCGGGTGATGTCGTAGACCTGGAGGGAGACGGCGAGAGACGTCATTCCCTGGCCGACCCAGGAGACGGTGCTGCCGAACCAGAGACGGCGGTAGTGCGGGGAGGTGCGCAGCGGGGTGAGGTCGGCGAAGACCCGGCGGCGGTCCTGCTCCTCCCGCTCCTCCTTGGTGGCGGTCACGCGACGTCGTACCGGAGCTCGGGGCGGTCCCAGTGGATGTGCCCGGCGTGCGGGACCGTCCCGGTGCGGACGGCGCCGGTGCGCAGGTAGAACTCCTCGGCGGGCGGATGCGAGACGACCCGCACGGACCGCAGCCCGGCGGCCCTGGCCTGCCCGGTCATGTGCGCCATGAGCTGCCGCCCGATGCCGAGGCCCTGGGCGCCGTCGGCGACGAAGGCGAGGTCGAGCTCGGCCTCGTCGACGAGGAGGGCGTAGAACCCGAGCACGAGGCCCTCCTCGTCGACGGCGACGAAGACGGGGTGGTGCTCGATGTACGGACCGCCGACCTGGTACCCGTCGACCATGCCGGCGTAGTCCCCCCGGTAGGCCCGGGACCCCCGGACGAGCCGGGTGAGCCGCTTGGAGTCGTCGGCGGTGGCGCGCCGGATGGTGATGTCGGGCATGGGGTGAGTATAGGGACGGGGGTGGAGATCGCTCCTTACGGTTCGATGACCGCCGGCCTCGCGGCGCGGGAGACCGGACGGCCGTCAGCCACAGGAGGCGAGGTCGTCCGGGTCGACGCCGTCGAGGCGGACCGCCAGCGCGGCGAGGCGATCCCGCAGCTCGCGGATCTCCTCCAGGTCGAGGCCGGTCGCGGTGGCGATGCGGCGGGGTACGGCTCGGGCCTTCGCCTTCAGCGCGGACCCTTCGACGGTGGGGCGTACGGTGACGGACCTCTCGTCCTCGGGGCTGCGGCGCCGCTCGACGTAGCCGGCCGCCTCCAGGCGCTTGAGCAGCGGCGACAGGGTCCCGGAGTCGAGCCGGAGGCGTTCGCCGATGCCCTTCACGGGCAGCTCGCCGTGCTCCCAGAGCACGAGCATGACGAGGTACTGCGGGTAGGTGAGCCCGAGCTCCTTGAGGGCCTCGCGGTAGACGCCGTTGAAGGCGCGGGTCGCCGCGTGCAGCGAGAAGCAGATCTGGTGGTCGAGCCGGAGGAAGTCCTCGTCCGGGACCGTGTCGAGCGTCTCCATGACTCCAGGATACGCGAGGCCTTCTCGCGCACTATTCAGTTGTGCACAACTGAATAGTGCGCTATTAATAGAGGGCCACCGCACGACACGGCCTCCCGAGGACAGGAACGGAAGAGAACATGGACGCGATCTACACCGCAGTCGCCACCGCCAACGGCCGCGAGGGCCGCGCCGTCAGCTCCGACGGCCACATCGACCTCCCCCTCGCCCACCCCCAGGCACTCGGCGGCAACGGTCAGGGCACCAACCCCGAGCAGCTCTTCGCCGCCGGGTACGCGGCCTGTTTCGCCAGCGCCATGGGCCTGGTCGCCCGCCAGGAGAAGATCGACATCTCCGACGCCTCCATCACCGCCGAGGTCTCCATCGGCAAGGACGCCACGGACGGCGGCTTCGGCCTCGCGGTCGTGATGCGCGCCGAGTTCCCCGACCACCTGCAGGGCGAGGCGGGCCTGACCCTCCTGGAGAAGACCCACGCCTTCTGCCCGTACTCGAAGGCGACCCGCGGCAACATCAAGGTCGACCTCGTCGTCGAGTAGTCCCACCCGTACGGACACCGGAGAACCCCCGGCGCGCGGCATCCCGCGCCGGGGGTTTTCCCGTACGCGCACGAGGGGTTCGCCTGCTGTACGGCGGGCAGTCATGGGGCGGCCGCCGGGTGGTGGGGCGCGGGCGCTGTCCTTGGGGCGCTTCGCGGACCGTTCGACCGGTCGGCCGCGCGCACCCGCACCCGTACTCGTCCGCTTCCCCTCCGGAGGGCAACTCCCCATGGTCGACCTCGATCGCCGCAGGTTCCTCCAGCTCGCAGGCGGCGCCGCCGCCCTCACCATGCTGTCCGACAGCATCGCGCGGGCCGCCGCCATCCCGGCGCAAGGCTCCACCGGCACGATCCAGGACGTCGAGCACATCGTCGTCCTGATGCAGGAGAACCGTTCCTTCGACCACTACTTCGGCGCGATGAAGGGCGTGCGCGGCTTCGGCGACCCCCGCCCGGTGACCCTGCCCAGCGGCAAGTCCGTCTGGAACCAGACGGACGGCAGGAAGGTGACCCTGCCGTTCCGGCCGCCGAGCGACGACCTCGGCATGGAGTTCCTCCAGGGCCTCAACCACGACTGGGCGGGCGGCCAGAAGGCGTTCAACGGCGGCAAGTACGACCAGTGGGTGCCGGCCAAGACCCCGGCCACGATGGCGTACCTCACGCGCGAGGACATCCCGTTCCACTACGCGCTCGCCGACGCCTTCACGGTCTGCGACGCGTACCACTGCTCGTTCATCGGCTCGACCGACCCGAACCGCTACTACCTGTGGTCCGGCCACACCGGCAACGACGGCACGGGCGGCGGCCCCGTCCTCAACAACGCCGAGGCGGGCTACGGCTGGAAGACGTACCCCGAGCGCCTGGAGGCGGCCGGGATCTCCTGGAAGGTCTACCAGGACATCGGCGACGGCCTGAACGCCGCCGGGCACTGGGGCTGGATCAACGACGCCTACCGCGGCAACTACGGCGACAACTCCCTCCTCTACTTCAACACCTACCGCAACGCCCAGCCCGGCAACCCGCTGTACGACAAGGCCCGCACGGGCACGGACGCGTCCAAGGGCGAGAGCTACCTCGCCGACCTCCGCGCCGACGTCCAGGCCGGCCGGCTGCCCAAGGTCTCCTGGATCGCCGCCCCCGAGGCCTTCTCGGAACACTCCAACTGGCCCTCCAACTACGGCGCCTGGTACATCGCGCAGGTCCTGGACGCGCTGACCTCGAACCCCGACGTGTGGGCCCGTACCGCCCTGTTCATCACGTACGACGAGAACGACGGCTTCTTCGACCACGTCGTCCCGCCGTACGTCCCGGCCTCCGCGGCGCAGGGCCTCTCCACGACCCCGACGGCGCTCGACCACTTCCCGGGCAAGACGGGTTACGTCGCCGGCCCGTACGGTCTCGGCCCGCGCGTCCCGATGATCGTCGTCTCGCCCTGGTCCACCGGCGGCTACACCTGCTCCGAGACCTTCGACCACACCTCGGTCATCCGCTTCATGGAGCAGCGCTTCGGCGTGCTCGAACCCCAGATATCGCCCTGGCGACGGGCCGTCTGCGGCGACCTGACCTCGGCGTTCGACTTCACGAGCACCAACGCCCAGCCCGCCCCGCTGCCGCCGACCGACGGCTACTACCCGCCGGACCGCGACCGCCACCCCGACTTCCTCGCCACCGCCCCCGCGGCCGGCACCATGCCCCGCCAGGAGCCGGGCACCAAGCCCACCCGTCCGCTGAAGTACGCCCCGTACGTGGACGGCGCCGCCGACACCACTGCGGGCACCTACCGCCTCACCTTCAGCGGCGGCCCGGCGGCGGGCGCCCAGTTCTACGTGACCTCGGCGAACCGCACGGACGCGCCCTGGACGTACACGACCGAGGCGGCCAAGACCCTCTCGGACACCTGGAACACCAAGTACTCCAAGGGCGTCACCGACCTCACGGTCCACGGCCCCAACGGCTTCCTCCGCCGCTTCCGTTCCCCCGGCAAGACGGCGGTCCCCGAGGTCACGGCCCGCCACAACGCCTCCACGGGCAACCTGGAACTGACGCTGACGAACGGCACCGCGGCGGCGGCCACCCTCACGGTCACGAACACCTACGCGGGCACCCCGCAGACGGTGACCGTCCCGAGGGGAGCGACGGTCACCCACACGGTCGACCTGACGACGGCGGCCCGCTGGTACGACGTGACCGTCGCGATCCCGGCGAACGCGGACTACCTCCGCCGCCTCGCGGGCCACGTGGAGACGGGCGCACCCGGCGTCACGGACCCGGGCATCCTGACGTACTGATCCGTCGCCACCCCTGGCTCGCGGCCGGTTCCCCCGTGTGGGCCGGCCCCGGACAGGGGTGGTCGCACCGCCGGACAGGGGTGGTCGTACCGCCGTCAAGCACGTCGCCCGGAGGGCGCCGATACTGGGAAGGAGGTGTCTGGGCCCGGCGTCCCGTGGCAGCGCGAGCAGGTCGGCGAGCGACGGGATGCCCGGCGAGGATCGCGAGCTGTGAGGTGACTTCCATGAGCCAGCAGACCCCGGCCGGAGGACAGTGGAACGCCCGGACCACACCAGGTGACGTGCCCCGGTCCGGCGGCGGCGTGGCGAGCGGCGGCACGGTGTTCGCCGCGGTGCTGCTGACCGTGTCGGGCGCCCTGGCCGTCCTCCAGGGCATCGCGGCCATCGCGGAGGACGACGTCTACGCCCGCGTCGGCTCCTACGTCTTCGAGTTCGACCTGACGGCCTGGGGCTGGATCCACCTCATCCTCGGGATCATCATCGTGGTCACCGGAGTGGGTCTCTTCAAGGGCGCGAACTGGGCGCGCGTGGCCGGTGTCGGCCTGGCCGGCCTCAGCATGATCGCCAACTTCCTCTGGCTCCCCTACCAGCCCTGGTGGGCGCTCACCCTCCTGGCGATCGACGTGTTCATCATCTGGGCGCTGTGTTCCAGTTGGTCGCACACCGCCGACTGACACGCCGAAACCGGCACTCCGGGCCGGCTCTCCCCGCCCGGAGTGCGGAATGCGCGACCGCGCCGCACCCTGGAGGAAGTTTCGTCCACCGGACCGCGACCTCCGGAGAAACAGGCAGTCGCGGCCGGTCCCGACCGGCAGGAGATCGGCCATGAACGACTCGATGGTGCAGCTGGCAGTGGACTACCCGCTGCTGAACATGTTCTGGACCATGCTGCTGATCTTCTGCTGGGTCCTCTGGTTCATGCTCCTCTTCCGGATCATCGGCGACATCTTCCGCGACGACTCGCTCGGCGGCTGGGGCAAGTCGGGGTGGACCATCTTCGTGATCCTGCTGCCCTTCCTCGGCGTGTTCGTCTACCTGATCGCCCGCGGGCGCGGCATGGGCGAGCGCGAGCTGAACCGGGTCCGGCAGAACGAGCAGCAGTTTCGCTCCTACGTGCGGGAGACCGCCGGCAGCGGCGGGCACGCGGAGGAACTGGCCCGGCTCGCCGAGCTCAAGGACCGGGGCGCGATCACGGAGGCCGAGTTCGCGCAGGCCAAGGCCAAGGTCCTCGCGACCTGACCGGTCGGAAGACCTCAGCCCGTCCACCGTTCCTACCTGATCGGAAACGCCACATGAAGGATCTCAAGTTCGAGCAGAAGCGCGCGATGTCACGGCTCGAGGCCGCGGACCAGCTCGCGGCGCTCGCGGCCGCGCTGCGAAAGGGCGGCGAGGTCGACATGGAGTTCGGCCACGGGACGCTGAGCCTGCAGATCCCCGACGACCTGCGCGGCGAGGTCGAGATCGAGATCGGCGGCGGGGAGGTGGAGCTGGAGATCGAGTTCAAGTGGCCGACCGGGCCGACCCGCGGTGCCCCGTCGAAGGAGACGACGGACACGAAGAAGGCCGCGGGCACGAAGAAGGCGGCCACGGAGAAGAAGGCGACCCCGCGGAAGCGGAAGAGCGCGCCCTCCAAGCCCGCACGAGACGGCGCCGGTATCGGTACCGGTACCGGTACCGCACGGGACGGTACGGACACCAGGAAGACGGACACGCCGGCCAAGCCGCCCGTCCCGAAGAAGTCCTGACCCGTGGCCCGGAACACGACCACGGCGCTGCGCGCGGCACACCACGCCACGCCCGGCGAACGCGCGGCACTCGGCAAGGAGGCCCGGCGCCGCTCGCCGCGGTCGGGCCACGCCGAGTACCGGCCGGCCGGCGACAGACCGGACCCGCTGACGGTCCTGGAGGCGCAGTCGGCGACACGGGTCCCCGAACTCGTACCGATCCGCTACGGCCGCATGCTCGAGTCCCCGTTCCGCTTCTACCGCGGCGCCGCCGCGATCATGGCGTCCGACCTGGCCGGCACCCCGAGCTCCGGGCTCACGGCCCAGCTGTGCGGGGACGCCCACATGCTCAACTTCCGGCTCCTCGCCTCGCCGGAGCGGCAGTTGATGTTCGACATCAACGACTTCGACGAGACGCTTCCCGGCCCCTGGGAGTGGGACGTCAAGCGGCTGTCGGCGAGCTTCGTGATCGCGGGCCGGGCGAACGGCTTCGACGACGCCGAGCGGGCCCGCATCGTCCGCACCACGGTCCGTTCCTACCGCGAGGCGATGATCCGCTTCGCGGGGATGCGCACCCTCGACGTCTGGTACGCGAAGATCGACGCGGCCCGCCTCGAGACCCTGGCCGCGGACCGGCTCCACAAGGGCGGCCGGAAGAGACTGGCCCGCGTCATGGCCAAGGCCCGCACGCGCGACAGTCTGCAGGCCTTCGCCAAAGTCACCCGTTCGGTCGACGGCAAGCCCATGATCGCGGCGGATCCCCCGCTGCTCGTCCCCATCGCCGACCTCCTGCCGGACGTCGAACGCGGCGCGCTGGAACGTCAGTTCCGCGGCCTGATCGAGCGGTACGGACGCACCCTGCCCTCCGACCGGCGCACGCTCCTGGAGGACTACCGCCTCGTGGACGTCGCCCGCAAGGTGGTCGGCGTCGGCAGCGTCGGCACCCGCTGCTGGATCTTCCTGCTCCTCGGCCGGGACGACAAGGACCCCCTCTTCCTCCAGGCCAAGGAGGCCGACACCTCCGTGCTCGCGGCGCACGTCGGCGCGAGCGAGTACCGCAACCAGGGAGAGCGGGTCGTCTCGGGCCAGCGGCTGATGCAGGCCACGAGCGACATCTTCCTCGGCTGGGAACGGGTGGACGGCATCGACGGCCGTCAGCGTGACTTCTACGTACGGCAGTTGCGCGACTGGAAGGGCATCGCCATGCCGGAGACGATGAACCCGAGACGCATGGCGGCGTTCGGCGAACTGTGCGGCGTCACGCTGGCCCGCGCGCACGCCAGGTCCGGCGACCGGATCGCCATCGCCGCCTATCTGGGCGGCGGCGACGCGTTCGACCGCGCCCTCGCCACCTTCGCGGAGGCGTACGCCGACCAGAACGAGCGTGACCACCAGGCCCTGACGGACGCGGTGCGGGCGGGCCGGCTGCCCGCGGAGGAACTGCCCGCGGCCTGACCGGGGTCCGCGGCGTGACCGGGGCCTGCGGCCTGACCCGGGGCCCGCGGCCCGGAGCCTGACCCGGGGCCCGCGGCCCGGAGCCTGACCCGGGGCGTCCGGACGTCGAAGCGCAAGGACAAGACAGCCATGGCATCACACAAAGGCACCGCCGAGGGCGCCGCGAAGGCGCGCGTCGTGCTGCTGACGCTGGCGGCCGGCCAGTTCCTGATGGCGCTCGACAGCTCCGTCATGAACGTCTCCATCGCGACGGTGGCGGAGGACGTCGGCACGACGGTGGCCGGGATCCAGGGGGCCATCACGGCCTACACCCTGGTGATGGCGATGTTCATGATCCCCGGCGGCAAGATCGGCGCACTGATCGGCCGCAAGCGCGCGTTCATGATCGGGTGCGTCATCTACGGCTGCGGCTCCCTGACCACGGCCCTCGCACCCAACCTCCCGGTGCTGCTCATCGGCTGGGCGTTCCTGGAGGGCATCGGGGCCGCGCTGATTCTTCCGGCGATCGTGGCGCTCGTGGCGGGAAACTTCGCCGCGGAGCGTCGTCCGGCCGCCTACGGTCTCGTCGCCGCGGCCGGCGCGATCGCCATCGCGGTCGGTCCGCTCGTCGGCGGTGTCGCCACGACGTACTTCTCCTGGCGCTGGGTCTTCGCCGGCGAGGTCCTCGTGGTCCTGGGCATCCTCGTCCTCGCCCGCCCGATCGCCGACGCGGTGAGTGACGTACGGTCGCGCATCGACCTCGTCGGCACGGCACTGTCCGCCCTCGGGCTGGGGGGCTTCGTCTACGGGGTGCTCCGATCGGACGAGTGGGGCTGGTTCCAGCCCAAGCCCGACGCACCCGCACTGCTCGGGGTGTCCCTGACGGTGTGGCTGATGCTGCTCGGCATGGGGATCACGTGGCTGTTCCTCCGCTGGGAGGCCCGCCTCGTCCGGCAGGGCGCGGAACCGCTGCTCGACCCCGCCATGCTGCAGAACAAGCAGCTGAACGGCGGCCTGACGATGTTCTTCTTCCAGTACCTCGTCCAGATGGGCGTGTTCTTCGTCGTCCCGCTCTACCTCTCCGTCGCCCTGGGCCTCTCCGCGCTCGCCACCGGTGTCCGGCTCCTGCCGCTCTCGGCGACCCTGCTCGCGGCCGCGGTCCTCATCCCCCGCTTCCTCCCGGACGTCTCACCCCGACGGGTGGTACGGAGCGGGATCACCGCGCTGCTCCTCGGCGCGGTGACCCTGATGGCCGCGCTCGACGCGGACGCCGGCGCGGAAGTGGTGACGATCCCCATGCTCCTGATCGGGCTCGGGATGGGGGCGCTCGCCTCCCAGCTGGGGTCCGTCACCGTCTCCGCGCTGCCGGAGGAACAGAGCGCGGAGGTCGGAGGCGTCCAGAACGCCGTCACCAACCTCGGCGCCTCGATCGGCACCGCACTCGCCGGATCGGTCCTGATCGCCTCGCTGACCTCGTCCTTCCTGGCGAACGTGGAGCAGAATCCGGCCGTCCCCGCCAGTGTGAAGAGCCAGACGGCCGTGGAGCTCCAGAGCGGCGTGCCGTTCCTCTCCGACGTCCAGCTGGAGAGCGCGCTTGACGAAGCCGGCACCAGCGAGCGGCTGACGCAGGAGGCGCTGGAGGCGAACGCCGCGGCGCGGCTCGACGGGCTGCGCGCCGCACTCGCGATCCTCGCCTTCGCCGCGCTGGTCGCCCTGTTCTTCACCCAGCGCATCCCCACCACCCAGCCCCGCTCGGCCAGGCGGTGACGGCCCGGTCGACCGAGCCGTGACGGCCCCGGTCGACGAGGCGCTGACGGCCCGGACGTCGCGAGCGGACCGTCAGAGGCGAAGGATGACCAGTGCGGTGTCGTCGGTGATCCCGGCGGGCGGGACCAGGTCGCTCAGGAGAGCGTCGGCGAGGTCGTCGGGCTCGGCGGCGCGGTGACGCGAGAGCGAGTCGGCAAGCCGCCGGAGGCCGGTGTCGATGTCCTCGTGGCGGCGCTCGACGAGCCCGTCGGTGTAGAGGACGAGGGTGGAGCCATCGGTGAAGCCCGTCCGGCTCTGGGGGCGGGACTCGTGTTCCGGCCGGGCGCCGAGCGGGGGGTCCGTCGCCCGGTCCAGGAACGTCACGGTGCCGTCCAGGTGGCAGAGGGCCGGTGGGAGGTGACCGGCGCTGCTGTACGTGAGGGTGTGGCCGGGCCGGTCGATGAAGACCGACACGGCGGTGGTGGACTCCGCACCGTCGACGTGCCGGGCGTACAGACCGAGCGCCTCAAGGGCCTGTGCGGGACCGGTCGCCACCCTGGAGGCGGCGGAGAGGGCGCTGCGGAGCTGGCCCATGACCCCGGCGGCGTGCAGCCCGTGGCCGACGACGTCGCCGACGGCGACGGCCGTGTGGTCGCGCTCGGGCATGTCGATCAGGTCGTACCAGTCACCGCACACGTTGAGGGAGCCGGTGGCGGGCCGGTACCGCACGGCCGCGCGGTGGTGGTCGAGCGGGCCGGGCGCGGGCAGCATGGCCTGCTGGAGATGGAGGGCGACCTCGCGTTCGCGGGCGTGGGCCTCGCGCAGACGTTGGTTGAGTTCCTGCAGCTCACGGGCGCGGGTGTAGAGCTCCGCTTCCAGGACCCGGGCACCGGAGCCGCCACGGGTGCCGCGGGCGCGGATGAGTTCGGTGACCTCCTCGATCCGGTGCAGCACCAGGGCCACGGCGCCGTCGGGCCCGAGCACCGGGACGTTGACCGGGCTCCAGTACCGCTCCTGCCACTCCCCCGGCCGGTCGGGGTCCTCCACGTCGTAGCGCTGGAGCGCCATGCTGTCGCTCTCCCCGGTGGCCACGACCCTGTGCAGGGACGCATGCAGGTTGCGCATGCCGCTCGCGGCCGGATCGCCGGGATTGTCGGGGAAGACGTCGAACAGGTAGCGGCCCGCCAGTTCCTCGCGGGTGAGGCCGGACAGCGCGCTGTACGCCTCGTTGACGTCGACGAACACGAGGTCCGTGCTCAGCAGGGCGGCCGCGCCCGGCAGGGCGCGGAAGACCGCTTCGAAGTCGATGCCGGTTGTGCCCACGTTCCACCTGCCCACGCGAGACCTCTGCGGTCTTCCGCCCTCTCACCATAGGCACGGACGGGCCGGTCGGCCCGGTGAGACGAGCCGGTCGGCCCGGGAGGGGACGGAGGCGACCGCCCGGCCGCGCCGGCGGCCGGCCCGGTCGTCGCGGCTCCCGGGCACGTACGGGCCTCAGGCGGTGGTGGCTCCCGCGGTGACGAGCGCCGCGACCCCTGCCAGACCGGTCTCGGCCAGGGCGCGGCGCTGGCGGTCGGCCGCCGTTCCCCGCTGGATGAGCCGCTGGACGAGCGAGGCCACCTCGCGGTGGTCACCGCTGTCCTCCAGGGCCGGGCGGATGTACCGCAGGAGCGCGCGCAGCACGGAGTCGCTGCTCCGGAGACGGCCTCCACCGGCCACGTCCACCAGGGTGCCGCTCAACCCGTGCCGGGCCGCGTGCCACGTCGCGGCGCGCAGCACCTCCGGCCGGCAGGGCGCGGCTCCGACCCCGGCCTTCTCCTCGGCCATCGCGGTGGCCGCGAGCCCGCGGACGACACCGGCGAGCATCACCGCGTCGTCCGCCTCCAGCTGCACGTCGCAACAGCGCACCTCGACGGTCGGGTACCGCTCCGAGAGCCGGGCATGCCAGTACAACTGCCCCCGGTCCGGGATCAGCCCCGGTGCCACGAGAGCGTCGGCCAGCGCCTCGTAGTCCGCCGCTCCTTCGAAATGCGGTGGTGGGCCGCTGACCGGCCAACGGCCGAAGATGATCGTGCGCCAACTGACGAACCCGGTGTCCCGGCCGTCCCACAGGGGCCCGTTCGCGGACATGGCGAGCAGGGTCGGAAGCCAGGGGCGCAACCGGTTCAGGACCGCGACTCCCGCCGCGCGGTCGGGGATCCCCACATGGACGTGCATGCCGCAGATCAGCTGCTCGTCGACCAGCAGTCGGGCCTCGTCCCGCATCTTCAGGTACCGGGCCGTACGCGTGAGGGGTACGGGTGCGGCGTCCCTGACCGGGGCGGTGGCGGAGAGCGCGATGCGGCAGCCGTTGGCCTCGGCCGCGGAGGCGACCGCGTGGCGCAGCCGCAGCAGATGGCCCCCCACCTCTTCGAGGGCCGTGCACACAGGGGTGGCGACCTCGATCTGGGCCTGCAGCAGCTCGTCCTGGACCTCCCGCGCCTCCGCGATCGTCGCCAGGCCGGCGGTTGCCCGTACCTCCCGCACGCGCGGTACGGGAAGGAGAGTCGCCGGGTCGACCAGGAGGTACTCTTCCTCGACCCCGACCGTGATCACGACGGGTGCCGGCACCGCGTCATGCCGGTTCCGGGACGAAGGGGCGCAACTCGTCGCCGCCCGCCTGGACGACGCCGTAGCTGCTCTCGGGTACCTCGTTCCAGGCGCCGGGCAGATCGCCGAGGGGTTCGGACACGATGAGGCGGGACTCGTCGGACAGTTCCCGCAGGAACGCGACGTCGGGGTGCAGCGTGCGCAGGGTGTCCACACGGGTGCTGTAGAAGAGGGACCGGGAAGCGCCCGCGCTCGAGTAGCGGAAGGCCCAGAGCCGTTCGCCGTCGGTCACGGCGACCGTCATCTGCATCGGGAGCTCCACGCCGTGGTCGCGGCCGATGCGCTCCACGACTCCCACCATGCGGGCCACGGCACCGGGCGGGTCCTGGTCCAGGCCGAAGGTGACCGCCAGGTAGAACATCACCTCGGAGTCCGTCGTTCCTTCGACGTCGGAGTACAGGGCGGGGTCGATGAGCAGGGACAGCTCGCGGCGCACGAGATGGAAGTCCGCGATGGCGCCGTTGTGCATCCACATCCAGCGGCCGTGCCGGAACGGGTGGCAGTTCGACTGCTGGACCGCGGTGCCGGTCGACGCCCTGATGTGGGCGAAGAACAGCGGTGACCGGACGTGGTCAGCGATCTCCCGCAGGTTGCGGTTGTTCCAGGCGGGGCCGATGTCCCTGAGCAGGGCCGGGGTGGCCCCGGCCTCCTCCGGGTACCAGCCGACACCGAAGCCGTCACCGTTCGTCGTCTCGACGCCCAGTCTGGAGTGGAGGCTCTGGTCGATCAGCGAGTGGGCGGGCTTGTAGAGGATGGTGTCGAGCAGCAGGGGCGTACCCGAGTATGCGAGCCATCGACACATGAGCGATCACCTGTGTTCCTGCCGCCGGCCCCCGCTGCCTTCCAGCATGGCACCTGCGCCCCGGGCTCGCCGCGCCGCTGCGCCACGGGCGCGGGGGCCGCACCCGACAGGGCGCCGTGCCGGCTGGGGGCGTCATCCGCTATCCGGCGGATTCAGGGTCGGCAGAAGTACGTCTGAAGTCGCACGAGAAGGAATGTCCGGGCTCCCCCTCCACCTCGACGGACGTGCCCATCCACAGTGTTCCCTTCTCCAGGGTGAAAAAGAGAGTCTCTATTTCCCACTCCCCCTTCCCCTTCTCGAAACGAAGCACGAGATAGGGTGACAGGCCGGGGTCCTTGTTGACCGCGTGCCATTTCCCGTCGGTCGAACGACGTGTCACCTGAGAGTCCGGCACCGGGCCGTCCCACTCCGTCGGAAAGTCCTTGACCGTATAGGTGTAATCGTCACGCAGTCGGATCACCGGAAGCGGAGATCTGCATTCCGGGCTCCCGTCCCATCGGCCGACCAATTCGGAATGCACTACGGACTCCGGGGTCTCCACCGGGGCCCGGGCGGGTTGAAGTATGCCGCAAGCGGTCGATGTGAGTACCGTCAAGGCGGCGGCCGCGAGGCCTGCACCACTGCGAGATGCGCCGAATCGCACGTTGTCTGCTTCCCTTGGTTCCGGAGGCCGGGCTGCCCCCGGAGACCCTTTCGGGCCTCCGGGGGCAGCCCGGCCGTTTACGCGTCAGCCTGCCGTCAGAAGAGGCTGGAGACCCAATCCGTGAGGCCGTCGAACAGGCCGGGCGACGACTCCGACGCCCCCGACGGAGCCGCGGGATCGCCGAGGTCGATCGTCTCCGTCCACGTCAACTCCTGCTCCTTCGCGCCGAAACGCCCCGTAGTGTAGTTGTCGTTGAGCGGGATGGCGATGTTCTCATCCCACCACGGACTGTATCCGCCGAGCTCCGGGGCGATGTGCGTCCCGGAGTTGATATCGCTGCCATTCTTCACATGGAATTCAATGGTCGCGGTTCCCGCCTTCTTGTCGACCGACTTGACCGTGTAGTCCATGGTGTAGGAACCGAGGAACGCAGCGGACATGTTGGTCGTGAAATCCAGGAGGACGGTCTTGGAGTTCAGCGAGTGGTTCAGGCCGTTGTTCTCGACCTTCTTCGTCTTCTTGTCCGTGTACTGCTTGACGGTTGCGCCGACGTTGTAGTTTCCGCCGTTGATGTTGTCGGCAGCGATCTCGCGCACGCGCTGGACGTGGTAGTGGTCCATGAGCGACTGCGTGAAGGCGTCGTTCCCGCCGAAGTCCCGCTTACTGGGACCCCTGCCTGAGACCCATTCGAATCCCAGGTCCACCCCGTTGGGGTCACCGGGGCTTCCGAAGCACGAGGGGCACTGGTCCCGAAGGATCGGCTCCGCGGCGATCACGGGGCCGGCGAGGTTGTCGGTGAGAACACCGATGCCGGTGATCCACGCATCGGCGAAGGTCTCGTTGTAGGGGCAGAAGGCCCCGCCCTCGCACCAGTTGTGCCCGTCGATCTCCACGTTGCTGATCGGGTTGCCGCCCGTGAAGGCGTAGCGGTTCCCCGTGAAGGGGTCCGATCCCAGCCGCATGTCGGCAAGGGCGCCGCTGTACATGTCCCTGCTGGTGAAGCGGTTCAGGCCGGGGTCGTAGTCACGGAAGCCCATGTCGTACGTGCCGCTGGCGGAATCCCAGCGCTTCGCGCTGAAGCGGTAGGGGTTGTACGCCTCCTTGTCGGGCTGGGCGGCGTCGGGCTTGTCGATGCCGGTGAACTCGGCGTCGTTGTTGCTGCCGTAGGCCGTGTAGCCGTAGGTGGACTTCGTGTCACCGCTGGTGTCGGTGAGGGTTTCGACGTCGGTGTGGCCGTTGTAGCCGTAGACGCCGAGCTCCTCGGTGCCGTCGGTGTTGTGCTTCAGCTGCGTCAGGCGTTCGCCCCACGGGCTGTACTGGTAGGACTTGGTGACCGCGCCGGCAACGGCCTCGTTGAGGACCTCACTGGAGGTACCGAGGTAGTTGTAGTCGGTGGTCTTGCCGGACTCCGTCTTGGACGTCGTGCGGTCCAGCGGGTCGAAGACGTAGGTGCTGGTCTTCGTCGAGACTCCGTCGTCCTGCAGCGTGGAGTTCTTGATGACGTGGTCGAAGCCGTCGTAGTCCTTGTCCTGGAGCACCTTGCCACCGGCGGTGACGGTGTCCAGTCGGCCGTACGGGTCGTAGTTGTAGCTGTTGCTGACACCGCTGACGCTCGCGCTGAGGAGCCGGTTGCGGTCGTAGGTGTAGGTGGTGGTGATGTCCTTGACGGTCTGGCTGATGACGTTGGCGTTGTCATCGTGGGCGTAGGTCTCGGTGCCCGCGCCGCTGCCCGTCTTCACCGACTTGGTGAGCCGGTTGACCGGGTCGTAAGTGTAGTTCGTGGTGGAGGTCAGGTACGCGCCGTGGTTGTCGGCGTTCATCTTGGACGCGACGTCCTGCGCCTTGCTGCCGTTGGCGTCGTAGGCGTAGGTGTGCGAGGAGACCAGCGTGGCGTTCGGCTTCTTCTCGCTCTGGGTCTTCAGCGCTCCGTTGAGGTAGTAGGTGTAGTCGACCGTGTTGCCGTTGGCCTTGGTCTCCTTCAGCCGCTGGCCGCGGTCGGTGTAGGTGAACGCGGTGGTCTCGGGCGAGGCGTCCGAGGCGGACTTGCCGACCTTCACCGTCGTCGTCAGGTCCCGCAGGTCGTAGAAGTACTGCGAGTACTGGTCGGGGTGGGTCACCGTCTGCGGCTGGCCGTTGGCGTCGTACGTGAACGACGTGGCCTTCTTCTCGGCGCCGGACAGGGACTCACTGGCCTTCTGGAGCTGGTTGAGCTCGGTGTAGGTCATCGAGTACGCGTCGACCTTGGTGCCGGAGGAGGCGTCCGCGATCGAGGTGAGGTTGCCGTTGAGGTCGTACGAGTAGGTGAAGTTCCTCTTCTCGTTGTCGGTCTCCGTGGCGTTACGGACGATCTTCACCGCGTCGGCGACGACCTTGCCCGAGGCGTCGGTCGCCAGGGTGATCTTGGACGTGTTCCCCTGCTTGAAGGTGAACGCGCCCAGCGAGACCCAGGTGCCGCCACCGGTGGTCTGGTTGACCGCCTTGTCGGTGGTGCCGCTGCCGTGGGTGACGCTGTACTTCGCCGCCGTGGAGGCGCCCGAGGTCGTCGGGTACTTCGCGTAGGCGGTGTAGCTGCCGTCCTGCGGAACGTTCAGCGTCCAGGTGAACCTGTCCGTCGAGGCCCCCGCCGCGTGGGTGCGGTGGTCGTAGCCCTGCTGGCCGGTGGCCGAGGCGGTGGCCCAGGTGCCGGTGGCCGAGGTGCTCTGGGTGTCGGAGTTGTCCCCCACCACGACGTGGGCGCCGAACGGCACGCCGTCGTCGGTGCGGGCCTGGAGGCTGCCGTCGGGGTAGTACGCCCAGCCCATGGTCCGCGAGCTGGAGCCGCCGGCGGAGGTGAGGGTGCGCGACACCTGCTGGCCGGTCTGGTTGTAGCCGTAGGAGGTGACGATGTCCCACGGGTCGGTGACCGTCTTGGGCCAGCCGTTGTCGAAGTAGGTGTAGTCGGTGTCGTTGCGGACCGTCTGCCCCTCCGACGGCGGCGCGGAGACCCGCGCGGTGCGGCCGACGGCGTCGTAGACCGTCTGTGTGTAGACGTTGGGGTTGTTGTGGCGGGTGTCCGCCGGGTCGTAGGGCAGGAACTGCTTGACCGGCCGGTTGAGCTTGTCGTACTCGGTACGGCTGGTGAAGTCGTCCGCGGCCGCGGTGGCGGTGCCGCGCGGGCTGATCACCTTGGTGGTGTTGCCCATCTGGTCGTACTCGAACTTGGTCGACCGGACCGTGGTGCCCTCGTAGGGAACCTTCTGCTCGATGACCTTGCCGCGCTCGTCGTAGACGACCTGGGACTTGTTGCCCTCCTTGTCGGTCGTCTCGAGGACCAGGGAGTCCTTGTCGTAGGTGGTGGTGGTGTACTTGCCCGCCGCGTCCGTGACCTTGGTGACGCGGTGGTTGAGGTCGTACGCGGTCTTGCTGGTGTAGTCGGTGGTGTCGGCGGTGGCGTTCTTCTTCGGGTCGATGACCGTGACCGCGTTGCCGACGTTGTCGTACTCGTAGGAGACCTTGTCGCCCTGGGCGTTGACCACCGACAGGAGCTGGTAGATCTCGTTGTAGGTGTTGGTGGTGACGTAGTCGTCCGGGACGGCGGTCGTCGCCGCGCCCTTGGGCTCGGTCGTGGTCCTGAGGTTGCCGACCTTGTCGTAGCTGTAGAGCGACGTGCGTCCGCTCAGGTTGTTGTCCGGGCCGGTCGACGAGGTCACCTGGTCCGCCGGGTCATAGACCGCGGTGGACACCGCGCCGTCCGCGGCGGTGCTGGAGGTGACGTTGTCGTTGGCGTCGTACACCGGGGCGGGCGTGGTGATGAACGACCCCTGCGCCTGCACCTTGGGCACCTTGTTGACCAGCGGACGCTTGAAGGCGTCGTAGGTCTGGGTGGTGGTGGTGCCCAGCGTGTCGGTCACCGAGGTGACCTGGCCGCGCTCGTCGTAGACGAACGAGGTGGCGTGGCTCTCCGCGTCGGTGATCTTCTTCGGGTAGCCGATGTCGCTGAAGTCGGAGTTGACGGTGGCGTTGCCGTTGGCGTCGGTGGCCTTGGCCAACTGCCCGTAGGCGTCGTAGTCGTACGTGGTGGTGTAGTCGCCGGTCACCGAGGTGGTGGCGACACCCTTGGGGTCGGTGACGGTCTTGAGGTTGCCGAAGCCGTCATAGCCGAACTGCCACTTGCGGCCCTCCGGAGAGGTCTTGGTGGACAGATCGGCCGAGTAGCCGTCCAGACGGGTCTGGTACGTGTAGACCGAGGCCGCGGTGCCGTTCTTGTTGGCCTCCGCGTCCTTCATCGTCAGCGGGTAGCCGGTCTTCTGGTCGTACGTCCAGGTGGTCTGGGCGCCGTTCGCGTCCTTCAGGAGCGTGACGTTGTTGTCGGCGTCCCAGGAGAGGTCCGTGGCCTGCGACTTGGCGTTGGTGGCCCTCACCTGACGGGAGAAGTCGTCCAGGACGTAGTCCGTGGCATGCGCCTCGGCGTCGGTGACCTTCGTGTCGGTGAACTTCGGGTTCGTCACGTTCGCCTTGTAGGCGAACGTCGTGTTGTTGTTCAGCCGGTCCGTGATGGTCTTGGTCCACCAGTGGTACTTCGGGTCGTCGCCGGCCTGCGGGGCGTAGTAGGCCAGCTTGGTGGCGTTGCCCCGGGGGTCCGTGGCCGCCACCAGCTTGACGTTCTTGTTGCCCTGCGTGGCGTCGTAGGTGAACTTGAACACCTTCGGCTGCGAGGAGCCCACACCGTCGGTGAACTGGCCGAGCAGACCCTTGTCGGTGTACCAGAAGTTGATCTTACGGCCGGACACGTCGGTGACCGACTTGATGTGGTCGTAGATCTTGGAGTTGGTCAGGTTCGAGCCCGTGGCGATGGTGCCGGTGCCCGAGACGTACTCGTAGGAGGCGTCGCCCTTCTTGAAGTAGTCCACCGTCAGCGTCTGCCGCGACGCCGGGTCGGTGATGTACGTCAGGAACTTGGTCGGCTTGTTGTTGGACTTCCGCTCCTCGTAGGTGAACAGCATGGTGTTGCCGTTCTTGTCCACCGTGGAGGTCAGGTAGCCGTCGCAGCCGAACAGGAAGCGAGTACCGTCCGGCCTGGCCATGGTCCAGGCGTCCGGGATCGGGTCCTTCAGCGGCGTGCAGTCGAGACCGGGCTTCGCCGTCAGCTTGTAGTGGACACCGGCCGGTGCCTTCCAGACGCTGTTCACACTGTCCCAGCGGAAGACGTGGGTGGTGCCGTCGCCGTCCGGGAGACGGATCTCCGTGGGGTGCGGTTTCGGGTGGAACTCCAGCGGCGCGCCGAGCCGGATCGGCCCCGACGCCTGCATGGACCAGCCCGCACCGGAGACCGTGTCGGAGGTGTCCAGGCTGTTGTAGGCCAGCCGGAAGAACGTGTTCAGACCACGACCCGGGTTGTTGAACGCGTTGTACGACCACGCCGCGTTGCCGGAGGCGAGGTTGTTCATCAGGCTGCCGCCGGCGCCGGTGTTCTTGCCGGTGTAGGCGTAGAACTTCTCCAGGCCGAGCTGGTTGGAGGTGGGGTCCTCCACGGCCACGTTCTGCTTCAGACCGGGGATGCCGGAGGTGCCCGACGTCCACGCCCCGGTGGTCTTGTTGTAGACGTCCCAGGTCAGGACGTAGTCGGTACGCTTGTTGCCGTTGTCGGAGTTGATCGGGGTCTTCACCACGGCCTGGAGATCGACACTGTCACCGGGGGCGACGGCCGACGGCAGAGCCGTCTGGACCTGGTTGCCGCCGGTGGTCACGTCGGTGCCGTCGGGCAGCGTCCACTTGTAGCTGAGGACGTGATCC